>BPKC01000001.1:0-1200000 GCA_026004935.1 Rhodothalassiaceae bacterium
AAGCTGATGTTGTTCATGCGCGGGAAGGCCATGTCCGGCGCCCCGATCATGATCGGCACGAAGAAGTTGCCGAAACCGCCGATCAGCACCGGCATCACGAAGAAGAAGATCATGATGAGGCCGTGGCCGGTGATCAGCACGTTGTAGAGGCTGTGCGCGGCCGCAACGTCGCCGCCGGTGAACAGCGGCAGGAACTGCGTGCCGGGCTCGGCCAGCTCGATGCGGATCGCGAGCGAGAACAGGAAGCCGATGATCCCCATGATCGCGCCGTACCACAGATAGAGGATGCCGATGTCCTTGTGGTTCGTGGACATCAGCCAGCGCCGCCACCCGGTCGGCGTGTGGTGGTCCGCATGTGCATGTGCCGCGTCAGCCATGATACCCTGTCCCTGACCTCTTTCCGCCACTCGATGGCTTCACCCTCGGAAAGCCGCCGCGCATATTCGCGCGTCACGATGTATCACGCAAGCCCGCGCTCAGCGCGCCGCCAGCCGCACGGGCCGGGCGCCGTCGACCGCGGCCATGCCGTATTCGGCCTTCGCCTTCTCGACCCAGCGGGCGAACTCCTCCTCGCTCACGACCTCGATCGCGATCGGCATGAAGGCGTGGCGCTGGCCGCACAGCTCGGAGCACTGGCCGTAGAAGGTGCCGGTCTTCTCGGCCTTGAACCAGGACTCGTTGAGCCGGCCCGGAATCGCGTCAATCTTCACCCCGAAGGCCGGCACGGCCCAGGAGTGGATCACGTCGGTCGAGGTCACCTGAACCTTGACCACCTTGCCGACGGGGACGACGAGGCGCGTGTCGGTATCGAGCAGGCGGTGCAGCTTCACCGGCTCGCTGCGCCCGAGGAAGGCCGCGACCTGGCGGGCCGCCTCCTCGCGCTCGCCCGCGGCGGCCGGATCGTCGAACAGACGCTCCGGGATCATGATCGCGTCGAATGTGATCCCGCCCAGATCGGGATACTCGTAGGTCCAGTACCACTGGTGGCCGACGGCCTTCACCACGATGTCCGCCGGCGGCGCGACGTCCTCGGCATAGAGCAGGCGGAAGCTCGGCACCGCGATGGTCACGAGGATGATGACGGGAATCGTCGTCCAGATCACCTCCAGGAGGGTGTTGTGGGTGACCCTGGAGGGCGTCGGATTGGCCTTGCGGTTGTATCGGATGATGACCCACAGCAGCAGGCCCGCGACCACCGCCACGACGGTCAGAATGATGACGAGCAGCAGGTCGTAGAAGTCGTGGATCTGGTGGGCGATGGGCGAGGCGGCCGGCTGCAGCCCGATCTCCCGATCCTGCGGCGCGCCGACCATCTCCTGGGCCAGCGCCGTTCCGGCGCTCAACCAGACCATGAGCTGGACCGCCACGAGCGATGCGATGCGCTTGATGACCATGGGATCGTTCCGCCTTGCTGACTGTTCCGTTCCGCCGGTTCCGGCCTGCCGACGGCGCCCGCCACGGGGCCTGGCGTGTGCCACCCGCCGGCGCCCCCGCATGCAGCGGGCAGGATCGGGCGCGGTGGTTTTGCCGGTTCTTTAGACGATGGCTTTCGCCCATCGCAAGCCGCTTTTTCCGGGCGGGGATCCTATGCAAGCGGGGCCGCGGTCCCTATCTTGCGACAGGAAGGGTCTCGGGTGCCGCCTGCGGCGGACGCGGGCGCGGGATCGTATCGACAGGCGAGGGATTCGGCACGCATGGACGCATCGCGGCAGGACGCAGACCGCGGCAGCCCCCCGGCAGGCGATGTCGAGGCGCTGCTCTACGGCGAGGGTGATCTCGATGCCGAGGCTCTGCCCGCCCTCGTCGGCGAGGCCTTGACGGGGCTCGAGGACGGCGAGCTGTTCGCCGAATACGCCCGCACGGAGTCCCTGCTGCTCGAAGACGGGCGGATCACGGATGCCCATTACGGCGAAAGCCGCGGCTTCGGGCTGCGCGGGCTGATCGGCGAGCAGGCGGCCTTCGCCCATTCCCCGCTGCTGACGAAGCAGGCGCTGGCCGAGGCCGCCGCGGTCGTCCGGAGTCTGCGCAGGGGCGGGCCGGTGCGCATGGCGCCTCCGCCGCCGGGCACCAACCGCCGGCTTTATGGCGACGAGGACGTGCTGGCGCGCCCCGGCTTTGCGGAGAAGGTGGCGCTGCTCGCCGAGATCGACCGGCATCTGCGCAGCCGCGACCCGCGTGTGCGGCAGGTCACCGCCTCGCTTGCCGCAAGCTGGCGGGTGGTGGAGATCCTTCGCGCCGACGGCTTTCGCGCCCGCGACATCCGGCCGCTCGTGCGGCTCACGATTTCCGTGGTTCTGGAGCGGGACGGGCGGCGCGAGCGCGGCTCGGCCTCGGCCGGCGGCCGGCTCGCCTTCGCCGGGGCGCTGGAGCAGGCGGGGGGCTGGCGGCGGCTGGCGGACGAGGCGCTGCGCCAGGCGGACGTCAATCTTGCGGCCGAGCCCATGCCGGCGGGCGAGATGCCGGTGGTGCTGGGGCCCGGCTGGCCCGGCGTGCTGCTGCACGAGGCGGTCGGCCACGGGCTCGAGGGCGACTTCAACCGCAAGGGGCTGTCGGTGTTCGCGGGCCGGATCGGCGAGCGGGTGGCGGCCCCCGGTGTCACGGTGGTCGACGACGGCACGATCCCCCTGCGCCGCGGCTCGCTCACCATCGATGATGAAGGCACGCCGAGCCGCGAGACCGTGCTGATCGAGGACGGCGTGCTCAAGGGCTATCTCTTCGACCGCCTCAACGCCCGGCTGATGGGCCGCGAATCCACGGGCAACGGCCGGCGTCAGTCCTACGCCCATCTGCCGATGCCGCGGATGACGAACACCTTCATGCGCCCCGGCGACGCGGAGCTTGCGGACATGATCGCCGAGGTGAAGGACGGCATCTATGCGGTCGATTTCGGCGGCGGTCAGGTGGACATCACCTCCGGGCGCTTCGTCTTCACCTGCACGGAGGCCTATCGCATCCGCAACGGCCGGATCGCCGAGCCCGTCAAGGGCGCGACGCTGATCGGCTCGGGGGCCGAGGTGCTCCAGCGCGTGCGCGCCATCGGCAGGGAGCTCCGGCTCGACCCGGGCATCGGCACCTGCGGCAAGGACGGCCAGAGCGTGCCGGTGGGCGTCGGCCAGCCGGCGCTGCTCGTCTCCTCGCTCGTCGTCGGCGGCACCGAGGCCGCCTGAGTCGGCGCGCGCCGGCGCGGCGGGATCGAGACGGGGATCGTCCGCAGCTTCATTGGATCCGCCGATCAAGTCGGCGGGTGGCGCTTTCTTTCTTCGTCATTCGCCGCGAAAGCGGCGAATCCAGCCGGCGGTGGTAACCGCCGCGACGCCGTCGTTGGCCCCGATAGTGGCTGGATCCGCCGATCAAGTCGGCGGATGACGATTGGGAGTAGGCACCGACCGATGCCCTCCCCCGTCGCGTCATTCACCGGCTCGACCGGCGAACCCATCAGGCGGTGATGGCAGTACCGGCGCAGGTGATCGGCCCCGCTGCCCGCTGGACCCGCCGGTCAAGCCGGCGGGTGACGAGCGATGGGGGAGCCGGCGGGTGACGCTCTCCTCACTCGTCGTTCGCCGGCTTGACCGGCGAACCCATGAGGCGGCGAACGCATCCCCCGCCCCCGGGATTGGCTCCGCCGCCGGCCGGTCCCGCCGGTCGAGCCGGCGGGTGGCGCTTTCTTTCTTCGTCATTCGTTGCGAAAGCGGCGAATCCAGCCATCAGACGGGCTGTTCCCGGCGCACGGGGTCGTTTCCGCTTCCCGCCGGACCCGCCGATCAAGTCCGCGGGTGACGAAAAGAGGCGGAACGCGCCGCTCGAGCCTGCGGATGACGGGAAAAGGCGCGGCAAGGGTCGGGCCTGCGGCTCATCCTTGCGGGCGGGGAGGGGAGGAAGCGCCGCGCCGTTTGATCGATGTCAAAGCGCTGAGCCGGGTCTTCCGGCAGGCTGATGCATGCACGCGAAACGAAAGGGGCCAAGGCGCGTTGATCGTGTAGCGGCCGCGCGGTGGCGATGGCCGGAAAACGGACGGGAAGGACGGAACGATGGCGGACACTCTGTATTGCGTCGGTGTCGACGGCAGCGAGAACAGCCGGCGGGCGGTGATTCATGCCGCGCGCCTGGCGCAGAAGACGGGGGCGCGGCTGCTGCTTGTCCATGTGATCAGCTGGTCGGCCTACACTCCGCTTTCGGTGGAGGAGGCCCTGCGGCGGCCCGTCGAGAAGAAGGAGGAGGAGCGCATCGGCCGCGAGCGGGTCCTGGAGCCGCTGGCCGCGCTCGCACGCGAGCAGGGTGCGGCGGACGTCGACACGCATCTGACCTGGGGGCACCCGGCCGCCGAGATCGTGAAGGTCGCCCGCGAGCGCAAGGCGGAAATGATCGTGGTCGCGCGGCGCGGGCATTCGACGCTCGTCGATCTCGTGCTCGGCTCGGTCGCGAACGCCGTCGCCCACATGGCGGACCGGCCCGTGCTGCTGGTGCCCTAGGGCCGCTCCTGCCGGTGGCCGGCGCGACGCGCTCGCCCGCTGCGGGATCTTGACAGCCCGGCCCCCGCCCGGCTTTTCCGACGCAGAGGTGGCCGCGGCGGCGGTCGGATGGCGCAAGACGGGCTGAAGGGAGGCATGCGGACATGGAGATCGCGGGTGTTGCGGCTGTCGTAACCGGCGGCGCCTCGGGGCTGGGCGAGGCGACGGCGCGGCGGCTGGCGGCGGCGGGTGCCAAGGTCACGATCTTCGACCGCAATGGCGAGCGCGCCGAGGCGGTGGCGCGCGAGATCGGCGGGCGGGCGGCAGTCGTCGACGTCGCGGACGCCGGGGCCGTCGAGGCCGCGTTTGCCGAGGCCGAAGCCGCCCATGGCGTCGCGCGCATCCTCGTCAACTGCGCCGGCATCGGGCTCGCCATGAAGACGGTGAGCCGCGGCAAGCCGCATCCGCTGGACGCCTTCGAGCAGGTGATCCGCGTCAATCTCGTCGGCACCTTCAACTGCATCCGCGTGGCGGCCGCGCGCATGG
The DNA here is from genome assembly GCA_026004935.1 of Rhodothalassiaceae bacterium. Taxonomy (NCBI): domain Bacteria; kingdom Pseudomonadati; phylum Pseudomonadota; class Alphaproteobacteria; order Rhodothalassiales; family Rhodothalassiaceae; species Rhodothalassiaceae bacterium. The sequence continues at coordinate 4,995 of BPKC01000001.1, forward strand.
TGGCGGCCGAGCCGCTTGGCGAGGAGCGCGGGGTCATCATCAACACGGCATCCATCGCCGCCTTCGACGGCCAGATCGGCCAGGCGGCCTATTCGGCCTCCAAGGGCGGAATCGTCGGCATGACGCTGCCGATCGCCCGGGATCTGGCGGATAAGCAGGTCCGGGTGGTGACCATCGCGCCCGGCCTGTTCCTGACGCCGCTCCTGATGAGCCTGCCCGAGGAGGCGCGCGAGGCGCTGGCAGCCAGCGTCCCGCACCCGCATCGCCTCGGCCGGCCCGAGGAATACGCGATGCTCGCCGAGCACATCGTCACCAACCCCATGCTCAACGGCGACACCATCCGCCTCGACGGCGCCCTGCGCATGGCGCCGAAGTGAGGGGCGCGCCCAAGGCGGCTGGGCCTCTGGCATCTCGTGGCGCCCTGCTTGAGGGAGCTGAGGCGCGCGAAGTCCTGGGTTTCCCGGGCCCGCCGCGGGGGAAGCCCCCCGTTTCTCCGTTCGATTGCCGATAAAACGCGGATCGTAGAAGTCTTGACAGCTCGCGCAACCTGGGACAGGATTTGCCGTGGGACGTATAGGGGGAACATCTCCAGGAGAGGGGAGTCCAAGCCATGAAGGATCTGGCGGTTCTGCTCCAGGAAGAGCGGGAAGAAGAGCATTTCCCCGCCAAGGGGCATTCCGCGCTCAGGGAGCGCAAATGCGGGTGGGGAAGCGGCGAAAGGACATCTCATTGCCGGGTGTCGGGGAGTGGACGGTTCTTCCCTTCGGCAAAGCGGGCGATCGCCGGTGCCGCTCTATTCCTCTGGGTTTCCATGCTTTTTCTTTCCGGTTCCGGCATGCTGCTTGCGCAGCCTCTGCTCGCGCAAGGCAAGGTTTCGAGCCGACCGGCCTTCGTGCCGGGGCGGCAGAGCTTGGCAAGCCCGCTTTCCTTCACGGGCTATGAAGGCCGCATGGCCATCTGGCAGGGTGAGCTGCCGGTTGTTGGGGCGCCGGTTCGACTGGCTCTTGATGGTCGTGGAGGCGGCATCCTCACGATCACGAACCCGCAAACCGGCGCGCAGGAAAGCGTTGGCATCACCATTTCCAGCGGCGCGGGTGCGGGCACCGGTACACCGCTGGCAACCGCCTCGGGAACCGTCGATGTCGGCGTGGTCTTTCTCGGCAAGAGTCCCGACGGCAAGCTGATATTCGGGGTCGTGGTTGACGGACGGATCGTGGAGATCCTTTTGATCGACCCGGTCACCAAGAGGGTGGTGCGGCGCATTTCGTTCTGAAGCGCTCGATTTCCTCTGAAGTTCATCGGATCGACAGTCGGCATGACCGGAGCGTGCGCTGGGCCTGCGTGGCGGTGAGGGAGTCCGTACTCTCCTTCCTGCGGCGAAGACCCAGAGCGCCGCTGCTTCGCGCTCTCGGGGCGAAGACGGGTGGGCTCCTCCTGCAAGGAGCCGACAGGAGGCAGGAAAAGGGGGCCTCTTCAAGGCACCGGAGAAACGGCCGGGTCTGCCAAGTCGGCCACGGCATGCGCCACCAGCCCGAGCGCGAGATCGACGAGCATCGAATGTGCACGCCCTGCAGCCATGATCATCTCGGCATCCCGCCCGTGCGCAGTCCTCACGATTTCCGCGGCCGGTGTCCCCGGACGAGAGGGGATCGCCATTGCCCCCTGCGCCTCAGGGCGCTGGCGGCGAGCGTCCCGCACCCGCATCGCCTCGGCCGGCCGGAGGAATACGCGATGCTCGCCGAGCACATCGTCACCAACCCCATGCTCAACGGCGAGACCATCCGCCTCGACGGCGCCCTGCGCATGGCCCCGCGGTGAGACGGAAGGCGGGCGCCCCGTCGCATTCGAAACGCGGCGGAAGAGAGACTCCTTACGGCTCTCATCGATCGCCCGCCGGGCGCGGACGGCGTCGTGGGCCGTCCGACGGGGTCGGGCCCGCTCTGATACCGGCACAATTTGCTCTTTCAGCGGCGCCGGCCGACGCACCGACCGCGCTCTCCGCTTACGTTTTTTCGCCGGCAGAGCCGACAACGGGTGGAAGAAGGAAAGGGAAAGAGAGAGGGGCCGGGCACGAGGCCCGGCCCCTCCTTAGGGTGCGTATAGGTGCCGCCTAGAACTGGGCGGTGATGCCGACGAAGTAGCGGCGGCCGATATTGTCGAAGGTCTCGCACGCTCGGCGATCGCGGGCGGGTCGTTGTCCGCCAGATTGTTGACGCCGGCGCGCAGGGTGACATTGTCGAACAGATCATAGGTCACGGCGATGTCGTGGATGCCGTAGCCGCCCGTGGCCAGCACGTCCTTCGACAGCAGCAGGTCCGGCTCGTTCTGCCGAGACTCCTTGTTGAAGACCCACTGCGAATCCTGCCACTCGAAGGTGTATGTCAGGCTGAAGCGCTTGTAGGCCCAGGTCGTCGAGAACTGGAAGTGCCAGACGTGGGATTGTCGATCCAGCCCGGCGAACTGGTCGAAGTCCTCCGGATCGTCCTGGAAGGCGAAGACTCTTCAGGCTGTCGAGCCAAGTGCCGCGCACGCGGAAGCCGAGGTCACCCCACTCGCGCCCGACAAGATCATAGAAGGACGTGCGGTAGATGCGCATCGAAATCCGCACCGCGGGTGGAGAGGGCCTCCACATTGAGCGAACCGTCGAGCAGGAACTCCGATGATCTCGAAGGCGTTCGAGCGCCCGCGGCCGTGCGCCCGCTTGATCAGCGAGCAGAACGTCGGATCGAGCGTCGGCCCGTCCACGCAGCGCTGGGCCACGAGTCGTCTGCGCGGACAGGAAGCGTCGCAATCGCGTCCTTGATCTTGATCTTGTAGTAGTCGACGCGACGAGCGACAGGCCAGGGCACCCAGCGCGGCGTCACGATCGTGCCCACCGTCCAGGAGCGCGCCCGCTCCTCCTGCACGTTCGGGTTGCCGCCAAAGAAGCCGGCATTCGACACGTTCGGATTGGGATCGACGTAGGTCACCCAGCGGCGGGAATGCCCAGCGCCGCACAGTTCTTGACGGCGGTTCGCGGCCGAGATCCGGATTGGCCGTCCAGATTCTCCGGCCGAGCAGGGGTCGGCAATCTGCGTCGAAGGTCTGCGACAACGGCTGGAACAGCTCACCGAATGTTGGGCGCCCGGATCGCACGCGAGAAGGTGCCGCGGAAGCGTGACGTCGCGGACCGGACGATAGGTGCCGTCCACGCCCCAAGTCGTCGTCGACGCCGACCGCCGATGGAGTAGTTGGAGAACCGGGCGGCGCCATGGACCGTCAGCTCCTCCACCAGCGGCTTGTCGCGCAGGATGGGCACGTTGAACTCGAAGAAGCCCTCGTGCACGTGGAACTTGCCGCCGACACCCGCCTGCGCATTCGCGAAGACGTCGATGATGCGCGGCAGATCGTCATTCGTGACGCTGGGCGCGCTCGCCCCGGTATTCGTAGCCGAGCGCGAAGGAAACGGGCCCGGCGCCGAAGCGGCGTCTCGAACAGATCACCCGTCAACGTGAACAACGCATCCCACTGCTCGACAAGCGCCTTTCTCGAGAACGTTCACGTTGATCCAGTTGGCACGCGCTTCCGCGCTGATCGCGTTCGGCCCGAAGTAGCTCGTCGGGATGCAGCCCTCGTAGGCAAAGGAGTCGAAACCCGAATCCTGGCCCGAACGCTCCATCGCCAGCGCGCGGCAGACGATGTCGCCCGGCTTTGCGTCCTTCGGCGGCCGTAATGACGCGTGCCGGTCCGAACGCCGGCACGACCGGGTCGTCCGCCTGCGAGATTGGCGAGGATGGCGTCGGTCAGGGCGATGGCGTCCACCGCGGCCGCCAGCCGCGGCACGAGCGGAATGCCCCGCTGGATGTTGGTGGCCGAGGTGCGGCCATAGGTGAAGCCGGCGTCATAGTGCCAGTCGTGGAAGAGGTTGCCGACGTCGAAGTCACCCCGCACACCGGTCACGATGCGCGCCGTCTGGCGATCGACCGTCTGGGTACGCTCACCGAGGTCGAAGTTGAAGCGCACACGCCAAGGCCAAGGCCGGCGAAGGCGCAAAGATCTGGCCAAATGTTGGAGGGTCGCCCGCGCTCATCGGTCAGGAAGGGATTGTCCGAGGCCAATGGCGAGAGTCGGCACGCCAACTGCGTCAGGCCCAAAGATAGGCACCGGCACGGGAACAGGTGCGCCATCATCGTCACGACAAGGGCGCTCACCGGCGCGACGTCTGGTAAAACGTAAAGCTCGGCTGGAAGGCGAAAGTTCGCCTGAGTGTTGGCGTATTTGCCCTCCATGTAGGCCTCGAGCCAGTCGGTCACCTGATAGTTCACGAAGGCAGTTGATGACGAGCGACTGGGAATCGGGCGTGAGCGAGCCGGCGAACTCGCCGAACGGAAAGCCGTCACCATCCAGGACAGTGAACCGCGGCCGTGGCACCGAGAACGCCGAGCGGTCCCTTGTCGGCAAGCCGCAGCTGGCCACCCTCGAAGAAGCGGAAGACTGCGCGCCGGAGTCGCGGGCGGTGAAGCCAAACCAGAGAAAGCCTCCACAGGAAACAGATTGCCGCCATCACGAGATCTGCAGCGAGCCCGAGGCCGGAAGAACAGCGTCGTGCGATCGGACTGCCCGTCGGGATCGAGAATCCCGTCGCCATCCGTGTCGGTGTCGAGGTCGGTGCGGATCACGCCGCGGTTGAGCCGGAAGAAAGTCGATATCCGCCTCGTCGAGGCCGTTAGTCTCGCGCCACTCGATGGCGAGCGTCGCATTGCCGCGTGCCGTCCGCGAAATTGCCGCCGGCCACCGCCGAGAAGCGATAGCTGTCTCCCGCGGAGCCGCGGTTGTCCTGCGGCGCATACTGGGCGTCGAGAATGAGGCCCTGGAAGTCGTCCCGGATGATGAAGTTGACGACGCCCGAGACCGCGTCCGCACCGTAGATCGCGGACGCGCCACCCGTGATCACCTCGACGCGCTCCACCAGCGCAAACGGGCAGCGTGCCGACATCCACCGCCGACGAACCGGGGTCGCCCGCCACATGACGGCGGCCGTTGACGAGGATCGAGCGTGCGCACGGAGCCGAGATTGCGCAGGTTGAGCAGGTTGAGGCCCGCAAGGCCCAGCGAGGCGCCGGTCTGCTGGTCGGGGGTCAGCGAGCCGGACAGCGCCGGCAGCTCGCTCAGGAAGTCCGCGAGGTTGTTCTCACCCGACAGCTTCACCGCCTCGCTGTCGATGATGGTGAGCGGCGCGGGCGACTCGAGCTCGCTGCGGCGGATGCGCGAGCCGGTGACCACGATCTGCTCGATCTCCTCTTCCTCGGCCTTCTTTTTTTCTTCTTCGGTCTGGGTCTGGGCCTGGGTCTGCGCCTGCGGCGCCGCCTGCAGCTCCGGAATCGCGGCCTCTTCCGCCGCCTGCGCGCCGCTCGCCATCGCGATCAGCATCGCCGCCGCCGACGTCGCGACCAGCGCCTGGATCTTGCGTGCCTTCAGGATGTCCTGCATCGTCCGGTCCCTCCCTTGGGTTTCCATGAGGATGGCTTGACCGCCTGCCTCCCGCTTCGTCCGCGGCGCGGAACCCTTGTTCTCGGTACTTTCTTGCGCCGCGCGGCATCGCGCAGGAAGAAGCGGCGGAGCCAGCACGATCGCAAAGCCGGCTCGCGCAAAATTTCATCACAGCTTTCGAAAAGATGTAAAGGCGAGTGAGGCGCCCCGCAGCGCCGGCAGGCATCATTTTTTCGCGAGCTGTGGCAAATCTGCCACACCCGCTGGCAGACAGGAGCCCCGCCGGGCGGGTCTCCGCCTCGCAGCGCCCGACCAGCTCATGCCGGCCGGGCGGGCGGGTTTGGGCTTGGAAGACTCGGGCGGGAGCGGACGGCGATCCGCCGTCATCTGATGCGCACGACGCGTCCGCTCGCGCCCACGCCCGCGATCTTGATCTGCCAGCTGCCGAAAAGCCCCTTGCGGATCGTCGCCCGGCGACCGGTGAAGGAACTGTCGCGCAGGCGGCTCTTGGAGGCCTCCTTCCAGACCTGGCCGTTGTCGAGCGTGAAGATCCAGTAGCCGAGGGGATCGCGGCTCGCCTCCACGATGACGCCCTCCACGCGATCGGGGGTCGCCTCGGCCAGGGCGTGGCGATATTCGCGCTCGGCCTTGGGGGAGGCATCGGCCGGGGGCGGGGATGCGGGTGCCGGCGCGGAGACGGCGGGCGCGCGCGCCCATGCCCGCCCGCTTCCGCCCGCCGGCGCGGGGAGTGCGGCCGGATTGTCCCGCGCGGCATCCTCCGCCCGCCCCGAGAGCAGGCCGAAGCGGGCCTTGTATTTCTTGAGCGCGGTACGGAAGCAGATCAGCTGCTCGGTCGGGTCCGGCACCGCCTCGCAGGCCAGAAACTCCGAGAACACCTCGCCGCCCGAGGGCTGCTGAGCCGCTGCCGGCAGGCCTGTCGCCGTGAGCATCGCCGCCGCCGCAGCAGCCCATGCCGCCGGAGCGGTGCGGTGGGCCTTGAGCCCATCCTTCCGAAACCGATTCCGCATGCCGACCTTCCGTTCTTCTGCCGTATCGTGCCATCGCGATCACGCGATGGCGCTGCGCGATCACCGGATCCGCTTGAAGCGGCCGACCTCCTTGTCTTCCTTGATCTTGAACCGCCAGCCGCCCATCCAGCCGCGCTTTGCGATCACCGTCTTGCCCGCGTAATCGGGGTGCTTGAGCCAGGTGCCGTCGGCCGCCTTCCACACCTGGCCGTTGTCGAGGGTGAAGATCCAGTGGCCGACCTGGTCGGTGGCGGCCGAAACGATCGTCGCCTCGAAGGCATCGGTCTGCTCATCCGCACCAGCCGCCATGCGCGGGACGAGGGGCGTTCGCCGCACGGGCGCGCCGGGCGCCGGGCCCGCGCGGTCGTGGCTCAAGAGCGGGGCCAGATCGGCGCCCCCGCGCCCCTCGCCGCCCAGTCCGAAGCGCCGCTTCATGGCCTTGAGCGCCGTCTCGTAGCAGATCAGCCGGTCCGCCGGCAGCGCGAGTGCGTCGCAGGCGAGAAACTCGGAAAGCACCTCGGCTCCCGTGGGCTGCTCCTGCTGCGCCCTTGCTCCCGCCGTTGCAAGCAGAAGCGCAGAGGCGGCAAGCAGAGTTCCAAGTCCCGTCGCGCGCAGCATCGTCGCATTCCCTCTCGCGGCCCTCCGCCAGTGCATCTGGCATAGCGCGTCGATGCCGGCGAGGCAAAGGTGAAGTGGAGCCCCGCAAAGGAAAGGGGCGCCGGGTGACCCCCGACGCCCCTCTTCCTTCCGCTTCGGGTTCCGCCTCGGACCCGCGGCTTCCTAGAACCGCACGGTGCCGCGCAGGAACCAGGTCCGGCCGATGAGATCGAAGCCCGAGGAGGTCACCGCATTGTTGCGGTTCGGGCCTTCGCTGTCATCGATCAGCGGCGGCTTCGTGTCCGTCAGGTTGCGCACGCCGAAGGTCAGCGCAAAGCGGTCGAAGTTCGCCGTCAGCGAGACGTCGTTGTAGAGACGCCGATCCGCCACGGAGTCATCCGCAGTCGGAATCGTCGTGTTGAGCTCCGGGTTCACGCCGAACGGCTCTTCCGGATCAACCCGGTCCTCCGGGAACTGCGTCTGCCCGATATAGCGGGTCTGCCAGAGAAGCTGGTAACGCTTCCACTGGACATTGACGGTCGACGACACCAGCCACTTCGGGTTCCCGATCCGCCCGACATTGTCGATCTTCGGCGAATCCGGGAAGACCTGCCGCACCTGGTCCAGCATCCGGGTGGTGCCGGTCGTCCAGACGATGTCGATCGGCGCATCGTCGAACTCGCCCACCGTCGCGCGGAAGCGGGTCACGACATCGAGACCCTTCGACGTCTCCCGACCGATGTTGATGAAGGAGGCGTCGATCAGGCTGATGATGTTGGAACGCGGATCACCACCCGGTCCGACCCCCGGCCGCTCGACGCGGTCACAGAACGGGCTCGCCAGATTCGGCGCGTCGAAGAAGCAGCGGTTGACGATGGTCGCCGGGTCCAGCTCCTCGACCGTGTTCTTCACCTTGATCGAGAAATAGGTGAAGGCGATGTCGAAATCGAAGCTGTCGAACCACGGCTGCCGGAACTGCATCTGCGCGACGTAGGAGTCGGACGTCTCCGCCTTCAGATCCGTGGTGCCCCCCACGATGACGGGGATCGTGGTGACGCCACCGGTGCCGAGCAGTGTGACGTCGGCGCCCGAGAGGGTGCAGTTGGCGATCAGCAGCTGCGTCTGGGGATCGTTCGGATCAAGCACCTGCACATTCTGCGCAAGGCACGGATCGATGCCGCCCGACACGCCGCCCGCCTGGTCCGCGAGGAACTGCTCGCGCAGATTCGGCGCCCGGAAGGAGGTGTTGAAGGAGCCGTAGAAGGTCACATAATCCACCGGCCGATAGGTGCCGGACAGCCGCCAGGTGACCTCGTTGCCGAAATTCTGCTCCTCCGTGTAACGCACGGCGCCGTCGACCTGGAACAGCTCGACGAACTTGCGGCGGGTGACCACCGGCACCGAGACCTCCGCATAAAGATCGTAGATCCAGCGCGAGCCGATGGTATCACCCTCCTGGCTGGGGCTTTCGGCCGCGTTCAGGCCCTTTACGCCGACGATATCGTTCTGCGAGTTGATGGTATCCCGCCGCCATTCGAAGCCGAAGGCTGTCGCCACCGGCTCGTCGGAGGTCGGCAGCGTGAACAGCTCGCCGTTCATGAACATCGCGGCATCGAACTGCTGGGTGACGGTGCGGTTCGTGCGCGTGCCCAGCAGGAAGTCGCGCTCGGCATCCGTCGCGAAGCGACCCTCGCCGTCCTCGTAGATCGAGGGGGCGAAGAGATTGACCGGCACGCATTCCTGCGGCGTGAGGAAGCCGTTCGGGTTCTCGATCCTGAGGCCGCAGATCACATTGCCGTTGGCGTCCAGCCTGAGCGTCTGCAGGGCGAGGGTCAGGTTCGGTTCGAAGAGAATCGTCTGGGACTGGAAACCCGTGCCCCGGTCATAGGTAAAATAGGCATCATAGTTCCAGTTGTGCTCCTCGAACCAGCCGCCGCCGATGTCCCCGCGGAAGCCGATCACGCCCCGGAACTGCTGGACGTCCACATTGAAGTTCTGCGGAATGTCGTCCAGCGTGATGATCGGCGCGACCGTGACCGGGAAGGGATTGAGCGGGTTGTCGACGAGAATCGGGTTGCCGTCCGCATCGACGATGATGTTCCCGTTCTCGTCCTCCTGCGGGATCATTCCGGGCACGTCGGGGAAGATCTGCTCGGTGGTCGCGCGGACCTTGTTCTTGCGGTCGAAGAAGAAGGTCTCGAAGTAGAGCTGCTCGTTGTGGCCCCAGTCGAGGTCCCAGTAGCCGTTGGCCACCACCGAGATGCGCTCGGTCGGCCGCACCATGTCGGCGGCCCGCCGCTCGTCCTGGTCGTTGTAGAAGTCGTTGTAGACGAAGCGGTTGAGGGCGCGGTTGATGTCGGCGTTGGGGAAGTTGCGCACCCTCGAGGATCGGCCGGCTGCGGCAGCGCGAAGGCCGTGGACCAGTTGGGAACCCCGATGTCGGTCTGGCCCGGGCGTGTAGTAGAAGAACAGCGCGTCCGAGAACGACAAGCCGTCCGGCCCGGTCACGCCGGGGATCACCGCGCCCGGCTCGGCACCCGGCACGAAGTCGGAACCGATCACGACGATGTTGTCGAAGAAGGGCGGACCGGCAGGGACCTCGAAGCGGGTCTTGCCGTCCTCGCTGACCTCGATGTCCCTGCAGGCACCGGCTGAACTTGCGCTGACCCGTCGAAAGCCGCTCCTGCTTGTAGTATTCGAAGCCGATCGTGATGTTGCCCCGCTCGCCGTTGACACCGAAGACGATGGAGTTGCGGAAGGCCTCGGCTCCGCCATGTTCGGGAAGCTCGATGCTGCCCGAGACGTCCACGCCCTCGAAGTCCTTCTTGGTGATGAGGTTCACCACGCCGGCCACCGCGTCCGCACCGTAGATCGTCGAATAGCCGCCGGTCAGGATCTCGATGCGGTCGAGCATCGCGAGCGGGATGAGGTTGATGTCCGGCTGGGCCGGGGCGCCGCGTGCACCCGCGAGGCCGAGCCGCTTGCCGTTCATGAGGATGAGCGTGCGCTCGGGGCCCAGCGCCCGCAGATCGACGTTGGACGAGCCGATGCCGCCCGTCGGCGGGGCCTCGGTCGCGTTCGCGTTGCCCGCGTTCGTGTTGATGGTGTTGTCGATCTGCGTGCCGGTCACCAGCGTCGACCGCTGCAGCAGATCCGTCAGATTGCTCACACCCAGCTTGATCGATTCATCGGGTTCGATCACCTGCAGGGGCGAGGTGCTGGTGAAGGCGTCGCGGCGGATGCGCGAACCCGTCACCACGATCTGTTCCAGCTCCTCCTCCTCGCCGGTGGCCTGTTCGCCCTGCCCCTGGCTCTGGACCTGCTGGGCGAAAGCCGAACCGCCTGCGAGCGACAGCGCCAGCAGCGATGCCGCCGCCAGCAGCCACGCATGACGCGTCTCGCGCGTCGTGACGGACTTGGATGCCATGGCTTGACCTCCCTGAGTGGTTTTCACTGTCCGGCACGCCGGCGGTCGGGCTTCGCCGCACCTGCCGGTCGTGCTCCGCGATGGGAGGAGACGCTCCCGCCCCGTGATCGCGCGATCGGTGCCGACGATCGGGCGCGACGCTCTCCCCGGCCCGATCGCAGCACCATCCGCGGCAAAAGTAAACGGAAGCGGCGGCGCGTGCGCGAATTTCCCTGAAACTGTGACCGAAATGCCACACTGCCGCAGGAAGCGGAGCGCGGGCCGGCAATCCGCCGCTTGACACCCCGGCGCCTGCGCCATATCCTTGCGCGCATGAGCAGGAGCCGCAGCTATTATTACTTCGGCATCTTTACCTTCCGCCCCTGCGGCGGGAGCCGGTGCCGGTCGTCTGCGATCCAGCTCTAAGACCCCAGCAGACAGGACAAGGCAGCAGGCCCCGCCGCGGATCCGGCGGGGTTTTTCGTCATGGGCGGGATCCGGGAGAACGGCGGACGGACAGGACGAAGGGACGCGATGATGGACGAGGCACGGACGGATGATGCGGCGGCCGGGAAGGCGGCCGGGGACGGGGCCGCGCGGCTCGAGGCGCTGCGCGGCGAGATCGCGGCGCGCGACCGCCGGCTTCTCGCCCTGCTCGCCGAGCGCCGGGAACTGGTGAAGGAGGTCGCCCGCGCCAAGGCCGAGGCGCGGCTTCCCGTGCGCGCACCGGCGGTGGAGGTGACGGGGCTGATGCGCCTGCTGGACGAGGCGGACCGCCTCGGGCTCGATCCCGAATACGTCCAGCGGCTGTTCCAGACCATCGTCGAGGACTCGGTGCTCCTCCAGCAGGCGACCCTCACCCGGCTGGGCGCCGGCGAGGCGAAGACGGTGCGCATCGCCTGTCTCGGATCGAAGGGCTCCTACAGCCAGCAGGCGGCCCGGCGCTTCTTCGAGCGCCGCGGCGAACCCCATGTCGTGATCGACTGCCGCAGCTTCCGCGACGCCGTGCGCCGCACCGAGCGCGGCGAGACGGATTTCGCGGTGCTGCCCATCGAGAACACCACCTCCGGCGGCATCAGCGAGGTCTATGATCTGCTGCAGCACACCTCGCTCAACATCGTCGGCGAGATCCGCCACCGCATCGAGCATCAGCTGCTGGCCTTGAACGAGCGGGTGACCCCGGCCGCGATCCGCACGCTCTACGTCCACCCCCAGGTCTACGCCCAGTGCAGCCATTATCTCGGCGAGCTGGAGGCGGCCAATGTCGTCTACTGCTCCAGCACCACCGAGGCGATGGAGCGGGTGGTCGCAAGCGGGGATGCGACGGCCGCCGCCATCGGCTCGGCCGAGGGCGGCGCGCTCTATGGGCTCAAGGTGATCGCCTCGGATCTCGCCAATCAGAAGGAGAACCACACCCGCTTCATCGTCGTCGCCCGCACGCCCGCCGAGGTGCCGGAAGGCGTCTCGGCGAAGACGACGCTGATTCTGACCGTCGACCAGAAGCCCGGCGCGCTGGTGGATGCCCTCGTCGTCTTCCGCGACCGGGCCATCAACATGCTCAAGCTCGAGTCGCGGCCGCTGGCCGGCAATCCCTTCGAGGAGCTCTTCTATCTCGACATCGCCGGCAATCTGCGCGACCCGAACGTCGCGGCGGCCCTCGACGAGATCGCGGCCCGCGCCCGCTTCCTCAAGGTGCTGGGCTGCTACCCGGCCGACGAGGTGATCCCCGTCGCGCTGCCCGAGTGGCGGAAGGTCGAAGCGAAGGCCGCCGGATCCGGGCCGGCCCGGCGCCCGGCGGCGCGGCCTTCCGCGGACTCCGCGCCGGCGCCGGCGGCAAAGGGCGAGGCGCCGAAGAGCTGGCGGCTCGCCAGCCGCGTGACCCGCCCGGAGCCGACGGTGATCCGCCTCGGCCGCGGTGCGATCGGCACGGGCTTCTTCGTCATCGCGGGGCCGTGTTCGGTGGAATCGGAAGAGCAGATCATGGAGGCGGCCCGCTATGTCCGGGCCGGCGGCGCGCATGCGCTGCGCGGCGGCTGCTTCAAGCCGCGCACCAGCCCCTACAGCTTCCAGGGGCTCGGCTTCGAGGGCCTGCGGCTGCTGAAGAAGGCGGGGGCGCGCTTCGGGCTGCCCATCGTCACCGAGGTGCTGGCGCCGGAAGACGTCGAGGCGGTGGCCGAGCACGCCGACATGCTGCAGATCGGCGCGCGCAACATGCAGAACTTCCCGCTGCTCAAGGCCGTGGGGCGCAGCCACCGGCCGGTGCTGCTGAAGCGCGGGATGATGGCCTCGATCGACGAGCTGCTGCAGGCGGCCGAATACATCCTGCGCGAGGGCAACCGCCAGGTCGTGCTGTGCGAGCGCGGCATCCGCACCTTCGAGAGCGCGACGCGCAACACGCTGGATCTGTCGGCGGTGCCGCTCCTGAAGCAGCTCACGCATCTGCCGGTGATCGTCGATCCCAGCCATGCGGTGGGCCGGCGCGACCTCGTCATCCCCATGGCGCGCGCGGCGAAGGCGGTGGGTGCGGACGGCATCATCGTCGAGACGCACCCCAGGCCCGAGGAGGCGCTCTCCGACGGCCCCCAGGCGCTCACCCCGGAGATGTTCGCCGGAATGATGGACGAGCTTCTCGGCGCACCGGCCGCGGCCTGAGGCGGGCGGCGTGCGCCGCGGCATGCGCAACGCGGCATGATCGGGGTGGCGGCTGCGCGCGGGCGCGGCTCGGGGCGCAGCGGGGAGGCGGGCACGGTCCTGTGCGGCCGGCGTCGGCCCTGGCGCAGGGCGGATCCGGCCCGCAAGCCCGCTTGACAAGGCGCGGGCGAGCGATTAGCTCGAAGCCGCCTTTCGCACCTTAAGCCCAGGTGGCGGAACTGGTAGACGCGCTGGTTTCAGGTACCAGTGGCCATTGCGGCCGTGGAGGTTCGAGTCCTCTCCTGGGCACCAACACGTTTTCCGACCCGGTCCTCTGAAATCCTTGGAATCCTAGGAAATTCTTGCCATTTGCGCCACTCGTCATCCGATATGTTCCTGTTTTGTCCGTTGACATCCGGCGCGACATTGGGGTAGCTTCCGGGGTAACAGAAGGCCCGGCGCGGGGCCGGTGCCGTGGCGAGGGGAGCGCGGGATGCGTCTCGCCGATACGCGCATCCGCAATGCGAGGCCCGGTGCGAAGCCGTGCAAGCTGTTCGACGGCGGCGGGCTGTTCCTGCTCGTCACCCCGAAGGGACAGCGCTGGTGGCGGTTGAAGTATCGCTGGCAGGGGCGCGAGAAGCTGATCTCCCTGGGTGTCTATCCGGCGGTATCGCTCGCCGAGGCACGCCGGCGGCGGGATGAGGCGAAGCGGCTGCTTGCGCGCGGCATCGACCCGAGTGCGCGGCGGCGCGCGGAGAAGGAGGCGCAGCGCAAGCGAGACGAGGGGAGCTTTGCGCGGGTTGCCGACACGTGGCTTGCGTTCAAGGCGCCGACATGGGCGCCGGCGACGCGGCGCAAGGCCGAGCTCGTCGTGCGTCGCCATCTGATCCCGGCGTTGGGCAAGCATTCCATCGACACGCTTTCGGGACGCGATGCCGCCCCGGTGCTGCGGCGGCTGGCGGCGGAGGCGCCGGTGCTGGCGGTGAAGGCGCGGCAGTATCTGCAGGCCATCGTGCGCCATGCGATCGGCGAAGGGTTGCGCGCGGAGGGCCGCACGCTGATGCTGGACGGGATCCTGCCGGTGGCGGCCAACCGGGAGCACATTCCGGCCGCGACGCTGCCCGAGGAGGCCGCCGAGGTGATGCGGGCGATCCGGCGCCATCCCCAGCCGGTCACGCGCGCGGCGCTGCTGCTGTGCGCCTATACGGCCCAGCGTCCCGGCACCGTCGTCGCGATGCGCTGGGATGAGCTGTCGGCGGACCTTTCCGAGTGGCGCATTCCCGGCGGGAAGATGAAAACGCGGCATGCGCACATCGTGCCGCTGCCGCGGCAGGCGGTGGCGCTGCTGGAGAGCCTGCGGCCGCTTTCGGGCGGTGAGGGCCATGTGTTTCCCTCGCTTGCCGGGCGCAGGACGCCGCATCTCAACCGGGATTCCCTCTCCAAGGCCCTGCGGGCCATGGGCTTTGGCGGGCGGCACGCGACCCACGGCTTTCGCGCCATGTTCCGGACGCTGGCGCGCGAGCGGCTCGGGATCGACAGCGACATCCTCGAGGCCCAGCTGGCGCACGCCAAGCGCGGAGAGGTGCAGGCCGCCTATGACCGCACCGCCTTCACCGAGGCCCGGCGGCTGGCCATGCAGCGCTGGGCGGACTGGCTGGACGAGCTGGCCGCCGATCAGGCGGTGGCGGCGGTCGCTCGCTGGCGGCGAGGAGGACTTTCCCCGCACGGCCGGGCGGTGGGCAGCCACCCCGAAAAGGCGCGTTAATATGGATGGGTGATGTCCTCGCCCCCGCGTGAGGTCGGAAAGATGCCATGGCGGACGAGCGCGGGCCGACATCCCGGCGCGTCCCGCATGCGGTAGACATGGATCTCGCGATGGTGTTGATGGTCGTCGGGTCCGTGAGGGGCCGTCTCCGCCGCGGGATGCTATGAAGGCAGGTCTGCACGTCCGGGAGGTCCCGCTTCGCGCGGGCCTTGTGGCTGATCCCGGAAGGGCCGGCTCGTCGACCCGGTCGGGCTTTATCGCCTCAAGACGGATGGAAAGTGGCGCCCGAGCCCCAGCCGGCGCGCCAGGCGCGGGCAGGCGCAGGCCGCCTGTGACCGCACCGCCTTCACCGGGGCCCGACAGCGGGTGAAGGTGCGCCACCGCACGGCAGAACCCGGAAACGGTGGCAAGGCGCGCGGGGTGACGAAGCCGTCCCGTCGTGCCGGGATCTCGATTTCAGCCGCCGCTGAAAGCGCGCCCCCTACCTCTTCAGGCTGTCGAGACGCCGGTAGATCGCCCGGCAATGATCGCCCGGTTCGATCGCCCAGCTGCGATCGGCGCAGCGTCTGGCCTCATCGAGCAATTCTCGATCGCCGGTTTGCTCAAAGCGATCCATGAGCAGGGCCGCGCGCTGAATCAGCAGGACCCGACGCTCGCCATCCGTGAGCTCGCTGCCCCTGGCAAGCACCTGCTCGGTTCGCTTCAGCGCTTCGATGGTGCGGCCGGAGTGGCGCAAATGACGGATCAGAGGGATCAGCAGGTCAGGCAGGCATGATCCCGGGGCGGCATCGATCCAGGCGCTCAGCGGCTTGATCACGTTGTACGGCTGCCCGTATTTTTCGGCGAGGCCGATGTAGCGCGCGCGTTCATGGTCCGGTGGAACGCGCCCCTGTCTTGCGCTGCACACCGCGGCGTACAGATCGTCGAGATCGCGCTCGTCCACTCTTCTGACAAAGCCATAGGCGGCAATTGCGCGCCGTTTGTCCTGCGCCGCGCGCAGCTCCGGCGTGATGGCCGCATCGAGTGCGCGGCGCAGCGCCCGAGAGACGAGCACGCAGCCGGCCGCGAGTGCGACGTTTCTGCTGGTGCCGCCGGGCATGCTTACGGAGAGCCGCCCGGCGTTGGCGTCGCAGTGCCGGATGGTCCAGAGGCAATCGGGATCGTCGCGATAGAACCGGCAGCCGACCAGCGCGGCTGCGACCGCCGCGCCGTGCGGGCCGCGCAGGAGGGGAAGAATGTCCTCTCCCGGGATATCGTCCGCGTCATCGTCGGCAGGCTGCGTCATTGATGGCCCTCCGTTCGCGGCCGCATGCCCCGGGCGGTCAACTCGTCATAGGCGGCGAGGACGAGGCGGCGGGTGCGGTATTCGCCGAACGCCTTGATCTCGTTGTTCTTCAGCACGCGGAAGGTCTCGGAGGGATAGTCCGCGCCGTAGACGTCCGCCGGATCGAGGATGTAGCGCAGCTCGTCGCGGGTGAGCCCATAGAGATGGGCGTAATAGGCGTCGAGCTCGGCGCGCAAGAGCGCGCGGCGGTCCGGGTCCCACGGGAAGGGCGGGCCGTTAAACCCAAGATCGCGCGCAAACGGCGCCATGGAATAGCTTGTGTAGGTGAGCTCGAGGACGCGGGGGACGATGAAGGCGAGATCGGCCGGGCGGTAAATGGAAGGCGGTAAAGCAATCAACTGTTTCATGGTAAAGTACTTGAGCGAGGTGCCCCCGACCTTCTGGCGAGCTACGAAGTCAAACGTTAATGAGTTCATGCATCCAAGGAGTGCTGCCACCAGTTCGGCGTTCAAACTGGACATCATCAGCAGAAACTTGTCGCCCACCCCCACCCGCGGAAACGCCGCGGCGATCACGGTCCGCTCGTTCGTCGCGTTCGTGATATCCCGCCAGCCCATGAGCCAGCCGCGGGTCCAGCCCTTGGCGGAAAGGCGTTCTTCCACCTCGCGCTCGGGCACCCAGTAGCGGGGCAAGGGCAGAAAAGCGGGATCGCACTTTTCGTCATCGCCCACATCGCGCGAGCTTTCCCCCTCCGGCTCGTAAGAAGCCCAGCGATGATCGAACTGGTGGATCATCTTGGCTTCGTAGAGCGGCACCCAGACGGCGCCCGAGGGCTCGACCCAGCCCGCGCCCTCGCGCCGCGCCCCCGCCTCCTCGAGCTGCCGCCAGGTGCGGAAAAGATGGCTGTCGTTGGACATGTGGAACATTGCCATGAACGACACGCCCCAGGGATTGCCGTCCCCGCCCTTGGCTTCATCGATCAGCACCGGCACGCGGGCGTAGATCTTCCGGGTGAGCTCAGCATCGGCCTGGCTGCGGAACACGGGCGCGGTGCTTGCGTGTTGGGGTTGATGCGGCGGATGTCGTCGGGCGAAAGGGTGAAGCGGCGGCGCGGGTCGCGCAGCTGCTCCACGTTCGTCGCGAAGAACGCGAATTCGGCCTCGGGTATACTGGCGCCCAGGGTCAGCAGACAGAACTTGTAACTGCGGTGGACCGCCGGGAAGATCGCCTCGCGGTTTTCGAAATCATAAAGGCTCGCCAGCCGCCCCCTGGTCGAGACCTCCTCGAAGAAGGCCCTGGTGGAATTGTCCGTCGCGATCCCCGTCGGCACGATCAGGCCGGCGCGCCCGAGGGGGGCGATGAGGTTCAGGAAGGTTTCGGCGAAAACTGCATAGGTGTTGACGTCGCCGGTGCCGGTGAGCGGAAAGCGCCCGGAGGTACGCACGAACTGGCTCGCGGCCTCGGCCTCGTGCCTGGCCTGTTCGAAGGCTTTGAGGAGCGCCTTTTCCGCCGGCGCGGCGTCAGGGCGACCGAGGGCCTTGATCAGCCGCTCGCGCGCGGCCTTGTTGGGCGCCTTGGCGATCTCAGGCGCGCGGGAGGCGAAGAACTCCTGCTCCTGAAGCTTGATCCGCTCCCACGGCGGGTTGCCCAGCACGACGTCGAAGCCGCCCTTGGCGAAAACTTCAGGAAACTCCACCGGCCAGTGGAAGAACCGGGCTTCCTGCGCGATCCGGTCGGTCTCGGCGATGAGCGGCCCATAGAGGGTGACGCCGTCGAGATACTGCCAGAGCTGGCCGGAGGTCGGAACCAGCTCGCGCCCGCGTTGCGGGATGTCGGTCTTGGGGGCGAAGAAGGCCGCGCACCAGAGATCGCAGGCGATCTTCATCTTCCACCCGAGACCCCCCGACCTCAGGCTCTCGAAGGCGCGGCGCTTGGCCGCGATGTCGGCGAGGCTCTCTTCGGGCATGGCGTCGAGCGCTTCGAGCGCCCTGGCGAGGTCGCGCGGGTCCTGGGCGAAATCGAAGCCGCTCGCGATCCGCTCGCGCTCGGCCCGTTCGCGCCGGTTCTTCGCCCTGTAATGGCCGGCGGCCTCCTTGGAATCACCGGTGAGCGGCTTGTAGGCCGCATCCGGGATCCCTTCGCGCAGCACCTTGAGATCGAACACGCCGACAAGGGAATCGCCGCAGCGGATGTGGGAATCGAGAAAGGTGAGCGGCTTGCCGGGTTCGACGGTCTCGATCCAGAGCGCGGTGCGGCAGAGTTCCACGGCGAGGGGATTGCGGTCGACCCCAAAGATGCAGTGCTGAACCACCTCGCGCAGCGCGTGCTGGCGCGCCTGCTCGTCGGGGGTGTCGGTGCCGGCCTCCAGGCGCGCGATCTCGGCCGCCATGCGGCGCGCTGCCGCCAGCAGGAAATGACCCGAGCCGCAGGCCGGGTCGATGATTTTGAGATCGAGGAGAGCCGCGCGCGGGTTTTCCGGCCGCGCTTTGATCGCCTCGGCCATGACCGGCTCCAACGCGGAGGCGATGAGCTCGTTCACGAGCGCGGCGGGGGTGTAGTAGGAGCCGGTGAGCTTGCGCTCTGAGCCCCTGGTCTTCTCGCCATTGACCTCTCCGACGAAGCCGAAGGTCCAGGGCTTGGCTTCGACGTCGACGACGGGGTGGAGCTCGAGCAGGCTCTCATAGACCGATCCCAGCTCCTCGGTGCCCATGTCGCGGTAGTTGACGCGGGCGAGCCCCGAAGACGTCCGGAAGAAGGTCAGGCTGCGGATCGCTTCCAGCAGCCGCTCATTGGTGATGCTGAGCGCCTCGAGAGTTCGGCACTGATCCGGGGCGAACAGCCCGCCGAGTGCGGGAAGGCCCAATGCCGGCGCTCCATGGGCGAGAGCGCGGAAGACGATCCGCAGACCCTGCCAGAGGTCGTCATGGCGGTCGTAGTGCCGGCGCTTGCGGGCGCGCTCGCGCAGGCGCGTCACGCTGTAGCCCTCGGCGTAAATCGCGCGCTGCTCGTCGGTGGCCTCCGGGCTGTGGAGCAGGCCGCGCTCCTCGGCGGTGAACAGGAACAGGAGCCGGTAGACCAGGCGCAGGAGCTCCTGGAAGTAGTGCTCCGGCGTCATGTGTCCGTGCACGAGCCTGTCACGCAGATCCGCATTTTGCGGATGCTGCAGAAAGCCGTTGCCGAGTGCACGCAGCGCATCCGTCACGCCGTCGCGCAACTGGTCCAGCGCCCGCGCACCCGCTTCATGCGCCTCGCTGCGCCAGCGCTCGAGGATGGCGGTCTCCGGCCTGCCGTCCACGGGGCGAAAGCGTGACGCGTGGGCGAGAAGCCAGAAAGCCGCGAAGTCGGAGTAGAGCTCCTCGCCGAACATCAGGTCGAGGTCGATCTCGATGAAGGCCGGACGGGTCAGACTCGGGTTGTCGCGCAGAATCCGCAGCCGCGCCCCATTGGCGACGATGCCCCACAATGCCTCTTCGCGGGCGTTGAGAAATTCCTGTATCAGGCCGTGCGGTGCCCGCCTTCGGCCCTCATCACCGAAGCGCACGTCGGCACGGTCGAGGTCGAATTCCCGCGTCGTCAGAAGAACGGGAACGGCGCCGCCAAAGACCTGATGCGTGATCGGATACGTGCGGCCATCGACGACAAGCGGTTCGGCCGGGGCGAGATCGTCAAAACCGAGGACCTCTTCGAGGAGCGGGACCAGCCAACCCTCGACCCCGACCCGGATCGGGTCGAGATCCACCCGTTCGCGGCGCTCGGCATAGGCCGCGTAGAGATCGTTCGCGATCCGCCAGTAGCGGGCTATCTCGTCCTTGAGCGCAAGCGAGCGGGTGAGGCCGTAGTCCGGCCCCGTCTGATGCTTCGCCTCGAGCGCGGCCACACTGGTCAGGAACTCGGGCGGGAGGATGCCGCCCTCGACGCGGATGGCGGTGAAGCTCGTATCTCTGCGACGGCGCGCCATCGTCCGATCCCTCACATCGTCGCCATCGGCATCAGCACGTAGACACCGATCTTGTCGACCGGCAGCGCGGGGCTCACGGAGTAGCGCAGCCCGCGCGCGTCGCTCGCTTCACGGATGCGGCGGTGATCGGCGAGCAACGCCTCGGCGCGGGCCTGGGCGATGGCATTGAACGTCGGTTCGAGCGCCGGCACGGCCTCGAGCGCCTGAGCGATCAAACGCGTCTTCTGGCCGGCCTCCATGTTGCGGCCGGGTTCGAGCGAGAGCAGCGCAAGCGCGTCGGCCTCATCAAGCACCTCGGGTGCCGCCGTGCCGCGCACGGCGACGCCGAGACATTCCTCGGCGAGCAGCAATTTGGCGGGTATGTGGCGACCCTGTTCGTCGCGCCGCTCGACCGTGATCTGGTGGCGAAGACGCAGGAGATACACGGTGGTCCGGACATCGACCCCGGCGGTGAACATGGCGGCGGCCCGCGCGCCGAGCGCCGGATCATTATCTTCGAGAGCGGATTCGGCGATGTAATCGGCGAGGTTGGCGACGAGCGGGTGGGCACGGTGGATATGCAGGACGCCGCTCGGTACCGGATGGGTGAAGGCTATTTTCAGCGTTCCCTTGAGCCCGGCGGCTTCCAGGCGTTCCTGAAGCGCCCTGGGCAGGTGGGCAAGGGGGAGACGGTAGTGATCGCGGCGCTCTTCGAGAGGAGCGCCGAGGCGCTCTGCCGCGTGCCTGACAAAGCGGGCGACGTCTTCCTCGCCGCCGAGGACGGCGACCGCCTTGCGCCACTCGGGCAGCACCTCGTCCGGTCGCAGGCGCCGCTGCGCGAAAACGGTGCGGGTCATTCTGTCACGCGCCGTCTCCCAGGCACGGTCCACCTCGGTTTCGGTCTCCCCGAAATCGAGCGCTAGCTGGCGGGCGGCACCAGAGACCCCGCCGGATTGAAGCAGAACCGCGCGCATGATGGCGTCGACGACCTTGGTGTTGTCGGCCGGCAGCGGCACCGCGACCCCCAGCTCTTTGCGGATCTTCTCGGCCTTGCGGAGGATCACCTTCAGCACGGCGCCGTCGACGGGGTTGTTCTCGCCGTAGAGCATGAGGGTGCGGACGATCTTCGAAGCCTGGCCGAAGCGGTCGACGCGGCCTTCCCGCTGCTCGTGGCGGGTCGGGTTCCAGGTGAGGTCGTAGTGGATCGCGGCGTCAAAGTAGTTCTGGAGATTGATGCCCTCCGACAGGCAGTCGGTGGCGACCAATACCGGCGTGACGCTGTTTTCCAGCGCGCCAAGCTCCTCGATCCGTTCTTCCCGTTGATCGGGAGTAAGCTCGCCGGTGACCGCGATGACGTGCGCCTTGTCCGACGGCAGGAGCGCCCGGAGGTGATCCGCCACGTAATGGGCGGTGGCGATGTAGCGGCAGAACACCACCGGCTTGAAGCCATCCGCAAGCAGGCCCCGGATTTCCCGGAGGAGCGTCGCGAGCTTGGGATCGCTCCCCGGCCCGCGCAGGGCCTCGGCGCGTTCGATCAGTTGACGAAGGGCGGCGGCGTCTTCCGGCGATTCGACCGTGCCGGCGGGAACGGTCTCATCGAGGGTCAACGCATCATCCGACGCTCCATCGAGGACCGTCTGGCTCGCCGACTGGTCGAGGTCGGCGATCTGCCGGGGCTCGGGTTCGCCCTCTGCGGCCTTGAGGCGGGTACGCAGCGCGAGTGCGGCCGCCGCTGGGCTGGACGAGACGCAGCGCAGAAGCGCCAGCGCGGCCCACCAGGACATGCGTTGCTCAAGCTTTGTGCCCCCTTCGGCGCGTTTCACCATGCCACGGGCATAGTCGAGGACGTTGTCGAAGAGGCGGCCCCATTCGCCGGTCAGCCTGTAGGTCGCCTCGCGGCTCTCCCGCACCGGGAAACCGGCGGCATCGCGCCATTCGGCGATATCGCCGCGTCGGCGCTGCACGAAATGCTGCGCCAGCTCCTCCCGGAGCCGCCGACGTTCCTCACCCTCAGGCAGATCAATGAGGCGCGCGAAGCGCGGGTGGATGAGGCCGAGAAGGTTGTGGAACGCCGTATCATCGCCGGAATGGGGAGTGGCGGTGAGGAAGAGCATGTGGCGGGCGGGATTGGCCTCCGCCAGGCCCTTGATCAGCTCGTAACGCTGATGGCGTGCGGTCGTGCTCGCCTGGACGCAGGTGTGCGCCTCGTCCACGATGACAAATTCCGGGCAGGCGCGCAGAAAATCCGCCCGGCGGCGATCGGACTTGATGTAGTCCAGCGAGACCACGGTGAAGGGGTAGACCTCGAAGATCGACTCGTCGGGTCGCAGCCCGCGTTCGAGACGCGCCGCAGTACCGGTGCGCACGACCTCCGCCTCGATGTTGAATTTGGATGAAAGTTCCTGCTGCCACTGCTCGCAGAGATGCGGCGGGCAGATGACGACAAGACGCTCTACCTCGCCGCGGTCGAGCATCTCGCGGGCGATGAGACCGGCCTCAATGGTCTTGCCGATGCCGACGTCGTCGGCGATGAGCAGCCGGATCGTGTCGAGCTTGAGCGCCATCAGGAGCGGCACGAGCTGGTAGGCGCGCGGCTCGACGGAGATGTTGCCGAAGCTCCGGAATGGCCCGGCGCCGGCCCGAAGCTTAAGGCGCAGCGCATCGCGCAAGAGAAGTGCTGCGGCCTGGGAGCCCGGTTTGGTTGGATCGGGCAGATCGAAGGTGGCGGCGGCGGGCAGCTCAGGCTCAAGGGGCAGATAGATCAGCGTGGCATCGTCCTCACTGCCACCCAGCGGACGCAGCTTTACCAGGTCGGGGCGGGTCTCCGGCAGCACGACCCATTCCCGCCCCCGCGCCCTGACGAGGTCTCCCGGCTTGTAAGCGACCGCTGTTGGCATTGCCTTTTCTTGTCCCCTTACTTGCGTAAAGACGTCCCTTGTGCCGAAGCACTGCCGCAGCCAGGTCCGAACACCCAAGCGTATTGCGCAAGGATCGCGGGCCACGCGGATTTGTCTATCGGAAAGCGGATGACGGTAAACCCGGCGTCTTCCAGACGGGCGGTGATGGCTGCATCCAGCTTTTTCTGGGCATTGCCCTCATGGTGAGGGCCGTCGATGTAGATGAGAGTCTGCTTGTTCTCGTAAGCGAAATCAGGGCAGGTTCCAAAGGCCTCGAGATAAGGCTGAGCACGATCCGGCAGATGGAAACCGCCATCCTTCAGGAAACCGAGCCATTCCTTCTCGAGCGTGGAAACCGAGGCGTTCATCAGCGCGTCGAAACTGTCGCCGGCGCTCGCGTGACTTTCGACCGCGCTCCGCGCCGCACGGGTCAAACGGCAAAGGAAGTCAAGAACCTGCTCGTTGCGCCGGTCGATGTTCCTATGTTCGGGCTGATTGTAATAACTCAAGAGGCACCGGTAGCAACCAGCCTCGCAGGTCGAATCCTCGTTTCTGAGGTCACCATGACCCATCCAGTTCCCCGAGATCGACCCGTAATGACAGACCTCAAGCGCCTTGCGGGCGACGCGCTGCAGGGCTTCGGGATCGCTCGCAAGGCGCGTCAGCACGCCGGCGCCGCCTTCGGCGGCCTCGTAGAAGAGGATGGCGCGTCTGTTCTCGGAATCGGGTAGCGGCTCGGCCGCGAGCTCGGCCTCTTCGAGTTGGAACTCCTGCTCGATCCCCCGCTTGAGCGCGTATTGCAGCGTCACCATGGCGTTCCGGGGCAGCGCGGTCCGAGGACTGACGATAAGAACGTTGCGCGTATCCTCGACGAAGGGTGTGATGCGCTCGACGGTTTTGCCTTCGCGCACCGTATCATCTTCGGCGTCGGTCGGCGCCTGAGAGTCCTTAGTCCATTCTCCGGTGTTGACATCGATGGTGAAGCCATAGATCGACTTGTCCCGCCGACGCCGCCAGCCCAGATTGATCCGCCAGATGGTCGCCGCCGGGCCATAGCGGAGTTCGAGGAGCGTCTCACTACCTTCGCTGAAGGCCGCTGCCTCGGCCCGCGGTTTCCCGTTCTCAGCGGCGAAGCGAAGCGTGGTGATCATTTCGTAGCCTTGCCGCTGGCGCTCCTCTTCGTCCGAAGTAATGCGCATAGCGCGGCGGGTCGAGACCTGCTCGATCCGGTAGAGATTCGAGATTCTGCGGCCGCCTTCGAGCTTGTGACCGCAGTTCACGCAGCGTTCGAACTCGCGCTGGTCCCCGAAATGGCCATAACCGCAGGCCGGGCACAGCCTGGCCCCCTGCAACGGCAGTTTAGCCGACACCGTTACACTGCCCTCGTCGCGGATGGTCAGGATTGCGCGCTTGACCCGGTAGGTGCTGCCTTCGTGATAGATGATCGACTGCGGCCCGAACTCGCTCAAGCCCAGGAAACGCGGCCGGCTCAGAAAAGAGTCGCGGACCACTCTCTCCTTGCGCCCCGGGATGAAGGCCATGAGCGGCAAACGCGGGAAGTTGTAGCCCGGCAGGAACCCCTCCGCCGCGAGATAGCGGTAGGTATAGAAGTCCGAGGTCATCGTCGCTCGGTCATCGAGCAGGAGGCTCTGTTGTGTGTAGGCCTCGTCGTAGCGCGCCTTGGCCTCGCGGCGGTCCTTTTCGGTGGCGACGGCGTTGTTAAGGATGTCGTTGGCGAGCTTCATCTGGCTCGCGGTGGCGCGGTAGATCGAGCGCCAACGACGGAACGCTTCATCAAACCGACGGGGTGCGCCGTCCACCACATTATCGAGCCAGGTCCGCGTATACCAGGTGGCGCGTGCGGCATCGAGGTCGGCCTTGAGCATGTCCAGAATTCGCTTGCCGCGGGCTTTAGCCGCCGACCGAACGCCCGGCTTCGCTACCTCCGCCGCGATGTCTTCGCGGAGTGGCAACTCATCCACCTTCTCGAGATCTAGCACGTCCCGGACGGAGGATCCGAGTTCCTTCCCTGTCTCGGCGAGCCACACAGCGTGAAGGTGGCTCTTGACCAAATCCTCGTTCGCGAGGTCGATCGTGGGCGGGTTGACCACGCCCGCGACCATGCGCGTCGGATCGGCGAAGAAATACTGATCGTGCGGCGACCTGGCCGCGCAGTACGTGATCACCAGAGCAGGCTGACCGCTCCGTCCCGCCCGTCCGCTACGCTGGGCGTAGTTGGCCGGGGTCGGCGGCACGTTGCGCATGTAGACCGTGTTGAGGGTCGCGATGTCGACGCCGAGCTCCATGGTCGGCGAGCAGAAGAGCACGGGAAGTCCGGCCGGCTCGACAGTGCCATCGACAATCCGTTGCGGCGCAAGCCCCTTTCTGAACCGCACCTCGCGCTCGACCCGAATTTCCGTGTCGACCTGAGCCGTATGCTCGCGGGCCTCGAGTTGGTGCAGAAAGCGATCGCCGTCTTGCAGCATTTTGGCGACGTTGTCGTAGAGCGTGCGGAAAAAGACATTCGTGGAACCGGTCCGTTCCTCGTCAAAGTTGTCATCGAGGCGCCATGCGAGTACGGAACTGTCGATCCGGTAGCCGATGCGGCCTTGATCGAGCTCGGTGGGCTCAACGTAGCCGTAAGTGGTTAGCACTCGGAGAATGTTATCGATGACAGCGTTGTAGGTATCTTCATCAAATTTCCTGGGGAAATGCGGGTTGTTGCCCCAGCTGGCCTGAGCGCGCAGGCGGCGACCGAAGGCCGAGCGGTGGGAGACGTGCAGGATCCTCTCCTCAGGTCGGCTTGTCCGGCGCTGCTGCGGCCGCGGCACCATGTAAGCGTAGGAAAAGAGCCGCTCGTCTTCCGACAGGCCCCACGGCTCCTTGAGCTCGTTGAAGCTGCGGTTGCGAAGCTGCTCTTGGAAGTCGGGATCGAGATAGATGGTCTTGATGCAGAGCGCCTTGCGCATCCGGTCAAGAAGGTCGTGGACAATGGTGTAACGTTGATCTGCGGTCGCCGATGCGAGGAGTGGGTGGCAATTCTTCCATTCGGACTGATCCGCGCAGCAGTCTTCGAGGCCTTGGTAATCGATGGCGAGGAGCTTCACCTGTTCAAGGTTGGGGTTGGTGATGCGCCAGCCACGCTGCAGATCGAAATAGAGTCGGTAGCCGAGCACATCGCGTAGCGTCTTGAGCGTGTTCTGCGCCTTGAGGCCCTTGGCTTCAGGATTGGCGGCATAATCCCCGGGGCTTAGGCGGAGGTATTCCAACACCCGTTGCGTCAGAATGTCGTTGGTCAGCTCCTTGTTGGGCTGGCCGCGGATCGCGGCCAGCAGTGCGCCGCGCAAGAGCAGAACTTGCACGAAGTCGTTGAAGTGGCCGGCCTGAAGTGAGGCGTCTTGGCGGTTGTCGGTGAAGCCTAGGATCTTTTTGGCTTCGTCGTCGAGGTCGGTTCCTATGAGATACTTGAGAGCAGCGATCGTGAGAACGGTAGTCGCGGAGCTGCGACCCTCGCTCGACAGGCCCGATAGCTTCGTCAGATCGCTGCGCACACTGCCGTCGTAGGCAACGCCGCAGTTTAGGCAGAATCGGAAGGACCCCGGAATGAACCAAGCAGACAGCCCCTCGTCCACACACTCGCCCTTCGGGTTGACCTGTATGTGGAGGGGGCGGAAACGGCGGTAATTGCGCTTGAGGCACACCACCCCGCCAACGAATTCCAGCCAGTCTTCGGGATAGTGTTTTTCGAGATCGTTGGGGTCGAAGATGCCGTCGCTGTCGGGCATCAGATAGCCGTATAGGAGATCCTCGTCCTCATTGGCGCGTTCAGTGAGTTCGCGGGGAATGAACGCCTGTGGCTGATTGCCTTCCATACTTGCCCAGACCGGGTGGTATTCCTGCCCGCACTCCCGACAGAAGCATAGATTGAACAGGTTGCGTCCACGATCTCCCGGCTTGAACTGCTGGCCGTCGAGAGTGATGTATCGGCTACCCTTGGCCTCGAGCGTCGTGTAGACATTCCAGGCGCCGCTCACGAACTGGTGTAGACGAAAGGCGAAGAACGGCCGCCCCTTGTCATCCTGGATCTCATTAGATTTGAGCAAGAAGGCAGTGAGATACTCTCGGCACGTTTCCTGCGAAACGCCGCTGTCTTCAGCCAACATCGCCGCCGCCTCTTCTACGGTCCGCGGGCGCGAGATGCGGACGATTCGTCCATCCTGCTCCTCGAGGCCGAGCTTGCGCTCGATCCAGGCGGCGACCGGGTGAGTTCTGAGATCGGCTGCGCGCAGTGACGTTGGCACGCCGGCAGCGATTGCGGCCTTGAGGGCGCCCCGGTCGATGGGCGTGCCGTCGGCTGTTGCCGGTTGCAGCGTCTCGGTGATGATGTTCTCCGGCTTTACCTTCACGCCGAACAGCGTTGTCGCCACCCCGGCGACCACCCTTGCGCGGTCTTGTGCGTCGCCTTCTGAGGCCATCGTGGCCGAGGTGCCGATGCAGAGGAGATTCTCGTTGAAGCGTTCCCTGACGCGGCGCACCAGCATCGCGACATCGGCACCCTGGCGGCCGCGATAGGTGTGGAGTTCGTCCAGTACCAGGAACCGCAGGCCCATCGCATGGTTGCGGATGGCAATGTCGGTAGGGTGGAACCGCGTCATGATCAGTTCGAGCATGACGTAGTTTGTGAGCAGGATGTCCGGCGGGTCCTTTGCAATGCCTGCGCGCTCTTCGTCACTCTCCTGGCCTGTGTAGCGCGCGAAGGTCACAGGCTCGTTGCCGTTGCCATAGCCGAGCTTGAGAAATTTCTCGAGCTCATCTCGCTGGCTGTTGCAAAGTGCGTTCATCGGGTACACCACGATCGCCGTGATGCCCTTGCGCGACTTGCCCGCGCGCTTACGGCGCAGCACTTCATCGATGATCGGGATGAAGTAGCCGAGGGATTTGCCTGAGCCGGTTCCGGTCGTCAGCACATAGCTCTCACCACGCCGCGCCACCTCGATGGCGTCGCGCTGATGGCGGTGCAGCATCATGGGCTTGCCAAATGTATCATTTGGGGACTTGATCCGAAAAATTTTGGCGCATTCGGGATCAAGCAGTCCTGCCTCGACTAGTTCATCGACCGTGCCGCCTGCCGCGAAATTGGGGTTGATCTGGATGAGTGGCGCTGGCCAGAAGCGCCCCCTCTCGTATTCGGCATCGACAGCTCTACGAACATCCTCAGCCCGAATCCGGGTGAAACTGCGCGAGAAGCGCTTGTAGTCTTCAATCAGCCGGTCGCGGAATTCAAAGACGTTCATGGCCTCCATCCACGTGAAAGTTCGACGATGTGCTCTTGCCCATATGTTTATGAGGTCTTGTCTGCCTGTGGCCACGCGTCATAGAAATGACTCGATTCTTCAGCACGCACATCTTTGAACCGACCACCCGGTAATCGCGAATCGGGTAGCGACGGTATTCGGGGTGGTCCGGGACGGCGTAGGTCATGTGACCATCCACGATGGATCCGTTCCAGGCGGCCACGACCGTCTTGTTCCGGGACAATCCCTGAAGCAGACGCAAAGGATCCTGCTTCAGGTGGACATCGAAAAGGATCTCGATGTTGTCGAGCAGAACCAGCTCGCCTGTGGCTTCACGCACGATTTCGCCCAAGAGCCGTGTTAGCTGCAGAGCCCGTTGGCGTTCGGTCAGGTCCAGCATCCGGCGAGACAGCTCGAGATTGACGTTGACGAGCGGTGCGGAGGTCGAGGCCGACACCTCCTGCAACGCGGACGTCTTCCCGCTTCCCGCCGGGCCCACCATCAGGATCAGGCGGTGAAAGAGCTCGCGAGCCTCGCCGATCTTTCGCAGGACCTGATCCGCCAAGGGCTCCGCCATGACAAGAATCTTTCTGGGACCACTAGATGTACGACTGCTATCGTGCCATCAGACTGTCGCTGTCTGCCAAATCGGTCAACCGGGATACCTCCCTTGAGGGGAACTCTGCTTGCGCCCTGCGCGCTGTTCACAAAACGGTGGAAGGTCCCGATTGTCTTGTCGCTCGATGTTGGCGAACCCCGTTTGAAAAGGGGAGCAAACCACCGTCCGTGCCCGTCTTTCAACCGCCACGGCCCGGTCGCGGCCCGAATGCGTGTCATCACAATAGAAATGCTTGAAGAAATGCATCGGATGGGGGAAGGACGCATTGAGTGGCTGACCCTTCCGTGGTATTCTTGTAAATTGCCGTTGGGATCCCAGATGTAGCTTTGGGAATGGAGGAGGCGGTGCGGTATGTTCCCATCACTGTGGCAAGTGCTTGCCATGTGAAGGCCTTGGCGAAGGGGTAAGGAAAGGTTCCGCGAAGCTCGGCTGTGGAGTGCAGTTTGCCGGCTTTTCCTGCGACGTCGATAGCAGTGGTGCACGAGCGCCGCGGAATTGAAATCGGACTTCGCAGTGCCCGGCCGGCCCTGTCATATCGGGTAAAGGAAAAGCCGGCCGCTATCTCACTGCCTTCATCAGGCCGCGCGATCTCGTGATGTACCGCAGATCGGACCGTTCGAGCCTCTCCCATCATCGCAGATGGGTTGATTGCTCGCAGTCGGAAGGAAACCCGGTAACAGCAGCGGAGTTACATCCATGAGCGCAATCAAGAGAAAGAGCCCGGAAACTCTGCCTCTTGAGCATGATGGGGATATCGACATTGCTTCTACCGCCATGGCATGGGGCAGTATTCGTCCGCCCCGCCCGACGCGCGAAGAGATGGAGACTGACATGCGCGTCTGGGAGGCGGCATTGGCGAGAGGCCTTGTGCCAGAAGCGCAAAAAGGGCGAAGGAGGGATGCAGCCAAAATCCTTTGCCTGAAAGTGAATGGTGAGTGGCGCCGGGTCTGCGAAGGACCGTTCCATTTTACGGAGGAGGAAAGAAAAAATATCGAGTGGGGCACTCTTTGCGAAGAAGGGGAAGGAGGAAGAGTTCAGCCTCTGGAGTCCGAACCGAACCGCGTTCGTTGGATGATTGGCCCTGAAGGTGGGTACGGGTTGTTGCCAAGCGGTGAGGCTTACGTGAAGGGTGTGCCTTTTCCAGAAGACGATGGTCGGTTCCGATTCTATCGGAAGGTTCTTCTCGGGACTTTCATCCCTGGCATCAGGGCTCTGCTCCGGGAGGGCGACGAGGAGACGGCGCGGGCGCGGTTCTATTATGTGAGTCGGATTGTGAGATACATGGCGGGGCGCGCCGAGGGCCTCGACCCGCCCCGTTGGGCCGGGCGCAGGGGAGGGGAGGAGCGCGCCCGAAGCAAGCGCACCGAGCTAGCCGCGCGCAATGAGAAACTGGCGCGTGAAATCGATCGCCTCCTGCGCGGCCGACGCTCCATGCGCAGCGCCATCGAAATTTTGCGCAGGCAAGGAAAAAACCAGCCTCAAGGAATCTCAACTGCGGCGCATCTACAAGGAATGGAAGGAAAAAATGGGCCACGAAGGGGCCACATGACACACGGGCCCGTCCATATCCGGATTCGATGGAAACGCAGGAGAAGGATCCGGATTTGGACAGACTTCTTCGCCTCAAATCGGTTCTCGACCTGACGGTGCCCTCCCGCAGCCGCGTCTACGAGCTCGTCGCAGTGGGTGCCTTTCCCGCACCGGTGAAGATCGGGACGCGGGCGGTCGCCTGGCGGGCCTCGGAGATTGCGGCCTGGATCGACAGCCGACCCTCCACGGCCAGTCGGTACGCAGCCAGCAAGACGTTGCCGTCCGCCGCAAAAGGGGGCGAGCGCCATGGCTAGGACCTTGAAGCAAAAGCGGGGCAGCAAAGTCGATCAGACCGGCCGGTCGAAGAGCGACGGGAAACACGTCCGCATCTATGAGTGGGAGTTTGCGTGTCCGGCCTACGAGGGGCTTTCATCCCACGCCACCAGATTGCTTCTGGAGTTTCGACGGCGGTACAATGGACGGGACAACCGGATTCACCTGTCCGTGCGAAAGGCGGCACGGGTCATTCACGCCAGCAAAAGCACCGCGAGCCGGGCCATCAAAGAGCTGCTCGAGCGGGGGTTCATCCGCCTTCTCAGAAAGGGGATGTTCTCGGTCCGTGAAGGCCCGCGCGATGCCAGCGTGTACGCACTTACAAACGTGCCCATCAATGGCATCGCACCAAAAGACTACATGCACTGGCGGCCGCGCGACCAGAAATCTTCCGAGGGAAGCGGGAAATCTTGCGGGAGGTAGGGAAGAATTCGCGAGGTTGAGCCTTTCCAGATCATTGGTGATGCGCGCGCTGAGATTTGATGGCAGGCGCGCGGCCGCTGCGAGGACGCGCAGTCTGGCATTTTTGGCGGTTTAAAGGCGGCCCACCGCGCACGTCGGCTGGCTTTCCCCGGCTTTAGAGAGGTTGTGCCAGGATACGGAGGCGGTGAGGGTCGCCATATCCGCCCCTCCAACAAACCCCACCCCTGCCATGGTGGACTACATGGTAAACTAGAAGTGTCCCTCCATAAGGACCATCCGAAGCATGTTTCCAAGCTCAACCGTCCCGCCAGGAGGACGGTCGCGGCCTGCGCCATGTCCGCCGCGCACCCGTGTGGTTTCATGACGGGGACCATCCGGTTTCAGTGGAAGGACTGCTTGCTGTTTTTGGGCCGCGCGCCGCTTCGGGCCTTGACCGAGGTTGCGGTGTGCTTTCCCCAGTTCAGAACACAAATTCCTGCCGGCCGTCAACGAAACTCGGGTGACCATGCCCCGCAGGTGGCGGACCATCGGGCCGGCGCCGAATGCGCTGAAAGGAAGAAGCAGGGTCTCGACTAATGTATTAACGTAACCCAAGGGGTGGGCGAATGCAATTGCCGCAAAGCCGGCAGGACGCACGATGGAAGTTTCCTTTTCTAGGCAGATGCCTCCCGGCCTGCGAAGCTGTTCTTTCATGCCGACGGTTCGGACGTGGTAGGTGAACCGGCGCGCGCCTGTCGCGCCAATAGGGGGACGTTGGCGTTGACAGGGCAAGGAACAGATTTTGGCCTACATCTCTGAGAGGCTTGCCCGCGCGCCGTCCTGTGCCGCGATCCGCCTGCAAAGAATACCTTCTATCACTGGTGAAGCAGTTGCTCGTCACAGGTTGGTCGAGCCGGCCGCGTGTGCCTTGTGCGGGGATGAGCCGGCAGCCGGTTCATGGGGCGTCGTGAGATCCTTGCAGGGATCAAACCCGATCCTGGAATGACGCGGGCTGACAAGACAGCGCAGGGGGCGTGTTGCCTCGCAGGTAGGCAGAAAAGGCTTACGTTGATTCCGCTCATAAGAGGAATCTGCACTCGCCCAAAATAGGGGTAACTTTGGGGGTATCTATGCTGTCGCAATCTTAAATAATACAAATTAATCAATTCGATGTGTGTCACGGTCGTGTCCTCTCCTGACCACCGCTTTGACGCGATTCCACAGGATGTTCGCCCTGGATCGGGCTGCGGGCCGATCGGTGCCGCCTTGATGCGGGGGCGCGCCTGCCGACCCGGCGCATGGCCGCGCCATGGCATCGGCGGGAAGCGGCAGCCGCCGCTCCATCCCGTCTTCGGGGACCGCTCGACTCCGGATTGGTCGGGGAGACCGGATAGGGATGCGGACGGCCCCAGGCATGGTTAAGTTATAGACACGACGACATTTTTCTGGGCAGAGGGAGGCATAAACCTGTGACATCGGCGTGTGACGTGGGCCCCTTTTCGGGAGCGTCCGGAAACGGGGGATGGGCTGCCGGGCGATCTTCAGGCGCGGATCGACGGCCTGAATGCCGGACGCCTGCAGAGGCTGGGACATCCCGCGGCGAAAAAGGTGCAGTACGAGCCGCTCTTCAGTGAGCTTGGCGAGCGATGGCTCGAGCAGTGGCGGCGGCGTCCGGGTCGTCGGCCGGCAAACACGAGCGCCCAGTACGCGGCGACCATCAGCCTCTCTGCCGAATGGTGCGATGACCGCCCCATCCGCCTGATCAAGCGGGCCGACGCGGCGCGCTTCGTGGAGGAGGTGGTGAAGCGCCTTCCCCCTTCCTCACCACGGTCTTGCGTGCTCTTGCACGGTTTTGATCGCGAAACGGCCGCACATAAGACGGCCTGCGCAGTCGAGAGGTGACGCACCGCCGACAATGGGCTTGCGGGGGATCGCGGGGTGCGCCCTTCGGGAGCGCGGGGTCGTCAATTACGCCCCATCGAACCGGTCAACCTTTGCGGAATTCGCCGAATGTGCAGCAAAACTGACCGCCCGACCTCGCCCACCTCCGCATTTGATCCGCTTGCGGACCTGCCGGGCGGCTGCCGTGCCTTCCGACGACGCGTGAAACCTTTTCCGCTCGGGCCCGCGGCCGCCTATGGGCGATAGCGGCGCAGGCGGGTGAAGCGGAAGCTGCGCCGGGTGGATTTCGCCGCCGGACGCATCTGGCCGGCATTCTCGTCCAGCGGCTCCACGAGCCGGGGCGTGCTCGCCGCGTAGCAGGGCACGCCCGCCTTCTCGAGCCTGTCGACGAGTGCAAAGGTCAGCGTGAATTCCCCCTGAACGAGAGCAGCCGCCGGCGCCAGCGCCGTGGCCGCGGCGGCAAGCTCATCGGCCATGCGCTGGATCCACGTCTCGTCCGCCTCGGCCGGCACCTCCGGAAAGGGCAGATCCCGGATCGGCTGCCCGAGCGCCAGAGCCGCGCTCCGCTGATCCTCATTCCATTCCGCGCTCGGATGGTTCGAGATGTTGAGAAAGACGCCGGAAATCCTGCTGTCCTCCCGAAAGCCGTCAAGAACCCGCCCAAGCCGATCCAGCAGCTGGTCCGGTGCCACCGCGTTCTCGCGGTAGCCGGCGTGCATGAGGTCGTTCCTCAGATCGCTCGCCTCGTCACGAAACCGCGGGAAGAGGGAACGGGCGATGCCTTCGGCCCTCTCGCGCGCATGGCGATCAAAGGAAGGCGCACCGGGCCGCGCCGCCTCGGGCCGGGCGACGAGATTGATATAGCCCTCGCGCAGCGTCATGGCGGCCTGCAGGGGACGCTCGAAGCGGCGGTAGAGCTCCGCCAGCGCGGCCACGCGGCCGGCGTTGCCGGGCCCGGCAAGATCCCGCGGCGAGCCCGCAAGCGGCTCGATCATGGCGACGAGATCCTCCAGCACGAAGTCGAGCCCCGGCAAATGCGCGCCGGCATGGTCCCGGATGGCGCGGGCCCGTTCGAGCAGCCTGTCGGCGAGAGACGGCGTGCGCCCGTCGCCCAGCAGGAGCCGCCCCGTGCGCACCGTCGCAAAATGGCCGGAAAACTCCCGCAGGGCCGCTCCGAAGTCCTTGAGTTGCGGGCGCTCGCCCTCGCGTCCGCCACGCGCCCATTCGGCGCTCAGCCGGTTGCCGACCTCCGTGCCGATGCGCGCGGCGTCCTCGGCGCGGCCCGTCTTGAGAAACAGCCGCAGCGCCTGCGCCCAGTCCACCATGTCCACGAAATAGGTGAGATCCCAGATCGGGGCTTCGCGGAGGCCCCGAACTTCCTTCCCCGCCTCCCACGCGCCGTAGACGATGCGGGTCCGGGGCCAGTCCGCCCGCACGGCCTTGAGCAGGCTGATGGCGGCGCCGGCGAAGAAGGGCAGCGAGCGAAAGCCATGGGTGATGTCGATGAATACCTGGTCGCCTGGCCCGGGCTTGTCCCTGCGCGGGAAGAGATCCGGGTGGTTCAGCGCATCGACGATGGTGCGGAAGTTGGAGATTACCTCTTCCGCATCTTCGCCGTTGTGGATCCGGATCCTTTCGGGGGGCGAGAGGTCCGCCTGCGCGAAGGCGTCGAGAAGCCCCTGCCAATGCTTCTTTTCGGCGTCCGGGGTGACGAAGACGATGAAACGGTCAGGGACAAGCAGGCGGGCGAGGGCCGCTTGGACGAAGCAGGTTTCGTGGCTCGTGAGGGCGGAATCGGCGAGGAAATGCTGGTCGCCGTCCCAGACGTAGCGACCGGGCTGGTAGTTGCTGGTACCGAGGAAGGCTGCGATCAGACGCATGGAAAACCGCCCCTTTCTCGCTCGCCGCGCCGCTGCCCCGATGCTGGCGAGACAGAGTGCCGATCGGGATGCTCTCCGGATTCGTTACCAGCCCCGCCAAGGGAGAGCGCAACTGTAACGCGCGCGATACCTGCGCTCAATCCCCTCGAGATCGGGGCAGCATTAGGACGGCCGCGATCGTGCGCGCGTGGGCGCGCGACGCGTGTCTCAATCCCCTCGAGATCGGGGCAGCATTAGGACCGCGGTCACCCGAGGTGGTGGTGCCGTGCACGCGTCTCAATCCCCTCGAGATCGGGGCAGCATTAGGACTCTGCAGTGGGATGATTGTCTGATGTCCAGTGTCTCAATCCCCTCGAGATCGGGGCAGCATTAGGACCGGCGGCCGAGATGGAGCGGACGGGCGGATAGGTCTCAATCCCCTCGAGATCGGGGCAGCATTAGGACATGAGCGCCGGCGTCGCATCGGGAATCGTTCATGGGTCTCAATCCCCTCGAGATCGGGGCAGCATTAGGACCGGCGCGCCTCGACTGGTGCGCCGAGCAGGAGCCGTCTCAATCCCCTCGAGATCGGGGCAGCATTAGGACAGGATGGTGATCTTGTGCTTCGCCGAGCGGGCAGGTGTCTCAATCCCCTCGAGATCGGGGCAGCATTAGGACACAAGATTCCGTTGCATTTCAATCCTTGCGAAGGCGTCTCAATCCCCTCGAGATCGGGGCAGCATTAGGACCGACGTCGATCTGACCATGCGCCACGTCTATGACGTCTCAATCCCCTCGAGATCGGGGCAGCATTAGGACGCGGAGCGCCCATGAGGAGCCGTGGCGGGCGCTGCGTCTCAATCCCCTCGAGATCGGGGCAGCATTAGGACGCGGCGAGGATGGCCGTACCGGCGCCGAGAGGCGGTCTCAATCCCCTCGAGATCGGGGCAGCATTAGGACGCGGCAGACGGTGACGCAGACAGCGTCACCGTGTCTCAATCCCCTCGAGATCGGGGCAGCATTAGGACGTCGAGCCTGGTTCGAAATTGAACCGCTAGGCGTCTCAATCCCCTCGAGATCGGGGCAGCATTAGGACGCGACGTGCGCGCGATGTGATATCGCGCGGCAGTCTCAATCCCCTCGAGATCGGGGCAGCATTAGGACGAGATGAAGTTCGATAAGCTCACCGCCATGAAGTCTCAATCCCCTCGAGATCGGGGCAGCATTAGGACGGAGCGCATGTCGAGCGGCTGTGGCGGCTCTGTCTCAATCCCCTCGAGATCGGGGCAGCATTAGGACCAAATCGGTCGCACTAATGAGACTGATCAGGTCGTCTCAATCCCCTCGAGATCGGGGCAGCATTAGGACCATGTCGAATAGAGGCGGTTTCGCATGGCTTCCCTGTCTCAATCCCCTCGAGATCGGGGCAGCATTAGGACTCTGGCGCCCGAAAAAATCCTGCAAATCCAGACGATTGCAAAGAGCGATTCCAAAGCCTGGCGGCATCGCCGGACTTATGGAAGAAAGTTTACGCATACGTCAGCTCCTGTCAAGGCCCGAATGGGATCGTGCCGCATGCAAGGTGCTGCCGGCATGCGGTGGCGGCGGCGCGGCGGCGCGGCCGCCCTCGATGGCGATCCTCATGCGGCCGAAGCCGAAGCTCGTCTCCTTGCCGACATGCAGCAGCGCGCCGGCCGCAAGCTGGGCGGCGAGATCGGCCGCCTCCGCCGGATGCGGCCGCCAGGTCCAGCGTCCTCTGATGCCGCCCAGGGTCATCACCCGGCGCTGGCGGCTGGAGCGCCGCTTCCAGTCCGTCCAGACGAGATGCCGCGCCGTCACGGGAATGGCGCCAGGCGACAGCATGGCATCGCCGAGACGCGCCGGCGCGGCATCCGGATCGCCGCAGGCGGCCTCGAGCTGGCACCGGCGCCGCCAGCAGGCGAGCAGCAGATCGGCGGGCGAGAGAGCGTCGGCGTCCAGAATCCGCCCGTGACGCTTCAGGCGCAGCGGCGTGTCGTGGTGGATGGTGAGGACCGGGTCGCCGGTCTCCAGGCCCCCAAGGCGGCGCGCCAGAAGCCGCGCGAGTTGCGGGCCGTCCAGGATCGCCGCGTCGATGGGCTCCGTCTCGGCCGTCTCGTCAACGAAGTCATAGAGGGGGATGCAATCCGGCGGACCGGCAGCCGGATCCCGGAAGACGGCGTCGAAGGGGTCTGCGAGGGCATCGACGCGGGCCAGCCGGAAGCGGGCGCGACGGCTGCCGAGACCGCGGGCGAGCGCGCGGCGCATGGCCTCGACCACATGCGCGATGCGCCGCGTTGCGGGACCCACAAGCGTGATTCCGAAAACAAGCGACCGCCCGGGTGCGATTTCGTGGCGGCCGAAGGGCGGGGGCGCGAAGGCGTAGGGTACCGGCGGCTCGCGCATCCCGCGCTCCGCCAGCTCGTCGGTCGCCGGCGGCATGAAGATGGCCGGATAGGGGCAACGGGTGAGCAGCGCGCAGCCGTCGCAGGCGGGCATGCCCGTCATGCAGACGAGCCGGCGCAGCGCCCGCCCGAAGCTGCCGCGCAGCACCGAGCCCGCAAATTCGGGTGTGAGCCAGGGATCCTGCGCCACCGCCTCGAATCTGAGCGCCACAAGGGGAAAGCCGAAGCGCGCCCAGCGGGCGGCCGCGCGGGAGACGGCGTCTTCCTTCGACACGGCTGCGGGCGCATCGCGATCCCGGCTTCGCGGCCCGTGCGGGGGCGATGCGCGGGGAATGGTCCGCGACGCGGGCATGGCTGCAGCCCCCTCAGCCGCTCCGGCTATTCAGCTTCGCCACCTGCTGCAAAATCTGCTTCCAGCGGTGATCCTTTTCGGCGCGGTCACCAAGCTTCGGACGCACATGCTCCTCGACGAGGCGCACGAGCAGCGAGCGTTCTTCCGGCGACCAGTTCCGGGCCTGCTTTACGAGATTCGAAAGCAGGGCGTGATATCGCTCTGGCAGCTGTGAGGCTATCTGGCCCCTTACCGCTCGCAACAGCGCCGCATTGCGGGAATCCGGTATCTCGACGTCGATTTCGGCTCGGGTCGCAGGTTCCGCCTCAGGCCGGCTTCCAGAACGAGAAGGCGCACCCTCCGTAGCGCTGCCGGCCCATTTGGACCAGCGCTCACAGAACGCCTCGAGCTCCGGAAAGGCCGAGGGTTCCTCGCCTTCAGGCGCAAGCTCCACCAGCACCCAGCCGAAAGGCAGGGCGGCGCGGTCGGGGTGTGCGGTCAGCCCTGCCACGGAAAGCGTCTTCGTGCCAGGGTCGCCAAGCGAAAGGTAGCGGGCGCCCGAGCCCTGCCCAAGTCGCAGCAGAAACGCGCGATGGCCCCGGCTGCCGTCATCATTGTGTGGCTCGAGCGCGTCCAGAAGTTCGAGCGCCGCATCAAACCATTTCGGGTTTACGTGGGTGTTCACGGTGAGTGAGTTACGCTCCTGTGTGAGGACCCGCTTTGCGAGGCGGTTGGCAGTGCCGACCAGATCTTCGAGCTTGGGGGCAAACAGGCTCTTCGGTAGATCATTCCTTCGACGGCCGGGCACGGGATGGCCGTCGAGATCCCGCAAAAGGATCGCGCCCTCGAATGGACGCAGCTTGCCGGGCAGGACAACTTCGACCCCTTCGGAGACAATGATATCCTTCTTTTTTCCCTTCTTGAGCTCGGGCTTGCGGTACATTCGGACCCGAAAGACCACATGTCCGGCATCCCCCGCGTGGGCGCGGGTCGGGTGGAAATCGGAAACGCCGAGAAGCCGCAACGGGTCCCACGCCAGATGCGCCCGTTCGCCGCGTTCCAGCAGGTCATTCTCGAGCTTTCGGAATTTCTCTTCTACTTTTTCGGGCGGTTTCGTCTCATAGAGTACGGTGCGCCCCTTCCAGCGCGCCAGGCTTCGCAGCACCAGACCGCGCAAGGCACCCTTGACGGAGGTGCCGGGCAGATAGGGATGGAATCGGAGCGGATCACGCATCATGCGCGCGACATTGACGGTCTTGATGACATCGAAATTGAGCGTCGCGCCCTTGCGCTGGAGATCGTGCCACTTCTTTTTCGCTTCCTCACAATTGGCCACGAATCCGTCGCAGACAGGTACGCGATAGCGGGACGTCCGGTGGATCACCTGAGGGGAGAAGCTGTTCGCGAAGAACAGGTGCGTCGCTGCAATCGCCGCGACGACATCCTCTCCTTCCACGATTTTGCGGAGCCGGTTCCGGAGCTGGCCATTAAAGGGCAGGTGCAGCGGATCGAACGCCCACAGAGCGCCGTCGTGAACGACGAAATTGGTGGGCTCGTAATCCTCGCCGGTGCCGATGTGGACCGGGGACAGCGGGGTGATCCACGCGCGGTAGTGTTCGAGAAAGCGTGTCATGACACCGTCTCCTCCCGTCGGCTCGCGAGAGGTTCTTCCGACCCCCTGGGCAGACGCACCGGCACCACAGGAGCGTAACCCTGGTGGACGGTGGCCGCGAAGGCCTCATCCAAGGATATCGGGCTGGCCGTCCCGCCGAGGCCCCGGCCTGCGAACAACTGCGCCTCGTCGAAATCCCGGGGGGTCAGCACCGCACCGGTATCAGCCAGCAGGATCGGCCGCTTGAAGGGGTTGGGGCCGACTGCCGCGATGGAGCCGTGCCGACCGAAACGGGTGAAGGGCTGATAGAAACAGTCCCGCACCCGCCAGGCACCGCCCTGCGGGGCGCAGGGAGCGAGCGTGAGCCATGAACCGCCGCCTGCCTGGCCCGCAGGCCTTTCCCCCGCCTGATCAATAACCTGAAACTTGCCGAGCCCCGTGCTTGCGTCCCGGCCATAGCCGATGCGGCCGACGTCCTCAAACAGCCTGGTCAGATCGTCCTCGCCGAACCGCGTCTCGTCGAAGACGGCATGGATGTCGAAACGCTCCGTTTTCGCCACCCACTCCTTCAGCCCGTAGGGTGCGAAATCTCCTCCGGTGGTGGCCGTGATCCGCGAGATGCTGTTGTGGAGATGCACGGCTTCCTCCCACGGCTTTTCGGCCCCGCCGTCATCGCCGGCCATGCGCCGGAAGGTCGCAGCGATGTCGGGGGCATCCGCGACCCATGCCTGCGGGATGAAGGCGCGCCGCTTGAAAGACTTGCGCCGCTCGGGTTCCACCTTGATACCGATCCTGGCAAGCGGCACCTGCGGGCGCGGCAGATGGTCAGCGGGAAAACCGTCCGAGACCACAAGGAAGGGCCGGCCCTCGGTGTAGCCATCGAGCCAAGCTTCAAGCCGCTCAGGACCGAAGCGTTCGCGTGCCGCCCAGCACAGCTGCCCGAACAGGGTGTCACCACGGATCTGGGATCCGAAGGCGGTCAGCGGGCGGATCGTAAAGCGCATCCAGCGCATGGGTCTGCCGTCCTCCCGGGCTGGCTGCTCGCGACAATGCCCTTCAACGGTGGCTTACGCAGCCTTGCCGGCATCCTCCACGAAGGGATCCTCGGGCAGCCGAAAGTCCTCGCCATCGAGTTTCAGATCGTCGAACCGGATCTTGCCGTATCCGCGCGAGCCGTTGCCGCCGAGGGAATCGAGCTCCAGCAGCCTCAGGCCGCGGGCCAGCATGGCGAGCAACTCCTCTCCGTCGCCCTTGAAGCGGCGGATGGTCAGCCGGAACGCGAAGCGGGCGCCGGCCGGCACGCGCTCCGTCTGGCGGGGGTTCGTCGCCGTGCCCGAGATGCGGTTGATCGAGTTTTCGAACTTGGCTTCGGTCAGTGGCAGGTCCTTTTCCCGTGCCGCCTTCAGCCAGTCCTCTTCAAGCGGGCAGTCCCAGAAATTGAGACGACAAGGCCCGAAGTCGCCCATCTTGTCGGCGGAGACCTGATCGCCACCCGAAATGCCGAACAGTTTGAGGATGGTCTCGGCCGCCCGGGAGTGCGTGCGATCCTTCCACCCCAAGGGCCGGTCGCCTGTGAGCGCACCGGACCACCATTCGAGCAGCGAGCGGGTCCGGCCTTTGAGACTCGAGCCCGGGATGTAGGGTTCATCCGTGTGCGGGTGCTTGATCACGGGATTGTCGATGCCGCCTATGTGCATCTCCGCATCGCCCGCACCGATATGCAGGCCGCTCACCAGCTCGATGGTGCCGGTGAGCCGCGAAATCCTTTCAAGTACCAGTGTCATGGTCCTAGCTCCCACCCTTCTCCATTGCCCCGTGGAACCCGGTGAAGGCCTCAAGGAAGATCTTGAAGCGCATCAACCTTTTGCGCTGTTCCTCTGTATCCTTTCCCGCGCGGATAGCCTGGAGTCCCGCGTTGATCATCTTCTCGTAGATGTCCGTGACATTTTTCCTTCCCTTTGCGTAGGCGACCTTGGCGCGGACCATCAGCACGAAGGGAAGGATGTCCGCGAAATCGCGGCGGCGGTCGTTGGCCCGTTCATTCCAAATAGAGATTTCGTTGTAGAAGCGGCGAAGCTGCGTGGACTGGTTCTTGCGGCCCTCGCGCTTGCCTTCCTCCGCCACCGCCTTGGCCCATTCCTCCGCTATGTCCGAATAGAGATCAGGATCGCCGCGCGCGATGGCGGCCTCAAGGCGTTCCACATCTGGCATGTCCCGGCCTCCTCCTCAATACCCTTGTTGAACCCGCACTGATGGGGTCATCGCCTGTCTCCCTTCCGATAGCTGCGCCGCTCGTAGAGAAACCGGTAGAGGGGAATGCGGTAGGCCGCGCCCGCCGTCTCGATGCCATCCTCACCGATCTCGGTCACGATCCGCTCATGGATCTTGTCACCGTGCTCCTCGCGGACATCGTGCGGGAGACGGTCGACGATCTGGCGGCGCGTGCGGTAGCGCAGCAGCGCACGCCACAGCGTGTTCTCGGGCTTCCTGTCTTCGGCCACGCGCATGTCGACGAAGCGCAGCACGTCATAGAGAAAGCCGCTGCTGGTGATCACGGAAAAGTCGCCTGCAAGCCGGCCCAGGGCCTCGTAGCGTGAGTGAAGCTCGATGAAACCGGGTCTGCCGCCATCCGCCGTCCAAGGGACCGTCTCCTGAAAGCAGGTGACGGCGTTCTTCCGGGGTGCCTTTTTGTCCCCGCCGCCATAGCGCTTGGCCTTCTCCTCCAGGGCTTCTTCCGCCATGCGGGCCATCGTGGAAACCGGAACCTGGGGCTTGACCATGACCATGGCGAGCGAGAAGTGGATGCCCGGATTGCCAGCGACATGGAGCGCGAACTCCGTTCGCAGCGCGGTGACGAAATCGAGCATCTGCCGCCACGGGCCGATGAAGAAGAAGTCGTCTCCACCGGCAAAAACGGTGTAGACTTGGGAAAACTTGGATGCGAGCAGCCAAGGCACCTTCAATGTGAAGAAGGCGTTGACCTGACGCGAGAGCGCCGCCCACTTGGCGAAGCTTGGATCCGCGAGACCCCTTTCAAACAGCTTTCCGAGATCGTCGATGTCGCCTTTGACCGCCATCAGCGCCGGCACGCCACGAAGATCGATGCCGCCGTCCTGCACATCCTCACAGACATCCAGGGCTTCAGCTGCCAGCTCCTGAAAGCTGCGCACGCCGCCATCCCGGTCTCCCGTCTCATCTGGCTCGATCCCGACGGCATCATACAGGGGCTCGTATTCGGCCTTGGCCTTGTCGGTATGGACCGGCACATAGGCGTTGATCGGGCGCCAGGCGAGCCCGTGCCAAGGCGCGGCATCGCCACGCTCCGGCAGCGACAGGTCCCAGACGCGCGCGGGCAGCGGTGCCGGATCGTCGCGGCGCTCCCTCTCCTCGTGCTCAAGGGGCACAAAAGCGAGACGGTAGCCGAAGACCGGCACCCTGAGGGCATTCCGCCCCGGGGCGGTCTGGTGCTTCCAGTCGCCCTCCCGCCACACGCGCAGCCGCAGCGTCTTCTTCTGCGCCAGCACGCGCCCCAGAGTGCTCTGGTCCAATGTGAGGCGGTGGACCGTTGGTTCGTCGTCCTTCTCATCCATCCTGACCTGCGCCGGCCAGCGCCCCTGATACCGGCAGGGACCGTTGGGGTATTGCGCATCCATGAATACCGGCGCGGGCGCATGTGCTCCGCATAGATCAAGGCGCCGGTGCTTCACCTCATCCAGATCGTCGACGAGCGCCTGCTGGATGGCCTTGAAGCGGTCGGCCTCGATGAAATCATTGGGGGATGCCTCACGCATCGCGATGCCGATGCCCGCCTCTCCGAAGCTGTGGGCAAGGAACCACT
Source organism: Rhodothalassiaceae bacterium (assembly GCA_026004935.1). Classification (NCBI taxonomy): domain Bacteria; kingdom Pseudomonadati; phylum Pseudomonadota; class Alphaproteobacteria; order Rhodothalassiales; family Rhodothalassiaceae; species Rhodothalassiaceae bacterium. Next base: position 48,153 of record BPKC01000001.1, read on the forward strand.
CATCGATCTCGCGCTGCACCTTGGCGACCGCCTTGCGCGCCTCCTCGGTATTAGGAGCGACGATCAGGAACTTTCCCGCCGCATTGATCACCTGCGAAGTCGGCGGCAGGTCGAGCGCCTCGAGGATCTTCAGCGCCGCGCATTCGCTGAGCAGCGACACATAGGCGGACCGGCCGCGCAGGATCTTCGCCGCGCCCCGGTTCGACTCCCCGCCATCGGCGAAGATGAAGCGCTGGATCCCGAAGAGGTCACCTTGAACGAGAAGGAATTTGGTATGATCCCAATCCTCTCGACCCTTCTGCCTGGCGGCCACGGCTCTCTCGTCATCCTTGCGGTCGTGGTGGTAGCGCCAGAGCGCGGTGGCCAGCGCCGCCGTCGTGCGCGAATGGTCGTAGAGCGAGACCTCCGGTTTCGTGTTGCCGGCCGTGGCCGAAGGGATCGCGTGGGTGAACTGGAACCAGACCGTATCGAAATGGTCCAGCCAGAGCGCCCAGTCCGCCCGGTGCGGCGCCGGGATCGCCGCAAGCGCCTCCACGAAGCCCTCCCACAGCCGCCGGTATTCGTCCTGGGCCTCCTTGTCCGAGGACAGCTTGACCTCCTTGTCCGGCACCGGCGCAAGCGTCTCCGGGCCCGCGCGCCGCAGAAGATGGCGCATGTGGCCGGACTTGCCCGGGGCATTCTCGCCAAGCTTCAGTTCGCCGAAGAGGCTGAGCAGCCGCGTCCGGTAGTGACTGGTGTTCCCTGTCGGCTCGCGGGCCGCGTTGTATTCCTCCCAGTCGCGACGCTCGAATCCGCTGGCGATCCGGTCGCCGCAGGCGACCATCCACTGCAGGAAGGTGTGCGGCAGATGATGGCCGGCCGCCGCATTGACGAGGGAGTCGTCGGGCTCCTGACCGTCCCTGTCCCGTTGCGCAGCCTTCTGACGCGCCGCAAACGGAGAGACGTCATGCGTCAGGGACGGCAGATATTCTTCGATCAGGTCGAATGCGGCCGCCGTGTAGGCTGCATGCACATGGGAGAAATAGCCTTTCGCACCGGCGCCCGCCGGCTGGGGGCAGTAGATCTGGCGATAGGCGTCGAGTCGCGCCTTGCCGACCGGGTCGTCGTCCAGAATGCGCGCCCGCTCGGCGAACTTGCCGAGATCGTGCATGAGCGCCGCAAACGCGACCCGCGCAGAAGCCTGGAGGCGCGCCGTCGGTCCCGACTCCCCGCTCATCTTCGGATTTTCCCCTTTACCCCTGTCCACACCAACCCGGTTGGGTTCCGCCGTCGGTCGTCCTGCCGACGGCTCCACCCTCACGCCGGGGATTGATGCTCCCACCGGAGAGCATGCACAATCATCACAACCTTGGGAAGACCCTTCAGGCGGCAGGCGAAAAAACGCGATCATGGTTGCCGGCGGGCCGCAGCTTCAGGATGGACGGGACACGGCGGGCGTCCTGTTGTGCACCGTGGGGCTGGCACCCCAGGTGGTCACGGAGACGCTCTATGCGCTGGCCAGACTTGTCAGGCCGCGATTCCGGCCCGCCCGCCTGATCCTGCTCTCGACCGCCGCCGGCCTCGAGCTGGCGCGGCGCACGCTGTTCCAGCACCCGCGGGGAGCCGTATTCCGGCTTGCCGCGGACTGGCCTGAGGTGCGCGTGCCGGAGCCGGAATTCGTCACGCTGGAGGGACCGCGCGGTCCGCTGCCGGACATCCGATCCTCCGAGGAGGCGGCAAGCGCGGCCGACCAGATCTGCTCGCTGCTGCATCGGCTGACACGAGAGGACATGCCGCCGCTGCATGTCTCGATAGCGGGCGGGCGCAAGACGATGGGCGCGGTCATGGCGGCGGCGATGTCGGTCTATGCGAGGCGGGACGATGCGATGTCCCACGTGCTCGTGAGTCCGCCCTACGAGAATCGCCCGGATTTCTTCTATCCCGACCCCGCCGACCCCGAATCGCAGCGCGCCGTCACACTGGCGCGCATTCCCCTTGTCAGCCTGCGTGGGCACCTGCCGCACCACCTGCTGGCGCGCCCGCTTTCCTATGAGGCGCTCGTGCGCGAGGTGACCGAAGGGCTGTCCCGGCCCCGGCTCGAGATCGATCTCGTTCGCGGTGATCTCAGAGCCGCCGGTGTGCATCTCGGCCTGCCGCCGCTGGAGGCGGCCTTCTACGCCTGGCTGGCCCTGAACCGCGCGCGGGGTGGCGAGAGCGTGACCGCCCGCGCAGCCGACCCCAGGGAGTTTCTGGACATGTATGACCGCTTTCTTGCCGCCTCCGGCCGACCGGTTGCGGCCGGAGACCGGGTCCGTCAGGCCCTCAAGGAGGGCTTCGATCCGGCCTGGTTCAACGAGCGCAAATCCCGCATCAATGCCGCCTTGCGCCGGCAATTGGGATCCCAGGCCCTGCCGTTCCTCATCATGCGCACGGGCCGCCGGCCGGAATCCGGGCTCGCCATCGCCCTGCCGCGAGCGCACATCCGCGTGGCCCGTTAGCTTGAGCCCGCTCCGCCGCATCCGCGCACCACAATGTTGTGACGGCTGAATCCTCCTCGCCCTTCGGCTCAGATCGGCCGCGGCCGCCCGCACGACCGGCGTGCGCGGGGCCGGTATCTGATGAGGAGGAGCGAGCCGATGCGAACGGGAACGTCTCTGGTCGCCGTCATTGCCGCCACCAGCTTTCTGCTCGGGGGATGCGCCACCATCATGGGAGGCAAGCACCAGGATGTGGCCATCACGACCTCGCCCGAGGGCGCCCGCTGCACCATCCAGCGCGAGGGGCTGAGCGAGCCCGTCGCCGAGGTCGTCACCCCGGCGACCGTGAACCTGCGCCGGAACAAGCATGATCTGAAGGTCACCTGCGCAAAGCCGGGCCTTCCGGCCGCCACCCGCGTCGTGCCCAGCAAGACGAATCCGTGGTGGATCTGGGGCAACCTGCTTCTTGTCGGCGGGCCGCTCGGCATCGTCATCGATGCCATCACGAAGGCCAACAACAAGTATCCGAAGCAGGTGGAGATTGCGCTTCCGCCGTCCGGGAATCAGCCGCAGGGATCCGTCGGCGGGGACCGGTAGCGGGAGGGCGGACGGGCGGGCCCGCATGTCCCGAAGCCTTCATCTGCTCTGCTACGACATCAGCGACCCTCGCCGCCTGCGCCAGGTGTTCAGGATGGCAAGGGCATACCGGGTCGCGGGCCAGAAATCCGCCTTCGAATGCTGGCTCACCCCGGGCGAGCGGCAGGCGCTGCTGATCGAGCTCGAGCGGATCATCGACCGGCGTGTGGACCGCATCCACTGCTTCGCGCTCGACCCGCGGTCGCGCGTACGCTGCTTCGGCCGGGCCAGAAGCTTCACGGGGCCGCCCTTTCTCGTCGACTGACCGGACTCGCGCCATGGCGGGGAGCAACCCATGGCCACGCTCTACATCGACCGCCGCAATATCGAGCTTGCGCTCGATGGGGACACGCTCGTCTGCCGCGACGGCGAAGGGCGGGCCGCCACCATTCCGCTTGCGCCGGTGGACCGCGTCTATCTGCGCAGCGGGGTGAAGCTCACCTCCGGCCTGCTGGCCGCCCTCGGCGCACGCGACGTCGCGGTGGTCATTCTGCACGGGAGGAAAGGCGTGCCAGTGCTGTTTCATCCGCGCCCACATCGCGATGCCCGCCTGCGCTGCGCCCAGTACCGCCTGCTCAACGACGACGCCTTGCGGCTGCAGCTGGCACAGCTCGTCGTCAGCGGCCGGATTGCAAGCCAGATCGAACTGCTCTCTGAGCTTGCCATCCGCCGGCCCAAACACGCGGCGAAGCTCGGCGCGCGCGTCGAAACGCTGGAAAGCATGCGCCGGCAGGTCTCCCGCAAGACCGACCTCGACGCGCTGCGCGGGCTCGAGGGCGCGGCGGCCCACCACTACTTCGCGGCTCTGGCCGAGATCCTCCCCGAGAGCCTGGAGTTTTCCGGCCGCAACCGCCGCCCGCCCCGCGACCCGGTCAACGCCGCGCTCTCGCTCGGCTACACGCTGCTGCATGCGGAGGCGGTCATCGCCGTCTATGGACATGGCTTCGACCCCTACATCGGCTTCTACCACGGCGTCGACTACGGACGGGAATCGCTCGCCTGCGACGTCGTCGAGCCCCTGCGCACCGAGGTGGACGCCTTCGTCCTCGCGCTCTTCCTGGAACGACGACTGCGGCCCGAACACTTCACGACCGGCCCTCACGGCTGCTTCATGGGCAAGGCCGGCCGCCAGCGCTTCTATCAGGATTTCGAGCGCGCAGCCGAGCGCATCCGCCGGCGCTTCGACGAGCTGCTGTCCGCGCTCGCCGACACCCTCCTCCAGAACGCGCCGGCTGGCGATGGCGAGCGGCATGATGGCACCTCCGTCGACGAGCCGGGCTCATGACCGTGGAGAGCGGACCGCCATGCCCGACTACGTGATCTGCTACGACATCAGCGATCCGCGCCGGCTCGCCCGTCTGCACCGCCACTTGCGCCGCCGTGCCCTCGCCATCCAGTACAGCGTGTTCCTGATGCGCTGCGATGCGCGCCGCATCGACGACGAGCTCACCGAGGCCGCCTCGCTGATCGACCCGCGCGCCGATGATCTGCGCTGCTATCGTCTTCCCGAACGCGGCTTTGCCGCCCGCTTGGGCGCGGCGGTGCTGCCCGAGGGGATCCTGCTCACCGACCTGCCCATGCCGCTCGTTGCGCCGGCCGGCTGCAGCCCGGACGACGGTGGTGATGATGGGAGCTCTGCAGCGAACCGGGCCGGTGACGGGACCGATCTTGGGGACGCTCCGTCGCGGCCCCGGCGCCAGCTCGCCCGCCGCCGCGGCCGGAGGCGGCCGCGACGCCTGCGCCGGGACTCCTTCCTTCTCCTGCGGTAGAAGGAACGAAGGATTGCCGGTTCAGCGGGGCGCGATGAGCGGGCGGCACCGGCTGCGGATTGCCCCCGGCTCTCCTCGTCGGATCCGGGTCTTGCGGCGATGCGGGTAATGGAAGCCGTCTCCGTGCCGGGGCGTGAAAGGAGGGATCGATGACGAGAGACGATTCCGATGATGCCATCGATCCGGTGGTCCCGACCATCATGGTGCCCGCGCTTTCCTGTCTCGGGCTGCTGGACCGCGATTCTCTCGAAGAGCTGCTCGGAAAGATCCGGCAGAACGAAGATCACGATGTGGTCCACATGCAGATCATCGTCCGGCGGGGCTGCGACCCGTCGACCACAGTCGACTATTGCGTCTGGATCAACGATGAGACCGGCCCGGTTCCCGCCCCGGTTCAGCTTTGCGTCTCGGCGCCGGCGGACCTGTTCAGGCGCATCGTCCGCCTGGCCCTGAAGATCGGGCCCATGGACGACATTCTCGGCAAGGACGCCTTCCATGCAGAGTCGTTCCATTGATTTCGGCCCGCGCGGATCGGCCCATTCCCCTATCGCCACCAATCCGCGGAAGACGGCTGTCCGCCGTAAGCTTTTCCGCCCCTTCGGCGGTCTGTGCCTGCGGCGCCCGCATGCTGGCCGTGGCGAACGGGCAAGCGAAACCCATCTCGGCGAAGGGCCGGTCGCGCCGCGAAAGGCGGGCGTCACGCACGGGCGAGGTGCAACAAGGTCTTGACAGGGGCTGACGTATGCGTAAAGTTTCTTTGGTAAGTCTGGCGATGCCGTCAGGTTTTGGAATCGCTCTTTGCAATCGTCTGGATTTGCAGGATTTTTTCGGGCGCCAGAGTCCTAATGCTGCCCCGATCTCGAGGGGATTGAAACGCTTCTTCTAAAACCTTTTCATATTGTACCCCCGGTCCTAATGCTGCCCCGATCTCGAGGGGATTGAAACTCAAGTTCGCCCTTAATAATATTAAGGGCCTGTAGTCCTAATGCTGCCCCGATCTCGAGGGGATTGAAACGGCTCCTGCTCGGCGCACCAATCGAGGCGCGCCGCGTCCTAATGCTGCCCCGATCTCGAGGGGATTGAAACAGCGCCTCGCGGACCAGCTCGCGATACGCGCGGAGGTCCTAATGCTGCCCCGATCTCGAGGGGATTGAAACAGTCGGCGCACTCCCGCACGCGCTCCTCGCACCAGCGGTCCTAATGCTGCCCCGATCTCGAGGGGATTGAAACCCCCCGGCGCGGCGTTTGCTTCCGCCAAAACCTGGTCCTAATGCTGCCCCGATCTCGAGGGGATTGAAACTACGCGCCCGGGGCTTTTTTTGCAGAAATGAAACGTCCTAATGCTGCCCCGATCTCGAGGGGATTGAAACGGGGTGAGGTTGATGAGCTGCATCTGACTCCTCCTGTCCTAATGCTGCCCCGATCTCGAGGGGATTGAAACAATACTGAGCCCAAAACTCTTTGGGCGAATAAGGTCCTAATGCTGCCCCGATCTCGAGGGGATTGAAACTCGATCGCTCCGAGGGTACGCCGGACCGCCGTGACGTCCTAATGCTGCCCCGATCTCGAGGGGATTGAAACCGGGCGCGCGCGGTCCATTCCGCGGTGATGACGGTGTCCTAATGCTGCCCCGATCTCGAGGGGATTGAAACACGCTCGGCGCACCAGTCCAGCCGCTCTGGGGGTCCTAATGCTGCCCCGATCTCGAGGGGATTGAAACATGAGCCAATAATGAAAGTCTCCACCACGGTCCAGCGTCCTAATGCTGCCCCGATCTCGAGGGGATTGAGACTTCCACCGCGGGTCGAGTGCGTCACTTCCACGCAGTCCTAATGCTGCCCCGATCTCGAGGGGATTGAGACCCCTTCCTTAGGTAATTGTGGTAGTTAAATTGTCCTAATGCTGCCCCGATCTCGAGGGGATTGAGACTCAATGCGTTCCGCAACTATGAGTGAGCGGCCGGTCCTAATGCTGCCCCGATCTCGAGGGGATTGAGACCGTGAGCAGGTGCGCAGCGTACCACAGCGCATGCGTCCTAATGCTGCCCCGATCTCGAGGGGATTGAAACATGATGGTCATCATCTTTCTTCTCCTCGCGCCGGGGTCCTAATGCTGCCCCGATCTCGAGGGGATTGAAACCTATCGGACGGCCCAAGGCCGTCCACGTGGGGCGTCCTAATGCTGCCCCGATCTCGAGGGGATTGAAACTTTCGCGTTCCGGGCAAGATTCCGGTCACAATAATGTCCTAATGCTGCCCCGATCTCGAGGGGATTGAGACTTAAGAATTCGCGGATTTTCTTGTAGTTTATCTCGTCCTAATGCTGCCCCGATCTCGAGGGGATTGAGACGCTGAAAGCTTTCTGAAGCTTTTCAGATTCGACAAGTCCTAATGCTGCCCCGATCTCGAGGGGATTGAATTGCGCGTTCCTGTACAATGACATCTAAGATTGGACTGATGCATTCTTTCAGAATTGGCATTTGCGATGAGAGAAAATTGAGAAAATAAGAAAATCAAAGAATCGACCATGTCGTTTAAGTTAGAACGACAAGAGGTAACCTATTCTTTAAAGAAGAACGAAAGAGAGATATTTTGGTAGACATTGTTGATTGCGTCATTGTTAAAGATTTTAGGGTTTGAAATAAACATTTTTGATGATTTGTACAAGTGGCTTTCTGGCGCAATGGTACCCGGGGGCAAAGGACGAATTTTTGATGCCCAATGGTACCCCGATCTCGGGGGATGCGCGGTGGCCGTCGGCGTATGTTGCGGCGCCGGCGGACGCCGTTTTCTTTTGGGAGGCCTGCAGGTTGGAGATGTGCGGGCGGGTGACGCCGCGCTTCGACAGCTCACACCGGAGCCTGGACGAGCCGGCAGTCGCTATCGCCGCACCCCGCCGGAGGGTCGCCCGGGCGACCGTTGCGCGTGTGACATAGGCGTGTGACATAGGCGTGTGACATTGCGGCCGACAGCGCCTCGCTAACTGTTGATTTTAAAAGGAAAAACGATGATTGGTCGGGGAGACTGGATTCGAACCAGCGACCCCCTGCTCCCAAAGCAGGTGCGCTACCAGGCTGCGCTACTCCCCGTGCGCGGCGATGCGCGGGCCGCCCGGCACCCGCGGGCGGCGGCGATCTTCTACCCGATCCGCGCCCGGCCCCACAAGTCCCGGCCGGCTCCGCAAGCCCCGCCCGCCCCCAGCAAGCCCCGCTCGCCCCCGCAAGTCCCGGCCGGCGCCACAAGTCCGGGCCGGTCCGGCCCCGCCCGGCGGCCGCCGCGCCGCGCGGCCCCTCAGCGGTGCGCCGGCGGAACCCCGGATGTGGCGCCATGCGCCGGCCCGAAAGCCTTGCGCACGAGCGTTTCGTCGGCCGGCGTCCAGTTGCCGAAGATGGGATGGTGGACGACATCGCCCGGCGCGATCTTGAGCCGTGCGGCGGTGCCGCCGGCCAGCTCCAGCGCCGCCAGCACCCGCCCGCGCGACGGCAGGGTCGTCAGATCGAGCGGCCCGCCGTGGGCGATGTTGGCGATCCGGCCGTTCGCCCTGATGAACAGGATGTCCAGCGGAATCAGGGTGTTCTTCATCCACATCGCGACCTTCTGCGGCGTGCCGTAGTCGAACAGCATGCCGCCGTCGGCCGCAAGCTCCTTGCGGAACATCAGGCCGATGCGCCGCTCGTCTTCGTTGTCGGCCAGCTCCACCAGAAAGGCGTGCCGGCGCCCGTCCGCCGTCTCGATGACGAGCGGCGTGGTCTCGAGGCGCTGCGGCCGGCCGTCATCCACCCCGGCGCAGCTCGCGCCCGCCGGGAGCATCAGCGCGGCGAGCAGCGACAGCAGCAGGCCAAGGCCGGTCCGCCTCAGCCCCGCGCAGAGGCGCCGTCCCCGCCCTGCGCCTGCAGCCCGGGACATCACCCGCGCGGACGCCGGATCGCGGTCACGACGGGCCCGCGCTCGCCGGTGCCGATGCGCACCTCCACCGCCTCGCCCGCCTCCAGCGTTTCCAGATGCGCGCGCCGCACGACCCGCATGTGCAGGAACACGTCCGCCTCGCCCTCGCCGCGCGAGACGAAGCCGTAGCCCTTCGCGCGCGAGAACCATTTGACGGTGGCGGGCTCGAAGGGGCCGCGGCCGTCCGCCTCGAAGGGCCTGCGGCGGTGGCCGGCCGGCCGGCGGGGCCGCTCCTCCTCGGCCCGGCTGAGGTCGAGATCGAGCACCTTCACCGCCTGGCGGCCGCGGGCGCGCTCGGCGACCTCGCATTGCAGCACCGCGCCGGGCGGCAGACTGTCCCGCCCCAGAGGCGCCAGCACCGAAAAATGCACGAGCACGTCGCCGCCGCCGTCATCCGGCACCAGAAAGCCGTAGCCGCGGCGGCGGTCGAACCACTTGATCCGGCCGGAGAGCACACCGACCGTCTCGGCAGGAGGGGCTTCCTCCCCGCTGCTGGACATCTCTCGCACCTCCCCTCGGACGACAGGGAGGGTCATGGTAGCACAGCCGCGCGCCGGCGCAAGAGCCGGCGCACGCCCGCCCGCCCGGGCCGCGCCGCCTCAGTGGCCGCTGCCGTGCTGTCCGGCGATCAGCTTCGGCATCTCGTGATGGTGCGTGATCAGCCCCTGGTCGTACATCCAGGCGGTCGCGGGCTCGAGCCAGAAATAGACGGCGACGAAGCCCGTGATCGTCATCACGATCGTATACGGCAGCGCCATGATCACCATGCGCATGTAGGACAGCCGGATCAGCGGCGCGAGCGAGGAGGTGAGCAGGAACAGGAACGCCGCCTGGCCGTTCGGGGTCGCGACCGAGGGGATGTTGGTGCCGGTGTTCACCGCGACCGCCATGAGATCGAAGGTGTCCCGGTCGATCATGCCTTCGGCCAGCGCCTTGCCCACCTCCGAGATGTAGACGGTGGCGACGAAGACGTTGTCGCTGATCGACGGACAGCACGCCGTTCGCCATGTAGAGGGCGGCGATGCGCATGTTGCCCTCGAGCGCCAGCACCGCGTTGGTGACGGGATCGAACAGCCCCTGGTCGTTGATCATCGCCACGATCGCGAAGAACACGACGAGCAGGGCCGTGAACGGCAGCGCCTCCTGGAAGGCGTGGCCGATCTGGTGCTCCTCGACGACGCCGGAGAAGGTGGTGGCGAGGATGATGACGGACAGGCCGATCAGGCCCACCGCGGCCAGATGGAACATGAGGCCGATGACGAGCCAGATCGCCACCACCGCCTGGGCCGCGATCTTGAGCTTGTCGCGGGTGGACAGCTTGGCCGATTCGTAGGCCTCGAACTCCTCCATGATCTTCAGCACGGCCGGCGGGATGCGCGCGCCGTAGCCGAACATGCCGGTCACCTCGAGAAAGATCACCGTCATCAGCCCGACGAAGAGCACCGGCAGCGTGACGGGAGCCATGCGGAAGAAGAACTCGATGAAGTTCCAGCCGGCGTCATTGCCGATGATGATGTTCTGCGGCTCGCCGACGAGGGTGGTCACCCCGCCGAGCGCGGTGCCGACGGCGGCATGCATCATGATCGAGCGCAGGAAGGCCCGGAACTGCTCCAGATCCGTGCGCTTCAGGCTGTCCACGTGCTCGTCGGCATGGGCGTCGTGCTCGTCGTCGAAATGCTTGCCGGAGGCGACCCTGTGGTAGACCGAGTAGAAGCCGAGCGCGACCGTGATGACGACCGCCGTCACCGTGAGCGCGTCGAGGAAGGCCGACAGCACCGCCCCCAGCAGCGAGAACAGCAGCGCCAGCGCCACCTTCGAGCGCACCCGCACCAGCACCTTGGTGAAGATGTAGAGCAGCATGTCGCGCAGGAAGTAGATGCCGGCGACCATGAAGATCAGCAGCAGCAGCACCTCGAGCGCGGACTCGATCTCGTGAACGACGGTGCCGGGCGTCGTCATGCCCATGAAGATCGCCTCCAGCGCCAGCAGGCCGCCGGGCTGGAGCGGGTAGCACTTGAGCGCCATGGCGAGGGTGAAGATGAACTCGCCGACCATCAGCCAGCCCGCGACATAGGGGCCGAGCGCCCACATCACGAGCGGATTGATCACGAGGAAGGCGAGGATCGTGAGCTTGTACCACTCCGGGGCCTGACCCAGGAAATTGGCGCGAAAGGCCGCAAAGAGACTTTCCTGCTTCATCGTTTCGATCTTCGTCCCTTGACCCGCGGGCGCTGGGCCGCTCGTGCGGCAGGCGCAGCGCATCTAGCCGGGCGAAAAACGCGAAATCAAGGGCATTCGGTGCGGGCGATGCCGCACGGCGCGCTTGCGCTCGCCGCCCGCCCGGGCTTTAACCGGGGACCGGAGGCGGACCGCAGGGTGCGGATCCGGCCGGCATGAAAGGAGCCAACGCGCGATGAAATTCGCAGGCGAGGTGACGATCCCGGCCCCGCCGAGGGTGGTCTGGGACTCTCTCATGGACGAGACGGTGCTGATCGAATGCGTGCCGGGCGTGGAGGCCATCGAGCGCATCTCGGACACGCAGTTCGCCGCCGAGGGCCGCGCGAAGATCGGCCCGGTGGATGCGGTGCTCAAGGGCGAGCTGCGGCTGGAGAACGTGACGCCGCACGAGTCCTACACCCTGATCGGCCAGGGCAAGGGGGCGGTCGGCTTCGTCAAGGCGCGCGCCGACGTCGCGCTCCATGAAACCGACGACGGCCGCGCGACGCGCCTCGTCTGGTCGGTGGAGGCGAAGCTCGGGGGCCGGCTCGCCCAGGTCGGCAGCCGCCTGCTTGCGGGTGCCGCGCAGAAATACGCGGACGAGTTCTTCGCCCGATTCAGTGCGCTGGTGGCGGAGCGCGCGGGCGCCGGGGCCGAGGCCGCCGCGCCGGCGGCCGGATCGCCCGCCGAAGCCGCGCCCGCGCCGGCCTCCGGTCCCGCGGAAGCGGCCGCAGGCGAGGCGGGCCCGCGCGGGGCCGGGCTCTCGCCCTGGATCTGGGTGCCGGCGCTGATCCTCGTCATCCTCGCCCTGCTCTATCTGTGGAGCTGACCCAATCGCCGGATTCGTCCCGCCGATCCCGCCATGACCGCGCCCGCGCCGCCCCCCTCCTCTTCAGCGCCGCCCGCCGGCGATCCGGATCTTGCGGCGCTGGACCAGGCGCGGGCCTGGGTCGCGGCGGGGCATCGGGTGGCGCTCGCCACGGTGATCGCGACCTGGGGCTCGGCCCCGCGCGGCGTGGGCGCGCATCTTGCGGTGCGGGCGGACGGGCTGTTCGCGGGCTCGGTCTCGGGCGGCTGCGTCGAGGGCGACGTGATTGCCGCCGCCCGCGAGCTGCTGGCCCGCGATGACGCCGCGGTGCGCACGCTCGGCTTCGGGGTCGCGGACGAGACGGCCTGGCGCGCGGGGCTCGCCTGCGGCGGGCGGATCCGGATCCTTCTCGAGAACGTCAGCCGCGCGCCCGGCTTTCTCGCGGCGATCCCCGAGGCCGTGCGCGCGCGCCGGCGCGCCTTCCGGCTCGTCGATCCCGCCGACGGGCGCGACGCCTGGTCCGCGGGCGACGGGCCCGTCACCGGCCCGCTCGCCGGCGGGGCGGGGCTGCCCCTGCCGCCGCCCGCCGGTGCCGTCTCGGGCCCTCTTGCGGCGGCCGGCCGGGAGCTGTTCCTGCGCATCTACGCGCCCGCGCCCCGCCTCGTCATCACCGGCGCCTCGCACATCGCCGTCTATCTTGGGCGGTTTGCGGCGGCGCTCGGCTGGGTGGTGGAGGTCATCGACCCGCGCGGCGCCTTCGTCGACGCCTTCCGCCACCAGCTCGGCGCGGAACCCCGGGTCGCCGTCTTCGAGGACTGGCCCGACGAGGTGCTGGAGCGCCGGCCGCTCGACGCCTTCAGCGCGCTGGTCACGCTCACCCACGACCCGAAGATCGACGATGTCGCGCTCGCCCGCGCCCTGCTCTCGCCCGCCTTCTACATCGGCGCGCTGGGCAGCCGGCGGACCCATGCCGCGCGCCTGAAGCGTCTCGCGGACAAGGGCTTCGACGAAGGGGCGCTCTCGCGCATCGAAGGGCCGGTGGGGCTTGCCATCGGCGCAAGGGGTCCCGCGGAGATCGCGGTCGCGATCGCCGCGGCCGTCATCGCCCGCCTGCGGGCCGGCAGCGCGGAGGCCGCGCCATGCCCGTCGTGATGGTGCCGGCGGCCGAGGCGGCGGGCGACATGCTCGCCCACGCCGTGCATCTGCCGGGCCGGCGCCTGCCGAAGGGCCATGTGCTGACGGACGCCGACTGCGCGGCGCTGGCGGCGGCGGGATTTTCCGCGCTTCCGGTGCTGCGGCCGGGTGCGCGCGAGCTGGGCGAGGACGAGGCGGCCCGGGCCGCGGCCGAGGCGCTGGCGGGGCCGCATCTGGAGATCGGCGCGATCGCGCGCGGGCGCGCGGACATCCTGGCGCGCGCGGCCGGCATCCTCGACGTCGACGCGGGCGCGATCGCGCGGCTGAACGCGGGCGACGACGGCATCCGGCTCGCCACCGTCGCGCCCGGCCCGGTCGCGGCCGGGCGGCGGGTCGCGAGCATCAAGGTGATCCCGCTGACGCTGCCCGAATCCGCGTGCGCCCGCTGGCGCAGGGCGATCGCGGCGCGCCGGCGGCCGCCCCTTGCGCTCCATCCCTTCCGGCCGCTTTCCGCCGTGCTCGTCGAGACGCGGCCCGTGCTGCCCGGTGCGCGGCCCGCAAAATCCTACGCCGGCGCGCTTTCCACACGCCTTGATGCGCTCGGCGGGCAGCTCAGCGAGACCGTCGCGGCGCCGCACGAGACCGGGGCGCTGGCGGCCCTGCTGCGGCGCCTGCACCGCCGGTTGCCGGCGGGTGTCGCAATCGTGATCGGCCCGGCCGCCTCGGCGGTGGCGGTGGACGACGTGGTGCCGGCCGCCATCACCCGGGCCGGCGGGCGGATCCTGTCCTTCGGTCTTGCGGTCGAGCCGGGCAATCTGCTCGTCACGGCGCGCATCGGCCGCAGGCCCGTGGTGGTGCTGCCCTCCTCGGCCAGAAGCCCGGCGCCGCAGGGAACCGATCTCGTGCTGGCGCGTCTTGCGGCCGGCCTTGCGGTCGATGCGGCGGCGCTCGCGGGGCTCGGGGTCGGCGGCCTCCTCGGTGCCGCTCCCGAGCGCGGAAGGCCTGCGGGCCGTGGAGGCCGGCGGCCGCGGCTTGCGGTGGTGCTGCTTGCGGCCGGGGCCGCGCGCCGCTTCGGGGGCGGCAAGCTGCTCGCCCTCTGGCGCGGCCGTCCGCTGGTTGCGCAGGCGGCCGGGATCTTCCGGCATCCCGCGATCGCGGCGCGCTTTGCGGTGCTGCGGCCGGACGACGAGAAGACCGCGACCGTGCTCGCCGGGGCGGGCTTCGTCCCCGTTCCCGCCCCCCGCGCCCTTGAGGGACTCGCCGAATCGCTCAAGGCGGGGGCGGCCGCGGTGGCGGCGGCCGAACGCGCCGAAGGCCGCCCCTTCGACGGCGTCTTCGTGATGCTCGGCGACATGCCGGCGGTCCGGCCCGAGACCGTCGCCGCTCTCATCGAGGCTTTTGCGCCGCTCGTGCGGGCGGATGAGCCGGAGGCGGATGCCGTCGTGCCCGTGCACGCGGGCCGGCCCGGGCATCCCGTCCTGCTCCTGCGCCCGGCGCTCGATCTCGTCGAGACGCTCCAGGGCGACGTCGGCCTGAAGCCCCTGTTCAAGAGCGGGCGGCTGAAGGCCCGCGAGCTTGCCGTCGACGACCCCGGCGTGGTGCTCGACGTCGACGACATGGCGGCGCTCGCGGCGCTCGAGGCCCGTCTCGGCGGCGACGCCGGTTAGACCGCCTCGATCGGCGGCCAGCCGGCGTCGAGAAGCCGGGCGTTGAGCGTCGTCTCGTCCTCGGCCTCCAGGATGAGCCGGGCGAGCGAGTCCGGCAGCCCCCGGCGCCGGAAGGCGGCGAGCGCGCGCTCGCGCGCCCGCGGATCGCCGCGCGCGCGGCCGTCGCCGAAGGGGCCGAGCCGGCGCCGGCGGGCGTAGGCGAGCGCCGCCTGCAGCAGCGCCGCATCGCGCCCCTGCGCCGCGTACACCGCATCGATCGCGGCCGCGACATCCCCGGCCCCGAAGCCCTGCGCCCGCAGCCTCGCCCGGATCGCGGCCGGTCCCAGCCCGCGCCGCAGCAGCGCGTCCACCCGCTCGCGCGCGAGCCGCCGGTCGTCGACGAGATCGAGCGCCGCCATCTCCTCCACGACCGCCTCGGCGAGCGCCGCGCGCTCTTCCGCGGCCAGATCCGCCCCCTCCTTCCAGCGCGCGAGCCGGCGCAGCAGCACGTGGCGCAGCCGCGCGGCACTTGCGCCCCGGCGCGCAAGATAGGAAAAGGCGGCTTCCTTCAGCCGGGCGTGGATGGCGTCGCGCATCGGGCTCCCCTCGCAGCTTGGCCGCGCCTCGAGCCGAGCCTAGCGCGCGCGCACCGCCCGCGGAAGATCGGCGGCCAGGTGGAAGGGCGGACCGGCCCATGCGGCACAAGGCATCGTCACTGGGCGACGCGGCCCTGCTCGGCCTGCTCGCGCTGATGTGGGGCAGCGCCTTCCCCTTCATCGAGACGGCGCTGACCGGCTTCGGTCCCCTCATGCTCGCCGCCGGCCGGATCGCGATCGCGGCGCTGCTGCTGACGCTTCTCGCCGCTTTCCGCCGCGAGCGCCCCGCGGGCGACCGGCGGGCGCGCTGGCGGGTGCGGATCGCCGGGATCACCGGCGCCAGTCTGCCCTTCGCCCTCATCGCCTGGGGCCAGCTTCACGTCACGGCCGCCGAAAGCGCGACGCTGATGGCGTTCTCGCCGCTTGCCACCGCCCTGCTCGCCCATGTCTTCCTGCCCGATGAGCGGCTGGGGCCGCTGCTTCTCGCCGGGCTCGTGCTCGGCATCGTCGGGGTGGCGACGCTGGCGGGTCTGCCGCAGGCCTTGGCGGCTCTTGCGGCCCCCGATCCGCTCCGGCTTGCGGCCGACGGCGCGATCCTTGCCGGCGCCTTCGGCTATGCGGCCTCCAGCATCCTGCTGCGCTCCGTGCGGACGGGCGGGGCCATCGCCCATGCGGCGATGATGATGCGCTGGGCGGCGCTCGCCTCAGCGCTTCTTGCGCTGCTCGGCGGGCCGCCGCCCGCCGACCCGCCGCGTGCGGCCGTGCTCGCGCTCATCGAGCTCGGCCTCGTGCCCTCGGGGCTGGCCGCGATCGTGCTCGTGCGGCTGCTGCAGCGCCGCAGCGCCAATTTCGTCGCCCTCAACAATTTCCTGGTGCCGCCGGTGGGGGTGCTGCTGGGCGTCCTGTGGCTCGGCGAGTCCGTCGGCATGCGCGAGCTCGCCGGCCTCGTCCTGCTGCTTGCCGCGCTGGCGCTCGCGGAGGCCGGCCGCCGCCGCGCTCAGCCGCGCCCGCGGTAGGGCTGGACCCCCGGATCCGGCACCCACAGCCCCTCGGGCACCGGCCCCGTCGCGTAGAAGACGTCGATGGGAATGCCGCCGCGCGGATACCAGTAGCCGGCGATCCTGAGCCACCGCGGCGCCATCGCCGCGATCAGGCGCCTGGCGATCGCCAGCGTGCAGTCCTCGTGGAAGGCGGCGTGGTTGCGGAAGCTGTGAAGGAAGAGCTTGAGCGACTTGCTCTCGACGATGAGGCGGTCGGGCACGTAGTCGATCACGAAATGGGCGAAGTCCGGCTGGCCGGTGACGGGGCACAGGCTCGTGAACTCGGGACAGGTGAAGCGCACCACATAGGCGCGGTCCGGATGCGGGTTCGGCACGCATTCGAGCCGCGCCTCATCGGGCGATGCGGGAACCGCCGCCTTTCGCCCCAGAAGCGACAGGCCCGCCGCCGCGCCCTCGTCCTGCCGTTCGTTTTCCATGCGCCGGACCGTCCGCTCGTCCGCCTTGCGGCCGTTCAGATTTCGTTCATCTCGCCGCCGCTAGAAAGGACGCGATCCTTCCGGCGCTGTCAAGCGGCGCCGGAGGCGGAAGCGTCCAGGGCAAGGAGGTGATCCATGCCGGCGGTCGGCCGGGCGCGGTTTCCGATCGGGGCGATCGTGCGCCATCGCATCCTCGGCTATCGGGGGCGGATCTGCGATGTCGACGCGATCTGCGATGCGGAGATCGCGGGGCTGGCGGCCGCGGGCGAGGCGGGCCCGCCCGCGCGGCCCTGGTATCACGTCCTCGTCGACGGCGCCGATCTGCTGACCTATGTGGCCGAGGACCAGCTCGAGGATCTCGGCCGCGCCGCGGGTCTGCCGGGAATCGACGGATTCGCGCCGGATCCGGCGCACCGGCCCGCCGGCTTGCGCCGGCTCAACTGACGGGCCGGCCCTAGCTTCCCTTTCTCCTGTCGCGCTGCGCGGGTTGCGCGGGGGCGATCTCCTCGGATAGCTGAAGGACACGGCGCCGCGGCGGCCGCGGTGCGGCAGGAGGATCACGGCCCATGCTCGACTTGAGGCGCGCCCGGGAACCGGCGCTGGTGACGACCGACTGGCTGGCGGCGCATCTCGATGCCCCGGACATCCGGATCATGGACGCCTCCTGGCATCTGCCGACGAGCGGGCGCGACGCGCTGGCGGAATACCGCGCCGCCCACATCCCGGGCGCGCTCTTCTTCGACATCGAGACGATCGCGGACCAGAGCCAGCCGCTGCCCCACATGGCCCCGCCGCCCGAACTGTTCGCAAGCCGGATGCGGAGCATGGGCGTCGGCGACGGCCACAAGGTGGTGGTCTACGATTCGGGCGACATGCCGTCGGCCCCGCGCGCCTGGTGGACCTTCCGGCTGATGGGCCATGGCGATGTCGCGGTGCTCGACGGCGGCCTGCGCAAGTGGCGGCGCGAGGGCCGGCCGCTCACCGATCTCGTGCCGGACTTCGGCGAGCGCCATTTCACCGCCCGCTTCCAGGCGCCGCTGATCGCCGACATCGCCCGCGTCAAGGCCGCGCTGGCGAGCGGGGACGTCCAGATCGTCGACGCGCGGCCGGCGGACCGCTTCGCGGGGCGGGCGCCGGAACCGCGCGCGGAGCTGCGCTCCGGCCACATTCCGGGCAGCCGCAACCTGCCCTGGAGCGAGCTCTACGCCGAGGACGGGACGCTGCTGCCGCCCGAGCTCATCCGCGCGCGGGCGCTTGAGCGCGGCATCGATCCCGCCCGGCCCACGATCGCGACCTGCGGCTCGGGGATCACCGCCTGCACCATCGCGCTCGCCTTCCATCTGCTCGGCAACGAGGAGGTCGCCGTCTTCGACGGCGCGTGGTGCGCCTGGGCGGGCGATCCCGACAATCCCGTCGCCGTGGGGCAGGGGACGGACGGCTGAAGGGCCCGGCGCCCATGCGCAAGCGCACGCGACTGCTGGAGGCGGGCCGGCGGCCCGAGTGGACGCAGGGCCTCGTCAACCCGCCGGTGGCCCGCGCCTCCACCTGCCTGTTCCCGGATTTCAGGACATTCCTCGCGCGCGCCCGCGACCCCGACGGCGGCCTCTATTACGGCCGGCGGGGCACGCCGACCCACTGGGCGCTCGTCGAGGCGCTGTGCGAACTGGAGGGCGGAGACGGCGGCTGGCTGTTCCCCTCGGGGCTGGCGGCGCTGACGGGCACCCTGCTTGCGCTGCTCAAAGAGGGTGATCACGTCCTCGTGCCCGACTCCGTCTACGGGCCGACGCGCGCGCTCGCCACCCGGCTGCTGCCCCGCTACGGCATCGGCGCCGACTTCTACGATCCCCTGATCGGCGCCGGCATCGCCGCGCTGATGCGGCCGGCCACCCGCGTGGTCGTGGTCGAATCGCCGGGCTCGCTCACCTTCGAGGTCCAGGACATCCCCGCCATCGCCGCCGCCGCCCACGCCCATGGGGCCCTGGTGGTCGCGGACAACACCTGGGCGACGGGGCTGCTCTGCCCCGTTCTGGACCTGGGCGCGGATGTGTCGGTGCTGGCGGCGACGAAATACGTCGTCGGCCACTCCGACGTGATGGCGGGAGCGGCGATCGCCCGCGGGGAGCTCGCCCGGCGTCTCAAGGACGACAGCCACCTCATGGGCTGGACGCTGGGCGCGGATGATGCGGCGCTGGCGCTGAGAGGCCTGCGCACCCTGGAAGTGCGGCTGAAGGCCCATGACGAATCGGCCCGCGCGATCGCCGCCTGGCTCGCCCGGCACCCGGAGGTTGCGCGCGTGCTGCATCCCGCTCTTGCGGACTGCCCCGGCCACGAGGTCTTCGCGCGCGACTTCGCCGGTGCGAGCGGGCTGTTCGCGATCGTGCTGCGGCGCGGACGCTTCGCGGATCTCGCCGCCTTCGTCGATGCGCTGGAGCTGTTCGGAATCGGCTATTCCTGGGGCGGCTACGAATCCCTCGTCCTGCCCGCCGATCCGGCGCCGCTGCGCACGGCGACCCGCTGGCGGGCACCGGGGCCGCTCGTGCGGCTCCACATCGGCCTCGAGGATCCCGAGGACCTGAAGGCCGATCTGGCGCGCGGGCTGGAGCGCTACGCCGCGGCCCTCGACGCCTGAGGCGGCGAGCCTGCCCCGGATTCATCGCGGCGCGGGCGCGGCGTCAGCCTGGCGGCCGTCCGCGGGCAGCAGCGGGTGATTCTCGACGCCGCCCACGAGGCCGGCGGAGATCACGTATTTGATCGCCTCCTCCACGCTCATGTCGATGAAGATGCAGTTGCGCCGCGGCACGAAGAGAAGGAAGCCGGAGGTGGGATTGGGCGTCGTCGGCAGGAAGATGTTGAGCATCTCGGGCTCGACCGCGCGGCTGATCTTGGGGCTCGCCTCGCTGGCGACGAAGGCGATCGCCCACAGGCCCGGACGCGGATATTCGACGAGCACCACCGAGCGGAAGGTGCCGCTCGCGGGCTTCATCACCGTCTCGGCGATCTGCTTGACGGTGCCGTAGATCCCGCGCACCACCGGCAGCCGCTGCAGCAGCCGCTCGCCCAGCGCGAGCAGCTTGCGGCCGGCGAAATTCGTGACGAAGGCGCCGAAGGCCGTGATTGCGATCACCGCGACGACGAGCCCGATGCCCGGCACCGCGATCGGCAGCCAGTCGCTCGGGCCGTAGGGCGGCGGGATCAGGCGCGCGACGAGGCCGTCGACGGAGCGCACGAACAGCCACACGAGATAGACGGTCACCCCGATCGGCGCGAAGACCGCAAGCCCCGTGAAGAAGTAGTTGCGCAGCCGCGTCCACATGGCGCCCCGCCTCCGCTCCTCGTCTCGTCCGGACCGCCCCGCGCCGCCCGATCCTACATCACGCGAGCGGCTTCTCATAGATGCGGTAGGTCTTGTAGATGACGCAGCCGATCTCCTCGAGGATGTCGCGCATGCCGCGGTTGTCCTCGAGAATCCAGGAAAGCTCCGCTCTGAGCGCGCCGCGCGCGGCGTTGGGGATGCGCGTCGCCTCGATCATCATCAGCGCCATCTGTGCGCCGGCGAGCGAGCGCTGATGCGCCTTGCGCACGCCCATCAGCGGCACGCGGAAATGCCTGAGCGGCTTCAGATACAGGCGGGCGAGAAGACGCGCCCAGTTGAACGGCAGCAGCCGGCCGCCAAAGTCCCGGATCAGGCGGTTGATGTCGGGCAGCGTCACCATCATCGCCGCCGGCTCGCCGCGGTATTCGCAGATGAACACGCAGTCGCGCCGGATGAGGGGCCGGATCTCGCGGGCGAGATGCCGTCCCTCCTCCAGCGTCAGCGGCACGAAGCCCCAGTTCTCGGACCACGCGTCGTTGAAGATGTCGACGATGACGGCCAGCTCCTCGTCGTAGCGGCGCATGTCGAGCGGGCGCATGCGGATGCGCGGGTTGCGGTGCCCGGCCTCCACGATGCGCGTGATCCGCTCCGGCGGGCCCTTCGTCACGTCGAGGTCGTAGGCGTAGAGGTCCTTGGCCTTGGCGTAGCCCAGCGCCTCCAGCAGGCGCGCATAATAGGGGCGCGCATGGCCCATCATGATCGCGGGCGGCGTGTCGAAGCCGGCGATGAGCAGGCCGCATTCGCCGTTGGTCGAGAGATTGTAGGGCCCCTGGGCCGCCACCGCGCCGCGGGCCTTGAGCCAGGACTCGGCCGTGGCGAACAGGGCCGCCGCCACATCTTCGTCGTCGACGCATTCGAACAGGCCGAAGTGGCCGAGCCGTCGGCCCGCGCGCTCCACCGCGAGCCGGTCGATCTGGGCGCTGATGCGGCCGACCGGCTCGCCGTCGCGCCAGGCGATCCAGAACGCGGCCTCGGCATGCCGGAAATAGGGATTGTGCCGGCGATCGAGCAGCGCGAGGCGCTCGAACATGAGCGGCGGCACATGGTTCGGGTCGTCGCGGTAGAGCCCGTCGACGAAGCGGATGAAGGTCTTGAGCTGGCGGCGGGTTTCGACCGGTGTGACCGTGACGCCGCCTTGGCGCGCGCTCATGGCTCCTCCTTGCCCCGTCTCAGCCAGAGCGCGAGCCGCCCGAAGGCCCGCGCGTCTTCCGCATCGAGGCCATAGCGGACGAGCAGCCCGAAGGCCAGCAGCAGCGCCGCCACCAGGACGGCGAAATGCGCAATCTCCGGCACACGCCCCTCGAGCAGGGCATCAAGGGCGAGCAGCGCGGCCGCGAGCGGCAGGCAGACCGCAAGCGGACGCAGCATCTGCCGGTTCCAGGCGCAAATCCCCGTCGCCAGTCTCAGTTCCAGAGCCGCAAGGCCGTGGGTGACGACGAGGCCGGTCGCCGCGCCGACGGCGGCCCCGGGCGCCCCGTGGGCGGGGGCGAGCAGCGCGACGAGGAGAAGCATCACGGCCACCCCGGCCACCCCGTTCGCGAGCACCAGCCGGCTCGAGACCATGGCGCGCAGCACCGCCTGCGCCTGGCCGAAGAAAAAGCTCGCAAGGCGTCCCGCCACGAGGATGCCGAGGGTCGGCGCGATCGCGTCCGCATCGCTGCCGAGCGCGGCCGCGAGCAGATCGCTCGCCGCGACGAGGCCCGCCGCGAGCAGCGTGCCGGAGGCGAGCATGAGCCGGGTCGCGTAGGCGTGCAGGTCGGCGATCCGCCCGCGTCCCGCCTGCGCCAGGTGATGGGCGGCGAGCGGGGCCATCACGTAGTCGAAAGCGTTGAAGACGAGCTGCATGACGGAGGCGATCTTGCGCGCGACCGCATAGTAGCCGGCGGAAATCGCGCCCGCCGCACCCGGCAGCAGACCGTTCAGGATCACCACCGGCAGCTCCGAGAAGCCGCGCTGGATGAGCTCGCTCGGCATCAGCGGCAGCGCATAGGCCCACAGCCGGCGCCGCTCCTCCCGCCCGAGCGCGGCGCGAGGAAGGCGCGCGAGATCGTAATGCTTCGCGACCAGCGCCAGCGCGAGCCCGGCCGCGATCACCGCCGAGCCGAGATGCGCAAGGAACAGCCCCGCCTTCATCACGCCGGCGAGCGCGAGCCCCGTGCCCAGCGCCAGGCGCAGCACCTGCTCGTAGAAGATCCGCACCCGGATCTCCGGGCCGAAGCGGCGCAGGGCGCGAATCGCCCCGGTCAGCACCTCGAGCGCCGTCCAGGCCGGGACGATCCAGGCGAACAGCGCCATCAGCCACGGGCCGTCGGCGCCCAGCGCGCCGCTGCGGTCCACGAGCCGGGCGAGCCACGGGGAGAGCGCCGCGACGGCGGCGACGACCACGAGGCTTGCGCCGAGCGCACGCACGAGGGCGAAGCGCAGCACGGCCGCAAGCCGATCCGCGTCATGCTCGCGCGCGGGCACGAACTGCTGGAGCATCAGCACCATGCCGAGCTGCGTGAAGCCCGCGGCGAGCCGCGCGGCCGCCCAGGCGGTGGCGTAGATGCCGAACAGCACCGGGCCGTAGAGGGCGAAGAAGAGGGGAAAGCTCGCCGCCTCGACCACCGCGCCGAGACGGCCGAGAAAGGCG
Organism: Rhodothalassiaceae bacterium; assembly: GCA_026004935.1. Classification (NCBI taxonomy): domain Bacteria; kingdom Pseudomonadati; phylum Pseudomonadota; class Alphaproteobacteria; order Rhodothalassiales; family Rhodothalassiaceae; species Rhodothalassiaceae bacterium. The sequence goes on from BPKC01000001.1 coordinate 70,841, forward strand.
AGCCCCACCCCGCGCATCAGCACCTGCCGGTCGGCCGCCGCCATCGCCGCCTACTCCTCCGTGAAGAACAGGACGGCGAGGCCGACGGCGAGAAACAGCACGAGCGGCGAGAAGGCCGCCAGCACCGCGGGCACCACGCCGAACTCGCCCATCGCCAGCATGAAGTTGTCGATCACGAAATAGGAGAAGCCGAGCGCGGCGCCGGCCGCCATGCGGACCACGAGCTGCCCGCGCCGGTGGACGCCGAAGCCCGCGATCGCCGCCAGAAGCGGCATCAGCACGAAGGACAGCGACAGCGCGAAGCGGTGGTAGAAGGCCGCCTCGAGATCGGCCGCCGGTTCGCCCTCCGCCTTGCGGCGGCCGATGGCACGCGCCAGCGCGTCGAGCGTCGTCTCGTCTGCCGCGACGTGCAGGGCGAACAGCCGCTCCGGGCTCGCCGAAAACCTCCAGGGCCGCTCGTCCGCATAGGACAGATCGAGGGTGTCTGCGGCGAACCGCCTGACCTCGAACAGCCGCCAGCGGCCCTGCTCGTACCAGGCGAAGGCGGCGCGGGTCACCGCCGTCAGCATGCCTTCGGCGTTGCGCTCGTAGATCGTGATGCCGTCGAGCACGACGCGGCTGCCCGAGCGCGAGGCGCGGGCGATGAAGACGAGGTCGCGGCCGTCGACGAGGGCCAGATCGCGGACCGTCTCGGGTCTCGGCGGCAGGTCGCGGGCGTAACCCGCCTCCTGCCAGTAGGCCAGCGCCGCGCGCGCCGGCACGGTGATCCGGTCGCTGATCCAGAAATGCATGAGCGCCATCGCGACCGCCGTGAGCGTGAAGGGCAGCAGGATGCGGTGCGGCGACATCCCGCCCGCCTTCAGCACGATGATCTCGCTGTGCTGGTTGAGCTCGGCGAAGGCGACGATGGCCGCAAGCAGCACGCAGAAGGGGGCGAACCGGGTAAACAGGTCCGGCAGCCGCCAGGCGACGTAGCGCAGGATCTCGGCCGAGCCGTTGCCCGGCACCGCGAGGATCTCCGCCGAGCGCGAAAGCAGATCCAGCATCTGCAGCACGGCGAGGATGAGGAACAGCACGAACAGGACGCGGGTCGCAAACAGCCGCGCGAGATAGCGCAGGACGGTGCGCGACGGCAGGAAGTAGCGCCGCAGCAGCCGCATCCGCGACGGCGCGCCGCCCGCTCCTGCGGCCGCATCAGCCATGGCCCGTCATCCTTCCCATGGCCCATTTCGCCATCCGCCCCAGCCGGTCCGCGACCCGGTCGAGGCGCCCGAGCGCGCCGCGGCCGGGGTGGAAGGCGACGCTCCAGAAGAAGAAGCCCGCAAGCCCCGCGAATCCCGCAAAGAGGGCCCACTGCGTGAGCCAGGGGTCGCCTCCCGCCTGCACCGCGCGGGTCGCCGCCTCCTCGAGCTCGTTGTAGACGATGAGCAGGGCCGTCGCGAGCACGAGCCCGCCCGCACCCGAGCCGCGCTTGCGCACCGTGCCGAAGGCCACGGCGAGCAGCGGCAGCACCAGCGCCGTGAACAGATGCACGACCCGCCAGTGAAAGGCGCCCCGGTAGTGGGCGCGCCGGTCCGGCGGCGTCGCGGGATCGCGCATCGCCGTCCACAGCTCGTCCAGCGTCATCTCCAGCTCCTCGCCGCCGCGGCGGCGGAAGGGCTCGATCTGCGGCAGATCGACGAGCAGGTCCTGGAGCGCGAATTCCATCACCCGCGGGCGCGCGTGGCGGGGATCGAAGTCCAGCATCACGCCGTCCTGAAGCCTCAGGATGATCTTCTGCTCGTCCTCGGTCCCGACGAACCGGCCCTCGCGGGCGGTGATGCTCATCTCGCGGCCGTTCGCAAGCATGCGCCGCACGAAGAGATCGCGCAGCGCCCGCCCGTCCGCCCCGGCCTCGCCGACGCGCAGCGTCAGCCCCTCGCCCAGCGGCGAGAAGGCGCCGAGCCGGATGCTCGCGCCCAGCGCCCCGGAGCGCAGCTCGAATTCCAGCTGGCGGTAAGCGTAGCGGCTGACCGGCTCCTGCCAGCCGACGATCGCAAGATCCGCCAGCCCGAGGGCGACAGCCACCAGCATCAGCGGCCGCATGATCCGCGGCAGGCCGACGCCGCCCGCCTGCAGGGCGTCGAGCTCGGAGGACAGCGACAGATTTCTCACGACGATCAGCGCCGCCACCAGAAAGCCCACGGGAAGCGCCATGCCGAGGTAGTGGGGAACCAGATGCAGCAGCATCCGCCACACCACGTCCACGGGCCCGTTCTGGTTGACGACGAAGTCGAACAGGCGGAGCATCCGCTCGAGCAGCAGAAGCGCCAGCGCGATCGCGACGGTGGCGGCAAGCGGAGGCGCCAGCCGACGCAGCACGTATCTGTCGAGAAGCGCAAGGCGCAGCACCCGGTCCCGCCCTTCTCCGCGGCTCGGATCGGCCGCAAGCGCGGCCACGGCGCTCTTCATGCCGGGATGCCGGGCGCAAGACAAGGGCGGCCGCGGGCGGCTGGATTTTCCCGTCCGGCCTGTGTCATAGAGCGCGAAATCGCGCCCTTGGACGAGGCGAGGTGCGACAGCGAGAGGACCGGTACGGTGCAGCCCTTTCCGCAGGCCGACGGCACGATGACGGCGGCCGAGCCCGTGCGGCCCGAAGAGACCGCACAAGGCCTCGTCGGCGTGCTCACCAACACGGGGGCGACCCGCGTCCGCCGCAGCCTCAAGGCCCTGCGTGAGGCGATCGGCGGCAGCCGCGGCGTCCTGCATGTGGAAATCCGCGACCCCGGCGACGTGCCGGATGCGCTGCGTCTGCTCGCCGCATCGGGCGTCTCGCTTCTGTGCATCAATGGCGGCGACGGCACGGTGCAGATGGTCGCGGAAGCGCTCGACCGGGGCGTCTGGCGCGGCACGCCGCCGCCGATCGCGGTGCTGGCGGGCGGCCACACCAATCTGATCGCGACGGATCTCGGCACCGCGGGCGATCCGCTGCGGGTGTTCGCCCGCCTGCTCGCGGCACAGCGGGGCGATGCCCCATCCGGCCGGGCGCCGCGGGTCGTCACCCGCGTGCCGGTGCGCATCGAAGGCGGCGGGCTCGCGCGCGCGCGCGCGGGCTTCTTCGTCGGACTCGCCGGCATCCCGCGCGCGACGGACTGGGCGAGGCGGCGGGTCCAGCATCCGCTGGTGCCGCTGTGGCTGCATGATGCGGCCTCCATTCTGCTGCTCGCCGCATCCGCGCTGCTCGATCTCGGACGCTCGCCGCTTGCTCCCGTCCCGCTCGCCTTCACGCTGGAAGACGGGAGGGTGGTCGAGGACGCCTTTTCGGTCGCGATCGCCACATCCCTGCCGCGGCTGCTGCTGGGCGCGCGGCTGTTCGCCCGGCATGACGGCGAGACCGTCCAGTTCGCCGCCTTCTCGCGCCTCGGCCCGGCGCTCGTGCGCGCGCTCATGGCCGCCTTGCGGCATCGCCTGCATCTCGCCCGGATGAAGGAGCTCACGCTTGAGCGGGTGCGCCGGCTCGTCGTCGCGGGCGCGGGCGAGATCGTCGTCGACGGCGAGATCGTCGATCTCGATCCGGGCGAGCCGCTCGTGCTCTCCGCCGGCCGGCCGCTGCGCTTTCTCGCCCTCCGGGCGGACCCGCGATGACCGCAAGGGCCGAGGCGACCGCCGCTCTCGACCGGCTGCTCGCCGCGGCCCTGACCGGTCGCGCCCCGCCCGGGGCGGTGCGCGCATTCGCCGGCGAGCTCGCCGCGCGCCATGGCGGCGCGGTCCGGGCCGTGCTCTACTACGGCTCCTGCCTGCGCACCGGCGTGCTCGAGGACCGGATCCTCGACTTCCATCTCCTCGTCGACCGCTATGCCCGCGCCTATCCCGGCCGGCCGCTCCTTGCGGCGGCGAATGCCGTGCTGCCGCCCAACGTCTTCTTCGCCGCAAGCGCCACCGCCCGCGACGCCCGGGGCGCGCCGCTCAAGGCCAAATACAATGTCGTCAGCCTTCCGCAGCTTTCCCGGCTCGTCTCCAGGCGCACGCGCCAGGTCTGGTTCTGGGCCCGCTTCGCCCAGCCGATGGCGCTGGTGGAGGCGGCGGATGAGGAGCTGCGCGCGCGGATAGCCGCGATCCAGCGCGAGGCGCTGCTGAGCTTTCTCGCCGCCGCCCTGCCGCTGGCCGAGGACGGGGCGGATGCGGCGGCCGTCTTCGCGCTCGGCTTCGAGAGGAGTTATGCCGCGGAGCTGAGAGCCGAACCTCCCGGCAAGGGCGCGGAGCTCTATGCGCTCGATGCCGCCTTCTATGACCGCGTCTTCGCGCCGGCGCTGGCCGCGCTCGGCTGGCCGGTCGTCGCCGATCCGGCGGCACGTGGGGGCGTGCGCATCCTGGGTGCGGATCCCGCCATGGCGGAGGCGGCCGAACGCGCCTGGCGGCGGCGGCGGCGGATCAGCCGTGCGCTTGCGGTGCTCCGGCTCGCGAAAAGCGCCTTCACCTTCTCGGACGGGGCCGACTACATCGCCTGGAAGATCCGCCGGCACGCGGGCGTGGAGGTGGAGCTTTCCGATTTCGACCGCCGTCACCCGCTGCTTGCGGGCATCAGGCACTACTGGCGGCTGAAGCGGATGGGGGCGTTTCGCTGACGGGCAGCCCGAGCCGCCGCCCCGCGCGGGCGAAGGCGGCGAGAATCTCCTCCACCTGCTCGTCCGTGTGCCCGAGGCCCAGGGAGCAGCGCAGCAGGAACAGACCCCTGGGCGTGGCCGGCGGGCGCGCGACATTCACATAGACGCCCTCCTCGAGCAGCGCCGCCGACATGCCGAAGAGCGTCTCCTGGTCCGGCAGGCGGACCGCCACGATCGGGCTTTCCACCCGCTCGGTGCCGAGCGCAAAACCCATGGCCTTGAGTCCCGCATGCAGGCGTTCGACCTTGCGCCAGAGCGCCCGCCTCTCGTCATGCATGCGCGCAAGCTTCTCGATCGCGACAGTCGCGGAGGCGACGACGGAAGGCGGTGAGGACGCCGTGAACATGTAGGGCCGGCAGACGAAGCGCAGCACCTCGAAATGCGGTTGGTCGCTGACGCAGAAGCCGCCGACCGTGCCCACCGATTTCGAAAAGGTGCCGACGATGAAGTCGACCTCTCTGTCCACGCCCAGTTCTTCGGCGATCCCGCGGCCGTGCTCGCCGCAAAAGCCCATGGAATGGGCCTCGTCCACCAGGATCTGGGCCCCGAATTCCTTCGTGACGGCGACGAGCTCGGCGAGCGGCGCGCGGTCGCCCAGCATCGAGTAGATGCCCTCCACGACGACGAGCTTGCCGGCGTCCTCCGGCAGGCGCCTCAGCCTTTTCGCCAGATCCTCGGGGTCGTTGTGGCGGAAGCGCACGACGTCCGCCTGGCCCATGGCGCAGGCGTCATAGATGGAGGCGTGGGAATCCGCGTCGATCACCACATAGTCGCCGCGTCCGGCAAGCGTGGAGATGATCCCGAGATTCGCCTGGTAGCCGGTGGTGAACACCATGGCGTGGCGGCGGTCGTAGAAGCGTGCCAGCGTCTCCTCCAGCCGGCGGTGCAGCACATAGGTGCCGTTCAGGATCCGGCTGCCGGTGGTGCCGGTGCCGAAGCGCTCGAGCGCCTCGCGGGCGGCGGCGATGGCGTCCGGATCGAATGTCATCGCCATGTAGTTGTTGGTGCCGGCGAGGATCGTGCGCCGGCCGTTGACGATGGCCTCGGTGGGCGAGAGCACCCGCTCCATCGTCACGTCGAGCGGATCGGGCGCGAAGGCCTTCAGCTTCTCGCGCTCGGCGACCAGCGGAGCGAATTTGGCAAGCAGGTCCCGGCTCATCGGCCCTCTTCCCGGATGCGGTCCACGGCGGCCGCCACCTCGCCCACGGTCTCCAGCTCCGGCAGGATGTTGAGCGGGATGACGATGTCGAATTCGTCCTCGATCGCCGCCACCAGATCCATCACCGCCAGCGAATCGAGATCGAGATCGCCGGCGAAGGTCGTGCGCGGGGTGATCTCCACCCCCTTCCTGTTGAAGGGCGCGATCAGCGCCGCGATGCGCCGGAAGGTCTCGCGATGGGCCTCGATGTCGATGGGCTCGGCCATGGCTGCCGCCTCCTCCTGCGGCGGACCCGCGCGGATCCGCCTGTGCTGCCCATACCGCATGCCGCGCGCGCGGCGCAATCGCGGCGCCCGGGGGGCTCCCTCAGCCGTCCGTCATCAGCACGGCGATGCCGGGAAGCGTGCGGCCCTCGAGCCACTCGAGGAAGGCGCCGCCGGCGCTCGAGACATGCGACAGCCGCCCGCGCACGCCGGCACGGTTGAGGGCGGCAAGCGTGTCGCCGCCCCCGGCGACGCTGAGCAGCCCCCGCGTCTCGGTCAGCTCCGCCACGCCGCGCGCGAAGGCGATGGTGCCGCGGTCGAAGGGCGGATGCTCGAAGGCCCCGAGCGGCCCGTTCCACACGAAGCTGCGCGCCCCGCCGACGACCGCAAGCAGGCGCTCCACCGTGGCGGGCGCGAAGTCGAGGATCATGTCCGCCGCCGCGACCTCGTCCACGCGCTTTTCCTCGGCGCGGTCACCGGCATCGAGAGCGGGGGCGACCACCACCTCCTCCGGCAGATGGATCTGAAGGCCCCGGTCACGCGCCGCGGCCATGATGCGCCGCGCCGTATCGAGCTGGTCGTCCTCAACCAGCGAACGGCCGACGGGCCGCCCCCCGGCCTTCAGGAAGGTGTTGGCCATCGCCCCGCCGATCAGCAGATGGTCGACGCGGGCGAGCAGATTTTCGATCACCGGGATCTTGGTCGAGATCTTCGCGCCGCCGACGAGGGCGGCCAGCGGCCGCTCGGGTGCACCCAGCACGCGCTCCAGCGCCTCGACCTCGGCGGCCAGCGCCAGCCCCGCGGCCGCCGGCAGCAGCCCGGCCAGCGCATGGACCGAGGCATGCGCGCGGTGCGAGACCGAGAAGGCGTCGTTCACATAGGCCTCGCCCAGCGCCGCGAGCGCGCGGGCGAACTCGGGATCGTCGCGCTCCTCGCCGGCATGAAAGCGCAGGTTCTCGAGCAGCGTCACCCCGGCGCCCGCGGCGACCGCCTCGGCCGCCGGCGCGCCGATGCAGTCCTCTGCGAAGACCACCGCCTCGCCGACGAGAGCCTCCAGCACCGGCAGCACGGGCCGCAGGGAGAACTCGGGCCGGCGGGCGCCCTTCGGCCGGCCGAGATGGCTGAGCAGCACGACCCGCGCGCCCTCCCGGCGCAGATGCCGGATGGTGGGCAGGCTCTCGCGGATGCGGCTGTCGTCGGCCACCCGGCCTTCCGGATCGAGCGGGACGTTGTAGTCGACCCTGACCAGCACGATCCGGCCGGCGAGCGGGCCGAGATCGGCAAGCGCGCGCAGACGGGACATCGTTGCCGCCTCAGGCGACGCCGGCGAGGACGCGGGCGACGTCGACCATCCGGTTCGCGAAGCCCCATTCGTTGTCGTACCACGCCATCACCCGCACGAAGCGGCCGTCGATCACCTGGGTCCCGGAGCAGTCGAAGCTGCAGCTTGCGGGATTGTGGTTGAAGTCGATGGAAACCAGCGGCGCATCGACGACATCCAGCACGCCCTTCATCGCTCCGGCCGCCGCCGCGCGCATCGCCTCGTGAATCTCGTCCACGCTGGTCTCGCGCTCGGCATCGAAGGTCAGATCCACCAGCGAGACATTCGCCGTCGGCACCCGCACCGCCGAGCCGTCGAGCTTGCCGGCGAGCTCCGGCAGCACCAGACCCACCGCGCGGGCCGCACCGGTGGAGGTCGGGATCATGGAGAGCGCCGCCGCGCGCGCGCGCCGCAGATCCTTGTGCAGGCTGTCCTGCAGGCGCTGGTCGGCGGTGTAGGCGTGCACCGTCGTCATGTAGCCGCGCGCGATGCCGACGGTCTCATGCAGCACCTTGGCCATCGGCGCGAGGCAGTTCGTGGTGCAGGAGGCGTTCGAGATCACCTTGTGCTCGGGGCCGATCCTGTCGTGGTTGACGCCGTAGACCACGGTCAGCGGCACGTTCTTGGCCGGCGCCGAGATCAGCACCCGCTTCGCGCCCCCGGTCAGATGCGCGGCCGCCTTCTCGCCGTCCGTGAAGCGTCCCGTGCATTCGGCCACGACGTCCACGTCGAGATCGCCCCAGGGGATCGTCGCGGGATCGGGATTGGCGAAGACCTTGATCCGGCGGCCGTCGACGACCAGCGCGTCCTCCTCGTGGGAGACGGCGCCGGGCCAGCGGCCGTGGATGGAGTCGTAGGCGAACAGATGCGCGTTGGTCGCGGCATCGCCGAGATCGTTGATCGCCACCACCTCGATGTCGTCCGCATGGCGCTCGCACACGGCCCGCAGCACGAGCCGGCCGATCCGCCCGAAGCCGTTGATCGCAAGGCGCACGGTCATGGTCGCTGTTTCCTCCTGATTGCTGGGCTCGTTCTCGGGGCTCGCCCGCCAGCGCGGCTTTTAGAGGCGTTCGCGGATGCGGGCAAGGATGTCGGCGGGCGCGAAGCCGAGATGCCGGTAGAGATCGCCCGCCGGCGCGCTCTCGCCGAAGCGGTCGAGGCCGGTGATAAGCCCGTCCGGGCCGACGAAGCGCTCCCAGCCGAGGGGGCTTGCCGCCTCGATCGCGACCCGCAGCACATCGGGCGCGCCCGAGCGCAGGAGCTCATGGCGGTAGTCTTCATCCTGGGCGAGGAACAGCCGGTCGCAGGGCATCGAGACGACGCGCGCCGGCACGCCGTCCTCCTCCAGCAGCCGGCCGACCTCGGCGGCGGTCGCGACCTCCGTGCCGGTGGCGATCAGGATCACCCGCGGGTCGGCGGAAGCCTCCTTCAGCACATAGGCGCCGCGCGCCGAGCGGTTTTCGGCCGCATCGGTTCGCAGCGCCGGCGTGCCCTGGCGCGAGAGCGCGAGAAGCGTCGGCCCGTCCGTGCGCGCCAGCGCGAGCTCCCAGCATTCCGCCGTCTCGACCGGATCGCCCGGGCGCATCACCCACAGGTTCGGCATCGCCCGCAGGGATGCCAGATGCTCGATCGGCTGGTGCGTGGGGCCGTCCTCGCCGAGCCCGATCGAATCATGGGTCATGACATGGACGACCGGCTGACCCATCAGCGCCGCCAGGCGGATCGCCGGCCGGCAGTAGTCGGAGAACACGAGGAATGTGCCGCCGTAGGGTCTGAAGCCCCGGTGGAGCGCCATCCCGTTCATCGCCGCCGCCATCGCGTGCTCGCGCACGCCGTAGTGGATGTAGCGGCCGCCGAAGCGCCCGGGCGCGATCGCCTCCATGCCCCTGGCGAGCGTGTTGTTCGAGCCGGTCAGATCCGCCGAGCCGCCGACAAGCTCCGGGATGACGGGTGCCAGCGCATCGAGCACGAGGCCGGAGGCCTTGCGGGTGGCCATCTTCGGCCGTTCGGCGGCGAATTTTTCCCTGAGCGCCGCCAGACTCCCGCGCCAGCCCTCCGGAAGCCGCCGCTCCTGCCGGCGCAGAAAGTCCGCCCGCCGGGCTTCCGGCAGAGCCTCGAGCCGCGCCTTCCAGTCCTCGTAGACCGGCGCGCCGCGCGCGCCCGCCTTGCGCCAGGCCGCGAGAATGGGCGCGGGAATCTCGAATGGCGGCGCGGTCCAGCCGAGGCGCTCTTTTGCGGCCGCCGCCTCCTCGGGGCCGAGCGGGGCGCCGTGGCTGTCGGCGGTGCCGGCCTTGTGCGGGGCGCCGTAGCCGATGACCGTGCGGCAGGCGATGAGCACCGGCCGCTCGGCGGCCACCGCCTCCGCGAGCGCCGCCTCGATCGCGACGGGATCATGGCCGTCCACGACCATGGTCTCCCAGCCATAGGCCGCGAAGCGGGCGCAGACGTCCTCGGAGGTCGCAAGCCTCGTGGATCCGTCGATGGAGATCCCGTTGTCGTCGAAGAGCACGACGAGCCGGTCGAGCTCGAGATGGCCGGCGAGCGCCGCCGCCTCGTGCGAGATGCCCTCCATCAGGTCACCGTCGGAGGCGACGACCCAGGTGCGGTGGTCGCAGATCTCCGGGTTGCGCGCGGCCTCCATGCGCTCGGCGATCGCCATGCCGACGGCGGTGGCAAGACCCTGGCCCAGCGGCCCCGTCGTCGTCTCGACCCCGGGAAGCAGGCCGTATTCGGGATGGCCGGCACAGGGGCTGCCGAGCTGGCGGAAATTCCGGATGTCCTCGATCGTGGGCCGCGCAAAGCCCGTCAGATACAAGAGCGCATAAAGCAGCATCGAGCCGTGGCCGGCGGACAGCACGAAGCGGTCGCGGTCCGGCCAGTCGGGATGGCGGGGGTCGAAGCGCAGAAACTTCGTCCACAGCACGGTGGCGACATCGGCGAAGCCCATGGGCATGCCGGGATGGCCGGAGCGGGCCGCCTCGACGGCGTCTATGGCGAGCGCGCGGATGGCGTTCGCCATCTCGCGGTGGCCGACGGTCGCGGTCCGCTCGGCGGGGGAAGCGGGTTCCGGGGCGCGCATTCCTCGCATTCCTTCGCGTCTGATGCGGAGCACATTCCTGGACCGGGCGCGCGGCGGCTTCGCGCCGTTGGGGGCCGGCCTTGCGCCCGGGGCTTGCAAGCCGGTGCGGGCGCGCCGCACAATGGTCAAGCCGCCGGGCAAGGTCAAGGCGCATGGCGCGCCATCCCGGCCGGCGCCCCGAGGGTTGCGAAGGGGAAGGATCGGCCATGGCGGGCGCGCGCGATACCGCTCTGCCGCCGCCGCTTGCGGAATCCGTCGCGCGGCTCGAGGCGGCCGTGAAGGCGGCCGCGCGCGCGCGCGCGGCGCTGGCCGAGCGCTGCCGGCGGCTGGAGGCGGAGCGCGACTCGGCCGAGGCGGCGCGGCGCGCGGCCGAAGCGCAGGCCGCCCGGCGCATCGGCGCGCTCGAGGCCGAGATCGCGGGCCTCGAACGCCAACTCGCCGCCGCCCGGGCCGAGATCGACCGCCTCATCACCGATCTCGAGGTGCTTTCTGGCGAGAAGGACGCCTGATGGCCGAGGTGACGGTGAGCATCATGGAGCGCCGCTACCGCATCGCCTGCCGCGACGGCGACGAGGAGCGCATCCTCGCGCTCGCCGCCGAGATCGACCGGCGCGCGCGCGAGATCGAGTCCCGCATCGGCCCGCAGGGCGAAGGGCGGCTGCTGGTGGCGGTCGCACTGCTGCTCGCGGACGAGCTGGAGGATGCGCGCGCGGGCGCGGGCGTCCTTGCGGCGGGGCAGGCCGAGCGGCTTGCGGCGCGTCTTGACGCGCTCGCCGAGAGCCTTGCATCGGCGGACGGGGCGTCCTAACTCCGTCGGCGGCGGACGCTGGCGGATGCGTGAGCCGATGCGTTGAATCCCCGGGGCGACAGTCACGGATGAAGGGAGCTGTCCCTGACCGGGCTTCCGGGTCCGGTCACACGGCGCCCACCTGGTGCTTCAGGCGCCGGTGGATCAAGAACCGGCCACGGTCACGCCGGCTCCGCCCTTCGTGCCGGACGGCCCGGGGCGTCGGCGGCTCCGGGGCGCGACGCGACGCAACGGAAGGAGCCGGAATCGGTGGCCGCGGACCCATCCATCGCACGGGCGAAGGCGGCGCTGCGGCGCGAGATGGCGGCGCGCTGCCGGGCGCTGGCGGCCGGGGCCGGAACGCGGGCGGCGCTCTCGCTGGCGGACCAGGGTCTCAGCGCCCTGCCCGATCCTTCAGGCCGCCGCATCGCCGGCTATCTGCCGTTCGACGACGAGATCGATCCGCTGCCCCTCATGACGGCGCTGGCCGCGCGCGGGGCGGCGCTGCTGCTGCCGGTGGTGCGGGCGCCGGACGCCCCCCTCGAATTCCGGCGCTGGCGGCCCGGCGATCGGACGGTGCGGGGCCTTCACGGCAATGCGGAGCCGGCGGCGGACGCGGCGGTCGACGAGCCGGACTGGGTGCTGGTGCCGCTGCGGGCCTTCGACCGGCGGGGCGGCCGCCTGGGCCGCGGGCGCGGCTGCTACGACCGCACGCTTGCCGGCCTCAGGGCCCGCGGCGCATGGCTGGTCGGGCTCGCCTTCGCCTGCCAGGAGGTGGACGCCGTGCCGATGGAGCCCCATGATGTCGCGCTCGATGCGGTGCTGACGGAAGCGGGGCTCGTCACCTGCGCGCCGCAAAGGCGGGATGGGTGAGCCGCGGACCGGCCGCTGGCAGAAGAAGAGGAGAAGGCGTGCGGATTCTGTTTCTCGGCGACATCGTGGGGCGCGCGGCGCGCGAGGCGGTGATCGCCATGGTTCCCCGCTGGCGGCGCGCCTGGGGGCTCGATGCGGTGATCGCGAACGGCGAGAACGCCGCGGCCGGCTTCGGCATCACGGCGAAGATCGCCGAGGCGCTGTTCGCCGCCGGCATCGATGTCATCACCACCGGCAACCACGTCTTCGACCAGCGCGAGACGCTGGGCTTCATAGACGACATGCCGCGGCTGCTCAGGCCCTTGAACTACCCGCCGGCGACCCCCGGACGGGGGCATGCCCTGGTGGAGCTCGCCGACGGGCGCCGGCTGCTCGTCGTCAACGTCATGGGCCGGGTGTTCATGCCCGCCTTCGACTGTCCGTTCCGGGCGGTGGACGCGGTGCTGGAGGCGCATCCGCTCGGCCGGGCCGTGGATGCCGTCGTCGTCGACATGCACGGCGAGGCGACCAGCGAGAAGATGGCCATGGGCCATTTCTGCGCCGGCCGCGCCTCGCTCGTCGTCGGCACCCATTCGCATGTGCCCACGGCCGACACGATGATCCTGGACGGCGGCACCGCCTATCAGACGGACGCGGGCATGTGCGGCGACTATGATTCGGTGATCGGCATGGACCGGGAGGAGCCGATCCGCCGCTTCGTCGAGGGCTTTCCCGTCGGCCGGCGCTTCGAGCCGGCTCTCGGCGAGCCGAGCCTGTGCGGCGTCGTGGTCGAGACGCGCGCCGACGGCCGCGCGGAGCGCGTCGCGCCGCTGCGCTGGGGCGGCCGTCTGGCCCCGACCGTCCCCGCCTGGCTGCCGCCTTTGGTTGAGGGCGCGGATTAGGGGCGCCTCGGGGCCCCGTGCCGCAGGTCGCCAGGGCGTGAGCGCTCCGCCTTCGGCCGCCGAATACCGCCGCGACGGACGACGCAGGGGGATGCCCGCAGCCGGTCATCCCCCGTGCGCCGGATCAGACTGACGTCGGCCCTCAGTGGCACTCGGGCAGATTGTCGAGATTGTTGCGGGGATCGCCGTCCGGTTCGGTGCGCAGATATTTGCCTGTGGGGCCATTCACCACTTCGATGTATGTCGGGCTGGTTCCCGGCGCCTGCACATAGCAGCGATAGATGTCGTTCTCGATGTGGTAGATGGCCTCATCCTTCGTCACGATCCCCCAATCATGTGGGTTCCCGATATGGGTGATGTCCCCATATCTGTCGTGGTTTGCGCAGGTTACTCTACGGTCTCTCGCCATATATCGGCCCTTTCTTCGTCGACGACTGCACCCGATCGCGCCCCAGTGATCTATGAATGCGCGCGGGAGTATTCAAGAGAACACGCGCGAAAATTTATATCCGCGGCGGGGCGACGCGGCCCGCCGCATCCCGCTTGGGGCGGAGCGGGCGGGCGGCATCGCGCGGCGCCAACCGGCTGCGCAAGCAAGGGATGGGCGCAGGCGCGCTAGACCATCTCGTCGATGCGCTCGGGCGGCAGCGAGCCCGGGATGATGACGAGCGGGCAGGGAAGCTCGGCCACCAGCGGCCCGGAGAAATAGTCGACGAGCGGGCCCGGGTCGCCGGTGGTGCTGGCGCCGAGGATCAGCGCGAAAAGATCGTCGCGCTCCTTGAGGAAGTCCAGCAGCGCCTGCCTGGGTTCGCCCTCGCGGATCACGATCTCAGGCCGCACCCCCGAATAGGCGTAGACGCGCGCGGCCACCTCCTCCAGCATCGCGCGGGCTTCCTGAAGCCGCTCCTCGCGCATGTGCTCGGCCACGGTCATCCAGCTCTGGAAGTCGCCGGGCGGAATGGCGTGGAACAGGATGAGCCGGCCGCCGCGCACATGCGCCGCCCGGCCCGAGGCGAATCGGAGCGCAAGCTCCGATTCGGGCGAGCCGTCGATGACGACGACGAAGGAACGCGGGCGTTCCGTCTCCTCCTTCAGCCGGGCGCCGGCCAGCATGTCCTCGGTCCTGCCCATGCCGGCATGCTGGCAAGCGGCGGCCGCCTTGGCAAGACCGCGCAAAGGCGGACCGGGCCGCCGGCCGCGGCGCTAGTAGATGCGGCCCTCCCTCGTCTTGATCTCGACGAGGCGCGTCACCCCGCTCTCGCCCGGGAAGTTCCGGAACATCGCCTCCACCAGATAGGGCATCACCAGATTGAGCTCGCGCGTCGGCCCCTCGCTCACCGCCCGGCCCTCGAAGACGACCCTGCCCGTCTGCCGGTCCCGGATCTTGAGCGAGAGCTGGCGGGTGTAGACCGTCTGCGACTCGATGTCCGGCCCGTAGAAGGGATCATAGATGTACGGGTAGAAGAAGCCGTAGTGGTAGGGGTGGAAGTGGCCCAGATAGAAGCCGTAGTAGGGATAGGCGTAGCCGGGCCGCGTCTCGATCTCCACGCGCCCCTGGTCCACGCCGTAGTCCACCACGACCTCCAGATCCGCCTCCTCGGGCGAAGCGGCAAGCCTGTAGCCGAGCTTGACGAACTCGTCCGCGATCATGCTGGCATAGGTGCGGAATTCGGGTCCCTCGCGCGCCGGGTCCGCGGGCATGATCACGATCGTGCGGCCCGCCGGCAGGCTTCCCTCGTGAAAGCGGGTGACCTGGGTTTCCACATGGCGCGCGCAGGCCGCCAGCAGTCCCAGAACCACAAGGGCGAAAACGCCCGCAATCTTGCGCCTCGGCATCGTCGACCTCCTCCATGACCGCAAACCGCCCCCGGTCGCGCGACCGGCGGCACCGATCGTCACTGGATGTAGGATCGCACGGGCCGGATTGCCAGCAGATGAACGACCGCCCGCGCCGCCTTCACCGCAGGAAGCCGACGGCGTCCTTGGCCGCCGCCAGCACCGGCGCCGACAGGGCCGCCGCCTTCTCCGCGCCGGCGGCGAGAATGCGGTCGATCTCGGCCGGATCCGCCAGCAGCTCGCGCATGCGCCGGGTGATCGGCGAGAGCCGGTCCACCATCACCTCCGTCAGCCTCTTCTTGAGGTCGGCAAATCCCCGGCCGGCGAATTCCGCCACGACATCCTCGATCGCCCGGTCCTCGAGTGCGGCGAGGATGCCGAGGAGATTGCGGGCCTCGGGCCGGTCCTCCAGCTCCGCCGGCGTCGCCGGCAGCGGATGGGGGTCCGTCTTCGCCTTGCGGATCTTCTTCGCGATGAGATCGGCGTCGTCCGTCAGATTGATGCGCGAGAGATCGGACGGGTCCGACTTGCTCATCTTCCTGGTTCCGTCCTTCAGACTCATCACCCGGGCGCCGGGGCCCTGGATGATCGGCTCGGGCAGCGGGAAGAGCTCGACGCCGAAGTCGCGGTTGAACTTGCCCGCGATGTCGCGCGCGAGCTCCAGATGCTGCTTCTGGTCCTCGCCCACCGGCACGTGGGTCGCCTGATAGGCGAGGATGTCGGCGGCCATGAGGCAGGGATAGGTGTAGAGCCCGACGCTCGCCTTCTCGCGGTCCTTGCCGGCCTTGTCCTTGAACTGGGTCATGCGGTTGAGCCAGCCGATCCGCGCCACGCATTCGCAGATCCACGCCAGCTCCGCATGGGCCGAGACCCGCGACTGGTTGAAGAGGATCGAGCGCGCCGGGTCCACGCCCGAGGCGATGTAGGCGGCGGCCGCCTCGCGGGTGCGGTCGGGAAGCGTGCGCGGGTCCTGCCAGACGGTGATCGCGTGCATGTCGACGACGCAGTAGATGCACGCGTAGTCGTCCTGCAGCCGCGCCCAGTTGCGGAAGGCGCCGAGATAGTTGCCGAGATGCATCGCCCCGCTCGGCTGGGCGCCGGAAAACACCCGGCGTGCGAATCGGCCCGCGTTCTCTCTCGTCCCGCTCATGCCGCCCCTCGCGTGATGTCCACCGTCCACCGGCCCCGTGCGGCCGGATCGGCGCGTCTTCATGCAGGCTTGCCGGACCCCGGTCAAGAAGGCGGGCTTGCCCGGGCGGGCGCGCCGAGGCGGCGGTGGAGGCCGAGACCGGCGGCGGCGGCCGCGTAGGCGAGAAGCCCGGCCGCAACCAGAACGGCCATCGCCGCGGCGGCACCGAGCCCCATGCCCGCAAGAAGATGCCGCAGGGCCGCCAGCACCGCCGCCATCCCGCCGGTCGCAAGAAGGATGCGCCCAAGGGGGATGTGCGCGAGCAGGCGCCGCGGCAGCCGCCCGCGCCGGCCGAGGATGCGGGCGAGCAGCGCCGTCTGCAGCCAGGCGGCGAGACTCGTCGCGAGCGCAAGCCCCACATGGCCGAGCCACCAGATCAGCGTCAGGTTGAGGAGGAAATTGGCGCCGAGCGCGGTGAGCGCGATGCGCGTGGGCGTGCGCGTGTCCTTTTCGGCATAGAACACGGGCACGAGCGCCTTGGTGAGCATGTAGGCGGGCAGCCCGCTCGCATAGGCCATGAGCGCGGCCGCGGTCGCCCGCGTGTCCGCCGCATCGAAGGCGCCGCGCTGGAACAGCCCCGCGATCAGCGCATCGGGCAGCAGGATCAGCGCCGCCGCCGCCGGCAGCGCGAGCAGCAGCGTCAGGTTGAGCGCCTGGGCGAGCAGCCGCTCGGCCTCCGCCGGCCGGCCGGCGGCATGCGCGCGGCTCAGGGCCGGCAGCAGCGTGGTGCCCACCGCGACCCCGATCACCCCGAGCGGCAGCTGGTTCAGCCGGTCGGCGTAGAACAGCCAGCTCAGCGCACCGTCGTCGAGGAAGCTAGCGAGCACGACATCGACCATCAGATTGACCTGGGTGATCCCGGCACCCAGCGCCACCGGCAGCATCAGCGTCAGAAGACGCGCGATCCCGGGCGTCCAGCGCGGGCGCACGAAGCGCAGCCGGATTCCGGCGCGCGCCGCCGCGAGCACCAGCCAGACGAGCTGGACGATCCCCGCGACGGTGACCGCGAAGGCGAGCCGGCGGGCCGTGACCGGCGGTCCGTCCGCAAACAGGAGCAGGGCGGCGATGAAGGTGAGGTTGAGCAGCACGGGCGCGGCCGCCGGCGCCGCGAAGCGGTCGTGGGCGTTCAGCACGCCCGCCAGCAGCGCGACCAGCGAGATGCACGCAAGATAGGGAAAGGTCAGCCGCGTCAGCTCGACCGCGAGATGCGCCTTGGCCGGATCGTCGAGAAAGCCGGGCGCGAGCACCGCGATGACGCCGGGCATGGCGATCTGGGCGAGCACGGTGAACAGCAGCAGCACGGCCGAAAGGATCGCGAGCGCCTGCTCGGCCAGCCGGCGCGCATCGCGGCCGGTCGGATCGCGGGTGCGCGCCTCGGCGTAGAGCGGCACGAAGGCCGCGGAAAACGCCCCTTCCGCGAACAGGCGCCGGAAGAAGTTGGGCAGCTTGAAGGCGACGAAGAAGGCGTCGGAGGCAAGGCCCGCGCCCAGATGGCGGGCCATCAGCATGTCGCGGACGAAGCCGAGCACCCGGCTCAGGAGGGTGAGCGCGGAGACCTGCGACAGATGCCGGATCAACCCCATGCGCCGCCCCTTCGCGCCCACGCGCTCCTCACGCCGCCTGACGCAGGCCGCCGCGGGCTGCCGCCAGCAGCCGCTCCTCGATCTCCGCCAGACGCAGCGCGCCCTCGACCTTCGCGCCGTCGGATTCGGTCACATAGAAGACGTCGACCGCCCGCTCGCCGTAGGTTGAGACATGCGCCGAGCGGATGTCGAGCCCGGCTTCGTGGAGCGCGCGCGCGAGCGCATAGAGCAGCCCCGGGCGGTCGGCGGCGTTGATCTCGATCACCGTCGCGCGCCGGCTCGCCGCGTTGTCGATCAGCACCAGCGGCTCGACGCGGAAGGCCCGCATGCGGCGGGCGAGCTGGCGCATCGGCTGGCGGCGGACCTCGTCCTCGCCGGGAAGTTCGGGCGCGGCCAGCATGCGGCGGATCGTCTCCGCCAGCGCCTCCTCGCGCATGCGCCGCTCGGCCGCGCGGTCCTCGGACAGGACGACGCGGAAGCTGTCGACCGCGAGCCCCTGGCGGCTGGTGTGGATCTGCGCGCCGATCACGGACACCCCGGCCCGGGCGAAGGCCGCCGCCAGCCGCGCGAACAGCCCCGGCCGGTCGGGGGTGACCACCGAGACGATGAGCGCGCGCGCCTTCTCGTCCTCTTCCAGCGCGATGGCGACCTCCTCCATCCCGCCGGGGCGTTCTCCCGCGGCCAGGCGTTCGAGGAAGGGGCGCATGAGGCGCGCGTGGGTGAGAAGGGCTGCGTGATCCTCCGCGATCCAGTAGGAGTCCGGGAACTCCCGCCCGAGCCGCTCCTTGAGCGCGGCGGGCCAGTCGGCGAGCGCCGCGAGCAGCCGCTCCTGACGCGCCGCCACCCGCTCGCGCCGGCTGCTGCCGGCATGGCCCGCGATCAGCCGCTCCTCCGTGCGCCAGTAGAGCTCGCGCAGGAGCGCGGCCTTCCAGCTGTTCCACACCCCCGGACCCACCGCGCGGATGTCGGCCACGGTCAGAACCAGAAGCTGGCGCAGCCGCTCGATGCTCGAGACCACGGCGGCGAAGTCCTCCACCGTCTTGGGATCGGAGAGATCGCGCTGGAAGGCGGTGGCGCTCATGAGCAGGTGATGCTCGACGAGCCAGGCGGCAAGCTCGGTCTCGGCCGGGGTGAGCCCCAGCCGCGGACCGAGTTTGCGCGCGATGCGCGCGCCGATCTCGGAATGGTCGCCGTCGCGGCCCTTGGCGATGTCGTGCAGGAAGACGGCGAGATAGAGCGCGCGTCTCAGCTTGATCTTGTGGACGACCTCGCTGGAGAGCGGGTGCTCGTCTTCGAGCTCGCCGCGCTCGATGGCGGCGAGATAGCCGACGGCGCGGATCAGATGCTCGTCCACCGTGTAGTGGTGGTACATGTTGTACTGCATCTGCGCGACGACGCGCCCGAACTCGGGGATGAAGCGGCCCAGCACGCCCGCCTCGTTCATGCGCCGCAGATTCACCTCCGGATGCGCGCGGGCCATGAGGACGTCGAGGAACGCCGCATTCGCCCGCGGGTCCGCGCGCAGCCGGGCGTCGATGCGCTTGAGGTGCCGACGCATCACCCGCAGCGCATCCGGGTGGATGTCGAGGCCGCTGCGCTGGGCGGCGGCGAAGATCTCGATCATGCGCCGCGGGCTGCGGGCCGGCTCGTCTGGGTCGCGGAAGCCGAGGCGCCTGCCGAGGACGGCAAATCCCTCCACCGAGCGCCGGAAGGGCAGGCGCTCCCAGGTCGCCTCCCACCAGCGCTTCTGTTCGCGCTCCTCCAAGAGCGCGCAGACGATGCGGGTCAGCTCGCCGACCGTCTTCGCGTGCAGGAAATAGTGCTTCATGAAGCGCTCGACGCCCTTCAGCCCGCCGCGGTCGCGGTAGCCGAGACGCGCGGCGAGCATCGGCTGGACGTCGAAGGTGAGCCGCTCCTCCGCGCGCCCCTGCAGGAAGTGGAGATCGACGCGGACCGTCCAGAAGAAGTTCTCCGCGCGCTGCATGGCCCGCGCCTCGGCCTCGCTCAGGATCCCGGCCGCCGCCATCGCCCGCGGATCCTTGAGGCCGTAGAGGTGATCGACGATCCAGTAGAGGGTGTGCAGATCCCTCAGCCCCCCCTTGCCCTCCTTGAGATGCGGTTCGACGACGTAGCGCGAATCGCCGAAGCGGGCGTGCCTGCGGTCGCGCTCGGCGAGCTTCGCCTCCACGAAGTCCGGGCCCGTCCGGCGCACGAGCCGGCGGCGGAAGACGGTGACGAGATCGGCGACCAGCGCCTCCTCGCCCGCGACGGGGCGCAGGTCCAGCAGCGCCGTGCGGGCGTGGATGTCGCCCCGCGCGAATTTCAGCGCCTCCTGTGGCCGGCGCACCGCATGGCCGACTTTGAGCCCCAGATCCCAGAGCGTGTAGACGACGGTCTCGATCACCCGCTCGTGCCAGCCCGTCAGCCGGTAGGGGTATAGGAACAGGATGTCGATGTCCGAATGCGGCGCCAGCAGCCCGCGGCCGTAGCCGCCGGTGGCCGCCAGCGCCAGATGCTCGGCATCGGTCGGATTGGCGACGGGATACAGGCGTTCCGTCGCATGCCGGAACAGCGCGCGCAGGATCCCGTCGACCAGCCAGGCGCGCTCCTCGGCCGCCCGCCGGCCGGTCCCGCCCGCATCGCGCCGGCGGCGGATTTCCGCCATCCCCGCCTCGTAGTGGTCGCGCAGGACCGCAAGAAGCCCTTCGCGCCCGCTCCCTTGCGCGCCCGAGCCCGCAAGCGCGGCATCGAGCGCGCCGGCGTCGAGAATGGCCTGCGCGCGCACCGGGCGCGGCACGGGCGCGAAATGGGTCTGCGGTCCGTCCCGGCTCACCGCTCTTCCTCCCCGGCGCCCGCGCGCGCCTTTTCCAGCTTCGCCCGCCAGTCATAGAGCAGTTCGAGAGCCGCGCGCGGCGTCAACCCGTCGAGATCGAGCGCCACCAGCGCCTCGGCGAGCGCGCGCGCCGGCGGATCGGCGACGGTCCCGGTCTGCGCCGCCGGCCCGGCGGGCAGCCCCTGCGCGCCGGGCCGGATGGTCGCGAACAGCGGCAGGTCGCCTTCGAGCAGCTGCTCGACGAGATCGCCGCGACTCGCCTCGAGGCGGGCGAGGATCTCGTTCGCGCGCGCGATGACGGCCTGCGGCACGCCGGCCAGCCGCGCCACCTGGATGCCGTAGGAGCGGTCGGCCGCGCCGTCCTTCAGCTCGTGCAGAAAGACGAGCTCGTGCTCCCATTCCCTGACCGCCATCGTCTTCAGCCGCATGCGCTTCAGCCGCCGCTCCAGCGCCGCGAGCTCGTGGTAGTGGGTCGCGAACAGCACCCGCGCGCCGGAGACGTCGTGCAGGTATTCGAGCGTCGCCCAGGCGAGCGACAGCCCGTCGAAGGTGGCCGTCCCGCGCCCCAGCTCGTCGAGGATGACGAGCGAGCGCGCGCCGGCCTGGTTCAGGATCGTGGCGGCCTCGAGCATCTCGACCATGAAGGTCGAGCGGCCCTCGGCGAGATCGTCGGAGGCGCCGACGCGCGAAAAGATCCGGTCGACGATCCCGATCTCGGCCTCGGCCGCCGGCACGAAGCCGCCCGACTGCGCGAGGATGGCGGCGATCGCGCACTGGCGCAGGAAGGTGGACTTGCCCGCCATGTTGGGGCCCGTGACCAGCCAGATCCGCTCGTCCTCGTCGAGCAGGCAGTCGTTGGGCACGAAGGGGCCCTCGCCGCGCCGGGCGAGCGCCGCCTCCACCACCGGGTGGCGGGCCGCGCGCAGCCTGAAGCGCAGGTCCTCGGTGATGTGCGGGCGCACCCAGCCGCCCTCGGCCGCGCGTTCGGCGAGCGCGGTGGCGACGTCGCATTCGGCGATCGCCCCGGCGATGGCGGCGAGCGCCTCCCGCTCGGCGATGACGGCGGCGACGAGCTCGGCGAAAAGCTCCTGCTCGAGCTCGAGGCAGCGGCCGTCGGCCTCCTGGATCTTCTGGGCGAGTTCGGCGAGCTCGGCGGTCGTGAACCGCACCGAGCCGGCGAGCGTCTGGCGGTGGATGAAACGGGCGTCATGGGGCGGACGCATCAGCCGGTCGGCGCGCCCGGCCGGCACGTCCACATGGTATCCCAGCACCTGGTTGTAGCGGACCTTCAGCGCGGCGATCCCCGTCTCCTCCTTCAGCCGCGCCTCGAGCGCCGCGATCAGCCGCCGGCTTTCGTCCTTGATCGTGCGCCACTCGTCCAGCGGCGGGTGGTAGCCCTTGGCGATGAAGCCGCCCTCGCGCGCCAGCGTCGGCGGATCGGCGACGAGCGCGGCCTTCAGACGCCCGGCGAGCGCCCCGGCGCGCGGCAGCGCCGCCATCGCCTCCGCGATCAGCACGGGAAGCCCCGCATGGCTCGCCTCGGCGGCCGAGAGCATCTCGTGGATGGCGGCGGCCGCCGCAAGCGCATCGCGCACGGCGGCGAGATCCCGCGGCCCGCCGCGCGAGAGCGCGAGCCGGCCCAGCGCACGCTCGAGATCCGGCACCTGCCGCAGCGCCCCGCGCAGGCGTGCGCGCAGCAGATCGTCGGCGACGAAGAAGGCGACGGCATCGAGGCGGCGGTCGATTTCGGCCTTGCGGCGGCTGGGAGCGGCGAGACGCGCGGCGAGCAGCCGCCCGCCGGGCCCGGTGAGCGTGCGGTCGATGACGGAAAGCAGACTGCCGCGGCGCTCGCCGGAGGCGGTGCGGGTGAGCTCCAGCGACCGGCGGGTGGCCTGGTCGATGGCGACGAGATCCGAGCGGTCCTCGCGCCGCGGCGGGCGCAGATGGGCGAGCGCGCCGCGCTGGGTCTCCTCCAGATAGGCGAAGACGGCACCCAGCGCCGCCACTTCCGCGCGCGTGAAGGCGCCGAAGACGGACAGCTCGCGCACGCCGAAGAAATCCGCAAGCCGCCGTCCGGCCGCGGTCGAATCGAAGAGGTCGTCGCGTCCCGTCTCGACCGCGGGAACCCGGGCGCGCAGGGCGGCGAGATCGAGATCGGCGACGAGCCGCGGGTGGACGAGCAGCTCGCCGATGTCGAGGCGGGCGATGTCGTGGAGGACGTCCCCGGGCCCGGTCTCGAGGCTGCGCCACTCGCCCGTGGACATGTCGCACCAGGCGAGCGCCCAGCCGCCCGCGGCATCCGCGAGGGCGGCCAGGTGATTCGCGCGCTTGGGCTCGAGCAGCGCCTCCTCGCTGACCGTGCCCGGGGTGACGAGGCGCACGACCTCGCGTCTGACCAGCGCCTTCGCCCCGCGCTTTCGCGCCTCGGCCGGATCCTCGACCTGCTCGCAGATCGCGACCTTCTGGCCGGCGCGGATGAGGCGGGCCAGATAGCCGTCGACCGCGTGCACCGGCACGCCCGCCATCGGCACGTCGCGCCCCTGGTGCTGGCCGCGGGTCGTGAGCGCGATGTCGAGGATCTCGGCGGCGCGCACGGCGTCGTCGAAGAAGAGCTCGTAGAAGTCGCCCATCCGGAAGAACAGGAGATAATCCGGATAGGCGTATTTGGCCTCCAGATACTGGGCCATCATGGGGGTCGCGTCGTCGCGCGAGGGCAGCCGCCGTCCGCGCGCGGCGGGCGGCGTGGCGGTTTCATCCGGACTGCGTGCGGTCCTGCTCTCAGCCATGCGGAAAACGCACCGGTCCGCTCGACCGGCTCCTTCAAGCCCATCACGGGGCCGAACCTAGCGGAGCTTAGGCATGCGTGCAAAGGAAAGCGCGGCCGGCGCCGCTCAGGCCTTGGGCAGGGCGCGGGCCGCCGCGGCCTCCTCCTCGTCGTTGAGCGCATCCGCCTTCGGCACGCCGAAGCGCTGGGAGTAGCGGCGCGAGACCTGCTCGACGGGAAGCAGGATGAAGACGTCGGTGGTGCCGAACTGCTCGTCGACGACGGCGCCGTCGCCGATGAAGCAGCCGAGTCTCAGATACCCCTTGATGAGCGGGGGCAGCAGGCGCCGGGCCTCGCGCACGTCGAACTCGTCGGGTCCCAGGGTGTCCATGGGCACATGCCGCTCGGGCAGCGCGCGCACGAGGAAGGCGTCCGGGCAGCGGTGGAAGTGGTAGAGATAGGCCAGCGGCACGCGGTGCGCCGCGGGATCCGTCCCCGGCAGGCTCGCGCAGCCGAACATGTAGCCGATGTCGTGCTGCTTCAGATAGCCCGCGATCCCCTTCCACAGGAGCGAGATCGTGACATTGTTGCGGTAGTCGGGATGCACGCAGGAGCGTCCCAGCTCGAGCAGCTGGCGGCGCGCACCCATGCGCTCCTGGAAGGCGGCGCCCATGAGCGGGGTCAGATCGTACTCGCCGGCCGAATAGAAGCCGTGGTAGCGCTCGGCGACCTCCTGGCGCAGCAGCCGGTAGGTGCCGACCACCCGCTCGTCGCCCGCGCGGTCGTGGTCGATGACGAGCAGATGGTCGCAGACGGGGTCGTAGCGGTCGAAGTCCCGCTTCTCGCGCTCCATGAAGGGCGTCGGACGCGCCGCCATCTCTTCGTAGAAGATGCGGTAGCGCAGCCTCTGCGCGGCGCGCACCTCGGCCGTGTCCTGGGCGAGCCGCACCTCGAGCGACCCCGCGCGGGCGTAGTACTCGGCCGCGGCCAGCGTCTGCGCGGCGATCACCTGGTCCTTGCCCTCGTAGTCCATGGCCGATGCCCTATCCCCCGAAAGATGACGGCATCATGACAGATGCCCGCCCTCTTGTCGACCGCGTTCGGGCTTCGTGCGGGGCGGCATCTCGTCACCGTCCCCGAGCTTGAGCGACGCCGGCAGCCGCCGCGCCAGATGCGCGAGCAGCAGCGCGCCCGGCAGCCCGGCGGCCGCCGAGACGGCAAAGAAGGCCGGCCAGCCCAGCGCCTCGGCGAGAAACCCCGCGGGCGCGGCCAGCCAGCTTCTGGCCGTCAGCGCCAGCGCCGACAGCAGCGCGTACTGGCCGGCGGTGTATTCGCGCGCGACCAGCCGCGACAGGAAGACGACGAAGAGCGTGTTGCCGAAACCGCTCGCCATGTTCTCGAAGCCGATGACGGCGGCCAGCGCCGGCCAGCGCGAATCGACGAGGGCGGCGGCCGCGGCCTCCAGTCCCGTCGCCACGGGGCCCGCCACCGCGAGATGGTCCAGCGCCGCGCGGACGGCCAGCCAGGAAAAGCCGAGGTTCGAGACGATCTGGGCGGCGACCGCGATCCACAGCGGCATGAGCAGGCTGCGGCGCGCGGCCAGCGCCCCGCCGAGGAACATGCCGGCGAAGGTCGCGGCCAGCCCGAAGCCCTTGTAGACCCAGGCGATCGTGTCCTTCTCGTAGCCGATGACCCGCACGAAGGGCCCGGACAGCGCGCCGGCGAGCGCGTCCTGCAGCTTGAACAGGACGACGAAGAGGAAGACCGTCACCAGCGCCCCGCGAAAGCGCCGCCACAGATCCGCGAGCGGGGCGATCACGGCCTCGGCCGCCTGCCGCGCCCATCCGCCCGCAGGCGGCGCGCCGCGCGCGGGCGGGTCGGGCTCGTCCGCGCGCCACAGCACCGGCAGCAGCAGCGCGAGCCCCGCCCCGGCGAGCAGATAGGCCGCCGGCCAGCCCAGGGCCTCGGCGACGAGCAGGATCGCGATCCCGCCGACGAGCCGCGCGCCGACGTACCAGCCGGCGCTGTGCACCGCCGTGCCGGCGCCGAGCGCCGGCGGCGGCAGGCGCTCGATGCGGTAGGCGTCGACGACGATGTCGAAGCTGGCCGATGCCAGCGCGATGAGAAAGGCGAGGGTGACCGCCGCGGCGAAGCGGGCGCCGCCGTCGGCGAAGGCGAAGGGCACGGCGGCGACGAGCATGAGCGAGACGAGCGCCGCCATCCAGCCGCGCCGCCGCCCCCAGCGCGCGAAGGGCCGCGGCGGCATGATGCGGTCGAAGACCGGCGCCCACAGGAATTTGAGGGCGTAGACGCTGCCCGCGAGCGTCGTGAGCCCGACGAGACCCATGCCCACCCCCTCCTCGGCGAGCCGGATGCGCCAGGTCTCGCCGATGAGCCCGAGCGGCAGCCCGCTCGCAAAGCCGAAGACGAGGAAGGACAGCACCACGGGCTGCCGATAGACCGCCAGTCCCCTGCCCGCGGCCGCCGTCCGCATCCTTCTCCTCGCCCTCGCCTGCCGCAGCGTTCCCGTGCCGGCCCGGCATCGCAGAGGGCGGGCGCGATGGCAAGAGCGCCGTCTCACGCCGCGGCGGCGAGCGGGCGGCGGTAGGAGAGGGCCTCGGCGATGTGCGCGCGCGAGACGGTCTCGGCGCCGGCGAGATCGGCGATCGTGCGCGCGGTGCGCAGCACGCGATGAAAACCCCGGGCGGTCAGCCGGAACTCGCGCACGGCCCGGTCCAGCAGCCGGCGGCCGCCATCATCCGGCGCCGCCAGCGCCTCGAGCGCCTCGCCGGCGAGCTCGGCATTGGTGGCAACGCCCTCGAGCCCCGCCCGCCGCGCCCGCTCCCGCGCGAGCGCGCGCGCCGCCCGCACGCGCTCCGCGACCACCGCCGACGGCTCTCCCGCGCGCGGGGCGAGCAGCTCGTCGGCGCGCACCGCCGGCACCTCGATCTGCAGGTCGATGCGGTCGAGCAGCGGCCCGGAGATGCGCGCCTGGTAGTCGACGGCGCAGCGCGGCGCGCGCGAGCAGGCGAGCGCGGCATCGTCGAGATGGCCGCAGCGGCAGGGATTCATCGCCGCGACCAGCTGGAAGCGCGCCGGATAGGTGACGTGGGCGGCCGCCCGCGCCACCACGACCCGGCCCGATTCGAGCGGCTGGCGCAGGGCCTCGAGGGCGGCGCGGGAGAACTCGGGCAGCTCGTCGAGGAACAGCACCCCGCGGTGCGCGAGCGAGACCTCGCCGGGCTTCGCGTGCTGGCCGCCGCCGATCAGCGCCGGCATCGAGGCGGAATGATGCGGCGCGCGGTAGGGCCGGGCGGTCACCAGCCCTTCCTCCGTGATCAGCCCGGCGACCGAGTGAATGAGCGAAACCTCCAGCGCCTCCTGCGGCTCGAGCGGCGGCAGGATGGAGACGAGGCGCTCGGCGAGCATCGACTTGCCGGCCCCCGGCGGCCCGATCAGCAGCAGATTGTGGCCGCCGGCGGCCGCGACCTCGAGCGCGCGCTTGGCCATCTCCTGGCCGCGGATGTCCGCGAGATCCGGCGGTGCGGGCGCGGATGCCGCGGGGGCGGCGGCGTGCGGCGCGGGCAGCCGGCGCTCGCCGTTGAGATGCTGGATCAGCGCCATCAGGTGATCGGCCGCCGCGATCTCGAGATCGGCTCCCGCCCAGCGCGCCTCGCGGGCCTGGGCGGCGGGGCAGACGAGGGCAAGCCCGTGGGCGAGCGCCGTCATCGCCGCGGGCAGCACGCCGGGCACGGGCTGGATGCGCCCGTCGAGGCTGAGCTCGCCCAGCGCGATCAGCTCCGCCACCTCGCCCGGATCCAGCACCTCCGCGGCCGCGAGCAGCCCGAGGGCGATCGGCAGGTCGAAATGGCCGCCCTCCTTCGGCAGATCGGCGGGCGCGAGATTGACGGTGATCCGCTTCGGCGGCAGCGCAAGACCGAGGGCCGCGAGCGCCGCGCGCACCCGCTCGCGCGATTCGGCGATCGCCTTGTCGGGAAGCCCCACGATCTGGAAGGCGGGCAGGCCGTTCGCGAAATGCACCTGCACCTCCACCGGCCGGGCCTCGATCCCGACGAAGGCGACGGTGCGAACGATGGCGACCATTCCGCCCCCCGACGCGTCCCCGCCCGCCGCGCGCATCCGCCGGCGGACCCTCTCCCTTCCGACCGCCAGTCTGGCGCGCGCGTGCGAGAGCGGTCAAGCCCGCGGGCGGCCGGCGCGGGGGCCGCGGGCGCTCACAGCCGGGATTCGATCGCGTCCCACACCCGCGCGGCGATGTTGCGGTTGTCGAAGCGCGAGATCTCCTGGATGCCGGTGGGCGAGGTGACGTTGATCTCGGTGAGATAGTGCCCGATCACGTCGATGCCCACGAAGATCAGCCCCTGCTCGCGCAGATGCGGCGCCAGCGTCTCGCAGATCTCGCGGTCGCGCCGGCTCAGCGTCGCGGGCTCCGCGCGGCCCCCCACATGGAGATTGGAGCGCGCCTCGCCCGGCGGCGGCACGCGGTTGATCGCGCCCACCGGCTCGCCGTCCACCAGCACGATGCGCTTGTCGCCCTTCTTCACGTCCGGGACGTAGCGCTGGACCATGAGCGGCTCGCGGTAGATGTCGAAGAAGAGCTCGATGAGCGCGTTCAGATTCTCGTCCTCCGGGCGGATGTGGAAGACGCCCGCCCCGCCGTTGCCGTAGAGGGGTTTCACGATGATGTCGCCGTATTCCTCGCGGAAGGCCCGGATTTCGTCCTTGCGCCGGGTGATGAGGGTGGGCGGCATCAGCTCCGCGAAATGGGTGGCGTAGAGCTTCTCGGGGGCGTTGCGCACGCCGACCGGGTCGTTGACGACGAGGGTGCGGCCCTTCAGATGCTCGAGGATGTGGGTCGCCGTGATGTAGGCGAGATCGAAGGGCGGGTCCTGACGCATCAGCACGACGTCGACCTGGGCGAGATCGAGCACGAGCGGGTCTCCCTTGCGGAAATGCCGGCCCTTCTCGGGGAAGACCTCGATGGGGTGGGCGTGCGCGCTCACCCGCTCCTGCCGCCAGGACAGATCCGCGGGCAGGTAGTGGAACAGCGCATGGCCGCGGCGCTGGGCCTCGAGCGCCAGCGCGAAGGTGCTGTCGGCCTCGATGTTGATCGATTCGATGGGATCCATCTGGATCGCGACGGCGAGCGCGCACATCTTCCGGTCCGTTCCCTTCACCAGCATGGCCGCGGCCCTCAGCGGCCCTCGTCCTCCCATATGACGTTTTCGAGCCGGCGGGGAAGCCGCCCGCGCTCCCAGATCACGGCATCGAAGCGGACGGCCGCATCCGGCATGCGCGCGCGGGCGAGGTAGGAGGCGGCCGCCCGCGCGAGCCGCCGGCGCTGATGCGGGGGAATGATCTCGTCGGCGACGAAGGCCGCGCCGCCCCGCGCGCGCAGCTTCACCTCGACGAAGAGCAGCGTGCCGCCCCGCCGCATGACGAGGTCGAGTTCGCCGTGCGGCGTCCTGACGCGCCGGGCGAGCAGCCGCCAGCCGGCGAGCCGGTAGCCTAGCGCGACGAGCCGTTCGGCGAGCCGCCCGGCGCGTTCCGCCCGCCGGCGCGCGGCCGCATCGTCACGCCGGCGCGCCATCGCCTCCCTCCCCGTCCGCCTTCTTCGCGGCCGTCAGCCGCCGGTAGAGCTCCCGGCGGTCGAGCCCGGTCCGCAGGGCGACGAGGCGGGCGGCCCTGGCCGGGGGGTGCTGCGCCGCCGCCTCGCGCAGCATCGCCGCGACGGCCTGCGCGTCCGGCCCGGGTTCCGGCGCCGCCCGCGCGCCGGCGTGCTCCGGCGGGGCGACGACCAGCACGATCTCGCCCCTTGGCGGCTGGCGGCGGACGCGCGCGAAGAGCGCGGAGAGCGTCGTCGGCATGATCTCCTCGTGACGCTTGGTGAGCTCGCGCGCGAGCACCACCGGCCGGTCGCCCAGGACCGCGAGCATGTCGGCGAGCGCCGCACCAAGCCTGTGGGGCGCCTCGTAGATCACGAGGGTGGCCGGAACGTCCGCCCAGCGCCCGAGCCACTGCAATCGCTCGCCGCGGCGCGCCGGGGCGAAGCCGAGGAAGAGGGCGGGCGGCGCACCGAATCCCGCCGCCGAGAGCGCGGCGGTCAGCGCCGACGGGCCCGGCACCGGCACCACCCTGACGCCGCGCCGGTGCGCCGCGGCCACGAGATCGGCGCCCGGATCGCTGACGAGCGGGGTGCCCGCGTCGCTGGCCAGCACCACGCGCCGGCCGGCGGCCACCGCATCGAGGATGCGCGCCACCGCCCCGGGGCCGCTGTGGGCATCGAAGCGGTGGAGCCGCCGTCCCTTGAGCCCCAGGGCCGACAGCAGCTTGCGGGTGACGCGCGTGTCCTCGCACCAGATCTCGTCGGCCTCCCCGAGCAGCCGGATCGCGCGCAGCGTCAGGTCGCCGAGATGGCCGATCGGGGTGGCGAGCACGTAGAGCGCGGGCTCAAGCTCCTCGCCGCCGGCAAGGCGTGCGAGGCGCTCGGCGTCCCACATCGGCCGCATTTCTTCGCTCATGGATCGGGGTCCCGCCTGCCGCACCTGCCGCGCCGCTCGGCGCCGGCCTTTGCGCCGGGCGAGCATCTCGCATAAAAGACCGCGACACAAGAAGGGCGGTCATGCGGTCGGGAATGGAGGCCGGGATCTTGCAGCCGTCGAGGATGACGACCCGCTTGAGGAACCGGCTCGCCGGTCTCGCCGTCCTGCTGCTGATCGCCGGCTGCGCGACCGGCGCGCCGCGCCCCGAGCCGGCGCCCGCACCAGAGAGCGCGCGGCCGGCGCCGCCGCCGGCGCGCGCATTCCCGCCCGGGGGAGCGTCGGCGCCGCCGGCCTTTCCGGAAGAGCAGGGCGCGATCCCGGTGGCCGTGCTGCTGCCGCTCTCGGGCGAGCAGGCCGAAACCGGCCGCGCCCTGCTCGAGGCCGCGCAATCCGCCTTCTTTGCCGCTTCCGATCCGCGCCTTGCGCTTCTCGTCTATGATACGGGCGGCAGCGATGAGGAGGCGCGGGCCGCGGCCGACAGGGCGGTCGCGGCCGGTGCGCGCGCCGTGATCGGGCCTCTGCTCTCGCGCACGGTGGATGCGGTCGCGCCGATCTTCGTCGCGGCCGGGATCCCGGTGCTCGCGCTCACCAGCGATTCGCGCACCGCGCGGCCCGGGGTCTGGCCGCTCGGCTTTGCGCCGGAGGCGGACGTGCGGCGCATCATCGGTTACGCCGCGGCCCGCGGCTACCGCCGGCTTGCGGCGCTCCTGCCCGAGACCGCCTATGGCGAGCGGGTGGCGGCCGCGCTGGGGCGGGCGCTCGGCGGCACCGGCATGACGCTCGTCGCCTTCCAGCGCTATCTGCCGAACGCGGCGGCCCTCGACGGGCCGGTGCGCGCCATCGCCCGCTACGAGGAGCGGCGCCGGGCGCTCGAGCAGGAGCGGGCGGTGCTGGAGGAGCTGGGCGACGATCTTGCGCGCGAGATCCTGGCGGAGCTCGACAGGCGCGATACCCTCGGCGGGCCGGGCTTCGACGCGCTGCTGATCGCGGAAGGCGATCCCCTCATCCGTTCGCTCGCGCCGCTGCTCGCCTATTACGACGTGGACGCGAGCGCGGTGCGCTTCCTCGGCACCGGGCTGCTCGACGATCCCGCGGTCCTGCGCGAGCCGAATCTGGTCGGCGCCTGGTTTCCGGCACCGGACCCGGCGCGCCCGCGCGCGCTCATCGCCGAGCTGGAGAAGACCTTCTCGGCGCCCTTCCCGCGGATCGCGACGCTCGCCTACGACGCCATGGCGCTGATCGCCACCCTCGCCCGCGAGCCGGATCTCGAACGAAGGCTCAAACCCGCCGCCTTCACGGATCCGCGCGGCTTCATCGGCGTCGACGGCCCCTTCCGGCTGCGCCCCGACGGCCGGGTCGAGCGGCATCTTTCCGTCCTCGAGATCGGCCGCGGCGGCTTCCGGGTCATCGACCCGGCCGATCCGCATTTCGCGCCCGTGCCCGTCTCCTGAGCGGACGCCCATATAACGACATAAAGATTTCTTTATGCTTGTGGGGTGACGCGGCCTCGGCTATAGAGCCGGCCGATGAGGCGGCCGCGGCGGGCCCCGGCGGGGCGCCGGGCGGCCCGGGCGGCGACCAGGGAGAGCAGAGACGGTGACGGGCACGGACTGCACGCGCGACAGGCGCCATCTGTTCACGAGCGAATCGGTCTCGGAAGGCCATCCCGACAAGGTGGCGGACCAGATCTCGGACGCGATCCTCGATCTCTATCTTGCCCGCGATCCGCATGCGCGGGTGGCGGTCGAGACGCTGGTGACCACCAACCGCATCGTGCTGGCCGGGGAGGTGCGCGGGCCGAAGGAGATCACGGCCGCCGATCTCGAGGAGACGGCGCGGCGCGTCGTGCGCGAGATCGGCTACGAGCAGCCGGGCTTCCACTGGAAGAAGGCGGAGGTCGCCTGCTACGTCCACGAGCAGTCGCCGGACATCGCGATGGGTGTGGATGCCGATCCCGAGGCCGCCAAGGACGAGGGCGCGGGTGACCAGGGCATCATGTTCGGCTACGCCTGCCGCGAGACGCCGGAGCTGATGCCCGCCGCCATCCAGTACGCCCATGCGATCCTGCGCGAGCTTTCCCGCATCCGCCACGCCGGCGAGACCGACATGCTGGAGCCGGATGCGAAGAGCCAGGTCACTCTCGTCTACGAGAACGGCCGGCCGGTGAAGGCCCACAGCGTCGTGGTGTCCACCCAGCACAAGCCGGGCGTGGACCAGCGGGTGCTGCGCGGCTTCGTGCGCGAGGTGGTCGAGCGCGTCCTGCCCGAAGGCTGGATGTGTGCGGACGAGGAGTTCTACGTGAACCCGACGGGCCGGTTCGAGATCGGCGGCCCGGAGGGCGATGCGGGGCTGACGGGCCGCAAGATCATCGTCGACACCTATGGCGGCGCTGCGCCCCACGGCGGCGGCGCCTTCTCCGGCAAGGATCCGACGAAGGTGGACCGCTCCGCCGCCTATGCCGCGCGCTATCTGGCGAAGAACGTGGTGGCGGCCGGGCTTGCCGAGCGCTGCACCATCCAGCTCGCCTACGCGATCGGCGTCTCGCGTCCGCTGGCGCTCTACACCGATCTCCACGGCACGGGCGAGGTCTGCGAGGAGCGGCTCGCCGAGGTCCTGCAGGAGCTCGTGAACCTGAGCCCGCGCGGCATCCGCGAGCATCTGGGCCTCAACCGGCCGATCTACCGCCGCACCGCGGCCTACGGCCACTTCGGCCGCGCGCCCGAGCCCGACGGCGCCTTCTCCTGGGAGCGGCTCGATCTCGTCGACGAGCTCAGACGCGCCTTCAACGCGAGCTGACGGCCGGCCCTCTTGACTTGGCGCGGCCGCATCGGCGAGCCGGCCGGTGCAGCGCATGCGGGATCCGGCGGACGGTGCGATGGCGAACGGCGAACATCTCGACGGCGGCGACCATCCGGATCCGACGGCCGGGCTGCCGTTCCGGCGCAAGCCCGCGGACCGGCGCTTCCATGGCCGGCGAATCGGCCCCGGTCTCTCCGAGCGCCAGAAGCGCCTGCTGACCGAGGCGCTGCCGCGCTTTGCGATCGCCCGCGACCTGCTCGCCGGTGACGGGGAGGTTTCGCCCGCGGCCTTCTTCGACCGCCCCCATGACCGCTACGCCCTCGAGATCGGCTTCGGCAAGGGCGAGTTCCTGCTCGCGCGGGCCATGGCGGAGCCGGACACCGGCTTCATCGGCGCCGAGCCGTATCTGAACGGCGTCGTCGCCCTGGTGAACGCGATGCCGGCCGCCGGCGTCTCCAACATCCGCATCCATCCCGATGACGCCCGCGATCTCCTGGAGCGGCTCCGGCCCGCCTCGCTCGATGCCGTCTACCTGATCCACCCGGACCCCTGGCCCAAGCGCCGCCACGCCAAGCGCCGCTTCGTCAATCCGGAAAACCTCGATCTCGTCGCGCGCGTGCTCAAGCCCGGCGGCCGGTTCCTCGTGGTGAGCGACGATCCCGTCTACCAGCGCTGGACGGCGATCGTGATGGCGAACCGCGCCGACTTCTCCTGGACGGCGAACGGCCCCGCCGACTGGCTGAACCCGCCGCCCGAGTGGCGCGAGACCCGCTATGCCGGCAAGGCGGCCGCCGAGGGCCGGCGCGACGTCTTCTTCGTCTACCGCCGGCTGCCCGCCGCCTAGCCCCGCGCCGTACCCGGCGCGCGCGCGAGCGCCGCGGCGACGGCGTCCAGCAGCACGTCGATGGTGAAGGGCTTGGCGAGGATGTCGTCGAGCAGCAGGTCCAGATTGTGGGCGCGCTGGCGCTCCTTCGGATAGCCGCTCATCATCAGGATGCGCAGGTCGGGCCGGATCTGCCGGGCCTTGAGCGCCAGCGCGATCCCGTCCATCACCGGCATGACGATGTCGGTCACCAGCAGGGCGAAGCCGTCGTCGGCCATGAGCTGCTCAAGCGCCCGGCCGCCGTCCGCGACCGCCACCACCTCGTGCCCCGCGCCGGTGAGCGCGCGCACGACCACCTCGCGCACCGCGGCCTCGTCCTCAGCGACGAGAATGCGGGCCATGGCCGTCCTCCCCGCCGTGGGCCGCCGCCGGGCCGCCACGCGGGGCGATCCGTGCGAACTCGGCGGTGACCGCAAGTCCCCCGGTGTCGGCGCCGTCAAGCCGGACGCGCTCGAATCGCGCGGTGAAGGCGACGCTGCCGTGCGGCGGCACCCGCGCCGACTTGCCCTCGGCGATCGCCTTGGCGAGGACCCGGCCCGTGCCGTCCTTGAGCAGCACGATGACGGGCGGCACCACCCGTTCGCGCGCGCCCGGATTGCGCACCACGCCCTCCACCACGAGCCGCCAGCCGTCGGGGGTTTCCTCCCACCTGCCGCGATCGGACAGCGTGATCACGAGCGCCGGCGCCTTCTCCTCCGCGCCCGCGATCAGGGCATGCGCGCGGGCCAGTCCGGGCACCGCGGCGCGCCAGGATTCCGGCCCCCAGAGGACGAGCCAGACGAGCCCCGCGACGAATCCGATCCAGGCGAGCCAGCCGGCCGCAACGGCCGCCATCCTCGCCCGCCCGGCCGCAAGCGGCGCGCGCGGCTTGCGCTGCGCCTCGTTGCGCGCGCGCAGGGCGCGCAGCACCGCATCCGCCGCGTCCGCGGTCGCCTGGGCGTGGTTGTCCGACTGCTCGGACGCCTCCCGCTCCGCGGCCGCCGCGTCGCCGGCGGAGGACGCCCGGCGGCGGCCGGGGCAGCCTTCTCATCGGCGGATGCCGCACCCGCGTGTTCTTCCTCGCGCGGCGGGCGCACGCCGGCGGCGGCACGGGAGGCCTGCGACGCCCGGGCCGGATGCGCGAAGACATGCCCGCAGGCGCCGCAGCGCAGCTTCTGGCCCGGGCGCGGGCCGCCCGCCGCGGGCAGCCGGAAGCGCCGGCCGCAGGCGGGACAGCTCACGATCCGCCGGTCGTCATCGCTCACCCGCGCGCTCTCCCTCACTCGCGGGACGGCCGGCGCGGCCGCCCCTTGCCGCCGGCCCGCGCCTTCTCTAGGCAGACCGGTGAAGGAAGGCTAGCCTGTTTCGGCGTGAAGGAGAAGCTCCGCAATGGCCGGCGATCGGCGGGCACAGGCATTGCGCTTCGAGCGTGTCGGCATGCGCTACGCGCTGGGCCCGGAGGTGCTGGTGGACGTGAGCTTCGCGCTGGGTGCGGGCGAGTTCGCCTTTCTGACCGGCCCGTCGGGTGCCGGCAAGAGCACGCTGCTTTCCATCGCCTCGCTGCTGATCCGGCCCACCCGCGGGCGCGTCGAGGTGCTGGGCGCCGAGACCACCGCGATGCCGCGGGCGCAGCGGGCGCGACTGCGCCGGCGCATCGGCGTCGTCTACCAGGACTTCCGGCTGCTCGATCATCTGACCGTCGCCGAGAACGTCGCGCTGCCGCTCAGACTGGCCGGCCATCTGGAGGAGGAGACGGTGAACGCCCATGTCGGCGAGCTGCTGGCCTGGGTGGGCCTGGGCGACCGGGTGAAGGCCTACCCGGCGACGCTCTCCGGCGGCGAGAAGCAGCGGGTCGCGATCGCGCGGGCGGTGGTCGCCAATCCCGCGATCATCATCGCCGATGAGCCGACGGGCAGCATCGATCCCGAGATGGCGCTCAGAATCCTCCATCTGCTCGTCGAGCTGCACCGCCACGGCACCACCGTGCTGGTCGCCACCCACGACCGCGAGCTGATCGCCGAGATCGGCGGGCGGGTGCTGGCCCTGGAGCGCGGCCGGCTGGTCGAGGAGACGCCGCCCGCGCCGGTGCGCAATCCGCTCACCGGCGCCCTGGTCTTTCCGGAAGGCGCCGGGGCGGATGCGGGAGATGGGCCATGACGGGGCGCGCGCGCGCATCCGCGGCGCTCACCTCGCGCGAGGCGGCGGCCGTGCTGCTGCCGCCGCGCTTTGCCGTGCGCGCGGGCTTTCCCGCGCTGATCGCCGTGCTCGGCTATCTGCTGATGCTGACCGCCGCCGGCGGGACGCTCGCGGGCCTCCAGCTCCTCGCCTGGCGGCAGGCCCTCTTCGACCGGCTCGTCGTCGAGATCCTGCCGGATGCGGCGCAAGGATCCGATCCCGTGCCGGGGATCCTCGCGCGCCTGCGCACGGTCGCCGGCGTCGCCGAGGCCGCCGCGGTGCCCGAGGACCGGATCGCGCGGCTGGCGGCGCCCTGGCTGGGCGAGGGCGCGCAGGACGCCGTTCCCCTGCCGCGGCTCATCGCCGTCAGGCTGGCGCAGCCGGATGCGCGCGCCGCGGTGGCCCGGGCGCTCGCTTCCTTCGGCGAGCGGGTGCGGCTGTTCACCCCGCACGAGGCGATCACCGGTCTTGCCGCGCGGGTGAGAATCGCGATCTGGCTCGCGCTCGCATGCGGCGCGATGATGCTGGGGGCGACGGTCCTGCTCGTCGTCTTCGCCGTGCAGGCGGAATTCGCCAGCCACCTCGATACCCTCTCGCTGGCGCATGCGCTCGGGGCCGACGACCGCATCATTCTCGGCGCCTTCGCCCACCGCTTCGCGGTGCTGGCGGGCCGGGGCGCGGCGATCGCGCTCGGCTTGAGCGCGGCGACCGCGATCGCCGCCGCACGGCTGGCGGCTCCGGCGGCGCGCATCACCCCGAGTGCGGAGAATCTTGCGGCGCCGGGGGCCGCGCTCGCGGCGGCGCTGGTCATCATCGCGGTGACGCGGCTTGCCGCCTGGGCGAGCGCGCGCGCGGCGGTGAACAGGCTGGCATAGGAGCCGGGGCCGATGGCCGAGGCGGACGAGAGGCGGCAGGCGGCAGACGGCGACAGGCGCACGGCCCGCGTCGTGCTGCTCGCGCTCGCGATCGTGGCCGCCGCGCTGCTCGCCCTCTACCAGGCCTTCCTCGCGCGCCTGCCGCGCCCGGTCGATCCGCGCGGCCTCGGCCGGCTCGACGGGATCGTCGTGCTCACCGGCGGGCCGGGACGGGTGCGCCATGCGGTTGCGCTGCTGGCGGGCGGACATGCGCCGCGGCTGCTCGTGACCGGCGTCGATCCCAGGGTGGCGGACGAGACCTTCCGCAGCGTCTTCGCGCTGTCCGAATCGCTTCTTTCCTGCTGCGTGGTGCTGGACCGTAAGGCGCGCAACACGCTCGAGAACGCGCAGTCCGCCGTCGCCTGGGCCTGCGCGGGCGGCATGCGGCGGATCGGCGTGGTGAGCTCGGCCTGGCATCTGCCGCGGGCGATTCTGGAACTCGGGCGCGCCGCGCGTGCGGCCGGCCTCCAGCTTGCGCTGGTGCCGATCCCGGTGCCGGACGCCGCCGACACGGCGCCCGCCCTCCAGAGGGTGCGCGAGGCGGTCAAATTCGCGCTTGCGGCGCTGCGTGCGCGGCTCGTCGATCGCGACACGCCGGCGACGGCCGCCGGCTGCGGAGCGAGCGCCCCCCACCTCGCCACAGGAGGAGAGTCGGCATGACCACGAGGCGACGCGGCAAGGCGCAAGGCCGCCGGCGCAGGAATGCGACGCACCGGCAGCGGGCGCGGCTGTGGAGCATCATCCTGCTGCCCGTCATCCTCGCCCTCGGCTACGGCGCCTTCTGGCTGTGGGTGGCTGCGCGCCTCGAGGCGGCGGTGGACGCGCGGCTGGCGCGGCTGCGGGATGCGGGTTTCGCCGTCAGCCTCGACAGGCGCGGGCGGGAAGGATTTCCGTTTTCGGTGGGGCTCACCTTCACCGGCGTCGGCATCCAGAATCGCGCCGGGCTGCCGCTGCTCGCCACCGCGGACGGCGTGCGGATCGTCTTCTCGCCGCTCGCCCCGGACCGGGTGACGATTCATCTGCGCGCGCCGCGCCTGCGCCTCGGGCTCGTGGCCGCCCGCGCGGATGCGGGAGAGGCGGAGCTTTCGATCGCCGGCGCCGACACGGAGCTCGTGCTCGACGCCGCGGGGCTCGTGCTGCTGCCCGGGCGCGGGGATGCGGGCGGCATCCGGCCCGAGCGGGCGCGGCTGAGGCTGTTCGTCCCCGGCCGGCCCGCCGCCGGCGGCGACGAGGGGGAGACCGCCCTGCGCCTGCCGCTCGCCTGGCGGTTCGAGATGGCGCTCGCCGATGTCGGCATCGGCCGGCCGGCCGCCGAGGCCGCGCGGCGCGGCGAGCGGCTGGCGGTGCTGGCGGCGGCGCTCGCCTGGCACGGGCCGCTGCCGCTTCCGCCCGATCGCCGGGGTCTTGCGGCCTGGCGCGATGCGGGCGGCACCCTGGAGCTCGAGGGGTTGCGCGTCCAGCTCGGCGAGGCGACCCTGTCGGCGGACGGGACCATCTCGCTCGACGAGAAGCTGCGCCCGCTCGCGGCCTTCGACCTCACCCTCTCGCGGCCCGCCGCGCTCATCAATTCCGCGGTGCTCCACGGTCTGCTGACCCTCGAGGAGGCACGGCTGCTCAGCGCCCGGATCGGCAGTCTCGAGAAGGGCGAGCCCGGCCGGCCCGTGAAGCTGCCGCTCATCATCGAGGACGGGCGGGTGATGATCGACACCCTTCTCGTCGGCCGGATCGGGCCGCTCGCCTGAATGCGCTCAGGCCGCCGGCGCCGTCGCCAGGAAGGCCTCGAGCGCGGCGATCACCGCGGC
Source organism: Rhodothalassiaceae bacterium (assembly GCA_026004935.1). NCBI lineage: Bacteria > Pseudomonadati > Pseudomonadota > Alphaproteobacteria > Rhodothalassiales > Rhodothalassiaceae > Rhodothalassiaceae bacterium. The sequence continues at coordinate 109,167 of BPKC01000001.1, forward strand.
GTTCTCCTCCTCGGTGCCGACGGTGATGCGCAGGCAGTCCTTCAGCCCCTGGCCGGGCAGCCAGCGCACGATGATGCCCTCCTTGAACAGGAACCGGTTCGCCGCCTCGGCATCGCGGCCGGGCTCGTCCGGAAAGCGGGCGAGCACGAAGTTGGTCTCGCTGGGCACCACCTCGAGCCCGAGCCTGGAGAGGCCCTGCGCCAGCTGCCGGCGTCCCGCGACCGTCAGCTCCACGTTGCGCTTCAGATGCGCCTCGTCGGCGAGCGCGGCGACCGCCGCCTCCTGGGCCGGCTGGTTGACGTTGAAGGGCGGGCGGATGCGGTGGATGGGATCGAGCAGCTCCGGCCGCCCCACCGCCCAGCCGACGCGAAGCGCCGCCAGCGCATAGGCCTTGGAGAAGGTGCGGGTGGCGAGCACATGGGGGAAGGCCTTCGCCAGGGCGATGCCGTCCTCGTAGTCGGGCATCGTCACGCATTCGGCATAGGCCGCGTCATAGACGAGCAGCACGTGCCGCGGCAGGCGCTCGGCCAGCTCCCAGACCCTCTCGCGCGGCAGACAGGCCCCCGTCGGGTTGTTCGGATTGTCGAGGAAGACGACGCGGGTGCGCTCGTCGACGGCCGCGAGCAGCCCCTCCACATCCCCCGCCCAGTCGCGGTTGGGGACGGCGACGGGCTCCGCGCCCACGGCCCGCGCGCTGATCGGGTACATCATGAAGCCGTAGCGCGCGTGCAGCACCCTGTCCCCCGGGCCGGCGTAGGCCTGGACGGCGAGATGCAGGATCTCGTCCGAGCCCGCGCCGCAGATGATCCAGTCGGGGTCCAGTCGGAAGCGCTCCGCCAGCGCCCGGCGGATGATCGCGGAGGTGGGCTCGGGATAGCGCCTGAGCCGCGCGCCGGCCGCCTCGAAGGCCGCGATCGCCCGCGGACTCGGCCCCAGGATCGATTCGTTCGACGACAGCTTGATGAGCCGCTTCGCTCCCGGGCTTTCGGACTTGCCCGGCTCGTAGGGGGCGAGCGCGGCGACCCAGGGTTTGGGCTGCGGTGAATCGGTCGGCATCGCCTGCATCTCCCTCGCGTACGGAGCGGGTCTCGGGCCCCTTGTCAGCCGCCCGCCACTCTTTCACAAAAGCGCCGGCAAGGTAAAGCGGCGCGGACCGGACGGGGCCCGCCGCATGGTGGAAGAACGCGGCCTCGATGACCCGCCCGCCCCCGACATCGCCGCAGGCCTCTTCCGGCTCCGCCCTCTGGCGCGCGCCGGGACCCTTCCGGCTCGAATCGGGCCGCGAGCTGCCCGGGCTCGCGCTCGCCTATCGCACCTGGGGCCGGCTCGATCCGGACGCGGCTAACGCGGTCCTCGTGTTCCACGCGCTCACGGGCGACCAGCATGTCGCGGGCACGCATCCCCTCACCGGCGAGCCCGGCTGGTGGGATTTCGTCGTGGGTCCGGGGCGGATCATCGACACCGACCGCCTCTTCGTCATCGCCGCCAACACGCTGGGCGGGGTGATGGGCAGCACCGGGCCCGCCGCCATCGATCCCGCGACGGGCCGGCCCTGGGGCCCCGACTTCCCGCAGGTGACGATCCGCGACATGGTCCGCGCCCAGCTCGGGCTTCTCGATGCGCTCGGCGTGCGCCAGGTGAGGCTTGCGGTCGGCGGGTCCATGGGCGGGATGGCGGCGCTCACCCTGCTCCAGGAGGCGCCCGAGCGCGTCGAGGCGGTCGCGGCCTTCGCGGTCGGCGCGCGCCACCACGCCCAGCAGATCGCGCTCCACGCCCTTCAGCGCCGGGCGATCATGCAGGACCCGGCCTGGCACGGCGGCCGCTACCGCGAGCATGGCACGCATCCCGACGCGGGGCTCGCGCTCGCGAGGATGCTCGCGCATCTGAGCTACCGCTCGCCCGAGGAGCTCGAGCGGCGCTTCGGCGCGCGCATCCGCGAGCGGCTCGACGACCGCATCGCCACGCCGCCGCTCTACGAGGTCGAATCCTATCTCGCCCACCACGGGGACAAGCTCGTGCGGCGCTTCGACGCCAACAGCTATCTCCTCATCACCGAGGCCATGGACCGCTACGATCTCGGCGCCGGCCACGACTCGCTCGCCGGCGCGCTCGCCGGGGCCCGGGCGAAGCGCATCTTCCTCGCCTCTTTCACCAGCGACTGGCTCTATCCGAAGGCCGAGATCGACGAGCTCGAGGCGGCGCTCGCGGCCGCGGGGGCGGCGGTCACCCGGGTTCACGCCGACACGCTCGAAGGCCACGATTCCTTCCTGTTGCCGCGCGCGCAGTGGATGGAGCCGTTCGCGGCCTTCGTCGGCACCCTCTGCCAGACGTGAACCGGTCGCAGCGCGGGCCCGGGGCGGCCTTCCAGCACGGGCCGGGCCAGCCGCTTGGCGGCGGTGACGAACAGCAGCCCGCCGAGGGGAAGGGCGAGCGCATCCGCCAGCCGCTCGATGGCGAGCGCGGGCAGCACGCGCGCACCGAAGGGCGGAAACCGCAGGATCCGGGCGCTTTCGAGCACGGTGAAGCAGCGGTCCGCCATCAGCGCCGCGATCTCGCCCGCGCGCCAGGGGCGCCCGTGGCCGAAGGGGGTGGCGGCCGAGAGCGCCCACAGGCCCGTCCGGCGCGCGACGATCGCGACCAGCCGGCCCTCGGGCGCAAGCACGCGCCAGATCTCGCGCAGCAGCGCATCCGCATCGCCTGCCGCCTCGAGCGCGTGAAGGAGGAGCAGGACATCCACCGCCTCGTCGGCGAGCGGCAGGGCGTCCTCGGCACTCAGCACCGCCCGCCAGCCGCCCCGGAGCGCGCCGATGCGGGCGGGATTGAGCTGCACGGCAACCTGCGCGCGCGCACACCAGTCCGCAATCTGGGGCGGGGCGAAGCCGATGACGGCGATGCGCCGGCCGGAAGCCGAGCCCAGGCTGCGCGCGAGCCGGCGCCGGATCACGGCCGCCGCGCGCCGCCCGAGGGGGGTGGCGTAGAAACGCGCGAGCCCGGCAGCGTCAAGAATCATGCGCGCCCTCCGCTCGCGCCGACCCGGCCCTCACGCGGGAACGGCATAGCGCAGCAGCGCGCCGAAGGGCGCCTCGGCCTTCCACCGCGCATCCGGCACGAGCCGCACCTCGCCGCCATGCACCAGCACCAGATGGATCGCGAGATCCACGAGATCGTCGCTGTCCGCGCGCCGTTCGGGGTCGAGACGCACGACGCCGTGCGCGACATCGAAACGCCCGTAGAGCCGGGCGGATTCGGGCAGCAGCAGCTCTTCGACCGCGCCGGCCGCCGCCGCCTTGAGCAGAGCCTCCGGGCGATCGGCGCGGTGGGCGGCATCGGCGCCGTGATAGCGCTCGAGCAGCTCGCCGAGCGCCTGCTCCTCGAGCGGGGCGACGATCGCGCGGGCCTGCGCGAACAGCTCGTCCTCCGACAGCCCGCACGGGTCCTTCGCGATCGCCTCGCCGACCACGTGGCGATAGCCGATCCACTGCCGCAGCAGGCCGAGCAGCCGGGGTTCCGCGGCCAGCACGAGGGGATCGGTCTCGCCGGCCAGCTCCTCGTCCACGACCTTGGCGATCCCCTGGGCGTAGCGCGAGAGCGCGCGCTTCAAATAATCGTCCTTCGCCTCGCCGGCGGCATGATAGGCGCTGGCGGCGCCGGCCGTGTGGAAGGCGACCTCGTCCGGCAGCTCGGTGCGCGCGAGGATGGATTCATGGGACTCCTCGAAGGCGTTCTCGCGCAGCACCCACAGCCCCGCGCGGTTGCCGGCATAAAGCGTCGCGGCACGCTGGTCGGCCGCCAGCAGGAAGAAGCGCTGGCCGCGGCCGACGAAAGGCAGCAGCGGCCGCAGCAGGAACCGCGGACCGACCCAGACCTGCTCTTCGACGCGCTGGGGCAGCTTCAGGACTTCGCTGCGGTCCTGGGCCAGCAGCGCCACGAGACCCTGGCGCATCTCCTTCCAGGGCTCCTCGCGCGCCGCCGCCAGCGGCAAAAGCGGCTCGGCCAGGCGTTCGAAGAGCGCGCGGTCGCCGATGCGGCTTTCGGCCTCGTTCAGCAGATTCTTCAGCCGGATCGCGTCCTTGCGCATGTCGCGCCCGGCCGGAAAGGTCGGCATGTAGAGCGAGATCGCGGGCCCATCCCGTTCGCCTGCCAGCTCGCGGAAGAATGCGCGTCTGATCATCGGTTCATCCCTTTCCAGCCAGTCCTGCATCTCTTGCGGTCATGCCGCCGTGGAGCGCTCCGTTCATCCTTTTGCCTCATCTACCAACGTCGCCTGCCGGCGAGGGTTTCGGCGGCGGCCGCGAGCCGCCCCGGCCAGTCCGCCGGCAGCGGGCGGGCGGAGGACAGGAAGGCCTCCCAGGGATCCGGGCGCGACTCGAGATATTCCAGCAACACCCTGAGCGGCACGGCCTGCGCGCTCTCAAGGCGCGCAAGTTCCGGCCAGGAGACGGGAACCGCGCAGGGCAGCCCGGCCCGCGCGCGCGGGCTGAACGGCGCGACCGCGCTGGCGCCGAGATGGTTGCGCAGATAGTCCACGAAGATCCGGCCCCGGCGCAGGGTCCTGCGGCTGGTCGCGACGAAGATCCGCGGCCACAGCGCCGCCGCCCGCTCGGCGATCGCGCGCGCGCAGGCATGCAGCTCTTCGAACGGCGCCGGCGGATCCAGCGGGGTGACGAGATGGACGCCCTTGCCGCCGGTGATCTTGGCGAAGACGGGCAGATCCATCGCCTCCAGCAGCGCCCTGAGCCGCCGCGCCGCGGCCGCCACCCGCGCAAAGGGCCGCTCCATCGGATCGAGATCGAGGATCATCCAGCTTCCGGCATGCGGATGGCTGGTGCGCGCCGGGGATGCGTGGATCTCGATCGCGCCGATCTGCACGAGCGAGACGATCCCCTCCGGGGCCGTGAGCGCGATGGCGGCGCGCAGACTGTCCGGCGCATCGCCGCCCTCGGCCGTAAAGGCCGCAAGGCCGGGAAGGGGCGTCCGCAAATGGCGCTGGAAGAAGCAGGCCGAGGCGATGCCCTCCGGACAGCGCAGCACCGCAAGGATGCGGTGGTCCAGATACGGCCACATGCGCGGCGCGACGCGCTCCATGATCCGCGCGAGCTCGCCCTTGGTGATCCCGCTGTGCGGGTCGACCACGCGATCTGGATGGGTGATGGGCGGCATGCTCCGGCGGCCTCCTCGCGGCGCGGCGCACCGAAGAGACGGCGCCTCGCTCCGCCGCCAGCATGCCGCCGGCGGCCGGCGGGGGCAATCCCGTCACGCGGCCGCCGGGCGGAAGGCGCTTCGCGCTTGCCTTGGACGCCGCGCTGAGGCATCGCTTCCGGCGGCACCGGGAAGCTGCCGGTCGGCGAGGAAGGATTGCGACGGCCATGACCGCCGAGGCTCTCGACATCGCGCTGCTCGTCGGCATGGGGGTCGCGGCCCAGTGGGCGGCGGACCGGCTGAGGATCGCGGCGATCCTGCCGCTTCTCGTGCTCGGCTATGTCGTCGGGCCGGTGCTGGGCTGGCTCGACCCGGACCGTCTGTTCGGCGATCTGCTCTTCGTCGGCGTCTCGCTCGGTGTCGGCATCATCCTGTTCGAGGGCGCGCTCACCCTCGACTTCCGGCGGCTCGAGGGTGGCGGGACCCTGGTGCTGAGGCTCGTGACCCTGGGCTTTGCCGTCTCGGCGGCGGTTCTCGCGGCCGCAAGCCACCTCCTGCTCGGCTTTCCGCCCCTGCTCGCGCTGCTGTTCGGCGCGATCGCGAGCGTCTCCGGGCCGACGGTGATCATCCCGCTGCTGAAGGCGGTGCGGCCGAAGGAGAAGCTCGCCGAGATCCTGCGCTGGGAGGGCATCCTCATCGATCCCATCGGCGCGGTGGCCGCGGTGATCCTGTTCGAGAGCCTGATCGCCTCCCAGACCGTCACCGGCGAGCGTGCCTGGTGGTTCACGCTCATCCAGGTGCTCGGCGTCGGGACGGCCTTCGGGATCGCCGTCGGCATCGGCTTCGGCGCGCTGCTCCGGCGCCATGCGATCCCCGACTATCTCCACAACGTCGCGGCCCTTGCCGTGGTGCTGCTGACCTTCGCGCTCGCCAACCACTTCGCCCACGAATCGGGGCTGGTGGCGGTCACCGTGCTCGGGATCACCCTCGCCAACATGCGCGAGGTGCCGAAGGAGGGCATCCTCGACTTCAAGGAGAGCCTCTCGATCCTGCTGATCTCGCTGCTCTTCATCCTCCTTGCCGCGCGCATGGACATGCGGGGATTCGCGGCCATCGGCCCGCTCGCGCTCGTCGGCATGGGGGTCGCCGTCGTGCTCTCGCGCCCGCTCGCCGTGTGGGTGGCGGCCCTCGGGGCCCCGCTTGCTGCCCCGGAGAAGCTGGTGCTGGCGAGCATCGCGCCGCGCGGCATCATCGCCGCGGCCGTGAGCGCGCTTTTCGCGCTGAGGCTGGAGGAGCTGGGGATCCCGGGGGCCGGACTGTTCGCACCGCTCGTGTTCGCGGTCATCGTCGGCAGCGTCCTGCTCTATTCGCTCGCGGCCCGGCCCGTCGCAAGAGCGCTCGGCCAGACCGAGCCGGAGGATCACGGCGCGCTCGTCATCGGCGCCAATCCGGCCGCGATCGCGATCGCCGCCCATTTCCACGAGCTCGGGCTGCCCGTGATCGTCGCCGACCAGGACTGGCGGGCGATCCGCGAGGCGCGGCTCAAGGGCCTGCGGACCTTTTTCGGCCACCCCGTCTCCGAGCAGGCGGACCGCCAGCTCGATCTCGTCGGCATCGGCATGCTGCTCGCGCTCTCGCGCGATGCGAGCCTCAATCTGCTGGCCTGCCTGCGCTACAAGGGCGAGTTCGGCAGCCGCCACGTGTTCATGGCGCGCCCGGACCGGGCGGCGGAAGGCGGCGAGCTGTCCGCCAGCGTCGAGCTGCGCGGGCGCCTGCTGTTCGCGCCCGGCTGGACGATCGAGCGGCTGAACGCGCTTCTCGAGCATGGCGGCGCCATCATCCGCCACGAGCTCGCCGAGGGCGAAGAAGCGGACAGCGTGCTTGCGCGCTGCGGCGGGCCCGACCGGCTGCTCTTCGTCGTCGAGCGCGCCGGCAGCATCCGCCCCGTCGCCGAAAAGCTCGCGCCGAAGCCCGCTGCCGGCGACTGGCTGATCATCGCCTGCGACCCGGAGCCCGCCGAAGACGCAAGCGGCGGGAAGCGGTCGGGCGCGGCCGGCGCTGCCTAGCAGGGGCGCCGTCGCTCCAGAAGCCGCGCGAGCCTGTCGCCTTCCAGCAGCCGCGCGAAGGCCTCGCCCAGCCGCCGGCAGGCGTCCACCGTGCGCCGCCACAGCGCGAGGCGCTCGTCGTTGTCGGGAATGCGCCGGAAATCCTTGCGCGAGGGGATCCGGCCCATCGGAAGCGTCCGCACGAAGGCCGGATGCGGCGCGACGAACAGCACGTCGGCGAGCTCCTCGGCCCGGCGATGGCGGCGGCGCAGCGGCTTGTCGAACCAGCCCGGCACGAGCGCGGGGTAGAAATGAGGATAGAGCAGGACGCCGGCCCCCGGCGGATCGGGCAACCGCACCGGCTCGGCGAAATGATAGTCGATGATCCCGCCGTCCCAGTAGCTGCCCGCCGGCGCGCCCGCGGGATCGCGGATCGGCGGCACGAGGAAGGGGATCGCGGACGAGGCGAGGATCGCATCGTGCAGATTGCCGAGGTCGAGCGCGACCTGTCGGGTCGGCGCCACCGGCGCGAAGGCGAGCGGGCCGAGGCGCGGATCCGCGAAGACGACGCGCTCCACATGCCGGCCGATGCGCCCGCGCGCGATCAGATTCGCGGCCATCAGCCGCGCGATCCCGCGCGCAAGCCGTCCGCCCCGCTCCGCCGAGAGATCCGGGTTGCGGGCCCGGCTCGCGACGACCACCAGCCGCCGCGGGCCCTCGAGCAGCGCCGCCATTTCGGCCGGCGGCAGCAGCTCGGCCAGCATCGCGCGGCTGCGGCGCATGATCGCGGCGCCGTCGTCGCCCGGCTCGTGGCGCCAGGCGAGATAGCGGTCGAGAAAAATCCGATGCAGCCGGGCGGCGTCCGGATGCGCGAAGACGGCCGCCCGCCAGGCGCCGATGGAGGAGCCGATGTGCACCAGCGGGCGCGGCGCGGGGGCGATGAGCTCCGTGAGCATGACCGCATCGATCGCCGCCAGCACCAGCCACTTCGGCCCGCCCGAGGCGCCCAGCGTGCCGGCGAGATCCGCAGGCTCCAGCCGGCCCTTCTCGAGAATCCGCCGCCGCGCCCGCGCGCCCGCGCGCACGAGCAGGGGAAATTCCGGGTCGTCACCCGAGGAGGGAAACCGCAAGGCCGTCTCCAGCGTTCCGTTGATGAGGCGGCGGAGCATCCGCCGCGCCGATTCTCCATCCTGACGCGGACGGGCGGCAAGGCAAGCCGCGCCCGCCACAAACGGGAAGTCGCGATGCCGGAACCCGACGAGCGCAAGGCGGCTGAAGCGCCGCGTCTCAACACGACGGGCCTGAAGCTGCCCGGGCGCGACCCCTTTGCCGCCGCGCGCGCACGCATGGTCCGCGACCAGCTCGCCCGCCGCGGCATAAGAGACCGGCGGGTCCTTGCCGCCATGGAGCTTCTGCCGCGTCACCTGTTCGTGCCGGAGGCCGAACGCGCGCTCGCCTATGCCGACGGCGCGCTGCCCATCGGCCATGGCCAGACGATCTCCCAGCCCTTCATCGTCGCCGAGATGCTTGAGGCGCTCGCGCTCAAGGGCGACGAGCGGGTGCTCGAGGTCGGCGCGGGCTCGGGCTACGCGGCGGCGCTGCTCGGCCTGCTCGCGCGCGAGGTGGTGGCGATCGAGCGCATTCCGGAGCTGGCGGCCCGCGCCGCGGCGGTGATCGCGGATCTCGGATTGCCGAATGTCGAGATCCGCTGCGGCGACGGCACGAAGGGTGCGCCCGATCGCGCGCCGTTCGACGCGATTCTCGTCTCGGCCGGGGGCCGGCATCTGCCCGGGGCCCTTGTCGCCCAGCTCGCCCCCGGCGGCCGGCTCGTGATCCCGCTGGGCGATCCTCTTGGCGGCCAGCGGCTCATGCGCTTCGTGAAGGACCCGGCGACCGGCCGCCTTGACGAGGAATATCTGGACGCCGTGCGCTTCGTGCCGCTGGTGACGGAGGAAACGGGGAACGGCGGGGCCGGCTGAGACCGTCCCCCTCGCCCGGTTGCGACCGGTCCCGCAAGCACCGCCTTTGTCCGTGCCGCGGTTGCGTCACGAATCGTCTTAACGATTTCTCCAGTTTTTCTCTGTTATTTCATCGTTGAAGATTCGCAGTCCGCGCGATGGAATGGCACCGTTCGATGGGGGAGACGCAGGGCGATTTTCTCGATTACGCCGCCGCGGTGGGGGATGCCTTCCTCACGCTTGACGCCGACGGCACCATCCGCCGCGCCGACGGTCTGCTTTCCTCCCTCGGGCTTCCGGAAGGCCCCGCCCTCCTCGGCCGCTCCTTCTCCGGCCTGCTCGCCGCCGAGGCGCGCGAGCGGCTGGAGCGGATGCTCGCGGAGCACCGGGGCAGCCTCAGAATCGGGCCGGTGCTCCTCGCCATTCGATGCCCGGACGGCGGCAGCCGGGAGACCGTGGCCTTCTTCGCCCGCCCGGCCGGCGGCGCGATTCTGCGGGTGGTGCTGGCGGCGGCGGGCCGCTTCCGGCGCTTTGCGGCGGATCTCGTCGCGCCCGTGCTCGACGAGGACGGTTTCATCCAGGCGGTGGCGGCGGCCGCCGAGGGCGACGGCAGCCGCACCGTCTCCTTCATCGAGCATCCCGGCACTCCCGACCGTGCCTTCGCCCGCGACCTGCTGCGCCGGGCCGCCGAGGAGGGCGCGACGGTGGGCCAGCTTTCGCCGACGCGCTTTGCGGTGCTGCACGAGGAGGGCGAGGGCGCGGATGCGGCCGCGCGCTTTGCGGCCGGGCTGAAGGCGAGATGGGGCGACCAGCTTTCCTGGGCGGCGCTCACCATCGAGCTGCAGCAGCTGAAGGACCCGAACGGACGCGCGGCCCTCAAGCTGCTGCTGCACCGGGTGGCGAGCGAGCCGGATCTCGCGCTCGAGGAGCTTCACCTCGACCGGGGGCTTGCCCTGCTCGCGGACGCCTACCGCGAAGTCGAGGCGGTCTCGCAGCGCATCATGGATCGGCGCTTCGACCTCGTCTATCAGCCCATCGTCGCCCTCGCGGACGGGAGTATCCACCATCACGAGGCGCTGCTGCGCGTACCCGGCGAGGACGGGCCGGGCCGTTTCATCGGCATCGCGGAGCAGTCGGGCCTCATTCGCGATCTCGATTTCGCCGTCGTCGACAAGCTTCTGCGCCGCATCAAGGGCCTCGGCCCGCAGGCGGACGGTGTCATGATCGCCGCCAATCTTTCCGCCCGCTCGCTGCTCGCCCCGGGCTTCGTCGACCGGCTCCTCAAGCGGCTGGACGGGGCGGGCGCGGCGGCCGGCCATCTGCTCTTCGAGGTCACCGAATCCGCGCGCATCGACAATGTGCCGGCGCTGGCGGCGGCGCTGGCGCGCCTGAAGGAGGCGGGCCATGCGATCTGCCTCGACGACTTCGGTGCCGGGATGTCCGGCTTCCAGTATCTGCGCGACCTGCCGGTCGATCTTCTCAAGATCGACGGCAGCTACGTGAAGGGCGCCCCGCAGGACCCGCGCATGCGCGAGTTTCTCGAGGCGATCCTCTCGCTCGCCCGCCGGCTGAAGATACCGACCATCGCCGAATGGATCGAGAACGAGGAGGAGGCGGCCTTTCTCAGCGCCCGCGGCGTCGCCTACGGCCAGGGTTTCCACTTCGGCCGTCCGAGCCCGAAGCTCGTCAGCCCGCGCACCCGACGCGCCTCGTGAGCAAAAGATCAGCCGCTCACGCCGGCACGGGCTCGGCCGGCCGGCCGGCCGCCGCCGGGCGGGCGCGCGCGGCATGCCAGTCGCGGATGAAGGCGGCGAGCCGGCGGAACTCCTCGCGCCGCGGCGAGCCCTTGCGCCAGATGAGCCCGATCACGCGCGCCGCCTGCGGGTCGGCCAGCGGCACGACCCGCACGCCGGTGCCGGCGAGGATCCCGCCGTCCACCGCCATCTCCGGCAGCAGCGTCACGCCGAGGCCGTTGTCCACCATCTGGACCAGCGTCAGCAGGCTGGTGCCGAGGATGGAGCGCGCCGGATCCACCCCGGGCAGCGAACAGGCGGCCAGCGCGTGGTCTCTGAGACAGTGCCCCTCCTCGAGCAGCAGCAGGGTGTGACCGTCGAGATCCTCGGTGCGGATGCGTGCGGGCAGCGGATCCGTGCCCGGCGGAAAGGCGGCGAGAAAGCGGTCGCGGAACAGCTCCTCCTCCTCCACCCCGCCGCAGCGGTAGGGCAGCGCATAGAGCACGACATCGAGCTCGCCGGCGAGCAGCGCCCGGCACAGCTCGGCGGACAGCGCCTCCTTCAGATAGAGCTGCAGCTTCGGAAAGGTCTGGCGCAGCGCGGGCATCAGCGGCGGCAGCAGGAAGGGCGCGATGGTCGGAATGATCCCGAGCCGCAAGGGGCCCGAGAGCGGCTCGCGCTGGCTTTCGGCGATGGCGCACAGGCGCTCCACCTCCTCCAGCACGCGCCGGGCCTGGGCGACGACCTTCTCGCCCAGCGGGGTCAGCGAAACGCGCCGGCGGTTGCGGTCCACGAGATCGGCATCGAGCAGCGCCTCCAGCTCCTGGATGCCGGCGGACAGCGTCGACTGGCTCACGTGGCAGGCGCGCGCGGCGCGGCCGAAATGCAGATGCTCGGCCAACGCCACGAGATAGCGCAGCTGCTTGATGGTCGGCGGATGTATCATCGCTTTCACCGATCACAGTCACGATTTTAATTTGTTGGACAGATAGCATGCCCCCGCCTACACCGCAAGCGGCCGCGCGCCGCGCGTGCCCGGCCCCGAGGGGCCGCTGCGGGCACGGGCGGGATGCGCGGGGATCCGTCCGAAAGAAGGAGAATCGAGACATGCTGACCATCGGTGACCGTCTGCCCGCCTTCCGCCTCAGGGCCGCGGGCCCCGAGGCCGAGCCGGGCATGCCGCTGCCGGAGCTCACCGACGAGAGCTTTCCGGGGCAGTGGAAGCTGCTGTTCTTCTGGCCGAAGGATTTCACCTTCGTCTGCCCGACGGAGATCCTGGGCTTCGATGCGGCCTTCGAGGAATTCGCCGCGCGCAACTGCGCCATCATCGGGGCGAGCACGGACACGGACGCGGTCCACGTCGCCTGGCGGCTGTCGCGCGCCGATCTCGGCCGGGTGCGCTTTCCGTGGCTTGCCGACCACAACAAGCGGCTCGCCTCGGCCCTCGGCATTCTTGACCCGGCGGAGGGCGTGGCGCGCCGGGCGACCTTCCTCGTCGACCCCGACAACATCATCCGCTTCGTCTATGTGACGGATGACGGCGTCGGCCGGTCGCCGGAGGAGGTGCTGCGGGTGCTGGACGCGCTCCAGACGGGCGCGCTGTGCCCGTGCGGCTGGAAGCCCGGAGACGAGACCATCGACCCGAAGAGGGCGGCCTGAAGTCCGCGTGCCGGCTGCGGGCGCTGATCCGCGCATGATCCATGTCCTGCGGCACCGTCGCGCATCGCGCGGCGGTGTCGCAATTGTGCCCGAATTGCCGGCGATCAGAAGCCGGCGGCGGGTGCCGGCGCAAAAAAAGGCCGGGGTGCGAAGGATGCACGGCCCGGCCCGAGTCACGACAGCGAGGATTTGCGAGATCGAGTGCCCTCTCTCCCGCAAGTGGACGCCACGCGCCCAGCCGGCGCATGGCCTCCACCATGCAATCTTCCGCATCGGGCCCGAAATTTCAAGTGACAAACCGCCGCGCCCCGCCGCCGCGCACCCCCTCACGCGCCTTCGCGCCCATCCGCGCGTCAACCCCGCGGGCAACCCTTCCTCGCCACCCCGGGGGCCTGGACGGGCCGGTCCTGTTCATGCCGTCGCCACCCGCGGTCTCTCTCTCCTGCTCGGCTAGTGACCCTCCCTCTTCGTCACCCGCCGTCTCTCTCTCTTTGCCACCCGCCGACCCTCCCTCTTCGTCACCCGCCGTCTCCCTCTCCTCGTCACCCGCCGACTTGATCGGCGGGTCCAGCTGCCGGCGCCGACAACCCGGGCGTCGACTTCCGTCACGCCTGGCGGCTGGATTCGCCGCCTTCGCGGCGAATGACGAAAGAAGAGAGCGTCACCCGCCGGCTTGACCGGCGGGTCCAGCTGCCGGCGCAGACAATTACGGGCGTGGACTTCCGTCACGCCTGGCGGCTGGATTCGCCGCCTTCGCGGCGAATGACGAAAAAAGAGAGCGTCACCCGCCGACTTGACCGGCGGGTCCAGCTGCCGGCGCAAACAATTACGGGCGTGGACTTCCGTCACGCGTGGCGGCTGGATTCGCCGCCTTCGCGGCGAATGACGAAAGAAGAGAGCGTCACCCGCCGGCTTGACCGGCGGGTCCAGCTGCCGGCGCAGACAATTACGGGCGTGGACTTCCGTCACGCCTGGCGGCTGGATTCGCCGCCTTCGCGGCGAATGACGAAAGAAGAGAGCGTCACCCGCCGGCTTTCTCTCATCATCACCCGCCGGTACACTATTTTCTCGTCACCCGCCGGCTTGACCGGCGGGTCCAGCCGTCGGCGCCGATAGCCTCCTGCGCCGGGAATGCCACGCCGGCCTCACGGGTTCGCCGGTCAAGCCGGCGAACGACGCAAATGGGGTGCGTCACCCGCCGTCGCGCCCTCACCACCTTCGCTTGCCGTCGCGCCCTCTCCACCTTCGCCGACCGCCCGCTGGCTCGCCTCACCCGTCGAGCCCCTGAAACAGTCACCCGCGCGCCTGGCCGGCGGATCCCCTTTCCTCGTCGCCGGCGGGCTCGAGCGACGGGTCCGGCGCAAGGCGGGAGGGGCTGCGGGAAAGGGCGGACGCGATTGCCTGTTTGCAGCGGGCCGGGCCGGCGCTAGAGAAGGCGGCATGCGGGAGAAGACGGGCGAGCCGGTCCGCCGTTCCCGGGGATCCGCAAAGGAGGAGACGGCCATGAGCGAAGAGAAGAAATACCGCCGGCGCCGCATCGACGGCCATGAGCTCAAACCCGAAACCCTGATGATGAGCTACGGCTACGACCCGCAGCTGTCGGAAGGCGCGCTCAAACCCCCCGTCTTTCTGACCTCCACCTTCGTCTTCAAGAGCGCCCGGCACGGCAAGGACTTCTTCGATCTCGTGGCCGGCCGGCGCGAGCCGCGCCCGGGCGAGGAGCCGGGGCTCATCTACTCGCGCTTCAACAATCCGGACATCGAGATTCTCGAGGACCGCCTCGCGCTGTGGGAGAAGGGCGAAAAGGCGGTGGTGTTCGCCGCCGGCATGGCCGCGATCTCCGCGACCCTGTTCGCCTACGTGCGGCCCGGCGACGTCGTCGTCCACTCCCAGCCGCTCTACGGCGGCACCGAGCAGATGCTGCTCACCTTCCTGCCGCAGTTCGGGATCCGGACCGTCGGCTTTCATGCCGGCGAGGGCCGCGCGGCGATCGATGCGGCGATCGAGAAGGCGCGGGCCATGGGCCCCGTGCGGATGCTGTTCGCCGAGACCCCGGCCAATCCGACGAACGGCCTCGTCGATCTCGCCCATCTCGTCTCCTGCGCCCGCGCGCTCGAAGACCAGCCGGGCGGGCGGCCGCTCGTGGCGGTCGACAACACCTTCCTCGGCCCCGTGTGGCAGAACCCGCTCGAGCTCGGCTGCGACCTCGTGCTCTATTCCATGACCAAATACATCGGCGGGCATTCGGATCTGGTCGGCGGCGCCGTCGTCGGCGCGAAGGTTCATGTCCAGCCGATCCTGCAGCTGCGCGGCATGCTCGGCATGCAGCTCGATCCGCACTCCTGCTGGATGGCGCTGCGCTCGCTCGAGACCTTGAAGATCCGCATGGAGCGGGCGACCGAGAACGCCCGCGTCGTCGCGGAATTTCTGCGCGGGCACCCGAAGGTGGCCGAGGTCCACTATCTCGGCTTCCTGCCCGAGGGCAGCGAAGAGCGCGCCATCTACGAGCGCCAGTGCAAGGGGGCCGGGTCCACCTTCTCCTTTGCCATCAGGGGCGGCGAGGCGGAGGCCTTCCGCTTCCTCGACGCGCTCCAGGTGGCCAAGCTCGCGGTCTCGCTCGGCGGCACCGAGACGCTGATCTCGCATCCGGCGAGCACGACGCATTCCGGCGTGCCGAAGGAGATCCGCGAGGCGGCCGGCGTCACCGATTCGCTCATCCGCATCTCGGTCGGCATCGAGGCGGCCGAGGATCTGATCGCCGACCTCGCCCAGGCGCTGGAGCGGATCTGAGCCGGGCGCGCGGGCGCTCACGCGGCGGGCGTCAGATGGTTCCAGCGCGGCGGTCTGGGCGCCGGCAGACCGGTTTCCTCGAGGCAGCGGGCGCGCAGCGTCTCGATGTCCGGACCGAAATTGAAGATCGGCAGCTCGTTGCGCCCGGCCCGCATCTCCGCGCGCAGCGCCTCGGTCGCGGCGCGGTCGACGCGGCTCTGCTCGTCCAGCACGACGCCGTAGCGCCGCGCGCCTTCGCGGGTGACGAGCCCGCGGCGCACCTCGAGCGCGACCAGCTCGGGATCGCGCTCCAGCGGATCGCCCCATCCGCCGCCGCCCCAGGTGATGTAGTGCAGCTGGTCGCCCGCCTCGACGCGGACATTGTCCACCTTGTTGGGCAGCACCTCGCGGCTGCCGTCGGCGCGCTCCAGGATCTTGCGCGCGCGCATGCCGGGCTCGCCGCCGTTCACGCCCCAGGGGTAGGTGAACCAGCGGTCGTCATGGATCGAGATCGTGCCCGGACGCAGGAAGCGGTAGGTCATGTGGATGCCGTTGCCGCCGCGATGCCGGCCCGCCCCGCCCGAGTCGGGGACCGTCTCGTAGCGCTCGATCCTGAGCGGAAAATACTTCTCCAGAAACTCGTTCGGCACGTTCGTGAAGCCCGGCCAGAGCGAATGCCCGTCCGGCCCGTCGCCGAAGGGCCGGCCCGGGATGCCGCCGAAGCCGATCTGGAAGAGCTGGAACCACTGGCCGTTCTCGTCATGGCCCGAATACATGAGATGCGGCGAGGAGGAGAAGCCGGCGGCATTGAGGAACTCCGGCTGGCGCTGGCCGAGCAGGCCTCCCAGCACGTCGAAGATCCGCCCCAGCGCATGGGTGCGGCATGAGAGCGCCGCCGGAAACCGCGGCTTCAAGAGGCTGCCCTCGGGGATGCGGACCTCGACGAGATCGTAGAAGCCGTCGTTGAACAGGATCTGCGGGTCGAACACCATGATCATGTAGATGCCGAAGAACATCTTGAACATGTTCTCGTTGAGGTAGAAATTGATCGAGGAGATCGACTGCGGATCCGTGCCCGTGAAATCGAGGATCGCCCTGTCTCCCTCGCGCCACATGGTGCAGTGGATCTTGTACGGGCCATAGCCGCGCCCGTCGTCGCACACGTAGTCGGTGAAGCTGAGCTTCTCCTCGGCGATGGTGTTGCGGATCAGCTCGCGCATGGCGCGGCGGTTGCGGGCGAGCAGCTCCTCGGTCGCGGCCACATAGACGTCGTCGCCGAAGCGCTCGCACAGCTCGTGCACGCGCCGCGCCGCCACCCGGCAGGAGGCGATGAGCGCATTCAGGTCCGCCCGGCACCACTGGGGCACGCGGACATTGTGCATGACGAGGGTGAGGATGTCCTCCTGCAGCTCGCCGCGCCGGTAGAGCTTGACCGGCGGGATGCGGATGCCCTCCTGGAAGATGGAATCGGCATCGGTCGGCAGCGACCCGGGCACCTTGCCGCCCACATCCGTCTGGTGGCCGAACATCGCGGCCCAGCCGATGAGCCGGCCGTTGCGGAAGATCGGCACGAGCACAAGCCAGTCGTTGAGGTGGCTGATCGCGGCCTCGCAGGAATAGGGGTCGTTCAGCCAGATGACGTCGCCCTCCTCGATCGTTCCCTCGTAGGCCTTGAGAAAGCCGCCGATGAAGCTGCCGAACTGGCCGACGATCATGCGCCCTTCGCGGTCGGCGATCAGCGGGAAGGCGTCGCCCTGTTCGCGGATCCCCGGGCTCATGGCGGTGCGGAAGAGGGTCGCGTCCATCTCGGCGCGGGCGTTCTTCAGCGCGTTCTCGATGATGTCCAAGGTGACCGGATCGATGTCGACCTCGGCGAAGGGTTCGGGATTGGTCTCGATGATGCGGGCGGGCATCGCGCGCTCCTCCGGCTTCAGCTTCGTCCTATGCGGGGTTGATGAGGATGTTGCCGAACCGGTCCACGGCCGCGACATGGTCCGGCAGCACCAGCGTCGTCGAGTCCATCTCCACGATGATGGCGGGGCCCGGGATGCGGTCGCCGGCGAGCAGCCGCGCCCGGTCATAGATGCGCGCGGGCCTGCGGCCGCCGGCGACCCAGATCTCGTGCTCGTCGATGACGGCACGGCCCGCATCGCCGTCGGTTTCGGGAAGCTCGGCCAGCGCCGCGGCGGCCGGCCGGCCGAGGGCGGCGGCGCGCAGATTCACGATCTCGCGCGGGGAATCGAGGTTGAAGGTGAACAGCCGCTCATGCTCGGCATCGAAGCGGCGGGCGAGTTCGGAAAGCCCCGTGCCGGCCCGGAAGGCCGCGATGTCGAGACCGAGGGTCACCTCGAAGGCCTGGCCGGCATAGCGGACGTCCGCCTCGAAGACGAGGGTCTGCTCGGCGCGGGCGACCCCCTCGGCCTCGAGCTCGGCCGCGACCTGCTCCCCGATCTCGTCCAGCACCGCCAGCACGTCGGCATCCGTGACGTCCTGGCATTGGCGGTTGAAGCTGCGCTGCGTCTCGGCTCTCAGCCGCGTCGTCGCATCGCCATAGGCGCACAGCACGCCCGGGCTCGGCGGCACGATCACGGGCCAGCTGCCGAGCACGCGCGCAAGCGCATTCGCATGCAGCGGCCCCGCGCCGCCGAAGGCCATGAGCGCGAAGGCGCGCGGGTCGTAGCCCTGCTGGACGGAGACGAGACGCAGCGCACCCAGCATCGCCTCGTTCGCGATGTCGACGATCCCGGCCGCCGCCTGCTCGATGCCGAGCCCGAGCGCCTTCGCCACCTTGCCCACCGCGCGTGCGGCCGCCTCGCGGTCGAGACGCATCTCGCCGCCGAGCAGCGATTCGGGCAGGTAGCCGAGAACGACATTGGCGTCGGTGACCGTCGGCTCCTCGCCGCCGCGCCCGTAGGCCGCGGGCCCGGGCACGGCACCCGCCGACTGCGGGCCGACGCGCAGCGCCCGCGTCAGCTCCGGGACATGGGCGATCGAGCCGCCGCCGGCACCCACGGTGCGGACATCGAGGGCGGAGGCCCGCACGGTGAGATCCCCGACCGTCGTCTCGCGCCTGAGCCTCGGCGAGCCGTTCTCGATGAGGGCGACGTCCGTCGAGGTCCCGCCCATGTCGAGCGTCATGACGTTGGCGAATCCGGCGTGGCTCGCCACCCACAGCGCGCCCGCGACACCGCCGGCCGGCCCCGACATCAGCAGATTGACCGGGGCTTCCGTGGCCTTCTCCGCCGACATCAGCCCGCCGTCCGAGCGCAGCAGCCGCAGCCGGCCGCGCATGCCCCATTCGCCGAGCGACTCCTTCAGATGCCGGACGTAGCGGGCGACCACGGGGCGCACGGCGGAATTGGCGACCGTGGTCAGCGTGCGCTCGTATTCCTGCATCTCCGGCAGGATGTCGTGGGAGATCGTGATCGGCAGATCGGGGAAGACCTCGGCCGCGATCTCGGCGGCGCGGCGCTCGTGGACCGGGTTCACATAGGAATTGATGAGGCTGATCGTGATGGCCTCGACGGTTTCTTCCGCCTTCAGCCTCTCGAGCCTTCTGCGCAGCTCGTCCTCGTCCAGCGGGCGCACGATCGCGCCGTCGGCGCCGATGCGTTCGGGCACCTCGATGGTGCACTCGAGCGGGGCGAGCGGCTCGGGCTTCGGCCAGACGATCCAGGCTGCGAGCCCGCCCGGCACATAGGAGCGGGCGATCTGCAGCACCTGCCGGTAGCCCTCGGTGACAAGCAGGCCGACGCGGGCGATCTTGCCTTCGAGCACGGCATTGGTCGCGACCGTCGTGCCGTGCATGAAGACGGCGATCGCGGCCGGATCGACCCCGGCTTCCGCCGCGAGCCTCTTCGCCCCGGCGATGACCGCGCGCGAGGGGTCATCCGGCGTGGAGGGCACCTTGGCGCGCCAGGTGCGCCCCGTCTCCTCCTCGATCAGCAGCAGGTCGGTGAAGGTGCCGCCGACGTCGCATCCCAGTCTGAAGGCCATTCACGCCGCTCCCTGTCCGTCCTTCGCTGTCTCAGCCGGCCAGCCCGCCGGCAAGCCCGCGCGCGCAAGCGCCGCCGGCAGCGGCCGCCCGAGCTCGCCCTCGAGCCAGCGCGTCGTCTCGATGAGCGCGGAGATGTCGAGGCCGGCCCTGAGCCCCGAGCGGGCCAGCAGATAGGCCACGTCTTCTGTCGCGACATTGCCGGTGGCCGCCGGGGCGAAAGGACAGCCGCCCAGCCCGCCGATGCTCGCGTCCACCCGCCGCACGCCCGCGCGGACCGCCGCCCAGACATTGGCTGTGCCGGTGTTGCGGGTGTCGTGGAAATGCGCCCGCCACGGGATCGCGGGCACCCGTTCCCGCGCCGCGGCGAAGAGCTCCTCGACCTCGGCCGGCACCGCGACCCCGATGGTGTCGGCGAGCGCCAGCTCGTCCGGGCCGGCCGCGGCGAGCTCCTCGGCCAGCGCCAGCACCCGCTGCGGCGGCACGCGGCCCTCGAAGGGGCAGCCGAAGGCCGCCGAGATCATCGCCGTGGTCTTGAGCCCCTCGGCGCGTGCGCGGGCGATGATGCGGCAGGCGGCCCTCACCGATTCGGCCATGCTCATGCCCTGATTGCGCCGGGAGAAGCTGTCGCTTGCGACGATCACGAGCCCCGCCTCGTCGATCCCGCGCGCGCCGGCGCGGGTGGCCAGCGCCCGGTCGAGCCCGCGTTCGTTGAGGACCAGCCCGATCCAGGAGACGTCCGGCCGGTCCGGCAGGCGCGCCACCAGCGCCTCGGCATCGGCCATCTGCGGCACCTTCTTGGGGTGGACGAAGCTGGTGACCTCGAAGCGCCGGACGCCCGCCGCGATCAGCCGGTCGATGAGCGCGAGCTTGGTCGCGGTCGGGACCGCCTCGGACGCGTTCTGGAGGCCGTCGCGCGGGCCCACCTCTGTCAGCATGATCTCGCCGCCGCCGTCCTGCATCGCCGCCTTGCCGCCTTTGCCAGCTTCGGGCTTGACCAATTGTATACAATCGGCCAAAGCTTCTGTATACGATATCGCCGGCCGGTGGCAAGACGCGATCTCGGCCGCGGCCGGCGAGCGGGCGGGAGCGGCCCGGGGCGGTGGCATGCTGTGGCGGGGCGAATGCCGGCGCATGCGGATGCGGAGGGAAGAGCGGTGACGATGAGCGGGATGGCGGGAGCACTGGAAGACATCCGGGTCGTGGAATGCGGGCAGCTGATCGCGGGGCCCTTCTGCGGTCAGCTGCTGGCGGACCACGGCGCCGAGGTGATCAAGGTGGAGCCGCCGGGCAAGGGTGATGCGATGCGCGAATGGGGCCGCAACAAGCCCGTCTGGTGGCCGGTGATCGCCCGCAACAAGAAGTCGGTGACCCTCGACCTGCGCCGGCCGGAGGGCCAGGAGCTGTTCAGGAAGCTCGTGGCGAAGGCCGACATCGTGATCGAGAACTTCCGCCCCGGCACGATGGAAAAATGGGGGCTGGGCTACGACGAGCTCTCCCGCATCAATCCGGGCCTCATCATGGTGCGGGTCTCCGGCTTCGGCCAGACGGGGCCGTATGCGCCGCGCGCCGGCTATGGCGCCATCGGCGAGGCGATGGGCGGCTTGCGCAATCTGTGCGGCGATCCCTCGACCCCGCCCTCGCGGGTCGGGATTTCGATCGGCGATTCGCTGGCGGCGACCTTCGCCTGTCTCGGCGCGCTGATGGCGCTGCACCACCGCCACCGCACCGGCCGCGGCCAGGTCGTCGATTCGGCGATCTATGAGGCGGTGCTGGCGATGATGGAATCCACCATTCCCGAATACACCGAGGCCGGCTTCATCCGCGAGCGCACCGGCTCGATCCTGCCCAAGGTGGCCCCCTCCAACGTCTATCCCTCGAAGGACGGGGATCTGCTCATCGCCGCCAATCAGGACACGGTGTTCCGGCGGCTGTGCGAGGCGATGGGCCGCCCGGAGCTCGCCGACGATCCGCGCTATGCCACCCACACCGCCCGCGGCGAGCACCAGGCGGAGCTGGATGAACTGATCGCGGCATGGACGCGCGAGCACACGAGCGCGGAGCTGATGGACCTGCTCGTGCGCCACGGCGTGCCGGCGGGCAAGATCTACAAGGCGCCCGACATGCTCGCCGATCCGCACTTCAAGGCGCGCGAGGCGATCGTCAAGGTCGAGCATCCCGAGTTCCGGAATCTCTGGATGCAGAACGTCTTCCCGAAGCTGTCGGATACGCCCGGCCGCATCCGCTGGCCGGGCCCGCCCCTTGGCGCCCACAACGAGGAGGTCTATGGCGGGGTTCTGGGGCTCGATGACGAGGAGATCGCCCGGCTCAGGGCCGAAGGGATCATCTAGGGCGGCGGGCGGCCCGGGGCGCCCCGGCGGGAGGCCGGAGATGAAGGACCTCGAGCGGGACTACCGGCGCGCCGGATTCGGCAACCGGCTCGGCTTCGGAGAGCGCCCCGCGCTCGTCGTCGTCGACATGGTGATGGCCTATTTCGAGCCGTCCTCGCCGCTTTACGCGGGCGTCGAGGGGATCGTCGCGCCGGCGAAGGCGGTGCTTGAGGCCGCGCGGGCGGCCGGGGTGCCCGTGATCTACACGGTCGTGCGCTACCACCCGTCGGGCCGCGACGGCGGATGGTTCTTCCGCAAGGTCTCCGCGCTGAAGGTGTTCGCCGGCGACGGGCCGCTCGGCGCGATCCACCCCGAGCTCGCCCCGCGCGCCGACGAGCTCGTCGTGGTCAAGCAGTATGCGAGCGCCTTCTTCGGCACCTCGCTCGCCGCAACGCTCGCGGCCGCGGGTCGAGACAGCTGCGTGATCATGGGGCTGTCCACCTCGGGCTGCGTGCGGGCCAGCGCGCTGGATGCGCTGCAGCACGGCTTCATCCCCCTCGTCGTGGCGGATGCCTGCGGCGATCGCGACCGCAGGGTCCACGAGGCCAATCTCTTCGATCTCGCCGCCAAATACGCGGATGTCGTGGAAAGCGGCGAGGTCATCGCGGCCTTCGCGCGGCTGCGGGATCGCTAGGCGGCGGACGGGTCCGCGCCATCGGGGGGCGCGGCCACCTCGGCCGGACGGCCCGCCCCCGCCTGCGCCGCCGCCCGGACCTCCTCGAAGACCGCCCGGCCCGCCCGGATGTGGGCGAGCATGAGTGCGGCGGCCCAGTCCGGATCGCGATGCCGGATCGCCTCGACCAGCTGGCGGTGCTGGGCGTTGGAACGGGCGATGTCCTCGCGCCGGTAGCGCATGGCGGTGCGCGAGAGGATCGGCGGCTGGATCAGCCGCGGCATCAGCAGCGCCAGCCGCTCGCTCCCGGCCGCCTCGATCACGAGATCGTGGAAGCGGCGATTGGCGGCGAGAAAGGCGTCGGGATCGGGGGACGGGCCGCCCGCGACCAGCGCATCGATGGCATCGACGGCACGCAGCATCGCCGCCATCTGCTCCTCACTTGCGCGCAGCGCCGCGCGCCGCGCGCCGTAGGACTCCAGAATCGCCCTCAGCTCGAAGATCTCGGCGATGTCCTCGTCGCGCCAGCTGGTCACGAAGGTCCCATGCCCCTGCGCGACGGTGACGTAGAATTCCGCGGCCAGGCGCCGGATCGCCTCGCGCACGGGGGTGCGGCTGACCCCCGTGTCGGCCGCGAGCTGCTCCTCGGTCAGCCGCGCACCCGGCGGATAGACGCCGGAGAGGATCCGGCGCCGGATCTCCGTATACGCCCGCTCGGACGCCTTCGACATGTCCACGCTCCCGCAGCGCGGCCGCCCTGCTGCGCCGCCACCCGGCTTTCTAGCACCGCTGCACCCGTCTGCCCAGCCCCGCGGGCCGTATCTGCATACAATTCGCTATTGACCTTGGCTTTCATTGTATACAATATGATCGGGAATCGCCCGCCTTCCGGCCACGGATGAAGGGAGCGGGCGGCGGAGGAGAGGCAGGACCGCGGCATGGCCCGGCGCAGGATTCTGGTGATCGTGCCGATCCCGATGGACGAGGCGGGCGTCGCCCAGCGCGAGGCCCAGCTTGCCGGCCTGCGGATCGCCCCGGACACCGAGGTCGTCTTCCAGGCGGTGAGCTGGGGTGCGGCGCTCGGGGATTCCTACCACGACATGCTGCTCATGGACATGTCGGTCTTCGAGGCGGGGCTGAAGGCGGAAGAGGCGGGCTTTGATGCCGTCATCGTCGACACCGTGAGCGATTCCGGCCTCGCCGCCCTGCGCTCCCGGCTTGCGATCCCGGTGGTCGGCCCCGGCCAGGCGGCGCTGCATCTGGCGGCGATGCTTGGTCACCGCTTCACGATTCTCACCATGTGGGACGAGTGGTTCCCCCTCTACCGCAAGATTCTGACCGAATACGCGTTGTGGCCGCGGCTTGCGTCGATGCGCTCGATCCGCACGCGCCCGGATCTCAAGGAGCTGCTGGCGGGCAAGGAGGAGGTGGTCTTCGCGAAGCTGCTCGACGAGGCCCGGGCCGCGATCGCGGAGGACGGCGCCGACGTCATCGTCCTCGGTTCCACGACGATGCATCAGTCCCACGGCCATCTCGCGGCCAATCTGCCGGTGCCGGTGATCAATCCCGGGGTCGTCGCCTTCCGCATGACCGAGCTCCTGCTCGATCTCGGCCTCGCCCACTCCAAGAAGGCCTATCCGACCCCGGAGGTGCTGCAGGACGATGCGATTCTGGAAAGGAGGCCGCCGCGGTGAGCGGGATCGTGAGAGAGGAGTCCATCGGTGCGGTCTACCGCCTCGACGAGGCCGGACGGCTTCCTTACGAATACTATGTCGACATCGTCACCAAGCGCTACTTTCACGGCGTCGACAACAAGAACCTCGATCTCGTGCTGGCCTGCTTCCACGAGGACGCCTTCCTGCACGAGCTCACCTCCGACACGCGCCATGACGGGCGCGATCGCGGCATCCGCCGGATGTTCGAGGATCTCTTCGCCCATCACGGCCGCATCTGGCACGGCAACTTCGTCCACACCGTGGATGTCGAGGCCGAGGCCATCTGCTCGCAGTTCTCCGTCGAGATCGAAAGCCCCGAAGGCGAGATGCTGCGCTACGAGAACTGCAACCGCTTCCATCTGAAGGACGGCCGGTTCCAGCGCGTCTTCGTCTACATGAGCGGCGAAAATCTTCTGAAGTAGGAGGCGGCGATGCAGTATCCGTGCACCCTCGACCGCGACGGCCTCGTGGATCTCGCCATCCGCCGCTACTTCGGCAGCGTCGACCGCAAGGACCTCGACGCGACGCTGGCCTGCTTTCACGACGAGGCGCTGCTCACCGTCCAGACGGCCTTCGTCACCCATGCGGGCAAGGCCGCGATCCGGCGGATGTTCGAGGACTTCTTCGCGAGCTGGACGCGGATCGTCCACCGCGACTTCGAGATCACGGCGGACCCCGGCAACGGCCGGATCGCGGCCAGCTTCATCGCCGAACTCACGGCGCCGGACGGCGCCGTCACCAGGCTTCACAACACCAATTTCTGGCGCGTGCGCGGCGAGCGCTTCCAGGAGGTCTATGTCTACATGAGCGGGCAGAACGTGCTGGTCTGAGCCGCCGCAAGGGTCGGGGCGGCGATCGAGGCTGAAGGCTCCAGGGCAGGTGAAGGAGGAAACCATGGCGGAACGGGCAGGTGGACGGCGCAGCGGCGGCGTGGATCGCGGGCGGTGGCTTGCGGCCGCGGCGGCCGGAACGGCGCTTGCGGTGGTCCTCGGCGCCGGCGCGCCGCGGGCGCAGACGGCCGACCAGACGGAAGCGGCCGGCGAGCAGACCCTTGAGGAGATCGTGGTGACGGCCCGGCGCGTCGCCGAGTCGCTGCAGAACGTGCCGGCGACGGTCTCCGTGCTGACCAGCCGCACCATCGAGACCGCGGGCATCGAACGCGTAGAGGACTATGTCGCGCTGACCCCCGGGGTCACCATCGTCACCAACACCGCCGAGGTCGCGGACTCGCAGGTCAACATCCGCGGCATCAACGGCGCCCGCGACGCCGAAAACAACTATGCGCTGATCATCGATGGCGTGCTGCGCACCAATCCCGCGGCGCTCAACCGCGAATACAGCGATCTCCAGCAGATCGAGGTGCTGAAGGGGCCGCAGGGCGCGCTCTACGGGCGCAACGCGGCCGCCGGCGCCATCGTCATCACGACGAAGAGACCCGGCAACGAGGTCGAAGGCGAGGTGAAGGTCTCGGGCGCCGAGGACAACACCTTCCTCGTCTCCGGCTCGCTGTCCGGTCCGCTGGTCAAGGACGAGCTCTTCGTGCGGCTGCATGCCGACTACCGCACGAGCGACGGCTACTACCGCAACAGCTTCCTCGACAGCAAAACCATCGACGGCTTCGAGGGCTGGAACATCGACGGCCGGATTCTCTGGGAGCCGTCGGCGGCGACCAGCCTCGACACCCAGATCCACTACGGCGAGGTGGACGCGAACGCCATCGTCTTCAACGCGTCCTTCCAGCTTCCGGCCTTCGCCGAGTTTCTCGGCGTGCCCGAGTTCTTCGAGGACGTGAACGACCACCGCTTCGTGTTCCAGCCCAACATCACCTCCTTCAACAACCAGACCGCACTCGAGCTGTCGACGAAGCTCGACCATGACCTCGAATGGGCGACGCTGACGGCCTGGCTGCTCTATTCGGACATCGACAACAACTTCGGCGCCGACGGAACCTCGGGCGCCTTCGGCTTCTTCAACGACGAGCCGACCTGCCGCCAGACGACGGCCGAGCTGTTCGCCGCCGGCGTCACGCTGCCGCCGCCGCAGATCCTGGGGCCCGTTCCCGAATTTTCGATCTTCGGCCCCTACACGCCGACGAGCTGCGACGGCACGCAGTTCCAGGTCCGCAATCAGGAGGACGTGAGCTTCGAGCTGCGGCTTGCGTCACCGGACGGCCAGGCGCTGCGCTGGCTGGCCGGCGTCTACTATCTGCACATCGACCGGGAGGTCGGCGTGAATCTGGGCATCGACAAGGGCGCGGGCATCACCCGGGCGCTCTTCGTGCCGCCGTCGGGCGCGAACCCCACCGAGCAGCTGGTCCACGACAATTTCCGGACCAACGTCTACGCCGTCTTCGGCCAGCTCGCCTATGATCTGACCCCCGATCTCGAAGGCTCGGTGGCGCTGCGCTACGACCGCGAGGTGCGGCGGGTGCGCAATCTCGTGCCAGCGGATGCGCGCACGCAGTTCGTCGACTTCGACGGGCCGCCGTTTGCCGGTGGCGCGCCGCTCAATCCGGGCCTGTCGCCGATCATCAACCCGAGCGGCGTGATCCCGCCGCAAAAGCGCGCCTTCGAGCAGGTCCAGCCGAAGGTGAGCCTGACCTGGCGGGTGGATCCCGAGTGGACGCTGTTCGCCAACTGGGGCGTGGGCTTCCGCAGCGGCGGCTTCAACAACCTCGGCTCGGCGGCGACCGTGGATCTCTTCTTCAACAGCACGATCGGCGCGGGCGTGAAGATCGCCGACGTCTTCCGCAAGGAGACCTCGAACGCCACCGAGGCGGGCTTCCGCGGGCGGCTCTTCGGCGGCCGGCTCCGGCTGGAGGGCGCCTACTACCACACCATCGTCGACGACATGCAGTTCTTCGAGTTCTTCGTCGGCCCCTTCGGGCTGCTGCGCGTCGTCTCCAACATCGACAAGGTGCGCATCGACGGCTTCGAGGTGAGCGCGAACGCGCGCCCCGCCTCCTGGCTCGATCTCTACGCCGCCTTCAACTTCACCGACTCGAGCATCAAGCGCAACGACTCGCGCCCCGATACCGTCGGCAACAAGTCGCCGCTGACCGCCAAGTACACCTTGAACGGCGGCGCGATGCTGACGCTGCCGGTGCTGGATGATGTCGACTGGATCCTGCGCGCCGACGGCCGGCTCACCGGCCCGACCTGGTTCCACACGGTCCAGGACGAGCAGCGGCCGACGATCTTCGGCGTGCCGGCCGACTACAGCGTCACCCGGCGCGACGCCTTCTTCCTGCTGGACCTGCGCACGGGTTTCGAGACCGCGCGCTGGTCGCTCATGGCGTTCGCCACGAATCTGACGAAGGAGCGCTATCTGGCCGAGGTGATCCCGGCGATCGAGTTCGGCGGCAGCTTCGTCTCGCCGGGGGCGCTGCGCCGCTTCGGCGCCGAGTTCCGGGTGAAGTTCTAGGAGCCGGATCTCCCTGACAGGTTTCCACCAGCCGAAACCCCGTCTCCGCTCCTGTCAGGGCGACCCCGCCCCGGTTCTCAGCCGGGGCGGGGTTTCCATGTGGTCCAGCCCCCCGGGCCCGGGACCGCGACGACCAGCGGCTCGCCCGCAAGCAGCGGCTCGACCCGCCGGGGCCAGGCGAGCCGGCCGGGCGCATCCCCGCCGAGCGCGCTGATCCTCTCCCACCACGCCTGAAGCGGCGGCGCGCCCGCAACGAGGCGGGCGCCCGCCGCGGTCGAGATCGCCGCGCCGACGACGAGGGCGCAGGCCGCATCCGCCAGCCCCGGCACCGCACCCTGAAGGAAGGCCCGGCCGTCGGCGAGCTGGCGGCGCACCAGCTCGAGATGGCCGGCAAGGCGCGGCCCGCGGGCGCGGCGCGCGACCCGTGCCCAGGTCAGCAGCGCCAGCGGCATGCCCCGGTTGCCGTTGGGAAACAGCGTCGGCTGCGGGCGATGCGCCTCCACCAGCAGCGCCAGCACGAGCGGCCCGGTCACGCGGTCCCGGCCGAGCGTCAGCACGAACGGCTCGCCTTGCGGGACATCCCCGTGCCCCTCCGCCTCCGGCAGCCGGGGCGGAGCGAGCCCCTTGATCGCCGCAAGCAGCCGCGCGCAGACCCGCGCCCCGGCATCCGCGCGCCGGGCCGGATACAGCCGTGGCTGCGGACCCTGCGTCATCCGTGCGCCTTCCCTTCCGCCGTCGCACCGCCGCCCGCCGCCCTTCCCTAGCACGCCGTTGCGGTGGCGGCGAAGCGCCGGCGGAGCCCTCGGCTTGTGCGGCGCGGGCGTCTGCCTTACGTTTCTTTCCGATCTGCGATCGTGGCCGGCGGCCAACAAGAATGTTCCGCACGCGGCGGCAGACAGGGGAGGGAGCGGGCCATGGCGAAACGGGATGCCTCCGGGGCGCGGACGCAGGATCCTCCCGTCACCGTCGCCCAGCGGGTGCGCGCGAAGATGGAGGAGCTGGCGCCCTCCGAGCGGCGGGTGGCGCGGCTGCTGCTTACGAACTATCCCGCCGCGGGGCTGCAGTCCATCAACCAGCTCGCCCGCGAGGCCGGCGTGAGCGCGCCGACGGTGCTGCGGTTTCTCGCGCGGATCGGGTTTCCGGGCTATGCGCCGTTCCAGGATGCCCTGCGCGAGGAGCTGCGCCAGCGCAGCGTCTCGCCGCTGGCACTGGACGATCTGCCCGAGGCGGGCACGGGCGCGCGCCATGCCATGGCGGCGCGGCTGGCGCGGGCGATCGAGCACAGCTTCGCGCTCGTGACCGACTTCGACTTCTCCGCCGCCATCGATCTTCTCGCCGACCGTCGCCGGCCGGTGCTCGTCACCGGCGGGCGGTTCTCGGACCCGCTGGCGCGGTATCTCTGGCTGCATCTGCGCGAGATCCGGCCGCGCACGTTCCACCTGCCGGCGGATCCGCTCATCCGCAATCCGGCGCTTGTGGATCACGGGCCGCGGTCGGTGGCGGTCGTCTTCGACTTCCGCCGCTACCAGGAGACGACCGCCGATTTCGCGGAACGCGCGGCGGAGCGCGGGGTCAGCATCGTTCTCGTGACCGATCCCTATCTTTCGCCGATTTCGCGCCTGGCCAAGGTGGTGCTCACCGTCGATGTCGCCGCGGTCACGCCCTTCGACAGCTACACGCCGGCGTTTGCGCTCATCGAGGTGCTGGTCGCCGAGCTCGTCGCCCGTCTCGGCGACGAGGCGCGGCGCCGGATGGCGGAGGCCGACGCGCTGAGAGGCGTGCCGCGCACGCCGGCCGGGCCCTCACGCGGCTGAGAGCGGCGGGCGCGGGCTGCGCCATTCCCGCTTCCGCTCGATCCAGGCCGCGGCCGCCATCAGCCGGGCGTCCTCGCCGCGGCGCGCGACGAGCTGGATCCCGAGCGGCATGCCGGCGGCGTCGAACACGCCGGGCAGGGAAGCGGCGGGCTGTCCCGAGACATTGAAGGGCAGGGTGAAGAACAGCCAGGCGAGCACGGCCTCGGCATGGGCGCGCCAGTCGGGATTGGAGAAGGGAAAGGCGTCGGCGGCGGGCGCGGCGCGCGGCACCGCGGGCAGCAGCAGCAGATCGCCGTCCGCGCAAGAACCCGCGATCACGCGCGCCGCGATTCTCAGAGCCTCTTGGGCGCGGGCGAGCGCGGGAGCGGGCATTCGCCGCCCCGCCTCGATCAGGCCCGCGACCACGGGCGAGAGGGTGGCGAGATCGAAGGGCGTGCCGGTCGCCTCCTCGACGGCTGCGATCGCGGCCGCCGCCTCGGCCGCCGCCAGCGTGAGGAAGGCGTCCGAGATCGCCGCGAAATCATGGGTGAAGGAGACCTCCGCGATCCGTGCTCCGGCCGCCTCCAGCTCACGGGCCAGCTCCGTGACGGCCGCGGCGAGGGCGGGATCGGTCGCAAGCGGCCCCTCGTCGGTGATGAGACCGATGCGCGGGCGCCCGAGTTCGGCCGCGCCTGCGGCCGCGAGCAGGTCGGCGCGGTCCGGCAGCGCGTAAGGGTCGCCCGGAGCGGGGCCGCAGAGGATGTCGAGATAGGCCGCGGCGTCGCGCACGCTGAGCGAGATCACGCCCTCTGAAGCGAGCCCCTGCCAGACGTCGCCCAGATAGGGGGCGTAGCTGGTGCGTCCGCGCGACGGCTTGAAGCCGAAGACGCCGCAGAAGGCGGCCGGCACCCGGATCGAGCCCGCCCCGTCGCTCGCATGGGCGAAGGGCACGAGCCGCGCCGCGACCGCCGCCGCGGCACCTCCGCTCGATCCGCCGGCGGCGCGTGCGGGATCCCAGGGGTTGCGGGTCGTCCCGTGCACCGGGGAGACGCTGGAAATCGAGAACCCGAACTCGGGCACCGCCGTCTTGCCGCAGGGCAGCAGCCCGGCCGCCCGCCCCCGCGAGACGATCAGGCTGTCGCCCGGCACGGGCAGGGATGCGAGGGCGGCGAGTCCGTTGCTGGTGGGCCAGGGCGCGCAGAAAAGCGTCATGTCCTTCAGCAGCCAGGGCAGCCCCGCGAGCGGACTGCCGCCCGGCACCCCGCCCCGCCGAAGCGCCGCGCGGGCCGCGGCGGGATCGAAGACCGTGGTGAGCCCGAGCCGCGGGTTGAGGGCCGCGTGGGCGTCCTCGAGCCAGGCGATGAGATCCTCCGGCCGGCAGCGCCCGGCCGCGATCGCCGCCGCAGCCGCCATTCCGTCGCGGCCGCTCCGGCCGTCCAGTCCGAAAAATCCGGTCATGGTCGCTCCCGTGGCCGCGGTTCGCCCGGCCCATGTGTAATGATCATTACGCTTGCGTCCTCAGGCTCTCATACCGTAGTGATGTGTCGCGGACAATGTCAAAAGGGAAAGGGCGGCGGCCGTGCATGAGAGCGGTGACTGCGGGCGGAATCTTCCGTTCCGGTGCGCGGAGCAGACCGCGCTTCTGGTCGTGGACGTGCAGGGCTACGTCGGCCATCCGCAGCGGGGCATGTTCGCGCGCGCCGACGTGCCGGAAACCGTGCGGGATGCCTATTTCGACCGCCTGAGGGGAACGGTGCTGCCGAACATCGCGGCGCTCGCCGACGCCTGCCGGGACAAGGGTGCCGAGGTCCTCTACACGGTGATCGAGAGTCTCACCCGCGACGGGCGCGAGCGCAGCCTCGACCACAAGATCTCGGGCATCTTCGTCGCGCCCGGCTCGCCGGAGGCCCGGGTTCTGCCCGAGGTCGCGCCCCGCGGCGACGAGATGGTGATCCCCAAGACCTCCTCGTCGGTCTTCTGCTCGACGAACATCGACTACATCCTGCGCAACCTCGGCATCCGCCAGCTGATGATCGTCGGCCTGTTCACCGAGCAGTGCGTGCTCTCGGCGGTGCGCGATGCCGCCGATCTCGGCTATCTCGTCACCGTGGCGGCGGACGCCTGCGCGTCGCTGCTGCCCGAGCGCCACGAGATGGGGCTGAAGCTCTGCGAGGGCTACGCGCGCGTCCTGACGACGGCCGACGCGCTCGCGGAACTTTCGGTGATGGCCGCCCGCGGCTAGGCGGGCAGGAGCGGCCCCGGCCCCGCCCGGGGCGTCTCGGCGGCGATCTTGGCGACGATCTCGCCCGCATGCAGGAAGCGCCGGTGGTGGCGCGCGAACATCAGACCGTCCGCCGGCGCGGTGACGGGCTCCAGAAGGGGCCGGCCCCGGGCATCGAGCCGCGCAAGCGTGGCGAGCGGGGCCCCGGCCGCGATCCGCGATCCGGGTGCGGCCCGGTAGTCCACCACGCCGGCGGCCGGCATGGCGACATAGGCGACATGGGACAGCGGGCGCCAGATGGGAGCCTCTCCGGCGGGCGGCTCCGCCCGGGCCGCGATCATGCCCTCCTCGGCGAGGAAGGCGAGCAGCGCCGCCTTGTCGCGCCTGGCGGCCGCGCCGCCGACGTCGGCCCGCCCGCGCAGCTCGACGGTGGTCGCGAGCGGCCGCCGGGCGCCGGGGATGCGGGAGGCCTCGAGCACGAGCGTCTCCTCGAAGGCGCCCGCCTCGCCGTCGGTGCCCTCGAGCACGAGCGCGACCCCGAGGTGCCGGAACAGCGATTCGAGCAGGGGATGGCGCGCGGGGGCGTAGGCATGCAGAATGGATTCGCCGTCGCAGTGGAGATCGACCACCAGATCGCAGCTCGCACCGAG
The DNA here is from genome assembly GCA_026004935.1 of Rhodothalassiaceae bacterium. Taxonomy (NCBI): domain Bacteria; kingdom Pseudomonadati; phylum Pseudomonadota; class Alphaproteobacteria; order Rhodothalassiales; family Rhodothalassiaceae; species Rhodothalassiaceae bacterium. The sequence goes on from BPKC01000001.1 coordinate 141,269, forward strand.
CGCCAGGAGCGCCGCCCGCCAAAGGGGAAGGACACTCCGGCCGCCCTCGGCCGCAAGGCGCAGCATCCGCCGCCCGCCGCCCAACCCTTCCGCGATCGCCGGCAGCAGCTCCGCCGCCAAGGGCACCACCGTCTGGAAGCCGCGGTTGAAATTGCCGCCGTCCGCCAGCGCGTAGCGACCCGCCTGCTCTCCCAGCAGCATCTGGTGCGGACCGAAGGGGTTGGCGAGAGGCAGGATGACGAGGCTGCCCCGCACCGGCCTCAGGCCGGGCGTGGCGAGCAGGCGGTGGGCGAGCCGGGTGAGCAGATAGATGCCCGCATGCTCGCCGCCGTGCAGCCCCGCCTGCAGGCAGATGCGCGGCCCCGGCCGACCGCTGTCGAAGACATGCGCGACAAGCCGGTGCTCGCGCCCGGGATCGGCCAGCGCGATGGTCAGCCGGTGCGGGCTCCCCGCCCGCCTGCGTCGCATCCCCTCAGAAGACCTCGGCATAGCGGCGCACCAGCTCGTCTTCGTCACACCCGTCCGCCTGCTCCATCTCGTGGCGCTTCATGGCGTCGAAGCAGCGCAGCATCGCATCCGGCAGCAGGCCCGTCGCCCACCGGCTTGCGAGAAAGCGCGCCCGCGCATCGGCGAGGCTTTCCGGCAGCGGCCGGATGTCGAGGGCGGCGCGCTGCTCGGGGGTGAGAGCGGCGACGTCGTCTTCAACGATGGTCTGCGGCGGCCGGCCCCTTGCGAGCCCCGCAAGCCCCGCCTCGATCACCGCGGCGAGCAGCAGGTAGAAATTGGCGGTCGCGTCGGGAATGCGCAGCTCGACGTTGAACTGGGCGGCGGGCGCCGCGCCGCCCAGGGCATGCACGGGACAGATGCGCAGCGCCGCCTCCCGGTTTTGCAGGCCGAGGCAGGCGCCCGCCGCGCTCCAGCGATGGGGCTGCAGGCGGATGTAGGAGACGGGGCTGGGCGCGAGCAGATAGGTGATCGCGGGCAGCGCCTCGGCGACGCCGGCGAGGAAGGCGGCGAAGGGCGCAGACAGGCCGCCGGGCCCGGCCGGATCATGGCCGACGGGCCGGCCGTCCGCATCCGCGAGAGAGATGTGGACATGCACGCCGTTGCCGATGCCGCCGACCACGGGTGCCGGCGAGAAGGTGACGCTGCGGCCCATCTGCCGGGCCGCATCGCGTATGATCTCGCGGGCGGCGGCGGCGAGATCCGCGGCCCGCACGGGCCCGGCGGGGGCGAGCGAGAACTCGAACTGGCCGGCGCCGAATTCCGGGAGCAGCATGGCAAGCTCCATCCCCGCCTCCTCGAGGGCGGCATGCCAGCGCTCCACCAGCTCCGCCTCGGCGCGCAGGCGCGCAAGCGAAAAGCCCGGCGTCGGCGCGCAGCCGCGCAGGGTGAATTCCTGCTCGAAGGCCACCTTGAGCGTGAACCCGTGCCGCTCCAAGAGACGCGCGGCGGCCGCCTCGAGGAGATGACGCGGACACAGCGGCGAGGGCGAGCCGTCGAGCTCCACCAGTCCCCCGAGCGCAAGCGCAAGCGGCGGACGGTCTGGGCCCGCCGTATGGGCGAGGAACAGGGCGTCGGCATCCGGCACGAGGCGCAGATCGCCGATGGCGCCGAAGGGTGCGTCCGCGGGAATCCCGTCGAGCGGGGAGATCGCCTGATTGACCGGCACCCATCCGACCCCGACGGCCATCAGTTCCTCGAGCCGCGCGCGCGCAAGCGGGCGGCCGCGCAGAATGCCGCCGAGGTCGAGATGTCCGGCGAAAACGGTGACATCCGCGCCTGCGCCGCCGTTCCCTGCGGCGGCGGATGGTTGAAAGCGGGGCTGCTGGTCGTGCACGGGCGTCTCCTCCACACTGGCGCAGGAAGATGTCTGTTACCTATTGCATGAATTTTTGCAAGATGGTAATTCCTGTTCCGATCGGAACGATCATTTCGTCAGCCTCGGAACAGGGAGGAAATGATGGCATTCGTGACCCATGCGTCCCGGACCGCCGGGAGCCGCCTTGCCGCCCTCATCGCGGCCGGCGCCACCCTTGCCGTGGTCCCCGCACCGGCCGCGGCGCAGGCGGCCGAGGATTCCCTCGTGCTCGAGGAGATCGTCGTCACGGCGCGCAAGCGGCAGGAGACGCTCTTTTCGGTGCCGATGTCGCTGGCGGTGCTCACGGCCGGCGAAATCGCGCGTGCCGACATCGAGACCAGCGTCGATCTCGTCGGGCGCATTCCCGGGCTGTCGCTGTCGAGCGACGGGCTTTCGCCGGGCCGCGACTTCCGCTTTCTCGTCATCCGCGGCGTCGGCAGCACGACGAGCGGCGATCCGGCGGTGCCCGTCTTCATCGACGGCGTGTATCAGCCGCGGCTCGGCTTCGATGCGGCCTTCTTCGACGTCGAGCGGGTGGAGGTGCTGCGCGGACCCCAGGGCACGCTCTTCGGGCGCAACACCGAAGGCGGCGCGGTCAACATCGTCACCCGCCGTCCTGACGACGAGACCCGCGGGCGGGTCGGTTTTCTCTACGACGAGTTCAACACGCTGCGCGCACAGGGCCAGCTGTCGGGGCCGATCGCGGAAGGCTGGGCCGCCTCGGTGGCGTTCTCGGGCGAGACGACCGACGGCTGGCTCGACAATCCGGTCGTCCCGGCGCGCGCAAAGGGCGATCTCAACACCGTGATCAAGCCGGCCGATGCCAATGACGGGCGCGACATCTACGGCCGCGCGGCGCTTCGCTACTACGGCCGCGACGATCTCGAGTTCATGCTGAGCGCCGACATCCAGGACTTCAAGGGCCTCGCGGGGCTTCCGGGCGTGCCGCGCGGATGCCGCTGCTACGACGTGTTCACCGAGTTCCAGCTCGACGAGCGGGACCGCAACCGCGGCGTTTCCGCGCATCTGGAAAAGGACCTCGCCTTCGGCACGCTCACCGCGATCACCGGCTGGCGGCATCTGTCGACCCGGCTGCCCTTCGACTTCGACGGCGGAGCGGACGTTTCGGGCAACATCCACGACTTCCGCACCCGCCAGGACTTCCTGTCCGAGGAGCTGCGGCTTGCGGGCGCGCGCGGCGCGCTGGACTGGCTGGCGGGCGTCTACGCCTTCCGCGAGAAGCTCGATTCGCGCCGGCGCTATGATCTTCCGAACAATCCGATGCTGCCCGGGCTCGTGATCCGCGCCCAGGACGTGCTCTCGCGCCGCGTCGGTTTCGCGGCCTTCCTGCAGGGCTCCTGGCGCATCGCCGACGACCTCGAGCTGACGCTCGGCGGCCGGTTCTCGAAGGAATGGGCGCGGGCAAAGCTTGCGGTGGACTTCTCGATTGCGGGATTCGGTGTCGATGTCGTGGACTCCGATCTCGAACGCGCCCGGTTCGACAGCCTGACGGGGCTCGCCTCGCTCAGCTGGCATGCCAGCGACGAAGTGCTCGTCTACGCCACCGTCTCCCAGGGCTACAAGGCAGGCGGCTTTCCCATCGCGCCGCTCAACAGCGTCGATTTCACGGCCTTCGACGACGAGCGCACGATCAACTTCGAGGCGGGCGTGCGCGCCCGCACGCGCGACCGGAGCTTCGTCATCGATGCCGCGGTCTTCCACGTCCTGCTGCGCGACCAGCAGCTGTCGACCGCCGTCACCATCGACGGGCTCCCGGTCTCGACGATCGCGAATGCGGGCAAGAGCCATTCGACCGGCTTCGAGCTGGACGTCACGTGGCGGCCGGCGTCCTTCCTCACCCTTCACAACGCCACGGGCCTCGCCGCCACCAACATCGACGACTACGTGGACGCCGAGGGCCGCCAGCACCGGGGCGAGCGCTTCCGCTTCACGCCGAAGTGGACGAGCTTCACGGAGGCGGTCGTGACGCGGCCGGTCGCGCTGCTCGGCGAGGAAGGCGAGGCGCGGCTGAGCTTCGCGCACCGCTTCGTCGGCCGGATCATCCAGGGGTTCGGGGTGTTCGCGGACCCCGTCTTCGCCATCGGCTCCTACAACATTCTCGATGTCAGGCTCGCCCTCGATCTTGCCGCCTGGCGGCTCGAGATCTTCGCCGAGAACGTCACCGACAACTATGTCGAGACCCGCGCCTGGAACACCTTCTTCTTCGTCCCGGACGGCAGCCGCGTGTTCTCCACGCTTCTCCCGCCCCGCCGGGTCGGCGGCCGGATCAGCTACAGCTTCTAGCTAGTTCTAGGTGAAGGGGGCACGGCCTGGAGCCGGACGGGTCCTTCTCCCCTCTCCTCACCAGGCAAGGGGGCCGGTCCATCGGGGGCCGGCCCCTTCTGCCATGGGCCGATCGCCCCAACAATCCGCCCCCCCGAGATGGGATCAAAGAAGAATGGCGCACCCGAGAGGATTCGAACCTCTGACCTCTGCCTTCGGAGGGCAGCGCTCTATCCAACTGAGCTACGGGTGCCCGGTCCGGGATCGCATCGCGGCGAGGCCCGCCATGGGCGTGCCGCGGCGCGCCGGACCCTAGCTCAAAGCGCCCGGGCATGCAATCGCGTAATTGCGCCGCGGGCGCGTCGCAAGGCCCGGCATCAGCGGATGCTTGCCAGCACGCCGGCGGCCTGCCAGATTTCGCGCGGTGCCTGTCGCGGGGCCGACAGGGGGCTTGCGGGAGGAGAAGGAACGATGACGGCGATGACGCGATGGCGGGCGGCGCGGGCCGCCCGGGCGTGGTGCGGCGGCGGGAGCGCCGGTCTGCTGCTGGCCGTGCTGCTGCTCCTCGGCGCGCTGCCGGCGGCGGCCGCACCGGCGCTGTGGCGCTATGGCGACGAGGACACGACCGTCTATCTCTTCGGGACCGTGCATCTGATGCGCGCGGACACCGACTGGCGCGATGAGACGCTCGACGACGTCCTCGCCCGGGTGGACCATTTCGTCTTCGAGGTCTCCCAGGAGGAGATGAACCCGATCGTCATGCAGCAGCTCGTCATGCAGAAGGGTTTCCTGCCTGCCGGGCGGAATCTGAGCGCGCTGCTGCCCGCAGCCCTTCGCCAGCGTCTCAAGGACGCGGCGGGCCGCTACAAGATCCCCGAGGCCGCGCTCGAGCGGATGCGCCCCTGGTATGCGGCGCTGCAGATCACGGTGGAGGCCGCGCGCGCCGAGGGGCTGAGGCCCGAGGACGGGGTGGACGTCGCGCTCATGCGCTACGCGGCCGAGCGCGGGGTGCCGAGCGGCGGACTCGAGACGGTGGCCGAGCAGCTCGATCTCTTCGCCGGGCTAGCGCTCGATGACGAGATCGCCTTTCTCGAAGGCTCGCTCGACGACGCGGCGCGGATCCCGGAGCTCGTCGCGCGCCTCGAGTCCGCCTGGGTCGACGGCCGCGTCGAGGAGCTCGCCGCGCTGCTCGCCGAAAGCCTCGACCGCGACCCCGATCTCAGGGCGCGGCTGCTCACCGACCGCAATCGCCGCTGGGTCGCCCGGCTCAAGGATCTTCTGGCGCGCCCCGGAACCCATTTCGTCGCGGTCGGGGCCGCGCATCTGGCCGGCCCGGCCAATGTCGTCGAGCTGCTCGCAAAGGATGGGGTCGCGGTGGAGCGGCTGCGCTAGCGCGGCCCGGGGCGCGGGCCCGGCTGCGCCTCCTCCCGTCGCGGCGTCGCGGCCCGGCCGTTCGGCCTGGTGATGTGCCCCCGGTGTTCCCCCGGTTGATCGGAAAGGCGGGATGCCGAGCGCCCGTGCGTCAGCGGCGGGCCTGGACGAGCCGGGCCTTGCGCGCGCGTTCCGCGAGAAAGGCCGCAAGCGCCTCGGGCTTGAGCGGCACGTCGAGCACCGCCTGCATCGCGGTCCCGAGCGGGCCCCTGTCGGCGCCGTGCAGGATCACGACGAGATTGCCGGGGTGGGTCGTGGCGAGCGCGACGGCGCCCTCCGGCGGCACCCACAGCTCTCCCGCCGGCAGCACGCCGCTCCACAGCGGCCGGCCCATGCCGTCCTTCACCAGCACCCAGGCCCCGGCGGCGACCCGGAAGGCCACGGCAGGCGTCGCGGCGGGCGCCGCCTCGGCGCTCATGCGGGGCGCCCGGTCGGCGGCCCGGGGCCGGTCCCCCCGCCGTGCCGGCGCGCCGGCACGCCGCGCGGGCCGGACCTCGACCGGGGCAAGCGAGGACGCCTTGCGCACGCCCTGCGCGGATGCTCCCGCCGGCGCCTCGTCGTGGCGCGCCGCGTTGCGGGCCGCGTCCTGCCCGTCCGCGTCAAGGCGGGGCAGATAGAAGCCGAGAAGCAATGCCAGGGCCACGAACAGCAGGGGAGCGAGGAGCAGCGCGGCGCGCGAGCGGGAACCCGCGGCCTCGCCGGATGCCGCCTCGGCGGCGGGCGGCAGTGGTGCCTCGCGCGCGCAGGCGTCACCGTCGCGCGCGAGAAGACCCTCCTTGAGCCGCGCGACGAGCGGCTCGGGCTCAAGTCCCAGAAGATGGGCATAGGCGCGCATGAAGCCGATGGCGAAGGGACGCGCCGGAAGGGCCTTCAGATCCTCTTCCTCGAGCGCCTCGAGATAGACGCGGCGGATCTTCAGCCGCGCCGCGACCGCCTTAAGATCGAGGCCCCGCGCCGCGCGCGCGGCCCGCAGCACGGCACCGAAGCCCGCCTGTGCGGCTGCGCCACCCGGCTCGATCTGCCGATATTCGGTCATCGCGCTTTCGCGGCCCCTGCTCCCGCCGGCCGGCGATGGCCGGCCGATCCGCCGATCGGTCACATGCGCCGCAGCGCACGCGACCGCCACGTCCTCCCGCCACCGGGCGGGCATCCGTGGATCCACTCTTGCGCTCGCTGTCGCGGACCGATGTTGTCGATCTTGACGGACGCCGCCGCTCACCCGGCCTGCACCCCGCCGATCGGGCGGCGGCTTCCCCGTCGTCTCTTGCGGGCTGGCCTCCCCGGTCCCGCCCCGTGAACGTTAACGAATCCTTAATCCGCGTCAGCCGCGCATGGCAAGCCTGCGCCCGAGTCCTCAAGAAAACGTGAACGAACGGGGCCGGTTTTAGGGAAAATCGCGGCCGTCCGGCAGCGTGATTCCATGATCGCGCGCAAAATTGCGCAGCTCTGCGCGAAGGGATTGTTCTCCCCGCGCCAATGCTTGAAGAATGAAATTTTCGAATCGGCGAAGCTCCACCATGCGCACGAGCCGGCGCATCGGCCCGATCGCCGAGGGCGACATCGACAGCCGGCGCACCCCGAGCGCCATCAGCGCCAGCGCGTCCAGGGGGCGGCCCGCAAGCTCGCCGCACACCGTCACCGGCACGCCGGCGCGGGCGGCCTTCTCCACGACGGCGCGCACGAAGCGCAGCAGCGCCGGCGAGAGGGGGTCGTAGCGGCCCGCGATGCGCGGATTGGTGCGGTCCGCGGCGAACAGGAACTGGCCGAGGTCATTGGTGCCGATGGACAGGAAGTCGATCTCCGGCAGGATGTCGTCGAGCTCGAAGAACAGCGACGGCACCTCGAGCATGACGCCGACGAGGATGCGCCGGGGCCCGGGCAGCGCCAGGCGCGCGAAACGCGTCCTCTCGCGCTCCAGCACCCGCCGCGCCGCGCGGAACTCCGCGGCGGTCGCGACCATGGGGAACATCACCCTGAGCTCGCGGTCGGCCGCCGCCTGCATCAGCGCGCGCAGCTGGTAGCGCAGCAGCACCGGCCGGTCGAGGGCCAGCCGGATCGCCCGCCAGCCCATCGCGGGGTTGGGCTCGCGCTCATGCGGCAGGAAGGGCACGATCTTGTCGCCGCCGAGGTCGAGCGTGCGGAAGTGGACCGGGCGCTCGCCCGCCGCGCTCAGCACCGCGTGGTAGAGCTCGCGCTGGGCCTCCAGCCGCGGCAGGGTGGCGCGCAGCATGAACTGGAATTCCGTGCGGAACAGGCCGATGCCCTCGGCCCCGGTGCGTTCGAGGGCGGCGGTGTCGCTCGCAAGGCCCGCATTGATGAACAGGTGGATCAGCGTACCGTCGCGGCTGCGGCTTTCGAGCCCGCGCTCGGCGTAATAGGCGGCCTGTTCCTTCTCGCGCGCGGCGATCGCCTGGACGTAGAGCTCGCGCACGTCCTCCTGCGGGCGCAGCAGGGCGTGGCCGGCCACCGCGTCGACGATGACGAGATCGCCTTCCGCGATCAGCCTGGTCGCCGCGCGCACGCGCCCGAGCATCGGAATGGCGAGGCTGCGCGCGAGGATCGCGACATGGGCCGTGGGCGCGCCCTCCTCCAGCACCACGCCCTTCACATGCGCCGGATCGTATTCCAGAAGCTCCGCCGGGCCCATGTTGCGGGCGACGATCACGCTGTCGGCCTCGAGCCGCCGGCCGGTGCTGCGCCCGGTGAGCAGCCGCATCAGCCGCCGCGAGAGGTCCTCGAGATCGTTGAGCCGCGCGCGCAGATAGGGGTCGTGGCTGGCCTCGAGCCGGGCGCGGTTGTCCAGCGCCACGCGCTCGACCGCGGCCTCCGCCGTCAGCCCCGCATCGATGGCCGCGCGGATGCGCTGCTGCCAGCCGCGGTCATAGGCGAACATCTTGTAGGCCTCGAGGATGTCGTGGTGTTCGCCGCCGGTCCCGATCTCGGGATTCTGGACCAGGCGGTCGACCTCGGCCCTCAGGCGCGCGAGCGCCTCCTCGAGCCGGCGATGCTCGGCGTCGATGTCCTCGGCGACATAGCGCGAGACCGCGACGCTGCCGTCGTGGAGCACCGCCGCCCCCATGCCGATGCCGGCCGCAAGCGGTTCGCCGTCCAGGGTGGCCGCGGCTTCCGGGGTGCCGGGCGCCGGCAGCAGCTCCTCGCGCGCGACCAGCTGGCCCGAGCCGATGAGCTCGGCCAGCACCATCGCCACCGTCTGCAGCGCCTCCTCCTCCTCGTCGGTGTAGGCGCGCGAGGCGACGTTCTGGACCACGAGCACGCCGACGACCCGCCCGGCATGCACGATCGGCACGCCGAGAAAGCCGTGATAGGGCTCCTCGCCGGTCTCGGGGCGGTAGGCGAAGTGGGGGTGGCGGGGCGCGTCCTGAAGTCTGAGCGGCAGACCGGTCTGCGCGACGAGGCCGACGAGGCCCTCGCCGATCCGCAGCCGGGTGCGGTGGACCGCCTCGGGATTGAGGCCCTCGGTGGCGAACAGCTCGAGGATGTCGCCCGCGCGCACGAGATAGACCGAGCAGACCTCGGCGACCATGTTCTGGGCGATCAGGCGCACGACCTTCTGCAGGCGCTCCTCGGCCGTGCCCGGCCCCGCCATGACGCGGTGGAGCTGGCGCAGAAGCACCCTCGGCCTGCTCGGAAGCTCGTTCACCCGAATCTCCCCATCCCCGCGGCGGCGACCGCCCCGCCGCGCGGGAACCGCCGCCGGCCCGGACTATAGCGCGGCCGTGGCCCGATGCGCGAGGTGCCGGGCCGCCTGGTCGACGAGCTCGGCGATGATCTCGGCCGCGCTCTGCTCGGCGCGCACCATGCCGACGCTCTGGCCGGCCATCAGCGAGCCGTGCTCGACGTCGCCCTCGACCACCGCCCGTCTCAGCGCCCCGGCCCAGAAATGCTCGACCGCAAGCTGCGCCTCCTCGAGCGTGACCTCGCCGCGGTCGAGGCGCGCGATCATCTCGCGCTGAAGCCGCTGAAAAGCCTCGCTCGCCGCGTTCTTCAGCGCGCGCACGGGGATCACGGGCAGCCGCGGGTCGAGCTGCACCGAGATCACGGCATCGCGGGCCTGGGCGCGGATGAAGGCCCGCTTGAAGCGCGGATGCGCCCGGGATTCGCGGGCGCAGACGAAACGCGTGCCGAGCTGGACGCCGGCCGCGCCCATCTCCAGATAGGCGGCGATCAGCGCCCCGTGGCCGATGCCCCCGGCGACGAAGATCGGGATGTCCGCCCCGAGCGCGGGCAGGATCTCCTGCGCGAGCACCTGGGTCGAGACGGGACCCACATGGCCGCCCGCCTCGGCCCCCTCGATGATGAGCGCATCCACCCCCGCGCGCATGAGCTTGCGGGCGACCGCGAGCGAAGGCGCAAAGCACAGCACGCGCACGCCCGCCTCCTTGAGCCGCGCGATCGCCGTGCCCTTCGGCAGGCCGCCGCCCAGCACCACATGGCTCACGCCTTCGGCGATCACCATCTCGAGCAGGGCATCGAAGGCGGGGTGCAGCGTGATGATGTTGACGCCGAAGGGCCGCCCGGTGAGCGCGCGGGTGGCGCGGATCTCCGCGCGCAGGGCGTCCACGTCGAGCGCGCCGCCGGCCAGCACCCCGAAGCCGCCGGCGTTCGAGATGGCGGAGACGAGATGGCGCTCGGACACCCAGGTCATCGCCCCGCCCATGATCGCCCGCTCGGCACCGAGGAAGGCGCTGCCGCGCGCCATCAGCGCATCGAGCGCGCGCAGACCCGCATCCGCAGCCGGCGCGGCCGGCGGGGGTGACGGCGGGCGGATCGCGGTCATGCGTGCATCCCGTGCGGTCATGCCGTCATTCCGCGGCATCGAGCCCGTAGGCGCTGTGCAGCGCGCGCAGCGCCAGCTCGGTGTAGGCCGCGTCGATCAGCACCGAGATCTTGATCTCGGAGGTCGAGATCGCGAGGATCGGCACGCCCTTCTCGGCCAGCGTCGTGAACATGGTGTTCGCCACCCCCGCATGCGAGCGCATGCCGATGCCGATGACCGAGACCTTCACGACATCGCTGTTGTGCTCGAGCGCGCGGTAGCCGATGCGTCGCGCGCCGCCTTCAGCACGTCGAGCGCGCGCGGCAGATCGTCCGCCGGCACGGTGAAGGTGATCTCCGCCTCGCCCTCGGCCGGCGTCTTGGACTGGACGATCATGTCGACGACGATGCCGGCCTCGGCCAGCGGCCCGAACACGGCGGCCACCCGCCCCGGCCCCGGCGGGACGCCGTAGACGGTGATCACCGCGTCGCTCCTGGAATAGGCCAGTCCCGTGACGAGTTCCTGTTCCACGATCTCATCCTCGTTCACCAGCAGGGTGCCGGGCTCGTCCTTGAAGGAGGAGAGCACCTGCACCCGCACGCCGTGGGTCATCGCCAGCGCGACCGAGCGGATCTGCAGCACCTTCGCGCCGAGCGACGCCATCTCCAGCATCTCCTCGTAGGAGATGCGGTCGAGCTTGCGCGCGCGGGCGACGATCCGCGGATCCGTCGTGTAGACCCCGTCGACGTCGGTGTAGATGTCGCAGCGGTCGGCCTTCAGCGCCGCCGCGAGCGCGACCGCCGAGGTGTCCGACCCGCCGCGGCCCAGGGTCGTGACGCGGTTGTCGGGCCCGAGCCCCTGAAAGCCCGTCACCACCGGCACCTCGCCGCGCGCCGAGGCGCTCCTCGAGCGCCGCCGTCTCGATCTCGCGGATCAGCGCCGCGGAATGCCGGTCGTCGGTCCGGATCGGGATCTGCCAGCCCATCCAGCTGCGCGCCGGCACGCCGAGCCCCTGCAGGACGATCGCGAACAGCCCGGCCGAGACCTGCTCGCCGGAGGCGACGACGGCGTCATACTCGCGGGCGTCATGCAGCGGCGCGGCCTCGCGGCACAGCGCGACCAGCCGGTTCGTCTCGCCGGCCATGGCCGAGACCACGACGGCGACCTCGTGGCCGGCCGCGCGCGCCGCCGCCACGCGCTCGGCTGCGCGGCGGATGCGCGCGAGATCCCCCAGCGAGGTGCCGCCGAACTTCTTGACAATCCGGGCCATCGCTCCGCAACTTCGACAGGGCTGCAGCGTTTCCGGCGGCACCCGCGGCTGCCGCGCGAGCCTGTTTAGAGGACCGCAAGAAGGCGGCGCAAGGGCATCAAGATGGCCGCTTCGGGATCATCCGCGACGGACGCCGCCTCGGCCGCGCCCGCGCCCAATGTCGATGCCGGCGAGGTGGCCCGCTTCGCCGCACTCGCCGCGCGCTGGTGGGACGAGGACGGACCGGCGGCGCCGCTGCACCGCCTCAACCCTGCGCGGCTCGATTTCATCCGCCGGACCGCGCTGGTCCATTTCGGCCGCCCTGCCGCCGCGCGCGCGCCGTTCACCGGGCTTGCGGCGGTCGATGTGGGCTGCGGCGGCGGGCTGGTGGCCGAGCCGCTCATGCGCATGGGCTTTTCCGTCCTCGGCATCGACGCCGACGAGACGGCGATCGCCGTCGCGCGCCGGCATGCGGCGGAGATGGAGCTCGGCGAAGGCCTCTCCTATCGCGTCGCGACGGCCGAGGCGCTCGTCGCCGAGGGCGCCGCCTTCGACCTCGTCTGCTGCCTCGAGCTCATCGAGCATGTGCCCCGGCCGCGCCGGCTCGTCAGCGATCTGGTGCATCTGGCCCGCCCGGGCGGGCTCATCGTGCTGTCCACCCTGAACCGCACCGCGCGAAGCTTCCTCGCCGCCATCCTGGGCGCCGAATATCTGCTCGGCTGGCTGCCGCGCGGCACCCATGACTGGAACCGCTTCCTGAAGCCGGAGGAGCTTGCCGCCTGGCTGGCCGAGGACGGCGCGCAGGAGACCGCCCGCGCCGGCATCGTCTACGACGCCTGCCGCGACCGTTTCCGGCTCGGCGACGACACGCGCGTGAACTATCTCGTCGCAGCCGTCCGCAACCGGCGCTGAAACACGGCCCGGGCCCGGGCGCAGCGGCATTCAGGCGTCGGTCTTGCGCAGGCCCGGGATGGGGATGATCTCGATGCCCTCCTCGCGAAGCGCGCGGGATTCCTCGGCCGTCGCCTCGCCGTAGATGCCGCGGCGCTCCGCCTCGCCGTAATGGATGCGCCGCGCCTCCTCGGGAAAGCGGCGGCCGACGTATTCGCACCGCTTTTCCACCTCGCGCCTGAGATCCCGGAAGAAGCGGTGAAGCCGCTCCTCGATGCCGGCCGCGTGCATGCCGCCCTGAGCCGCCGGGGCCTTCACCGGCGGCGCATCCGGCTTGCCGCCGCGCCCGCGGGCGACATGGGGCGCGCTGGGGCGCTTCTCGATGTCGTGCGAGCCGCATTCCGGGCAGGTCAGCAGGCCGGCCCGCTGCTGGCGCGTGCAGTCCTCGGGCGAGCGGAACCAGCCCTCGAAGCTGTGGCCGGCGCGGCAGCGCAGCGTGTAGACGATCATGTCCTCATCCGTTCCCGGCCTCGTCGTCACGGCCTGCGGCCCTGCAGGAAGCATGCCCGCCCGCCTCGACCACCACGAATTCCCGTCCGTGGTCAAGCACCGGGATCCGGCGGCGGGCGTCATGGAGCCGCGCGCGCTCCAGCGTCGTGACGACGACTCCCGGCTCCTCGCCGGCCTCCACGAGCACCTCGCCCCAGGGCGCGACCGCCATGCTGTGGCCGTAGGTGGCGCGGCCATCCTCATGCTCGCCTGTCTGCGCGGCGGCGAGCACGAAGGCGCCGTTCTCGATCGCCCGCGCCTTGAGCAGCGTGCGCCAGTGGGCGCGCCCCGTCGGCCGGGTGAAGGCGGCCGGCACCATCAGGATCTCGGCGCCCGCCAGCGCCAGCGCGCGATAGAGCTGCGGGAAGCGCAGATCGTAGCAGACCGTCAGCCCGACCCGCCAGCCGGCGACGGCGGCGACCACGGCGCGCCGGCCGGCATGAAAGAGCCGGGATTCGCCGTAAGCTTCGCCGTCGCCGAGATCGACGTCGAAGAGATGGATCTTGTCGTAGCAGGCGGCGATCCGGCCGTCCGGCGCGATCACGACCGAGCGGTTCCACGCCTTCTCCCCCCGCCCGTCCAGCACCGGAATCGAGCCGACGACGAGCCACAGGCCGTGACGGCGCGCGGCGTCCGCAAGCGGGGCGAGCTGACGCGCGGCCGGCCAGGCGGCAAGCGTCTCCAAGATGCGCCGGCGGCTGCGGTCGAGCAGCGTCGTCATCTCCGGGGTGAGCACGAGCCGGGCCCCTGCGCGGGCGGCCTCGGCGACCGCCTCCTCCACGGCGGCGATGTTGCGCACGGGATCGATGCCGCTCGTCATCTGCACGAGGGCGACGGTAAGCGCCTCGCCGGCGCGCGCGGGTGCTGCGGGATCGGCGGCCATCCTTCCTTGCGCGGCCTCCTTCATCCGGCGGCCGCGGCCTCCTTCAGCCAGCGGTCGAGATCGCCGCGGCCTTCGGCGGCCAGAAGATCGTCGCAGCCTCCCACATGGCGGCCGCCGATGAAGATCTGCGGCACGGTGCGCCGCCCGCCGGCTCGCGCGACCATCTCGGCGAAGCGCGCGGCATCATGCTCGACGTCCATCTCCGTGAACGCGACGCCCTTGTCCCGCAGCAGGGCCTTCGCCCGCCGGCAATAGGGGCAATAGGACTTCGTGTAGATCACGACCTCGGCCAAACCGGTTCTCCTTTCTCCATGCGATCTTCATCCCCGGACCGTCCCGCCCGTCCCGGGCGGGAGCGCGCGGGCGAAGACGAGCACCTCCACCTCCGCCGCCCCCGCCTTCAGACAGGCCCGGGCCGCCGCCCGCAGGGTCGCGCCCGTCGTCATCACGTCGTCGACGAGCAGCACGCGGCGTCCCGCCAGCAGGGCGCGGTCCGCATCGAAGGCGCCGGCGACGTTGCGGCGGCGCTGGGAGGCGCTCAGCCCGCCTTGCGAGCGCGTCGCCCGCCGGCGTCTGACGACGAGAGGCAGATAGGGCCGCCGCAGCCGTTGCGCAATGGCCGCGGCGACGAGCCCGGCCTGGTTGTAGCGGCGGCGGATGCGGCGCAGGGGGTGAAGCGGCACCGCGGCCACGACGTCCGGCGGCGGCCCGTCGCCGGCGCGGGCCTGCAGCATGAGCCCCGCGAGCACCGGCGCCAGCTCGCTGCCGTCGCCGTGCTTGAGACGCAGGACGAGCGCGCGGCTCGCATCGTCGTAGCGCACGGCCGCATGGGCGCGGGCGAAGGGGGGCGGGTCGGCGCGGCAGCCGGCGCATACGGGCGCAGCGGCCGCATCCCCGGCCGTCTGCGGCAGCGGCAGCGCGCAGCGGGCACACAGCGGCGGCACGAGAAAGGCGAGCGCCGACCAGCAGGCCGCGCACAGCGCCCCGCCGTCCGCGACCACGGCGCCGCAGCCCGGGCAGGTCGCGGGCAGCAGCTGGCCGGCCCAGCCGCGCGCGGCGGCGATCAGCCGCCCCGCCCGCCCCCGCAACGCCTCCCGGATCATCCGCACCGCCCCCCTTGCCTGCGCGCCGCCGGCCCGCGGATCAGCGCCCGCCGGGGCGGGCCGAGAGCATCATGTATTCCTCGGGCACATAGGCATAGCCGGTGCCGGGGGAGAACACGGCCAGCGCATACCATCTCCGCCCCCCGGTCGTGACCCGCAGCGCCGCGGGATACCCCTGGCCCTTCTCGAGCCGCATCAGCACCCGCGCACCCTGGGCCGGCATCGCGAGCAGCGCGACCTCGCGCACGGCGAAGGCCATGAGGCCCTCCGAGAGCACCTCCTCGCGGTAGCCGGCGGCGAAGACGGCGCGCGCGGCCGGCAGCTCGGGCGCAGGCGGCGCGGCTGCGACCGCGGCCGCCAGACTGTCGAGGTCGTAGGGGACGCCCGCGACCGCCTTCAGCCCGTCTTCGGCGACGAAGACCAGCGTCGGAAAGCCCCAGTCGCGCCCGGCGCGGTGGTCGAGCTCGGGCTTCATCGAGGCGAGGGTGTGGAAGTGGTACTCGAGGATGCGCCGGCCCATCAGCCGTTCCTGCGCCGAAAGCGGCGGGCTGTCGTCCCGGCCCTCGCCGAAGACCGCGGCCAGCAGCGCCGGCTCGCCGCGGGCGACGGCCTTGAGCAGCCGATCGTCGCCCGCCCCCGGCTCGGCCGCCACCAGGATCCAGTCCCAGGCGAGCCCCCGGTGGTCGGCCGCGACCAGCCGGTAGAGCGCGCGCGAGCCCGGATCGGCCGGCGAGGCGAGCACGATGACGCGCCGGGCGCCGGGCGCGCCCGTCGGGATCGCGGCCAGCCCGGACAGCTCGGCCAGCAGCGCCGCATCCTCGGCGGGCAGGTCGCCGGCGCCCGCCTGCCGGTGCGCGCGCGGCGTCTCGCGCCCGAAGACGAGCCCCGATATGTCGCGTCCGGGACGCGCGAGGCCGGCGGCGTATTCCGGGCGGTCGGCGAAGCTCCACATCTGGGCGCGCGCCGCCGTGCCGCCGACGAGGCGCGCGCCGGTGAGCCTGTCGAAGCCCGCGACGATCAGCGTCTTAAGATCGGGGCAGCGCGCGCCCACGATCCGCCCCGCCTCTCTGACCGCGATGTCGAAGGCCGGCGCCGAGAACAGCGCCGCCGGCGCCTCAACCAGCAGCGCCGCACCCGGCGCGCAGCCGCCGCTCCAGAAGACCTCGATCCCCTGGCGCGGGGCGTAGACGAGGCGCACGGCGTCCTCCTCCTCGCCCGCCCGCGCGCCGGACGGCGACAGCGCGAAAAGCAGGAGCGCGACGAGAAGCCGGGCGCCCCGTGCCCGCTCATTCCGGCTCATCGAATCCCCCCTCGACCAGCGCGGCGAGCGCCGCGACGGCCTCCTCGGCATCCGGCCCCTCGGCCCTCAGCCGGATCCGCTCGCCGGCTGCGGCCGCGAGCAGCAGCAGCCCCATGATCGAGGTGCCGCAGACCGCCGTGCCGTCCTTCTCGACGGTGATGCGGCTCCGGAAGCGCGCCGCGGTCTTGACGAAGCGGGCGGCCGCGCGGGCATGCAGGCCGCGGCGGTTGCGGATGACGAGCTCGGCCTCCACGGGCATCCGCTCGCGGCTCGCATCCGCCCCCATCACCCCTCCCGCTCCGCGTTGAGCACGTGGCTTGCGACATTGATGTAGCGCCGGCCGGCCTCGGCGGCCGCGCGCACCGCCTCCTCGAGCGGCGCCTCGGCGCGCAGGCTCGCGAGCTTTATCAGCATCGGCAGGTTGGTGCCGGCGATGACCTCGAGCCGCGGGCGGCCGAGAAGCGAGATCGCGAGATTGGACGGCGTGCCGCCGAACATGTCGGTCAGCACGATGACGCCGTCTCCCGTGTCCACCGCTTCCACGGCCTCGAGAATCTCCTGGCGGCGCTGCTCCATGTCGTCGTCGGGGCCGATGGAGACGACCCGCACCTGCTGCTGCGGGCCGACGACATGCTCCATCGCCGCCAGCAGCTCCTGGGCGAGGCGTCCGTGGGAGACGAGCACCAGTCCGATCATGATCGCGAATCCGTCACCTGCGCCCGGTCCTGCGCCTCCGGGCAGTCGCGGTGGATGATGCTGGCACGAATTCCCCGCCGCGCCAAGCTGCGCCGCAGGCGTTCGGCGAGATAGACGCTGCGGTGGCGGCCGCCCGTGCAACCGAAGGCGATGGTGAGATAGCGCTTGCCCTCCTCCCGGTAGGCCGGCAGCAGAAAGGAGACGAGGCCGGTGAGCCGTCGCCAGAAGCCGGCAAGCCTGGGATCGGCGGCGATGTGGCGCGCCACCGCGCGGTCCCGGCCGGTCAGCGGCCTGAGCGCCGGGTCGTAGTGCGGATTTCTGAGGAAGCGCGCGTCGAAGACGAGATCCGCCTCGCGCGGCACGCCGCGGGCGTAGCCGAAGGAGATGATGGTCACGAGCAGCGAATCGTCGCCCACGGGCGCGAAGCGGGATTTCAGCCGGCGGCGCAGGTCGTGGATGCTGCTCTCGCTCGTGTCATAGATGAAGTCCGCGAGCGCCCGGACGGGTGCGAGCGCATGCCGCTCGATCAGGATCGCGTCCCGGAGCGGCCGGTCGTCGGCGGCCGGATGCGGCCGGCGCGTCTCCGAGAACCGGCGCATCAGCACGTCGTCGCTCGCATCGAAGAACAGGAGCTCCGCGGCGACGTCGGGCCGGGCTCTCAGATCGTCGAGCAGCGCCGCAAGCTCGCCCGCATCGAACCCCCGGGTGCGCAGGTCGATCCCCAGCGCCAGCGGCCGCTCCCCGGGCCCGGTGTGGGATTCCGCGAGCAGCCGGCGCACAAGCGACAGCGGCAGATTGTCGACCGCCTCGTAGCCCATGTCTTCCAGCGCATGCAGCGCCGAGGTCTTGCCGGCCCCGCTCATGCCGGTCACCAGCACGACGCGCAGCCGCGCGCCGGGCGCGTCCGTCGGGCCGCGTGCCGTCTCCGTCATGGCGCAACCCCCGGACTGGCGAGGAAGGCGGCGCGCACCTTCGCCGCGGCGGCCGGGTCGTCGGCGCAAAGGCGCACCGCCGGCACCGCAACCTCGCCGAGGCGCCATGCATCCGGCTCCGGGAGCCGTTCCCCGGGCTCCTCGCCGGGGCCGGACAGCCGCACGACGAGACGCAGCGGCGCGCGTCTCAGCCACGGCAGCTCGTGGATGCCGATGCCTGCGACCTCGATCAGCCCCTGAAGGCGCGCCGGCGGCGACAGCCAGATGCGGCCCTGCGCGACCGTCGCCTCGAGTTGATCATCGCCGACCAGCATCGCGCCGTCCGCGATCAGCGCGAGCGCAAGCCGCGACTTCCCGCACCCCGAGGGACCCGTCAGCATCACCGCCTGACGGGCGAAGGCGACGGCGCTGGCATGGATGCGCTCACCGGAACCGGGCCGCATGTCGGTGCTCCTGCCGCTTCCTGCGTCGATTCTTGGGCCCGAGACTATCCATCGGCCGCGGGCAGTTCCACCTCGAATCGCGCCCCCAGCACGCGGCCCTCGTCGTCCGTGCGGTTGGCGGCGGTGATCCGCCCGCCATGGGCCTCGACGATCTGGCGCGCGATCGCAAGCCCGAGGCCCGAATGGATGCCGAAGGCCTCGCCCTCGGGCCGCTCCGAATAGAAGCGCTCGAAGATCTTCTCCTCCGCGCCCGCCGGCAGGCCCGGGCCGTCATCGTCCACCGTCACCCGGATCCGGGCGCCGTCGCGCGCGAGCCTGATCCGCACCGTGCCGCCTTCGGGCGAAAAGGAGACCGCATTGTCGATCAGATTGGCGAAGACCTGCATGAGCCGGCCGGCCACGCCGCGCAGCTTGAGCCCTCTGGCCTCGGCGCCTTCCAGCACGATGCCGATCCCGCGCGCGGCCAGCCGCTCGCCGTGGACGAGGGGGTCGCGGTAGTGCGAGACGAGCTCGGCGAGCAGGGCGCCCAGGTCGAGGATCTCCTGGCGGCTGCGGGTGAGCTCGGCATCGAGCCGCGAGGCCTCGGAGATGTCGCGGATGAGCCGGTCGATCCGGCGCACGTCCTCTGCGATGATGGCCATCAGCCGCCGGCGGGTGGCGGCATCGCGCGCCTTCGCCAGCGCCTCGCTCGCCGAGCGCAGCGAGGACAGCGGGTTCTTGAGCTCGTGGGCGACATCCGCGGCGAAGCGCTCGACGCGGTCGAGCTGATGGTAGAGCGCCTCCGTCATCTCCGCCAGCGTGCGCGAGAGCACGCCGATCTCGTCGCGCCGGCGCCGGTTGCGGGGAATGGCCTCGGCCTTGGAGGCGCCGAAACGGATGCGCTCGGCCGCCTGCGACAGCCGCCGGATGGGCCGCAGGATCCCGAGCGCGAGATAGAGCGAAAGCGCCAGCGTCACCGCGAACGAGAGCGCCACCACCTTGAGGATCTTGCGCCGCTCGGCATCGAGCAGGCGGTCGAGGGCGCGGCTGTCGGCGGTCAGCAGCACCGCGCCCAGCACCCGGCGGAAGCGCTGGATGGGCTCGGCCGCCGACAGCATCAGTCCGCCCTCCGGCAGCCGCCGGAGCCGCCGGTCGCTCTCGCCGACGAGGGCCGAGAGCACCTCGGGAAAGGCGCCGGCACGCGTGCCGCCGCGTTCCTCGTAGACGGGCAGATCCCGGTCGTCGCGCGGGCCCGCGAGCCTGTCCTCGAGCGCGTTGAGCCAGACGACGAGCCGCGGGCGCTCCTCCTCCAAGGGGGGAAGCTCCTCGGCCTCCACCCGCCCGCCGCCGAGCTGGCGGCTGTCCAGCACGAGCCGGCCCTCGGCGTCGAAGATCCGCGCGCGCGCGCGCTTCGGATCGACGAGGCGGATCACGAGCCGCTCCGCGGCCCCGGCATCGAGACGGTCCGCGTCGCCGTCGGCGACCACCGCCGACTCCCCGATCGCGCCGGCGAGCGCGCGCGCCTGCTCGGCCAGCTCCATCAGCCGGTCGTCGACGAGCCGGCGGCGGAAGTCGCTCAGATACAGCACGCCGCCGGCGAGGATGATGAGGCTGACGAGATTGACCGCGAGCACGCGCCAGAGCAGCGGCGAGAGCAGCAGCGGGGGATGGCGGGCCATCCGGGTCCGCCCGCCTCAGCCCTCGCCTGCGGGCGGCTCGGCGCGGAAGCGGTAGCCCACGCCGTAGAGCGTCTCGATCGCCTTGAAGTCGGGATCCACCGCCCGGAACTTCTTGCGCAGGCGCTTGATGTGGCTGTCGATGGTGCGGTCGTCGACATAGACGTCGTCGGAATAGGCCGCATCCATGAGCTGGTCGCGGCTCTTCACATGGCCGGGGCGCTGGGCGAGCGCCAGCAGGATGAGGAATTCGGTGACCGTGAGACGGATCTCCCGGTCGTCCCAGGACACGAAGTGCCGCGCCGGATCGAGCTTCAGCCGCCCGCGCACGAGAAGCGTGCTCTCCCCGCCGTCCTCGCCGGGCCCCGCCGACCGCTCGGCGAAGCGGCGGGCGGCGTGACAGCGCCGCAGCACCGTCTTGATCCGCTCGATGAGCAGGCGCTGGGAGAAGGGTTTGGACACGTAGTCGTCCGCGCCCATTTTCAGCCCCAGCAGCTCGTCGAGCTCGTCGTCCTTGGAGGTGAGGAAGATGACCGGCATGTCGCTCGTCTCGCGCAGGCGGCGCAGGACCTCCATGCCGTCGAGCCGCGGCATCTTGATGTCGAGGACCGCGAGATCCGCCGGCTTGCGCAGCAGGGCCTCGAGCGCCCGCTCGCCGTCGCTGTAGCAGCGCACGACGAAGCCCTCCGCCTCCAGCGCGACGGTGAGCGAGGTGAGGATGTTGCGGTCGTCGTCGACGAGCGCGATCTCCCGGCCCGCGACGGGATCCTCCGTGGTCTCCTCGGCCGGCAGCAGCGTCTCCTTCGTCTCGGCCATGGCTTGCGCCCCGCTCCTGATTCGGCCCCGGCCCGCGTGCCGGCACCCTTCCTCTCCAGGCACAGTTATGCCACTTCTGGAAAATGGCAAGAAGATGGTGCGCGGCGGGCAAGTTCGGCCCCCGCGTGCGCCGCGATTCCGCAACGGCCTTGCGCGCGGCAGCGGATGCCGGCATCGGCTCTTGATTTGCAGGCGCGATTCGATCAGCTTCAGGGTCTCCCGTCGGGTGCGGACGGGCGGCATGAGGCCGGGCCCGCGCATCGGGAAAGGCAGGATGGACGGCACGCGATCCCGCCGGGGCCGGCGGCTCCGGGAGGCGGGTTCGTCGCCGGCCAGGGGCAGTCAGGGCAGGACAGGTGACGATGAGCGACGACACTTTTTCGTTGGCCGGCGGCCGCATCGCGGCGCGGCGGGTGCTGCGCAACCTCGGGCGCGCCCAGCTCTACGAGGAGGCGATCCGCCGCGGCGAGGGGTTGCTGTCGCGCGAGGGCGCGCTCATCGTCGAGACGGGCCGCCACACGGGCCGGGCGGCGAAGGACAAGTTCATCGTCCGCGACGCCGAAACCGACTCCCAGGTCTGGTGGGGCGCGATCAACCAGCCGATGGCCGGCGAGCATTTCGCAAGGCTGCTCGAGGACGTGATCCGCCACTATGCCGAACGCGAGATCTTTCTCGAGGAGCTGGTGGCCGGCGCGGATCCGGACTACCGGATCGCCGTCGACGTGGTGACCGAGCGGGCCTGGCACGCGCTGTTCGCGCGCACGATGCTGATCGTGCCGGCCGATCCGGCGCGCCGTCCCGCGACGCGGTTCCTGGTCCTGCATGCGCCCTCCTTCGCGGCCGATCCGGCCCGCCACGGCTGCCGGTCGGAGACGGTGATCGCGATCGATTTCACGCGCCGGATCGTCATCATCGCCGGCACGGCCTATGCCGGCGAGATCAAGAAATCGGTCTTCACCATCCTGAACTATCTCCTGCCGCCCCGGGGCGTGATGCCGATGCACTGCTCGGCGAACGTCGGCGAGGCGGGCGATGTCGCGATCTTCTTCGGCCTGTCGGGCACCGGCAAGACGACGCTGTCCGCCGACCCGCGCCGGCGGCTCATCGGCGATGACGAGCACGGCTGGTCCGACAACGGCGTCTTCAACTTCGAGGGCGGCTGCTATGCGAAGATGATCCGCCTGTCGGCGGAGGCCGAGCCCGACATCTACGCCGCGGTCCACCGCTTCGGCGCGGTGCTGGAGAACGTCGTATACGATCCCGTGCGCCGGACCCTCGATTTCGACGACGCCTCGCTCACCGAGAACACCCGCGGCGCCTATCCGCTGGAGTTCATCGCCAACCACGTGCCCGAGAACCGGGCGGGACACCCGCGCAACATCGTGATGCTGACGGCGGACGCCTTCGGCGTGCTGCCCCCGATTGCGCGGCTGACACCCGAGCAGGCGATGTATCACTTCATCTCGGGGTACACCGCCAAGGTCGCCGGCACCGAGATGGGGGTGAGCGAGCCGCAGGCCACCTTCTCGGCCTGCTTCGGCGCCCCCTTCATGCCGCGGCATCCGGGCGTCTACGGGAACCTCCTGCGCCGCCGGATCGCGGAGCGCGGCGTCAACTGCTGGCTTGTCAACACCGGCTGGACGGGCGGGCCCTATGGCGTCGGCCACCGGATGCCGATCAGGGCGACGCGTGCGCTGCTCGATGCCGCACTCTCCGGGGCGCTGGATGACGTGCCCACGCGCATCGATCCCAACTTCGGCATCGCCGTGCCGATCGCCGTGCCGGGGGTGGACGGCCGCCTCCTGGATCCGCGCGGCACATGGCCGGATGCCGCGGCCTATGACGCCAAGGCGGCGGAGCTGGTGCGCCTGTTCAACGACAACTTCGCCCAGTTCGCGGATGCCGTGGACGAGAAGATCCGGGCCGCCGCGCCGGCTCCGGCGGGAGCCTGAGTCCCGCGCGCCGGTCCGGCGGCGGGAAGGACCCCAGCACTGGCCGGGCGCATTCACCGCTATCGTCTCGAGGTGGCCTGGACGGGGGCCGGCAGGGCCGGCACGCGCGCCTATGACGGCTATGGGCGCGAGCATGTGATTCGCGCGCCCGGCAAGCCCGAGATCATCGGCTCCAGCGATCCGGCCTTTCGCGGCCGGGCGGATGCCTGGAATCCGGAAGAGCTGCTGGTTGCGGCGCTGTCGGCCTGCCACATGCTCTGGTTCCTGCATCTGGCGGCCGAGGCCGGGCTCGTCGTCACCGCCTATCGCGACCGGCCCGAAGGCGTCATGCGCGAGGATGCGGACGGCGCGGGGCGGTTCGAGTCGGTCACGCTGCGGCCCGAGGTCACCATCGCCGCGGGGCCGGCCGGGCTGGTTCCCGAGCTGCACCGGCGCGCGCATGCCCGCTGCTTCATCGCGCGCTCGGTGAATTTCCCGGTGAAGCTGGCGGATGCGGCGCGCAAGCATGACGGAGAGCGCCCAGACCCTTGAACCCGCCACTGGCGCCGTCGATTGCGAGGCGGCACCATGCGTGCGGCAGGTCCGTTTCCCTTTCACCTCCTGTCAGCTGTGCGCCCTGAGCCATTCGGCGATGTCGAAGCCGGGCGGCGGGCTGGTGTGCAGCCGCGCGCGCCCCTCCTCGCGGTCGGCGAGCCAGGCGCGGATCGTCCATTCGACGCTGGGAAAGGCGAGCGCGGCCCACGGGATGTCGGCGATCGCGAACAGGCGCACCTCCCGGCTTTCCGGCCCCGGAGCGAAGGACGGCGCGGCCAGATGCGCGAGATAGAAGATCTGCACCTGCGAGATGTGCGGCAGGGAATAGACCGCAAGCAGGCGTTCGAGAACCAGATCGGCCTCGGCCTCCTCGCGGGCCTCGCGTCGGGCGCCATCCTCCAGCGTCTCGCCGACCTCCAGAAACCCCGCCGGCATCGTCCAGTAGCCCGCGCGCGGCTCGATGGCGCGGCGGCACAGCAGCAGCCGGTCCTCCTCCACCACCAGCGCGCCGACGACGATCTTCGGATTGACGTAGTGCACGAAGCCGCAGTGCCGGCAGACCTCGCGCACCCGGTTGTCGCCATCGGGCACGATGCGCGCGAAATCGGGCGCAAGCGCCGCCCCGGCGCCGCCCCTGCCGGCATCGCGGTCGGCCGCGCTCATGAGCCGTCCTTTCTCTCCGCATCCGGCGCCGCCCCGCCGGCCGTGCGCTTCAGGCGGGCGATGTCGGCCTCCACCGCCGCACGCGCCGGACCGGAGACGAGCGCGCCGAGCCGCTCGAGCGCGGCCAGCGCGTCGGCCGGACGCCCGAGAACCTCATAGGAGCGCGCCAGCATCGCCCAGCCCTCGGCATCGTCCGGATCCTCGGCCAGCCGCGCCCGCAGGCGCTCCACCATGCCCGCGATCGCCGCCCCGGGGTCGCCGGCGCGCATCGCCGCGATCATCTCGACGCGGGCGATCTCGCGGGTGAGCCGGCCGCGGAAGGGATCATCGGCCTTGAGCGAGGCGGCCAGCTCCCGCCAGACCGCGAGCGCCTCGTCGGGCTTTCCCGCCTGCAGCAGGGCGAGCCCGCGATAGTAGCGCGGCGCGGGATGCTCGGGGCGGACGGCGGCGAGCTTCTCGAGCGCAAGCTCCGCCGCCGGCGTCACCCGCCCGTCGGCCCCGGCGATGAGCGCCTCGGCCCTGAGCAGCAGCAGATCCGGATCATCGGGCGCCAGAGCCAGGCCCCGTTGGGCGGCGCGGAAGGCGTCGCGCGCCCGGCCCTGGTCGAGGCGCGAGCGGGCGAGCAGCTTCCAGCCGTCGACGCGCCCGGGATGTTCCTCGAGCACGCGCGCGAGCCGGTCGACGAGGGCGGCGTATTCCCCGCCGCTTGCGGCGCCGGATGCATCCGGCCGCGCCGGTGCGGGAGAAGCCGTCAGGAGATCGGGACGGCCGAGAACGAGCCAGATCCCCGCCGCCAGCAGCAGCGCGCCCGCGAGCAGGGCCGGCGCGGGCGTGCGGGCCGGCGGGGCCGGCACCGGCTCCGTGCGCCCGGCATCGCCGGACAGCAGATCCTCCAGCACGCGGCGCTCGGCCGCCGCATCCTCGGGCGCGAGAAGCCCCGCCGCGGCCTCCGCCTCCAGCTCGGCGAGCCGCGCGCGCGCATAGGTCTGCGGCGGCGGCCCGTCGTCCCGGCCCGTGCGCCCCGCGCGCAGGAGGGTGACGAGGATCAGCGCGAAACCCGCCGCCGCGAGGACGAGAAAGATGACGACGGGCGCGGTCATGGCCCGTCCTCCCCTTGCGCGCGGCGACCGGCGATCCAGGCGGCGAGCGCCTCCTCGTCCGCCGCCGCGGCTGCGCCCGCCGCGCGCCGCCAGCGCCGGAAGAGGGCGATCAGCAGAACGAGGAGCAGGAGCGGCGGGCCGATCCAGAGCACGAGGGTGCGCGCATCGAACGGCGGCCGGAGCAGGATCCAGTCCCCGTAGCGGGCCTTGAGGTAGGCGCGGATCTGCTCGTCGCTCCGGCCGGCGGCGACCTGTTCGCGCACCAGCCGGCGCAGGTCGCGCGCCAGATCGGCGCCCGATTCGGCGATGGACTCGCCCTGGCAGACGAGACAGCGGATCTCGTGCATCAGGGCCCGGGCGCGCGCCTCGGCGGCCGGATCCGGCAGCGGCGTCTCAGGCGCATCCGGGGCGGCCGCGGCGGTGCAGAGCAGCACGAGGCCGGCCAGTGCCGCCGCCAGAAGATGCCGGGTCATCGCGCCTTCTCCTCCTTCTTCAGCGCCGCAAGCCGCGGTTCGAGCTCGCGCGCGATGATCTCCGGGGTGAGCGGACCCGGCTGATGCCAGACGATGCGGCCGTCGGCGTCGACGAGGAAGCTCTCCGGCACGCCGGAGGCGCCGAAGTCGATGAGCGCGCGCCCGTCCGCATCGACGAGCACGTCGGCGAACGGGTTGCCGAGGCGCGCAAGGAAGCGGCGGGTGTCGTCGGCTGCGTCCTTGTAGGCGATGCCGATGATGGCGACATCTTCCTTGGCCAGCTCTTCGAGCAGGGGATGCTCCACCCGGCAGGGCCCGCACCAGGACGCGAAGAAGTTGACGAGCACGGGCGCGCGCGCCGCGATCGCGGCCGCATCGACGGTCTCCTGCGGCGCATCGAGCCGCGGCAGCGCAAGCAGGGGCAGCGGCCGGCCGACGCGCGCGGACGGGATCGTCTCGTCATGGGTGATGAGCCCGCGCCAGAGCAGCGCGGCAAGCAGCAGCACCGGGACGAGGGGCAGAAACCAGAGGAGTCGGCCCGGCGTCATGACGCATTCTCCTCGCGCGCAGGCACCCTGCGGGCGGCAAGCCGCACCCGGGAGACGAGCGCGAGCAGCCCGCCCGTCGCCATCAGCAGCGCCCCCAGCCAGATGAGCGCGACCAGCGGCTTGAACGAGGCCCTGAGTTCCACCGCATCGCCCCGCCGCGCGCCGATGGCGAGATAGATGTCGCCGAGCGGGGTGGGGCGGATCGCCGCCTCGGTCGTCTCCATCGGCGGCGCCCAGTAGCTGCGCCGCGCCGGATCGAGCAGCGGGCCGCCGGGCCCGTCCAGCCGGAAGAGGCCGGCGACCGCCGTGTAGTTGGGGCCGATGGCGGGCTCCAGCCCCTCGAAGACGAGCCGCCGGCCCGCCACCTCCACCCCGGCGCCGGGTTCGACGAGGACCGTCTTCTCGGTCGCGAAGCTCTCCGCCGCCACGACGCCGATGACGGTCACCGCCAGCCCGAGATGCGCGAGCGCATAGGCGTGCCGGTTGAGCGGGATGCGCCGCAGCGCCTCGCGGAGGCCGGACCGGCGGCCCTGCGTGCGGGGCCAGGCGCGCCGCCATTCGGCCAGGGCCGAGGCGATCAGCGCGCCGGCGAGCGCAATGGCGAGCGCCGCGAGCACCCCCGGCAGGCCGAAGGCGGCGGCGACCGCCGCCAGCGCGGCGAGGGCGCCGAGGCCGGCGCGCGGCAGCAGGAAGGCCAGCCGGCCCGCCGCGTCGCGCTTCCACCGCAGATGCGGGGCGACGACGACGAGGGCGAGCAGAATCACCGCAAGCGGCCCGAAGAGCGTCACGAAATAGGGCGCGCCGACGCTGATCTTCTCGCCCGTCAGCGCCTCGAGCGCCAGCGGATAGAGCGTGCCGACGAGGACCACCGCCGCGGCGACCGCCAGCAGCACGTTGTTCAGCATCATCGCGCCCTCCCGGCTCACCGGCCGGCAGCCCGCGGCCCGCTCGAGCAGCGGCGCGCGCCAGGCAAGCAAAGCGAAGGCCGCGACGATCGCCGCCGTGAGAATCGCGAGGATGAACAGGCCGCGGCGCGGGTCCACCGCGAAGGCATGCACGCTGGTGAGCACGCCGGAGCGCACGAGGAAGGTCCCGAGCAGCGCCAGCGCGAAGGTGATGGTGGCAAGGACCAGCGTCCAGCGGGCGAGCGCGCCGCGCTTTTCGGTAACCACCAGCGAGTGGATCAGCGCCGCCCCGGCAAGCCAGGGAATGAAGCTCGCGTTCTCCACGGGATCCCAGAACCAGAAGCCGCCCCAGCCGAGTTCGTAGTAGGCCCACCAGCTGCCGAGCCCGATGCCCAGGGTCAGCGCCGAGAACGCCGCCAGCGCGAACGGCCGCATCGCCCGCGCGACGATCGCGTCCATCCGCCCGGCGATCAGGGCGGCGGCGGCGAAGGCGTAGACGATCGAGAACCCGACATAGCCGAGATAGAGCAGCGGCGGATGGAAGGCGAGGCCGGGGTCCTGCAGCAGCGGGTTGAGGCCGCGGCCTTCGAGCGGTGCGGGATCGAGCCGCAGGAAGGGGTTGGAGGCGGCAAGGATGAACAGCAGGAAGGCGGCCGCGATCGCCGCCTGCACCGCCAGCACCTTCGCGCGCATGCGCAGGTCGAGCAGCCGGCGGGTGCGCGGCACGAAGGCGGCATAGAGCTGCAGCACCCAGACCCACAGCAGCATCGAGCCCTCGTGATTCCCCCACGCGCCCGTGATCTTGTAGAGCAGCGGCTTGGCGGTGTGGGAGTTCTGCCAGACATTGAGGATCGAAAAATCGCTCGTGACATAGCCGGTCACCAGCGCCATGAGGGCGATGGTGACGGCGATGAGGCCGGCGCGCGCAAGCGGCGCGACGAGCTGCAGCCAGCCGTCGCGGCCCGGCCGGTGGCCGATCACGGCCGCCGCGATCGTGGCGAGCGCAAGCCCAAGCGCGAGCGCGAGCGCGAAATGGCCGATCTCGGCGACCATCGCTCAGACTCCTCCCGCATCCGCCGGCGCGTCCGCCGGGTGGCCGGCCTTGCGGATGCGTTCGTAGACCTCGCGCGGCATGTAGCGCTCGTCGTGCTTGGCGAGCACCTTGTCCGCGATGAAGACGCGGTCCGGCCCGAAGGCGCCCTCGGCGATCACCCCCTGGCCCTCGCGGAAGAGGTCCGGGAGGATGCCGCGGTACTCCACCGTGACCGAAGCATGATGGTCGGTGACGAGAAAGCGTACCCCCGCGCCGCCGTCCAGCCGCACGACCGAGCCGGGCGCCACGAGCCCCCCCAGCCGCCAGCGCCGGCCGGGCGCGAAGGCGGCATCGCCCTCGGCCACGAGGTCCTGGGGCATGCGGAAATAGAGCACGTTGCCCTCCAGCGCCTTCAGCGCCACCAGCACGAAGAGACCGGCGCCGGCCAGCACCGCCAGCACCGCGATCGTGCGCCGGCGGCGACGGCGGGCGGCCCGGGCGGCCTTGGCGGTCTCAGCCGTCATGATCCGTCTCCGCCTTGCCCCGGCGCGCCTCGCCGGCCCGGATCAGCGCCCGCCGGGCCGCAAGCCAGAGCCCGATGAGCACCACGACGCTCACGGCATAGGCGCCGACGAGATAGGGCAGCTCGGCGCCGTGGGGCAGCGCGCCCGGAGCGGCCGCGGGTGCCGCGACCTGGACGCCCGTCGCCGCATCCGCCGCCCGCACCGCCGGCAGGTGTCCGGTCATGCCGCCTCCTTTCGCGCCGCCGCCTCGTGCCGCAGGCGCGGGGCAAGCCGCGCGCGCAGCTGCCGGGCCCAGACCAGCAGGAAGAAGGCCTGATAGGCGGCCATCATGACGAGAAGCGGGCGCAGCATGCTGGGGTCGATGCTCGGCCCGCCGGGTCTGAGCAGGCTCGCCGGCTGGTGGAGCGTGTTCCACCACTCCACGGAAAAGCGGATGACGGGCAGGTCGATCGCCCCGATCACCGCCAGCCAGGCGGCGAGCCGCCGCGCCTTGTCGGGCGTCTCTACCGCCTGGCGCAGGGCGATGTAGCCGAGATAGAGGAAGAACAGCACCAGCACCGAGGTCAGCCGCGCGTCCCACACCCACCAGGCGCCCCAGGTCGGCCGCCCCCACAGCGAGCCGGTCACCAGCGCGAGCGCCGTGAACGCCGCACCCAGGGGGGCCGCCGCCTCGGCCGCCATGTCGGCGAGCGGATTGCGCCAGACGAGATACAGCGCCGATGCCGCCGCAAGCAGCAGATAGACCTGGCTTGCGAGATAGGCCGCCGGCACGTGGACATACATGATCCGCACGCTCTCGCCCTGCTGGTAGTCGGGCGGCGACAGCAGCAGCGCATCGACGAGCCCGAAGCCGAAGAGCGCGAGCGTCGCCACCTGGAGCCAGGGATCGGCCCGGCGCAGAAGCGCGAGCACGGCGCGCGGACTGATGGCGCGGGTCAGCATCACGCGGCCTCATCTAGTGGCCGCGGCGGCGGGGCGCAAGCCATCGCGGCTACTCCAGCACGAGCCGCAGCACCGCCGCGGCGACCCAGGGCACGACCAGCAGCGCGGCGAGGCTGAAAAGGCCGAGATAGGCGAGCCCTGCGGCCGCCTCCGGCCCCGCGGCGGCCGCCGACCAGACGCCGAAGATCAGCACGGGCAGCTCGAGCGGCACGACGATCAGCGCGACCAGCGCGCCCGCGCGCCTGAGGCCGGCGGTGAGCGCCGCACCCAGCATGCCGATGAGGGTGAGCGCGGGCAGCCCCGCGAGCAGGGCGACGACGAGGCCGAGCGTCGCCGCACCGTCGAGCCGGTAGGCGAGCGCGACGAGCGGCGCGAGCGCGACGAGCGGCAGCCCGAAGGCGAGGAGATGCGCGAGCGCCTTCGCCAATACGGCCAGCTCCAGCGGCAGCGCCGAGAGCGCCAGCCCGTCGAGGCTGCCGTCCTCGATGTCCTCGCCGAAGATCCGCTCCAGCGACATCAGCACCGCCAGCACGCCGGCCACCCAGACCACCGCCGGGGCGAGAAGGCGCAGGATCCCGGGTTCGGGATTGAGAGCGAGCGGAAACAGGGTCGCGACGAGCGCAAAAAACCCCGGCGCCAGCACGAGCCCGCCGCCGGCGCGCGCAAACACCGCAAGATCGCGCCGGATGATCGCAAGCGCCGCCCGCATCATGGCAGCCGCTCCCCGGCCCGGGCCGCCTCGGCGAAGGGCGCCAGCGCAAGGGTGGGCACGCCGGCGAGCGGCACGGGCTGATGGCTCGTCATCACCACCGCGCGGCCCGCGCGGGCGAGGTCTGAGACCAGCGCGGCGAGGGCCCGGCCCGCCTCCTCGTCCAGGCCGACCCAGGGCTCGTCCAGCAGCACCAGCACCCGCCCGCCGGCAAACGCCAGCCGCGCCAGCGACACGCGGCGCTTCTGCCCCTGGGACAGGCTGCGCAGCGGCCGCCGCCAGAAGGCGTCGATGCCGAACAGCCCGCGCGCACGCATGAGATCGGCGGGCCCGCCGCCCCACACGCCGGCCCAGAAGCGCAGGTTCTCGGCGACCGTCAGCGCGGGCTTCAGGGCGTTCTCATGGGCGATCATGAGGCAGGCGGCGCGGTGGCCCGCCGGATCGGCGCGCCAGTCCGTGCCCATCAGCCGCATCCGCCCGCCCGCCGGCGGGGTGAGGCCCGCCAGCGTGCGCAGCAGGCTCGTCTTGCCGACGCCGTTCGGACCCGACAGATGCAGCATGTCGCCGGCCCCGAGCCGCAGATCGAGCCCCGCCAGCAGGCGCCCGCCGGCCCGCTGGACGACGAGGCCTTCGCTCACCAGGATCTCGCCGCTCCCGCTCACGCGCGTTCCTCGAATCGCCATGCTCCGGCGCGGGTGGAACCCGCCGCCCCGCCCCGCTTACCAGAGCGCTGCGGCCGGTGCACGCTTCTTGAGAATCGCCGCGCAATCTGCCACAAGCGCTCCCCGGCGGAGCGAGCCGCCCGCGGGGCGGCACAGGAACGGGAAAGCAGGCCAGGATGACCCACGGCAGGAACAGCTTCGAAAGCTTGGCGGAACTCGAGGTTGCGGGCCGCCGCTACCGGTATTTTTCGCTGCCCCGGGCGGCGGAGCGGCTGGGCGACATCTCGCGCCTGCCGTTCTCCCTCAAGGTCCTGCTCGAGAATCTGCTGCGCCACGAGGACGGCCAGACCGTGACCGCGGCGGACATCGAGGCGGTGGCCGAATGGCTGAAGGAGCGCCGGTCGGATCGCGAAATCGCCTTCCGGCCCGCGCGCGTGCTGATGCAGGACTTCACGGGCGTGCCGGCGGTCGTGGATCTCGCCTCCATGCGCGATGCGATCGCAAGACTCGGCGGCGATCCGAAGAAGATCAATCCGCTCGCCCCCGTCGATCTCGTCATCGACCATTCGGTGATGGTGGACGTGTTCGGCCGACCGGACGCCTTCCGCATCAATGTCGAGCGCGAGTACGAGCGCAACCGCGAGCGCTACACCTTCCTGCGCTGGGGCCAGCAGGCCTTCGACAATTTCCGCGTCGTGCCGCCGGGCACCGGCATCTGCCATCAGGTGAACCTCGAGTATCTCGCGCGCTCGGTCTGGACGAAGGAGGAGGACGGCGCGGTCTGGGCCTTCCCCGACACGGTGGTGGGCACGGACAGCCACACCACCATGATCAACGCGCTGGCCGTGCTCGGCTGGGGCGTCGGCGGCATCGAGGCGGAGGCCGCCATGCTCGGCCAGCCCATCTCGATGCTGATCCCGGAGGTGATCGGCTTCCGGATGACGGGGCGGCTGCCGGAGGGAGCCACCGCCACCGATCTCGTGCTCACGGTCACCGAGATGCTGCGCCGGCGCGGGGTCGTGGGCAAGTTCGTCGAGTATTTCGGCGACGGGCTTGCGACGCTCTCGGTCGCCGACAAGGCCACGATCGCCAACATGGCGCCCGAATACGGCGCCACCTGCGGCTTCTTCCCGATAGAGCAGGCGACTCTCGACTATCTGCGCTTTACGGGCCGCGACGAGGAGACGGTGGCGCTGGTGGAGGCCTATGCGAAGGCGCAGGGGCTGTGGCGCGACGAGAGCACGCCGGATCCCGTCTTCACCGACGTGCTGGAGCTCGATCTTTCCACCGTCGAGCCGTCGATCGCGGGGCCGAAGCGGCCGCAGGACCGCATCCCCCTCAAGACCGCGGCGAAGGCGTTCGACGAGCATCTCGCCGGCTTCGGCAAGGCCGGGGAGAAGGACAGGCGCGTCGCCGTCGAGGGCCGCGACCATGACCTCGGCCACGGCGATGTCGTGATCGCCGCGATCACGAGCTGCACGAACACCTCGAACCCGTCGGTGATGCTGGCCGCGGGCGTGCTCGCGCGCAATGCGGTCGAAAAGGGGCTCGCCGTCAAGCCCTGGGTGAAGACCTCGCTGGCACCCGGAAGCCAGGTGGTCAGCGAATATCTGGAAAAGTCCGGCCTGCAGGACGACCTCGACCGCCTCGGCTTCAATCTCGTCGGCTACGGCTGCACCACCTGCATCGGCAATTCCGGGCCGCTGCCGCCCGAGATCTCGAAGGCGATCCAGGAGCATGATCTCGTCGCCGCGGCGGTGCTCTCCGGCAACCGCAACTTCGAGGGCCGCATCAACCCCGACGTGCGCGCCAACTACCTGGCCTCGCCGCCGCTCGTCGTCGCCTACGCCATCGCGGGCTCGATGCGGGTCGATCTGTTCAACGACCCCATCGGCACGGACCGGGACGGCCGGCCCGTGTATCTGAAGGACATCTGGCCGAGCTCGAAGGAGGTGGCGGACTGCGTCGCCGCCTCGGTGAGCTCGGAGATGTTCAAGGAGCGCTACGCCCACGTCTTCGACGGCGACGAGCACTGGCGCGAGATCCCCGTCTCGGGCGGGCTCACCTACGAATGGGATCCCGAGTCCACCTATGTGCGCAATCCCCCGTATTTCGACGGCATGACGCTTGAGCCCGAGCCGGTCACCGACATCGAGAACGCGCGCATGCTGGCGCTTCTCGGCGATTCGGTCACCACCGACCACATCTCGCCGGCCGGCGCCATCAAGCCGGACTCGCCGGCCGGGCGCTATCTGATCGCGCACGGCGTCGAGCCGAAGGACTTCAACTCCTACGGCTCGCGGCGCGGCAACCACGAGGTGATGATGCGCGGCACCTTCGCCAACATCCGCCTGCGCAACCTCATGGCGCCCGGCACCGAAGGCGGGGTGACGATCCACTATCCCTCCGGCGAGCAGATGGCGATCTATGACGCGGCGATGCGCTATCGCGAAGAAGGCGTGCCGCTGGTGGTGGTGGCCGGCAAGGAATACGGCACCGGCTCGTCGCGCGACTGGGCGGCCAAGGGCACGCGGCTGCTCGGCGTGCGCGCGGTGATCGCCGAATCCTTCGAGCGCATCCACCGCTCCAATCTGATCGGCATGGGCGTGCTGCCGCTGCAGTTCAAGGAGGGCGACAACCGCGAGAGCCTGGGGCTGAAGGGGCCCGAGACCTTCACGATCACCGGCATCGCCGGCGGCATCACCCCGCGCCAGGACGTGACCTGCCGGATCACCTGGCCCGATGGCTCGACGCGCGAGATCGCGCTCGTCTGCCGCATCGACACCGAGGACGAGGCCGCCTACTACAGCCACGGCGGGATCCTCCACTACGTGCTGCGGCGCCTGGCCCGGGCCTGAGCGGCGCAGCGGCCGGGCCGGGAGATCGACACGGGGGCGGTGCCGGGGCGCCGCCCCTTCGTCCTTGGGCGGCCCTTGCGCGGCCTTGCTGCCGGCCGGGACGCGAAGGGCGGTGCCCGGCAGATCCGGACACCGCCCACCCACGAGACAGGTCGATCAGGAGAGGTCCCATGGGTCCGGCCGCACCACGAACGCCGGCGTCCCGGGACGGGGGTTGAGGGGGCGCACATCCTCACTTCCGCAACGGGCGGCCGTGCAAGGTTCGGCTGCGACCGCCGCCCGCCGCGGAGCCCGGAAACGCCGGCCATCCGCGTCCGGCCGGCCCTGAACCTAGTGCGACCCGCCCCGCCCGCCAAGCGCGAAGCGGCCAGCTCACGCAATTGTGATACGATTTATGAGAGAAACACTTGTCGCGATTTCTCGAAGCGGCAGGACGACATTGCGGCCCCACGCCTCGCGGTTGCATCCGCGCCCCTCCCCGGCGGCGTGAGGGGAAGGTGGAAAGCCGGACGCGGCTGCCGTAGAAGCGTCAGGCGGCGCGCCGGGAAGGGCGCGCGCTCCGCGGCGGTGGCGAGGGCGGGAGCGGATGGCCGAAACGCGCACATCGGGCGACCTTCTGATCACGCTGCCGGAGGACTGGCGCGCGGCGCTCGCCGCGCTGCCGGCGGCGGTGCTGGAAGGCGGGCGGGTGTGGCTTCTGCGCGGCGGCGCGGGGGCGGCCGGGACGGACGCCGGGGCGGCGCCGGCCGGCATCCGGGATGCGGCGGAGGCG
Source organism: Rhodothalassiaceae bacterium (assembly GCA_026004935.1). Lineage (NCBI taxonomy): Bacteria > Pseudomonadati > Pseudomonadota > Alphaproteobacteria > Rhodothalassiales > Rhodothalassiaceae > Rhodothalassiaceae bacterium. The sequence continues at coordinate 175,813 of BPKC01000001.1, forward strand.
CTCTCGCGCGAGCCACATCTTCTGATCTCCGCGCCGCTGATCGCGCGCCGCATCGGGCTGCAGCGCATGGACGCCCTCGACCTGCTCGAGCTCTTCGCCTTCGTGCATCCGGCAAGGGCGCCGGTGCCGACGCTCCAAGGCCTGGCCGGGGCGCTGGGGATCCCGGCACCCCGGGGCGGGCCCGCGGATGCGCTTCGCCGCCACCATGCGCTGGCCGAGGCGCTGCTTGCGGCGCTCGAGACGCTGCCGGCCGGCCGGCTGAAGGGCGCGCGGGCCCTGGCCGAGGCTCTCGCGCGGATCGGCTGGGCCTGGGCGCCGCTGGTGCTCGCCGCGCTCGCCGGCCGGCGCGGGGGGGCGGAGGACGAGGCGCTGCTCGCCCGCAGGCCGCTGTGGGAGGACGTCCGGGAATGGGAGAACGGCCCGCCGCGCCCGCCGCCGCGCGGCGCCGCCGTCGCGCCGGATGCCGCCGAGGCGATGCTGCTCGCCCTGCGCGGGCCCGCCAGCGAGGACCGGCCGGCCCAGCGGGCCTTCGCGCGCGCGGCCGCCGCCGCCTTCCGCCCGCCGGAGGTCGAAGGCGCGCCCAATGTCGTGCTGGCCGAGGCCGGCACCGGCACCGGCAAGACCCTGGGCTATCTGGCGCCGGCGCTGGTGTGGGCGGAGATGAGCGGCGGCCAGGTCTGGATCTCGACCTTTACCCGCAATCTGCAGCGCCAGGTGCGCGAGGAGCTGGCCCGCGCGCTCTCCCGCCTGCCCCCTTCCGCGCGCAGACCCCGGGTGCTCGTGCGCAAGGGGCGCGAGAACTACGCCTGCCTGCTCAATGTCGCCGACGAGGCCGAACGCCTCTTCGCCGGCACGGCGACGCGGCCGCAGGCGGTGCTGACGGCGCTCGTGCTGCGCTGGCTCACGGCCACCCGTCATGGCGAGATCATCGGCGGGGACCTGCCGGGCTGGCTTGCGAGCCTCGTCGCGCCCGCGGGCCCGGCCGCGTTCACGGACCACCGCGGCGAATGCCTGTACCAGGGCTGCCCGCACTATCGCCGCTGCCTCATCGAACAGGTGGCGCGCAGGACGCCGGCGGCGGACATCGTCATCACCAACCACGCCTTCACCATCACCCAGTTCGCGCAGGCCCGCGACCCGCGCCAGCTGCCCCGCGTCGTCGTCTTCGACGAGGGCCACCACCTCTTCCACGCCGCCGATTCGGCCTTTGCGGTGGCGCTCAGCCTGCGCGAGGGGGCCGAGCTCAGACGCTGGCTGCTGGGTCGCGGCCGGCGGCGGGGGCTCAAGGAGCGCATCGGCGATCTCGTGGAAACCGACGGCGAGGCGGCGGCGCGCTTTGCCGCCGTCCTCGAGGCCGCCGAGGTCCTCCCGGGCCGGGACGCGCTGCGGCGCATCCGCCATGGGGCCGGGACGATGCCCTTCGAGACCTTCCTTCAGGGCGTCTTCCAGCTCGTGCTCGCCCGGGCCGAGCCCGGCGCGCGCGAGGAGGGCTATGATCTCGCCTGCGAGGCGGTCGAGCCGCCCCCGGCGCTGGAGGAGGCCGCCGCCGCGCTCGCCCGCGAGCTCCACGTCCTGAAGCACGCGCTCTCCGCGCTCGCCCGCCGGCTGCTGGCGCTGGCGGAGGAGAAGGCGGGCGAGGGCGGCATGGAGAGCGTCATCGGTCGCCTGGAGGCCGCGGCGGCGGGGCTCGAACGCCGTGTCGAGCTCGTCGGCGCCTGGATCGCCATGCTGGAGGAGCTCGGCCGTTCCCCGGCCGGGGTCATCGACCAGTTCGTGATCCGGCGGCAGAACCGCCAGGCGGTGGACGTCGGCATGATGCGCCACCTGCTCGATCCCGCCGAGGCGTTCGCCGGCACCGTGCTGGCGCGGCTGCACGGCGCGCTGATCACCTCCGCCACCTTGAACGACCGGCGCATCGGCGCCGACGGCGAGGCGGACGATCCCGCCCGCTGGCAGAGCGCCGATCTGCTGACCGGCGTGCGCCATCTGCCGCTGCCGCCGCGCCGCTTCGCCGCGCCCTCGCCCTTCGCATGGGGCGAACAGGCGCGGGTGCTGGTGGTGCGGGATCTGCCGCGGCGGCGGATCGAGACGCTGGCCGGCGCCGTCGCCGCGCTGGTGGAGGCCGCCGGCGGCGGCGCGCTGGTGCTGTTCACCGCGATCCGCCGCCTTGCCGCCGTCGCCCAGCGCCTGCGGCCGCGTCTCGAGGGGCAGGGCCTGACGGTCCACGCCCAGCATCTCGATCCGGTGGACACCGCCACCCTTGTCGACCTCTTCCGCACGGCCGGGCGCGGCGTGCTGTTCGGGACCGACGCGCTGCGCGACGGCATCGACGTGCCGGGCCCCGCGCTCCGGCTCGTCGTCTTCGAGCGGGTGCCCTGGCCGCGGCCCGACGTCCTGCACCGGGCGCGCCGCGCCGCCTTCGGCGGACGCGGCTACGACGAGATGCTCACGCGCTTCCGCCTCGCCCAGGCCTTCGGCCGGCTCATCCGCTCGGCCGACGACCGCGGCGTCTTCGTGCTGCTCGATGCCGGCGCGCCCGGCCGGCTGTTCACGGCGCTGCCGGCGGAGGTCGCCGTCGCCCGCGTCCCGCTGGCCGAGGCGGTCGAGACCGTCCGCCGGTTTCTCGCCGCCGCGCGATCCTGACCGGTGCCGGCGGGGCTCAGGCCTCGCCCTTGGACCCGCCGGCCGGGGCCGGCGCCACCGGCTCGACGAAGAGCACCGGCCCGTCCGCGCCGACGATGCGCACCTCCGCGCCTTCCGGCGCATCCGGCCCTTCGGCGAGCCATTCGGTATCGCCCAGCCGCACGCGGCCCTTGCCCATGCGGATCGCCTCGGTGACGGGAACGATGCGGCCGACATGCCGGCCGCCGCCGGTGTTCAGCGTCACGCCGGGCCGGCCCTCGTCGCCGAGATCGCGGAACCAGCGGCGGCCGATGACGGTGCTGACGACCGCAAGCACCGCGAACAGCAGCCCCTGCCATTCCGGACTCATCGCCGGCGCGAGCCAGACGACGATGCCGGTGATGCCGCTCGCGATCGCGACCCACAGGAAGAAGACCCCCGGCGCGGCGATCTCGCCGATGAGCAGGACGATGCCGAGGATCCACCACATCCAGTGGGTGAAGACGAGATCATGAAGCGTCATGGCGCATCCCTTCCAGCTGCCCGGATCCGCCGCCTCAGCCGCTTGCCGGCGGACGCGGCGAGCTGCGCGGCGCGCGCGGCGGCGGCGTGCCGGCGTCCGGGCGGGCCTCTTCGAACAGCTCGCGGATCGCGCCGATGGAGCCGATGACGCCGGAGGCCTCGAGCGGCATGAACACCAGCCGGCTGTTGGGGCTGGCCGCGAATTTGGCGACGGCCTCCACGTATTTCTGGGCGACGAAGTACTGGATGGCGCGGGGATCGCCCTCGGCAATGGCCCGCGAGACCATGCGGGTGGCCTTCGCTTCCGCCTCCGCCAGGCGCTCGCGGGCCTCCGCCTCGCGCCGGGCGGCCTCGAGCTTGCCCTCGGCCTCGAGGATGAGCGCCTGCTTTTCGCCTTCGGCCCGCAGGATCTCGGCGCCGCGCGCGCCCTCCGCCTCGAGGATCGCGGCGCGCTTGTCGCGCTCGGCCTTCATCTGGCGCGCCATGGCGTCGACGATGTCGCGCGGCGGCGAGATGTCCTTGATCTCCACGCGCGTGACCTTCACCCCCCAGTTCATCGTCGCCTCGTCGACGACCTTGAGCAGCGAGGCGTTGATCTTGTCGCGCTGCGAGAGGATCTCGTCGAGATCCATGGAGCCGATGACCGTGCGGATGTTGGTCATGGTGAGGTTCAGGATGGCCAGCTCCAGATTCTCGACCTCGTAGGCGGCCCGCGCCGGATCCAGCACCTGGAAGAAGACGACGCCGTCGATCCCCACCATCGCGTTGTCGCGGGTGATGACCTCCTGGGTGGGGATGTCGAGCACCTGCTCCTTCAGACTCATCTTCGCGCCCACGCTTTCGATGAAGGGCACGAGCAGGTGCAGCCCGGACTGCAGGGTGCGCGTATAGCGGCCGAAGCGCTCGACCGTGTAGGCATGGCCCTGCTGCACGATCCGCACGTATTTGAGGATCAGGAACAGCGCCAGCAGAACGGCGAAGACGACGAGAACGGCGAACTGCGTCATGGATGCCCCCTTCCCTTCCCCCGGGGCGCCCGCTGTGGCGCCCCCCGGGCGGCGCCATCATGGCGCAATGCCGGCGGCGGGAAAAGAGGCGGGATGAAGACGCCTCTTGCGCAGGAAGCAGGGGCCCGGCCCCCCGCGGGAGCCGGGCCCCGGTGTCCATCGGCCGCGCCGGGCCGTCTAGAGCCGGGCGAGGACGTGTTCCGCGCTCGATACCGAGAATTCGCCGGGCTTTTCGACGAAGACGTCCTTCACCCGGCCGTTCTCCACGATCATGGCGAAGCGCTGCATGCGCTCGCCCATCCCGAACTTGCCCGCGTCGAAGGCCAGCCCCAGGGCGCGCGCCAGCGTGCCGTTGCCGTCGGCCCACATCTCGACCTTGCCGTCGGCTCCCTGGGCCTTGCCCCAGGCGTCCATCACGAAGGCGTCGTTCACCGACACGCAGGCGATCTTTTTGACGCCCTTCGCCTTCAGCTCGTCGGCCTTCTCGATGAAGCCGGGCAGATGCTTGGCCGAGCAGGTGGGCGTGAACGCCCCCGGCAGGCCGAAGATCACGACGAGGCCCTCGCCCGCCTCGTCCCGCAGGCGGAAGGTCTCCGGGCCGTTCGGGCCCATCCGGAACAGCTCGACATCGGGAAGCGGGTCGCCTGGCTTGATGGTCATGGATGCTCTCCTTTCCGCAGCTTTTCTCTCGTCAAGGGGACGTCCCGGTCCGGCCTTCCGGCCCGGGCGGCCGTCTCAGCTTCCGGCCAGCGCGGCCGCATCCGCCGTGGCGGCGCGGCCGTGTTCGGCGAGGAAGCGCTCGGCCTCCAGCGCGGCCATGCAGCCCATGCCGGCGGCGGTGACCGCCTGGCGGTAGACGGGATCCGCCACGTCGCCGGCCGCATAGACGCCGGGCACCGAGGTCGCCGTGGAATGGGGTGCGATGCGGATGTAGCCGCCCTCGTCCATGTCGAGCTGACCGCGGAAGAGCGCGGTCGCCGGCTCGTGGCCGATGGCGATGAAGACGCCGTCGGTCGCAAGCTCCCGCTCCGCCCCGGTCTTCACATGGCGCACGCGCACGCCGGTGACACCGAGGGGATCCTCCTCGCCCAGAATCTCGACCACGACATGGTCCCACAGCACCGCGATCTTGTCATTGGCGAACAGCCTCTCCTGCAGGATCTTCTCCGCGCGCAGCTCGTCGCGGCGGTGGATCAGGGTCACCCTGCGGGCGAAGCGCGTCAGGAACAGCGCCTCCTCGACCGCGGTGTTGCCGCCGCCCACCACCACGACATCCTTGCCGCGGTAGAAGAAGCCGTCACAGGTCGCGCAGGCCGAAACCCCGTGGCCCTTGAACTTCTCTTCCGAGGGCAGCCCCAGCCAGCGCGCCTGGGCGCCGGTGGCGATGACGAGCGTGTCGCCGAGGTAACGGGTGCCCGAATCGCCGACGGCCGTGAAGGGCCGGCGGGAGAGGTCCACCGAGACGATGGTGTCGCTTTCCATCCGCGCGCCGACGTTCTCGGCCTGCTTTTGCATCTGCTCCATCAGCCAGGGCCCCTGGACCGGCTCGGCGAAGCCCGGGAAGTTCTCGACATCGGTGGTGATGGTGAGCTGGCCGCCCGGCTGCAGGCCGGCCACGACCACGGGCTCCAGCATCGCGCGCGCCGCGTAGATCGCCGCCGTCAGCCCCGCGGGCCCCGAGCCCAGGATCAGCACCGGTGTGGTAATCGTCCGCTCGCCCATGCGCCCTGTCCGCCTTCATGCCGCCGCGCGCGATGCCCGCCGGGGTCCCGCGCCTTCGCGTCCTAGGTAGCGGCCGGCGCGATGGCGCGCAAGGACCGCCGGGCGCCGGCCGGGCGCCTTTCAGCGATCGTGGAGATGGGAGCCGGCCCCGCGCCCGCCGGCGACCGCAAGCTTCAGGCTGCGGGCGAGCTCGCCGAGCGTGCGGGCATAGTCCTCCAGCCGGGGATCTTCGGTACTGCGGGCGAGCCGGTCGGCCGCGTCCGCCATGCGCTCGAGAAGCTCGGGGATGGATCGCGCGGCGGGCGCCATCACGCGGTCGAGATCGCGCGCCGTGCCGGCGTAGCCGAGAAAGCGCCCGTCGGGAAAGGAGAACCGCGGCTTCGCCCGGATCCGCCAGCGCCGCGCCGGTGCGCCGTCCGCGGGCGCGAGCTCCACGACGGCGTCGCGAATCGGCCGCCGCGCGCGCATCGCCTCGCCGATCCAGTCGGGCCCCGGGGCGGCGGCGTGATCGGCGACGAGATCGACGAAGGAGCGCCCGGCCAGAGCGTCCAGCGGCCGGCCGAAGGCCGTCTCGGCAAGCGGAGACAGACCCGTGACCACCCCGCGCCGGTCCGTCTGGAAGGCCCAGGCATCGCCCGCCGGATCGTCGAGCAGCTGCCAGCCGTCGTCCGCCGGGAGCGGCGGCTCCGCGCCGAGCGGACGACGGGCGGGGCTGCGGGCGGCTTCGCGTCCCCCCTCCCGCGTCCGCGCAGGCGATGCATCCGCCGACGCCTTGCCCGCAGACGGCGGCGCGGCGGGCCTGCTGACGGCGACCGGGCGCCGGTCGGGTTCGGCGTCCTCTTCCGCCTTCTCGCGCCGGCCGCGGGCGGTGGCCGCGCGCGCCAGCGCGAGCCAGACGTCGAGCGTCAGGTCCGCGCGTTTCGCGATTTCGATGTGGTGCGCCGGGCCGGAGCGCGCGACCAGCGCGATCAGCTCGTCCGCGCCGAAGGGCGCCTCTTTGAGCAGCGGGGCGGCGATCTCGGGATCGTCCTCGGCCGCGGCAAGCAGCAGATCCCCGGGCGGATCGGGAAGTTCCAGCAGCCGGCGCACGACGGCCGCGCGCGCATCACGGTCCACCGCATCCCGCAGCCGCCGCCAGAGAGCGAGCAGATGCGCGCGCTCGGCCGGCTCCAGGCCCCGGGCCAGCAGCCGGTCGGTGAGTTCCGCGAAGACCGGGCCGTTCTCGCGCGCCGCGGACACCTCGCTGGCCGTCCTTTCGTCCCCCCGCATCTCCTCCCCCGCCTGGCGCTCGTCGTCGGCCGGCACCGCTCGTGGGCGGCGCCGCAGCGCTATCGCCACGGGCCTCCCTGGACGGCGCACCGGCTCCGTCCGGTGGCCCGGCCATGATCATCCTCGCGCGAGCTGTCGAAAGCGGTCGATCTCGTCGTTCTTGTGCGTGCCGATCCACCCGCCGTCCCTTTCTATCCCGTCCGGTCGGCGAAGGCAATCCGCGGCGATGCGGATGCCGGCGGGTTGGCAAGATCGTGGCGGGGCGTTATAATATTATTAGCATGTCGAGGGAGGGGTCCGGCTGCGGCGCAGCCCGGACGCATGAGGATGAAGGAGTGATCATCGATGGCACGCGTGAAGCTCGATGCGGTGGACATGAAGATTCTCTCGATCCTCCAGCAGGAGGGTCGCATCACGAACGTGGATCTGGCCGAGCGGGTGGGAATCACGGCGCCGCCGTGTCTGAGGCGGGTGCGGGCGCTGGAGGAGGCCGGCTACATCAAGGGCTATCACGCCGAGCTCGACCAGGAGATGCTCGGCTACGGGATCACGGTGTTCGCGCTGGTCTCGCTCAAGAGCCAGGCGGAGGCCGATCTGCAGGCCTTCGAGCGCAAGGTCCAGAGCTGGCCGATGGTGCGCGAGTGCTACATGCTCAACGGCGAGATCGACTTCATCCTCAAGATCGTCGCCCGCGATCTGGCCGAGTTCCAGCGCTTCCTGACCACGGAGCTGACGGCGGCCGAGAATGTCGAGCATGTGAAGACCTCGCTGACCATCCGCTGCTCGAAGCATCTGCCCGGCGTGCCCCTGCCCGCGGCCAGCGAAAAGGCGGCGTGAGGAAGACGGCGGACGGCGGGCGTTGCCGATTCCGGCCTTCCGTCCGCAAAGGGGGGTGTCGTTGCGGGCAAGGCTCGCCGCGGGTGCTCCGCAAGGTAGATGTCGGCGGGGACGTCCCGGCCATCCTTTGGCCGAAATCGCGTGGCCGTCGCCTGAGGTGGCCCCTTCTGGAATTCCACCCTCTCCCGTTCAGCCCCGGCTGAACTTGCGGTAGCGGATGCGGTGGGGGACCAGCGCGTCGGTGCCCAGCCGGCGCTTCCTGTCCTCCATGTAGGCGGCGAAATTGCCCTCGAACCAGACCACCCGCGAATCGCCCTCGAAGGCGAGGATGTGGGTGGCGAGCCGGTCGAGGAAGAAGCGGTCGTGGCTGATGACGACCGCACAGCCCGCGAAATCCTCCAGCGCGTCCTCGAGTGCGGAGAGCGTCTCGACGTCGAGGTCGTTCGTCGGCTCGTCCAGCAGCAGAACGTTCGCACCGGATTTCAGCATCTTGGCCAGATGCACGCGATTGCGCTCGCCGCCCGAGAGCACGCCCACCTTCTTCTGCTGGTCCGCGCCGCGGAAGTTGAAGGCGCCGACATAGGCGCGGCTGTTGACCGGCTGGTTGCCGAAGGTGAAGACGTCCTCGCCGCCCGAGATCTCCTCCCAGACGGTCCTGTCGGGATCGAGGCTGTCCCGCGACTGATCGACATAGCCGAGCCGGACCGTCTCGCCGATGCGGATCTCGCCGGCGTCCGGCTTCTCCTCGCCCGTGATGATCCGGAACAGCGTCGTCTTGCCCGCGCCATTGGGGCCGATGACGCCGACGATCCCGCCGGGCGGCAGCGAGAAGGACAGATCCTCGAACAGCAGCTTGTCGCCATAGGCCTTGGTAAGCCCCTTCGCCTCGATCACGAGATCGCCGAGCCGGGGCGCCGGCGGGATCTTGATCTGGGCCGGGCCGGACAGCCGCTCCTGCTGGCGGCGCAGGAGCTCGTCATAGGCCTTGATGCGCGCCCTGGACTTGGCCTGGCGGGCCTTCGGGGCGGAGCGGATCCACTCCAGCTCGCGCTTCAGGGCCTTCAGCCGCGCCTCTTCGGCCCGCTCTTCGAGCGCAAGGCGCTTTGCGCGCGCCTCCAGCCAGGCGGAATAGTTGCCCTCGAAGGGAATGCCGCGGCCGCGGTCGAGCTCCAGCACCCAGCCGACGACATTGTCGAGGAAATAGCGGTCGTGGGTGACCAGCACGACGGTGCCGGGATACTCCTTCAGGTGCTGTTCCAGCCAGGCGACCGATTCGGCGTCCAGATGGTTGGTCGGCTCATCGAGCAGCAGCAGGTCGGGCCGCTCGAGCAGCAGCCGGCACAGCGCCACCCGGCGCTTCTCGCCGCCGGATAGCGTCGCAACCTCCGCATCGCCCGGCGGGCAGCGCAGGGCGTCCATCGCCTGCTCGACCTTGCTCATCAGATCCCAGGCATCGAGGGCGTCGATCTTCTCCTGCAGCTCGGCCTGCTCGGCGATGAGCGCGTTCATCTCATCCTCGTCCGCAACCTCGGCAAAGCGCGCCGAGACGGCCTCGAAGCGATCGAGCAGGGCCTTCGTTTCCTTGACACCGTCGAGCACATTGCCCAGCACGTCCTTTGCGGGATCGAGCTCCGGCTCCTGCGGCAGATAGCCGACGCGCACCCCCTTGCCGGGAAAGGCCTCGCCCACGAATTCGGTGTCGATCCCGGCCATGATCCGCAGCAGCGTGGACTTGCCCGCGCCGTTGACGCCGATCACCGCGATCTTGGCGCCCGGCAGGAAGTTGAGATTGATGTCCTTCAAGACCTGACGACCGCCGGGATAGGTCTTGCTCACCCCGTGCATGTGAAAGACGTACTGGGTCATCGCGCGAATCTGCCTCCAGGCTGGATGGTCCGCTCGAGAAGGCGGGCGGGGCGTTCCTTACCGGCGCGCCCGCGGGTGCGCAAGCGGCTCAACGAAAGGCGGGGCCGCCCGCGCTTGTGCCGGGCCGGCGGCGGCCGCTAAGTCCCGGAGGGGACGGGCGGCGGTTTCGGCCGCCGCGCGCGGCAGGCAACGGGAGACGCCCATGGGACGGTTCATGCATCGAGGTGCGGCGGGGCTCGTGGCCGCCCTGCTGCTCGCCATCGCCGGTGTCGCCGCGCCATGCGCCCAGGAATCCGCGCCCGCCGCCACGCCCGCGCTGATGGACACGGCCGCGCGGCTGCGGGACCGGGCGCTTCAGAGCGATCTCGCCTGGCGGATTGCGGCGGAGCTGACCACCCGCATCGGCCCCCGGCTTGCGGGGTCGCCGGCGGAGGCCCGGGCGCGCGCGCTGATGGTCGAGCGGTTGAAGGCGCTGGGCTTCGCCAATGTCCGCATCGAGCCCTTCGCGCTTGCCGGCTGGCGGCGCGGGCGCGAGGAGGCCGCCGTCGTCTCGCCCGCCCCGCAGCCGCTCGCGGTGACGGCGCTGGGCGGCTCGGTGGCCACCCCGCCGGACGGGATCACCGCGCCGGTGGTGCGCTTTCCCGACCTTGCCGCGCTGGAAGCGGCGGCGGAGGGAAGCCTTGCCGGCCGCATCGCCTTCATCGATCTGAAGATGTTCCGCGCCCAGGACGGCTCGGGCTACGGCGAGACCGTCGCGATCCGTTCGCGCGGCGCGGTGGCGGCGGCGAAGAAGGGCGCGGCGGCGGTGCTCATCCGCTCGGTCGGCACCGATTCGCACCGGCTGCCGCATACCGGGATGATGCGTTACGAGGAGGCGGTGCCGAAAATTCCGGCGGCCGCCCTCTCCAACCCCGACGCCGACCAGCTCGCGCGCCTGCTCGCGGATGGCGGCGAGGTCACCGTCCGCCTCCTGCTCACCCCGGACGGCGGGTTCACGGCCCGCTCCGGCAACGTGATCGCCGAGATTCCGGGAACCGACCGGGCCGGAGAAATCGTGCTCCTCGGCGCGCATCTCGACAGCTGGGACCTCGGCACGGGGGCGATCGACGATGCCGCGGGTGTGGGCATCGTCACGGCCGCCGCCAGGCTTGCGGCGGAGGCGGCCCCGCCGCGGCGGACCATCCGCGTCGTGCTCTTCGGCGCCGAGGAGGTGGGGCTCGTCGGCGCGCGGGCGTATCTGGAGGCCCACAGGGACGAGATCGCCCGCCACATGCTGGTCACCGAGGCCGATTTCGGCACCGGCCGCGTCTGGCGACTGGAAAGCGGCGTGGGACGGGATGCGCCGGCCTTCGTCGACCGGCTCCATGCGCTGCTCAGGCCGCTCGGCATCGGCCGCGGGGGCAACGACTCGCTCGGCGGCTCCGACGTCTCGGTGCTGGCGCGCGCCGGCGTGCCGGCGATCGGCTTGAGGCAGGACGGCCTCGGCTACTTCGACATCCACCACACCGCCGACGACACCCTGGACAAGATCGACCCCGATGCGCTCGCCCAGGCGACGGCGGCCTGGGCCGTGACGGCCTTCCTCGCCGCCCATGGGCAAGAAGACCTGCGCGCGGGCGGACGCGCAGGCGAACCCCGCGGCGAGTAGGAACTTGTTAACCCGGGCTCGGAAGACTCGATCCTGGGTCGGTGCGCGGCGTGCCGGGCGGGCCGGCGGCATGGCGTTCGGCAGGCTTCTTGCATGGAACGCCATGCGCGCCGGGCCGCGCGACGCGTCCCGCGGCAGGATCGGGAGAAGGCTCCTTGGCGTTCGGCGGTGTCGGCATCTTCAGCGGGCTCAACATCTCCGGGCTGTTTGCGACGCTCAAGCAGCAGCAGGAGGTGCTGAACGCGCCGCCCGAGCCCGTCGCGCTCGATCTGTCGGTGCTCGCGCTCAACGCCGTTCAGCTCGCCCCGCCGCCGGACGTCCATGGCCCGGCCGTGATCCCGCCCTGGAAGCTGCCCTCCGACCCGGCCAATGAATCGCTTGACCGGCGGCTGGCCGAGATCCGGGGGATCACGAGCTTCATCGACACCGGTGCGCCGCAGGTGGCCGCCGCGGGCGACGACGTCGATTCGCGCACGAGCTTCATCCTCTTCGACGCCCTGCGCAAGCTCGAGACGCTCGCGCTCTACGCGGCGGAAGATGCGACCCCGGACGCCTCGCTGCCCCGCCTCGACGCCCAGTTCCAGCAGGGCCTGCAGGAGATCCGGGATTTCATCGAGACCGCGCCGACGAAGGAGCTGACCTTTCTGACGGGCGATCTCGTGACCAAGGTCGAGCCGGAAGTGGATCTCGGCAGCGACACCTACGAGTTCACGGGGCGCGCGGTCGCGACCGGCACCCGCGACGATCCCCTTCCCGGCCTCACCGGCACCGAGACCTTCACCATCGCGATCACCAAGAACGGCACGACCGACAACATCCCGATCGACCTCTCCCAGGTCTCGGGGCCGCTGTCGATCAACAACATCGTAAACTTCATCAACCAGCAGATCGCCGCCGTACCGCTGCTCGATTCGAACGGTCAGCCCGTGCTGGATGCGAACGGCCAGCCGATACCGAAATTCGTGACCCGCCTCGAGGTCGTCTCGGACGAGAAATACGATCACGCCATCAAGGTGGCGGGCAGCTCCACCGAGACCGTCTCCTTCCTGCCGCAGGCGAGCACGCCGACGGTCTTCGTCGCCGAGAACCGCACCGATCTGCGCCTCGATCCCGCGGCACCCGACGCCGTCCTCCGGCGGCTCCAGGACGTCACGGCCGCCCTCGACCCGTTCCTCGAGACGACGATCGCCTCCACCGACGCGGACGCCACGGCCATCGCCCAGGCCGCCTCGCCGGATGCCGCCCCGGTGAGCGCGGAAACCCGGGTCTTTGCGGTCGCCACCGATTCGCAGGGATTCGTCTACACCGTGGGCCGGGCGGCCGGCGACTTCGGCAGCCAGCGCAACACGGCATCCGGCGAGGACGTCTTTCTGACCAAGCTCGATAGCAACGGCAATGTCGTCTTCTCGCGGCTGCTCGGTACCGCCAAGGACGCCAGCGCCTTCGCGCTTGCGGTCGATGCCAGTGACAACGTCATCGTCGCCGGCTCCACGACGGAAAATCTGGCGAGCGGCACCGTGCTCTCCGGCACCGACAGCTTCATCGCCAAATTCGATTCTGAGGGCGCGCTGCAGTTCGTCCAGCAGCTGGACACGGTCGCCGATGACGCGGCCCTCGACGTGACCACCACGGCCACCGGCGACATCGTCGTCACCGGCTATACCAAGGGGGCCGTCGATGCGGCGCACCCGGGCTTCGGGGGGCGCGACGTGCTGGCCCTGCGCTTCGACGGCACCACCGGTGCCCGCGTCGATACGGCGGTGATCGGTACGGCAGGCGACGAGCGGGGATCCGCGGTCGCCATCGCTCCCGACGGCAATGTGCTGGTGGCCTCGCGCGAGGACGGCCGTCTCGTCCTGCGCCGGCTCGATGCCGCCAATCTGTCCAGCGTGCTGGAGACGGTGGATCTCGGCGGCATCGGGCTCGGCGGCGAGATCGGCGCGATCCGGGTGGTCGGCAACGACGTGTTCGTGGCCGGCACGACGGCCGATTCCACCTTTTCCGGTGGCGGGGCGACGGTGGTCACCGGCGCCCGGGGCGGCAAGGACGGCTTTCTCGTCAAGCTCACCGACAACGCGGGCACGCTGAGCCCCGGCACGCTCACCTTCTTCGGCACCGCCGAGGACGATGCCATCAACGACATCGCGGTCTCGGGCGGCAAGGTCTTCGTGGCCGGCAACACCCGCGGCGACATCTCGGGACTCGGGCGGCGCGGACCGCGGGATGCCTTCGTCGCGCGCTTCGATGCGGGGACGCTCGCCTTCGAGGAGGTGGAGCGTTTCGGCCTGGCGCTGGAGGAGCATGATGCGACCGCGATTGCGGCGCTCGACCAGGGGCCGGACGTGCTCGATCTCCTCGGCCTGCCGCTGGGGCCGGTCTCGCGGGTCGAGCCGCGCACGCTCGACGTCCAGACGACGGCGCGCCCCGGCGACTTCTTCGAGATCTCGATCAACGGCCGCGCGCCGCAGAAGATCACGCTCGAGGCCGGTGACACGCTGGAGGACCTTGCCGCGCGCATCAACCGGCTGTCCTTCAAGAACGAGATCAAGGCGACCGTGACCGCCGGCCAGCTCAAGATCGAGGCGCTCGGCACCAATCAGGTGGATCTGATCGCGGGCGATCCCGGCAGGGATCTGCTCGCCAAATTCGGGGTGAAGCCCCAGCGCCTGCTGGGGGCGACCGCGCTGTTCGATCTCGACAATGCGGGCGCGAAGCGGCCGAGCGATCCCATCGTGCCGGAGGTGGGCGGCGTCTTCGGCTTGAAGCTCGCCCAGCCGCTCTCGCTCAAGGACAAGACGGCGGCGCGCTTTTCGCTGCAGGTGATCCAGGATGCGATCGCGACCGTCCAGCGCGCCTTCCGCTCGCTCACTCCCGACCCGCTCTCCCTGATCCGCCCGGGGCTCGAGAGCACGGTGCCCCCGCCCGAGATCGCGGCGCAGATCTCCGAATACACGACCGCCCTGGCGCGCCTGCAGGCGATCAATCTCTCGGGCCCCGTCTCGCTCTTCCTCTAGCCGCCTCTTGCAGGAGGCCCGTGCAGCCGGCGACAATGCCGGCCATGAGAGTGCCCGCCATCATCCGCGCCGCAAGCCGGCATCTGGTGACGGCCGCCGCGGCCGGCCTGCTCGCCACGGCCGGCCAGGCACGGGCCCGGGATGCCCCGGCGCAGGAGCCGGGGCCGCAAGGGCTCCGGCCGCTCAAGGAGCATTGTCTGGCGATCGCGGACATCCGCGCGGGCAGGGTGCTCGACGACGAGCGGATCCTGCTGCATCTGGCCGACGGGCGGGTCGTGCTGATGCGGCTGAAGCGCGTCTGCCCGCAGCTGCTCTTCCACAGGAGCTTCCGCTTCGCCGGCGAGATGGGCCAGATCTGCGCGGAGCTCGACCGCATCGTCACCCGCGCGGGGCTCAGATGCAGCATCGCGGGCTTTGCGCTGTGGCCCTGCGGCGGCCGCGCGCCCGAGCACCGCTTCTGCGCGCCGCCGGAAGGGTCGGGGGACCTTGCCGGCACGCTGCCCGATGACGAGGAGGAGGGACCCTAGCCGAAGCGGCGCCTGAGCTCGCGGCGCAGCACCTTGCCCGTCGCGTTGCGGGGCAGCGCCTCGACGAAGACGACCCGGCGCGGCACCTTGTATCCGGCGATCTTCCCGCGGGCGAAGGCGATGAGCTCGTCAGGGTCCGGCGCGGCGCCCGGTGCCGGCACGACCACGGCGCAGACCTCCTCGCCCCAGCGCGCGGACGGGGTTCCGATCACCGCCACCTCGGCGACCGCCGGGTGCCGCTGGAGCACCGCCTCCACCTCCGCCGGATAGATGTTCTCGCCGCCCGAGATGATCATGTCGCGCACGCGGTCGACGACGTAGAGATAGCCGTCCGCGTCGCGGTAGCCGGCGTCTCCCGTCAGCAGCCAGCCGTCCTTCAGCACCTCGGCGGTCGCCTCCGGCCGGCCGGCATAGCCCCGCATCACCGTCGGCGTGCGCACGGCGATCTCGCCGATCTCGCCGGGCGGAAGAGGCCGGCCCGCGGCATCGCGAATCTCGATCTCGACCCAGGGATAGGGAATGCCGGCCGAGCGCATCCGCGGGTTCCGCCCGTCCGGATCATGGTCCCGCGGCGGCAGATAGCTCACCGATCCGCCCGCCTCCGTCATGCCGTAGACCTGCAGCAGCCTGCCCCCGAAGGCGCGCACCGCCGCCGTGAGCAGCGGCAGCGGCGTCGGCGAGCCGCCGTAGTAGATGCAGTCGAGACTGGAAAGATCCGTCTCGCCGAAGGCCGGATGGGCGAGCAGCGCCTGCATCATCGCCGGCACGAGGATCATGCGGGTGATCCGCTCGCGCGCGATCGCCTCCAGCACCGCGGCCGGATCGAAGCGGCGCTGGATGACGAGCCGCGCCCCGCCGTAAAGCCCGATCAGCGCCCAGACGTTGCCGGTGAGATGGAAGACCGGGGCCTGGACGAGCTGCACCGCATCCGGCCCCCAGAGCGGGAACTCGGGGTCATGGGCCCGCATCTCGTCCTCGAACCGCCGGGCCAGCACCACCGCCTTGTGGCTGATCTCGGCCCCCTTGGGCAGCCCCGTCGTGCCCGAGGTGTACATCAGAAACAGCGGATCGGCGGGCCGCGGCCGGCATTGGGGCGCCTCGGCCGGCTGGCGCGCCCGCCAGCGCGCCCAGCCCTGGGCGGCGCCGTCATCCTCGGCATCGGTGACGAGCAGAAGCCGGGGGCGCTCTTCGAGGGCGGCCAGAGCCTCCGCCACCAGCGGCGCGAAGGCCTGGTCGAAGACGAGCACGGGCGGACGCGAGTCGCCGAGGAGGGTCGCAAGCTCCGGGGCGGCGAGCCGCCAGTTGAGGCTCGTCATCACCGCGCCGATGCGGGCGGCGGCGAACAGCAGCTCGAAATAGGCGGCGCCGTTCTGGCCGAAATGGGCGATCCGGTCCCCGGGCTGGACGCCGGCCGCAAGCAGCCCCTGGGCGACCCGGTTCGCGCGCTCGTCCAACGCGCCATAGGTGATCCGCTCGCCCTCGAAGACGAGCGCCTCATGCCCCGCCCGTTCGCGGGCATGCCGCGTCAGGATGTCGCCGACCGTCTCGATCGCGGCCTCCCCGGCCGGCCCGTCGCGCATCGCGTCGATCCCTCGCTCCGCTCGCCTCGGACGCAGGCGAGGATAGCCGCTGCGTCCGGGCGCACGCAATTTGCCGGAACCGGGCGGGCGGCGCCTTCGGCTTGCGGGCGCGCGGGGTGCGGCCTAAAGCTCGCCTGCGGATGCGCAGGAACGGAACCCGCCCGCCATGGTCGACCGCCTCTATCCCTTTGTGAGGCCCCTGCTCTTCGCCCTGCCGGCGGAGACCGCGCACCGGCTCGTGATCGCCGGCCTGCGGCTGCTGCCGCCCGGGCCGCCGCCCGACGTCGATCCGCGGCTTGCGGTCCGGGCGCTTGGCCTGACCTTTCCCTCGCCCGTCGGGCTTGCCGCCGGGTTCGACAAGAACGCCGAGGCCGCGGACCGCCTGTTCCGCTTCGGCTTCGGCTTCGCCGAGGTCGGCACCGTGACCCCGCGCCCGCAGGCGGGCAACCCGCGCCCGCGCCTGTTCCGCCTCGTCGCCGATGAGGCGGTGATCAACCGCATGGGCTTCAACAATGCCGGGGCCGAGGTGGTGGCGCGGCGGCTCCAGCGCATGCGGGCGCGCCAAGGCCGGCTCGGCCTCGGGCCGATCGGCGTCAACATCGGCGCAAACCGCGCGAGCCCCGATCCGGTCGCGGACTACGCCTTCGGCCTCGCCCGCTTCGCGCCGCTTGCGGACTTTCTCGTCATCAACGTCTCCTCGCCGAACACGCCCGGGCTGAGGCGGCTGCAGGAGGGCGAGCCGCTCGCCCGGCTTCTCGATGCCCTGCGCGCCTGGCGCGCCGGCCCGCCGCCGCATCCGCCCGTGCTGCTCAAGATCGCCCCCGACATGGATGAGGGGCGGCTCGCGGCGCTGGTGGAGGCGGTGCTTGCGGCCCCGGTGGCGGGCCTCGTCGTCTCCAACACCACGACCGCGCGCCCGGCCGGACTTTCCGGCCGCCACGCGCAGCAGCAGGGCGGACTCTCGGGCCGGCCGCTTCTTGCGCCGTCCACGCGGATGCTGGCGCAGGTCTACCGGCTGACGGGCGGGCGGCTGCCGCTGGTCGGCGTCGGCGGGATCGCGGACGCGGCGGACGCCTATGCGAAGATCCGGGCGGGGGCGACGCTGGTCGAGCTCTATACGGCCCTCGTCTTTCATGGCCCCGGGCTGGTGCGGCGGCTGCTCGTGCAGCTCCCGCGTCTTCTCGAGGCCGACGGCTTCGCCTCCATCGCCGAGGCCGTCGGCGCCGATCACCGCTAGCCGCCGCGGCGCCGGCGCGCGCGCGGATGCGCCCGGGCGTAGGTCCCGCGCAGCATGCGCTCGTCGACTCGGGTGTAGATCTGCGTCGTCGACAGCGACGCATGGCCCAGCAGTTCCTGGATGCTGCGCAGATCCGCCCCGGCCTCGAGCAGATGGGTGGCGAAGGAGTGGCGCAGCGCATGCGGGGTGGCCGTCTCGGGCAGGCCGAGGCGGCGGCGCAGCGCCGTCATGCGCGCCTGCACCGCCCGCGCCCCGAGCGGCCGCCCGCGGCGCGAGCGGAACAGCGGCTCGTCGGGCCCGATCGCGAAGGGAAGGGCGGCGCGGTAATCCTCGACGGCGGCGCGCACCACGGCCAGCACCGGCACGATCCGCTCGCGCCCGCCCTTGCCGACGATCCGGAGCACCCCGTCCTCGCCGAAGCTGCGCGCGCTCAGCGCCAGCGCCTCGCCGATGCGCAGGCCGCAGCCGTAGAGCAGCATGAACAGCGCCCGGTCCCTGAGCGCCATCCAGTCGGCGGCGCCCCGGCCGCCCTGCGCCTCGATCAGCAGCGCCATGTCGTCGCGCGACAGCGCCCGCGGCACCCCGCGCCGCGCCGGCGGCGTGCGGATCAGCGCGAAGGCCGGATTGGCGATCCCGTGCCGGCGCTTCAGATACCGCAGGAAGCTGCGCGCCGCCGCCATCATCCGCGCCTGGGAGGCCGCGGCCGGACGCGCGGGCGCGAGCTGCGCAAGACCGGCGCGCCATTCAGAAACATCGAGCAACGCGATATCCTTCAGACCGAGCGGCCCGCCGCGCAGCCCCGCGACCGCCTCCAGGAGCCGCGCGACATCCCGTCCGTAACCATCCAAGGTATTGTCGCTGCATTTTCTTTCGGCCTTGAGATGCGCGAGCCAGCCGCGCCCGGCCTCCTGAAGATCGGCATGCAGTCGCGCGGATGTGAAATGTTTTGAAAACATGTGATTCGCGTCCCGGCCGAGGATGGGCGTAGAATGCCAGAGTGATGCAGCAGCGACAACCGCGCCCCTGCCGCCGGTGGCGGCCGGCGGGTGAAATGGATGTTGGCGAAACGGGACGTGGCGGTTATGTGGAAGCAGGGCGGAAGACCGGGAGCGGGTGCGGAACGGGATGATGGAAAGCGGCATGTGGAAGCGCACGGGAGGGCGGCCCGCGTCGTGGCGCTGCCGCTCGGGGCGCGGGCCTGCGGTGGGGAAAGACGGGCGATGATGGCGCTTCCCGGCCAGACGGGTTCCAGCGTGCACGCCGTGCATTTCGGCCCCTCGCGGCTGACCCAGGCGGCGGACCGGCTTGCGCTCGAGCGGTTCCGCGGCCAGCTGAAGGGCGAGCGGGTCCGACGCCTGTTCGACCACTGGCTCTCGCTGTGTCCCGACGTCGGCGTCCCGCGCCGGGCGGACATCAATCCCCGCGCGGTGAAGGATCTTCTGCCCTACCTCATCATGTGGGACTATGTGCCGGGCAAGCGCACGGCGCGCATCCGGCTGGCGGGCACCCAGGTCGTCGACCTTCTGCCCTTCGAGCCCACGGGGCGCGAGACGGCGCAGATGCTGCCGGGCGAATGGATCGCGCTGTTCCGCGCCCATGTGCCGCAGTTCTACGGCGAGCAGCGGCCCATGAGCTATCATCTCTCCATGTCGCCCGTCGGCCGCCCCCACATCGCCATCGAGCTCCTGATGCTGCCGCTCAGGCGCGAGGGGGAACTTGCGACCATGGGGCTTGCGACCTTCGACCGCCTCGAATTCTAGGAGGCGGGCGGGGACCGCTTCACGGTTCCGGCTGCCGGTCCAGCCAGGATTCGCCCATCAGGATCGCCCACAGCACGGGGCTCCAGTCCTCCTCTCCCGCCATATGCTCGCGCCAGAGGGCGGTGACGGTGGCGACATCGAAGAAGCCCTCGCGCGCAAGGCGGGCCTCGGCCAGAAGATCGCCGGCCCAGTCCCGGAGCGGACCCCTGAGCCAGGCCGCTATCGGCACGGCGAAGCCCTGTTTGGGCCGCTCGAAGAGCGCGGGCGGCAGATGGCGCGCGAGAAGCGCGCGCAGCGGCCATTTGCCGCGTCCGTCCCGGCAGCGCCATGCGTGCGGCAGGCGGGCGGCGAGATCCTGCACCTGCGGATCGAGGAAGGGGATGCGCGTCTCGAGACTGGCCGCCATCGCCGCGCGGTCGACTTTGACGAGAATGTCGTCGGAGAGATAGCCGGTCATGTCGGCCGCCATCAGGAATTCCATGAGCGGGCGGTCCGGAGCGATCTCGCGCCAGTGCGGTGCCGTGAGCGCGCCGCAGACGACGGGCGAGGTCCGGCGCGGCCAGTACAAGGTCAGCGCGTCGTACCATTCGCCGGGGCTTGCGGCTGCCAGCAGCTCGGCGGTCACCATCAGCCGATGGGGCGAGCGCACGCGCCCGAGCGGACGGATTCCCGCGGCGGCGAGCGCCGCGAGCAGCCGGGCCATGGCGCGCGGATGGCGGCGGATCACGGCCGCGGCCGCCCGCCGCAGCGCCGTCGGCACCAGGGCCGTGCGGCGCGCGATCTGATCGCCCCAGAGATAGCGGTGGTAGCCGCAGAAGGCCTCGTCCCCCCCGTCGCCGGAGAGCGCGACCGTCACATGTTCGCGGGTCATGCGCGCAAGCAGCACGGTCGGGATCTGGCTCGAATCCGCGAAGGGCTCGTCGTAGATGCGCGCGAGCTCGGGGATCACCGCGCGGGCCTCGGCCGGGGTGACGACGAGCTCGTGGTGCTCGGTGCCGAGATGCGCGGCGACCGCGCGCGCGAACGGCGCCTCGTCGTGGCTTTCCTCCTCAAAGCCGATCGAGAAGCTCCTGACCGGCCGGTCCGCCCGCTTCTGCATGAGGGCGACGACGAGCGAGGAATCGATGCCGCCGGACAGAAACGCCCCGAGCGGCACGTCGGCCACCATGCGCTCGGCAACCGCGTCACCGAGCGCCGCCTCGAGGCGATCGAGCAGCGCCGTCTCGTCGCCTTCGAGCGGCGCGCGCGCGCGCGGCGGCACGAGCAGGGGATGGCGCCAGTAGCGCCGCGGCTCCATGCTCTCTGGCGGGCCGTCGATGGGCACGGCCAGCAGGCTTGCCGGGGGCAGCTTGCGCACACCTTCGTAGATCGAAAGCGGCGCCGGCACCACGCTCTGGGCGACGAGATGGGCCAGCGCACGGCGGTCCACCGGCGGCCGGCGGCCGAGCAGCGGGATCAGCGCCTTGAGCTCGGAGGCAAAGGCGAGCCGCCCGTCCGCGAGCGCGTAGTAGAGGGGCTTCTCGCCGAAGCGGTCGCGGGCGAGCCAGAGGATGCGCCGGCGCGCATCGAGAAAGGCGAAGGCGAACATGCCGTCGGCGCGCGCGAGCGTCTCCTCCACGCCGAGACGCACGAGGGCTTCCAGCAGCACCTCGGTGTCCGAATGCCCGCGCCAGGCGATCGCGGCCTCGGCATCGAGCTCGGACCGCAGGCGCGAGAAGTTGTAGATCTCGCCGTTGAAGACGATCGCCCCCGTGCCGTCCGCGGAGACCATGGGCTGGTGGCCGGCGGGGCTCAAATCGATGATCGCAAGCCGGCGGTGGCCGAAGAGCAGGCGGTCGTCCGCCAGCGCCGCGATGCCTTCGTCATCGGGCCCGCGGTGGGCGATGCGCGAGAGGGCGCGGGCAAGCCGCTCGCGGTCGTCCTCGCGCAGACGGCCATCGAAGGAGAGGATGCCCGCAATCCCGCACATGGCGCCCGCCGCCTCCCGTCTTCCAGCCGCGCATCCGCGCCGCTTCTAGGAGGCGGGGCGGGAGGGGCGCAAGCCCGTCACCAATCCGCGATCTTGCCCAGCGGATCGCGGGGGATCTCGGGCCCGAAACGCAGATCATGGGGCATCTCGTGGGCGTGCAGCAGGGGCTTCAGGTCGCGGCGCAGACGCCGGGCCAGCCGCGCCGGGTCGTAGACGGCGGCCTGCGGCACCACGAAGGCCTTCAGGCGGCTGGCGAGGCGGTCGAAGAGGACGGCCGCATCCGCCACCTCCGGATGGCTCAGCAGCACCGCGCGCACGCGCTCGAGATCGAGCTCGCCGCCCTTGGCTCTGACCAGCGGCTGGACGCGGCCGCCGAGCAGGAAGCGGCGCCCGCCCAGCCAGCGGATGCGGTCCTCCAGCCGCACCTGCCAGCTGCGCCCGGCCTTGCTGACCGTGACCGGTGTGCCCTCTTCCGTGTTCCGGCGCGCCGCGGCCTCCTCGTCCTCCGGGACCGGGTCCACGAAGGGCAGCAGCAGGAAGGGCGCGCGCGGGTCCTCGCGCCAGCCGATGCCGCCCGCTTCGCTCGCGCCGTAATTGTCGATGAGCCGCGCGGCTCCGAGATCGCCGAGACGCGCGGCGAGCTCGGGGGCCAGAGCCTGGCCCGAGCTCAGGATCACGACGTCCGGCGGCAGCGGATGGCCGTCTTCGGCGAGCCGCTTCAGCACCCGCGGGCTCGCGACCACGAGGTCCCCGGGTGCGAGCGCGATCAGCGCCTGCGGCACGCCGATCTCCTCGGCCCGCAGCACCGGCCAGCCCTCCGCCCCGGCGAGTAGGGCCGCGAACATGAAGCCGTAGAGATGCGCGCTCGGCACGAAGGTGACCACCCGCCCGCGCGCGCCGACGAGCCCGCGCCAGAAGACGGATTCGGCCGCAAGCTCGTGCAGCGAATGGGAGATGATCCTGGCCGGCCCCGTCGACCCGGAGGACCGCACCGAGATGCGGTCGATCCCCTGACGCGCCGCGAAGGCGACGACCTCGACGACGTCCCCGAGGCTGACGCAGTCGAAAAGATGGTCCTGGGCGCCGGTCTCGTGGAGATGGAAGAACTCGCTGATCCGCGCGGCCAGCGACAGCCGCTCGAGCGAATCGAGCCCCAGACCGTCCTCGCCGAGCGGGACGGAAAAATCGATCTCGCGCCCCGGGCGCGGCGTGCCGGCGGCCAGCGCCTGCCAGCGGCGGTGCTCGATGAAGAGATCGGCGATGATGTGGCGCAGGATGTCCGGGCGCTCCGTCCAGCGGTGCGCCACGCGATGGGGCGGGCTTGCGCGCGAGGATATTCCGAACATGGTGCTCAAGCTCGGTTGCTCCCCTTAAAAGAGTATTACCATGCCCGCAGTTCGCGCATCACGCTTGATCAACTCTGCTCACGATCGCGTGAGCGGGACCGCCCCGCCATGCCCCTTGCAGAAGGGGTCGATTTTCTCGCGCGATCATATCAGCTTCATGCGCCCGCGCCAACTTGTCCCGCGCCCGCGGATCGGGCAAGGAGCCGACGGGCGGCGGCGGCCGCAGGGAACCCGCAGGGAGCGCGAGCGATGTCCGGCTTCGAACCGCGCCTGCCGGTGGCGCATCTCACGGTCGGCGAGCAGGAGGCCGGCATGCGCCTCGACCGCTGGCTGAAGCGCCGCTATCCGGGGCTTGCGATGACCGCGATCGCGAAGCTCGCCCGCACCGGCCAGATCCGGGTCGACGGCGCGCGCACCCCGGCGAACGCGCGGCTTGCGGCCGGCCAGGTCGTGCGCGTGCCGCCGCTTCCCGCCTCGGCGGCGGCACCTGCGCCGCGCGAGCGCCGGGCGGCGGAGCGGCCGCTTTCCCCGGCCGAGGAGGCCGAGGCCCGCTCCCTCCTCCTCCACGAGGATGAGTGGGTGATCGCGCTCGCCAAGCCGCCCGGGCTGCCCACCCAGGGCGGCCCCGGGATCCGCACCCATGTGGACCGGCTCGCCGCGGCGTTCCGGCGCGGACCCGACGACGAGATTCCCCGGCTCGTCCACCGGCTCGACCGCGAGACCTCCGGCGTGCTGCTGCTCGCCCGCGGGGCCGCGGCGGCCGCGCGGCTGGCCGCCAGCCTGCGCGCGCGCGAGGCCGAGAAGATCTACTGGGCCGTGGTCGCCGGCGTTCCGCGCCCGCCGGAAGGCGTCATCCGGGCGCCGCTCCTGCGCGAGCGGGCCGGGCACGGGGCGCGGGTGCGCGTCGATGCCGCCGGCAAGCGCGCCGAGACGCGCTATGCCCTTGTCACCCATGCCGGGCGCCGGCTCGCCTGGCTGAAGCTGATGCCGGTCACCGGGCGCACCCATCAGCTGCGCGCGCATCTCGCCCACATCGGCCACCCGGTCCTCGGCGACCCGGCCTATGGCGGGCGCGCCGGGCCGGCCGCGGCGGGCGGCATCCTTCAGCCCGGCCTGCATCTTCACGCGCGCCGCATCCGGCTTCCGCACCCCGACGGGAGCGGCCGCATCCTCGATGTCAGCGCGCCGCTGCCCGCGCACATGCGCGCGCTCTGGCAGGAGCTCGGCTGGGACGCCGACGACCCGGCCGCCTCGGCCCCGATCGCCAGCTGAGGACCCGCAGAGCGGCTATTCGGCGGCGAAGCGGGCCTTGAAGTCCACCTGGGCCTTGGCGAAGTCCTCGGGCCGACCGATGTCGTGCCAGTACTCGTGGATGGGAAAGACCGCGAGCTTCTCCCCCTCGTCGATGAGCTGCTGCAGGAGCTCCGGCATGTCGAGGTACTGGTTCTTCGGCACGCGGGCGACGACCTCGGGTTCGAGCACGTAGATGCCGGCATTGATGAAGAACTGCTGCACCGGCTTTTCCGCGATCTCGACGGCGCGGTCGTCCTCCACAGTCACGGTGCCGAAGGGCACCTGATAGCCGTATTCGCGCACGCACATGGTCGCCTTGCCGCCGCGCTCCTCGTGGAAGGCGACGAGCGCCTCGAAATTCACCTTGGTGAGGATGTCGCCGTTCATGACGAGCACGGGCTTGTCCAGCGGCTCGTCGATGAGGCCGAGCGGGCCGGCGGTGCCGAGGCGCCGGTCCTCCTTGAGATAGCGGATCTCGACCCCGAAGCGGCTGCCGTCGCCGAAATGCTCCATGATCATCTCGGCGCGGTAGTTGACCGAGATCCTGAAGCGCCGGAAGCCGGCCGCCGCGATCGTGGTCAGAATCGTCTCGAGCAGCGGCTTCGGCCCGACCTTGAGGAGCGGCTTGGGCGCCGTGCGCGTGAGCGGCCCCAGACGGGTGCCGAGGCCGCCGGCCATGAGCACGACGAGATTGTCGCGCTCGGGTGCCGCGAGCAGGTCGCGCAGCGTGTCCATGCCCACGATCCGCCCGCCGTCGTCGAGGATGGGGAGCTGGTAGAGTCTGGCGCCGTCCATGATCCGCCTGCGCTCGTCTCTGCTGGCGTTGAGGGGAGCGGTCACCGGCGATCTCGTCATCACCTCGGCGACCGGTGTGGTCAGCGGCAGATGCCGGAGCAGCGCCCGGCGCAGGTCGCCGTCCGTCACGACCCCGAGAAGCCGGTCCTCGGCGTCGGCCACGAGCGCGATCCGCTCCGCGCCGCGGTCGATCGCCGCCATCGTCTCCTCCAGCGTCGCCTCCGGGCCGATCACGAGCTTGCGCCAGTCGCGCATCGCCGCACCCTCGTTCCGCCGCGTTCCCGGCCGGGCGATTCCCGGCCACGCCAGCCATGCAAGCCGCAGGCCAGACGAGGATCGCCGAACAGGGTTAGCAAAGCGTTGACGGCGGGCCGGCGCGCCGCGGTCAGATCGCGACGGTGCCGAGGCGGTTGGCGCGCCCGCGCGGGCGGCGCTCGATGTCGACCATCCGCCAGTAGCCCTTCTCGCGGGCGGTCTCGTAGCGGATCTTGATCGGCAGCCCGAGGCGGGGGGCGTAGTAGACCGTGCGGTGGATGACCTCCACGGGATCGGCCTGATCGCCGATGCGGGTCCTGATGTCGAGGATCCACACCTCGAAGGCCCGCTCGCCCACCTCGCGCCGGCCGCGGCCGGTCACCGAGACGGTCAGATGCAGGGGCACGCTCGGGCGGTCGCCGAGCACCGTGCTGCCGTCGATCTCCAGCGTCTTGCCGGTCGTGAGCGGGAAGAGCGACTCGAGTTCCGCCAGATCCAGATCATGCTGGAAGCTGCGCCGGCCGTCGCTGCCGGAGAGCACGATGAGTCCCCGGAACAGGCGCCGCGTCGCGACCGGCTGGTCCTGCCAGTAGTAGCGCGCGGTGACGATGTCGTCGCTCACGTCGCCCACCTCGAAGCGGTAGTTCTGGCCGTCCACCTGGACGATGGCGGAAAACCCGGCCTCCAGCGGATAGGGCGGCTCGGCCGGGCCGGCGCAGGCGGCCGCCAGCAGGACGAGCGCGAAACCGGCGAGGCGCCGGAGGACGCCCCTGAGCCCGCCCGCCGCATCCCGGGAAGCCGCGATCGCGCCGCCCTCGCCCATGTCCTCTCCTATTCGCCCGCCGGCGGCCTGCGCGCGGGAAGCAGCAGGGCCGACCACGGCCGCACCGCCGCCTCGGGCGCCACGGCCTCGAGCCCGATTCCCATCGCCGCCACGTCCGTGCGCGGCCGGGCCCGGCAGGTGCCGAATATATGGTCCCACCACACGAGATTGAAGCCGAAGTTGCGGTGGTGCTCGTCGGGGGCGAGGCCGTGGTGCACGGCATGGAAGTCGGGGGTGACGATGACGCGCCTGAGCAGCCGGTCGATGCGCCCGGGCAGACGCAGGTTCGCGTGGTTGAACAGCGCGAGCGCGTTGAGCAGCACCTCGAAGGCGACGACGGCCCCGACCCCGGCACCGAGCGCCAGCACGACGGCGGCCTTCCAGAGCATCGAGAGCAGGTATTCGAGAGGATGGAAGCGCACGCCGGTCGTCGTGTCGAGCTCGGGGTCGGCATGGTGCACGCGGTGCAGCCGCCACAGCGCCGGCAGCCGGTGGAAGGCCCGGTGCTGCCAGTAGATGGCCAGATCCAGCAGGATGACCGCGCCTGCGGCCTCCACGAGGCGGGGAAGATCCAGCAGATGGAAGAGGCCGATGCCGTGTCCGCCGGCCCAGACCGCCGCGGCGAGCGCGGTCAGCGGCCCGGCGAGCGCGAGCGGTGCAACCAGCAGCGCACCCAGCGCGGGCATGAGCAGATTGGTCGGCCAGCGGCGCATGCGCGGCCTGCGGCGTCGGCGGCGCGGCCACAGCGCCTCGGCCGCCGCGCAGACGGCCAGCGTCGCAAGGAAGAGCCCGATTCTGAGCGCGGCCGTCCCGTCCATCACCGCCCCGTCCCGGCCGGCGCGCCGCCGGCCGTCTCAGGCCTGCGCCTCGCGCTCCAGCAGGTGGTCGCGCCACGCCTCGATGGTGGCGTGGATCAGCACCGCCAGCGGGATCGCGAAGAATACGCCCCACATCCCCCACAGATGTCCGAAGGCGAGGATCGCGAGCACCACCGCAACGGGGTGGATGCGCACCATCTCGGACATCAGGAGCGGCGCGAGCAGATTGCCGTCGATCGCCTGGAGAATGAGATAGCCCGCCACCACGCCCCAGAAGTCCGCGCCGAGGCCCCACTGGAAGAAGGCGACGAGCGCGACGGGCAAGGTCACGACGGTGGCGCCGACATAGGGCACGATCACCGAAAGCCCCGTCAGCACCGCCAGCAGCGCGGCGAAGGACAGCCCGAAGGCGGCGTAGAGGATCCAGGCGGCGAGCCCGACGATGAGGATCTCGTAGACCTTGCCGCGGGCGTAATCCCCCGCGCCGTCCACCACCCGCCGGAAGACGGCGTCGAGCAGCGGCCGCTCCGCCGGCAGGAAGCGCGCAAGCCAGGCCAGCACGCGGTGCTTGTCCTTGAGCAGGAAGAACAGCATCAGCAGCGTGAGGATGAGGTAGACCGCGCCGGTCACCACCCCGCGCAGGCTGCGCAGGACCGCATTCAGGATCTGCTGGCCGCCGGCCGTCACCGTGCGGCTCAGACTGTCGAGCACGTCCTGGAGGAAGCCGGCGCCGACGAGGCCCGGAAAGGCGCTCGGCAGCGTCTGGAAGATGCCCTTGAGGCGCTGGAACATCTCGGGCGCGACGCCGACGAACTGCTGCACCTGGGCGAGCACCGGCGGCAGGATGAGAAGAGCGGCCGCGGTGACGGCGACAAGAAAGAGGAGGAAGACGGCGCTCGCCGCCGCAAGGTCCGACCAGCCGCGCCCGCGCAGCCATTCCGTCGGCCTGTCGAGGATGAAGGCGAGCACCACCGCCGCGACGAAGGGTGCGAGCGGGCGCGCGAAGAAATGCAGCGCCAGAAGCCCGCCGCCGACGAAGGCGACGAGGAGCAGGGCCTGCGGGTCGTCGCCGACGCGCCTGAGCCAGCGGCCGAATGCGGTCACCCGGGATCCTCTTTCCGTCGCATCCCTTGCGCGCGTGCGCGCGCCCGCTCTTGCTAGCGAAGGCGCGGGGCGCCGTCCAGCACGAGCTCGATCCCCGGCCAGGCCGCCCCTTCCTCGGACAGCAGATAGAGCGCGGCCCGGGCCACCGCCTCGGCGGGCTGCGGGCCGGCCGGCGGCAGGCCGCCCGCGTATTTGGCCGGATCGCCCGCGATCTCGATCATCGCGCGGTGGAACATCGGCGTGTCGGTGGGACCCGGCGAGAGCGCGCGCACGCGGATCCCGAGCTCCCCGCATTCGGCCGCGGCCGTGCGGGTGAGCGCAAGCAGCGCATCCTTGCTGGCGCCATAGGCCGCCATCCAGGGCGCCGGCGCGCCCGCCAGCACCGAGACGATGTTGACGATCCGCCCGAAGCCCGCCTCGCGCATCAGCGCGATCTCGTGGCGCATGGCGCGGAAGGCGCCCCAGAAATTCGTCTCCATCACGGCCCGCGCCAGCGCCTCGTCCATGTCGACGAGGCGCACGGGCGGATGGTTGACGCCCGCGGCGTTGACGGCGAACGCCGGGATCCGGCCCGCCTCCTTAAGATCCCCGAAAAACCGGGCGAGCGCGGCGGCGTCGCGGACGTCGACGGCGGCAAACCGCGCTTTGCCCGCGGCCGCTCCCAGCTCCTCCTCCAGCCGGCGGCCCTGGGAGCCGATGAGGCCGAGGAAGTACACCTCCGCCCCCGCGGCCGCGAGCGCGCGCACGACCGCGGCGCCGATTCCGGAGGTGCCGCCGGTCACCACCGCGACCCGGCCGGCGAACTGGCCGGGCGCGAAGGCGAGAGAGGACGGCGTGGAGGGCCGGTCGCGGCTCATGGCCCGCATCCCTCCCGCCGCGGACGCCTCAGTGGCGGAAATGGCGCACGCCGGTGAACACCATGGCGATCCCGGCCTCGTCGGCGGCCGCGATCACCTCGTCGTCGCGGATCGAGCCGCCCGGCTGGATCACGGCGGTGGCACCGGCCCGCACCGCCTCGATGAGCCCGTCCGCGAAGGGGAAGAAGGCATCCGAGGCGACCACCGAGCCCTCGGTCAGCGGCCGGCTCTCGCCGGCGGCCTCGGCGGCCTCCTTCGCGCGGATGGCGGCGATGCGCGCGCTGTCGCGCCGGTTCATCTGGCCCGCGCCGATGCCCACCGTCATCTTCTCGCGCACATAGACGATCGCGTTCGACTTCACGTGCTTGACGACCGTCCAGGCGAACAGAAGATCCTCCCATTCGCGCGCGCTGGGGGCGCGCTTCGTCACGACCTTCAGATCCGCGCGCGCGATCCGGGCGTCGTCCGCGCTCTGGACGAGCAGACCGCCGGCGATCTGGCGGATGGCGAGGGCCTCGGCGGCCGGATCGAGCAGCCCGCCGGTCTCGAGCACCCGCAGATTCCTGCGGCCGGCGAACACGGCGCGGGCGTCCTCGTCCACCGCCGGCGCGATCACGACCTCGGTGAAGATCTTGACGATTTCGGCCGCCGTCTCGGCATCGATCGTGCGGTTGGCCGCGACGATCCCCCCGAAGGCCGAAACCGGATCGCATTTGAGCGCCCGGCGCCAGGCTTCGGCGAGGCTGTCGGCCTGCGCCACCCCGCAGGGATTGGCGTGCTTGATGATCGCGATCGTGGGGGCCGCGCCGGAGAATTCGCTCACGAGCTGGAAGGCGGCATCGGCGTCGTTGAGATTGTTGTAGCTGAGCTCCTTGCCCTGCAGCTGGCGCGCGCGCGCCGGCGAGGGGCGCCTGTCGCGCGGGTCGAGATAGAGCGCGGCGCGCTGATGGGGATTTTCGCCGTAGCGCAGGACGGCCGCGCGCGTGCCGGCGATGGTCAGCCGCTCGGGCAGCTCCTCGCCCGAGGTCTCGGCGAACCAGCGCCCGATCGCCGCGTCATAGGCGGCTGTGCGCCGGAAGGCCTTGCCCGCGAGCCGGCGGCGGAAGGCAAGCGTCGTCGCGCCGTCGTGCGCATCGAGCTCGGCGAGCAGCGCGACGTAGTCCCCGGGCTCGGTCACCACCGTGACGAAGCGGTGGTTCTTGGCCGCCGCGCGCAGCATGGCCGGGCCGCCGATGTCGATGTTCTCGATCGCCTCGGCCTCGCCGGCGCCGCGCGCGACCGTCTCCTCGAAGGGATAGAGATTGAGGACGAGCAGGTCGATCGGGCGGATGCCGTGGGCGCGCATCGCCTCCTGATGCGCGGGATCGTCTCTGAGCGCCAGCAGCCCGCCGTGGATCGCGGGATGCAGCGTCTTGACCCGTCCGTCCATCATCTCGGGCATGCCCGTAAGCGCCGAGACCGGCACGACCGTGATCCCCGCCTGCTCGAGCGCGCGCGCCGTGCCGCCCGTCGAGACGATCTCGACGCCGCGTGCCGCAAGCGCACGCGCAAGCTCGACGAGACCCGTCTTGTCCGAGACCGAGATCAGCGCGCGCGCGACTTTCACCAGATCCGCCGCACCGCCTGCCGCCGCCGTCGAAGCCATGGCCGTCTCCCGTGGATGAAGCGTTTTTCCGTGGCACCGCCCGGCGACCCGCGGGCCGCCGGCGCCGCCTTTTTTCCGATCCCGCGGCAAAGCGCAAGGGCCGCTCAGCCCTCCACCCGGCCGAGCTGCCAGCGGCAGCGCGTCGCATCCCCCGCGCGCCGGCCGGTGACGACGATCTGCCGGGTCCGCTCGGGGCCGTCCGCGCCGAGATGCAGGCTGTCCTCGATGGCGAGCGCGACATCCTCCACGCCCTCGACCGCATCCAGCGCGAAGGCCCAGGCGCGATCCGGACCGAGCCTCAGCAGCACGCGGTCGCCGCCCTGGGTCGCAATCGCCTCGACATCGGGGTGCAGATGGAAGCGGATCGCGAACGTGGCCGCCGCGCCGGCCTTCGCGCGCCCGGGCTCGGCGGCGATCAGCGCGTCCTCGCCGATGAGCAGCTTGCCGTCGCGGGCAAGAAGCAGCCGGCGCTCGACGTCGAGCCCGAAGCGGTCCCGGTAGCCGTCGTGGCGCGCGCCGGCGAGATGGCCTTCGGCGGCCTCGCCGCTCCACAGCCGGCTTTCGACCATGCCGCCGCCCAGTCCCGCGCGCAGCACCGGGCAGGCGTTGCGGTCGGCGACGACGATGGTCGCATGCGCCGCCGTCGCCGCGCCCAGCGGGGACCCGTCGACGACGAGCGGCCCCATGTTCACCACGATCCGGCGCGCTCCGTCGGCCATCTCGAAGGCGAGAAGCCCGGCGGTGGCCTCCGGAAATCCGGCCGGCGGCGGCGGACCGCCGTCGAAGAGGACGACGGTGCGGCGCGCCTTCAGCCGCACATAGCCGCCGCGCTCCCCGCGCGCCGGTGCGACGAGATCCACCCGCGCCTCGTCCAGAAGCTGCTCCAGCGCCCTGCGCGGGACGAGCGCGAGGCCGTGCACATGCGCCCAGCCGTCCTCGAAGGCGAACTGAAGCAGGAAGGCGGCGAGCTGGCGCCGGGCCTCGACCAGCCAGCGCGGGCAGTCCTCGCCGCGCTCGCGAAAGCAGCGCTCGAGCGCAACCAGCGCCGCAAGCGTCCGGAAGGCCTCGAGCGGACGGCGGCTGAGCGGCGCGCCCGTCGCATCGCGGCTCCGGTAGAGGTGGTGGTTCAGCGCCTCGAGCCCCGCCCGCCTCCAGGTCTCGCCGTAGGGCAGCAGGAGCCCGGCCATGGCCAGCGCCACCGCAAGCTCCGCCACATCCTCGCCCGGCCAGGAACCGGCGGGAATCCTTCCGAGCTGGAGCGCGAGATGCCGCGCCTGCCGCGCCATCGAATCGATCACCGCCGAGCGGTAGACGAGGTCGCCCGTGGCGAGCAGCAGCCCCGCGTGCTGGAACCAGTTGACGAGACGCGCGGCGACGAGTCGCGGATGCCAGGCCTCGGCCCCGCCCCAGCGTCCGAAGCGCTTCAGCCAGGCCGCCGTCCAAGCCTGCGCGAGCGCGCGGGCCTCCTCCTCGCGCGTGGCGCGGGCGATGTCGCCGAGCCAGGAAAAGCGCTGGAGCGCCTCGGCGGTGGCGGGATCCAGCGCGGCGTCCGCCCAGGGATCGCGCCGGTCGGCGAGCGGCCGGCGCTCCGCATCATGCGCGCGGCGGCCGGCGAGCCAGTCCGCGCCGCGGCGGGCGTCGCCCGGGAGCACCGCGCCCGGGCTGCCCACCAGCCGCAGGGGATGGCGGCCGTTGAGCTGGGCGGCATAGAGCCTCTCGCCGCCCGGCAGCCGCACCCACCAGGGCATCGCCCAGTCGCGCCGGCGGCGGGTGCGCGCGGGTCGACGGATGCGCCTTTCCTCGCAGCCGGCCTCGAACAGCGCCTCGAGCCCGGTCATGACGCGCCCCGGTCCAGCGCGATCTGCGGCAGCGCCGCCTCGCCGGCCCGGCGCAGCGCGGCGATGTTCGCCGCATAGCTCTCGCCGCCGCCGGCGAAGACGGCGGTGCCGGCCACCAGCCAGTCCGCGCCGGCCGCCACCACGTCCGGCGCGGTCTCCGGCGTGATCCCGCCGTCGACCTCGAGCGCGATGCCGCGGCCCGCAAGCGCGATCATCTCGCGCACCTCGGCGATCTTCTCGAGCATGCCGGGGATGAAGCTCTGGCCGCCGAAGCCGGGGTTCACCGTCATCACCAGCACGAGATCGACGATGTCCAGCACATGGCGGATGGCGGCGGCCGGGGTCGCGGGGTTGAGCGCCACCCCCGCCTTCGCGCCGAGCGCACGGATCCGCTGCAGGGTGCGGTGAAGATGCGGACCGGCCTCGGGATGGACGGTGAGGATGTCCGCGCCCGCCTCGCGGAAGGCGGCAAGATAGGGATCGGCCGGCGAGATCATCAGATGGACGTCGAAGGGCTTGTCGGTGACCGGCCTCAGCGCCCGGATCACCGCCGGACCGATGGTCAGATTCGGCACGAAATGCCCGTCCATCACGTCGATGTGGATGACGTCGGCCCCGGCCGCGTCCACGGCCGCCACCTCCTCGCCGAGGCGGGCGAAGTCCGCGGACAGGATGGACGGCGCGATCGTGATCTGGCGGCCTGCGGTCATGGGCCCTCTCCTAGCAGCAGACCGCCGCCCGCTCAACGCCGCATGCCGGGCCGCCTTCAGGCGGCGCGGACGAGTCTTGCGACGAAGAATCCGTCGATCCCGCCCTCTTCGGCGAGAAGCGCGGGATGGGTGAGGACGTCGCCGGCAGGCGTCAGCGCCTCTTCGAGACCGAAGACCTCCTCGCGCGCGACCGGCAGGCGCCGGAAGCCCGGATGGCGCGCAAGAAAGGCCGCGATCTGCTCCGCCCCCTCCTCCGGCTCCAGCGAGCAGACGGCGTAGACCAGCACGCCGCCCGGGGCGACGAGCCGCGCCGCGTTGTCGAGCAGCGCCCGCTGGGCCGCGGCCAGTTCCGCAATGTCCCGCGGCCCGCGCTTGAAGGCGATGTCGGGATGGCGTCTGAGCGTGCCCGTGGCCGAACAGGGCGCATCCAGCAGCAGCCCGGGAACCGGCCGCGCCAGCGCAAATGTCGCGGCGTCGGCGGCGACAAGCTGCGCGTGAAGCCGCAGCCGGCGCATGTTCCGGGCGAGCCGGGCAAGACGCGCGGGCGAGCGGTCCACGGCCAGCACCTTCCACCCCGCCGCGGCAAGCTGGGCGCTCTTGCCGCCGGGGGCCGCGCACAGATCGACGACCGGCCCGTCCGCCGGCGCATGTCCACGCGCGCGCAGGGCCGAGTCGAGCAGGCGGGCGGGCAGCGTCGCCGCCCAGTCCTGGACCCAGAACAGCCCCTCCTCATAGCCGGGCAGCGCGCGCACGTCCGTGGGTTCGGCCAGCCGCAGCACGCCGCCGGGCAGTGGCAGGGCGTTGAGATCGGCCCGCAGCCGCCCGGCGGCCGCGGGATCGCGCGCGACGAGATCAAGCGGCGCCGGCCGGCGCATCACGGCGGCGATCGCGCGCGCCCGGGATTCGCCGAGATTCGCCCGCCAGCGCGCGGCGAGCCAGTCGGGCAGCAGGGCGAGGGGATCCTGCCCGGCACACCATTCGGCAAGGAGGTCGCGCTCGCGGGCGGCGCGGCGCAGCACGGCGTTGACGAGCCCGGCAAGCGGGCGGCTGCGCACATCGCCCTCGCGCGCGAGCGCCACCGCGGTCGAGACCGCCGCATGGGGCGGGATCTCGAGCACGAGGAGCTGGGCGAGGCCCATGTGCAGGATGTGCCGGATCCGGCTATGCCGGGCCTTGAGCGGCCGGTCCATGAGGCGCCGGAGAACCCGGTCGAGTATCCGGCGCTCCTTGAGACAGGCGAGCACGATCGCGCGCATCAGCGCCCGGTCGGGCGCCTGAAGCATGTAGTGGCGCTCGGCGGCCGCGAAGAGCTCCGCGAGCACGCTCCGGGGCGCGCGCGCCTTCTCCAGCACCCACAGCGCCGCGCGCCGGGCGAACAGGCCGCTCCCGCAGGCAGTCCCGGAAACCGCCGGGGCGCCGCTCATCCCCAGGGCCCGCGCCGCCGCGCCGGCCGGACGGGTCGGATCGCGCCCATGCGCGCGGCCAGCGCCTCGAGTCGGGCGATGCGGTCCTCGGTGGAGGGATGGGTGCGGAAGAGCGCCGCCATCTGCCGGCCGGAGAGCGGGTTCACGATGAACAGATGGGCGCTCGCCGGGTTGCGCTCGGCATGAGGATTGGGCAGCCGGCGGGCCGCCTGCTCGAGACGGGCGAGCGCGCTGGCGAGCGCGAGCGGCTTGCCGGAGATCTCGGCCCCGGCCTCGTCCGCCCCGAACTCCCGGGTGCGCGAGATGGCGAGCTGGACGAGCATCGCCGCCAGCGGCGCGAAGATCATGACCAGGATGACGCCGAGGATGCCGAGCTGGTTGTTGCGGTTGTGGCCGAAGAACAGCGCGAAGTTGGCAAGCATCGAGATCGCGCCCGCCACCACCGCGGTCAGCGTCATCACCAGCGTGTCGCGGTTCCTGATGTGACCGAGCTCATGGGCGATCACGCCTTCGAGCTCGTCGTCGTCCAGAAGCTCGAGCAGCCCGCGGGTCGCCGCGACCGCGGCATGCGCGGGGTCGCGCCCCGTGGCGAAGGCGTTGGGCTGATCGGTCTCGATCACGTAGACGGCCGGCATCGGCAGCCCCGCGCGCGCGGCAAGCCGGCGCACGGTCGCGATCAGCCGGCGGTCCGCGACGGGATCGGCCGGCCGCGCCCCGTACATGCTGAGCACCAGCCGGTCGGACTCCCAGTACGCCCACAGATTCATGACGCCGGCGACGATGAGCGCGATCACCATTCCGCCCTCGCCGCCGATGACGTAGCCGACGGCCAGAAACAGGCCGGTGAGCGCCGCGAGCAGCAGCGCGGTGCGCAGAAAACCTCCCGTCATCCTTCGACCCTCGTCTTCATCCGCCCGATCCGCTTGCGCCGGCGCCGGGACGCGGCGTAGATGTGGCGACGGCGACACGCCGCGTCAATCATGAGAGGAAAGCGGGTCGATGGCGCAGAACCGCAGAACGGAATCCGGCGGCAAGGAACGGCCGGCCGCGGCCGGCGCCGAGGAGGGGCAGGCTCCGCAGCCCCGCCGGCGCCCGCGCGAGATCGGCGGGCCGGCGGGCCCGGAGCCCACGCGCTACGGCGATTGGGAGCGCAAGGGCATCTGCGTGGATTTCTGAGCGCGCGTCGTCCGGAACAGGCGAGGGACCGGCGGTCATGGAGGAGGCCGAGCGCATCGGCGCCGATCTGTGGGAGCGGGCGCGCCCGCTGCTGCTCGAGGAGGGCGGATCGATGCTGTTCGCGCTCGTCGGCGCGATCGCGATCCTCGTCCTCGGCCTCGTGCTCTCGGGCTGGGCCGCACGCGGCGCCCAGCGCCTTCTTTCGCGCGTCAAGGTGATCGATCCGACGCTGGCGCGCTTTCTCGCGTCCCTTGCGCGCTACGCGGTGCTGGCGGTCGCGGTGCTGGCGGCGCTCGAGCGCTTCGGGATCGAGACGACGAGTCTGGCGGCGCTGATCGGCGCGGCGGGGCTTTCCATCGGGCTGGCGCTGCAGGGCACGCTCACCCATGTCGCGGCCGGCGTGATGCTCGCGATCTTCCGGCCCTTCCGCATCGGCGACAGCATCACGGTGGGCGGCAACACCGGCACCGTCACCGACATCAACATCTTCTTCACCGTGCTCGAGACGGCCGACGGGCTCCGGGTCTTCCAGCCGAACGGCCAGATCTGGGGCCAGCCGCTCGTCAACAATACGGCGCTCGCGCGCCGGCGCGCGGAGATCGTGCTCCCGCTCGAGGACCCGGCGGATCTCGGGCGCGCCAAGGCGATCGCCGAGGAGGTGGTGGCCGCCATGGTCGCGGCGGCAGACGGCGTGCTCGCCGAACCCGCGCCCCAGATCCTGAGCGAACCCGCGCCGGACGGAAGCGTCCCGCTCACCGTGCGCGTGTGGGTGGAGCTCCCGCGCCTCCTCGATCTGCGCACGCGGCTTGCGGAAGAGCTGCTCGCGCGCATCGCCGCGGCCGGCATCCCGCTCGGCCCGCCCAACCGGATGGCGGCCGCGAAAGGCCGCACCCCGCGCGGC
Organism: Rhodothalassiaceae bacterium; assembly: GCA_026004935.1. NCBI lineage: Bacteria > Pseudomonadati > Pseudomonadota > Alphaproteobacteria > Rhodothalassiales > Rhodothalassiaceae > Rhodothalassiaceae bacterium. Next base: position 212,378 of record BPKC01000001.1, read on the forward strand.
TAGAAGCCGCCCTCGGCGGTCAGAATCAGCGACCGGCCGATGCGCCGGCGGCGCGCCTCGATGAAATCGAGGGGCGAGAGGGCGCGCAGGCCGGTGAACACCGCGCGTGCGCGCGCGGAGGGGTCATTGATCAGATTTTCGGCGCGGATGCGGATCTTGAAGCCGAAGAAGCGCGTCGTTTCGACGAAGACGTCGAGGGAGACGCCGGGATCATCCAGCACCCGCTCGTCGATGCCGAAGAAGGGCAGCGGCGCGCGTTGCAGGATCTCGAAGCCCCAGGCGAGGCGCGCGTGGCGGAAGTCCTGCCGGAACTGGATGTCGTTTTCGACCTTGCGCTCGAGCGAGAGCGGCCGCGGCCGGCCGGTCACGGGATCGCGCACCCGCGAACGCTGGGCGGAGCCCTCGACGTCGAGGCGCGCGCCGGCAAGACCGATCCATTCGGCGAGCGGCAGCGTCATCTCCCAGCGGATGCCGAAGCGCTTGCCCGAGCCGATGTTGCCCGGGACTTCGAGATCGTCCCTGAGCGGCAGCAGGTCCTGGACATCCTCGATGCGGTGGTAGAAGGGGGTGAGCGTCACCACCCCGATCTCGCCGAAGCGCTGCTCCATGCTCGCCTCGAGGATCCAGGTCCGCTCCGGCTTGAGCTCCGGGTTGCCGAGGGCGAGCTGCTCGTCGGCGAAATTGGTCGCGCTCACGAAATCGAAGAAGTCGAGCTGGGCCACGTCACGGCGGATGTTGAGCCGGATGTTGCGCCGCGGATTCGGCGCCCAGGCGGTCATGAAGCGGGGCTTCATGAAGAAGAAGCTGCGGCGGTTGCGGGCGTCCCCCGTCTGGATGATGGTGGAGACCTCCGCACCCAGCCGCGCCTCGACCACCCAGGGCCCGCGGCTCCAGGTATCCTTGAGGCCGAAGTCGCCGCGCCGCTCGCGCACCAGCGTGTTCCCGCCGGGCACGGGGATGATCTCGGGTCCGTCTCCGGTATCGACCGTAAAAAGCAGAACGTTCGACAGGCGGTTGAGGGCGCCCTCGGCATCGAGCTCGAAGAGATGCTCCTCGACGCCCGCCCAGTCGAGCTCGATGCGGCCGATGATCTCGGTCTCGACCGAATCGGTGTCCGCCCGGCGCAGGATGAGGGGCGCGCCGTCGAGCAGGCGGTCGTCGCGCCGCGAGAGGATGTCGAAGTCCGTGCGCCGGCCGAGGCCGATCACCTTGGCGGTCAGCGGCCCGAAGCTCCTGGACCAGTCGGCGCCCAGCTCGAAGCGCAGCTCGTCCCTGTTCTCCGTCTCGCGCACGAGGCGTGCGAGCAGGTCCGGGATCACCGGCTGCCGACGAGAGAGCTCGTCGGACGTGCGGTGCTCGAAATTGATCTTGCCGTTCACATGGAGGAGATGGGCGCCGCGCCGGATCTCCGCATTGCCGGCCAGCTCGAGCTCGACCCCGTCGATGACGAGATCCTCGTCGCGCAGCTCGGCCGGCCCGCGCGCCTCGCCGAGCAGCAGGCGCTCCAGGCTCGTGGCGTTGATGGCGAAGCGGCGCACGGTCGCGCCCAGGTCATAGGACAGGCCCGCGCCGGTGGCCGAGCGCGACAGAAAGCCCGTCGGCGTCACGGGGCCGCCGTCGACATCCTGCTCGACGTCGATCCGCCACCGATGCACCACCTCGGCCGCGGTCTTGAGCCGCACGTCCACGATCACGTCCTGGCCCGGCAGATCGTAGCCGGCGGTGTTTCCGCGGATGAGGACGATCTTCTCCACCCGCTCCGCCGGGATCCGCGCAAGGATGTCGGAGAGCGAATCGCTCTTGGTGGACGGCCGCTCGCCGTTGATGAGCACGTTGCCGGCGGCCTCCGCGAAGCCGCGGCGCCCCGATCCCTCGTCCAGCCGGAAGCCCGGCACGCGGCGCACCATGTCGAGCGCGGTCACCGGATGATAGCGGGCGAAGAAGGAGGCCGGATAGACGATCTCCTCCGCTTCCCCGGTCCGCTCCGCCGGGGGCACGGGCTGGGCGGCGGCGATGGCAGGCAGGATGGCGAAAGCGAGACAGCACAGCAGCCGGAACATGCGCACGGTGTCCTCCCCGGTCGGTCTTCTTTTTGCGCACGGCGGCCGGACCCGGGCCCGACCGCCCTTCCCACCGACAGCCGGGCGGCCGGCCTGCGGAACCGGCCCTTGCAACGAGCCCCGCTGCCCCGATCGGCCCGACGCCCGCAAGCCGGGTTGCGACGGCCCGTGTCCGGACCGCGGTCAACTCCCGACCGGCCTGCCGACACCCCCCGCCGTCCGGTTTGGCGGCCCGGCGAGCCCTAGCAGCTTTCTGCGCGTCGCGGAAGAGGAGATGGATGCGTGAACTGCGCGCAGGTGGCAAAGATCCGCCCCGAAATGGCATAAGCCCCGGGGGTATGCCGATATTTTCATGGGAGAATCAAGGTGGTGACCCCTACGGGACTCGAACCCGTGTTTCCAGCGTGAGAGGCTGGCGTCCTAGACCGCTAGACGAAGGGGCCACGGTCGCATCGAAGCGGCGCCGTCCTTAGCCAAAAGCGGCCCGCGCTGTCAACGCCGCCGCGCCGCTGCACCCCGGCCAACGTCCCCGCGGCCGGAAGGTTCCCGGCGCCGGCTCTCAAAAGCCCATCAGCGCCAGCACCTCGCGCCGGGCCTTGTCGTCGTCGCGGAACAGCCCCAGCATGCGGCTCGTCGTCATCACGACGTCCGGGGTTTCCACGCCGCGGCAGCTCATGCAGGCGTGGGTCGCCTCGATCACCACAGCCACCCCCACGGGATCGAGCACCTCGGCGATGGCATCCCCGATCTGGGCGGTCAGCCGCTCCTGGACCTGCAGCCGGCGCGCGAAGGCGTGGACGACCCGCGCGAGCTTGGAAATGCCGACGATCCGGTCGCGCGGCACATAGGCGACATGGGCCTTGCCGATGATCGGCGCGATGTGGTGCTCGCAGTGGGAGACGAAGGGAATGTCGCGCAGCAGCACCACCTCGTCGTAGCCCGAGACCTCCTCGAAGGTGCGCTTCAGATACTGGACGGGATCCTCGTCATAGCCGCGGAAGTATTCCCGGAAGGCCCGGACCACGCGGTCCGGCGTCTCGCGCAGCCCCTCGCGGTCCGGATCGTCCCCGGCCCAGCGCAGCAGCACGCGCACCGCCTCGCGCGCCTCCTCCTCGCTCACGCCCCCGCGGATCCGCTGTTCGTCCATGCCCCGCCCTTTCCTGCCGTCCCGATTCCCGCATCCGGCGCGCGCACCGGCACACGCCGCCACAACGCCGTTGCGGCCGTCGCCCGGCATCTGGTATGGGCGCGCGGGAGGGGCGAGATCAAGTGCGGCATGCGGGAAGGAGGCGCGCATATGCGGGCGGACAAGGCCGGGCCTGCGGATCGGATCGCCGGAAGCCGCCGGCGGCGGGCACGCGGCTTCACCCTGATCGAGCTTCTCGTCGTGCTCGCGATCCTGGGCCTGATCGCGGCGTTCGCCGTGCCGCGGGTGGTGCAGTACCTCTCGCGCGCCAAGTCCGAGGCCGCCGAAATCCAGATCCGCAATCTCGAATCCGCGCTCGAGCTCTACCGGCTCGAGGTCGGCCGCTATCCGACGACGGAAGAGGGGCTGAAGGCGCTGATCGAGCGCCCGCGCGACGCCCGCGTCTGGAACGGCCCCTACATCGACAAGAAGGACGGCATCATCGATCCCTGGGGCCGGCCCTACCAGTACCGCCATCCCGGCCGGCACGCCGAGTTCGACCTGTGGACCTGGGGCGCGGACGGCAAGCCGGGCGGCGAGGGCGAGAATCGCGACATCGCCAACTGGGACAGCCGCGCCGCCTGATCGCGGCACCGGCGGCGCGGAGCGCGCCGACGGGCGGCCGCCGTCCCCATGCCGGACGAGGCCGCGGCCTGTGCAACCGAGGATGCGGGAAGCCGGCGCGGGATGCGGGCGGTTCGTCTATTTCTTGCCGGTCAGCGAGAAGCTGCCGTAGCGCTTCTTGAACCGCGCGACCTGGCCGCCGCGGTCGACGATCCGCTGGCCGCCCCCCACCCACGCGGGGTGCGACTTGGGATCGATCTCGAGCTGGAGCACCGCACCCTCCTCGCCATAGGTCGAGCGGGTGATGAACTCGGTGCCATCGGTCATGACCACCTTGATGAAGTGGTAGTCGGGATGAATGTCCGGCTTCGGCATCGCGTGTGAACTCCACGGCTTGCGGCTTCTTGGCGGCGGCTTATAACGGGGCGGCCGGGGCTTGACAAGGGCGCCCGATGCGCCGGCGCCGCCCGCGGCGCGGACCGGAAGCCGCCATGAACCAGCAGGCCGGAACCGAGACGGGACGCAAGGGAGCGGCCGGGCCGGCGCGCCCGCTCGCGCGGCTGCTGAAGCTTGCGATCGTCGCCCGCTTCATCCGCCGCCACCGCGGCCTCGTCCTGCTCGCGCTCGTCTTCCTCGTGGTCGCGGCCGCGGCCAACATCGCCGCGATCGCGACCATGCGCCCGGTCATCGACCGCGGCTTCAACGCCGCCGATCCGGCCGGGATCGACGGCTATTTTCTGCGCCTGTTCGCGATCGTGACGCTGCTGGCGGTGGCGACCGCCTGGCGCGCCTATTTCGTCAATCTGCTGGGCGAGCGGGTGGCCGCGGATCTGCGGATTGCGGCGCTGGGCCACGTCATCGGCCTGCATCCGGCCTTCTTCGAGGAAAACCGGCCGAGCGAGATCGCATCGCGGGTGACCGCCGATGTCGGGGTCATCCAGGAGGTGCTTTCGGCCTCCGCCTCCATCGCCCTGCGCAACATCCTGCTGTTCATCGGCTCGGTGACGATGATGGTGGTGCTGAACCCGCTGCTGATGGCGATGACCGCCGTCGTCGTGCCGGCGGTGATCCTGCCGATCGTCGTCTACGGGCGGCGGGTGCGGCGGCTGGCGCGGCTCACCCAGGACCGCATCGCCGACGTCGCGAGCCTCGTCTCCGAGGCCCTGGGTGCGATCCAGATCGTCCAGGCCTTCACGCGCGAGGAGTTCGAGCGCCGGCGCTTCCACGAGGCCGTAGAGGAGGCCTATGCGGTGGCGCGCCGGCGGGTGCGGGCCCGGGCCGTGCTCACCGGCATCGTCATCTTCCTGATCTCCGCCTCCATCACCTTCGTGCTCTGGCGCGGCGCGCATGCGGTGGTCGCCGGCACCATGACCGGCGGCGAGATGGCCGCCTTCGTCGGATTCGCGATCATGGCGGCCGGGGCGGTCGGCGCCGTCATCGAGACCTATGGCGACTTCCAGCGCGCCGCCGGCGCGGCCGAGCGGATCGCGGAGATCCTGCGCACCACCCCCGCCATCACCGCGCCGTCCCGGCCGCGGCCGCTGCCGGAGCGGCTGGCCGGCGCGATCGCCTACGAGCATGTCACCTTCTCCTACCCCAGCAAGCCGGAGATCGCGGCGCTCGCCGACGTCTCGCTCGCCATCGCGCCGGGCGAGCGGATCGCCCTCGTCGGCCCCTCGGGCGCGGGCAAGTCGACGATGCTGCTCCTGCTGCTGCGCTTCTTCGACCCCGACGCCGGCCGGATCCTCGTGGACGGCATCGACATCCGCGAGCTGGACCCCATCGCGCTGCGCCGGCAGATCGCCGTGGTGCCGCAGGAGACGGTGCTGTTTTCGGGCAGCGTGCGCGAGAACATCGCCTACGGCCGGCCGGGGGCCAGCGAGGAGGAGATCATCGCCGCCGCCCGCCGGGCGCATGCCTGGGAGTTCATCGCGCGGCTGCCGCAGGGCCTCGACACCCCGCTCGGCGAGCGCGGGGTCAGGCTTTCCGGCGGCGAGCGCCAGCGCATCGCCATCGCCCGCGCGATCCTGAAGGACGCGCCGATCCTGCTGCTGGACGAGGCGACCAGCGCGCTCGATTCCGAATCCGAGCGGCTGATCCAGGAGGCGCTGGCCAATCTGACCCGCGGGCGCACCAGCATCGTCATCGCCCATCGCCTCTCGACGGTCGTGGACTCCGACCGCATCGTCGTCATGAAGCGCGGGCGCATCGAGGCGATCGGCCGCCATGACGAGCTGCTCGCCCGCTCCGCCCTCTACCGGCGGCTCGCCGAGCTCCAGTTCGCCACCACGGCCCTCGGCGAGGTCGGCGAGGCCTGAGTTTCCACCGGCCGCCCCCCCCCAAGTTTTGTTGCAGCGCAAAAATTTCCTTGACAGCGGCGCCGCCGGCTCTAGTCTCGCGGGCGGGCCACGCCTCCCCAACGAGGCGCGTGCTCTCTGGAAGGAGAGTGACATGAGCGAACGACCTCTGCGCCGTCCGGCGCGGCCCCAGTTTTCGTCGGGGCCCTGCGCCAAGCGTCCGGGCTGGACGCCGGACTTCCTGAAGCACGCCCCCCTCGGCCGGTCCCACCGCTCGCGCATCGGCAAGCAGCGGCTCGAGGCCGCGATCGACCGCACGCGTGCGCTGCTCGGCCTGCCGGAGGATTACCGGCTCGCCATCGTTCCCGCCTCGGATACCGGGGCGGTGGAGATGGCGCTGTGGAACCTGCTCGGTCCGCTTCCCGTCGATGTTCTCGCCTTCGAGAGCTTCTCGAAGACCTGGGCGGACGACATCACGAAGCATCTGAAGCTCGCCGACGTCCGGGTGCTGGAGGCGCCCTACGGCGCGCTGCCGGATCTCGATGCCGTCGATCCCGACCATGATCTCGTCTTCTGCTGGAACGGCACGACCTCGGGCGTGCGCATGCCGGACGGGGCCTTCTCATCCGCGCCGGGTGCGGGACTGAGGATCTGCGATGCGACGAGCGGGATCTTCGCCCAGCCCATCCCCGTCGACCGGCTCGATGTCGTGACCTTCTCCTGGCAGAAGGCGCTGGGGGGAGAGGCGGCGCACGGGATGCTGATCCTCTCGCCCCGGGCGGTCGAGCGGCTGCTCGCCCATGATCCGCCCTGGCCGCTGCCCAAGATCATGCGGCTGAAGAAGAAGGGCGCGCTCGACGAGGAGCTGTTCCGGGGCAGCACCATCAACACGCCCTCCATGATGTGCGTGGAGGACTGGCTGGATGCGCTGGCCTGGGCCGAATCGCTCGGCGGGCTTCCGGCGCTGATCGCCCGCGCCGACCGGAACGCCGCCGTCCTCGACGCCTGGGTGCGCAGGACGCCCTGGATCGCGCATCTCGTGGCCGATCCCGCGATCCGCTCCAACACCTCGGTGTGCCTGAAGATCGTGGATCCCGCGGTGGCGGCGCTGCCGGAGCCGGACCAGCGCGCCTTCGTCAAGCGCCTGTGCCTGCTGCTCGAGGAGGAAGGCGTGGCCTACGACATCGCCGGCTACCGCAACGCGCCGCCGGGGCTCAGGATCTGGTGCGGGGCGACGGTGGAGGCCGAGAATGTCGCCGCCCTCGGCCCCTGGCTCGACTGGGCCTTCCATGAGACGAAGGCCGCGCTCGTCTCCTGACGTGCCGGCCGCCCGCAATCGACACCGCTTTTTCTCTTGCCACCGGGAGCAACCGACATGCCCAAGGTTCTGATTTCCGACAAGATGAGCCCGCTCGCGGCCCGGATCCTGCGCGAGCGCGGCATCGAGGTCGATGAGCGCACGGATCTGACGAAGGAGGAGCTGGCGGACGCCATCGGCGCCTATGACGGGCTCATCGTGCGTTCGGCGACCAGGGTGACCCCCAAAATCCTGGAGCGCGCCGAGCGGCTGAAGGTCATCGGCCGCGCCGGGATCGGGGTCGACAACATCGATCTCAAGGCCGCGACCGCGCGCGGCATCGTGGTGATGAACACGCCCTTCGGCAACGCCATCACGACGGCCGAGCACGCGATCGCCCTGATGCTGTCTCTGGCGCGCCAGATCCCCCAGGCGAACGCGTCCACCCACGCGGGCAGATGGGAAAAGTCGCGTTTCATGGGCGTGGAGGTGACCGGCAAGACGCTGGGCATCATCGGCTGCGGCAACATCGGCTCGATCGTCGCCGACCGCGCGATCGGGCTCAAGATGAAGGTGCTGGCCTACGACCCCTACCTCACCGAAGACCGCGCCCGCGAGCTCGGGGTCTCGAAGGTCGATCTCGACACGCTTCTCGCCCGCTCCGACTTCGTGACCCTGCACACGCCGCTCACCGAGCAGACCCGCAACATCATCGACGCCGCGGCGCTCGCGAAGATGAAGGAGGGCGCCTATCTCATCAACTGCGCCCGCGGCGGGCTCGTGGACGAGGCGGCCCTGAAGGAGGCGCTGGATTCGGGCCGGCTCGCCGGGGCCGCGCTCGACGTCTTCGTCGAGGAGCCGGCGCACGCCCATCCCCTCTTCGGCCATCCGCGGCTCATCGCGACCCCGCATCTCGGCGCTTCCACCCGCGAGGCCCAGACCAACGTCGCCATCCAGATCGCCGAGCAGGTGGCGGACTTCCTGCTGCTCGGCGGCGTGACCAACGCCCTCAACATGCCCTCCATGACGCCGGAGGAGGCGCCGCGGCTGCGCCCCTACATGGCGCTGGCCCGCCAGCTCGGCCATTTCATGGGCCAGCTCGTGCGCTCGGGTGTGCGCGAGGTGCGGATCGAGTACGAGGGCCATGTCGCCGAGCTCAACACCCGGCCGCTCACCGCCGTCGTGCTCGAGGGGCTGCTCAAACCCGTGATGGAGTCGGTCAACATGGTCAACGCGCCGGTGATCGCGCGCGAGCGCGACATCGCGGTCAGCGAGGTGATCCACGAGCGGGCCGGCGACTATCACACCCTGATGCGCCTCGTGGTGCGCAGCGAGAACCGCACCCGCTCGGTCGCCGGCACGCTGTTCTCCGACCAGAGCCCGCGCATCGTCCAGCTCGACGACGTCCAGCTCGAGGCGGAGCTGCTGGACGACATGCTCTTCGTCGTCAACGAGGACAGGCCCGGCTTCATCGGCGCGCTCGGCACGCTCCTCGGCCGGCACGGGGTGAACATCGGCACCTTCAACCTCGGCCGCGCCGCCAAGGGCGGGCTTGCGGTGGCGCTGCTCGGCCTCGACCAGCCGATCCCGCCCGAGGTGCTGGAAGAGGTGCGCGCGCTGCCCTATGTTCGCCAGGCCGCGCCCTTGAGCTTCACGTAAGGCGGGAGGGACGACCGGGACATGACGGGCCACACGGACGGCCGGGCCAGGGGCCTGCTGCCCCAGGGGCTGGCGGACACGCTGGCGCCCGATGCGGCCCGCGAGGCGGCGGCCTCGGAAGCGCTGATCGCGCATTTCGCCCGCTGGGGCTATGAGCGGGTGCACCCGCCGCTGCTCGAATTCGAGGAGGCGCTTGCCGCCTTCGCCGACGGCGGCCGGCTGCCGGACATGTTCCGGCTGCTCGATCCCGAATCGCGGCGGGTGATGGTGCTCCGGTCCGACATCACGCTCCAGATCGCCCGGCTCGCCGCCACCCGGCTGGCGGACGCGCCGCGCCCGCTCAGGCTCGCCTATGCGGGCCCGGTGCTCAAGGTGCGCGGCAGCGCGCTCCAGCCCTCGCGCCAGTTCCGCCAGGTCGGCATCGAGCTCATCGGCACCGACAGCCCCCGCGCCGACCGGGAGATCGCGCGGCTCGCGCTTTCGGCTCTGGCCGGCCTCGGGATTGCGGGGCTCGTCATCGACGTCGTCTGCCCGCCGCTGCTCGCCGCCCTGCTCGACGCCTGGGGGCTAGAAGGCGAGCGGCGGGCGCGGCTGCTGCGGCTCGTCGACGTGAAGGATCTGGCCGGGGCGGCCGATCTCCTCGGCCGCGAGGAGGCCCGGGTGCTGGGCCGGCTCATGGAGGCGACGGGCCCGCTGGCCGAGGCGGGAGCCCGGCTTTCCGCGCTCGCCCTGCCCGCCCCGCTCGCCGGACACCGCGATGCCGTGCTCGCCTTTGCGCGCGCGCTGGCGGACGAGCTGCCGGAGGTCGCGGTCACCATCGATCCCCTGGAGCGCCGCGGCTTCGAGTACCACCGCGGCATCGCCTTTGCGATCTTCGCGCGCGCGGCCAGCCACGAGATCGGCCGCGGCGGCCGCTACCGCATCCGCCGCGCGGACGGGCGCTTCGAGCCGGCGGTCGGCTTTTCCGCCTACATGGACCGGCTCCTGCCGCTGCTGCCGCCGCCGGGCGACGGGCCGCGGCGGATCTTCGCCCTGGCCGATGCGGATCGGGCCGAAATCGCCCGGCTGCGGGCGCAGGGGGCGGTCGTCGTCGAGGCGCTGGACGATGAGGAGCCCGGCGCGGCCTCGGAGCGGGCGCGGGCGCTGGGCTGCACCGCGCTTCTCGATGCGGCTGGCCTCAAATCCCTTGCGTGAACGGCGGGCGGCAGGGCACAGACCCGGCGCGGGCATCGGGCCCGCGTGCGGCGGACCGGGAACGGGACGATGGCGAATGTGGTGGTGATCGGCGCCCAGTGGGGCGACGAGGGCAAGGGCAAGATCGTCGACTGGCTGTCCAGCCGCGCGGACGTGGTGGTCCGCTTCCAGGGCGGCCACAACGCCGGCCACACGCTGGTGGTGGGCGGCGAGACCTACAAGCTCTCGTTGCTGCCGAGCGGCATCGTGCGCCCGGGCAAGCTCTCGCTCATCGGCAACGGCGTCGTCGTCGATCCCTGGGCGCTCGCCGCCGAGATCGACCGGCTCACCGCCCAGGGGGTCGCGGTGACACCGGAGAATCTGCAGATCGCGGAGACCTGCGCGCTGATCCTGCCCTTCCACCGCGAGCTCGACGGGCTGAGGGAGGACGCCACCCGCGGGATCAGGATCGGCACCACGCGCCGCGGCATCGGCCCGGCCTATGAGGACAAGGTGGGCCGGCGGGCGCTCAGGATCTGCGATCTGAGAGACCCGGCGCTGGTCTCCGAGCGGCTCGAGGGTCTGCTCACCCATCACAACGCCCTGCGCCGCGGGCTGGGCGCGGAGCCCGTCGACAAGAAGGCGCTCGAGGCGGAGCTCGCGGCGATCGCGCCGCGCATCCTGCCGTTTGCCGGGCCCGTCTGGCGGACGCTGGCGGCCGCGCGCGAGCGGGGCGCGCGGATCCTCTTCGAGGGCGCCCAGGGCGTGCTGCTCGACGTCGATCACGGCACCTATCCCTATCGTCACCTCCTCGCACACGGTCGCCGGCCAGGCGGCCGCCGGCGCCGGCATCGGGCCGAATGCGCTCGACTACGTGCTCGGCATCGCGAAGGCCTACACCACCCGCGTCGGCGCGGGGCCGTTTCCGACCGAGCTCGACGACGAGACGGGCCGGCTGCTCGGCGAGCGCGGCCACGAATTCGGCACGGTGACGGGGCGGCGCCGGCGCTGCGGCTGGTTCGATGCGGTGCTGGTGCGCCAGGCGGTGACGGTGGCCGGCATCCGCGGGATCGCCTTCACCAAGCTCGACGTGCTCGACGGCTTCGAGCGCATCCGGATCTGCGTCGGCTACCGGCTGGGCGAGCGCGTGCTCGACCATCTGCCGCCCGACCGCGCGAGCCAGGAGCGGGTCGAGCCGATCTACGAGACGCTGGAGGGCTGGCGCGAGAGCACCCGCGGCGCGCGCTCCTGGCGGGACCTGCCGGCGACCGCCGTCAAATACGTGCGCCGCGTCGAGGAGCTGATCGGCGCGCCGGTTGCGCTGCTGTCGACGAGCCCCGAGCGCGAGGACACGATCCTGATGCAGGATCCCTTCCAGGACTGACGCGCAGCCCGCCGGGTGCGGCCGCCCGCAGCTCCCGCTCGCGGCGTGTTTGCCGCGGCATCGCTTGGCACTAGGCTTTGCCGTCGTCCGGGCAAGGAGCCGTCGCCGATGAACATCGAGGATCCCTTCGCGCTGCCGGAGCGTTCGCCCTTCTACGGCCCGGAGCACCGGCAGTTCCAGGCGGCCGTGCGCCGCTTCGTGGACCGCGAGATCGTCCCCTTCATCAACGAATGGGAGGAGGCCGGCCGCATCCCCCGCGCGCTCCACGAGAAGGCGGCCGAAGCCGGGCTTCTCGGCCTCGGCTATCCGGAGGAGCTGGGGGGCACGCCGGCCGATTCCTTCTTCTCGCTCATCCTCAACCAGGAGATGGCGCGCGCCGGCGCCGGCGGGCTCGTGGCGGCGCTGTTCTCCCACGGCATCGCCCTGCCTCCCGTCCTTGCGGCCGGCTCGGATGATCTCAAGCGGCGGATCATCCCCGACGTGCTGGCGGGCCGGAAGATCGCGGCGCTGGCGGTGACCGAGCCGGATGCCGGCTCGGATGTGGCCGCGATCCGCACGCGGGCGGTCCGCGACGGCGACCACTACGTGATCACCGGCACCAAGACCACGATCACCTCGGGCATGCGCGCGGATCTGTTCACGGTCGCGGTGCGCACCGGCGGCGCGGGAGCGGAAGGCATCTCGCTCATCGTCGTCGAGGCGCCCGTCGAGGGGCTCGTGCGCCACGAGCTGCCGAAGACGGGCTGGTGGTGCTCGGACACGGCGACGCTGCATTTCGACGGCCTGCGCGTGCCCGCCGCCAATCTTGTCGGCGTCGAGAACGGCGGCTTTCTGCCGCTCATGATGAACTTCAACCGCGAGCGGCTGGGACTCGCGGCGCTGGCGATCGGGCTGGCCAAGCGCGCGCTTGCCGATGCGCTCGACCATGCCCGCCGGCGGGTCACCTTCGGCCGGCCGCTCGCGAGCCGCCAGGTGATCCGCCACAGGCTGGTGGACATGGCCGCCCGCATCCGCTGCGTCGAAAGTCTGGCCGAGAATCTCGCCTGGCGCATCGACCGGGGCGAGGAGCCGGTGGACGAGATCTGCCTGCTCAAGATCGCGGCCGCCGAGATGCTCGACCATGTCGCGCGGACCGCCGTGCAGATCCTGGGCGGAACGGGCTTCATCCGCGGGCACGCGGTCGAGCGCATCTACCGCGAGGCGCCGATCTACGGCATCGGCGGCGGCGCCAGCGAAATCCTCGCCGATCTGGCCGCCCGCCGCATGGGGATATGAGCCGGCTGCCGGGCCAAGGCGGAAAAGGAAGGAGCGCTCATGACGGTCAGGCTGGACAGCCCGCTCACGCTTCCCTGCGGCGCGCGCATTGCGAACCGCATCGCGAAAGCGGCGATGACCGAGGGGCTCGCGACGCCGGCGGGCCGGCCGACCCCGGCGCTCGACCGTCTCTACGGGCTGTGGGCGGAAGGGGGTGCGGGGCTGCTGATCACCGGCAACGTGATCATCGATCCGGACCACCTGGAGCGGCCCGGCAACGTGGTGGTGGCAGGCGCACCGGATGCCGGGATGGCGGCGGCACTCGCGCGCTGGGCGGCGGCGGGCACGGCCGGCGGCAACCAGCTCTGGGTGCAGCTCAGCCATGCGGGCCGGCAGACGCCGAAGCTCGTCAATCCGCATCCCAAAGCGCCGTCGGCGGTGCCGCTTGCGCTGCCGGGCGGCCGCTTCGGCACCCCCGAGCCGCTCAGCCGCGCCGAGATCGCGGAGCTCGTCACCCGCTTCGCCGAAGCGGCGGCGGCCGTGAAGGCGGCGGGCTTTACCGGCGTGCAGATCCACGCCGCCCACGGCTATCTGATCTCCGAATTCCTCTCGCCGCTGACCAACCGGCGCGGCGATTCCTACGGCGGGAACCTCAAGGGCCGCGCGCGCTTTCTCATGGAGGTGGTGGAGGCCGTGCGCGCCGCCGTGGGGCCGGACTTTCCCGTTTCCGTCAAGCTCAACAGCGCGGACTTCCAGCGCGGCGGCTTCGCCTTCACCGACAGCCTCACGGTCGCGGGCTGGCTGGAGAAGGCGGGGGTGGACCTCATCGAGATCTCCGGCGGCACCTACGAGCAGCCGCGCATGATGCGCATTAAGGGTCTTGCGGCGGAGGAGCGCCCTGCCGTGCCGGCCTCCACGGCCGCGCGCGAAGCCTATTTCATCGATTTCGCACAGGCGATGCGCGAAAAGCTCACGATCCCGCTCATGGTCACCGGCGGCTTCCGCCACCGCGCGGCGATGCGGGAGGCGCTGGCCACGGGCGCCGTCGACCTCGTCGGCATCGCCCGGCCCTTCTGCGTCATGCCGGATGTTGCCGCCCGCCTGCTCGCGGGACTCGAGGCGCTGCCGCGTCCGGAGGATCATCTGCGGCCGCTGCCGCGCGCGCTCGCCTTCCTGCGCCCGGCTGCCGGCGGTGCGTGCGCTCACCGGCTTTGCGACGATCTACTGGTTCTACGAGCAGCTCTGGCAGCTGGGTCACAAGGGTCGGCCCGACGAGCGGATCCCGCCGCTTCTTGCGGCGCTCCGGGTGGAACGCCGCCATCAGGCGATCATGCGGGCGCGCCGGGCCGGCCTGGCGTCAGGGTGAGGGGGAAGACGCAGCCGCCCGGTCTGCGTCCGCGCTCCGGCGCCGGGAAAGCCCGGCCAGCCAGGCGTCCATGTCGCCGATCGCGTTTGCCACCGCATCGGGTGCCGTCCAGACGATGAAATGATCGAAGCCGGCAAGCGGACGCACCTCGAAGCGCGGGGCGCCTCCGGCCAGCCGCATCAGATAGGCGACATTGCCGTAGGGCACGAGCCGGTCCCGGGTGCCGTGGAGGACGAGGACGGGCTGCCGCAGACGCAACAGATCCGCCCGCAGACGCTCGAGCTCGCCCCTGAGCGGAATCAGCTCGCGGTTGGCGTTGCGCAGGCTGCGCGAGAGCAGCCAGACGAAGGGCGGCGCCTCGCCCAGATGCTGCAGCGGATGGACGCGCTCGAAGGCCGGATCGAAGGCGCCCGCCAGCACGACGAGCCCGCCGACCTTGTCCGGATCCCGGGTGGCGGCCGCCGCGATGATCGGCCCGCCGAGGGAATGGCCGACGAGGATGGCGGGCGGCGTCCCGGCGGGCAGCGCGGCGAGCAGGCCGGTGATCGCGGCCGCCTGGCGCTGCAGCGCGGGCTCGGCCCGCTTCGGCCGGGTCAGCCCGAAGCCCGGCCGGTCGATGCTGATGAGCAGGAAGCGGTCCACAAGATCCCGCCGGCGCAGATAGCCGGCGAAGGCCCGCGCCGAGCCGGGCGTGCCGTGGACGAAGACCACGGGCCGGCGGCCATGGAGGAGGACGGGCGCGGCAGGATCCGGCTCCGCCTCCCAGCGCTTCCAGTCCGGCCTCATGCGGCCGGCTGCGGAACCGTCGCGGGGATGGAGGACATGGCCGGCGGGGCAGGTGCCGGCCGGAAGCCCCGCCGTGATGTAGGCGAGCCGGAGCTCCGGCCGGCCGGGGATGCGCGTCGCGCAGGTGGTGATCGCCGGGCGGTCCGGTTCGCCCGCGGCACCGGTGCCGGAATGGTCGCTGCGGCCGCGCGGCTCGCCAAAGGCCGCCAGCACCAGAGATGCGACCGCAAGACAGGCGAGAAGCCCCGCAGGCGCCGGCACCGCGGCCGCACGAACACCGCGTCCCGCGCGGCTCATGCCCGGCCCGCGCGGGCCTCGACCGAGCGGTAGGGCCAGACGGCGTCGATCTCGGCCGCGCCGGCCTGCAGCCGGCCCGTGGAATCGATGAGGCCGCGGGCGGCGAGAAAGTCCAGATGGGCGCGCACCGAGCCGGCAGCGGCCTTCCGGAGCCGCGGCGTGAGCCCCTCGTAGATGGCGGCGACGATCTCCTCGGGCGCGCGGATGCCGCGGGCGAGGCAGGCGACGATCTGGCGCTCGCGGCCGTGGCGATGGGCGATCAGCGCCCGCACCCATCCCCGCGCGTCGGCGACCGCCGGGCCGTGGCTCGGCAGATAGAGCTCCTCCGGGCGCCGCAGCAGCCGCACCAGCGAGTCGAGATAGTGCTCGAGATTGCCGAGGGGCGGCACGATCACCGTCGTCGACCACCCCATCACGTGATCACCGGAGAACAGCAGGCGCGCGGGCCCGGCGTCGCGATCATGGATGGTCAGCGCGTAGCAGAGATGGTTCGGGAAATGCCCGGGCGTGTGCACGGCCTCGAGCACGAAGCCCTGATCCACCTCAATCACCGCCCCGTCGGCAAGCACGATGTCCGGCCGGGTCGCAAGATCCACCTCCTCGTCGGTGCGGGATGCGAGCTGCGCATCGATCGGGCCGAAGCCGAAGACCGGGGCGCCCGTCGCCTCCTTGAGGGCGGCGGCCGCCGGGGCGTGGTCGAGATGGCTGTGGGTGAGGAAGATGCCGCTCACCGGCCGGCCCGCCAGCGCGCCGAGCACGGCCTCCACATGCTCGCGGCTCGCCGGGCCCGGGTCGATGATCGCGACGCGCTCGCGGCCGACGAGATGGGTGTTGGTGCCGACCCAGGTGTAGTCCTTGGGATTGCGGGCGACGATGCGCCGGATTCCGGGTCTCAGCTCCTCCGCCGTCTCGTAGCGGAAGGCGAAATCGCGGTTGAAGCGCAGCACGACGGCCCCGCCGCGCCCCGCCGTCGCGCCAGGTCGGCCGCCGATGACCGCGCCGCCGCCCTCGCCCGGTGAGGCATCCGCAAAACGCACGGCCGTCGCCAGTCTCCTGTGAAGCTGCACGTCCGATTCTCCCGCGCTGCTGCCGACCGCCGGTCATGGCGGAGACCGGGCGGCCGGGACCTCGACAAGGACATCCCGTCCGCGGCTGCGGTCCCATTCTGACGCGCCGGGCGGGCGCGGCTCAAGTCACGATCCCTCGCCCGCCATCACAATTCCTTGAGCGCCGGCAGGAGACGGAAACTGCCGGCCCTCCCGGCACCCGCCGGCGCCTTCGCCCTTGCCTTCCCCACAGCGGAGCGCTAAGCCCGCCGCCGGGACCGGGGCAGAGCACGCCGGTTCCGGCAGGGCAATAAAATTTCTGCTTCATGCGCATCTATTCTGGCAAGAATGGTAAGCATGATTACGCACGCGGCCCCGCGAGGGACCGGCGAGGCGCCGCGGCCGTTGCAACCGGCCGATGCGGCGGAGGATCTTGGAAGAGGTGACGGAGATGGCGAAGGCGGACAGACTTCCGGTGCTGCTTCTGGGCGCGGGCAAGATCGGCGAGATGATCGCGGCCCTGCTGCATCACGCCGGCGACTATGACCTCCTCGTGGCCGACCGCGACGCCGAAGCGCTCGCCAGGGTCCGGGACATCGTCCCGGTGGCCACGCGCGTGATCGATGCGGGCGATCACGGCGAGCTGCTCAAGGCCATGGAGGGGCGTTTCGCCGTGCTCTCGGCGATGCCCTACTTTCTCAACCCCGGCATCGGCGCGGCCGCCAAGGAGGCGGGCGTGCACTACCTCGATCTCACCGAGGACGTCGCCTCGACGCGGGCGATCAAGGCGATGGCGGACGGCGCAAAAACCGCCTTCATCCCCCAGTGCGGGCTGGCACCCGGCTTCATCTCCATCGTCGCCTACGACATGACGAAGCGCTTCGAGGATCTCCATGCCGTGCACATGCGTGTCGGCGCGCTGCCGAAGTATCCGACGAATGCGCTCAAATACAATCTCACCTGGTCCACCGACGGGCTCATCAACGAATACTGCAACCCCTGCGAGGCGGTGGTCGGCGGCAAGCTCAAGGAGGTGCCGCCGCTCGAAGAGGTCGAGCATTTCTCGCTCGACGGCGTCACCTACGAGGCCTTCAACACCTCGGGCGGCCTCGGCACGCTCGCCGAGACGCTCGCCGGGCGGGTGCAGTATCTCAACTATCGCACGGTCCGCTATCCCGGGCACCGGGATCTCGTGAAGATGCTGCTGCATGACCTGCGGCTCGCAGAGCGCCGGGATCTGCTGAAAGACATCTTCGAGCACGCGATCCCGATGACGACCCAGGATGTCGTGCTGATCTTCGTCACCGTCTCGGGCCACCGGGAGGGCCGCTTCCTGCAGGAATCCTACGCCCACAAGATCTATGCCGAGGAGCTCTTCGGCCGGCGCTGGAGCGCGATCCAGATCACGACCGCGGCCGGGATCACCGCGGTGCTGGATCTGCTGCGCGAAGGCCGCATTCCCGACCGGAGCTTCGTGCGCCAGGAGGACATCGCGCTCGATGCCTTCCTCGCCAACCGCTTCGGCCGTTTCTACGCGCGCCGGCCGGGGTCCGATGCGCCGAGGGTGGAAAGCCGGCTGGCGGGCTGAGGGCCGGAACGGCGGACAGGGAGAGACCCGGTGCAGGCGGACGCGCGTGCAGCCGACGTGATCCTCGACATACTGGCGGCCGCCGGCGTGCGCCATGTCTTCGGGGTGCCGGGCGAATCCTATCTGGCGCTGCTCGATGCCTTCGTGGGGCGCCGCGACATCGCCTTCGTCACCTGCCGGCACGAGGCCGCGGCCGCCAACATGGCCGAGGCCGCCGGCAAGCTCACGGGCCGGCCCGGCGTGGTGGCGGTGACCCGCGGCCCCGGCGCGACCCAGGCGAGCGTCGGCCTGCACACCGCCTTCCAGGATTCGACGCCGCTCGTCTGCCTCGTCGGCCAGGTGGCGCGCGGCATGCGCGACCGCGAGGCCTTCCAGGAGATCGAGTACCGCCGCTTCTTTGCCGAGCTCACCAAATGGACGGGCGAGGTGCAGGATCCCGCGCGCATGGCCGAATACGCGGCCCGGGCGGTGGCGACGGCGCTCGCCGGCCGCCAGGGGCCGGTGGCGCTGGCGCTGCCGGAGGACATCCTCGCCGCCCCGGCCCCGCGCCTCGGCCTGCCGCCGCTCGGCCCCGTCCAGGCTGCGCCCGATCCGGCCGTTGTCGCCGATGTGGCGCGGATGCTGGGCGAAGCCGAACGGCCGCTCGTCCTCGTCGGCGGCGGGCCGTGGCAGGAAGAGGAGGCGCGCGCCTTCGCCTCGGCCTGCGCGCAGGCGGCGATTCCGGTTGCGGCGAGCTTCCGCGCCCAGTCGCTCATCGACAATGAATCGCCGGCCTATGCCGGCCATCTCGGCATCGGCGCCAACCCGGCCCTCGTCGAGCGCCTGAGGGCCGCCGATCTCGTCGTCGCGATCGGCCCGCGGCTCGGCGAGATGACGACCGACCGCTACGGCCGCATCACCCCGCCGGTGCCGGAGGTCCGGCTCGTCCATGTCCATGCCGGCGCCGAGGAACTGGGCCGCGTCTATCGCCCCGAGGTCGCGGTGAACGCCGCACCGGGGCGTTTTGCCGCGGCGCTGGCGGAGGCCCTCGATCCGGCCGGTGCCGGCCGGCGGCGGGCGTGGTTCGAGGCGGCGCGGGCCGACGAGCTGGCCTGGCGCGCGCCGATTCCGAACCCCGGTCGCGTGCAGGTCGCGGACTTCTACGCCGCCCTGCGCCGCCGGCTGCCGGAAGAGGCCATTATCACCAACGGTGCGGGCAACTATGCCGCCTTCCTCCACCGCTTCTTCGTCTACCGCGGCTTCCGGACCCAGATCGCGCCGACCTCGGGGGCGATGGGCTACGGCGTGCCGGCCGGGATCGCCGCCGCACTCACCCGCCCCGACCGGCCGGTGGTGGCGGTGGCCGGAGACGGCTGCTTCATGATGGCGGCGGCGGAGCTCGCCACCGCCGCGGCCGCGGGTGCGAATGTGCTGTTCGTGGTCGCCAACAACGGCATGTACGGCACGATCCGCATGCATCAGGAGCGGGATTTTCCGGGCCGCGTCTCGGGCACCGGACTCCGGAACCCCGACTTCGTGGCGCTGGCGGCAAGCTTCGGGATCGAGGCCTGGCGGATCGCATCCGATGACGAGCGCGAGCGGGTGCTGGATGCGGCGCTGGCGGCGGACGGCCCGCGGCT
The DNA here is from genome assembly GCA_026004935.1 of Rhodothalassiaceae bacterium. Lineage (NCBI taxonomy): Bacteria > Pseudomonadati > Pseudomonadota > Alphaproteobacteria > Rhodothalassiales > Rhodothalassiaceae > Rhodothalassiaceae bacterium. The sequence continues at coordinate 231,954 of BPKC01000001.1, forward strand.
CATCGAGCTCATGGTGGACCCGCGGGCGATCGCGCCGGGCCGCACGCTCGGCTGAGGAAGAGGCGGACGGGAACGGGATGAAGGGAGCGCGAAGATGACGGTCGATCAGGTGCTGGAATCGCTGGGGCTCGATCCGCAGGCGCTGAACACGGGCGACCGGCCGGTGCGCTCGCCGATCGACGGGCGGGTGTTCGCGCATGTGGCGGACGACACGGCCGAGACCCTCGACGCCAGGATCGCCCGCGCCGCCGAGGCCTTCCGCGCATGGCGGATGGTGCCGGCGCCGAGACGCGGCGAGCTGATCCGCATCTTCGGCAACGTCCTGCGCGCCCACAAGGAGGCGCTGGGGCGGCTGGTGACCATCGAATGCGGCAAGATCCTGGAGGAGGGCCGCGGCGAGGTCCAGGAGATGATCGACATCTGCGATTTCGCGGTGGGGCTCTCGCGCCAGCTCTACGGGCTGACCATCGCCTCCGAGCGGCCGCATCACGCCATGCGCGAGATCTGGCATCCGCTGGGGCCGATCGGGGTGATTTCGGCCTTCAACTTCCCCGTCGCGGTCTGGGCCTGGAACTTCGCGATCGCGATCGTGTGCGGCGATCCGGTGGTCTGGAAGCCCTCGGAGAAGACGCCGGTCACCGCGCTCGCCTGCCGGCGGCTGTTCGAGAAGGCGCTCGCGGAGTATGGAGAGGCGCCGGAGGGATTGATGGAGGTGGTGATCGGCGGGCGCGAGATCGGCGAGAGGCTCGCGGACGATCCGCGCCTGCCGCTGATCTCGGCCACCGGCTCCTGCCGCATGGGCCGCGCCGTGGGCCCCAGGGTCGCGGCCCGCATGGGCCGCGCGCTGCTGGAGCTGGGCGGCAACAACGCGATCATCGTGGCACCCTCCGCCGATCTCGATCTCGCCGTGCGTGCGATCACCTTCGGCGCGGTGGGCACCGCCGGCCAGCGCTGCACCACGACGCGCCGGCTGATCGTCCACGAATCCGTCCATGACGCACTGCTCGCGCGCCTGAAGAAGGCCTATGAGAGCATCTCCATCGGCAATCCGCTCGAAGGCCATCTCGTCGGCCCGCTGATCGACCGCGCGGCGTATGAGGCGATGGAGGCGGCGCTCGATCGCGCCCGGGCCGAGGGCGGCGTCGTCTTCGGCGGCGGCCGGGTTCTCGCCGATCAATATCCCGAGGCCTATTATGTGCGGCCCGCGATCGTCGAAATGCCGGAGCAGAAGGGCATCATGCTGGAGGAGACCTTTGCGCCGATCCTCTATGTGGTGCGCTACCGCGAGCTCGAGGAGGCGATCGCGCTCAACAACGCCGCCGCCCAGGGCCTGTCGTCGGCGATCTTCACGAACGACCTGCGCGAGGCCGAGCTCTTCGTCTCGCCCATCGGCTCGGACTGCGGCATCGCCAATGTCAACATCGGCACATCGGGTGCCGAGATCGGCGGCGCCTTCGGCGGCGAGAAGGAGACCGGCGGCGGGCGCGAATCGGGCTCGGACGCCTGGAAGGCCTACATGCGGCGGATGACGACCACCGTGAACTACGGCCGCGACCTGCCGCTCGCCCAGGGGATCCGGTTCGAGGTCTGACGACCGGTCCGGCGGCCTCTCCCCTCGTCAGCTGCCGCCACCGCGTCATGGGTTCGCCGATCAATTCGGCGAACGACGTATCGGTCATCGGTGATCGGAATGGCCGGCGCCACTCGGCACTCCCTTTCCACGTCATCCACCGCCTTGACCGGCGGATCCGGCCCCTCTCCTCGTCATCCGCCGGCTTGACCGGCGGATCCGGCCCCTCTCCTCGTCATCCGCCGGCTTGACCGGCGGATCCAGCCCCTCTCCTCGTCATCCGCCGGCTTGACCGGCGGATCCGGCCCCTCTCCTCGTCATCCGCCGGCTTGACCGGCGGATCCAGCAGGAAGCGGGGCCAATCCCGAGCGCCGGGCTTGTCTTCGCCAGCGCACGGGTTCGCCGGTGCAGCGGCAGGGGAAGCAACCCCAGGCGCCCGGACCGACACGCATGGCGGCTGGATTCGCCGCTTTCGCGGCGAATGACGAAAATGTGAGCGTCATCCGCCGGCTTGACCGGCGGATCCAGCAGGAAGCGGGGCCAATCCCGAGCGCCGGGCTCGTCTTCGCCAGCGCACGGGTTCGCCGGTGCAGCGGCAGGGGGAGCAACCCCAGGCGCCCGGACCGACACGCATGGCGGCTGGATTCGCCGCTTTCGCGGCGAATGACGAAAATGTGAGCGTCATCCGCCGGCTTGACCGGCGGATCCAGCAGGAAGCGGGGCCGGCGTCCGGCCTTGGCGCGGGCGCGGCCGCCTCATGGGTTCGCCGCATCTGCCGGCGAACGACGAAATAAGATAGCGTCACCCGCCGGCTTGACCGGCGGATCCAGCAGGAAGCGGCGCAACCACGGGCGTCGGAGCTGCATGCACCCTCGGCCGGGTTCGCCGCATCTGCCGGCGAACGACGCCGGAGGGGCGCGTCACCCGCCTCTGCGAACCTCCAATTGTCACCCGCCGCTGCGTTCGCCCCCAAGGGAAAACTGACCACCGATGACCGATGACCGAAGGCCGATGACCGGTCACCCCCCGAAGCGGGGAAGGCGGCAGGCGGCGTCGTATTCCGCCTCGAGCCGCGCGACGAGGTCCGCGACGGGCGGAATGTCGTGGATGGTGGCGACCCCCTGGCCGGCCGACCAGATGTGCTTCCAGGCCTTGGCCTCGCCCTCGACGGTCGCTTCCGCCTCGGCCGCGCGGCGGGTGAGATCCATGTCCACCTTCTTCTTCGGCCCCGGCTCCTCGACCCGGATGCCCGCGCGCGCGAGCGAGGGGCGCAGGAAATTGCCGAAGATGCCGGAGACCTTGTCGGTATAGACGATGTCCTCGGCCCGCGCCTCGACCAGCATCCGCTTGTAGCCGGGATCGGCCAGCGATTCGGCGGTGGCGATGAAGCGCGTGCCGAGATAGGCCAGATCCGCCCCCAGCACCTCGGCCGCGCGCACCCCGCGCCCGTCCGAGATGCAGCCGGCGAGCAGGATCGTGCCGTCGAAGATCTCGCGCACCTCGCCCACCAGCGCGAAGGGATTGATCCGCCCCGCATGGCCGCCGGCGCCCGCCGCCACCAGGATCAGCCCGTCGACACCCGCCTCGATCGCCTTCTGCGCATGGTAGAGATTGGTGACGTCGTGCCAGACGATGCCGCCGTAGGCGTGCACCTTCTCCGCGATGTCGCCCGGATGGCCGACGGAGGTGATCACGATCGGCACGCGGTGGCGGACGACGAGCTCCGTGTCCTCGGCCAGCCGCGAGTTCGAGCGGTGGACGATGAGGTTGACGCCGTAGGGCGCGTCCGAATCCGTCAACGCACCCGTGATCCGTTGCAGCCAGGCATCGAGCTGCGCGATGGGCCGGGCGTTGAGGGCGGGGAAGGTGCCCACCACGCCGGCACGGCAGGCCGCGATCACAAGCTCCGGTCCCGAAACCAGGAACATCGGTGCGGCCACCACCGGCAGCTTCAGGCGGCGCGCGAGATCATCGGGCAGCGGCATCGGGCGTCTCCTCCTCGACAGGTGATGAAACCCCGCCCTTGCGGCGGGCGCGTCGCCCCCCTCTTAGGCCGCTGGCGGCGCCCTGCGCAGCTCCACCAACCGTGGGGTCCGGACGGCCCTTGCCTTACGGCCAGGCGGCGAGCGGCGGCAGCGACATCAGGATCGCCTCGGTGTTGCCGCCGGTCATGAGGCCGAAGCGGGTGCCGCGGTCGTAGAGCAGGTTGAACTCCACATAGCGGCCGCGCTTGACCAGCAGCTTCTCGCGCTCTTCCTCGCTCCAGGGCCGATGCATGCGCTCGCGCACGATCGGCAGGAAGGCGTCGAGGAAGGCGCGGCCGACATCGCGGGTGAAGGCGAAATCCGCCTCCCAGTCGCCCGAATCCAGATAGTCGTAGAAGATGCCGCCCGCCCCGCGCGGCTCGTCGCGGTGGGGAAGGAAGAAGTATTCGTCGCACCAGGCCTTGAAGCGGTCGTAATAGCCCGGATCGTGGCGGTCGCAGGCGGCCTTGAGCGCCGCGTGGAAATGCTGGACGGCGTCCGGCATCTCGAGCGCCGGGGTGAGATCCGCGCCGCCCCCGAACCAGCCCTTCGTCGTCACGATCATGCGCGTGTTCATGTGCACCGCCGGCACATGGGGGTTCATCATGTGGGCGACGAGCGAGATCCCGGAGGCCCAGAAGCGCGGGTCCTCCTCGGCGCCCGGGATCTGCTTGTTGAAGGGCTCCTTGAAGCGGCCGTAGACGGTGGAGATGTTCACGCCCACCTTCTCGAACACCCGCCCGCGCATGATGGACATTTCGCCGCCGCCGCCCCTGCCGTCGGGCATGGCGGGATCCGGGCGCGTCCAGCGTTTGCGCATGAAGCGGCCCGGTTCCTGCTCGGCGCCCGGGCCCTCGTAGAGATCCTCGATCTTCTCGAAGGCGGCGCAGATCTCGTCGCGCAGCGCCTCGAACCAGGTGGCCGCGCGCGTCTTGCGGTCGTCCCAGATGTCCACTCCGTCCTCCCAGTCAGCATTCTTCCAGTCGATGGCCGTCATCGTCCCGCTTCCCGCCCGGACCCTTGGGAAAGCCGGCAAGCTGGCGCAGCGCCTCGCCGAGCACCATCGCGCCCGCCACCGCCTGATTGAGCGAGCGGCAGCCCGGGGCGAGCGGGATGCGCACGCGCTCGTCCGCCTGGCGGTGGACCTCCTCCGGCACGCCGGCCGATTCTCGGCCCAAGAGCAGGACGTCGCCTTTGAGATAGATCAAATCCGTATACGCAGTCCCGGCGCGGGTGGTGAGCAGGACGATGCGCCGGCCCTCCTCATGCGCCCAGGCGCGAAAGGCCGCCCAGTCCTCATGGTGGATGCGGCAGGCGCGGGGCAGATAGTCGAGGCCCGCGCGGCGCAGCCTGCGATCCGAGAACACGAAACCGGCCGGCTCGACGATGTGCAGCGGAACCCCCAGACAGGCGCCCAGCCTCAGGAGCGTGCCGGTGTTCTGCGGGATGTCCGGCTCATAGAGCGCGAGCGCCAGCCGCGCGGGGTTTTCCGCCCGGCCGGATTTCACCTGTGCGCCATCACCCGGCATCTCAATCCCCGTGATCCCCGCCCGCCGGCCTGCGCGGCGGCGATGCCCGCATCCTCCGGCCCCGGTCCGGACCCGGCACCCATGACGGGCCGCGCCCCGCGCCCTTGCCACGGGAGGCCGCCCCGTGCAAGCCGCCGGGCGCGTCACGGATTTCTTGTAAGGCTACCTTGCATTATGTGTCGCCCTCGGCGTAGAATCACGGCGTGAACCCCCTGCGTGCGGAAATGGGCGACGCAGCCATGACACCCACGAGCGAGTCGATCGAAACCCTGGGCTGGCCGCTGGCCTTCGTCCTCCGGTCCGACCGCATCCCGCCGCCGGCGCGGGCGCCGCAGACGGAAGACGGTACGCGCAGGGTGCGCGTGCTGGGACGGGCGCTTGCCGGCATGCAGAAGCACGCCCTGGTGGACACGGGCGAGGGGGCCGCCTGGTCCTTTTTCTGCGACGAAGGCCCCTATCTCGACGGCACGGATCTCGCGCCCTTTCCACTCGCCTTCTTTGCCGCCGGCGGCGCGCTCAGCCTCGCCCGGGCGCTGATGGACCGCCTGGCGGCCGAAGGCATCGCCGCGGACATCCTGAAGGAACCGGCGGTCGACTAACTCTCCAGCATGGAAGGCTCGGCGATCCGGGGCAGCATGCGGGCCGGCGCTCTTGATCCGGTCGTGCGCGTGACCGGCGCGCCGGGCAGCGGACCTGAAGATCTGCGCGGCCCTCTGGTCGAGGCGCTGCTGGCCAGCCCGATCGGGGCGCTCTGGCGCGAGGTGCATGCGAGCCGCTTCTCGGCCAGCCTCAACGGCAGCCCCGTCCCGAGCCGGGCGGAAGCCTCGGCAGGCGAGGCGGCAGGCGACGATCCGGCAGCGCTGCTTGCCCGCATCACGCCTCCGCCGGCCGGGCCGGATGAACCCGTCATCGCCAAGCTGGCGGCGGCCGAGAAACTCTTCGGCGTAGAGGGCGGGGCGGGAACCAGTCTGGCGGCCGAACAGAAGCGGCAGCTGCATGTGCGGGCGATCCTGGTCCCCGGCGCGGACGGTCTGGCGACGGTCCGCACCCAGCTGTTCAAGCCCATCGGCAGCGTCTTCGCCTTCCGCGGCCGGATCGGTCCACACGCAGGCGCGGATGCCGCACCGGACGACCTTGCGTATCTGGCGGCCGGCGTCGCCTTCTGCTTTCTCACCCGGATCGGCCGCTATGCCCGGATCGTGAAGCTGCCGCTCGAGCACTATGCCGTCACCCAGGACATGCCCTGGCAGCCGGCGGATCCGGCGCACCGGCGGCCGGCGGCCGCCGCCCCGGTCCGCACCCGTGTGGTGCTCGAAGGCCCGCTCGATGAGGAGAAGGCGCGCCGGATCGTGCGGATGGGCGAGCAGACCTGCTTTCTGCACGCGGCCTGCCGGACGCCGCTCAAGCCCCGGCTCTCGGTCCGGGAGGCCCCGGCCTGAACGACCGGCGACCCCCGGAATCGCCGGCGGATCAGGCGATGCGCCGGCAGACGTTGCGCCACTCGGCGTAGAAGTGGAGCGAGTGGGCACCGCCCTCGCGGCCGATTCCCGAGGCCTTCATGCCGCCGAAGGCCGTGCGCAGATCCCGCACGCCCCAGCAGTTGACCCACACCACCCCGGCCTCCAGCCGGGCCGCCACCCGCTCGGCCCGCACGCCGTCGCGACTCCAGACGCTGGCCGTCAGCCCGAAGCGGCTGTCGTTGGCGCGGGCGACCGCTTCCTCCTCGTCGTCGAATGGCGACAGGTGCACGACGGGCCCGAAGATCTCCTCGCGCAGAACGGGGTGATCGTCAGCGAGTCCCGTGAGCACCGTGGGCGCGAACCAGTAGCCCTTGTCGAAGGGATGCGGCGCCTCGGCGGGCCCGCCACCGGCGAGCAGCTCGGCCCCCGCCGCGCGCGCCTCATCGACGAAGCGGGCCACCTTGTCGCGGTGCGCGGCGCTGATGAGCGGCATCAGCCGCGTGGCCTGGTCGCGGGGATCTCCCGGAAGCATCGCCCGCGCCCGGCGGACGAGCGCATCGGCGAAAGCGCCGAAGGCGGGGCGTTCCACATAGATGCGCTCGTTGCCCACGCACAGCTGCCCGCAGTTGGCGAAGGCGGAGGCGGCGACCTCTCCGGCCGCCGCTTCGATATCCGCATCCGCGAAGACGATTCCCGGATTCTTGCCGCCGAGCTCGAGCGAGACATCCTTCAGCCCCGCCGCGGCCGCCGCCATGATCCGCACGCCGGTGGCGCTTTCGCCGGTGAAGGAGACGGCATCCACCCCTTCCGATTCCACTAGCCAGGCGCCGGCGGCATCCGGCCCGAAACCGTTGACGATGTTGACGAGTCCGTCCGGCACGCCGGCGGCCTTCATGATTTCGGCCAGGCACAGCGCGCTCGCGGGGGTTTCCTCGGAAGGTTTGATCACCACCGCATTGCCGCAGGCGAGCGCCGGCGCGAGCTTCCAGGCCAGCAGGATGAGCGGCAGGTTCCAGGGCAGGATCAGCGCGATCACGCCCTTCGGCACCGGGTGCAGCGTGTTGAGGGCGCGCCCGCCCGCGGGCAGTTCCGTCTCGAAGGCCTCCAGCGGCCAGACCCGGATCAGGCGGGCGAACAGCCGGAACTGCTCGATCGCGCGCGGCACCTCCTGAAAGCGCACCTGCGCCCAGGGCTTGCCGGTATCGCGCATCTCGTCCTCGGCCAGCAGATCGGCGGCGCCGTCCATGGCATCGGCGATGCGCTCCAGCATCCGCGCGCGTTCCTCGACGCTGCGTGCGCGATGGGCGGAAAAGGCCTTGCGCGCGGCCGCCACCGCTTCCTCCACGAGCGCCCGGTCCGCCGCATGGACCTCGGCCCAGGGCTCGCCGCGGGCCGGGTCGAAATCGGGAAAGCGGTCCGCGCCCTTCAGCCGCTCCTTTCCCGCGATCCACTGGCCGATGATGCCGTTGCGGGTCATGGCTGTGCCTCCCGTTCCGTCCTTCCGGGCTCATTGCAGAAGCCGCGGCAGCAGGGTCGCAAGACCGGGCCAGAGAACGATGATGCCCAGTCGCAGCGCGTCGGCGGCAAGATAGGGGGCCGCGGCGCGAAAGACGGCCGCAGCCGGTGCGGCGGCCCCGGCGCCGGCGGTGAACACCGCCAGCCCCATGGGCGGCGTAAGCAGGCCGGTGGCGGCGACCGAGGCGAGCGCCGCCCCCCACCACAGCGGCGAGTATCCCAGCGCCTCGACGACGGGCAGCGACAGCGGCAGGGTCGCCACGATCAGCGCGATCGGCTCCAGCACCATCCCCAGCAGGAGATAGGCCGCCAGCAGCACCACAACGACGGCGACAGGAGGCCAGTCCCGCCCCGCGACGGCCGCCAGCACCTGCTCGGGCAGACCCGAGAGCGCGAGATAGGTGGAGAAGACGAAGGCCCCGAGCAGCACCGTGAGAATGGCCGCGATTTCGGCACCCGCCGCGGCCGCCTCCACGCTCCACCCGCCCCGGCGGGCGAGATCCCGGAACCACCAGCAGCAGGCCAGAAACGCACCGAGGGCGGCAACCTCGAGCGCCGTCATCCATCCGCCGTACAGCAGGCCGAACACGAGAAGGAACAGGCCGAAGAAGACCGCCGTCGCCGTCGGCTCTCCGTGGACGGACCTCCCCGCCGGTTCATCGCCGCGGCGGCGGGGTGCGGGCCGGGGCGTCGCGAAATGGGCGGCAAGAGCCGCGAGGAGAGTCCCGAGAACGCCCGCGGGCAGGGCGGCGAGGAACACCTCGCGCACGGGCAGCTGGGCGAAGGCGGCATAGAACACGAGAACGAGCGATGGCGGAATCAGCGTGCTGAGCGAGGCGCCGGCGGCAACCAGCGCCGCCGCGCCCGCTTCCGGCAGCCCGGCGGCGATCAGGGCCTCGCGCGCCATCTGGCGCAGCGCGCCGACGCTGGCCAGCACCGAGCCGGATACCGCCCCGAGCAGCCCGGCGAAGATCGCGGTGATGACCGCGAGCCGCCGCGGGCGGCTGCCCCCCGCGGCAGCGATGCCGGCGAACGCGCGGGCGGCAAGCCCCGAGCGGGCGAGCGCGGTCGCCATCAGCAGGAAGAAGGCGGCCATCCACATCGGCTCGCGCGCAAGCACGCCGGCCGTCTCGGCGCCGAGCACGGCGAAGGCGGCCGCGGGCGAAGCCGTGTGCCAGGCGATGCCGATGAGGCCGGAAAGCGCGAGCGCGACGCCGACCGCAAGCCCCCGCCAGATGGCGAGCAGGGCGGCGGCCACGACGACGAGATCGACCGCGGAATCCGTCATCGTACACCTGCCGGGGTCAGCGCGCGCGCGAGCACGCCAAGGCTCGCAAGCAGGAAGCCGGGCATGAGCGGCCAGTCGGAGAGGATGCCCCGGCGGGGCGCAAGATCGAGCGCGTAGGCGGCAAGTGCCGCTGCGGCGAGCAGGAACAGAAGCTGCGCCGCCCGCGTCTGCCAGCCGCGGCTGCGGCCGGTCACGGCAATCTCCGCGCGCGATCCCTGCGGCAGCAGAAGCGCGAGCAGAAGCGGCATCGCCAGCGCGGGCACGTCGCCGAAGGCCGGCGCGAACAGCGGCATGCCCAGCTGGCGGGCGAGCGCCTGAAGCACCAGGCAGGCAGCGAGCAGGAAGAGGCCCAGAATCCCCGTGAGCGCCGCGATCCCGCGCACCCGGTTCGCGATGCGCGCCGCATGGGCCCCGGTATTGCTGCGGCCGGCGGCGGTCATGGCACGCGACCTCCTTTGTCCCGGGGACAGGCCGGCGCAGCCAGGGCAAGCCGCATGCCGGGCGGCACGCGCCGCTCCCAGCCCGATACGGGACGAATGATGTCGCCGCGCGAGAGCGCCTGTTCGCGTGCGGCGGCGGCGGCGCGGCACAGCGCCGCGGCATGGCGGACCGAAAGGTCCCGGCCCGCGTTCCCGTTCACTGCGCCGGCAAGATCATCGGGCAGCGCCTCCAGCGAGCGGCGGCGCGCGGCCAGGACGGCGACGCTCATACCAAAGGGGCCTTCCAGGTGGACGCGGGACGCCGCCAGCACGCCCGTGGGGCCGACGGCGTGCCAGCTGAGCAGCGCCCCGTCGATCACCCCGCGTGCCAGCGCATCGCCGAGCTCCATCGGCGCAATCCCGGTGACGGGAATGCCTCCCAAGGCGGCGACGAGGGCGGCGGTCGCCCGGTCGATGATCCGGATGCGGCGTCCGGCGAGCGAGCCGCCCGGATCGGGAGCTGCCGCGAGATGAAGAACATAGGGCGGCGAAAAGTAGATGGCGAGCGGGCGCGTTCCCGTACCGGCGGGCCACAGCATGCGCGCCGCTTCATACAGCCGGGCGCTCGCCTCCACCGCATCGGCGGCATCGATGCGATGCGCCGCATGCTCGAGCGCAGGGAAGCGCCCATGTTCGTATGCGAGGGTGAACCAGCCGACGTCGGCGACACCGGTTCTCACGAGCCAGTGCTGCTGGCCGGGATCGCGGCCCAGCATGCCGCCGGCAAGAAGCCGCATGCGCAGGCGGCCACCGGTTGCCGCCTCCACCTCCTTCAGCCAGGGCACGAGCACGGCCCGCACATGGACGACGCGCTCGGAGGCGATGGTCGCCACCCGCAGCTCCGTCACCGCAGCCCGGACGGCCGGGACGGTGGACAGGTGCAGCGAAAGCGCAATCCCCAGCACGGGGAGCAGCTGCCAGGTGCGCCGCGGCCCTGCCTCGTGTTCATGCGGCATCGGATGCGCGAGACCTCCCGCCCGGTCCGAAGATCCGGCAGCCCGGATGAAAATCCGCCCAGACATACCAGAACATCTTGTTGTAGTGGGGAACGGGCCTGAGAATCCGGCCTGAAAGCGGGCCGGAGACGGCCTCGCCCCTGACCGTGAACAGGCTGCCCGTCTCCCTTTCGCGCCAGGCGCCGGCCTGCGGGTCGAAGGCAAAGGAAAGAGTGCGGCCGTCGAGCCGGCGGTCATAGACGGCGATGAAATCACCCTCCTCGTCCGAGAAGATCGCGATGGGCAGTCCGCCCACGGCATCCTCCACCAGCCGGTTTTCGGGAAAGAGCCCCGCCGGATAGGCGACCGCCTCGCCGTCCGCCTCCACGCCCAGCACGAGGGATTTCATGGGCAGGCGGCGATCCTGCGGATGCTGAAGCGGATAGACGATGGTGGGGCTGGCCGGATCGATGACATCGGCGCGGGCCAGCAGTTTCAGATAGAACTGGTCGCGCCACTCGGGATCGCGGTACCAGATCGGCGAATCCGGGAACAGCTCCGCCCAGCGCTTGAGCGAGACCGAATAGGTCGGCAGCGTCTGGAGTCGCCAGTCGCCCCGGCGGGAGCGATTGTGCATCTGGATCACGCTGCAGCCCTTGCGCCCCTCGTAGAAGACGAGGTTGTTGGCGATGGCCGCCGTGATCGCGAGATCCGGATCACGGCTGTCCTCGTCCAGCGCGTAGGCGATCGAGCTGTGGGCGAGGATGCAATGGCTCATCATGAAGGGCGCCTCGCCCGTGCCCTGGACGACGATGTGCGGCCGGCGGGCGAGGCGGGCGATGAATCCCCAGGGCCGGCCCGCCGCGTCGATCACGCCGACGACTTCCTCGCCGTCACCGAAGCGCCGACGCGCCTCCTCGGCGCTCAGGAATTTCGGCCGTTTGACCGGCCGGAAGAGAAAACGGGTGTGCATGAGAAAGCCGAAGACGAGCACGCCGAGGAAGCCGGCCAGTCCCAGCCGGCCCCAGATCGTGATGTCGCCCATCTGCCACCAGCGCCAGACCGCCAGCGCCGCCGGCAGGAGGGAGGCCGCCAGCACCCAGGGGGCGATGCGGTAGATCAGCCGGGCACCCCAGTCGGTCGCCGCGATCCGGTTGGTCAGCATCAGGACGCCGAGCGAGCCGGGCAGCACGGCAAGCGCCGCGAGCAGGGCGGCGGAGAGAGCGAGCATGTCCGTCACAGTCATCGCTTGGGCACCCTTTCCACACGGGGGCTGGACGCGGACGGCGGACCCGGGTGACCGGCAGCCGGTCTCCGGGCCCGCCGCCTGCGCCCTAGAAGCCGAACTTCAGCCGCACGTAGACCATCCGCTCCCGGGGGTCATGAAGCTTGGAATCGAAGCGGAATGTCTCGTTGGGCACGGCTGGCACGTGGTTGTTGAACAGATTGACCACGCCGGCCGTGAGCTCGGCAAAATCCAGCGCATCGAACAGCTCTTCCAGCCGGTAGGCGTACTGGACGTCGAGATAGGTTTCGGCATCGACCTTGAAGCCGGTCGCGTCATCGCGCACGCCGTCGATGATCCGCGGCGTCACATTGACGCGATGGCGTCCCAGCATCCAGTTGATGGGGAAATTCGCCCGCCATTCGGGCACCGAACGAAACGGATTGGTGCGGTTGCGCGAGCCGACGCCCTTGATCACATGGCCCGGCCCGAAGGGGCCGAGATCGATGTTGAACTTGTTCACCCAGCTGACGCTCGCCGTCGTGTTCACGAGACCGAAGCGCCCGAGATCGCGGGTGTAGCTCACCAGCAGGTCGAAGCCGTCGGTCTTGAGGGATGCCGCGTTGAAGTACTGGCGCGAAACGTCGATGATCGAGCCCGAGGCGTTGCGGGTGACCCGCGGATCGTTCGCGATGCCGTCGTCCAGACAGTCGTTGATGACGATCGCCTGATTGTCTTCGAGCACGATCACGTCGTCATAATCGTAGAACCAGTAGTCCGCGGCCACCCGGAGCCCGTCCACCGGCTCGACCACGGTCCCCACATTCACATTGGTCGCCTCCTCGGGCTTCAGGTTCGGATTGGGCAGCTTGCCGAAGGCCGTGTTCACGCCGCGGAACTGCGTGATCGTGCCGTCGGGATTGACGTTGCAGCTGAGCCCGCCCGGACCGGGGAAGAAGGGGTCCTGCATGCGCTGGGTGCCCTTCTCGATGATGTCGGTCTGGGTGACGTTGGGCGCCCGGAAGGAGGTGCCCACCGAGGCGCGGATCGCGACCCGTTCGGTGACATCCCAGCGCAGCGCCGCCTTGGGATCGAGGGTGTCCCCGATGCCCTCACCGTAGTCCTCGTAGCGCAGCGCCGTCTGCAGTTCGAGATTGGCAAGAATCGGCAGCGACAGTTCGCCGAAGATGCCATAGACGTCGATGCTGCCGCGCCCGTCGGGGCTGGCCGGCTGGAAGAAGTCGTCGCCGATCTCCAGAAGATCGTCATTGTCGAGGACGAAATTGTTGTCCCGCCAGGCGGCACCAAAGGCGACACCCACCTCGCCACCCGGCAGGCGCAGCGCCTCGATGATGCCGGAGACCACGCCTTCGACGGTGGTCAGCTCCGAGCGGGTGCGCCGCTCGGAGGTGCGGATCACCGCATCCTCCAGCGCCGCGGGGTTGGGCCTGTCGAAGGCCTCGCTGGCGAAGGGATTGAGGAACTGGCCCTCGAAGCCCGGCAGCTCGCCCTTCAGGGCCGCCTGGACGAAGCTGGTCACCGTGGCGGCATTGTCAGAAAACAGGACGTCCGAATCGCTGCGCTGATAGTGGAGGTCCACCGACCAGTTGGGCGAGAGATCGGCCCGCAGGCCGCCGACCACCCGCCAGAAGGTGGTGTCCACCTGCATCTGCCCGGAGCCGTCGACATTGTTTTTGACGCGATACTGCACGAAGACCGGCCGCGGGCTGCCGTCCGGATTGTGGAACACCGGATTGATGCCGCCCAGCTCTTCGGGTGTCGGAATGAAGGGGTTGTTCGCCGGAACGAGCAGCGGGGTGAACTGGTTCGGCAGAGACGGCGAGGCGTCCACGGTGGCGCGGTTGTCGGCCCAGTTGAACTCGCCATAGACCTCGATGGCGTCGTTCAGCCTGTGGCGGCCTTCGGCGAACAGCAGCTTGCGGCGCTCGTCCGGGACAAGCGAGAAATTGTCCGCAAAATTGAAGGAGCAGAAGCCCCGCACGCTGGGATCGAGCACCGGGATGTCCGCCCCCACCGGGATCCCGGCCCGCGTGTCGGCACCCGGCCCCAGCAGCTTGAAGCTCGCCGCCCCGTCGAGCCCCGAGCGGTCGAGACAGCGCGGATCGGGCACCGGGCCGGTGCCGGTCGCCTGGCTCGGCGGCGGCAGACCGGGGCTGCCGGGCGGCAGGCCGGGCGGTCCCGGCGCCACGCGATAGCCGCCCATGCCGTCCGGCACGGCGGGAAAGAAGGTGGCGGGGAAACCGAGGCCGGTGTCGGTTTCGGTCGACAGCACGGTCGGGAAGAAGGCGCGCTTGATGCCCGGCAGATCCGTGCGGTCGAAGAAGGTGAAGAAGACGGCGACATGGCTGTCCTCATCACCCGCCCCGAAGGCGGCGTTGATGTTGACGTCCTCCTGGCTGGCCTGGGTCGTGGTCTGGTAGCGGCCCTCGATCTCGAAGCCGGTGAAGTCATGGCGCGTGATGATGTTGACGACGCCGGCCACCGCATCCGAGCCGTAAAGGGCGGAGGCGCCGTCTTTGAGGATCTCGATGCGCTGGATCATGTTCATCGGCAGGGTGTTGACGTCGACGAACTGCGAGCCGTCGTTGGCCACCGCCGCCGAGGGCACCACCCGCCGGCCGTTGATCAGCGTCAGCGTCGCCCCCAGCCCCAGCCCGCGGATGTTGAACTGCGCCGTGCCGAAGGTGAAATTCTGGTTGGTGCGGTCGAAATTGAACTCGGAACCCGTGTTGACCGCGATGTATTTCACGATGTCGGTGATGTTGGTGGCGCCCTCGACCGCCATGTCCTCTTCGTCGATCACCTGCAGCGGCGACGGCGAATTGTAGCCCTCGCGCCGGATGTAGGTGCCGGTGATGACGATCTCCTCCAGCTCGCCGGCCTGCTCCGCCTGTTGGGGCGCGCCCTCGGCGCCCGATTGCGCGCCTGCGACTTCCTGGGCATGAACGAGCGCCAGGGGTGAAAGTCCGCACGAGAGGGCAGCAAGCAGGATGCGCCCCGCCTTCGGCCCGCATGCGCGGGCGGGATGCGGCCTCGACATGATCTCTCCTCCCTCCTCCGCGGCCCTGTCCGGGCATTTGTATGTGAACCTTAGCACCGATTCGTTGCAGAGGCAACTCATATTTTGGCCGAGTGCGACTTCATCCTGCACCCGGTTCCCTGCAGATTGGGCGGTCACCCGGCCACATATCCCTCTGATCTCTTCCCTCCATCATCATATAAAGTTGCGTATACAACCTTTTGTGGGGTTTGAGCGTTGACAGCGCGGCCTCTTTGTGGCTGAGCGCTCGCGACAGGACGGGTGCGCGGGCAGTGGACAGGCGGTCTTCCCGTGACCGATGCATGAACGGCGCAGGGCCCTCGGCATGACGCGAACGGCAGGCAGGCGGCAGGAATCGGCTTTCGCGCGGGTGCGCGAGCCGCTCGATCTGCCCAGCCATCTGCCCTATCAGCTCGTGCATGCCTCAAGCATGCTGTCGGTCGGCTTCGCCCGCCTGCTCAACCGGCGTTTCCGCATCGGCATCCGCGAATGGCGGATCCTCGCGGTGCTCGGTCACGGCGGCCCGATGGCGCCAAGCGATCTCGTCGGCCGGGCCGCCTATGACAAGGGCACCGTATCGCGGGCGCTGCAGCGGCTCGAGCGCCGCGGGCTCGTCCGTCGCGTGCCCGCGGGGCCGGGGCGCCAGCGTTGGATCGTCGGGCTGACGGCCGAGGGTGCGGCGCTCCACGACCGGATCGCGCCCCTTGCGCGCATGCGGGCGCGGATTCTCCAGGCCGTACTTGATCCCGAAGAGGCGCGCGTGCTGGAGCGGGCTCTGGACCGCCTGATCACCAAGATCGCCTGGCTCAACGAGGAGGAGCGCAGCGATCTTGCGGCGCTCTCCGATCCCGAGACACGGTAAAGACGGACGGACCTCCCGAGCGTCCCTCGCGCCGGCGGCTATTCGGCATCCGGCTGGGCCTCGGGCGCGGCGGCGGCGAAGGCGGGAAGCGCGCGCAGCGCCCCGTCGATCGCGACAAGCCGCGGGAAGGGAGCCAGATCCACCGCGAAGCGCCGGGCGTTCGCCATCTGCGGCACGAGACAGACGTCGGCCAGCGTCACCTCTTCACCGAAGCAGCGTTCGGAACTGCCGTACCGGCCGACGAGCGCCTCCAGCGCCGCAAAGCCCCGGTGGATCCACTGCGCATACCAGCGGCCGATCGCCTCCTCGTCGGCGCCGAAGTCGCGCTTCAGGGTCTTCAGCACCTGCAGATTGTTGAGGGGGTGGATGTCGCAGGCGATGATCTGGGCCATCCGCCGCACCTGCGCGCGGGCGAAGGGGTCGGCCGGCAGCAACGGCGGCGCGGGATGGGTCTCGTCGAGATATTCGATGATCGCAAGCGACTGGGCAAGGACGCCCTTTTCCGTTTCCAGCGCCGGCACCAGCCCCTGCGGATTGACGGCGCGGTAGCTCTCGCCCTCCTGCTCGCCGCGGCGCAGATGCACGAAGACCGGCTCATAGGCGATCTTCTTGAGATTGAGGGCGATCCGCACCCGGTAGGCGGCCGAAGACCGGAAGTAGGTGTAAAGCCGCAGCATGATCCTTTCTCCGCTTCACAGGGGCCGTGCCGGTTTCTCGTCCGCTCCGCCGAGGGACGCCCGGATGCGGCGGTAGCGGGCGAGCAGGCCGGCGGCGGTCGCCATGTCCTCGACCGAATCGAAGGTCAGCACGCCCGCCTGCTCGAGGACCGCGAACCAGGCGGCCTTGTGCTCGAGGGTGCCCATCATCGCATGCATCACGGGCCAGGGCGCCGCCCGGGCTCTTTCGGCGAGACAGGCGACGACCGGCCCGGCGTCCACCATGAAGGGCACGACGTGGATCATCAAGACCGCATCGAACGCCCGGCTGTGGCGAACGGCGGCGTCGAAGCATGCGGCGAAACGGTCCTCGCGCGCATCGGCGAGGATGTCCAGCGGATTGCGGACCGCGCATTCGCCCGGCAGCAGCGCCCGAAGCTCCCGGGCCATCGCACGGGGAAGCGCGCGAAGCTTGAGCCCCATGAGCGCCGCACGATCGGTGCACAGCACCCCCGGCCCGCCGGAATTCGACAGGATGAGCACCCGCTCGCCGATCCCGGGCGGAAAGCGGCCGAAGGCCCGCATCGCGATCTGGAGTTCGCGCAGATCCGCCACCCGGAGAAGACCCGCCCGGGCGGCGAGTCTGCGGATCGTCCGCTCGTCCGCAAAGGCCGCGCCCGTGTGCGCCGCGGCCGCGCCACGCCCGGGGCGGCGGCGGCCGGGGATCAGCGCCACGACGGGTTTGCGGCGGGCGGCCCGGCGGGCGGCGCGGATGAAGGCTTCCTCATCCGCCACCGACTCGAAATAGAGCAGGATCGCCGTGGTGGCCGAATCGGCGGCGAGAAACTCCAGATGCTCGGCGATCCCGAGCTGCAGGGCATTGCCCACCGAGACCACGGTCCCGAGCGGCGCGCTCGTGGCGACCGCATGCGCGATCATTTCCTCGGCCAGCGCGCCGGACTGGGATACGAAGGCCACGCCGCCGCCGGGCGGCAGGTCCCGGAAG
Organism: Rhodothalassiaceae bacterium; assembly: GCA_026004935.1. Taxonomy (NCBI): domain Bacteria; kingdom Pseudomonadati; phylum Pseudomonadota; class Alphaproteobacteria; order Rhodothalassiales; family Rhodothalassiaceae; species Rhodothalassiaceae bacterium. Next base: position 249,564 of record BPKC01000001.1, read on the forward strand.
AAGGTCGCCGCCAGCCGCGTCTTCGCGTCCAGACGGATGAGACCGCCGCAGTTGGGACCGGCGACGAGCAGCCCGAACCGGCGGGCGAGCTCCGCCAGCGCCTCTTCCCGGGCAACACCCTGCGGCCCGGCTTCGCGGAAACCCCCGGGCAGGACCAGAAAGTGGCGGTTGCCGAGCCGCGCGGCCGCCTCGACCGCCTCCAGGATGGCATCGGGGCGGATGGCGACGACGACGAGATCGACCGGCCCGTCCAGCGCATCGAGGCCCGGCACCGCCGGCAGTCCCTCGATCGCGCCGCCTTTCGGATTGACGGGAACGATCCGTCCCGCATAGCCGGCCTTGCGCATCATGCGCACCACCGCGCCCCCCGAACTCGTCGGCCGGGCGCTCGCACCGAGAACCGCCACCGAGCGTGGCCGGTAGAGCGGCTCCAGCCGGTCGCACCCGCCGCTCATGCCCGCTCGCCAGCTGCCACGATCCGGTGGCGCAGGACGTCCACGCCCTCCACCCCCCCTTCCACGACGTCGCCGGGCAAGAGCGGCCCGACACCGGCCGGCGTGCCGGTGAACACGAGATCTCCCGGCTTCAGCGTGAACAGGCGCGAGAGATGCATCAGGATCTCCGGCACCGACCAGATGAGATCCGCAAGATCCGCCTCCTGGCGCCGCTCGCCGTTGACGGCGAGCCAGATCCGTCCGCGACGCGGGTGACCGATGCGCGCGGCGGGGTGGATCGCGGTGACCGGCGCGGACATGTCGAAGGCCTTGCCGACCTCCCAGGGGCGGCCCTTCTCGCGCATCGCGAGCTGGAGGTCGCGGCGCGTGAGGTCGTTGCCGACGGCATAGCCGAAGACGACCGCTTGCGCTTCTTCGGCCGCAAGGTCCCGCGCGGTCTTCCCGATCGCGACGACGAGCTCGATTTCGTGGTGGAGATTGCGGGTCGCGGGCGGATAGGGCACGTCCGTTCCGTTCTCGACCACGGCGTCCGCCGGCTTCATGAAGAAGAACGGCGGCTCGCGGTCGGGATCCATCCCCATCTCGCGCGCATGGGCGGCGTAGTTGCGCCCGACGCAGAAGATCCGCCGCACCGCAAACCGGCGTTCGTCACCGGCTATAGGCAGGCTCGGCACCGCAGGATCGAACAGAAAGGCCATGTCGTGTTCTCCTCCTTCCACCGCCAGCGCCGGCTCACAGCACCGACAGGCTCTCGCCGTCGCTCACGAGGGGCCAGCGGCCGGCGAGAAACAGACGGAATTTCGCCGCGAAGGGGTGATCCGGGAGCGCGCCTGCCAGCCGGCGCCGATATTCCTGCACGATGCACCGCGCGGCGGCACCAGCAGCCACCTTCGCCAGTGCCGGATCGGGAGCCCGCAGGCGCAGAAAAGCGCGCGCGGCCGCCCCTTCGAGCGGCTCCAGCATCGCCGGGATGAGCCGCTCTTGGGCCTGGAGCACGGTCTCCTCGCGATGCGCGGCCGTCACCGCCGCCCTGAGACGGGCCCCAAGCTCTTCCTCCGTGCGCCACCACTGCGCGGCGCCGGGATCGGTGATCCGCTCCAGCGCGGATGCCGGATCGGGCAGCCAGATGACCCGGGCCGAAGCGCCGACCAGGCCGACAGCCAGGCGCAGGGCCTCCTGCTCTTCCGACGGGGCCGGCGGCTCACCGAGGGCGGCAAACCAGGCGCCAGCCTCAACCTCGCGGCCCAGAAGCCCGGCGCACCCGGCCGGTGACGGAGGGGCGGCAATCCGACTCATCCCTCCTCCTCGAGGCGTTCCTCGCGCCACAGCCCAAGCGCCTCCTGCACCGGCCGGTCGGAGTAGGAGAACAGCACGAGGTCTTCGGCGGCTTCCAGCCGATGAATCGTCCAGTTGGGCACCACGAAGATGTCGTTCGGGCCGAAGTCGAGCCTGGTGCCGTCCTCAAGAATGCAGAAGCCGCGGCCCTCCACCGCCACGAAGACGCGCCCGTCGGTGGCTCTGAGCGGGCGCGTGGCAAAGCCGGCCGGCAGGAACTGCAGGCAGGGACCGATGGTCGCCATCGGCCAGCCGCCGGTGCCCGGGTGGGCGTAGCGCATCTTGCAGCCCGTCCAGGGATCAGGCGGGCCGTTCGCCGCCGCCGCAAGCAGCGCCTGCCGGGAGCGCGCGTAGCGGTAGTTGAAGACGGGCGAGGCGCCGGCCGGCGCCGCCCGGTAGCCGTCGGGCAGCAGGCCCTCGCCATAGCGCATCGGCGAATCCTCCTCGGGCCGCGACAGCGGCTGGCGGTCTTCCTGCCAATGCTCCGCGAAGCCGAGGTCGAGATCGGCGATCAGCGGAATGTCGAGGCCGTCGAGCCAGATCATCGGCCGATCCGTCTCGTTGCCGTGATCGTGCCAGGTCCAGGTCGGGGTGAGCACGAGGTCGCCGCGGCTCATGCGCGTGCGCTCGCCATCGACCGCCGTGAAGGCGCCTTCGCCCTCCAGCACGAAACGCAGCGCCGACTGGGTATGCCGGTGGGCGGGGGCGACATCGCCGGGCAGCACGAGCTGGACGGCGGCATAGAGCGTCGCCGTGATGCGGGCCTCGCCGGGCCGCGCCGGGTTTTCGAGGATGAGCGCGCGTCGCTCGGCCTCTTTCGCCGTGATGAGCTCACCGGCCTCCAGGATCGCCTCACGCAGCTCGTCGTAGCGCCAGAGCGCCGGCACCAGCCGGCGGTGGGGGACGAGCGGCACGAGATGACGGAATTCCGTCCACAGCGGCCGGATCGAGCGGGCGGCCAGCCGATCGTAGAATGCCTCGCGCCGGCGGGCGAGGTCGGGGGGGACCGCGGTCTGTTGCTCGGCACACATGCCTGCACCTCCTTTCCGCCGGCCGCCTCATGCGGAACCGGCCGCCTGGCCGGCCGGCAGCTCCGGCAGGGTCAGCCCCAGCTCCGCGACCAGCAGCCGCGCGCGCTTGATGTAGTCGGCCCGCATCTCCTCGTTGCGCCTGAGCTTGATCCGCCATTTGCGGAACAGCGCGTTGTTGGGCGAATTGTCGCGCCCGAAGAAGGCCGGCAGCAGCGGGAAATAGGCATCGATCGCCGCCTGGACGGCCCGCCGGCCCTCCTCGGTGCGCACCAGCTCGGCCGAGAAACGCTTGCCGAAATCCGCATGGAAACGCTCCTCGGGCATCGTGGCGCGCGCGAGATTGCGCAGGGGGTGGAAGGAGCAGTGGAGCAGATCCTCCACCTGCAGGATCTCGGCAAGATCGGCCAGCAGCTTGATGACGCAGAAGTCCGCCCAGGTCTTCATCGGAAAGGAGAAGATGCTCAGCGGCTTCTTGGGGCCGCCGGGCAGCAGCTCCTCTTCCGGGATGCCGATCTTTTCGCCCAGCTCGCGGAAGCGCACATGGTGGCCGTATTCCTCCATCGCCACCCGGCATGTGAGCCATTTGGCATAAGGCGTGGGCGCGAGCGCGATCGCCGGCTCGTCGAAGACCTGGGCGCCATAGAGCTCGTTGACCGAATGGCTGCGCACGACCTTGCGCACCGCTTCCTGGTATTCGGCGGGCTGGTCGAAGAATTCCTCGATCGTGCGCACCTCCGGGACCGTCTGGTTCATCGGCTCACTCCTTGGTCAGATGAGAGGATCGAGATTGAAGGCCTCCAGATCACTCGCAAGATCGGTCCAGCGGCCGGCGAATGCCGCCCGCGCGGCCCGGTCCACGCTCTCCTCGTCGGCCGTGCGCCCGACGATCGCCTCGGCCACGGGGCGCGGCTGGCTCATGAGAAACACGCGCCGGCCGCGCACGCCGACCAGCTGGCCCGTGATCCCGCGCGCAAATGGCGAGACCAGCCAGGCCGCAACCGGGGCCACGGTCTCCGGCGGAATCGTGAGCGCCCGCGCGCGGTAGCTTTCCAGCAGCGGATTGACGGGAGGGATCGCCTCGGTCACCCGGGTGGCCGCAAAGGGCATGAGCGCGTTGACGCGGATGCCAAAGCGCCGGAATTCCAGCGCGCCGACCCGCGTCAGCGCCATCAGCCCCGCCTTGGCCGCGGCATAGGCCGCAACCCCGACATTGCCATAGAAGGCGGCCGAGGAGACGAGATTGAGCACGGCGGGCTCGCGACCGCTTGCGTCTTCGGCTTCCGCCGCGCGCCGCAGCAGCGGCAGACCGGCACGCATCACGACAAGCCCGCCGGCGAGATTGACCCGCAGAACCTCGGCGAAGTCTTCCGGCGCGATCTTCGCGATCAGGGCATCGCGCATGATCGCGGCGGCGTGGATCAGGATGTCGAGGCGGCCGTGTTCCGTCGCGATCCGGTCCATCACCGCTGCGACGGCCTGCGCATCGCCGACATCCGCATCGACGACCATCGCTTGGTCGCCGAGCGCATCGGCGGCCGCGGCCGGAGCCTGCGCGTCCCGCTCGCGCCCGTCGATGCTCGCGCCATTGTCCATGACGACGACCCGCGCGCCGCGGCCGGCCAGATGCCGCGCGAGCGCAAGGCCGATGCCGCGCGCCCCGCCGGTGATCAGCGCCACCCGGTCCGCAAAAAGGGTGGATGCCGCTTCTGCCGCAACGCCCATCACAGGCCTCCCGCCATCGGAAAAAGGCTGCCGGCCTCGTCGCTTCCTGCCGGGGTGAAGGGATCGGCATGAATGTCGGCTGCCGCCATGCCGCGGTCGAGCATCAGCAGGCGTGCGGCTTCCACCATCGGCGGCGGGCCGGCGAGATGGGCGATGTGCCCCGACATGTCCGGCAGGTCGGCCGCCACCGCCTCGCTCACGAGACCATGCCGGAAGCCGGGCGCCCGCTCCTTACTGAGCACCGGCACGAATCGCAGCTGCGGATGGCGCGCGGCAAGAGCCTCCAGCTCGTCGCAGGCGAACAGGTCGGCCCGCCGGCGGACGCCGAAGTAGAGATGCACGGCTTGCGGCCAGTCGAGCGCCAGCGCCCGCTCGGCGATCGCCTTCATCGGTGCGATCCCCGTGCCCCCCGCCACCAGCACCAGCGGCCGGCGGTCCTGCTCGCGCAGATAGGCGGTCCCGAAGGGACCCTCGACGAGCACGTGATCGCCGGGGGCCAGCCCCGCGCGAATGGCCTCGGCCGCCCGGCCGCCGGGCAGCAGGCGGATGTAGAAGACGAGCTCGTCATCCTCCGGCTGGCCGGCCATCGAGAAATCCCGCGGCGGCGCGCCGGGCAGGGTTACCCGCGCATACTGGCCGGGCGAAAACAGAAAGGGGCCGCCTTCCAGAATCGTCAGCCGCAGCACGCAGACGTCCGGCGTCACCAGCTCGGCCGCGGTGACGGCGGTCGTCAGCAGCCGGTGGGGATGCATGACCAGCTCCTCGGCCACGAGCGGCGCGATGGCGCAGTCCGACCAGGGTACCGCCCGGCAGGCGAGGATGAGGCCTTTCGCGCGCTCGTCGTCACCGAGCGCGAAGGGTGAATAGGGCGCCATCTCCACCTCGCCTTCGACCAGCCGGCACTTGCAGCTGCCGCAGTTTCCCGCCCGGCAGCTGTGGGCGAGCATGACCTCCTGGCGCCGGGCGGCGTCCAGAATGGTCTCGCCCGGCTCCACCGTGATCTCGCGCTCCTCACCGATCCGCACGCGATACATGCCGCACGCACCCGTCCGCTGGTTCGGGCCGCTCCGTCCCGCCGGCATGAGGCCGACCGCAGAGGTCCGGCCGCGCTCGGCGCAACGGGAAACGCCCACGCCGTCTTCTCCCGCGCTTGTGCACATGAGGATAGCGTGATATTGTAAGGCTGTCAAACAATATGGCGTCGTGCCGCAAGAGCCCGGCGGAGGGATGGAGAGGGGTGATGCTGCGCAACCGGCTGCGGGCGGATGGGAAGAGCGCCGGCGGAGCGTTCCGCGGCGCCGGCTCGAGGGAAGAGAGCGCAGCCGATGCGCTCCTGGCCGGGCTGGCGGAGGCCGGCATCCGCTGGCTCTTCGCCAATGCCGGCACCGATTTCGCGCCGCTGCTCGCCGCCTATGTGCGGGCCGGAAAGACGGGCCGGCGGGTTCCCAGGCCGGTCACGGCGGCCCATGAGTCGGTGGCGGTGGCGGCAGCCCATGGCGCGCATCTTGCGACGGGCACCCCCCAGGCGGTGATGGTGCATGTCTCGGTCGGGCTGGCCAATGCCCTCTCCCAGGTGATGAACGCCCATCGCGAGGACATCCCCCTGCTCATCATGGCCGGGCGCACGCCCTTTACCGAAGCGGGTCACCCGGCCAGCCGCGACGTCGCCATCCACTGGGGGCAGGAGCTCTTCGACCAGGCGGCGGCCCTGCGCGAGATCACGCGCTGGCAGGGTCAGCTCGCGCGTGCCGACCAGATCGGCGATCTCCTTCACCGGGCGCTCGCCGTGGCCACGGGTCCAGACCCCGGCCCCGTCTATCTGGAGCTGCCGCGCGAGCCGCTGGCCGATCCCCTCGTCGAATCGGCCGCCACACCGCCGCAGACCCGCACCTCCCTCACGGCCCCGCCGGCGCCCGATCCGGAGGCTGTCGATACGATCCTGGCGCGGCTTGCGGCGGCGGAGCGCCCCCTGCTCATCACCCAGCGGGCGGGCCGCGCGCCGGCGGCCTTTGCGCTTCTCGCCCGCTTCGCCGAGAAGATGGCGATCCCCGTGATCGAATACCGGCCGAATGTCGCCAATCTGCCGGACGATCATCCCTGGCACGCCGGCTTTGCCCCGCCCGCCGACCTTGCCGAACGCGATGCGATCCTGCTGCTCGACTGCCCCGTGCCCTGGCTTCCGGCCCGCCATGCAGACCCGCGCGGCGCCTTCATCGCCGAGGTCGCGCCCGATCCCTTCTACCGCCGCTGGCCCATGCGGCGCTTTCCGGCCGACATCCGCCTTGCCGCCGGCGCGGCCTCTTTCCTCGAGGCGGCTCTGGAACGCTTCGACCAGCTCGAACCCGCCTTGAAGGCCAGCTGCGCCGCCCGGGGCCGGCGTCCCCCCGAAGGCGGCTCGGCGCCGGCGAAGGCCGGCGAACGCGCGGGCAGCGCCACGAACGGCTGCCTCGACGCCGCGAGCGCCACCCGGATTCTCGCCTCCGTGCTGCCCGAGGATGCCGTCGTCTTCAACGAGCTGGGCGCTTTGCGGCCGTTCCTGCGCATCCGCCGGCCGGGCGGCTTCTTCGGCCCGCCGAACGCCGGCGCGCTCGGCTGGGCGCATCCGGCGGCGCTCGGCTACAAGCTTGCCCGGCCCGACGCCTTCGTCGTCGCGACGGTGGGAGACGGCTCCGCCATCTTCGCCAATCCGGTCGCCTGCCATCAGCTGGCGGTGTCCGAGCGGCTGGCGGTGCTCGTCGTCGTCTTCAACAACCGGCGGTGGGATTCGGTGCGCTGGGCCGCCACATCCGTCCACCCGGAGCTCGCCGGCGAGCCCGGACTGCCCCTCGTCGCGCTCGAGCCGTCCCCCGATTTCGCGGGAATCGCCCGCGCTTCCGGGATCGCGGCCTGGCGGGCCGGAACGACGGACGGGCTGCGCACGGCCTTGAGGGAGGCGGTGGCGGAGATCGCGGCGGGCCGGCCGGCCCTCGTCGAGATCGCCATCGCCTAGGAGGCGGCGGGCAGGATCTCGCCGGCACGCCCGGCGACCAGCTCGCGCAGGGCCTTGCGCCGGAGCTTGCCCGTCGCCGTGACCGGCAGGCTGTCCAGGAAGAGCCATCCCTGGGGTCGCTTCCATTCCGGAAGCCGAAGGGCCGCGGTGGTATCGAGGCGTGCGACGATCTCGCCGCGCCCGAGCCCGCCCGCGGCGGGTACGACAACGCCCACGAGTTGCGCCCCGCGCAGCGCATCCTTGAGCCCCACCACCGCGATCGCGGCGACCCCCGGGACCTCGCGCAGCGCCGCCTCGATCTCCTGGGGCGCGATATTGACGCCGCGCGCGACGATCACGTCATCCGTCCGGCCCAGGACGGTGAATCCGCCGTCATTCTGCACCTGCACGAGGTCGCGGCTGCGCAGCCAGCCGCGCCAGACCGCCCGCCGCCGGTCCACCGCCGCCGTCATGCGTCCCGCCGTCGGCCCGCGCACCAGCAGTTCGCCCGGTCCACCGCCGGCGAAGGGCCGGACCGCGGAGCCCCGCTTGATGGCGAGGGTGAAGCCGGCGAGAGCGGCCATGTTCCGCCCGTCCGGCCCGGACGCCGCGAAGGCGGACAACATTTCGCTGGCGCCCAGGACGTCGTGGAGCCGGGTGCCGGGGGCGACAAGAATCCGACGGGTGGGCTCGTCCAGGGGTTCGCCCGCGGTGAACAGCACGGAAAACCGGCCGAGCACCGGGCCCCGCTTCCGCGCGAGCAGCCGCCGGTAGCCCGTGGGCACCGAGGCGACTGCGTCGACGCCGTTGGCCTGCCACCAGGCGGGCAGATCGTCCAGATGCCGATCGCCGGATAGTGCAACCGTCACGCCGGCGGCAAGCGGGGCGAGCAGCAGCATCCCGAGTCCATAGGCGAACCCGAGGCTGGCGGTACCCGCGATCCGACGGACCCCGGCCCGCGCCAGCAGCTGCTCTCCCATGACGCGGGCCGTGGCCACGAGCGTGCCGTGGTCGTGAATGATCCGCTTCGGCCGTCCGGTGGTGCCGCTCGAATGGAGAACGAGTGCCGGCCAGTCCGGACCGAAGGAGCCGATCGGCCGAAAAAAGGCGCCGGTCCGCCCGGTGTCCGAGCCGCCGGCCACGATGCGCGGCGCACCGGCGACCGCCGGCTCTGGACAGCCGGGGATGACGAGGCGGGCGATACGTCGGCGGGCGATGCGCCGAAGCCCGCCCGGCGTCGCCCGTGAAGCGGGGTTGAGCGGCGCCGCGATGATCCCGGCGCGCCAGCAGGCCAGGATCCCCAGCCAGACGCCGGCCGTCTGGACGCCCGGCAGGATCACGACGTCCCCGGGCTCGAGCCCGGCACCCAGCAGGTCGGCGGCCAGGGCGTCGACCCGGCCTGCCACTTCCACGGCAGACAACTCGGCGTCCCCGGCGATCAGGAGCGCCTGCCGCCGGCCCGCACGAGCCTGCGCCACAGCGAGCAGCCGGGATGCCGCATCGGGTGCGTCCCCGAGCGACCGCAGCGTCATCCTGCCGCCGCGCGGCAGCGGATGGCCCGGCGGATGCGCGGCATCCCACGGCAGCCTCGCCATGCCTCTCCTCTTTTCCCGCAGCCGGGCCCGCGTTCACCCGGCACGGCGGCTGGATCTTTCGCTCTCCAGCCGCTATCCAGCCGCACGCAGAGCATGGGACAGCGCGCCGGGGCAGATTGTCAAGCACCGTGACAATGAACCGACCGGCCCGCAGGAGGACAGGTCATGGCTCGCCGATCCAACCGCCACGCCGACGCGCCCCGGCTCGACATGCGCCGCCTGGAGAGGCTGCTGGGCTATCGCCTGCGCATGGCCCAGGTGCGGCTGTTCAAGCATTTTGCCGAGACGCTCGCCGATTTCGCGATCAGTCCGGCGCAGGCGGGGCTGCTGATCCTGGTCGACGACAATCCCGAGGCCAGCCAGTCCGATCTCGCCCGTGCGCTGGGCATCGAGCGCGCAAGCCTCGGCCAGACGCTGGCCCAGCTCGTGGCCAAGGGCCTGGTCCGCAAGGAGCGGCATCCGGCCGACGGGCGCGCGCATGTGCTGCGGCTGACGGCGGAAGGCCGCGCCTTTCTCGACCGCCTCTATCCGGCCATCGAGGCCCATGAGCGGCTGTTCGCCGCCGCGCTCGCCCCTGACGAGCAGGAGCAGCTGAAGGTGCTGCTGACCCGGCTGGGGCGCGGCGGGGCGTCCGGCCCGGGCGAAGAGAAGGCGGGATCTCCATGACGTCCCATCCACGGCAGGGGGAAAGGGGCGGGCCTCTTTGCGGGCTCGTCGTCGTCGATCTGAGCCGCGTGCTGGCCGGGCCCTACTGCACCATGGTGCTGGCGGATCTCGGGGCGCGGGTGATCAAGGTGGAGCGCCCGGATGGCGGCGATGACGCCCGCCACATCGGGCCCTTCGTGGACACGGCGGACGGCGGGCGCTTTTCCGCCTATTTCGCCAGCGTCAACCGCGGCAAGGAATCGATCGCCCTCGACCTCAAGGAGCCGGCGGACCGGCGGATCTTCGAGGCGCTGCTTCAGCGCGCCGACGTGCTGGTCGAGAATTTCCGGCCCGGGGTGATGGACCGGCTCGGCTACGGTTGGCCGGCGCTGCATGCCCGCTTTCCACGCCTCATCCACGCCGCGGTCTCGGGCTTCGGCCAGACGGGACCCTTCCGGGACCGGCCGGCCTACGACATGGTGGTGCAGGCGATGGGCGGGATCATGTCGGTCACCGGCACGCCGGGCGGGCCGCCGGTGCGCGTGGGCACGTCCATCGGCGACATCACCGCCGGGCTGTTCGCCGTCATCGGCATTCTGGCGGCGCTGAGGCGGCGCGAGGAGACCGGGCGCGGCGCCCAGGTCGACATCGCCATGCTCGACGGCCAGCTCGCGATCCTCGAGAACGCCATCGCCCGCTACGCCGCCACCGGGCGCGATCCCGAGCCGCTGGGCGCCCGCCATCCCTCGATCACGCCCTTTGCCGCCTTCCGGGCGGCCGACGGGCATCTCGTGATCGCGGCCGGCAATGATGCGCTGTTCGCGCGGCTGTGCGAGGTGCTGGGCCGGCCGGCGCTTGCCGCCGATCCCCGCTTTCGCACAAATGCCGACCGCACGGAACATGCGCAGGCGCTGACCGCGCTGATCGAGGAGGCGCTCGCCTCGGCCCCGGTGGCGGACTGGCTGACGCGGCTGGAAGCGGCCGGGATTCCCTGTGCGCCGATCCAGAAGGTGAGCGAGGCCGTCCATCACCCCCAGACCGGCGCCCGCGGCATGATCGGCACGGCACCGCTTCCCGGCGGCGGATCGCTCATGATGGCGGCCAATCCCGTGCGCATCCGCGAGGAGCGGGAGGAGGAGACCGGAGGCGCGCCCGGGCTGCCGCCGCCGCCGGCGCTCGACGAACACCGGGCCGCCATTCTCGCCTGGCTCGGGATCGAGGAAGGGGAGGGCTGAGCGGTCCCGCGCCCGTCCGCCGGTTCCGGACGGGCCGGCTTTCGGAGGGGAAAGGAAAGGGAGGCCGCGGAATCCGCGACCTCCCCTGGTTTATCCGAACGCCCGATATCCGGGCTCGGCTGCCGCGCGGCTTCAGCCCGCGAAATGCGAGCCGGCGACCATGCCGAGCAGCATCGGGATCGACAGCAGCGTGTTGGTGCGCGAGAACAGCATCGCGCGCCGCGCCGCCCTGGGCTTGGCGTCCGCCGGCGCGTCGACGAGGCCCAATGCGATCTTCTGGCTCGGCCAGATCACGAACCAGACGTTGAACCACATGATGATGCCGAACCACATGCCGATCCCGAGCAGGGTGAGCGGCAGATTGCCCTGCCCCCAGTAGAGGGTGAGCAGATCGCTCAGATCATACTTGAGATAGCCCAGGAGCAGCCCGAAGATCAGCGTGAACATCGCGCCCCAGCGGAACCAGAACAGCGCGCGCGGGGCGATGTGCTTGCCGATCGCGGGCTTCTGCTCGTCCGGGATTTCGGGCATCGTCGGGATCTGGACGAAGTTGAAATACCACAGAAGCCCGATCCACATCACGCCGGCGATCACGTGCAGCCAGCGCACATACATGGCCAATGCGCCGAAGTCTTCCATCGCTCGTCTCCTCCCTTGCCCGTCCTCAGCCGCCCGCGATCATCGGGGCGACGAGCAGCACGATCACGGTGAGCACGAGGCCGGCCACCACCGTCGCCGGCAGCGATTCCAGGATCTTGCCCATGGCTCGCGTACCTCCCTTGCCTCATGCGGCCGGCGCGATGACGGACATCGGCCGGCCCGACTCTCCCGCAGGGGATGCGCGGCGCACACCCCCATGCGCCGCGCATCATGCCGCGATTTCGCCACAAAGGCAAACGGCTTGCCGGAAGCCTCGGGCCCGGCACGGAAAATGCGCAGGCCGTCCTCGCGTGAGGATCAGATCAAGGCGGCATGGGGTGCGATCGCGGCCACGAGTCGCGCAAGCCCCCGGCGTTCCAGGATCGCAAGATATTCTTCGGCGGTCTTCGGCGGATTGCGCAGGCGCTCGCGTACCCGCCGCATGGCCTCGCAGAACCCCTCCGGGTCCGGGTGAAAGGTGTCGAGAGAAAGCCGTCGGGATCCCGGACCTCGATGTTCCATTCGGCGAGCGTCGCGGCGGGGAAATCCTGCAGATTCCATGTGAGAATGAGATCGGCCCGCGCCTTGATGGCGGCCGCCAGGACGTGCCGGTCGCCGGGATCCGGCAGCTTCAGCACGTCCACGAGCTCTTGATATCCGTCGACCAGCGCGTCGGGCAGGGCGGAGTCCATGAGCACCCTCGTGCGCGCGAGACGCCCGCGGTCGAGATCGGGGCGGGTCGCGAGCAGGTTGGAGATCCACTCCTCATGCACAGCCGGCGACCATCTGGCGCGAAAGAAACCGCTGACGGCAAGCTCCAGCAGCAGATCGCGCAGCGGTGCGGAGAAGAGCACGCAGGCGTCGAAGAAGACCGTGAAGCGTCCGGCCCGGATCACCGGCCGACCCTAGTAGCCGAGATCCAGTTCCTGCGCCTCGGCGACAAGCTCATCCAGCGCCCGCCGCCCCTCGCGCTGCATCCTTTCCTTGTAGCGCCGTACGGCTTCAGCGGGAATGCGCCGGTGCGTTCCTACCATGCGATAGGGGAGCTCGCCGCGCTCCAGCATGCGGATGAGAAAGGGGCGCGAGACGTTCAGGAGATCGGCGGCCGCCTGGGTGGTCAGCTCCGCATCCTGCGCAAGCACGGTCACCGCGCGGCCCGCGGCCGTCTCCTCTAGGATCCGCCGGATCACCGGAAGGAAGGACCGGGGCAGGGAGATCGTCTCCTCACCGTCATCGGTCTTCAGCACCAGATGCAAGGATCCGCCCCGTCCCTCCGCCCGCTTCAGCCGCCGGGCGGCGTTTCCCGCCGCCAGCCGTTCGTCTTCAGAGGGAAGGCCTCGCGCCATCACGCCGCCGTCCATCGCTGAACCTCCCGCATCCTGCCGCCATGTCCGGCCGCCCTGGTCGAGGCGCGGCCCGCGCCGGACGGGTCACGCCATCTCGTATCATGCATCTGCAATAAACGCAACAGACGAAACAATCGAATCATCCGACCGATCGCGGGACGCACGGCGGGCGGCGCTGTTCCCGAGAGGCGTGGGCGCGGCCGCGTTGCGGCGCGCAGGGCGGCTGCGCACGTGGCGTCGGCGACTGCTTTGCCGATCGGGCCTGCCGTCAGGAGCCGGGATCGGGGCGCAGGGACCAGTCGGCGCTGGGCGGCAGCACGGGGTAGGCGACCTCCGGCTGACGGCCGGTGAGCGATTCGAGGAAGGCAGTGATCGCCCGCACCTCCTCATCGGCAAGCGCCGCCCCCAGCTGGCTGCGGGCCATGATCCGCACCGCCTCCTCGAGCTCCCAGACGGCCCCGGAATGGAAGTAGGGCCGCGTCAGCGCGACGTTGCGCAGCGAGGGCACCTTGAAGACATAGGCGTCCGCCTCATCGCCGGTGACCTCCTGACGGCCGCGGTCCGCGCGCGGCAGCACGCGCTCGTCCGGCATCTCGACGACGCCGAACTTCTGGTAGCCGTTCCCGCCGACGAGCGGGCCGCTGTGGCAGCTGACGCAGCCGGTGTCGATGAAGAGCTTCAGCCCGCGCTTCTGCTCCGCGGAAAGCGCCCCGTCGTCCCCCTGAAGCCAGCGGTCGAAGGGCGCATCGGGGGTCGTGAGCGTCGCCTCGAAGGCGGCGATCGCCTGGGCGACATTGTCGATGGTCACCGGATCCTGCGCGCCCGGGAAGGCCGTCTTGAACAGCGGGTGGTAGCCGGGGATCGACTTGATGGTGGCGACCACGCCGTCATGGGTGTGGGCCATCTCGACCGGGTTCGCGACCGGGCCCTTGGCCTGCTCCTTGAGGTCGGGGGCGCGGCCGTCCCAGAACTGGGCGATGTGGAAGACGGCGTTGAGCACCGTCGGCGCGTTGCGGCCGCCGAACTGCCAGCCATGGCCGATGGAATGCGCCTGGAGGTCGACGCCGCCGAGCCCCAGATTGTGGCAGGAATTGCAGCTGATCGCCTGCGAGCGCGACAGCCGGGGGTCGAAGTAGAGCATGCGACCCAGCTCCACCACCGCCGGGCCCGCGACCGCCGGCGCCGCCGGCAGCACGCCCAGCAGCTGCGCCGCCTCGGCCCGCAGCTCGGAATCGGACGCGGCCGCCCCGCCCTCCTGGGCCGCCGCACCCGCCGGCCCGGCGATCAGCAGGGCGGTGCCGAGCACCAGCTTCCAGGGCATCCGTGTGCGCATCGCGATCATGGCGGGGTCCTCCTCTTTTCTCGCTTCCTGCACCCGTGACCGCCGGCCGCGTCATCCGCGGGGCGGGCCGCCATCCCGATCTGGGACGACGCGGGCCGGCGGTCAATGCTCCCGCAAGCGGGAGGGTGATCCGTTCTAGAGCAGCGCGTCCGAGATCCAGGAGGCGATCTGCTGCTTCGGCAGGGCGCCGACCTTGGTGGCGGCCGGCTTGCCGTCCTTGAACAGGATCAGCGTCGGGATGCCGCGCACGCCGAAGCGGGTCGGCGTTTCGGGATTGTCGTCGATGTTGATCTTGACGATGCGCACGTCATCGCGCTCGCCGGCGAGCTCCTCCAGCGCCGGGGCGATCATCTTGCAGGGCCCGCACCAGGGCGCCCAGAAGTCCACCAGCACGGGCTTGTCGGATTTGAGCACCTTTTCCTCGAATTCGGCATCCGTGATCGATTCGATCGCCATGGTCTGACAACCTTTCGCCGTCACTCTCGCTCCGTGGCGCCGCGCACCGGGCCGCCCCGGCGCGAAGCTAGGAGGCGCCCCCGCCGGCCGTCAAGCGAAGGCTTCTTGCCTGCCGGGCAAGCGCCGCTTGCGGCCGCCGCGCGCCGGTGCGGATCAGTAGCGGTAGTGCTCGCTCTTGTAGGGGCCGTCGACGGAGACGCCGATGTATTCCGCCTGCTCGGGGGTGAGCTTCGTCAGGCTGACGCCGAGCTTGCCGAGATGCAGCCGCGCGACCTTCTCGTCCAGATGCTTGGGCAGCACGTAGACCTTGCGCTCATACTTGTCGTGGTTGGTGAAGAGCTCGATCTGCGCCAGCACCTGGTTGGTGAAGGAGGCGCTCATCACGAAGCTCGGATGGCCCTTCGCGCAGCCCAGATTCACGAGCCGGCCCTCGGCCAGCAGGATCAGGCGCTTGCCGTCGGGGAAAGTGATCTCGTCCACCTGCGGCTTGATGTTGGTCCATTTGTAGTTGCGCAGCGCCGCCACCTGGATCTCGTTGTCGAAATGGCCGATGTTGCAGAGGATGGCGCGGTCCTTCATGCGGCGCATGTGCTCGATGGTGATGACGTCCCGGTTGCCGGTGGCGGTGACGAAGATGTCCGCGATCTCGGCGACCTCGTCGAGCGTGCGCACCTCGTAGCCCTCCATCGCCGCCTGCAGGGCGCAGATGGGGTCGATCTCGGTGACGATCACCCGCGCGCCCTGACCGCGCAGCGCCTCCGCCGAGCCCTTGCCGACATCGCCGTATCCGCACACCACCGCGACCTTGCCCGCGATCATCACGCCGGTGGCGCGCTTGATGCCGTCCAGCAGGCTTTCGCGGCAGCCGTAGCGGTTGTCGAACTTCGACTTGGTGACGCTGTCGTTGACGTTGATGGCCGGCGCCAGCAGCGTGCCCCTGCGTTCACGCTCGTAGAGGCGGTGGACGCCGGTCGTCGTCTCCTCCGAGATCCCGAGAACATCCTTCATCAGCTCGGGATATTCCTCATGCATGATCTCGGTCAGATCCCCGCCGTCGTCGAGCAGCAGGTTCGGGCCGCCAGCCGTCGGGGCCCTCGATGGTCCGGCGGATGCACCAGACGTATTCCTCCTCGGTCTCGCCCTTCCAGGCGAAGACGGGAATCCCGCGCGCGGCGATGGCCGCGGCCGCGTGGTCCTGGGTGGAGAAGATGTTGCAGGAGCTCCAGCGCACCTCGGCTCCCAGCTCCACCAGGGTTTCGATCAGCACCGCGGTCTCGATCGTCATGTGCAGGCAGCCGGCAATGCGGGCGCCCTTGAGGGGCTTGCGCGCGCCATACTCCTCTCGCAGGGCCATCAGCCCCGGCATCTCCGTCTCGGCGAGCGAGATCTCCTTGCGCCCCCAGTCCGCAAGCGAGATGTCCTTCACCTTGTAGTCGCCGTTCCTTGCCATCTTCGTCATCCGTCCCTTCAATCTCGTCTCGGTGCCCGCCGCGCACGGCACGCCGGTTCCTGCGCGCGCGCCTTCTAGCAGCCGCCGGCGGCGGCCGCAAGAAGGATATAAAGATTTCTTTATATGGCCGGGAGCAAGACGGGCGCGCCCTCAGCGCGCCGTCCAGGCCCCGTCGACGGGAAGCGCGGCGCCGGTGATCGAGCGCATGTCCTCGCGTGCGAGCAGCAGCACGAGCTCGGCGATCTCGCGGATTTCGACGAAGCGCTTCGTCGGCTGCGCGGCGAGGATCACCTCGCGGATCACCTGCTCCTCGCTCATCCTGTGGACCTTCGCCTGGTCGGCGATCTGGCCCTCGACGAGCGGCGTGCGCACATAGGCGGGACAGATGGCGTTGCAGGTGATGTTCTCCTCCGCCGTCTCCAGCGCCACGACCTTCGTCAGCCCCACGACGCCGTGCTTGGCGGCGACATAGGCCGACTTGAAGGGCGAGGCGACGAGGCCGTGCGCGGAGGCGATGTTGACGATGCGGCCGAAGCCGCGCCGGCGCATCCCCGGCAGCGCCGCCTTGATGGCGTGAAAGGCGGACGAGAGGTTGATCGCCAGAATCGCGTCCCATTTGTCGTCGGGGAAGGCGTCGACGGGCGCCACATGCTGGATGCCGGCGTTGTTGACGAGGATGTCGAGCCGGCCGAGGCCCTCTTCCGTGCGCGCCACCATCTCCCGGATCGCCCGGGGCTCGCGCATGTCGGCGTCCGAGTAGATGACGCGCACCCCGTGGGCTTCGGCCAGCGCGCGGGCCTTCCCCTCGATCGCCGCCCGATCCCCGAAGCCGTTCATCACGCAGTCGGCGCCGGCGGCCGCCAGCGCCTCGAGGATGCCGAGGCCGATGCCGCTCGTCGAGCCCGTCACCAGCGCCACCCGGCCGTCGAGAAAGCGTTGTCCGGTCATCACCGTTCTCCCCGTGCGATCAGGTGTGCGGCCATGCGCCCTTCATCACTTGTTGACGAATCTTGCGCGAACCTCCTCATGCCCTATTATTGCACCCGCGAAGAATGTTGACGCAACGCAAAATCCGCTCCGGAGCGAGGCGCCATGCTTCTCTATGTCCTCCATGAATCCCAGCGTGCCGCGCTCGCGCCGGCGCGCGTTCTTGCCGATCACGCCCAGCACTGGCTGCGCAATCCCTACAATCCCGTCAGCTGGACGCCGGCGGCACGGATCTGGGCCGCGGCCTGCGAGGTCTTCGAGCATGCGACGCGCCGTTACGGCAAGCCGCCCTTCGGGCTGGAGACGGTCGAGATCGCGGGCCGGGAGGTGGCGGTCGAGGAGGAGCATCTGGGGGTGAAGACCTTCGGCCGGCTGAAGCGTTTCCGCCGCGCGCTGGCGGCGGCCGACGATCCGCGGGTGCTGCTGGTCGCGCCGCTTTCCGGGCATTTCGCGACCCTGCTGCGCGGCACCGTGGCGGCGCTGCTGCCGGATCACGACGTCTTCATCACGGACTGGCGCGATGCGCGCATGGTGCCGGTCTTCGAGGGCGAATTCGGGCTGGACGACTACATCGACTACGTCATCTCCTGGCTGCGGCTGCTGGGCCCCGAGACCCATGTGGTGGCCGTCTGCCAGCCTTCGGTGCCGGTGCTGGCGGCGCTGGCGCTGATGGAGGAGGACGCGGATCCGGCGCTGCCGCGTTCCGTCACCTTCATGGGCGGGCCGATCGACACCCGCATCAATCCGACGGTCGTGAACGAGTTCGCGAAGAGCCGGCCGCTCTCCTGGTTCGAGAACCATGTGATCACGGTCGTGCCGCCGCCCTACCCGGGCATGGGCCGGCGGGTCTACCCGGGCTTTCTGCAGCTTGCCGGCTTCATGGCCATGAACATCGGCAACCACATGGTCAGGCACTACGACTTCTTCCGCCATCTCGTGGAGGGAGACGGCGAGAGCGCCGAGGCGACGCGGGCCTTCTACGAGGAGTACCGCGCGGTGATGGACCTGCCGGCACGCTTCTATCTCGAGACCATCGACCGCGTCTTCCAGCGCCACCTTCTGCCGCGGGGCCTGCTCACCCATCGCGGCCGGAAGGTCGACCCCGCCGCGATCCGGCGCACGCCGATCATGGCCATCGAGGGCGAGGCGCGACGACATCTCCGGCGTCGGCCAGACGCGGGCGGCCCTCGAGCTCGCCGTCAATCTGCCGGAAGACCGCAAGGCCTATCTGCTCGCCCGCCACGTCGGCCACTACGGGATCTTCAACGGCCGCCGCTGGCGCGAGGAGATCGCCCCGCAGCTCAAGGCCTTCATCCGCCGCCACGACGGCCGCGGCGGCAGGAAGCGAGACCGGTGACCGCGGGGCGCAGGGCCCGCCGCCGCATCAGGCGGCGGCGCGGCCGCCGAGAGCCGACCGGAAGACCTCCTCGAAGCGGTCGGTGATGGCCTCGATGTCGAAGGCGCGTTCGGCGTAGCGGCGGGCGTTGGCACCGAGCCGCGCGCGCAGCTCCGGGTCCGACCTGAGCCGCCGGGCGGCCTCCAGAAATCCGGCATGATCGCCCGGCTCGACGATGAGGCCCGCATCCGCCTCGCGGACGATCCGGGCGGCGAGATTGTCGGCCGGGATCGACAGCAGCAGCGCCCGGCCCGCGCACAGATAGCTCAGCACCTTCGACGGGACCGAGTAGCCGGCGGCCTCCGGCTCGATGAGCGCCACCAGCACGTCGGCGGCCGCCAGCATCTCGGAAAAGCGGGCCATGGGCTGAAGCGGCAGCAGGAAGAGGTTGGCCAGGGGCTCCTGATCCTGCCATTCCTTCAGCCGGTCCGTACCGAGCCCGGCGCTCGCCACCGCGACGAGCACGTCCGGATCCTCGCCGAAGGCTTCCGCCAGCCGCCGCAGCAGCGCCGGATCGTGCTTGAGCCCGAGCGTGCCGGAATAGAGGAAGACGAAGCGCCCGGCCCAGCCCTTCTCCCGCGCGAAGGAATTGTCCTTCTCGAGCACCGGAATGTCCTCGATCGCCGCCCAGTTCGGGATTTCTTGGCGGCGGGCGGGCGGCACGCCGGCGCGTTCCAAGAGATCGCCGAAACCGTCGCTGATCACGACGACGGCGTCACTTGCCCGCAGCATCCCGTATTCGAGACGCTCGTAATGCGCGGCGATCAGCGACCCGAGCCCGCCGAAGCGCCCGCCCACGACCGCACGCACGCCCCGCGCGAAGGAATCCTGCAGCCAGAACACGAAGCCCGCGCCGGCCCGCCGGCAGGCCCGCAGGATGTGCTTCTGGGCATCGGGCGGGGCGTTGCCCGAGATGACGACATCGGGTCGCAGCATGCCGATCTTGCGGGCGATGGCGCGGCCATAGGTCTCGTCCAGCAGCCGCCGCTTCCAGAACCGGCCCTTGGGATACGGCCGGCCGAGCGAGACGGGCGTGATGGCGAGACCGTCCGGATCATCCGGG
Organism: Rhodothalassiaceae bacterium; assembly: GCA_026004935.1. Lineage (NCBI taxonomy): Bacteria > Pseudomonadati > Pseudomonadota > Alphaproteobacteria > Rhodothalassiales > Rhodothalassiaceae > Rhodothalassiaceae bacterium. The sequence continues at coordinate 269,229 of BPKC01000001.1, forward strand.
CGCGGACTGGCGGCTCCCTTCGGCCCCGGATCCTCGGCGAAATAGAGATGCGTCACCTGCACCCCGCGCCGCGCGAGCGCGCGCGATAGCGTGAAGGGAAAGGGGTGGCCCGCGAAATCGTGGATGATGACCCGCCGGAAGGGGCGGGAGCCGCGGCCGCCGCGCATGAGCGATCCCTACACGCCGTTCCGGTGGACCAGAATCTTCGAGATCGTCTTGCAGACGATCACGGCGTCCAGCAGCAGACTCCAGTTGCGGATGTAGTGGACGTCGATGGCCACGCGCTCCCCGTAGTCGACCTCGTGGCCCTTGCTCACCTGCCACAGGCCCGTGATCCCGGGCCGCACCGCCTTGAGCAGCCGGCCGAACCGGCCATAGCGGCCCAGCTCCTCGGCCGTCACCGGCCGCGGGCCGATGAGCGCCATCTCGCCTTTGAGCACGTTGATGAGCTGCGGGATCTCGTCGAGATGGGTGCGGCGCAGGAAGCGGCCGATGGGGGTCACGCGCGGGTCGTTCTTCAGCTTCTGGTAGGCGGCCCATTCCGCGGCCGCCGCCGGATCGCGCGCCAGATGCTCCTCGAGCCTGCGGTCGGCATCGGGGACCATGGTGCGGAACTTGAGACAGCGGAAGCGCCGCCCGCCGCGCCCGATGCGCTCATGGGCATAGAGCACGGGCCCGCCGTCGCGGCGGATGAGGAAGAAGCAGACGACGAACAACGGCGCCGAGACGACGAGGCCGACGGCCGCGGCCGCATACTCCCAGGAAAACTTCACGGCCCGGGCGAGGCGCCGGCCGAGGCCGCCCTGCCGGCGCACGCGCGGCTCCGCCCAGGGCAGGACGGCAAGCCCGGCGTCCACCCGTATCGCCAGATCGCGATCATCCCGCGGCATGGACCTGCGTCACCTCCCTCGGGACGGCGGCATCGCGGCCGACCGCCCCCTCTGCCGTCCCGGACCGGGATCTCCGGCCGCTTCAGCCTTCATCAGGCAATTGTGACGAGACGAAGGCAAGTTGTCCCGACCTTCCGGCAACTTGGGCGGCGATGCGTGCGGCTCGCGGTCCCCCTAGCGCGAAGAGCCGCCGACCGCAAGTGGCGCCGCGCGCCGGCGGCAATACGGGGGTCCGTTCCTTCCCCTGCACGGACGAAGCCGCCTTTTCATTCCCCCGCCTCCCGTCCCGGGCGATCCCGGGACGGAAATGAAGAAAAAACCTGTCGAGGCGGTTTTTTACATGTCTCATCCGTGAATACAAGAAGAAACACGTGCGCGTCAGCCCATCCCGCGCGGGTCCGCAAGCAGGATGGCGGAGAGCTGGCGGCCGTAGGCGGGCTCGCCGCGGCGGGTGCTGCGGCGGTAGCTGAAGAACAGCTCCTCTTCGCCGAGGGTGTCGCGGCCGAGATCGGCGACGCGGCCGACGCCGGCGCGCCTGAGCCGGCGCCTGACGAAGCCGGGCAGATCGAAGAGCCAATGGCCGGCGCGATCGGACGGCGCGAAGAGCGCGCCCGCCCGCGGGTCGCGATCGAGCACGGCCGCGCGCACATCCTCGCCCACCTCGTAGGAATGGCGGCGGATCGCGGGGCCGATGGCGGCGACGAGCCCGCCCGGCTGCGCCCCCAGCCGCGCGAAGGCTGAGACCGTCGCCTCCACGATGCCCGCGACCGCCCCGCGCCAACCCGCATGGGCCGCGCCGACGACGCCCCTTGCGGGAGCGGCGATGAGCACCGGCACGCAGTCGGCCGTGACCACGCCGACGGCAAGCCCCGGCAGCCGCGTCACCACGGCATCCGCCTTCACGCGGTCCGTCGCCGCATCCTCCACCACCACGACATCGGCGCCGTGGACCTGGTAGGGCGTGTAGAGCGCCTGCGCCCCCAGCGCGGCCGCCGCGCGGCGCCGGTTCTCGGCGACATGCGCGGGATCGTCGCCGCTGCCGAGCCCGACGTTGAGGCTGGCGAAAACCCCTTGTGACACCCCGCCCCGGCGGGTGAAGAAGCCGTGGCGGACGGGCATCGGCCCATCGACGCCCGCAAGCGCCTCCGCCTGCAGCATGGGCGGCGTCGGGCATTCTCCCGTCGCGATCGTGCTCCGACGCATGCGGATGATCCTTCCGCCTTCAGGCCGCCGCGCCCGGCCCGAAGCCCGGCGGCGTGCCGGCGATGCCCGTCCAGGCCATCACCCGAAAAAGCTCGCCCATCTCCTCCGGGGCCACGAGTCTGCGCGCGCCGCGCCTCAGCTCCTCCGCGACCGCCGGCGGCTTGCCGCGGCACAGCCGCTCGAGTCGCACGGCCAGTCCCAGCTCCAGCAGAAAGCGCCCCTGCGGCACCGGGCCGAAGACCGCAAGCCCGGCTTGGCGGGCGGCGGCCGCAAGCGGCGCGAAGTCCACATGCGCCGTCAGATCCTGCTCGCCCGGCCGGGCCAGCGGATCGGCGGGGCGGTGGCGGTGGACGGCCTGCAGCGTGTCGCCGACGGCGGGCCCCATGCAGCCGTAGTCGATGATGAGCGCCGCCCCGCCGGCCGCCGCCAGCCGCCGCGCGAGCGCCTCGGCCAGGGCGCGCGCCGCCGGGGAGACCTCGATGACGGCGCCCTCTGCGGCCTCGGCCGCAAGCCGGGCCGGCACGAAGGCCCGCAGATCCGCTTCCGCGACCGGCACGTCCGTCCACACGAGCCGGCCGGTGCGGTCATCGAATCCCACCGCCCGCTCCCGCCAGCCATGGCGCGTGCGCAGGAACTGGCGGATCGGCAGGGCATCGAAGAACTCGTTGGCGATGACGAGCATCGGCCCGTCCGGAAGCTCCGTGATGTCCGCATGCAGGCGGGCCTGCGGCAGCCGCCGCGTCTGCTCGGCGGCAAGGCATGCGTTCGATTCCACCAGATGGATCGTCGCCGCCTCGTGGAAGCCGGGCACCACCCGGCAGGCGCGCCAGATGTCGGCCATCAGCGTGCCGCGCCCGGGCCCGAGCTCGACGAGCCGCACCGGCGCCGGCCGGCCCATCGTCATCCAGCGCTCGGCCAGCCAGAGACCCGCAAGCTCGCCGAAGATCTGCGAGATCTCGGGGGCGGTGATGAAGTCGCCCGCCCGCCCGATCGGGGTGCCGCGGCGGTAGTAGCCGTGTTCGGGATCCTGGAGCGCGATCTCCATGAACCGGTCGAGCCTGAGCGGCCCGGCGCGGGCGATCAGCTCCCGCATCCGCTCGAGAAGCGGCGCCGACCGCTCCGCCCCGGCCGCGCCCGCCATCTAGGCCTCCCGCACGGGCCGCGCGCGGGCCCACAGAAGGATCGCCAGCCCCGCTACAATCATCCCGCTGCTCAGCACCTGGCCCATCGAGAACGGCCCCAGCACGAAGCCGAGAAAGCCGTCGGGCTCGCGGAAGAACTCGACGAAAAAGCGCGCCACACCGTAGCCGGTGAGGAAGAGACCGGAGAGCATCCCCGGCCGCCCGCGCACGGCCGGCCGCTTCCAGAACAGGAACTGGAGCACGGCGAACAGGACGAGACCTTCCAGCGCCGCCTCGTAGAGCTGGCTGGGATGGCGCGGCAGCCCCAGGGGATCGCGCGGAAACACCATCGCCCAGGGCACGTCCGCGGGCCGGCCCCACAGCTCGCCATTGATGAAATTGGCGATGCGCCCCAGAAACAGGCCGAGGGGCGCCACGGTGGCGACGAGATCGGCGAAGGCGAAGAAGGGCACGCGCACGCGCCGCGTCCACCAGTAGGTCGCCAGCACGACGCCGATGAGCCCGCCGTGAAACGACATGCCGCCGTCCCACAGCCGGATGATTTCGACGGGGTCGGCGAGATAGAGGGAAGGGTAGTAGAAGAGCACGTAGCCGAGCCGGCCGCCCAGGACCACGCCGAGAGTGGCGAGCAGCAGATGGTCGTCCACCTGCTCGGGGCTGACGGGCAGCCCCGCCGGCTTCACCATCCGGCGCAGCGCCCACCAGCCGAACAGCAGCCCCGCGAGATAGGCCAGCGCATACCAGCGGATGGCGAGCGGCCCGATCCGCACGAGCACGGGATCGATCTGCGGATAGCTGATCACCGCCGCCTGAACCGCTTCCAGCATCTGCGCCCGTCCCGGTTCCGCCGCCCGTCGGCCGCCCGCCGGCCGCAACCGGCGCAAGGATGGCGGCGGCGGCCGGCCTTTGCAAGCCGCGCCATGCCGCCGGCGACGGCTTCACAGCGCGGGGTGCTTCGTGCGATGCTGCCGCCGGTGCGGCATCGGCCCCGCTCCCGCCGCCGCGGCGGCGGATCCGGGCCCCGGGCGAGGAGCCATCACATGCAGACGGACAACCGTTTCCTCGACGATCTCGCGCGCCTGGCGAGCGGCGCCATCGGCGCGGCGGCCGCGGCCCGCGAGGAGCTCGAGGCGACGATGAAGGCGGCCTTCCGCCGCTGGCTTGCCGAGCTCGACCTCGTCACCCGCGACGAGTTCGAGACCGTGCGCGCGCTCGCCGAAAACGCGATGGAAAAGGTCGCAAGGCTGGAAGAGCGCGTCGCCGCCCTGGAGGCGGCCGCGGCCGACAAGGCGGGCGCCCGGCGCCGCGCGCGCAAGGATGCCGCCGCCGGCACGCGGGGCCGCAAGGCGGACGAGGGCGGGCGGGCGTAAGCCGGACCGCGCCGGCGGCGCACGCCGGTCACCCGGCCGCCGGATCGCCCTGAAGGCCGGGTCGGCCGGCGGCCATCCGCGCGAGCACGGCCGCCATCACGGCGTCCGCCTCTGCGAGCATCTGCTGCAGGGTCTCGGCCGCCGGCTCCGGCGCGCTCGCCGCCGCCTCGAGCGCCCGCATCAGATCGGCGAGCTCCTCTTCGCCGAGAAAGCCGGCGGCGCTCGAGAGCGCATGCGCGTGCAGCGCGATCGCGGCCCGGTCGCCGCCCGCCGCCGCCTGGTGCAGGGCCGCACGGCGCATCTTGAGCTCCTGCCGGAATCGGCTGAGAAGCGGGGAAACGCCGCCCGCCGCATCCTCTGCCGCGGGCGCCCCGGGCGCCGCCTTTGCGTCCGGGTGTGAAGGGCCGCCTCCGGCATCCCGCCCGCGGCCGGATGCGATGACGGCGGCAAGGGTGCGCACGAGCAGACTGCGCGAAACGGGTTTCGGCAGATGCGCGGCGAATCCGGCCGCCAGCATCCGCTCGCGCTCCTCCGGACCGGCATGGGCGGTGAGCGCGACGACGGGGACCGCCACACCCGCCTCGTGCAGCGCCGCCAGCGCGGCAAAGCCGTCGATTTCGGGCATGGCGATGTCCATGAGCACGGCGTCGACGCGCGCGCGCGCGACGAGCGCCAGCGCCTCTCGCCCGCCGCCCGCCTCCAGCGGCTCGGCGCCCGCCCGGCGCAGCATCTCCGCGATGACGAGGCGGTTTGTGGCCGAATCGTCGACGACGAGGACGCGTGCGCCCGCGATGGCGGCGCCGTCCTCCGGCCGGCCGGCTTGCGCATCCTCGCCGGCCTCGCCGGCCGGCTCCCGCGCCAGCAGCAGGGGCAGGCGCAGGGTGAAGGCGCTGCCGGCGCCGGGACGGCTGTCGAGCGCGAGCGTGCCGCCCATCAGCTCCACCAGCGAGCGCGCCACCGCAAGCCCGAGGCCGAGCCCGCCCTCGCCGGCGCGCCGGCCGCTTTCTCCGCGGCTGAACTTCTCGAAGATCCGTTCGCGCTGCTCCGGCGGAATGCCGGGGCCCGTGTCCCGCACCGTGATGTCGATCACCGCGAAGCCGTCGCCGCCCGCGCGCCGGCCCGCCTCGAGCGTGACGGTGCCCTCGTCGGTGTATTTGACGGCGTTCGAGAGCAGGTTGAAGAGCACCTGGCGCAGCCGCGCCGGATCCGAGACCACCGTCTGCGGCAGATCGTCGGCGAGCGCGACATCGAGCACGAGACCCTTCGCCTCGGCCTGATGGCGGAAGATCTCGGCCGTGGAGGCGAGAAGCTGCGGCAGGTCGAAGGGCACGCGCTCGAGCACGAGATGCCCCGATTCGATGCGCGAGACGTCAATCAGCTCGTCCAGCAGGCTGCGCAGCGCCTGGCCCGCACCGACCGCCGCGCGCACAAGCCGCCGGGCCTCGGGCTCGAGCGGCATGTCGGCCAGAAGCTCCAGCGCGCCGAGAATGCCGTGCATGGGAGTGCGGATCTCGTGGCTGATGGTCGCAAGGAACTCGGTCTTGGCGCGCGATGCGGCCTCGGCGGCGTCCCGCGCGGCCTTGAGCGCGGCCTCCGCCCTCTTCCGGGCGCGCATGTCGCGGATGAAGCCCGCGAACAGTTCGCCGGCGGCCGTGCGCACATGCGCGATCGAGACCTCCACCGGGATCTCCTCGCCGCTGCGGGTGAGCACCTCGATCTCGAAGCGTCGCCCGAAATCGGGGGCCGCACCCGTCTCGACGAAGCGCCGGATGGCGCGCTCCAGCCACGCGCGATGGCGAGCCGGCACGATGATGCGGGTGAACCGCCGCCCCACGACCTCGTCCGCCCGCCAGCCGAACAGGCGCTGGGCGGCGGCGTTGAAATCGATGATTCGCCCCTCGCCGTCGATGGTCACCACGGCGTCGAGCGCGGCCTCCAGGATCCCGGCCTTCTCGGCCTCCGAATCGCGCAGCGCGTGCTCGCGCGCCTTGAGTTCGGAGATGTCGGTGTGGACGAGCACGGTGTGCCCGCGCGGCGTGCGGTATTCCTGGACCAGGATCCAGCGTCCGTCCACCTGCTGCTCGAAGGGCGGGCCGGGATTGCGGTGCTGGGCGAGGCGCGCGGCGATCCAGGCCTCGGGATCGGTGCCGGCGGCGCGCGCCGCGGCCGCCGCGGAGGCGCGTACCAGGTCGACGAAGCGCACGCCGCGCCGCAAGCGCCCGACGAGCGGCTCCAGCCCCCGCGCGAACGGCCGGTTCCAGAACAGGAGGCGGTCGTTCTCGTCGAAGACCGCGAAGCTGTCGCGACGCGATTCGAGCGCCGCCTCGAGCATGTCCCGGACCTCGGCGAGTTCGGCGCGCATCGCCTCCTCGCTCATGCGGGCGATGATCTGTTCGACGAGCGTGCGCGAAAACCGCCGGGCGTAGAGCAGCACGGCGAGAAAATAGACGGTCAGCATCAGCCCCATCGCCGTGGGCTCGCTGCCCGCCCCGCGCGTGAAGACGACGGCGACGAGCGGCGGAAACGCCGTCAGATAGAAGGCGTAGTAGGCGGGCAGATAGGCCCCCGAGACGGCGAGCGAGCCGAGGCACACGCCGCCGATGACGAAGACGATGAACAGGTCCTGCGGCCCGCTTTCCCCGGTGTAGCAGAGCACGGCCAGCGCCGCCCAGGCCGCGCCCGTGAGCATGGCCGGCAGCACCAGGGCGCGCTTCGCGAAGGCGGGATCCTCGGCGAGCCGGCGCACCCCGAGCGCGCACAGCCCGCCGCGGATGCCCGCCGCCACCACCATCGCCGCAAGCCACAGGAAGAGCACGGGATTGGTCGCCTCGTCCGCGATCCCCCAGACGAAGAGCAGCGCCAGCAGCACATGCACCACGCTGCCGGAGGCGACGCCGGATGCGGCATGGCGGATGAGCTCGCGCGCGATGGCGGCGGCATCGAGACCGCGGCGCGCCGCCTCATCGGGCTCGGGCCAGCCCGGAAACAGCCAGGGACGCAGGACCCGGGCGAGACCGTGCCGCAGCCGCTTGATGATGCCCGCCGCTTCTGCCATCCTCGCCTTCCGCCGAGGGGCGGAATGATAGGGCTGCGGGTGATGCGGGAGCAAGCGGTGTTTCGGAACATGTCGCGACCGGGGCGGGCTGCGGGTCTTGCGGGGCTGTTCGCGGTTGCGGTCCTCGCCCTGGCGGCGGGCGGCTGCGAGCGCAAGACGGAGGACGACGAGGCGCCGGCCGCCGCGCCCGCGCCCACCGCCTTTCCCGTCGATGCCGGGGCCTGGCGCGCGCGCCCCGACGTGATGGTCAGACCCAGCGGGCTTGCGATCCGCGTCCTGCGCAAGGGCACGGGGGCCGGGGTTCCGCCCGGGGCGCTGGTCACCGTCCATTACGAGGGCCGCTTCCTCGACGGCCGCATCTTCGACAGCTCCATCCAGCGCGGCCAGCCCGCCCGCTTCCCCGCCGCCCGGCTGATCCCCGGCTGGGTCGAGGCGCTCTCGCTCATGCACGAGGGCGACAGGTGGGAGCTGCTGATCCCGCCGGCGCTGGCCTACGGCAGCCGCGGCGCGGGCAGCGTGATCCCGCCCGACACGCCGCTCTTCTTCACCGTCGAGCTGATCGCGGTGGATGCGGGCGCCGGGGCGGCGCCGGATTCATGACCGCGTCCGGATCGCCGTCCAGGGATAGCGGCCCGGCGCAAGCGGGCGCGGCGCCGATCCGGGCGGGCGGCTGGCGCAAGCTCGTTCCCGATGCCCTGGGGCTGTTTCGTCTCGTCGCGGCGCCGGTGCTGGCGTGGCTGATCCTGGACGGCCGGCCGGGTGCCGCCTTCTGGCTGTTTCTCGCCGCCGGCCTGAGCGATGCGGTCGACGGCGTGCTGGCGCGCCGGCTCGGCGTCGTCGACCGCTTCGGCACCTTCCTCGACCCGCTCGCGGACAAGGCGGTGATGGCCGCCGTCTACGTCACCGGCGCGGCGACGGGGCTCATCCCGTGGTGGCTGAGCGGGCTCGTCGTCGCCCGCGACGTGCTCATTCTCGCCGTCGCCTTCGGGCTCGTCTTCAAGGGCCGCGCCGGGCAGATCCGGCCGCTTGCGATCTCGAAGATCAACACCGGCCTGCAGGTGGCCTATGCGGCGCTTGCGCTGCTGGTGGCGGCCGGCGGGCCGTCGCCCGCACCGGCCTTGAGGCTGGCGGCGGCCGGGCTGGTGGCGGCGACGACGCTCTTGAGCGGGCTCGCCTATGCCCGCGCGCTCATGCGCGCCGGCGGCTGATCGCCGCTCATTGCGGCCGCCAGCCGACCTGCGCCAGCACCGCGCCCGCCAGATACAGCGATCCGGCGACGAGCACGCGCACGGGCCGGCCGGCCGCGCGCGCCGCGATCTGCGCGAGCGCACCGGGCACGTCGGCGGCCATCAGCCCCGCCATCTGGAGCCCGCTTGCGGCCTTCGCGATCGCCGCCGGCGCATGGGCGGCATGACCCGCGACCGGCACCCCGTAGACGGCCTCCGCCACGCCCCGGAACGGCGCGAGGAAGGCCGCCGGGTCGCGGTTCGCCAGCATGCCGACGACGAGATGGAGGCGCTCGCCGCGCGCGCGGAAATGCGCGGCCAGCGCCCGGGCCGCGCCCTCGTTGTGGCCGCCGTCGAGCCACAGCCGCGAGCCGGCCGGCAGCAGCGCGGCCAGCGGCGTGTCGTCGAGCGGCTGAAGCCGGGCCGGCCAGCGCGCCCATTTGAGCCCCGCCTCGATCGCCTGCGCCGGCACGTCGAGGCCCGGCAGATTCTCCAGCACCGCGATGGCCGTCGCCGCATTGGCGAGCTGATGGCCGCCGGCGAGCCGCGCCGGCTGCGGCAGCACGAGGCGGCGGCCGGTGCCGCGATACCACCAGCGGGCGGGGCCGGATCCGCGCGCTTGCCCGCCCGCCGCCGGCAGCCGGCCGAAGGCGAAGTCGCGCCCCGCGATCACGAGCCGGATGCCGAGTTCGGCCGCGCGCGCGGCGATGACCTCGGCGGCCTCGGCCTCCTGCGGGCCGATGACGGCGGGCGCGCCGGGCTTCAGGATCCCCGCCTTCTCCCCGGCGATGGCGGCGAGATCGGGCCCGAGGAAGGCCTGATGGTCGAGCGAGACGGGCGTGATCACCGCCATCGCGGGCCGCGCCACTACGTTCGTGGCATCGAGCCGGCCGCCGAGCCCGACCTCCAGCAGCAGCGCGTCGGCGGGTTCGGCCGCGAACAGCAGGAAGGCGGCCGCCGTCGTCGCCTCGAAGAAGGTGAGCCGGCGCCCGGCATCGGCCGCCTCCACCGCGTCCAGCGCGGCGATCAGGGGCTCGGCCTCCACCAGCCGGCCGGCGAGGCGGATGCGCTCGCGGAAGTCGACGAGATGCGGCGAGGTGTAGACGTGTACGCGCCGGCCCGCCGCCTCCAGCATCGCGCCGAGGAAGGCGATGACGGAGCCCTTGCCGTTGGTGCCGGCGACATGGATCACGGGCGGCAGCCGCTCCTCGGGATGGCCGAGGCGCGCGAGCACGTCCCGGATGCGATCGAGCGAAAGATCGACGACGCGCGGGTGGCGGGTCTCGAGGGCGGCCAGACGCTGGGCAAGTCGCTCGTCCATGCGCGCCGCTTACCCGCGCCCGCCTCCCGCGCGCAAGAGAGGCGAGGTGCCGCATGCGCCCTTGACGGCGGGCGGGGGCGCTGCTTCGATCCGGACGGCGGCGGGCGGGCCGGATGCGGGAGACGCTTGCGATGATCACGCTCTACGAGCTGTGCGGCGCGGACCGGGACTTGCGCTTTTCGCCCTATGCCTGGCGGGCGCGGCTTGCGCTCCACCACAAGGGGCTCGATTACGAGGCGGTGCCGCTGCGATTTTCCGAGATCCCCGCCGCCCCCTTCGCGGCGACCGGTGCGAAGACGGTGCCGGTGATCCGCGACGGCGGCGAATGGGTGGCCGATTCCTGGGCGATCGCCTGCCATCTGGAGGACCGCTACCCGGACCGCCCGTCGCTCTTCGGCGGTGCGAAGGGTCGCGCGCATGCGCGCTTCATCAACGCCTGGGTGGACCGCACGCTGGTCCTCGGCCTCTTTCCGCTTCTGGCCGCGCGCATCTGGGACCGTCTCGACCCCGCATCGCAGGCCTATTTCCGGCAAAGCCGGGAGGCGCGGCTCGGCTGCACGCTGGAGGAGGCGGGCCGCGAGCGCGAGCAGAAGCTGAAAGCCCTGCGCCGGGCGCTCTCGCCGCTCGAGGCGACGCTGAAGGCCCAGGATTTTCTCGGCGGCGAGGCGCCCTCCTATGCCGACTACGCCTGCGCCGGGCCGCTCATCTGGGCGGCGATGACCGGAGACTTCGATCCCCTCGAGCCCGACACGGCCACCGCCCGCTGGCGCGAGCGGATCTTTTCGCTTCATGACGCTCTGGTTGCGCGCGCCGTCGCGCGCGCCCGCGCCGCAGCCTGAGGTCGGCACCCGCGCAGTCTTTCCATCGCCGCGCTTTGCCGCTAATGGAGACGCCGGACCGCCGAGCGGGACGATGTCCGTCGCCCGCCGCATCCCGCAAGGCGCCGACCGTGCCGGGGACGGCGAGGCGCGCGCATCGCCGAGGGGAGCAGGATGATGACCGATCAGGCGCAAGGGGCAAGCGGACCGCCGCTCATTCTCGCCGAGGGGCTCACCAAGCGCTTCGGCGGCTTTCTCGCCGTCGACGGCGTCGATCTCGCCGTGCCGCGGGGCGAGGTGCTGGGCTTTCTCGGCCCCAACGGCGCGGGCAAGACGACGACGATGAAGATGCTGACCGGCTTTCTCGCGCCGACGGCCGGGCGCGCGGTGATCGCCGGCCACGACGTGGCGCTGGAGCCGCTCGCCGCCAAGCGCCGGTTCGGCTATCTTCCCGAGGGCGCCCCGCTGTATGAGGACATGACGGTCGAAGGCTTTCTCGCCTTCATCGCCGAGGTGCGGGGGCTGGACGGTCCCGCGCGCCGGCAGGCGCTCGCGGGGGCGGTGGATGCGCTGGCGCTGCAGCCGGTGCTCCACCGGCGGATCGAGACGCTGTCGAAGGGCTACCGGCGGCGCGTCGGCATCGCCCAGGCCATCCTCCATGATCCCGACGTGCTGATCCTGGACGAGCCCACCGACGGCCTCGATCCCAACCAGAAGCACGACATGCGGGCGCTGATCGCCGAGATGGCTCCCGGCAAGGCGATCCTGATCTCCACCCATCTGCTGGAGGAGGTGGAGGCGATCTGCACCCGCGCCGTCATCATCGACCACGGCCGGATCGTCGCCGACGGCACGCCGGCCGCCCTGCGCGCGCGCTCGCGCTATCATCTGGCCGTGCTGGTCGAGGTGGCCGCCGGCGAGGCCGAGGCGGCGCGCCGCGCACTCGCCGCTGTTGACGGCGCAGCCGGCCTAGAGGAGCGCGTCTCGGCGGACGGCGTGGAATTCGTGGTGCTGGCGGAAGGCGGGCGCACGCTGCTCGAGCCGGTGCGCGCGGCGCTCGCGGCCGCCGGGATCGGCCCGCGGCAGATCGCCCTCGATCCCGGGCGCCTCGACGACGTCTTCCGTTCGCTCACGCGTTCCGACGACGAGCGCCGCGCCGGAGAGACCGAAAGGAAGGCCGCATGAGCCGCGCGACCTGGACCGTCTTCAAGCGCGAGCTTGCCGCCTACTTCGCGACGCCGCTCGCGCTGGTGTTCATCGTCATCTTCCTCGTGCTCGCCGGCGCGCTCACCTTCTACGTCGGCGGCTTCTTCGAGCGCGGCCAGGCGGACCTGCAGAGCTTCTTCGTGTTCCACCCCTGGCTCTATCTCTTCTTCATCCCCGCGGTGGCCATGCGGCTGTGGGCGGAGGAGCGCAAGTCCGGCACGCTCGAGCTGCTGCTCACCCTGCCGATTCCCTTCGCGGCCGCCGTGCTCGGCAAGTATCTCGCCGCCTGGGCGTTTGCGGGAATCACGCTCGCGCTCACCGCGCCGCTGTGGATCACGGTCAACTATCTGGGCGATCCGGACAACGGCGTGATTCTGGCCGGCTATCTCGGCAGCCTGCTGATGGCGGGCGGCTATCTCGCCATCGGCATGGCGATGTCGGCCACCACCCGCAGCCAGGTGGTCGCCTTCGTGCTGGGGGCCGCGGTCGCCTTCCTGTTCACGGTCTCGGGGCTGCCGATCGTGCTCTCCTTCCTGGAGGGCTGGCTGCCGGCCACCCTCGCCAACCTGATCGCGGGCTTCTCCTTCCTCACCCACTACGACCAGATCGCCAAGGGAATCCTGGACCTGCGCGACGTCCTCTATTTCGCCTCGGTCATCGCCCTGTGGCTGTTCATCACGACGGTGGTCGTCGACGCGAAAAGGGAGGCCGGCTGATGTCGATCACCGCACGAAGCCAGCGCGCGCTGCCGATCCTGCTCGCCGTCATCCTGTTCTTCGCGGTCAACGCGATCATCGAGCGGCTGGGCGGCGGCGCCCGGATCGACCTCACCGAGGACGGGCTCTACACGATCTCAGAGAGCACGAAGAAGCTGCTCGCCGGGCTCGACCAGCCGATCTCCGCCACCCTCTATTTCAGCGAGGATGCCGCGCGCGAGTACCCGCAGCTGTTCGCCTACGGCCGACGCGTGCGCGACATGCTGAAGGCCTATGCGGAGCTTTCCGGCGGCAGGTTCCGCCTCACCGTCATCGATCCCGAGCCCTTCTCGAAGGAGGAGGACGATGCCATGGGCGCGGGGCTCAGGAGCATCACGACGCCGGACGGGCGCCGGATCCATCTCGGCCTCGTCGTGCGCGACATGACGGACCGCGAGGCGGTGATCCCCTTCTTCGATCCGCAGCGCGAGGATCTGCTCGAATACGACCTCACCAAGATCGTGAACAACGTCGCGGCGGGCCGGCGGCCCACGGTGGCGCTGCTCACCGGCCTGCCGATGAAGCCGAAGGGCCTGCCGGGGTTCGCGGAGGAAAGCGACCCCGGCTGGGTGATATACGACCAGCTGAAGCAGTTCTTCACGATCGAGGATCTGGGGCCGGGCTTCCGCAAGATCCCGGCGGATACCGACATCCTCGTCATCATCCACCCGCCCAAACTCGACGACACCCAGCTCTATCTGATCGACCAGTTCATCCTGAAGGGCGGGCGGGCCGTGATCTTCCTCGATCCCTTCTCGGAGGCCTCCGTCAACCGCGCGCCGGGGCAGTTCGAGGCGCTCGTCCCGATCGCCTCCGACAAGGCCCTCGCCCCGCTGCTGAAGGCCTGGGGGGTGGAGATCGTGCCGGAGAAGATCGTCGCCGACCGCACGCTCGCCCAGCGGGTGACCACCGGCGGCATGGGCCCCGACGCGATCAAGAGCTATCCCGTCTGGCTGCGGGTGGATGCCGCCCACATGGCCCGTCGCGATCCGGTCACCGCCAATCTGACGACGGTGAATCTGGCGAGCGTCGGCGCGATCCGCCGCGACGGGAACAGCCCGCTGACCTTCGAGCCGCTCGTGACCTCCAGCGCCGATTCCGCGCTTGTCGATGCGAGCCTCGGACGCGGCATCCCCGACATCGACGCCTACTGGCGCGACGAGTTCAAGCCGGACCCCGAAACCTTCGACCTCGTGGTGCGGCTTGACGGCGTCGTCGATTCGGCCTTCCCCGACGGCCCGCCCTACGCCCAGGCGGACGAGGCCGCAGACGACGAGGCCGAGGACGAAGACGGCAAGGCGGCGGACGCACCCGGCGACTCCGCGGATGCGGCCGCCACCGCCCATCTCGCGAAGGCGGCCGGCCCGATCCATGTCATTCTCGGCGCCGACAGCGATCTCTTCGACGACCGCTTCTGGGTCCAGGTCCAGAGCATGATGGGCCAGCGGGTGAGCGTGCCGATGGCGGACAACGGCGCGCTGCTGCTCAACGCCATCGACAATCTCGCCGGCTCGGAGGCGCTCATCGGCCTGCGCGGCCGCCGGATCAAGGACCGGCCCTTCGTGGTCGTCGAGAATCTGCGCCGGCGCGCCGAATCCCGCCTGCTCGAGGAGGAGCGCCGGCTGGAGGACGAGCTTCAGCGCACGCAGCAGCGGCTCGACCAGCTCGAGTCGCAGAAGCCCTCCGAAGGCGGCGTGCTGACCCCCGAGCAGGAGGCGGAGATCGAGCGCTTCCGCGCGCGCGTGCTGGAGATCCGCCAGCAGCTGAGGGCCGTGCAGCACGAGCTGGTGGCGGACATCGAGCGCCTCAAGCTGCGGCTTGCGCTCGTCAACATCCTGCTGGTGCCGGTGCTGCTGGTGCTCGGTGCACTCGTCGCCGCCCTGCTGCGCCGGCGCCGGCCGGCGGACGCGTGAGCGCGTGAAGGGGGCGCCTTTTCGGGCGCGCAGGCATGCCCGCCGCTGCGGCAGGAGGAAGGACCACGGACGGACCATGAACCCGCGCACGACGACGATTCTGGGATGGCTGACCCTCGTTGCGGTTCTCGTCGCGATCTGGCTCGTGCTCGGCGAGGAGCAGCCGCCGACCGAAAAACCCGGCAAGCTGTGGCCCGATCTCGCCGCCCGCATCAATGACGCGGCCGCGCTCGCCATCAGCCATGAGGGCCGCACGCTCCATCTCGAGCGCGACGGCGGCATCTGGCGGATCCGCGAGAAGGAGGGATATCCCGCCGACGACACGAAGGTCCGACGGTTTCTCACGAGCCTCGTGCGCACCGAGATCCTGGCGCTGAAGACCCGGCGCAAGGAGGACTACGCCCGCCTCGACCTCGAGGGGCCGCAGGCCGCCCATGTCGTGGTCGCCGACGCCGGCGGCAAGGCGATCGTGGACGCCTACATCGGCAAGCGGGAGTTCAAGTTCCGCGCCCGCCGCTTCGAGACCTTCCTGCGCAAGGCGGACGATCCGCAGGTCTATCTCGTCACCGGGATCGAGGAGCCGAAGGCCGAGCCGAAGCCCTGGTATCCCGACTCGATTCTCGCGATCGACCTTTCGCGCATCGCCGCCATCCGCATCCGGCACGCGGACGGCGAGACGCTGACGATCTCGCGCGGGGCGCCCGGCGAGGACTTCAAGCTCGCCGAAATGGGCAAGGACGAGGTGTTCAAGGGCTACAGGCCGCTCGACCACATCGCGAACGCCTTCTCCTATGTCGCGATCGAGGACGTGCGCCGCGACGACGGCGCCGCGGCCGGCGATCCCGTCGGCCGGGTGGAGATCGAGACCTTCGACGGCCTCCTCGTTGCGATCGACGCCTTCCGCACGAAGGACGAGACGGAAGACCAGTGGTGGCGGATCCGGGCCCGGGCCGCGGAGGGCGCGGGACGGCAGGCGGATGCGGCCGCGGCGAAGGAAGGCGGGGCTGGTCCCGATCACGATGCGGCGGCGGAGAAGGACGGCGGGGCCGGCAAGGACGACGGCAAGAAGGAGGCCGAGGAACCCGATGCCGCCGCCGAGGCCGCGCGGCTTGAGCCGCTCACGGACCGCTGGCTGATCCGCATCCCGAAGCACGTCGGCGACGACATCTTCAGGCGCAAGGCGGCGCTCGTGACGAAGCCTGAGTCCCCGTCCGAAAAGGCTGCGGAAGAAGACGGCGCGGGCGGCTGAGGGCCGCCGGGCTTCATCCGCTCTCGCAGGTCAGCCGCAGCAGCACCCGCGCGGGGCTCGTGCGGGTGAAGAAGCCGTCGGGCGCAACGGCGTTCTTGACCGTCGCGTCAAAGATGTTCTCGGCCGCAACCCGCAGCCGCCAGGCCGGCGCGATCGTCCAGGCGATCTCGGCGTCGATGGTGAGCGCGCGATCAAGCGGGAGACTCGCCCGGTCGTCCTCGAAGGCGCGGCCCTCGTAGCGGGCGGCGAGCGCGAGCGCGAGCCCGGCGCCCAGCTCCTGCCGCAGCCTTGCGCGCGCGCGCAGCCGCGGCGCCTGGGCCACGCGCCGGCCCTCGAGTTCCGGGGCGCCGGCCGGCGCGCGGGTGATGCGCTCGTCGCGGAAGACGCCGTCGAAGGACAGCGTGGTGCCGGCCGCCGGTGCGACCTCCACGCCCCAGCCGATCCCGGCGATCCGGATGCGCGGGATGTTCCGCCGCGCGCGCAGGATGCCGTCCGCCGGGAGAAAGCCGACGCCCGGGAAGACCCCGGGGCCGAAGCCGATCGTGACATTGCCGATGCCGTCGAGGAGCCGGCCGAGGTGCCCGGCTAGCCGCCAGGTCAATCCGTCCCGGCCGCCGCTGAGCGCAAGCTGCAGCGCCTCGAGCCGCTCGGGCGCAAGGGCCGCATTGGCGAGCGTCGCCGTGTTGCCGACGCGGAAGGGCCGGAAGAGCTCGTTCGGCGTCGGCAGGCGCCAGCCGCGGCGCGCCGACAGATCGATGACCGCATCCCGACCGAGCGGCGCGCGCAGCGTCAGCCCGCCGGTCGCCACCGCCCCGCGGCGCGCCGCCGTCAGTCTCTCCTCGAGCAGGCGGCCCGAGGCGGCATCCGTGATCCGCTCGCGCCCTTCGCCGATCCGCCAGCCGTCGAGGCGCAGGACGGCCCCGAGCGTCCAGCCCGGCGCCGGCGCGAGCCGCGCATCAAGATAGCCGCCCATGCGCGTCGTCTCGCCGCCCGCGAACCGCGCGCGGGTGAAGCCGGCGCCGAGATTGCGGAAACGCTCATGCGTCGCGCCCCGGCGCGTCTCGCCGTCGACGCCGAGGGCCAGCCGGAAGCCGGAGGCGCCCCGGGGCGTCCAGACGAGATCGAGATTGCCGCCGCTTGCGCGGCCCGGGACGCGGAACTGGTCGAGCACCGGCCGCGCGAGGCTGCGCGCGTCGTCGAGCACGGCGACGAAGCGGTTGCGGAACAGGCGCCGGCGGTGGAAGGCCGCGGCGGTGATCTCGAGCCGGGGCCCGGGCGCGCCGGTGATGATGGCGGCCGTCTCGATGCCGCGGGTGGCGTTGTCGGCGCCGGCAAGCCCGTTCAGACGGTCCTCGTGAAAGCCGAGCGCCCGCAACTGCCAGCGCCAGCGGCGCGCGGCCCCGAGCGCGCCCGAGACCGCCGCCCCGCCGCCGGCGATGCGGGAATCCGCGCGCCGGTCGACCGGGCCTCTCAGGCGCTTCGGGACGGGATGGAAGCCGCCGCTGCGTGCGCCATGGCCGAAGGCGGCGAACGCAAGCCGGTCGCCGCCGGTTGCGGCGAAACCCGCGAGCGCGGCATCCTGCTGGCTGCCGCCGGCCGCCGAGAGCGCGAGGGCCGGCCGCGGGGCGGCGAGCCGCGTGCGCACGGCCACCACGCCGCCCTCGCCCGGGTCGCCGAAGGGCCCGGTGGCCGGCCCGGACGCGAGCGTCACCGATTCGACGGCAAGCGGCGGCAGCGCCGCCCAGGCCACCGCGCCCGTGAAGGGATCGTTGAAGGGGATGCCGTCCACGGTCACCAGCGCGCGGCTCGTCGCGTTCGGGCCCTTCACCAGAAGATGCGCGGTGGAGGTGGTGGGATGCGCGGTGCGCGAATCCATGCGCCGGAAGGCGGAAAAGCCCGGTGCATCCCGCAGCGCCTCGTCGATCCCGAGGCCGCGGTTCAGCGCGTCGGCGGCGATCTCGACGGCGAAGGCGGAAGGGGCGGCCGCGGATCCGGCGCGCCGGGCGCTGATCACGATCTCCTCGATCGCCGGCCCGTTCTCGCGCGGCGGCGTCTCGGCCAGGGCCGGCGCCATGACGAGCAGCGCGAGCGCCGCCGGCACCGCCGCCCGTTCCACGCGCCCTCCCATGCCGCCGTCAGGATCCCGTGTAGGTGATGCGCCAGATGCGCCCCGTCCTGTCCTCGCAGACATAAAGCGCCCCGTCCGGCCCGACGACGATCCCGCTCGGCCGGAAGGCGGCCTGGCGCGGCGAGGACAGCGGCTCGCGGCCCTTGAAGCCGTCGGCAAAGACGATCGGCCGGCCCGTCACCGCTCCCGTCGCGTTCATCGGCACGAAGGCGACGAGATAGCCTTCCTGCGGCAGCGGCGCGCGGTTCCAGGAGCCGTGAAAGACGATGAAGGCGCCATGGCGGAAGAAGGCGGGAAAGGCGTCGTGCTCATAG
Source organism: Rhodothalassiaceae bacterium (assembly GCA_026004935.1). Lineage (NCBI taxonomy): Bacteria > Pseudomonadati > Pseudomonadota > Alphaproteobacteria > Rhodothalassiales > Rhodothalassiaceae > Rhodothalassiaceae bacterium. Next base: position 287,819 of record BPKC01000001.1, read on the forward strand.
AAGGCGAGCGCCATCGGCGCCCAATGGCCCGGAAAGCCCACGAGCGGCTTCTCGTAGCGCGCGGCGTCGGGCGCCGGCGTGCGGCCGTCGCCGCCGTATTCCGGCGCCAGCATCCGCCGGTCGCGGATCTGGTCCCAGTAGGTATGGGGCCAGCCGTAGTCCGCCCCTTCCCGCGCGCGGTGGAATTCCTCCGCCGGCAGCTCGGCGCTTTCTTCGGGCGTGTAGTACTGCGGCCACAGGCTGTAGAGCTGGTCGCGGCCGTGGGTGGCGAAGAACAGCGCCCCGGCCGCCCGGTTCCAGGCGATGGCGAGCGCATTGCGGATGCCGGTGGCGTAACGCATGCCGTCGCGGCCATGGACCTGGCCGGGCCGCGCCGCATCGAAGCGCCAGATCCCGGCCTGGAGCCTGAGCTGCGGGCACGGCCGCATGCCGGGGCTGCCGGCGGTGCGCGTGCGCTCCTGACAGGCGTTCGAGGGCGCGCCCACCGTCACATACATGTTGCCCGCCTCATCGAAGGCCATCGGCTTGGTGGCGTGCTGGCCCTGGTCCGGAAAGCCGGTGACGATGGGCTCGAAGGGGCCGGCCGGTTCGATCCGGCCTTCGGCGAGCGGGGCGCGCAGGATGCGCGTATCCTCGCCGAAATAGAGATGGCCGTCGTGGATCGCGATCCCGGTGCCCGCGACATCGCCGAAGTACCGAATGACATCCGCGCGGCCGTCGCCGTCCGTGTCCTTCAGCCCCACGATCCCGCCGCCCTCGACCCGGCGCGCCAGCGAGGCGTAGACGGTGCCGTCCGCGCGCGCGACGATGTGGCGCGTGCGGCCCAGGGCGTCGGCGAAGACGGTGGCGCGAAAGCCCTTCGGCACGCGGATGCCGGTTGCGGGATCCGTCACGCCGGTGGCGGCGCTGTAGGGCGTGCCGGGATCATTGGCCGGCGGCGGCTCCGCGCGCGCCGCCCCTGTCGCGACCAGCAAAAGCGCCAGGGCGGCCGCCCCGCCCCGCGCCGCAAGCCCCGCCGTCTTCCACCGCGTCATCTCACCTCCCCTGCCTCGAGAAGCGCGCATCCGCGCGCGCCCGCACAAGTCGCACTATGACAGGCCGGCGCGGTGCCGAAAAGGGGCGAAGCCGCGGCCTTGCGACGAAGGTTGAGCGCGCCCCGGGGGCAACGCGCCGCGCGGTCAGGCCGGCCAGGTCCAGCGGCCGTCGCGGGCGAAGTTCTCGGAGGCGAAGCGCCAGTTGAGCCGGGTCTCCACCACCTGCTCCAGATACTCGGGCCGCCGGTTCTGGTGGTCCAGATAATAGGCGTGCTCCCACAGATCGATCACGAGAAGGGGCTTGACCGGCTGATCGGCCAGGGTGTCGCCGTCATGGGTCTCGGCGACGGCGAGCCCGCCGCCGTCCGCCACCAGCCACACCCAGCCGCTCGCGAAATGGGCGGCGCCGCGCTCTTTCAGCGCCGTCTTCAGCGCCTCGAGCGAGCCGAAGGAATCCGTGATCGCGCGCTGAAGCTCGGCCGACGGCGCGCCCGGCTCGGGGCTCAGCGAATGCCAGTAGAAGCCGTGGTTCCAGCTCTGGGCCGCATTGTTGAACAGCCCCCGGTTCTTCCCGCGCGCCGCCGCGATCACCTCCTCCAGCGACCGGCCGGCAAGCCCCGCCTTGTCGGCCAGCGCATTCGTCTTGTCGATGTAGGCCCGGTGGTGCTTGCCATGGTGGAAGGAAAGCGTGCGCGCCGAAATCGCCGGCGCGAGCGCTTCGGCGTCATAGGGAAGGGGGATGAGCTGAAACGTCATGGGATCTCCTCAGGTCTTCTCCGGGTTGTCGGCTGCGATTTTGCGTGTGCGAAATCGGCGGCCGCGAACCGGACCGGCATCCCGCCGGGGATGCCGCGTCCACGCGATCGATATTCATTTTATAACAGATACTTGACCGTCCGTCAAATGGGCGGTCCCGCGGCCGGGAGCCGGCCGGCCGGATTGTGCACTGCAGCATGCGCGCGGCTGCCGGCTCTTGCCTCGGCGTGCGCGAGGCGGCATGGGATCGGCGGACGGAACGAACGGCGGGAAGGGCCGCGCGATGGCGGAAGACGTGCCGGCTGTGCTCAATCTGGCGAGCGAGGAGGGGCTGCGCGCCCTGCTCTCGCGCCGCTCGGTCAAGACCAGGGATCTCGGCGAGCCGGGCCCGCAAGGCGAGGCGCTCGCGCGGATTCTCGCGGCGGCGCGGCGGGTGCCGGACCACGGCAAGCTTGCGCCCTGGCGCTTCATCGTCGTCAGCGGCGAGGCGCGGGCGGCGCTGGGTGAAAGGCTCGCCGCCTGCCGGCGCGCCGAGGAGCCGGAGGGCGATCCGGCGGTGGCGAAGGGGCTCGAGGGCTTCTTCCTCGAGGCGCCGGTGGTGGTGATCCTGGTCTCCAGCCCCTCGAGCGCGCGTCCCATCCCCGAATGGGAGCAGCAGCTGTCCTGCGGGGCGGCGGGTTTCGCGCTGCTGGCCGCCGCGCACATGAGCGGGTTCGCCGGCCAGTGGCTGACGGGCTGGCCCGCCTATTCGCGGCTGTTCGCCGCGTGCCTGGGGCTCGCCCCGCGCGAGCGGATCGCCGGCTTCATCTTCCTCGGCACGGCGCGCCGCACGCCGTCCGAGCGCCCGCGCCCGGCGGAAGAGGAGGTCGTGCGCCATCTCGCCACCGCCGCCGACGTCGCCGCGCTCACGGGCGCAAAGGCCGGCTAGCGGGCGCACGGGCGGCGACGGCGGTTTCACGGTCCCCGCGCAGCGGCTCGGCCGGCTCGACCGGCGGGTCCACTCTCCTTCCCTCGTCATCCCGCACGTCCGTCGTGTGCGATGCCAGCCGGCCAAGAGAGCGGGACCCGCAACCATGCCGACTTTACAACCGCTGGCGTCAGCTGCTTTCATGAGCTCGGGTGCAACCGGGGCCGAAGGCCGGGAGGTGAGCGGATGGCCTACGTCAACGCCGTCAAAGCCGTCCACGAGATCCGTGATCCGATCCATGTCTTCGTCAAGCTCGACGCGCAGGAGCGCGCCGTCGTGGATTCCCGCTTCTTCCAGCGTCTGCGCCACATCCACCAGCTGGCGCTGACCTATCTCGTCTATCCGGGCGCCACCCACAAGCGCTTCGAGCACTCGCTGGGCGTGATGGAGCTTGCGGGCCGCGTCTTCGACGTGATCACGAATCCGGACAATGTGACGGATGAGATCAGAAAGCAGCTGGATCCTCTGAAGAACGCTTCCGAAGCCGATCGCAGCCGGTGGCGCCGCACACTCCGGCTGGCCGCGCTCTGTCACGACATTGGCCACCTGCCGTTTTCCCATGCGGCGGAAAAGGAGCTTCTCCCTGAGGGGTGGGATCATGAAAGGCTGTCATATGAAGTCATCATGCACCCCGACATGCAGGCCATCTGGAGAGAAATGAGCCTCTATCCGGAGGATATCGCCAAGCTTGCGCTGGGGCGGAAGAAGGGAGAGCGGCTCGGTCTTGAATTCTCGCCCTGGGAGGAAATCCTCTCCGAGATCATCGTCGGGGACGCCTTCGGTGTCGATCGGATGGACTATCTTCTGCGCGACTCCCACCATCTGGGAGTCGCCTACGGACGGTTCGATCATTACCGGCTGATCGATACGCTGCGCATTCTCCCGAAGAGGGAACAGGGCAGCGAAGACCGCCCGCCCGTACCGGTTCTCGGTGTGGAGGAAGGCGGGCTGCAATCGGCCGAGGCCCTGCTGCTCGCGCGCTATTTCATGTATTCACAGGTCTATTTCCACCCCGTACGGCGCATCTACGACATCCATCTGAAGGATTTCCTGACGGAATGGCTCCCGAACGGACAGTTCCCGACGGATCTGGACAAGCTTGTGACCTTGACCGACAACGAGGTGCTGAGCGGGCTTCTGGCCAGCGCGCGAAAGGGGTGCCGCAAGGGCCATGTGCATGCCAAGCGAATCCGCGAACGACAGCACTTCAAGGTTCTTTACGAGCGGAATCCAACAGATGTAGAGAGGAACGAGGACGCGGGTGCTGCGGTCTATCGCGCCGCCGTGGAGAAATTCGGCGCCGAGCATGTCCGGCATGATTCCTATCGGCAAAAGGGAGGCGTGTTTGATTTCCCCGTTCTCAGACGCAACGGGGAGGTGGTTTCCGCGCTTGCGCTCTCGGACACGCTCAAAAATTTGCCATTGGTGTCAGTGGATTATGTCTTCGTCAGCAGGGACAAATACGACGTGGCCTGCCGCTGGCTGAAGCGGGAGCATGACAGGATCATCGAAAAGGGCGTGGAGGAGGAGGACGATGAAACGGCTACAGAAGGCGGCAGTGCTGACCAGGCTGATCGATGAGCTGCGGCGGCGCGGAAGCTGGGCGGGCGAGACTCATGTTCAGAAGGCTGGCTATCTTCTGCAGGAGGTGACGGGTGTTCCGCTGGGCTATGACTTCGTGCTCTATCACTATGGCCCGTTTTCCTTCGATCTGAGAGACGAGCTCACCGCCCTGCGTGCGGATGGACTGGTCACGCTCGAACCGCATCTCAACTACGGCCCGAAGCTGGCCACGACCCCGCAGGCGGAAAAGCTGCAAAAAAACTTCGAGCGCACGCTCGCACGCTACGGTCCCGCTATCGCGTTTGTGGCTGGGAAGCTCGGCAGCAGCGGCGTCTATGAACTGGAGAAGCTGGCCACGGCGCTGCATGTCACGAAGGAACTGGGCGAGGACGCGTCCGTGGAGGACCGTGCCAAAAGACTCACCGAAATCAAACCGCATATCAATCTGCAAGAAGCGCTTAAAGCCGTCCGCAGGATCGATCGGTTCCGCACAGACGCACGCCAAATCGCCGCTCGCAGGGAAGCCGTTCATTAGACCTCGGTGCACCAGCTTCGTTGCGGCCTGCGGATGCCGGGCGATCGTCCTTGGGTCGGCTTGGGCCTCCGCCTTGAAATCGCTCGATTTCGGCGCAAGGGTCCGTTAAGAGAGGGGCGGCGGCGCGGGCCGCCAGCCGCGGGCGCGGCGGCGGGAGACCGCCCCCGGCGGGAGCGAACGCGAAGGGAAGGCGTCCATGGGCGTGCCATTGTTCCAGCAGGTGAAGGTCGCGACCTATGTGCTCAAACAGCGCCTCAAAGGCCGCAAGCGTTACCCGCTGGTTCTGATGCTGGAGCCGCTGTTCCGCTGCAATCTCGCCTGTGCGGGCTGCGGCAAGATCGACTATCCGGACGAGATCCTGAACCGCCGGCTGTCGGTGAAGGAGTGCCTGGATGCGGTGGATGAGTGTGATGCGCCGGTGGTCGCGATCCCGGGCGGCGAGCCGCTGCTGCACAAGGAGATCGGCGAGATCGTCGCCGGCATCGTCGCGCGCAGGAAGTTCGTCTCGGTCTGCACCAATGCGCTGCTTCTCGAGAAGAAGCTGCATCTGTTCAAGCCGTCGCGCTATCTCTTCTTCTCGGTCCACCTCGACGGGCTGAAGGAGGAGCACGACCGCTCCGTCTGCCAGGAGGGCGTGTTCGAGCGGGCGGTGCGCGCCATCCGCAAGGCGCGCGAGGCGGGCTTCCAGGTCAATGTGAACGCCACCATCTTCGACGGCGCGAAGCCCGAGCGGGTCGCCGCCTTCCTCGATTTCTGCCGGGAGCTCGGCGTGGGCGTGACGATCTCGCCCGGCTTCGCCTACGAGCGCGCGCCGGATCAGGAGCATTTCCTCTCGCGCCGGAAGACCCGCGAGCTCTTCCGCGCCATCTTCCGGCTGGGGCGGGGGAGGAAATGGCCGATCAACCATTCGGCGCTCTATCTCGACTTTCTCGCCGGCAACCAGACCTACCGCTGCACCCCCTGGGGCATGCCGACGCGCAACGTCTTCGGCTGGCAGCGGCCCTGCTATCTGCTGTCCGAGGGCTACGCCCGCTCCTTCCGGGAGCTGATGGAAGAGACCGACTGGGATTCCTACGGCACCGGCAACTACGCCAAATGCGCCAACTGCATGGCCCATTGCGGCTACGAGCCGACGGCGGCCGCCGATGCGATGGCGCATCCCCTGAAGGCGCTGTGGGTGGCGCTGCGCGGGCCGAAGACGGACGGCCCCATGGCGCCCGACATCCCGCTCGCCGGCGCGCGGGCGGCCGAGGACCATTTCGAGGAGATCGTGCGCGCCGAGGTCTCAGAGGAGGCCTGGCAGCGCTACCTCGAAAAGCGCCGCTCCAAGGCGGCCTAGCGCCGCCTCCGCACGCAGCCCCGCCCGCGCAAGGCCGGCGAAGGCGCCCCAGTCCGACGGGCGCGCGAGAAGACCGGCGGAAAGCCGGCCGGGACTGAGGCGTCCGGCATCATCCACGGCGGCGATGACCGCCCGCGGCAGGCGGTGGGCCTGCGCATCCGAGATCACGCGAAGGGCGGCGAAGGCGATCCCGCGGTCCGCGCAGGCGCGCGCGAGCGCGGCCGATTCCATGTCGGCCGCCACCGCGCCGGTCTTGAGATGCAGCCGCGTCTTGGCGGCCGGGGTGGTGAGCGGCGCGGCGGCTTCCGCAAGGCGCGCGACGGGCAGCGCGGGAAGCGCGGCGGCGAGGGCGCCGGCGGCCCGGGCGGGCCAGCGCCCGTCCCGGGCGACGATCTCCGCCGGCAGCACCGCGGTGCCCGGCTCAAGGGCCGGGATCAGCGCCGCCGCGAACCCGGCGGACAGGCACAGCTCCGCGGCAGGCCCGCGGCGCGCGGCCTCGTCTTGCGCCCGGCGCATGGCCGCGAGCGCCGCCCGCGGGCCCGGCCCCGCACAGGCGATCACGACCCGCGCCGCAACCGCCCGCGGCGCGCGCGCGAGGGCCCGGCGCAGGATCGCCGCCTCGCGTTCGAGCCCGGTGATGACGAGGATGGCCGACACCGCCTCACCCGCTTCCACCTGCCGGCGCCGGCCGCCGCGCCGGCGCCCCGCGCCCCGTTTGACAATCCGGCACCGGCTTGGCAATGGCAAGGCGTAACGGGCCCCGTAGCTCAGCAGGATAGAGCACCGGATTCCTAATCCGGGGGTCGCAGGTTCGAATCCTGCCGGGGTCGCCATCCTTGCCCCGTCACCGCCCGCACCGCCTGCCACCATGGCCGCAGGATGCGCCCTCCCGCCGGGCGGGGCGCAAGGGCGCCGGCGCGCTTGTCATGGAACGGGGCGCGGGCTAGCGTGGCGCGCGCCGCAGGGCCGCGGGCGGTTCCGCCGTCCCGCGCCGCGGGCCGGGTTGTGACGAGCGCAGGGAAGGGCGTTGCGATGGAGCTTTTGAGCGAGGCCGTGCGCCGCATCCGGCCGTCGGCGACGCTGGCGGTGACCGCCCGCGCCGCCGAACTCCGGGCCGCGGGCCGGGACGTGATCGGCCTCGGCGCCGGCGAGCCGGACTTCGACACCCCCGATCACGTCAAGGAGGCGGCGATCGCCGCCATCCGCCGGGGCGAGACCAAATACACCAAGGTCGACGGCACTCCGGCGCTCAAGGAAGCGGTGATCGCGAAGTTTAGCGACGAGAACGGCCTTGCCTACGAGGCCGACGAGGTGATCGTCTCCACCGGCGGCAAGCAGGTGATCTTCAACGCGCTGCTCGCCAGCATCGATCCCGGCGACGAGGTCATCATCCCGGCGCCCTGTTGGGTCAGCTATCCGGACATCGTCGCCTTCGCGGGCGGCGTCCCGAAGATCGTGCCCACCCGCATGGAGGACGGCTTCCGGCTTGCGCCCGAGGCGTTGGAGGCCGCGATCACGCCGAAGACGAAGTGGCTGATCTTCAACTCCCCCTCAAACCCCACCGGCGCGGCCTGCACGGCGGACGAGATGCGCGCGCTCGGTGCGGTGCTCGCACGCCATCGGCATGTGATGGTGCTTTCCGACGAGATCTACGAGCATCTCACATACGACGGCTTCGCCTTCACGAGCTTCGCCGCCGCCAACCCCGACCTCTTCGATCGGGTGCTGACGGTCAATGGCGTGTCCAAGGCCTATGCCATGACCGGCTGGCGCATCGGCTTCGCCGGCGGGCCGAAGCCGCTCGTGCGCGCGATGGCCAAGATCCAGGGCCAGTCCACCTCCAACCCCTGCTCGATCGCCCAGGCCGCCGCGCTGGCGGCGCTGACGGGGCCGAAGGACTTTCTCGCGGACTGGCGCGCGACCTTCCGCCGCCGGCGCGACCTCGTCGTGGATGCGCTCAACGCCATCCCCGGCATCACCTGCCGGCGGCCCGAAGGCGCCTTCTACGTGTTTGCGCGCATCGACGGGCTCATCGGCCGCACCACCGCCGACGGCCGCCGGCTCGACGACGATCTCGCGGTGGCGCAGTGGCTGCTGGAAGAGGCGGGGGTGGCGGTCGTCCACGGCGCCGCCTTCGGGGCGAGCCCCTTCATCCGCATCTCCTACGCGACGGCGACGGAGCTGCTGGAGGAGGCCTGCCGGCGCATCGCGGCGGCGGTCGCCGGCCTCGGCGGGGCTTGAGGAGCGGGAAGACCGTTCCATCGCATCGGCTGGGAACTGGGAATCGGCAAAGAAGAAAGGGCGGGAGGATGCAGACGAGCCAGATCGCGCTGATCGTCCTGGTCATCGTCGGACTGGGGATCGCGGCCTGGTATCTGGGCGCGAGCTGGCGCGCGGCCCGCGAAGCGCAGGAGGAACCGAAGCCCGCCGCGGCGCCGGCCGAGGAGCTGCGACGGGCGCTGGCGCGTTTTGCGCCGGTGAAGATGGAGGTGGACGTCTCCTTCCTGCCGGCCTCCGAACGCGCCGCGCTGAACAGGCTGATCCGGGCCGCCAGGCTCATGGACGAGATCTATCTCAGGCAGATCTCGGAGCGGAATCCGGAGCTTCGCGCCGAAATCGCGGCAAGCGACCTGCCGCAGAAGGACCTCTTGCTTCAGATGTTCGATCTCAATTTCGGCGTCTGGGACAGCCTCGAGGGCTTCAAGCCCTTCTACGGCAGCGATCCCCTGCCGCCGGGCGCGGCCTTCTATCCCGCGGACATGACGAAGGCCGAATTCGAGGCCTGGATCGCCGCGCATCCCGAGGACCGGGAGGCCTTCCTGTCTCCCTACACCGTGATCCGCCGCAAGGGCGACCGGCTCGTCGCCATTCCCTATTCGGAATATTACCGCCAGTGGCTGGAGCCGGCGGCCCAGCTGCTGGAGGAGGCGGCGGCGCTGACCACCAACGCCTCGCTCGGGCGCTATCTCAAGCTGCGGGCGAAGGCCTTCCGCACCAACGACTACTTCGAATCCGACATGGCGTGGATGGATCTCGACGGGCCCATCGAGGTGGTGATCGGCCCCTACGAGGTCTACACCGACCGCCTCTTCGGCTACAAGGCGGCCTTCGAGGCCTTCGTGACCATCAAGGATCCGGAGGAAAGCGCCAGACTTGCGGTCTTCAAGTCCCACCTGAGGGACATGGAGGCGCATCTGCCGGTGCCCGATTCCTACAAGAACTTCCGGCGCGGCTTCGCCTCGCCGATCGCGGTGGCCGACCAGATCCGCGGCGGCGGCGACAATGTGCCCGGCGTGCAGACCATCGCCTTCAATCTGCCGAACGACGAGCGCGTGCGCGAGGCCAGGGGGGCGAAAAAGGTGCTCCTGCGCAACGTCATGAACGCGAAGTTCGACCGGATCCTCGCGCCCATGGCCGCCGTCGTGCTGGTGCCGGATCAGGCCGCCCTGCTCAAGCGCGAGTACATGGGTCTCGAGACGCTCTTCCACGAGCTCTCCCACAGCCTCGGGCCGGGCACCATCACCAGGGACGGGCACGAGACCACCGTCAATGTCGAGCTCAAGGAGCTCTATTCGCCGATCGAGGAGGGCAAGGCGGATGTGATGGGCGCCTTCAACGTCCTCTACATGATGGACTCCGGCGTGCTGAACGCGGCCGAGCGCGCGCGGTTTCTCGCCACCTATTTCGTCGGGCTGTTCCGGGCGATGCGCTTCGGGATCGAGGAGGCCCACGGCCGGGGTGCGGCCTTCCAGTACAGCTGGTTCAGGGAGAAGGGGGCGTTTGCCGTCGATCCCGAGACCGGCCTCTACCGCATCGACTTCCCGAAGCTCGAAGAGGCGATCCGCGACCTCGTGCATGCCATCGTCGTCATCCAGGGCGACGGCGACTACGAGGCCGCCCGCGCCTTCCTTGCGCGCTACGGCCATGTCGATGCGGATTTCGAGGCCGCGCGCGCGCGCATGACGGAGCTTCCCGTCGACATCCGGCCGATCTACCCCGACGCGGTGCCCGAGTAAGGACCCGGGGGAGGGCCGCGGCGATGGCGCTCGACTGGGACCGGCTGCGGATCTTCCACACGGTCGCCGAGGCCGGCAGCCTCACCCTTGCCGCGCGCAAGCTGGGGCTGTCGCAGTCGGCCGTCAGCCGCCAGATCCGCGCGCTCGAGGACTCCCTCAACACGGCCCTGTTCACCCGCCATGCCCGCGGGCTGGTGCTGACCCACGAGGGCGAGATCCTCTTCGAGGCGACCCGCGATGCCGCGCGCGAGATCGAGGAAGCCGAGGCCGCGCTGCTCGAGATGAAGGATCTGCCGAAGGGCCGGCTGGTGGTGACCACCATGGTCAGCTTCGGTTCCGTGTGGCTGACCCCGCATCTCAAGGACTTCCTGCGCCGCTATCCCGAGATCGAGCTCGAGCTCAATCTCTCAGACGAGGATCTCGATCTCGCGCGCCGCGAGGCCGATGTCGCGATCCGCTTTCATGCGCCGCATCAGGCGGACCTCATCCAGCGGCCGCTGGTGAAGGTCCACCACCACATCTATGCCTCGCCGGAATATCTGGAGCGCAAGGGAATCCCGAAGCGCCCCGAGGATCTCGACCGCCACGACATCATCGTCTACGGGCCCACCCCGCCCGAGCCGATCAAGGACATCAACTGGACGCTCAAGATCGGCGCCCACGGGCGGGTGCGGCGGCCGGTGCTGCAGATCAACAACACCTTCGCGGTGGTCCAGGCGATCCGGGCGGGAATCGGGCTGGCCGCCGTGCCCGACTACCTCGTCGCCCATGAGAAGGGGCTGGTGCGCGTGCTGCCCGACCTCGAAGGCCCCGCCTTCGAGCTCTACTTCGTCTATCCGCGCGAGCTGAAGGGCTCCAAGCGCGTCACCCTGTTCCGGGACTACCTCCTCGAGAAGGTCCGCGCCGAGGCCAACATTCTCTAGCACCACACGCGACGCGTTTTGTGCAATGCACAACATTTTCAGCGGCTTGCAGTCGATTTCCTTCGCACAGGAGCCGCGGAAATCCCGGGGATCCGGCCTTTTCCGCGACCTGCCCTGAAGCGGCTGCAAGCGTTCAGTCAGAAGTCATGCGATTCATGCATAGCTGCATTGCACAAAAAACGCGTGACAGCGCCGGGCGGGATGCCTATATCGGCGTCGTGACGCGAGGGTGCTCGCATCGCACAACGAGACAAAAGCAAAGCCCCCGAGTTTCGGGCTGACGCGGGAGACCGGCCGGGCCTCTCCTCCTCCCCTCCCTCCCCTCCCCCCAAGCGACGCCGGCCGGTCTCCCATTTTCTTTTCCCCCTCTCTTCCCGCCGATCGCATCGCACCGGCCGGCGCATCTTTCCCCGCGCGGCGGAATCCCTATCTATCTTGAGAAACGGACACGGCGAGCGAAAGGACCGGCGCGTGCAGGGCGAGAAGGCGGATGAAACCTTCGGGCTGCTCGTGATCGGCGCGGGCCGGATGGGCGGCGCGCTGCTCGAGGGTCTCGGGCGCGGCGGACTCGATGCCGCGCGGATCGCGGTGGTCGATCCGGCGCCCCGGCGTCTGCCTGACGGGGTGCGGCATTTTTCCGGGCTCGAATCCTGGGCGGCGGCGGGCGTGCCGGCCGGGGCCGTGCTGCTGGCGGTCAAGCCCCAGCAGGCGGCCGGCGTGCTGGCCGGGCTCGAGGCGCTCGCCGCCCGCGCGCCGGCGTCCCTCGCCGATGCGCTGCTGATCTCGATCGCGGCGGGCGTGCCGCTCGCGGCGCTTCGCCGCACCGGACTGCCGGCGATCCGGGCGATGCCCAATCTGCCCGCCCGGATCCGGGCCGGCGTGACGACGCTTTACGCGGATGCGGACACCCCCGCACCGCCGCGCCGGCGGGCCGAGGCGCTGTTCGCGCGCGTGGGGCGCGTCATCTGGCTTGCGCGCGAGCGCGACGTCGATCTCGCCACCGCCGTCTCGGGCAGCGGGCCGGCCTATGTCTACGCATTCGCCGAGGCCCTCGAGGCGGCGGCGCGCGATCTCGGGTTTGCGCCGGAGGTGGCGGCCGCGCTCGCCCGGCAGACGGTGATCGGCGCGGCGCGGCTGATGGAGGAGACCGGCGCCGATCCGGCCGCGCTGCGCGAGGAGGTCACCAGCCCCGGCGGCACGACGGCGGCGGCGCTCGCCGTCTTCGGCCGCGACCGCGGGCTGGAGCGGCTGTGCGCCGAGGCGCTCGCCGCGGCCGCGCGCCGGGCCGATGAACTCTTTGGAGGAGAGGAGGCATCATGACGACGCGTCGATCATCGCAGCGCGGGCGCGGACGCGGCCCGCGGGCGACGGAAGACCCGCGCGCCGGGCTCATCGATGCGGCGGTCGCGCTCATCGCCGCGCATGGCTGGCCCGCCTTCACGCTCGAGCGGCTTGCCGCCGAAACGGGACGGGATGCGGCCGAGGTGCGCCGGCTGTTCGCGACGCCCCATGACGTCCTCGTCGCGCTTGCCGAGCGGGCGGATGCGGCGATGTGCGACGCCGCACGGGCCTTCGCCCCCGGCGATTCGGCCCACGACCGGCTGCACGCCCTGCTGTTCGCACGCCTTGCGGCCGCCGCCGGGGAGCGCGAGGCGATCCGGCGGCTGCTGCCGGCCGCCGCCTGCGACCCGCTGCTTGCGGCCGTCCATCTGCGCAATCTCCACGCGACCGCGACCCGCGCGCTCGCGCTTTCGGGTCTTGCGGCCGAGGGGCCCCTGCGCCGGCTGGTCCAGGTGAAGATGCTCGCCGCGGGCGTGATCGCGCCGGTGCTGCCGGTGTGGCTGGGCGATGACGCCACCGATCTCGCGCGCACCGATGCGGCGCTCGACCGCGCGGTGGCACGCGTGCTCCCGGCCTTGCGCCTGCTCGCGCCGGCCGGTGCCGCGCCGGAGCCCGTCAGCCCGCCAGACGCCGGCTCAGCGCCAGAAACCCCGCCACCGCCTCCTCGCCCTCCTCGCGAAAGCCCTGCCGGATGAGGTGAGCGACCGCGGCAAAGCAGCTTTCGGCCAGCGCCGCGCCCCTGTCCGTCACATGGAAGCCGCGCCGGCGCCGGTCGGCGGCCAGCGCCCGCTTCTCGACGAGGCCCCGGGCCGCAAGCTCGGCGATCAGCGGGGCGAGCGTCGGGCGCGTGCGGGCGAGCAGGCGTTCGAGGCCCTTGCGGTCGATCCCCGGCTCGGCCCAGATCGCGATCAGCACGAGAGCGGCGGCCGCGCCGAGATCCTCCTCGCCGGCGCGGGCGGCCAGCCGGTCCTCGAGCCGGCGGGCGGCGGCGACGAGATCGAGGAATCCCGCCTTCAGCGTCTCCTCGCGCAGGAACAGGCGGCCGACGGGGGGAAGACGCATCTCAGTCCCCCGAGCTTGCGTGCGCGGGCGGGCCACCCGCCCCGCCCGTCTCCCAGCGCCGGCGCGCCTGCTCGTCGCGCGCGCGGGCGGCGACCCACCAGCTGTCGCCGTCGGCCGCCACCTCCTTCTTCCAGAAGGGCGCCTCGGTCTTGAGATAGTCCATCAGCGCCTCGGCGCCGCAGAAGGCCGCCTCGCGGTGGGCGGCCGCCGTCGCCACCCAGACGATCACCTCGCCGGGCCGGATCCGGCCCACGCGGTGGCGCACCGCGACGCTGGCCAGGCCGAAGCGCGAGGCGATCTCGCGCGCGCGCTCGGCGAGCAGCCGCTCGCACATGCCCGGGTAATGCTCGAGCCGCATCTCGGCGAGCGCGCGTCCCTGCGCGTGCGCGCGCATGATGCCGAGGAAATGCACGACCGCCCCGACGTCGCCCCCGGCGGTGAAGGCCGCGAGCAGGGCGGCCGGGTCGATGGGCTCCTCGGATACCGTGACCGTGATCATCTCAGCCCCCCGTCACCGGCGGGAAGAGCGCCACCTCGTCGCCCGGCCGCACGAGGGTGTCGGCGTCCGCATAGCGCTGGTTGACGGCGATTCTGAGATCCGGACTCCCGACGGCCGCGGCCAGCGCCTCGTCGCGGGCGGCGAGCGCGTCGAGAAGCCTTCTGACCGGCGCGCCCGCGGCCGGCCAGGCGATCTCCTCGGCGCCGGTGCCCGCCCGCTCGCGCAGGGCGGCAAAGAAGAGCACGGTGATGCGTGCGGTCCGCTCGCCCGTCATGTCCGCCTTCCCGTCTGCGTTCCGGCCGGGCTCAGCCGTCTATGTGCCGGAGCGCCGCCACGAGGTAGTCCCAGCCGGTGACCAGCGTCAGCGCCGCCGCGACCCACAGACCTCCAAGCCCCACCGTCGTCGCGGGCAGCCCCAGCGGATCGGCCGCCGGCGCCCACACCAGCGCGCCGATCGCGATCATCTGCACCGCCGTCTTCCACTTCGCAAGCCTGGTGACCGGCAGGCGGACCTTGAGTTCCGCCAGATGCTCGCGCAGGCCCGAGACCAGGATCTCGCGCATGAGAATCACCAGTCCCGCCAGCACATGCGCGCCGCCGAGCCAGCCGCGCGCCACCAGCATGAAGAGAATGGCCGCCACCAGAAGCTTGTCGGCGATGGGATCGAGGAAGCGGCCGAAATTGCTGGTCACCCGCCAGCGCCGGGCGAGATGGCCGTCCAGCCAGTCGGTGATCCCGGCGAGCACGAACAGCACGAAGGCGGTCCAGCTCGCCGCCGGCAGCGGCAGGTAGAAGGCCGCCACCACCAGCGGCACCGCGAGCGCGCGCGCGAGCGTCAGCGCGTTCGGCAGCGATCGCATCCAGCCCTCGGCCATCACGACGTCCGTCCGCCTGCATGCCCCCGCGCCGCGCCGGTCGGGACGGCGCGCTCCAGCCACAGCAGCGCCGCCAGCGCGGCGAAGATCACCGGGCGCGGCTCGAGCGCCTTCATCTGCCAGAGAGAATGGGCGATGGCGGCCGCCAGCACAAGATGCACGAGGTGGTGAAGCCGGCGCCAGCGCCGGCCGCCGAGGCGGCGGATCGCCGCATCCGTGGAGGTGGCGGCGAGCGGCAGGGTGAACAGGAAGGCGGTGGCGCCGAGCAGCACGTAGGGCCGCTTCGTCAGGTCGCCGGCGATCTCCGCCCAGTCCAGCGCGCGGTCGAGGAAGAGATAGTTGGCGACGTGCAGCGCCATGTACAGCGCGGCCGCCAGCCCGAGCCGGCGGCGCAGGGGCATGAGGCCGCGCCAGCCGAGCCGGCGCGCGAGCGAGGAGACGGCGAGTGTTGCGAGCAGCAGCTCCAGCGCGAGCCGGCCCGTGAAGCGGTGGGTCCACTCCGGCGGATTGGGTCCCAGCGCGTGCGGCAGGCCGGAAAGCGCGCGCGCCCATTGCCAGACGAGCCACAGCGCCGGCACGAGCAGCGCGATCGTCACGCCCTCGCGCAGCAGGATCCGGCCGCGCCGGCTGCCCGGCCCGCGCCGCAGGAGCGTGGCGAGCACGGAGATCGCCCCCGCGCGGCCCAAGCGGCGCCGCCCCGCTTCCCTCCGCCGCGGCCGTGCGTCCATGCCTCAGAAATACCGCTTGAGATCCATGCCGGCATAGAGCGCCGCCACCTCGTCCGCATAGCCGTTGAAGGGCAGCGTGGGGCGGCGGAAGATCTCGCCGAGTCTGCGCTCGCGCTTCTGGGACCAGCGCGGGTGGTCCACCTCGGGATTGACGTTGGCGTAATAGCCGTATTCGTGGGGCGCGGCGGTGTTCCAGGAGGTCGCCGGCTGGCGGGTGAGAAGCGTGATCCGCCGGATCGCCTTGATGGACTTGAAGCCGTATTTCCACGGCACGACGAGGCGCAGCGGCGCGCCGTTCTGCCTGGGCAGCGGCTTGCCGTACATGCCGACGGCGAGAAGCGTGAGCGGATGCATGGCCTCGTCCAGCCTGAGCCCCTCGCGGTAGGGCCAGGCGAGCACGGGCAGGCGCGTGCCGGGCATCACCGCGCGGTCGAGATGGGTCTCGAAGGCGACATGGCGCGCCTCGGGCTTCACCCCGAGCTTCTTCAGCACCTCGGCGAGCGGCACCCCGATCCAGGGGATCACCATCGACCAGGCCTCGACGCAGCGGAAGCGGTAGACCCGCTCCTCGAGACGGCCGGGATCGATGAGTTCGTCGATGTCGTAGACGCCCGGCCGCTCCACCAGCCCGTCCACCGTCACCGTCCAGGGGCATGTTTCGAGTGCCTGGGCGTTCTCGGCCGGCGCCTCCTTCTCGAGGCCGAATTCGTAGTAGTTGTTGTAGCGCGTCGCCGCCGACTCGGCCGTCACCTCGTCATCGCCGGGGCGGAACGCGGGGTTCGGCGGGGCGGGAATCGCCGCCTCGAAGCGCGGCGGACAGGCCGGACCGGCCGCGCCGGGTTTCGGCAGCAGCAGCGTCGCGGCGGCGCCGGCCGCGGCCACGCCCATCCGCCGCAGCACCGCCCGCCGGTCGGCCACGAGATGCTCGGGAGTCGCCGCGCTCGGCGGCAGCCACCAGGACGGTTTCGTGCGGATCAGCATCCTCGCCTCCCTTGCTCCGCCCCCGGACCTTGCAAGCGCCGAGCGCGGCTCCATCTGAATGGCGGGCCGGCGCGCGCCGGAATTGCAGCTTGTCACCGCCGGCGCAAGCGCGCAACATGGGAGAAGGGCCGCGACATGCGCGGCGGGACGCAGGACATGATGCGCATGGGATCGACTCCGCACGAGCAGGAAGAGGGGTTGTCGCTGGAAGGCCAGCTGCTGCTCGCGATGCCGACGATCGGCGATCCGCGGTTCGAGCGCAGCGTCATCTTCGTCTGCTCGCATTCGCCCGAAGGCGCGATGGGGCTGATCGTCAACAGGCCCTTCGAGGGGCTGACATTCCGCGAGCTTCTCGAGCAGCTCGAGATCGAGGTGGACGAGCCGGTGGTCGACGTGCCCATCCAGGTCGGCGGGCCGGTGGAGACCGGCCGCGGCTTCGTGCTGCATTCCACCGACTTCGTGCAGGACAGCTCGCTCGTCGTCACCGAGCACATCGCGCTCACCGCCACCGTCGACATCCTGAAGGCCATCGCCGAGGGCCGCGGGCCGAAGCACCGCCTGCTGCTGCTCGGCTATGCGGGCTGGGCGCCGGGCCAGCTCGAGGCGGAGATCCAGCAGAACGGCTGGCTCACCGCCCCGGCCGACGAATCGCTCATCTTCGAGACCCCGCTCGCCGACATCTGGCCGCGCGCGATGCGGATGCTGGGGGTGGATGTCTCCATGCTCTCCGGCTCGATGGGCCACGCCTGAGCGCCGGCCTCAGCCGTCCGCGGCCTCCTCCGGAGCGAGCAGGGTGAGCCGGAGCGCGTGAATCTCGGCCATGAGCTCGCTTCCCAGCGCCTCGTGGACGAGACGGTGGCGGGCGATCCGCGGCAATCCGCTGAAGCGTTCGCTCACGAGGCGGACGGCGAAATGCGTGCCGCCGCCCTCGCGCCAGCCGGCATGGCCGCGGTGGCGCTCGGACTCGTCTGCGACCTCGAGCGCGCTCGGTGCGAAGGCGCGCTCGAGCCGGGAGATGATGCGCGTGCGCCGCGCCTCGGCGATGCCGGTCATGCGCCGCTCCCTGCCGGGCCTGCCGATGGCGGACCTTGACGGCCCGCGCTCCAGGCCAGACATAGGAGGTGGCGGCGCGCGCGGACAAGAGCCCCGTGCGCGCGGATGAACGGGTCACGATGGGACGAGGTCGGACGTGGAACAGGCGGGTTTCGGCAGCAATCAGCGCATCCCCGACATCCGGGTGAACGCGCGCGAGGTCTTCGGCATCGATCTCGACATGGAGGTGCCCGCCTTCTCGGAAGGCGACGAGCATGTGCCGGAGATCGACGAGGCCTACGTCTTCAATCCGGAAACGACGGCTGCCATCCTCGCCGGCTTCGCCTTCAACCGGCGGGTCCTGATCCAGGGCTATCACGGCACCGGCAAGTCGACCCACATCGAGCAGGTGGCGGCGCGCCTCAACTGGCCGCTCATCCGCGTCAATCTCGACAGCCACATCAGCCGCATCGATCTCGTCGGCAAGGACGCGATCGTGCTGCGCGACGGCAAGCAGGTCACCGAATTCCGCGAGGGCATCCTGCCCTGGGCGCTGCAGAACCCGACGGCGCTGGTCTTCGACGAGTATGATGCCGGCCGGCCGGACGTGATGTTCGTGATCCAGCGCGTGCTGGAGGCCCAGGGCAAGCTGACCCTGCTCGACCAGAACCGCGTGATCCGGCCGCACCCCGCCTTCCGGCTGTTTGCGACCGCCAACACCGTCGGACTCGGCGACACCACCGGGCTCTATCACGGCACCCAGCAGATCAACCAGGGCCAGATGGACCGCTGGAACATCGTCGTGACGCTGAACTACCTGCCCTTCGAGACGGAGGTGGAGATCGTGCTGGCCAAGGTGCCGGAATTCGCGGACGCGAAGGGCCGCGCGCTGGTCGAGCGGATGGTCCGCGTCGCCGAGCTCACCCGCAACGGCTTCATGGCGGGCGACCTTTCCACCGTCATGAGCCCGCGCACGGTGATCACCTGGGCTGAGAACGCGCGGATCTTCCGGGATGTCGCGCTCGCCTTCCGCCTGAGCTTCCTCAACAAATGCGACGAGGCCGAGCGGCCGCTGGTGGCCGAATACTATCAGCGCTGCTTCGGCGAGGAGCTGCCCGAATCGGCCGCGACCGCGGTCCTCGACGGGGCGGCCGCTGACGGCCGCCCGCTTGCGGGTGGCGCCGGCCATGTCGGACGCGGCTGACCGCCATCGCGAGGAGCTGCGCGAGGCCCTTGCCGGCACGGTGCGGGCGGTCTCGGGCGTGCGCGAGGTCGATGTCGCGCTCGCCACGCCCGGCTACCGGCCGATGGCCTCCCGGACGGGCGGGCGCGGGGAATCAAGCGCCATCGAGGTCGAGCTGCCCGCCCGGCCGGCGCCGCGGGATGTCGCGGCGCTGCGCGGGCGGCTGGATCATCTCGCCTGCCGGCTGCGCTGGCATGACGAGAAGGCGTTCCGGCGGTTCGCCCCGCGCGAGCCGCTTGCCGCGACGATCTTCGCCGCGCTCGAGGATGCGCGCCTCGGTGCGCTGGGCGCACGCCGCTTCGCCGGCATGCGCGCCAACATCGCCGCCGCCGAGGCCGAACGGCGGGCGCGGCTCGGGCTTGCGGACGCCCGCCGGCGCGAGGAAATCCCGATCGAGGAGGCGCTGCGCGCGCGGCTGCTGGCGGAACTCGGTGGCATCGACGATCCGGCGCTGGTTGCGCTCCATGAGCCCTGGGCGGAACTGATCACCGACAGAGCCGCGGACCTCCTCGACCGGCTCGCCGAGCAGCTGGACGATGCGGAAGGCTTCGCGCGCACGGCCCGCAGCCTGCTCGCCCGTCTCGAGCTGCTCTCGGACGACGAGCGCCTGCCCGAGGAGGAGCCCGAGCGCGGCGACGAGGAACACCCGCCCGAGGCCGGCGAGGACGGTGCGCCGGAGATGACGGGCGGCGGCGAGGACGCATCCGAAAGCGAGGACACGGCGGCCGCCGACAGCGCGGAGGAAGGCGAGGCGGCGGACGAGGACGACGAGGGCATGGCGGTGCGGCTGGCCGACTCGCCGCTGCTCGAGGCCGATCCCGACAGCGACAACGCCCCCGAGGTGCAGCCGCCGGGCCACAACCGCCCGGGCGGCGACGGCCCCGAGCTCGGCGGCTACCGCGTCTTCACCCGGGCCTTCGACCGCGTGGAGCGGGCGGAGGATCTGGCCTCCGGCGAAGAGCTGGCGCGCCTGCGCACGCTGCTCGACCAGCAGGCCGCACCTCTCGCCCGGGTCGTCGGGAGGCTTGCGAACCGCCTGCAGCGGCGGCTGATGGCGCAGCAGAACCGCGCCTGGGAATTCGATCTGGAAGAGGGCGTGCTGGACACGGCGCGGCTTGCGCGCGTGGTCGCAAGCCCCAGCCATCCGCTTTCCTACAAGCGCGAAAGGGAGAGCGCCTTCCGCGACACGGTGGTGGGGCTGCTGATCGACAATTCCGGCTCCATGCGCGGGCGGCCGATCTCGATCGCCGCGGTCTCGGCCGACATCATGGCGCGCACGCTGGAGCGCTGCGGGGTGGCCGTGGAGGTCCTCGGATTCACGACCCGGGCCTGGAAGGGCGGCGAGTCGCGCGAGGCCTGGCTCAAGGCCGGCAAGCCGCTGCGTCCGGGCCGGCTCAACGATCTCCTGCACATCGTCTACAAGCCGGCCGAGGTGCCCTACCGGCGCGCGCGGCGCAATCTCGGGCTGATGCTGAAAGAAGGGCTCTTGAAGGAGAACATCGACGGCGAGGCGCTGCTGTGGGCGCATCAGCGGCTCATCGCCCGGCCCGAGGAGCGGCGGATCCTGATGGTGATCTCGGACGGCGCGCCGGTGGACGATTCCACCCTGTCCGCCAACGACGGCCAGTATCTCGACCGGCATCTGAAAGCCGTGATCGACTGGATCGAGACCCGCTCGCCGGTGGAGCTGATCGCGATCGGCATCGGCCATGACGTCACCCGCTACTACCGCCGCGCCGTCACCCTCTACGACGCCGAGCAGCTTGCCGGCGCCATGGCCGAACAGCTCGCCGCGCTGTTCGAGGAGGAAGCCGCCGCCTCCCGCGGCCGCCGGGCCGGCGCCGGCGCTCGCGCACGCTGACGCCGTCCCGGCCTTCCCCCGGGCGCCTCTCGGGTCCACCCGCCCGACCGGCGGGGTCAGCCCGTGGCGGAGCCAGCTAGCAGCGTTGGGGCCGCCTTCACCTTCGGCCGGGTTCGCCGCTTTCGCGGCGAATGACGAAGCAAGAAAGCGTCACCCGCCGGCTCGACCGGCGGGTCCAGCGCGAAGCGCAGGGCGGGCGGAGGTGCCGGCCGGCGAGTCCATCGCCTGATCACCGATGACGGATCACCGATGAGGGATGCGCCGCTCACCCCTTGCGCTTCTCCCCGGCGGGCGGGGAGGCGAGGGCGGGCCGGCGCGACGGGGTGTCCGTCGTCAGCGCCCGCGGCTCGATCTCGAGCGGGCCGACCTCGGGCAGCGGCTTGTGGGCGTCCGCGACCCCCCATTCCTCGAGCCGCCGCGCGGTCACCAGCACCCGCGATTCCAGCGAGCCCACCAAGCGGTTGTAGTGCCTGACGCTGTTTTCGAGCGCCCCGCCCAGCCGGCCCGCATGCTCGGCCATGACGAGGATGCGCTCGTGCAGCTCGCGCCCCAGCTCGGTGATGCGGCGGGCGTTCTCCTCGATCTGCTGCTGGCGCCAGCCCCAGGCGACCGCCTTGAGCAGGCCCAAGAGCGTCGTCGGCGTCGTGATGAGCACGCGCCGCGCGATGGCGTCATCGAGAAGCGCCGGGTCGCGCTCGATCGCGGCGATGAAGAAATTGTCGCCGGGGATGAACATGGCGACGAAGTCCGGCGACTGGTCCTCGATCGCCTTCCAGTAGGCCTTGGAGCCCAGCTGCTCCATGTGCTGGCGCACGGCGCGGGCGTGCTGGCGCATCAGCTCCTCGCGCGCGTCCTCGTCCTCGGTCTCGAGCGCCTCGAGATAGTGGGTGAGCGCGGTCTTGGCGTCGATCACCACCGAGCCGCCGCCGGGCAGGCGGACGATGACGTCGGGGATCAGCCGGCCGCCGCCCGCATCCGCGGCCCGGGCGGTCTGCTCGACATAGTCGATGTGCTGCTGCATGCCGGCGAGCTCGAGGACGTTTCTGAGCTGCTGCTCGCCCCAGCGCCCGCGCACCTTCGGCTGGGCGCGCAGCGCGAAGGCGAGGCGGCGGGTCTCCGCGCGCACCTTCTCCTGCGCCTCGACCACGGCCTTGAGCTCCTGTCTGAGCGCGCCGAATTCCATCTGGCGGGCCTTCTGCAGCGCCTCCAGATGCTCGCGCATCGGCCGGATCAGCGCCTCCAGCGCCTGCTTGTGGCGGTCGAGATGGGCGCCGGCCTCCGTCTTGTGCTTGCCGAAGACCTCGTTGGCGAGCTTCAGGAAGGCGTCCTGGTTGGCCTTGAAGGCCTCGTCCGCCAGCAGCTTGAACTTCTGCTCGAGCTCGCCGCGCAGGCGGGTGAGCGTCTCGCGCTCCCCGGCGAGCGCCTTCTCGCGCTCGGCGATGCGGGCGCGTTCCGCCTCCAGCGCGGCTCTCAGCTCGCCGAGCCGCTCCTCGCGTGCGGCAAGCGCCTCCTTCAGCTCCCGGCGCTCGGCTTCGAATCCGGCCCGCTCGGCCTCCGCCGCCTCGAGCCGCGCGCGCACGCGCGCAAGCCGGCTCCAGAAGACGAGCGCAAGCCCCGCAGCGACGCCGGCCGCCGCAAGCGCGCCGGCCACGAGCAGCGTGGTCGCGGCCTCTGGCATGAACGTCCTCCTCCCCCCTGCGCCCGGCCGCCGTCAGGGCAGCGCGAGACAGACGTATTTCGTCTCGACGAACTCGAGGATGCCCTCGCGCCCGCCCTCGCGGCCGATGCCGGACTGCTTGACGCCGCCGAACGGCGCGACCTCGGTGGAGATCAGGCCGGTGTTGACGCCGACGATCCCGGTCTCCAGCGCCTCGGCCACCCGGAAGACGCGCCCGACGTCGCGGGTGTAGAAATAGGAGGCGAGGCCGTAGGGCGTATCGTTGGCCAGCCGCAGCACCTCGTCCTCGCCGCGGAAGCGGAACAGCGGCGCGACGGGCCCGAAGGTCTCCTCCCTGAAGCAGAGCATCTCGGGGCTGGCATCCGCGATCACAGTCGGCTCGAAGAAGGTGCGGCCCAGCGGATGCGGCCGGCCGCCGGTCAGCACCCGCCCGCCCTTGGCCACGGCATCGGCGACATGGCGCTTGACCTTCTCCAAGGCGTCCTCGTTGATCAGCGGGCCCTGGACGACGCCCTCCTCGGTGCCGGGGCCGACCTTGAGGGCCTTCACCTGCGCGGCGAAGGCTTCTGCGAAGCGCTCGTAGATGCCGTCCTCGACGAAGATGCGGTTGGCGCACACGCAGGTCTGGCCGGTGTTGCGGTACTTGGAGGCGAGCACGCCTTCCACCGCCGCCTCCAGATCCGCGTCGTCGAAGACGATGAAGGCGGCATTGCCGCCGAGCTCCAGATGCACCTTCTTCACCGTGTCGGCGCTGGCCCGCATCAGCAGCTTGCCCACCTCCGTGGAGCCGGTGAAGCTGATCATGCGCACGGTTTCGGATTCGAGAATCGGGCGCGCGACGACCTCGGGCTCGCCGGTGACGATGTTCAGCACGCCCGCCGGAATCCCCGCCTCCAGCGCGAGCCGGCCGAGGGCGAGCGCGGTGAACGGCGTGTCTTCGGCGGGCTTGGCGACGACGGTGCAGCCGGCCGCGATCGCCGGGGCGGCCTTGCGGGTCAGCATCGCCGCCGGAAAGTTCCACGGCGTGATCGCGCCCACGACCCCGATCGGCTGACGCAGCACGAGGATGCGCTGATCCGGCTTGGGCGCCGGGATCGTCTCGCCATAGACGCGCTTGGCCTCTTCCGCGAACCACTCGACGAAGCTCGCCGCATAGACGACCTCGCCTTTCGCCTCGGCGAGCGGCTTGCCCTGCTCGGTGGTCATGAGGAGTGCGAGATCGTCGGCATGCGCCATGATCGCCTCGTACCAGGCCCTGAGCCGCGCCGCGCGTTCCTTCGCCGTCAGCCGCGCCCAGCTCTTCTGCGCCTCGGCGGCCGCCGCGATCGCCTGCTCCACCTGGCCGGGCGCAAGCTTCGGCACGGTGCCGATGACCGCCCCGGTCGCCGGATTCGTGACCTCGAGCACAGAGCCGTCCTCGGCGTCCACCCAGTCCGCGCCGATGAGCGCCTGCTCGCGCAGCAGATCCGTGCGCTTCAGGCCGATTGCCGTCTTCAGCATCTTCCGTCCTTTCCCTGCTCCACGCCCGCCGTGCTCAGCCGGCCGCCTCGGCCGTCCGCGACGCCTCGGCCGCCGCGGCCAGCTCGCGGATGCGTTTCAGCATCGCGTTGAGCCCGTTCGCCCGCATGGGGCTCAAATGCGTCTCCAGATCGAGCTCGGCCAGGATCGCCTTCGCATCGGTGGCGAGAATCTCCTCCGGCCGCCGGCCGGAGAAGATGAGCAGCATGAGCGCGACCAGCCCCTTGACGAGATGGGCGTCGGAATCCCCGCGGAAGACGAGGCGCCCGTCGGCCCGCCGCTCGGGCACCAGCCACACCTTCGAGGTGCAGCCCTTCACCCGGAAGGCCTCGCTGTAGCCCTCCTCGGGCAGCGGCGGCAGCTTGCGCCCCAGCTCGATCAGATAGGCGAAGCGGTCCTCCCACGCATCGAGCAGCGCGAAGGTCTCGCGCACGTCCTCGAGCGTGGTCTCGTCGGTCAAGGGATGGAAGGCGTCCATGTCCGGGTTCCGGCCGCCGATCCTGCCGCGGAAAGCCGGCTCGCGACCGCCTGTGCCGCGCCGACCTCTCGATTGTGGATGTGGCCTGTTGCATCGTCTCTGTCAACAAAGGCAGGCTCGCGCGGATGCGCTCGGCCGGAGGGAAGGACGGGATCATGAACGGACGGGGCGGAGCCGATGCGGAATCCGGGACGGCCGAGGCGGCGCAGCCCCTCGCGGGCGCAGCGGCGGAACCCTGGCCGCGCCCGGCGGCCGCCTGGGGCGTGGTCGCGCTGCTGTTTCTGATCTATACGCTCTCCTTCATCGATAGGCAGATTCTCGCGCTGCTCGTCGGCCCCATCAAGCGGGACCTTCAGGCCGGCGACTTCGCCTTCTCGCTGCTGTCCGGCTTCGCCTTCGCGCTCTTCTACACCGTCTTCGGGCTGCCCTTCGCCCGCTACGCCGACCGCGGCTCGCGCACGGGGCTGATCGCCTTCGGGGTGGCGCTGTGGTCGCTGGCGACCGCCGCCTGCGGTCTCGCGCGCGGCTTCTGGGGCCTGTTCGGCGCGCGGGTCATGGTCGGCGTCGGCGAGGCGACGCTCACCCCGGCGGCCAATTCGCTCATCGCCGATCTCTTCCCGCCGGCGAAGCTCGGCCGCGCGCTCGCCGTCTATTCGCTGGGCATTCCCATCGGCTCGGCGATGGCCTTCATCCTCGGCGGCGCCGTGGTGCACTGGGTCGAATCGCTGCCGCCGATCGTCTGGCCGCTCGTCGGCGAGCTGCACGGCTGGCAGCTGGCGTTCATCGCCGTCGGCCTGCCCGGGCTCGTCTTCGCGCTCGTCATGATGGCGCTGCCGGAACCCCGGCGCCGCGGCCCCCGGCTCGCCGCGGGGCGGCCGGGCGTGCCGCTCGGGCAGGTCGTCCGTTACGTGGTCCGTCACGCGCCGGCCTATGCGCCGCTGTTCTTCGGCGCGGCGATGCTGTCGATGCTGGGCTATGGCGCGACCTTGTGGATGATCGCCTTCTTCGAGCGGGTGCACGCCGTGCCGGCCGGCGATGCCGGCACGATCTTCGGTCTCATCCTGCTGGTCTTCGGCACCGGCGGCATCCTGCTCGGCGGCACGCTGGCCGATCTGTGGTTCGCGCGCGGGAGGCGCGACGCGCATCTCATGCTGCTGCTCTTCGGCACCCTCGCGGGCCTGCCCTTCGGCATCGCCTATCCGCTCGTGGACGGGCTGCCGCCCGCGATCGCCCTGCTCGCGGTCTCGACGCTGATCTCGAACATGCCCTGGGGGCTCGCCTATGCGGCGATCGCGACCATCACGCCGAACGAGCTCAGAGGCCAGATGGCGGCGCTCTATCTGTTCATCGTGAACCTCATCGGGCTCGGGATCGGGCCGAGCGTGATCGCGGTGTTCACCGACTGGGTGTTCGCCGACGAGACCATGATCGGCGCCTCCATGGCGGCCGCGACCGCGGTGATCGCGCCGCTCGCCGCGCTGCTGTTCGCGCTCGGCCGCCGGCCGTTCGCGCGCGCGGTGGCGGCCCGCCTCGACACCCCGGCGTCGTGACCGCAGGATCTCACGGCGCGCCGGCGCGCGTCTCGTCGGCGAGACCGCCGCCCCAGCGCCGATGGAGCGCGAGAAAGGCCTCGAGCACGGCCGCGGGCGCCTCCACCTGCGGATAATGGCCGACGCCGGCAAGGGGGACGACTGGCGCATCCGGCGCGAGCTCCCGGAAGCGCCGGGCGATGCTCTCGCCCGAGATCGGGTCTTCCGGCCCGTAGATGAGCGCGATCGGCACGGGCGCCTCGGCGACGGCGCGCGACCAGCGCTCCTCATGGGCCGCGCGCTCGTGAAGATACCGGCTCAAGGCGTGCAGCACGCCGCGGCCGCCGCCGGCGGTGACGAGATCGAAGAAGGCATCGAGCTCCGCGCGGTCGGGCCGGTGCGCCGCGCCGAAGATCGCCGCGAACTGGCGGCGGAAGCGGCCGCGGGTGATGAGATGCTGCAGCAGGCGGCCGACCGGATCGCGCAGCCGGATCTGCATCGGCGAAAGCCTGATGGCCGAGAAGAACATGCCGCCGTTGAGGAAGACGACGCTCGCGAGCCGGAACGGCAGTTCCCCGACCCGCGCGCGCACGAGCAGCTCCTGGGCGACGGTATCGCCGTAGTCATGGGCCAGCACATGCACGGGCGCCCCGTCCGCCCAGCCGGCTTCGCGGACGAGATCCGTCACGAGATCCGCCTGCTCGAAGAGGCTGTAGCGATGGGCGCGCGGCTTGGCGGAAAAGCCGAAGCCCAGCATGTCGGGGGCGATCAGCGCCGCGCGCGCGGCCAGGGCCGGCCACAGCCGCGCCCAGTCGAAGCCCGCGGTGGGAAAGCCGTGGATGAGCACGAGCCGCGGAGCATCGCTGCGGTCATGGCGCCTGAGGAAGATGCGGTGCCCGCGCCAGCTCACCGTCTCCCCGGCCGCGCGCCAGGCGGCGAGCGCCGTGCGGTCCATCGGGATGGCGGCGGGATCCGCGCCCATGCTCCCGTTCCCTCATGCCGCCCACGGCCGGGCGGCCCAGCGCGGGGCTACATGCCCCAGGCGACGGCCTTCTCGTTCGCGCGCCTGAGCCGCCGGTAGCGCGCCAGCGCCCAAAGCGGAAAATAGGCCGGGTAGCCGTGGTAGCGCAGATAGAAGACGCGCGGGAAGCCGACGGCGGTGAAATGCGGCTCGATCCAGCGGTCGCCGTTCTCCTCGCGCGGGGCCCTGAGCAGCCATTCGACGCCGCGGCGCACCGCCGGATGCTCCACCTCGCCGGCCGCCATCAGCGCGAGCAGCGCCCAGGCCGTCTGCGAGGCGGTCGAGGGCGCAGGCTTGGCGCGCCGGTCCTCCCAGTAGGACTCCCCCGACTCCCCCCAGCCGCCGTCGGGGTTCTGGCGCGCGAGCAGCCAGTCCACCGCCTTGCGGACATGGGCCTGGCTCATGTCCTCGCCCACCGCATTGAGCGCGCACAGCACCGACCATGTGCCGTAGATGTAGTTCGTCCCCCAGCGGCCGTACCAGCTGCCGTCGGGCTGCTGGGTCTTCTTCAGATAGGCGATCGCGCGATCCACCACCGGATCGCCCTTGCGGTGGCCGAGCTGGGCGAGCAGCGACAGGCAGCGGCCGGAGACGTCCTCGGTCGGCGGATCGAGCAGCGCGCCGTGGTCGGCAAACGGGATGTGGTTGAGATAGGTGTCGTCGTTGTCGATGTCGAAGGCGCCCCAGCCGCCGTTCGACGACTGCATGCCGCGGATCCACACCTCCGCCCGGCGGATGCTTTCCCGATAGGCATCCGGATCGGCGCGGTGGAGCGCCATCGCCACCACCGCCGTGTCATCGACGTCGGGATAGTAGTCGTTGCCGTACTGGAAGGCCCAGCCGCCGGGTTCCAGATCCGGGGCGTTGATCGCCCAGTCGCCCTTCACATCCAGGATCTGGCGATCCTTCAGCCAGTCGAGGGCCTTCTTGACCGCCCCCTCGCGCGCGGGCTCGCCCGCTTCCATCAGCGCGTGGGCGGCCAGCCCCGTGTCCCAGACCGGCGAGACGCAGGGCTGGACGAAGGCCTCGCCCTCGCCGGGGGTCACCAGCAGGCGGATGGACTTCTTGGCGGTCACCAGCCGCGGATCGTCCTTCGGATATCCCAGCGCCTCCATGGCCATCACGGCGTTCGCCATGGCCGGGAAGATGGCGCCGAGCCCGTCCTCGCCGTTCAGCCGCTCAAGGAAGAACTCTTCGGCCGCCTTGATCGCGCGGGCGCGGCTGCGCTTCGGGAAATGCGGCTCCACCACCCTGAGCACGCGATCGAGCCACAGGAAGAACTCGCCCGTCCAGCGCCCCGTCGGGTTCTGCTGCCAGTCGTCGATCTCTTCCGGATCGCGCCGGAAGAGCTCGCGGATGCCGGCGCCGGTGGGATTCTTCGCGACAGGCTTCAAAGCCGCAAGGATCAGCAGCGGCGCGATCACCGTGCGCGACCAGTAGGACATCCGCCAGATGTTGACCGGGAACCAGCGGGGCATCAGCATCAGCTCCACCGGCATCACCGGCACCGCCTTCCACGGCACCTGCGCGAACAGCGCCAGCGCGTAGCGGGTGAAGACGTTGCTGCGCTCGGCCCCGCCCATCTCCAGAATCCGTGCCCGGGCGCGGCGCATGTGTGCGGCCTCGGGATCGTCGCCCACCATCTTGAGCGCGTAATAGGCCTTCACGCTGGCCGACAGATCCGTCGGCCCCTCATGGAAGAGCGGCCAGCCGCCGTCTTCCTGCTGCTGCTTGCGGATGTAGCGGGCGAGCGCCTCCTCCAGCTCCGGCTCGCGCTCGTCCAGGTAATGGTTGAGGAAGATGTATTCGGCCGGAATCGTGACGTCGGCCTCCAGATCGAAGACGATGTGCCCGTCCGGGCGCTGGCGGCGCTTCAGGCCTTCGCTGGCCTCCGCGATCACGCGGTCGAGATGCGCATCGAGCGCCGCCCCGGTGGTCGTCTCGCGCGTCGTGACCGTGGCGTCCATGCTTGCGTCCTCCCGTCGAACCCGGCCCTCAGGACGGGCCCGTTCCTTGCCCGATCGCCCGCGCCGCCGCAAGTCCGGAGCGCACGGCGCCCTCGATGGTGGCGGGCAGCCCCGTCGCCGTCCAGTCTCCCGCAAGCCAGAGATTGCGTGCATACGCGCGTGCCGCTTCGGGCCCCGGCCGGCGCGTGAGCGCAGACGGCGCGGCGGCGAAGGTCGCACGCTTCTCGCGCACCACCCGCCAGGGCGGCGGATTCGCGCCGCGCCCGCCGTCGGCACTCCATAGCCGGGCGATCTCGGCGAAAATGCGGCGCGCGAGGCGCTCCTGGTCCGTGTCCAGCAGGTGGTCGGCCGCCGAGATGGTGACGGACACGAGGTCGTCGCGCACGAACACCCATTGCGCGAGCCCGCCGACGAGGCCGAAGAGACGGACCCCTTCGCCGAAGGGCGGCGCGGGCAGGCGGTAGTGGAGATTGACGATCGCCTCGCCGTCGTCGGGCGTGGCAAGGCCGGGCACCAATCGGCGGGCGGCATGCTGGGGCACCGCGAGCAGCACCGCGTCCGCCGCACCCACCGGAATGGAGGCCGAGGCGGTCCGGAGTGCCGTGATGCGCCCGTCCTCGCGCTCCAGCGCGCGGATCCGCCGGCCGGTCCGGATCTCGACGCCGTGCGCCGCCAGCCGGCGCACCGCCGGCGCGATCAGCGCCTCCTCGAGACTGTGGCGGGCGATCAGCGGCTCACAGGCCCGCCCGCCCCTCATCAGCGTCTCGCGGATGACGGGCTTCAGGAATCCCGTCGCCGCCTTCTCCGGCGCGCGGTTGAGGACGGCGACGGTGAAGGGCTCGAGAAAGGCGCGCATCAGCGGGTGGGCGGCCGGCAGCAGGTCGCCGACGGGCGTGGCATCCGGCGCGCGCATGAGCCTGAAGAACAGCCGCAGATGGTCCGCGACGCCCGCCCCCGGCACCCGGCGCGCGGGATCGAGAAGCCAGACGGGCAGCCGGCCGCGGCCGAAATCCAGCCGCCAGCGCCGGCCCGTGTCGAGATCGAGGAAGGGAAAGACGGCCGCACCCGGACCCGCAAGTCCGCCTTCGGCCCCCAGCGAGGCAAGCCATGACAGCGTCGTCCGATTGCCGGACAGCAGCAGGTGGTTGCCGTTGTCGATCACATGATCCAGCACCGGATCATGATAGGAGCGGCAGCGTCCGCCGGCGCGCGGGGCGGCCTCGTAGACGCGCACGGCTCTTCCCGCGTCCACCAGCGCGGTGGCCGCGGCAAGGCCGGCGAGCCCCGCGCCGATCACATGGACCGTGCCGCGACCGGCATCCGTCATCCGCGCCTCCCGGGCCGCAGCAGAGCCTTGAGGGCGATCGCAAGCTTGCGCAGCCGGCCCTTGAGCTTCGCCGGCCGCCCCTTCTCGGGGCGGAACCCCCGCTTGATCAGCTGGTAGAGACTGTCCTCATAGACCGCCAGCATGGCCCAGGCCGCCCGCAGATCCCCTTCGCGCGCCTCCGCCAGCACCGCGCGGGTCGCCGAGAACTCGGCGGCCGCGCGCCTGGCGAGCCCCAGCAGCAGCTCCGGCAGCGCCGGGTGCGTCGCCACCGCCGCGGGATCGCGGCTCGTGATGCCGTAGCGATCGAGCAGCGGCGCGGGCAGATAGAGACGGCCGTGCCGCGCGTCCTCGGCGACATCGCGCAGGATGTTCGTGATCTGCAGCGCCCGGCCCTGATGCTCGGCCAGCGCGGGGCCGAGATGCGGCTCGATCCCGAAGACCTTCACGCACAGCCGGCCGACCGCGCAGGCGACCCGGTCGATGTAGAGATCGAAGGTATCGAGGTCGGGGGCGACGATGGGGCCGGCCACATCCATCTCCATGCCGGCGATGATGGCGGCAAAATCCTCCTCCCTCAGCCCGAAGCGGTCGATCGCCTCGGCGAGCGCCCGTTCAAGGGGGGTGGCGCCGGGCGCCCCCCGTGCAAGCGCCGCGATCCGGTCGCGCCAGGCGGCCAGCGCGCGTGTCTTCTCGTCGCGCGCGCCCGGCTCGTCGGCGATGTCGTCGACCGCGCGGCAGAAGCCGTAGATGGCGAACAGCGCCCGCCGGCGCTCGCGGTCCATCATCCGCATCGCCCAGTAGAAGGATGTCCCGGCACGGCGCACGGCGCGCGCCACCTGGCGGTGGTCGGCGCGCGCGGCCCGGCGCGGGCCTGCCCCGCCGATGGCGGTGCCTGCGGTCATGCGCCCGGCTCCCCGGCCGGGGCGGGATAGTGCCGGCCCTTCCAGCCGCCGCGCCTGCCCCTGTGGTGGTCCCACGCCGAATGGATGGTCATCGCCAGAAACAGCAGCGCGGCCACCGGCAGCAGCGGCGCAAGCCAGCCCGGCGCGCCCTCGCGCGCGAGCGAGGGGGCGAAGGTGATCGCCATCAGCGCCCATGCTGCGGCGCCCGCCGCCACCGTGGCCGGCCCGCCGCCCGCGATCGCGGCGAACGGCGGCAGGGCCGTCAGCCAGAGCATGCCGACAACGGTGCCGAGAAGCCGCGGCGGCGAATGGCCGAGCTCGGTGTAGGCGGTGCGGCGGACCATGTTCCAGATGTCCGCAAGACCCCGGTAGCTTCTCAGACTGATGCTCGTCGGCGACAGCTGCAGCCACAGCCGCGCGCCCCGGGCGGCCAGCCGCCGCGCCAGCGTGCAGTCGTCGATCAGGGCATCCCGCCAGGCGGCGAAGCCGCCGGCCGCCTCGAGCGCCGAGCGGGAAACCAGAATGGACCCGCCGGCCGCCGCCGGCCGCCGCCCCGTCTTCACCCGGTGGAAGGGATAGAGCAGGCGGAAGAAGTAGACGAAGGCCGGGATCAGCAGCCGCGCAAAGACGCCGCGGGAATCGAGCCGCACCATCTCCGAGACCATGTCGCGGTCATGGGCCTCGGCAATGGCGACGAGCCGCGCGAGCGTGCCCGGCGGATGCCAGATGTCCGCATCCGTCAGCCACAGCCGGTCGGCGTCGCGCGCGAGCGGGTGGCGCCGCGCCTGCTCCAGCGCCCACAGCTTGCCGCTCCAGCCGGCCGGAAGCGGCGCGCCCCGGATGACGGCGGTCTCCACCCCGGGCGGCGCGGTCCGCAGCACGGCCTCGGCCCGCTCCGCGGTGCCGTCGGTGCTCTCGTCGTCGACGACGATGATGCGCAGCCGGAAGGGCCCGGACTGGGCGATGAGCCCGGCGAGCGTGGTGGCGATCGCGCCGGCCTCGTTGCGCGCCGGCACCAGCGCCGCGACCACGGGCGCGCGGCCGCCCCCATCGGGCACCGCGGGTGCGGGCGCCTCGCCGCCGTCCCACCAGAAGCGGCCGTGGGCGAGGAAGAGGTAGACCCAGGCGGCGAGCGCCGCGAGTGTCGCCGGCAGCAGAAAGCTCATCGCCCGCGCGCCCCCGCTCGCGGCCGGCGGAAGATGAGCCGCACGAGCGCGGCCAGCCCCGTCGCGACCGATTGCGGGCGCGCGAGCACGACCCGCTCGGCCAGCGGATCGCGGCGCATGAGTTCGCGCACGAGCCGCTTCGCCAGCGCGAGAATCACCGCGGATTCGGCGGCCAGCCGCGGCGAGGCGAGGCCCAGCGGCAGCGCCTCGGCCCTCTCGTTCAGGGCGGCCGCGCCGGCCGCACAGCGCCGGATGACGGCCTTCAGCGGCTCCGGCGCCGCCGGCCGGCCCAGCATCGCGACATCCGCCCCGGCCTCGCGCATCCACTCCAGCGGCAGATAGACCCGGTCGAGCCGGCGGTAGTCGTCGCCGCAGTCCTGGAGATGGTTGATCACCTGCAGGCTGTTGCACAGCGCGTCGTTGGCCGGCCAGAGATCCCGGGATTCGCCGTGAAGGTCGAGAAGATAGCGCCCCACCGGCGCGGCCGAGCGGTCGCAGTAGTCGATGAGCTCGGCCCAGCTCTCGTAGCGGTTCTTGACCGCATCCTGCTTGAAGGCCG
The DNA here is from genome assembly GCA_026004935.1 of Rhodothalassiaceae bacterium. Taxonomy (NCBI): domain Bacteria; kingdom Pseudomonadati; phylum Pseudomonadota; class Alphaproteobacteria; order Rhodothalassiales; family Rhodothalassiaceae; species Rhodothalassiaceae bacterium. The sequence continues at coordinate 320,719 of BPKC01000001.1, forward strand.
AGATGAGGTCGAGACAGTGGCGCACCGGCACGCCGGTTTCCTCCAGGCTGGCCCTCATGGCCCGGGCCTTCGGAATCTCGGGCGCATCCGGGTCTCCGCGCACGGCGGCCGCGAAGGCATCGAGCCGGCGGCATTTTTCCTCCGGTGCGAGTTCGGGATTGTCGGCGATGTCGTCGATGGCGCGCGCAAACGCGTAGAAGGTCGCCACATGCGGCCGCAGCCGCCGCGCGATGAGAAAGGAGCCGACGGGAAAGTTCTCGTCGGCCGCGCCCTTGCCCGAGGGCGTCTCGATCGCCGCCGCCGGCCCGCCGATCGGGATCCCGCTTTCCGCATCCATCGCCATCTCTTCCGGCTGAGCGCGTGACCGCCGCCGTCCGCCCGTCATGCGGTGACGCGCGCCATATCCGGGACGGCCGCCCGGCGGCAAGGACCCGCCGCCGGCCCCGGGCCGCCGCAATCTTGCCAGACCGTGACGATAGGGGCATTGTCGCGCGAAATCCAGAAGGCGTGCGGATGCGGATGCCCGCACGCAGGCGGCAGCGGGTCGAGACGGGGGACGCCATGACCAAGGCGCTGGTGACCGGTGCGGCGGGCTTCGTGGGCTCGGCCGTGGTCCATGCCCTGGTGCGCGAGGGGATCGCGGTGCGCGCGCTGGTGCGGCCGAGCTCGCATGTCTGGACGCTGGACGGCCTGCCGGTGGAGCGGGTCGTCGGCGACCTGCGCGATCCGGCCTGCCGGCGGGCGGTCGTGCGGGGCGTGGATGCGCTCTTTCATGTCGCGGCGGACTACCGCCTGTGGGTGCGCGATCCGGCGCCGCTTTACGAGACGAACGTGGCGGCGACGGAGGCGCTCTTCCGTGACGCGCTCGATGCGGGGGTCGCGCGCATCGTCCACACGAGCACGGTCGCGACGCTTCGCCCGCGCAAGGATGGCCGGCCCGCGGACGAGAGCGACCGCGGCGGGCTTGCCGACATGATCGGCCATTACAAGCGCTCGAAATTCCTCGCCGAGGAGGCGGCGCTCAAACTCGCCCGCGAAGAGCGGGCGCCGATCGTCATCGTCCAGCCGTCCTCGCCGGTGGGCCCGCGGGATGCGCGCCCCACCCCGACGGGCCGGATCATCGTCGAGGCCGCCTGCGGCCGCATGCCGGCCTATGTCGCGACGGGGCTCAACATCGTGCATGTGGACGATGTCGCAGCCGGTCATCTGCTCGCCTGGCGGAAGGGCCGGGTCGGCGAGCGCTACATCCTGGGCGGCGAGAATCTTGAGCTGAAGGACATTCTCGCCCTCATCGCGGAGCTGACCGGCGCGCGCCCGCCGCGCTGGCGGCTGCCGCTTGCGCTCGTGCGGCCGGTCGCCGCCGCCTGCGAGGCCGCGGCCCGGGTGCTGCCCGGCTTCGAACCCTTCGTCAACCGCGAGGCGGTGCGCATGGCGGAATACCGGATGTTCTTCTCCAGCGCGAAGGCCTCGGCCGCGCTCGGCTACCGCGCCCGGCCCGCGCGCGCGGCGATCGGGGACGCGCTCGACTGGTTCCACGCCTTCGGCTACATTCCCTGCGCACCGGTCCACCGCAGGGCCGCCTGAGAAAGAGAAGGTCCAGGGCCGATGTCATCCAGACGGCGCCGGGGCGAGGATTGCCGCCGCCCATCGCCCTTTCCCTCGGCAAGCGAGGACCGCCGGCATGCGCGCCGGCCCGGCCGGCGGCTGCCCCAGACCCGCTCGCCGAGCTACCGGCTGGCCTATGACGATCCGGCCTTTCTCGCGCGTGACGAGCTCAGAGGCATCCGGCTCGCCCTCGAATACGAGAAGCCCGAGCTCATCCTCGAGGATGCGGGCATCGACGAGACGATCGTGATCTTCGGCTCGGCCCGCGCGCCCGCCGATGACGACGAGGCGGCCGCGGACGACCCGCGGCGGGACGACTATCGCGCCGCCCGCCGGCTCGCGCGGATGATCTCGCGCGCCCGCCGGGTCAGCGGCGGCGGGCCGGTGGTGGTCACCGGCGGCGGGCCGGGCATCATGGAGGCGGGCAACCGCGGGGCCGCCGAGGAGGGCGCGCCCTCCATCGGTCTCAACATCGTCATCCCCCACGAGCAGGTGCCCAATTCCTGGATCACACCGAAGTTTTCTTTTCTTTTCCACTACTTCGCCATCCGGAAGATGCACTTCCTGCTGCGCGCGCGGGCGGTGGTGTTCTTTCCCGGCGGCTTCGGGACGCTGGACGAGCTGTTCGAGACGCTGACCCTGCTGCAGACCGGGCGGCTCAGGCCCACGCCCATCCTGCTCTACCGCCGCGCCTTCTGGGATGCCGTCATCGGCTGGGACCGGCTCGTCGCCGAAGGCATGATCGATCCGGCCGATCGCGCGCTCGTGCGCCATGTGGAAAGCGCGGAGGAAGCCTTCGCGGCGCTGGTGGATGCGGGCGTGATCGCGGCCGCGCCGGCGCCCTGATCACACCGCCAGCGCGTGGCGCGGCGGCGCATCCGCGGCCGTCCCGCCGAAGAGACCCGCCATCTTCGGGTCGATCGCCGCGGCCGCCAAGCGCGCCAGCGGCCGCGCAGGGGGCCGCAGCATCACCCGCCGGCCGGCCAGCGTGACGAGGCCGTCGGCGGCCAGCATCTCAAGCCGCGCCAGCGCATCGTCGAGGCCGTCGGGCCCGCGTCCATGGGAAAGACAGACGGCGGCCAGGTCGCATGCGCCGTAGCACAGCAGCTCCATGATCGCCGCCGCCCGCAGGCGATCCTCATCGTCGAGCACATGGCCGCGCACCGTCGCGATCCCCTCCTCCGCCACCAGCCGGCGATGATCGTCGAGGCGCACGGCATTCTGGGCGTAGCCCTCGGGAAAGCGGGAGATCGCACTGGCGCCGAGCCCCAGGACGACCGCGGCGGGATCGTCGGTGAATCCCTGGAAGTTGCGGACGAGACGCCCCTCCTGGAGCGCCCGGGCCAGCCCGTCGTCGGCGCGCGCGAAATGGTCGAAGCCGACCGGCACGTATCCCGCCTCCTCGAGGGTGCGGGCGATCGCCGCCGCCTGGGCCCAGCGGGTGTGCGGATCGGGCAGGGCGTCTTCGGGCAGCAGCCGCTGATGCCGCTTCATCCAGGGCACATGGGCGTAGCCGAAGACCGCGATCCGGTGCGGGCCCATGGCGGCCGCCAGCCGGGCGCTCTCGCGCACGCCGGCGACGCTCTGGTGCGGCAGGCCGTACATGAGGTCGAAGCCGATGCGGGTGATCCCCGCGCTGCGCAGGACGGCCACCGCCCGGCGGACGAGATCGGCCGGCTGCGGCCGGTTGATCGCCTGCTGGACGGCGGGGTCGAAGTCCTGGACGCCGAGCGAGACGCGGTTGACCCCGAGGCGCGCGAGATGCGCCGCCTGGGCGGGGGTGACGAGGCGCGGGTCGAGCTCGGCGGCGATCTCGTCGGCCTCCTCCAGCGCGAAATGCCGCCGCAGCGCCGCGAACAGCCGCTCAAGCTGCGTCAGCGTCAGCGCATTCGGCGTCCCGCCGCCCAGATGCAGCCGCGCCACCGGCTGCCGCCGGCCGATGAGCCGGCCGACCGCCGCCATCTCCGCGACGAGGTCGTCGAGATAGCGGTCCACGCGGCCCGCGCGGCGGGTGATCGTCGTGTGGCAGCCGCAGTACCAGCACAGCTGCGGACAGAAGGGCAGATGCACATACAGCGAGATCCGCTCGCCGGCCGGGATCGCGGCCAGCCACAGCCGCACGCGCGCGGGCGCGAGCGGCGCAAACCGGTCGGCCGTCGGATAGCTCGTATAGCGCGGCAGCCGCGCGGCGAGATAGCGCGCGGGAAACGGGAAGCGGGAATCCGAATCGGCCGCAATGCTCTTCATGCGACCATCCTGCCCGCGCGCGGGCCCCGCACCTTGACATGGATCAAATCCGCTTCGCGCCGCATGATTCAACATTCGTTGAATTCAATGGACATCGAGGCGCGGATGCGCTAGCCCGCGACCGGGTCGGCAGGGGACGGGACGGAAAGGGGCGGCCATGCCCGGGTTCCGGTTGCGGCGGGGCGCGCTGCTGGGCGCCGGCCTTCTGCTGCTGATTTCGTCCTGCGAGCGCGGCGAGGCGCCGGTGCGGCTTTCGGGCTCCAGCACCATTGCGCCGGTCGCGGCCGAGATCGCGCAGAGCGCGCGCGCGGGGCCGGGCCTTCCCCCCATCACCGTTACCGCCGGCGGCTCGGGCAAAGGGCTCGCCGATCTCGCGCGCGGGGTCGCCGACATCGCCATGGTCTCGCGGCCGCTCGGCCGCGACGAGCAGGCGGGCCTGTTTGCGCTTGCCGTCGCGCGCGACCGCATCGCGGTCGTCGTCCACCGCACCAATCCCGTCCGGACGCTTTCGGCCGAGGCGCTTCGTGCCATCTATACCGGCCGCGTGACGCGCTGGCGCGAGCTCGGCGTCGATTTCGACGCCCCCGTCATCGCGATCGAGAAGGCGGCCGGCCGCGGCACCCATGTCGCCTTCCACGCGGCGCTCGGCCTCGGCGAGCCGGCAGCCGGCGCGGCCGCCATCGTCGGCGCCAACGCCGAGGTGATCGCGGCGGCGGCCCGCACGCCGGGGGCCGTCGGCTATGTCTCGGCCGGCATGCTGGACGCGGCGACCGCGGCCGGCGAGCCGGTGCGCGCGCTCGCGCTGCCGGCGGATCTGGCGGCGCGGCTCGATCGGCCGCTGCTTCTCGTCACCCGCGATCCCCCCGGCCCGCGCCTGCGGGCGGTGCTCGCCCTCTTCTGCGGCGCCGATGCCGCCCGCCGGCTCGCCCGTTGGGGCTTCTCACCCGTCGATGACTGCGCCAGCCGCCTCGCCCGGGCCAAAGGACCCGCGCGATGAGCGCCCGCCCGCGCGCACGCGCCGCCTTCCTGCTCACCCTGCCGCTTGCCGGGGCGGCGCTGCTGTTGCCGGCAAGCCTTGCGCGCGTCGTCGTGGATGGCGCGCAGAGCCTCGCACCCCTGCCGCCGGAGGCATGGCGGGTTCTGGCGCAGACGGTCTCGACCAGCCTCGTGCTCGCCCTCGTCGCAACCGCGCTCGCGCTGGCGCCGGCCGTCACGCTCGCCCGGCTCGTCTTCGCCCACGCGGACCGGCCGGCGGCGCGCGTCCTGCACCGTCTGCTGGCGGCGACGGCGGCGCTGCCGTCGATCGTCATCGCGCTCGCCGCGCTCGCCGCCTTCGCCCCCGTCCTCTCCCGGATGATCGCTTCACCCTATCATCTGGCGCTGGCCGCGCTGGGTCTGGCGCTGCTCGCCTGTCCGGTGCTGGCGATCGGGCTTCTCGGTGCGGCCGAAAGCGGGCGCGCACGCGCCGAGCCGGCGGCGGCGGCCCTCGGCCTGTCGCTGGCGGGCCGGGCCTTCGCGCTCTATCTGCGCTGCGCCCGCGACTGGACGGCGGCGGCGGCGCTGTGGACGGTGCTGCGCCTCGTCGGCGAGACGATGGTGGTGCTGCTGCTGTCCGGCAACCGCCCGGCCTGGCCGCTGCTGCCGCAGAAGGCGGTGCTGGCGGCGACCGCCGACATCGCGCTGAACGCCGGCGAGGCGCCGCCCGCGCTCTGGGCGCCGCTTCTGCTCGAGGCGCTCGCCCTGATCGCGATCGCCTGCGGCCTGTCGCTCGCGGTCCGCCGCCTGCGCCGGGGCGGGCGCAAGGGCGTCGCGCCGTGAGCGGGTGCGCCCGCATCCGGGCCCGGGCCCGCGCCGTTCTGCGCGCCGCGGCGGCCCTTGCCGCCATCGCCTTCCTGCTCTGCGCCTGGCTGCCCGTCGCGGGCGGCATCCCGGGCGCGCTCCGGCCCTCCTTCCTGCTCGCGCCGCCGGCGCTGCTCGGGGCGGCGGGCGGCATCGGCCCGATCCTCCTTGCCAGCCTGCTGCTGGCCGGGCTTGCGGCGGTGATCGCCATCCTGCTGGCGCTGCCGGCGGGCATCGGGCTGTGGCTGGCGCGCGGCCGCAGCGGATGGGGCGAGACCCTCGCCGACATGCTGATCGCGGTGCCCTCGATCGTCTACGGCCTCGCCGCCCTCGCGCTCGCGGGAGCCCTGGGCGCCGGGCCGTCGCTCATCCTCGGCGCGCTCACCCTCGCCCTCATCGTCCTGCCCTGGCTTGCGCGCGGGGTGGGAGAGGCGCTGGCCGGCCTCGACCCGCGCTGGAATCTCGCCGCGGCGGCGCTGGGACTGCCGCTTCGCGTCTCGCTCGCCCGGGTCCTGTGGCCGCAGGCCCGGGGCGCGATCCGCGAGGCCGTGCTGCTGGCCATCGGCCGCGCGGCGGGCGAGACGGCGGCGCTGCTGCTCGCGCTCGGCAGCGGCTTCGGCGACGGAATCTCGCTCCTCGAACCGCAGCGGGTGCTCACCGTCCACATCACCGAGCTTGCGCTCCACGTCCCGGGCGGTCGGCCGCAGGCGCTGGCCTCGGCGGCGGTGCTGGCGCTGGCCGTGCTCGTCCTCGAGTGGCCGCTTCTCGCGCGAGCCCGGAGGGCGCCATGACGGCGGCCGCGACCGCCCGCCCGGCACGCGCGCTGTTCCGGCTGGAGGGGCTCGCCGTCTCCTATCGCGGCCGGCCGGCGCTCAAGCCCGTCAGCGGCGAAATCGCCGAGGGCCGGCTCACCGCCATCGTCGGCCCTTCCGGCTGCGGCAAGTCCTCGCTGCTCATGGCGCTGAACCGCCTCGATCTCGAGACCCCGGGGGCCGAGGTAGCGGGCCGGCTGCTCTTCCGCGAGCGCGACCTCCTCGCCGATCCGGGCGACCTGCGCGCCCTGCGGCGCCGGCTCGCCCGGATCTTCCAGCAGCCGGCGGTGCTGCCGCTGTCGATCGGCGCGAACTTCGACCTGCCGCTCAAGGCCCATGGCGTGCGGGAGCCGGCGGCACGGCGGGCGCGCATGCGCGCGGCGCTGGAGACCGTGGGCCTTGCCGCCGAGCTGGACGGACGGCTCGAGACGCCCGCGCCGGAGCTCTCGGGCGGCCAGCAGCAGCGGCTGTGTCTGGCGCGCGCGCTGGCTCTCGAACCCGAGGTGCTGCTGCTCGACGAGCCCACGAGCCAGCTCGATCCCATCTCCGCCGCGCGCGTGGAGGAGGCGATCCGCGCGCTCAAGGACCGCGTCACGATCCTGCTCGTGACCCATGATCTCGCGCTCGCCGCCCGCCTTGCCGACGACCTCTGGTTCTTCTGGAGCGACGGCCGCGCCGGCTACTGCGCCGAGCAGGGCCCGGCACCGCGCCTCATCGGCCGGCCGCAAAGCCCCGAGCTTGCGCGCTTTCTCGCCGCGGCTCGCCTTGAGCGCGAAGGCGCGCTATGATGGACCGGAAGATTGCGGAGAAGACGGCGATGACCGCAGCGCCCGGCACCGGCTCCGGCCGCGCGATGGAAGTGGAAGGCGCAGGCGCCTCTGCGGACAGGGAGGCGGTCTGCGCCGCGCGTCTGCGCGCGGTGAGCGATCCGACGCGTCTGAAGATCCTGCACCTGCTGCAGGAGGGCGGCCGCACCCCGGGCGAGCTGGCGCGCGCGCTCGCGCTCGCCCCCAATCTTCTCTCGCACCATCTCAGGGTCCTGCGCGAGAGCGGCTTCGTGGCCGCCGGCCGCGAGGGCCGCGTCATCCGCTACCGCCTTGCACGACCGCCTGTCGGCAAGAAGGACGGCGCCATCGACCTCGGCTGCTGCCGGCTCGACTTCTCATGAGCCGCGCATGCGCGCATGCCGGCGCAACAGCAGATAGACGGCGCCCTCGCCGCCGTGGCGGGGAGCGGCCTGGCGGGCCGCATGGACGAGCGCCCGGAACGCCGGCTCGCCAAGCCACAGCGGCAGCAACCGCGCGAGCACGCCCCTCTCCCCGTCGGGACCGGGCCGCCGGCCCTTGCCGGTGATGACGAGCACCGTGCGCGCGCCGCCGGCCTGAAGGGCCTGCAGCCGCGCGAGCAGCAGGTCGTGCGCCGCGATCCGGTCGAGGCCGTGGAGGTCGATCACGGCATCGAGCGCACGCCCGCCCGCCTTCAGCCGCCGGAGCTCGCGGCGGGTGAGCTCCGCACGCGGCGGCGGCGTCCGCCCGGTGGCGCCCGTGCGGCCCGCGACGGATGGCGCGGACGGGGCGGGCGGGACGGGGGTTGAGCTGCGGGGCGATGCCGCCGCGGCCGCGTCCGGCTGCACGGTCTCCATGAGGCGGGCTTCCTCGCGCCGGCGGCGTAAGGGGGCGAGTGTCGCCGTCACGCGCCGCCACAGCGCGCGATCCTCCGGCGAAAGCGGGCCCGGAGCGGGATGCGGGCCACGCGGGAGGTCGGCTTGAAGGCTTCGGGGCCGCCGGCCGCCCCGCCTGTCAGGCATCGTCGTCGGCGCGGCGGGTGGCGGCGAGCCGCCAGTTGGGATCGGGATCGCCGAGCCGGCGCGTCAGCGTCCAGATGTCCTCGACGCGCTCGGCCCGCTCCGGATCGCCGGCGATGACGCGCCCCTCGCCGTCCTTCGTCGCGAGGGCGATGCGGGCGACGTAGCGCAGATCGATCTCGGCCTCGCGGCCGTCGAGCCGGATGTCCTCGACCGTCACGCGCTCGAGCGATTCCACACGGCCCTCCACCGTCTCGCCCGCCTCCTCGCGCGCGGCGATGGCCCGGGCGAAGTCCTCATGGACCTCGTCGACCAGGAAGGCGCGCAGCGTCTCGCGGTCGCCGCGCCAGTAGGCCTCGAGGATCATGGGATAGAAGGCCCGCGCGCCCTCCAGGAAATGCGCGAGCGTGAAATCCGGCTCGTGGCGACGGATCGCGGCCAGCGCCTGCTCCAGGCCCCGGTGGGCCAGCGCCGCGCGTTCCTCGTCCGCAAGCGGCGGCGCCTCCCCGGCCGTCGCCTGCGCCGGGCGTCCGCCCATGCTCCGGCGCCGCTCGCGGCGGGCGAGATCCGCCTCATCCGTGCGCCCCAGGATCGCGCGCAGCCGCAGCAGGATGAAGCCCGCCACCAGCGCCCACAATACGATGTCGAGAGGAAATCCGCCGCTCATGCCTCATCCGCCCAATCCGAGGCCGCATCCCGGGCGGGCAGGACCCCGCCGCGCGCGCCGGCTTGTCATCTGGGGGCCGCATCCCCATCTCGCAAGGGACGATCCGCCGGCGCCGGCCGCCGGCGCCGGGACGACCGGCCGGACGCGCCGTCCGGTCCTTAGTAGAAGCACCGCGGGAAAAGCTCAAGGATGGCACGCTTTCTTCTGGCGCTGATTGCGCTCGTCTTCATCGAGATCGTCGTCTTCGTGAAGGTCGGCGGCGCGATCGGGGCCGTGCCGGTCGCCGCGCTGACGATCCTGTCGGCGGCGGTCGGCCTTGCGGTCGTGCGCCATCAGGGCCTGCAGCTCCTGGAGCGCGCCTGGCGGGTTCTCGCCGTCGGCGAGCTGCCGGTGGCGGCTCTCGGCGAGGGTGCGCTGCTGGCGCTGGCGGGGCTGTGCCTGCTGCTGCCCGGGCTGGTGACCGATGCCATCGGCGCGCTGCTGCTGATCCCGCCGCTGCGCCGCGCCCTGCTTGCGGCCTTCGGCTCGCCGTCGCGCGACCCGGTCTCGGTCATCGAGATCGCACCGGAGGACTACGACATCGATCCCGAACGTCCGCGCCGGCCGCTGCCGCCTTTCGACGGCTGAGGCCCCTTGAGGCCGCCGCCGAGCTGTGCTAGCCGCCGGCGGGAACGGCCCGGGCTGCGGGAGGGGGAGCGCCTTTTGCGGACCGGCGCCTCAAGCGACATCGGATCTTGCGGGAAGGAAACCGTCCACGATGGCTGACGACACGAAGAAGACCGAGAACGGCGAGCCCGGCGCGGCGGCTGCCGGCGAGGAGACGGCCGTGGGTTCGACCGCCGGCACGACCGAGGCCAGCGGCGGCGACAGCGCGGCCGCACCCCAGACCGCGACGGCCGGGGATGCCGCCCGTCAGACCGGGACCCAGCCGCAGATCGCGCTGCTCGCCCAGTTCGTGAAGGATCTCTCCTTCGAGAACCCGAACGCGCCGCAGATCTACCAGCAGCTCGCCGAGGCCCAGCAGCAGCAGAAGGCGCCGACGCCGAACATCCAGGTCTCCGTCAACGCCCGCCAGGTGGCCCAGGAGGCCTTCGAGTGCGAGCTGAAATTCAACGTGCTCATGAAGATCGAGGAGACGACGATCTTCGCCGTCGAGCTCGTCTATGCGGGGCTGTTCGGCATCCGCGGCCTCGACCAGCGGTTGCTCGAGCCCTTCCTGCTCGTCCAGGCGCCGCATCTGCTCTTCCCCTTCGCGCGCCGGATCCTGGCCGATGCCGTGCGCGACGGCGGGTTCGCGCCGCTGATGCTCGATCCCATCGACTTCAACGCCCTCTATCAGCAGGAGCTGCAGCGCCGCGCCCGGCAGCAGGGGCAGGGCGGCGAGCAGCCGGCCGGCGCGATCGATCTCGACCTGCCGCCCCAGGGCAACGCGTAAGGACGCCGGCCGCGCGGCTCAGCCGCCGTCCGCCGCCAGCCAGAGCGGATCCTCCAGGGCTTCGGTGATGAAGGCCTCGTGGCGCGCGCGCTCCTCGGGGCTCGGCGCGTGCGGGCGCGGCGGGCGGACGGCGCGCGGCGCATCGCCCGGCGGGGCCGTGCCCGGCCCGGCCTCGCCCGGATCCCCCGCCAGCAGATCGAGCCCCGCCTGCCGGCCGCCCTTGAGCTCGAGATAGACGGCGGCGAGCAGCCGGCAGTCGACGAGCGCGTCATGCCGGTCGCGTTCGCTCAGATCGATGCCGAAGCGCCGGCACAGATGGTCGAGGCTGTTGCGCTGGCCGGGAAAGCGCTGGCGTGCGATCGCGAGGGTGTCGATGAAGCGGTCGGCCGGCAGCGGGTCGCGGCCGATGCGCATGAGCTCCGCATTGAGGAAGCCCCGGTCGAATTCGGCGTTGTGGGCCACGAGCGGCGCATCGCCGATGAAGGCGAGGAACTCGTCGACGATGGCGGCGAACACCGGCTGGTCGCGCAGCATCTCGTCGGTGATCCCGTGGACCGCGGCCGCGCCGGGATCGACGGGGCGCTCGGGGTTGACGAGGCGGTTGAAGCTGCGGCCCGTGGGCATCAGGTCGACGAGCTCGAGCGCGCCGATCTGGATGATCCGGTCGCCCTCCTCGACCCGGGTGCCGGTGGTCTCGACATCGAAGACGATCTCACGCGCCATGGGGATTGCGTCTCCTCGCCCGTCTTCTGAGCTGCAGCCGGCGGCGCGAGCGCTGCGGCCGGCCCTGCTTCAGGAAGCGGCAGATCGCCCGCCATGTCCAGCGTTTTCCGAGCCCGGTGTGCCAGACGAGATCGGCGCGCCGGCGCTTGTCGCGGTCCGGAGTCTGGCGCGCGAGGATCGCCGCCAGCTTCTCCGGCGTCATCTGCGCGCGCGCCAGCGCCCGCCGGCGCTGGACGAAGGCCGGGGCGGTCACCACGGCGATCCAGTCGACCCGGCTCTCGCCGCCCGTCTCGAAGAGCAGCGGGATGTCGAGCACGGCGAGCGGCCGGCGGCGCGCGCGCTGGCGGCGCAGAAAGGCCCGCGAGGCCGCCCGCACCCGCGGGTGCAGAAGGCATTCGAGCCAGCGCCGCTCGGCCGGATCGCCGAAGACCCTGGCGCCGAGGCGCCCGCGGTCGATTCTTCCCTCCCGTACGCAGTCCGGATGGCGCGCGGCGATCGCCCGGCGCACCTCGGGATCGTGCCGGAGCAGCCCGTGGACCGCGCGATCGGACTCGAACACCGGCACGCCGAGGCGGCGCAGCATGCGCCCGGCCTCGGACTTGCCCATGGCGATCGAACCTGTCAGCCCCAGGACCTTCACGTCTGCGCTCCCGCGCGCGCGAGATGGGCTCTCAGCATCGCCTCGCCCCCGGCGATGTCCGCCGGCGGGCGTCCGTAGAAGGCGGCGAAGGCCGGTACCGCCTGGTGCACCAGCATCTTCAGCCCGTCGATGACGGCGAGCCCGCGCGCGCGCGCCTGCCTCACGAGCGCGGTCTCGAGCGGCTGGTAGACGAGATCGAAGACCACGGCGCCTGCGGGCAGCAGGGAGAGATCGAGCGCAAGGGGCGGCATCCCCTTCATGCCGAGACTCGTGGCATTGACCACGAGCTCCGCCGATGCGAGGGCGAAGTTGCGCTCGTGCCAGGCGATCACCTCGATGCGCCGGTCGGCGAGATCGCGGGCGAGCTCCTCGGCCCGCTCGCGATGCCTGTTGGCGATGACGAGCCGGCCGACGCCGGCGTCAAGCAGCGCCACCGCCGCCGCCCGCGCCGCCCCGCCCGCACCGAGAAGCAGCGCCGTGCGGTCCCGCGCATCCGTCACCTCCTCGAGCGCCGCCCGCACGCCCGCGACATCGGTGTTGCGCGCGATCCAGCGCCCGCGCTCGTCGCGCAGGATGAGATTGGCCGCACCCGCGCGCCGGGCCAGCGGATCGATGCGGTCGGCATGGGCGAGCACCGCCGTCTTGTGCGGGATCGTGACATTGGCGCCGACGAAGCCGAGCGCCTTGAGCCCCGTCACCGCCTCGCCGAGCGCATCCGGGGCGACCGCGAGCGCCACGTATTCGCCCGCGATCCCCTCGGCGGCGAGCCAGTGGCGGTGCAGCAGCGGCGACAGCGAATGGCCCACCGGCCAGCCGATGACGGCCGCGATCGGTCCGTAATCTCCGCGCTGCGGGGCCGTCCTCATGACGCGAGCGCCCCGTGCCGGCGCAGCGCGGCGAGCAGCGGCAGCAGGACGAGTCCGCGGATCGTGAAGATGTCGCCCGAGATCCGCTCCATGAGCTGAATGCCGACACCCTCGATCTCGTAGCAGCCGACGCAGGCGGTGAGCGCATCGCCGGCCGCCGCCGCATACCAGGCGAGAAAGTCGTCCGAAAGCTTCCGCATCTGAAGCTCCGCGCGGTCGACGCCGCGCCAGCAGATGGCGCCGTCGCGCGCCAGCACCGTCGCCGTCACCAGCGCATGGCTGCGGCCGGACAGCTCTTTCAGCAGCGCGATGGCGGCCGCCGGGTCGGGCCGCTTGTCGAGAATGCGGCCCTCGAAGACGAGGATCTGGTCGGCCGCGACCACGAAGGCGCCCTCGCGCGCGCGGCCGGCCCCGCATGCCGCCGCGGCCTTCGCCTCGGCGAGCGCAAGCGCGATGCTCGCCGGCTCGTGCCCCTCGAGGCGCCGACGCAGCGCCGCCTCGTCGACCGCCACCGGCGCGACCGTGATCTCGAGCCCCGCCGCCCTCAGCATCTCGGCGCGCGCCCGGCTCGCCGAGGCGAGCAGGACCGGTACGCGCTGAATCGTCTCACGCGCCGCCATCCGGCACCTCCCGCGGCTGCTGCCGCTCGTTCCCGGGCCCGCCGGCCCCGTCCTCGGCCCGCTGCTGCCAGAGCTTGATGATGGCGGCGGCCGTCTCCTCGATCGAGCGGCGCGTGACGTCGATGACGGGAATGCCGCGCGCCGCGCAGTAGCGCCGGCAGGCGCGCACCTCCTCGCGCACGCTTTCCAGATCCGTATAGGCGCCGCCCGCACCCGGCGGCCGGTCGCCCTCCTGCATGCGCTGGCTGCGGATTTCGACCAGCCTCTGGGGACTCGCCGTCAGCCCGACGCGAAGCGCCCGCAAGCCCGGATCGTCGAGCACCGCCGGCATCGGCACCCCGGGCACGAAGGGCACGTTGGCGGTGCGGTAGCCCTTGTTCGCCAGATAGATGCTCGTCGGCGTCTTGGAGGTGCGCGAGACCCCGATGAGGATGATGTCGGCCGTGCTCAGATTGTCCTGGGCAAGCCCGTCGTCATGGGCCATGGTGTAATGCAGCGCCTCGATGCGCCGGAAATAGGCGGCGTCCAGCGCATGCTGGCGCCCCGGCTGGCCCTTCGGCGCACGTCCCAGATGATGCGCCAGCGCCGTGATCACGGGATCGAGCACCGAGACATGGGCAAGCCCCAGGCCGTCCGCCAGGCGCACGAGCTCCGCGCGCACCTCCTCGTTCACCAAGGTGTAGAGGATCAGGCCCGGCCGCTCCTTGATGAAGGCGAAGATCTCGCGCATCTGCCGCGGCGTGCGCACCATCGGCCAGAGATGCTTCTCGCCCTCGACCCCTTCGAACTGGACGAGGGCCGCGGTCGCGATCGCCTCCAGCGTCTCGCCCGTCGCATCCGAGACGAGATGCAGGTGGACCGGGCCACCCGCGCGGTCGTCTTCTGCGCGTGCACGCCTGTTCATGACCTGTGGACAATTCTCCGCCAGCCGTCCTCGCCACGCAGTCTGCCGGCTTGTGCCCATCTTGTGAAGAGGCCGTGCCCGCCCGCGTGCCTTGGCGAGCCGTTGCCGCCGCGCCCCTTGAAAAGTGTGCATGACCATCTCCTCACCTGCGCGCGCATGCCGCCGCGCGCACCGGTTTCCCGCGCGCTGCGGCCGCCCGACGGCCCGCAGCGGGAACCGGCTGGTCCGTGGACGGCGCTGTGGACGAAGTTTGATCCCCGCTTTGCACATGCCCTTCTTCCTTTACTTCAACCTTCTGTCCTTCCTAAGGAAAAGAGGAAGAGAGATGGACGCGTGCAGGTGCCGATGCGGCAGGAAGGACCGGCATGTCGAAACCGGCGCTTCTGCGGGTGCTGGAGGGCGAGGTGGTGGAGCCGCCGCCGCTCTGGCTGATGCGCCAGGCGGGCCGCTATCTGCCCGAATACCGGGCGGTGCGGGCGCGCTTTCCCGATTTTCTGAGCCTCGTTCATGATCCGGAGCGGGCGGCCGAGGTGACGCTGCAGCCGGTGCGGCGCTTCGGGCTGGATGCGGCGATCCTGTTCTCGGACATTCTCGTCGTCGTCGACGCGCTGGGCTGGCCGCTCCGCTTCGCCGAGGGCGAGGGGCCGGTGCTCGAGCCCTTCGAGGACGAGGCCGCGCTGGGCCGGCTAGCGGACGCTGCCGCGGCGCGCGGGCGGCTTCAGCCGATCTGCGAAACGGTGGCCCGGGTGCGCGCGGCGCTCGAGGAGGACAGGGCGCTCATCGGCTTTGCGGGCGGCCCCTGGACGGTCGCCACCTACATGCTGGGCGGCGGCGGCGGCGAGGCGCGGCGGGATGAGGCCCTGCGCCGGGCCTTCGCCGCGCCGGAGCTCGTCGACCGGCTGCTCGCGCGTCTCGTCGAGGTGACGGCGGATCATCTCGCGGCGCAGGTGGAGGCCGGGGCGGACGCGCTCCAGATCTTCGAATCCTGGGCCGGCGAGCTGCCGGAACCCTTCTTCCGGCGGTGGGTGAGCGCGCCGACGGCCGAGCTCGTCGCGCGGGTCAGGCGCGTGCAGCCGCATGTGCCGATCATCGGCTTCGCCCGCGGCGCGGGCCTTCAGCTCCTCGCCTACCACGCCGATACGGGCGTGGATGCGCTGGGGCTGGAGCAGAACGTGCCGCTCGGCACGATCCGGCGGCTTCTCGGGCGCGAGGTGCCGCTGCAGGGCAATCTCGACCCCCGGATCCTCCTGCAGGGCGGGCCGGCGCTGGCCGGGGAGGTTAAGCGGATTCGCGAGGAGCTCCGCGGGACGCCGCATGTCTTCAATCTGGGACACGGGATCGACAGGCGCACGCCGCCGGAGCATGTGGCGGAACTTGTGCGGCTCGTGCGCGCGCGGCAGCGGGAGGGACGGAGCTGATGGAGCCGGGATTTCTGGGCGCGGAAGCCTATCTGTGGGTGAAGGCGCTGCATGTGATGTCCGTCATCTTCTGGATGGCGGGCATGCTGATGCTGCCGCGCTATTTCGTCTACCACTGGCAGGCGGAACCCGGCGGGCGCGAAGACCGCGCCTGGCGGGAGCGCGAGCGCCGGCTGCTGCGGATCATCATCAATCCGGCGATGATCGCGGCCTGGCTGTTCGGGCTGGTGCTGGCGGCCCATCTCGGGTTCGCCGGCGGCTGGCTCCACGCCAAGCTCGCGCTCGTGCTGCTGCTGTCCGGCTTTCACGGCATGCTCGCGCGCTGGCGCAAGGCCTTCGCGAGCGGGCGCTATCCGAAGAGCGAAGGCTTCTTCCGGCTGGCGGGCGAGGTCCCGGCGCTCTTCGTCATCGCCGTCGTCATCCTCGTGATCGTCAAGCCGTTCTGATGTGGCGGCCGCGGCCCGCGTCGCGCGCGGCTCGCTGAGCCGCGGCGCTTGACAACCGGCGCCGGCGTGCTATCTGGACGACAAGGGCTTCTTTCCCATTTCCAGACCGGTCCGCGAAGGCGCGGCGCATGCGCCCGCGGGCGGTTTCCCCGGTGATGGATCTTCCGGACAATCCGACCACGGACATGGATCTCGGCAGGCTAGCGGACGGTGACACGCAGGCGGCGGCGCCCGTCGCCTCTCGGACAGGGACGAACGGCATGAATCTGCAGGAACTGAAGAAGAAGACGCCGCCGGAGCTGCTCGCGCTGGCGGAAGAGGTCGGTGTCGAGGATGCGAGCAGCCTGCGCAAGCAGGACATGATGTTCGCGATCCTGAAGAAGATGGCGGAAAAGGGCGAGGAGATCTCGGGCGGCGGCGTCATCGAGGTCCTGCAGGACGGCTTCGGCTTCCTGCGCTCGCCGGAGGCGAACTACCTGCCCGGGCCCGACGACATCTATG
The DNA here is from genome assembly GCA_026004935.1 of Rhodothalassiaceae bacterium. Classification (NCBI taxonomy): domain Bacteria; kingdom Pseudomonadati; phylum Pseudomonadota; class Alphaproteobacteria; order Rhodothalassiales; family Rhodothalassiaceae; species Rhodothalassiaceae bacterium. Next base: position 337,246 of record BPKC01000001.1, read on the forward strand.
TGAGCCCCAGCCAGGTGCGCCGCTTCGGCCTGCGCACGGGCGATACCGTCGAGGGCCAGATCCGCGCACCCAAGGAAGGCGAGCGCTATTTCGCCCTCGTCAAGGTCAACACCATCAACTTCCAGGATCCGGAGCAGGCGCGCCACCGGGTGAATTTCGACAATCTCACCCCGCTCTATCCGAACGAGCATCTGAAGCTCGATCCGGAGGATCCGACGGTGAAAGACCTCTCGCCCCGGGTCATCGATCTCGTCGCGCCGCTCGGAAAGGGCCAGCGGGCGCTCATCGTCGCGCCGCCGAGGACCGGCAAGACGATGCTGCTGCAGAACATCGCCCAGTCCATCACCCGCAACCATCCCGAGGTCTATCTCATCGTGCTGCTCATCGACGAGCGGCCCGAGGAGGTGACCGACATGCAGCGCTCGGTCAAGGGCGAGGTGATCTCGTCCACCTTCGACGAGCCGGCCGCGCGTCATGTGCAGGTGGCCGAGATGGTGATCGAGAAGGCCAAACGCCTCGTCGAGCACAAGTTCGACGTCGTCATCCTGCTCGATTCCATCACGCGGCTCGCGCGCGCCTACAACACGGTGGTGCCGAGCTCGGGCAAGGTGCTCACCGGCGGTGTCGACGCCAATGCGCTGCAGCGGCCGAAGCGCTTCTTCGGCGCCGCGCGCAACATCGAGGAGGGTGGCTCGCTGTCGATCATCGCCACCGCCTTGATCGACACCGGCAGCCGCATGGACGAGGTGATCTTCGAGGAGTTCAAGGGCACCGGCAACTGCGAGATCGTGCTCGACCGCAAGGTGGCCGACAAGCGCATCTTCCCGGCGATCGACATCCTCAAATCCGGCACCCGCAAGGAGGAGCTGCTGGTGCCGAAGGAGCATCTGCACAAGATGTGGGTGCTGCGCCGCATCCTCCAGCCCATGGGCACGCAGGACGCCATCGAATTCCTGCTCTCCAAGCTGAAGGAGACCAAGTCCAACGAGGAATTCTTCGCCGCCATGAACCAGTAGGCGGGCGGCATCGGGTTTCTCGTTGATCGCATCCATTCCCGCCGGCGGACGGCTCCTCGCGAGCCGGGCTCCCTTGCGGAGGAAGCTCGCGCTTGCGCTCGTCCCGCCTCTTTCAATGGAAAAATTAATATGCTATATTTTCCTGTGAAGGAGTGAGGCATGAGAGCGGCGCACATTGTTGACGAGCGGCAGGCATCCGCCGAGGCGGCGGCCGTCGTCACCAAGGCCGTAGTGCGAGCGGCCGAGCGGCTCGGGCTTTCGGGCCGGGAGCTTGCGGCGGTTCTGGGCGTGAGCGAGGCGACGGTCTCGCGCATGAAGCGGGGGCGCCATCTGCTGCGTCCGGGTGAGAAGGCTTTCGAGCTGGCGGTGCTGTTCATCCGCATGTTCCGTTCTCTCGATGCCATCACGGGCGGGGATGAAGCCGTGGCCCGCGCCTGGCTGAGAAACACGAACAACGTGCTTGGTGCGCCGCCTGCCGAGAACATCCGCAGCATCGGGGGGCTTGTCGATGTCATCGCCTACCTGGACGGCCGACGCGCTCCGGTCTGAGGTCCGACGGTTCAGGAGATCCGTCTGGCGCGCCGTCGAGGCCCAGCACATCGTCTCCACGCGCAAGCTCGTGGACAGTCTCGCCGAACAGCAGCTGCTTGAAGATATCATCGAGGCGAGCAAACCGGCCCTGCCACAGGAATGCCGGCATCTTCACTATCTGCTGGCCACCCCGTTCCGCTATGGCCGGAAGGCGCGGCCGAGCCGTTTCCGCGCATCCGGCGAGTCCGGCGTCTTCTACGCGAGCGAGCGGGTGGAAACGGCCGTCGCCGAGATGGCGTTCTACCGCCTGCTCTTCTTTGCCGAATCACCCGGCACGCCCTGGCCGGACCGGGCGCTGGAATACACGGCGTTTCAAGTGCGGATTACCACCGACCGTGCGCTGGATCTGACGCGCCCGCCGTTCAGCAGGGATGCGGCGTTGTGGACACGGCCGGCCGACCATTCCGCCTGTCAGACTCTCGGCCGCTCGGCACGCGAGGCCGGTGTTCAGGTGATCCGCTATGCGAGCGTCCGGGACCGGCCGTCGGGGCGGAATGTCGCCGTGTTGAGCTGCCTGGCCTTTGCCGGACCGCAACCGGTCGCAGTAGAGAGCTGGCGGCTGCTGTTCCTGGGAGACCGCGTGCAGGCGGTCCGGGATCATCCGCGCCTGAACCGGGAATGGCCGGTCTCCGATTTCGGGCGGGATCCCCGCCTCGCGCCGCTTCTTACGGGACCAGGATGACGCTGCCGGTGGTGGCGCGGGACTCGAGCAGGCGGTGGGCCTCGGCCGCCTTCTCCAGCGGCAGGCGTGCGGCGATCTGCGGGCGGATCACGCCGCGCTCCCACATCGCGAACACCCGCGCCGCGCCGTCGGCGATCTCCTCCCGCTCGGCATAGTAATCCATGAGAGAAGGGCGCGTGACGAAGACGGAGCCGGCCGCCGTCAGCTCCAGCAGCGAGACCGGCGGCACCGGGCCTGAGGCGTTGCCGAAGCTCACGAGCATGCCGCGCCGGCGAAGCGATGCGAGCGAATCCCGCCAGGTCGCCGCCCCGACGCCGTCGAAGACGACATCCACACCGCCCCCGCCCGTGATCTCCCGCACCCGCGCGGCTACCGGCTCCTCACGGTAGAGGATCACGTGATCGGCGCCGCGCGCGCGCGCAAGCGCCGCCTTCTCGTGCGATCCGACGGTGGTGATCACCGTCGCGCCCAGCGCCTTCAGCCACGGCAGCGCGAGATGGCCGACGCCGCCGGCGCCCGCATGGAAGAGCACCGTCATGCCGGGTTTGACCGGCGCACAGCGGCAGACGAGATATTCCACGGTCGCGGCCTTGAGCATGATCGCGGCCGCCGTCTTGCAGTCCAGCCCTTCCGGCAGCCGCACGGCCCGCGCCGCCGGCACGACCCAGTATTCGGCGTAAGCGCCGACCGGTCCCAGAAACCCGCCGGCCCGCATGCCGGGCGTCCAGCCCGTGACACCCGGCCCCACGGCGTCGACGATCCCCGCCGCCTCCAGGCCGATGCCGCAGGGCGGATCGAGCGGATAGAGCCCGCTGCGGTGATAGGTATCGATGAAGTTGACGCCGGCCGCCTCGACGCGGATGCGGATCTCGCCCGGCCCGGGTTCGGGAAGCGGCAGCGTTTCGGCGGCCAGCACCTCGGGCCCGCCGTGGCGCAGGAGGCGGATGGCGCGCATGGTCGCGGCCATGGCGGTTTCTCCCTGTTCGGGCGGGCGGTCCGGCCGGGGACCGATTCCGGCCGGCGCCGACCGGCCGCGGCTAGCGCTTCAGATGCTCGGCGAAGAAGTCCAGCGTGCGCCGGTTGGCGAGCTCGGCCACCTCCTTGTTGAAGGTGATGCCGTCCGGCCGGGCGAAGGCGTGATCGACGCCGGGATAGTCGTAGATGGTGACCCGCGGGTTCCCGTCCAGCGCCGCATGGATCTTCTTCTGCGCCGCCTTGTCGACGAACTGGTCCTCTTCGGCGATGTGCATCAGCAGGTAGCCGGCGATGCTGTCCGCCTCCTCCAGATAGTTGTCGATGCCGACGCCGTAATAGCTGACGCTGGCGTCCACGCTCGTCCGGCAGGCGGTCAGATAGGCGAGCAGCCCGCCGAGACAGTAGCCGACGGCGCCGATCCGCCGCGTCACGGCGTCATGGCCGCGCAGGGTCTCGAGCGTCGCCGCGATGTCCTGGATGCCGAGATCGACATCGAAGGCCTTGTAGAGTTCGAAGGCCTTCTGCCACTCCTCGTCCGTCTTGTCGGTGAGCTCCACCCCGGGCTCGATGCGCCAGAAGAGGTCCGGGCAGAAGGCGACATAGCCCTCGCCCGCCAGCCAGTCGCAGATCCCGCGCATGCCGGCGTTCACGCCGAAGATCTCCTGGATCACGATGATGCCCGGCCCGCTCCCCGATTCGGGAAGGGCGAGATAGCCGCCGAAGCTGCCCGATCCGTCGCGTGCGGTGATGGTGAGCGTCGCCATGTTCGTCCTCCCGAAACCGCCTCTTGCCTGGAATGCCGCCGCGCGGGCCTCGATCCCGCCGCGCGCCGGCCAATCTAGAGACCCGCGGGCGGCTTGAAAAGGGCCGCCCGCCGGCCGCCTTCAGCAGAGCAGCGCGCCCTCGTGCACCAGCAGCGCGCGCTTGGTCGCAACCCCGGCCGCGCCCGAATAGCCGACGAGCGCGCCGCGGCTTCCCACGACCCGGTGACAGGGGATCAGGATCGGCAGCGGATTGCGCGCCACCGCCCGGCCGATGGCCCGCGGCGCGCTGCTGAGATCCCGGGCGAGCGCCCCGTAGGTCACGGTGTCGCCGAAGGGGATGGCACACAGCGCCCGCCAGACTCTCCGCTCGAAGGCGCTGCCGGCGGGTGAGAGCGGCAGCGTGAAGCGGGTCAGCCGCCCCGCGAAATAGACGGCAAGCTGGGCGCGGGCCTCGGTGAGCAGGGGGTCGGCGGCCGCCTCGGGCAGGGCGCTTTCGCCCCAGTGCAGGCGGACCAGGGCATCGCCTTCGGCCACGAGAACGAGGCGGCCGACGGGGCTCGCCACCACCGCCGCCCGCGCGCCGGCGTGCTCCGGCCGGGTCCGATCCGCCTCAGACATGCTCGGCCTCCATTTGTGCCGCGAGCACCTCGGGTGTCTCCGCGGGCGCAAGGCAGCGGCTGCCGAGACACAGGATCGCCCGGATCTTCTCGCCGCTTCCCGATTCGCTCGCAAGGCCGGCCGGGAAGGCGGCCGCCGCCAGCCGGCGGAAGGCGGCGAGCCGCTCGTCATCGCTCTTGCCCGGCGCCAGAATCTTGAGATGCGCTCCGCGCCGATGCGCATCGAGCGCGGCGAGGCAGGCGGCAAGCCCCAGCGGATGGCGGGAGGAGGCAAGCGGCAGCAGCGCGGCGGCCAGGGCCTCGGCGCGCGCGACCCAGGGGCCGTCCGGCGCCAGCCGCGCGAGACGCGAGAAGACGCCGAGCAGCAGCGCCGTGCCGGAGGGCGACGGGCCGTCGTCCGGGATCACGGGGGCGACCGGAAGCCCCGCCGCCGGGCCGAGGCGGTAGAGGCCGCTGGCCGGATCGTGGAAGAGGTCATGTGCCAGATCGGCAAGACGCGCGGCCTCTTCGAACCAGTTCCGCTCGCCGGTGGCGGTGGCCAGCGCCAATGCGGCCTCGGCCAGGGCGGCGTAGTCCTCGAGCGCGGCGGGCGGGCCCGGCTCGCCGTCCAGCAGGTGGCGGGCAAGCGTCCCGTCGGGTCGCCGCAGCCGGGCGAGCAGGGCGGCCAGCGTCCCGCCCGCCAGTGCCGTCCATTCCGCGCGCGCGAAGGCGGCGCCGGCGGCGACCAGGGCGGTCACGAGGCGGCCGTTCCAGGCGCCGATCACCTTGTCGTCGCGCGTTGGCCGCGGCCGGCCGGCGCGGGCCGCGGCGAGGCGGGCGAGCAGGCGGCGGGCGTCCGCCTCCTCGCGCGCCCAGGACTCGTCCAGCGGCGTGTGGCGGCGGACGATGACGATCCGCCCGTCGACATGGCCCTGCTCCGGCACGAGAAAGATGCGGCGGAAGAGGTCGAAGTCGGAGCCGAGCACGGCGGCGAGCTCCTCGCGCGCCCACAGATAGCTGCCGCCTTCCTCGCCGGCGGTCTCCGCATCGAGCGCCGCCGCGAAGCCGCCGCCTGCGACCGCCATCTCGCGCTGAAGCCAGGCGACGAGGGCCCCGGCCGCATCCGCAAGCCAGGGCGCCTCCTCCACGCGCGCCACATCCGCCAGCAGCAGCAGCAGCTCGGCATTGTCGTAGAGCATCTTCTCGAAATGCGGGACCTGCCATGCGGCATCGACGGTGTAGCGGTGAAAGCCTCCGCCGACGTGATCATGGATGCCGCCGGCGACGATCGCCGCAAGCGCCCGGCGCACCGCGCGGCGGGCGGCGGCCCCGTGCGCGGGGTCGCGCCGCGCGCGCCAGAGGAGCGCCAGCGCCGGGGCCTGCGGAAACTTGGGCGCGCCGCCGAAGCCGCCATGGACGGGATCGACGAGGGCGAGCAGCCGCTCCGTCGCACGCGCAAGCGGCGCGGATGGATCTGCAGCCGGCGCCGGATCGGACGGGGCGGGGGCGGCGAGCAGCCGCGCCGTCGCATCGAAGATCCGCTGCGCCGTCTCCTCCACCACGGCGCGCCGCTCCGCCCAGGCGCGGGCGACGTGATCCAGCACCGTCGGCAGCCCGGGCATCCCGCCGCGCGGGACCGGCGGAAAATAGGTGCCGCCGGCGAAGGGCCGGCCGTCCGGGGTGAGGAAGACGGTCATCGGCCAGCCGCCCGGCACCCCCATCACCTGCAGCGCCGTCATGTAGAAGTGGTCGATGTCGGGATGCTCCTCGCGGTCGAGCTTCACCGGCACGAAGGCGGCGTTGATGCGTGCGGCGATGTCGGGGTTCGAGAAGGATTCCCGGGCCATCACGTGGCACCAGTGGCAGGCGGCGTAGCCCGAGGACAGCAGGACCGGCCGGTCGAGCCGGCGCGCAAGATCCAGCGTCCCCTCGCCCCAGAGCTGCCAGGCCACCGGCTGGTCGGCATGGGCGTGCAGGTAGGGCGAGCGGCTTTCGGCGAGGCGGTTGGTGAGCGGGATGCGGGGTTCCATCGGCCGGCTCTGGCGCTCTGCGGCGTTTTCCGGCAGACTCTAGCAGAAGCGCCGGAAGGCAGGAAGGACGGACGCCATGAAGGTGGAGATCGCGATCGACTGCACGCCGGAGGAGCTGCGCCGCTTTCTCGGCCTGCCGGATGTGAGCGGGCTCAACCGCCGCTTCGAGGAGGCGGTGGAGAAGGTGGCCGGCGAGGCGATGCCGGGGGCGGACGAGGTCGCGAAATGGATGCGCGCCTGGATGGGCCAGGCCGGCGAGGCGCAGAACGCCATGGCCGCCTGGGTGAAGATGTTCCAGGCCGGCGCGAAGGGCGGCGATGGCTGACGGTCCGCGACCGGCATCCGCAAGCGCCGGCGCCGTGGCGGCGGGCGGGCCCGCGCGCGCGACCATCGCCGCGCTTGCGAGCGGGCGCGGGCGGGCCGGGGTCGCCGTCATCCGCGTGAGCGGACCCGGGGCCGCGGGCGTTCTGGACGCGCTGGGCGCCACGCGTGCGCGCGCCGAGCCCCGGCGGGCGCGGCTCGTGCGGCTCGTCGATCCGCGAGACGGCGGGCTTCTCGACCGCGCGCTCGCGCTGTGGTTTCCCGGGCCCGCGCTCGTATACCGGCGAGGACGTCGCCGAGCTTCATGTCCACGGCGGCCCGGCCGTCGTCGCGGCGGTGCTGGAGGCGGTGACGGCGCTGCCGGGCGTGCGGCCGGCGGAACCGGGGGAATTCACGCGCCGCGCCTTCGAGAACGGGCGCATGGATCTGGCCGCCGCCGAGGGCCTCGCCGATCTCGTCATGGCCGAAACGGAGGCCCAGCGGCGCCAGGCGCTGGCGCAGACGGCAGGGTTGCTGGGTGCGCGCATCGCCGGCTGGCAGGAGCGGGTGCTGGATGCGGCGGCGCGCATCGAGGCGCTGCTCGATTTCGCGGACGAGGAGATCGGCGACGAGGAGGGCATCGTTGCGGCCGTGCGCGCGGAGCTGGCCGCGCTTGCCGGCGAGCTCGATGCGGCGCTGAAGGATGCCGCGCGCGGGCGCCGGATCCGCGACGGCCTGACGGTCGTCATCCTCGGGCCGCCGAACGCCGGAAAATCCACGCTTCTCAACGCCCTGGCCGAGGAGGACGTGGCGATCGTCTCGCCCGAGCCCGGCACCACCCGCGACGCCGTCACCGTGCGGCTGGATCTGGCCGGCGTGCCGGTTTCGCTGGTGGACACCGCGGGCCTGCGCGAGGAGGCGGGCGCGGTCGAGCGCGAGGGCATCCGGCGGGCGCTGGCCCATGCGGGCCGGGCGGATCTCGCGCTGTGGCTGGAGCCGGTGGACGGCGGGGCGGCGGCCGCGCGTCCACCCGCCGGGACCACCCTCTGGCGCGTCGTGACCAAGATCGATCTCGACCCCGCGCGGCCCCCCGGGCGGCTCGGGGAGGGGAGCTTCGCGATCTCGGCGAAGACCGGCGCGGGGCTTGATGCGCTGCTGGCGGCGCTGCGGACATGGGTGGAGGATGCGACCGCCGGCCCGCCCGCGGTCGTCACCCGCCTGCGCCACGAGCGGGCGCTGGCGGAGGCGCGGGCGGCGCTCGCCGAGGCCGAGACGGCGCTGGGCGCGGGCGATCCGCTGCTCGGGGCCGAGGCGCTGCGGCGCGCGGATGCGGCGCTCGGCCGGATCACGGGCCGCGGCGGGGTCGAGGACATGCTCGACCGGCTGTTCGCCGAGTTCTGCATCGGCAAATAGGACGGGCCGGCGCGTTTCACGTGAAACGGGCCGGCGGCCGCGGCGGGGCCGCCTTGGCTTTGCGCGCGCGAATCGCGTATGGAGCGCGCCGGACCCGTCGGGGCGCATCCCATGGTCCAGGACGAGGACGGAGAGCGGCAGGTGGCGCAGGACTTCGACGTGATCGTGGTGGGCGGCGGGCATGCCGGCTGCGAGGCGGCCGCGGCGGCGGCCCGCATCGGCGCGCGCACGGCTCTCGTCACCCACAGCATCGCCACCATCGGCGCGATGTCCTGCAATCCCGCGATCGGCGGGCTCGGCAAGGGCCATCTGGTGCGCGAGATCGACGCGCTCGACGGCCTGATGGGCCGGATCGCCGATCAGGCGGGCATCCATTTCCGGATGCTGAACCGCTCCAAGGGTCCCGCGGTCTGGGGGCCGCGCGCGCAGGCGGACCGCAAGGTCTATGCCGCCCGCATGCGGGAGGCGCTGATCGGACAGGAGAATCTGACCATCGTCGAGGGCGCGGTCGGCGACCTGATCCTGATCCAGGGCGCGCCGCCGCGGCTTGCCGGCGTGCTGCTGGAGGACGGGCGGGCGCTGCGGGCCCCGCGGGTCGTGATCACCACCGGCACCTTCCTGCGCGGGCTGATCCATCGCGGCGAAGAGCGGCAGGCGGCCGGGCGCATCGGCGAGCCGCCGGCGGTCCGCCTGGCCGAGACCTTCGTGCGGATCGGCTTTCCCCTCGGCCGGCTGAAGACCGGCACGCCGCCGCGCCTGAGGCGCGACAGCATCGACTACGCGGGACTGGCGGTCCAGCCGGGCGACGATCCGCCGGAGCCCTTTTCGGCGCTCACCGATACGCTTCCGCTGCCGCAGACCGTCTGCCACATCACCCGCACGACGCCCCGCACGCATGAGATCATCCGCGCCAATCTGCACCGCGCGCCCATGTATTCCGGGCGGATCCGCTCGCGCGGGCCCCGCTACTGCCCCTCGATCGAGGACAAGGTGGTCCGCTTCGCCGCACGCGACAGCCACCAGATCTTCCTCGAGCCCGAAGGGCTGGACAGCCCGCTCGTCTATCCCAACGGTATCTCGACCAGCCTGCCGGCGGAGGTCCAGGAGGAGATGGTGCGGTCGATCCCCGGCCTAGAGCGGGCGGAGATCGCGCAATACGGCTATGCGATCGAATACGATTTCGTCGATCCGCGGGCGCTGTGGCCGACGCTGGAGACGAAGGCGGTGGCCGGCCTCTTCCTCGCCGGCCAGATCAACGGCACGACCGGCTATGAGGAGGCGGCGGCCCAGGGGCTGGTGGCCGGAGCGAATGCGGCGCTTTCTCTGGCGGGGGAAGGGGAGATGGCCGGCGAGGCGCTGCTGGCCGCGGACCGCGTGCTGCTGCCGCGCCGGCAGGATTCCTACATCGGCGTGCTGATCGACGATCTGACCACCCTCGGCGTGGATGAGCCCTACCGCATGTTTACGAGCCGGGCCGAATACCGGCTGCGGCTGAGGGCGGACAATGCGGATCAGCGGCTCACCGGCCTCGGCATCCGCCTCGGCCTCGTGGGGCCGGAACGCGCGCGCCGCCACCGCGCGCGCATGACCGCGCTGGCCGAGGGCCGCCGCCTGCTCGAGAGCCTGACGCTGACCCCCGCCGAGGCGCGCCGCCACGGGCTGAAGCTCGGCGCCGACGGCCGCCGGCGCAGCGCCTTCGATCTTCTCGCGCTGCCCGACGTGGACATCGGCGTGCTGCGGCGGATCTGGCCCGCGGAGCTTGCGGGGCTTGCCGAAGAGGCGGCCCGGCAGCTCGCGATCGACGCCCGCTACGCCCACTACGTGGCGCGGCAGGAGGCGGATCTGCAGGCGCTCGCCCGCGATCAGGGCGTGGTGCTGCCCGCGGATCTCGATTACGCCGCGATCGCCGGGCTGTCCAACGAGATGCGCGAGAAGCTCGCGGCCCACCGGCCGGCGACCCTGGCGGCGGCCGCCCGCATCCCGGGGGTGACGCCGGCCGCGCTCACCGCCGTTCTCGTGCATCTGAAGACGCGCAGGCTGACCGATGCGGCCTGATGACCGCGCTGCGCGGGCGCGGGGCCCGGACGACCCCGGCCGGCTTGCGGACCGGCTCGGTGTTTCACGTGAAACGGCGGAGCGGCTGATCCGCTACGTGGATCTTCTGCGCGCCTGGAACGCCCGGATCAATCTCGTCGCCCCGGCCAGTCTTGCGCATGTGTGGGAGCGCCACGTCCTCGACAGCCTCCAGCTTCGCGATCATCTCGATCCGGCCGCCGTGCCGGCCGGGCTCGACCTCGGCAGCGGCGCGGGGTTTCCGGGCCTCGTCCTCGCGATCGCGGCCGGAATCCCCATGACCCTGGTCGAGGCCGACCGGCGCAAGGCGGCCTTCCTTGCGACCGTGATCGCCGAAACGGGTGCCCCCGCGACGGCGATCAACCGGCGGATCGAGGCGCTCGCGCCCGGCGATCTGCCGCGGCCCGCCATCGTCACCGCCCGCGCGCTCAAACCCCTGCCGCAGCTTCTGGCGCTCGCGGCCCCGTGGCTGGAGGGCGGCGGCGCGGTGCTGTGGGCCTGGAAGGGCGCGCGCTGGCGGGAGGAATTGACCGCCGCGCAAAAAGACTGGATATTCGCCTGCGATGCGCTGGCGAGCCGCACGGAGCCGGCGGCGCGGCTGCTGCGGATCTCGGGTCTGCGCCGGCGCGCGGTGCGCTGAACGGGCGAGGGAAGCGGTCGGGGATGGAACGCATGGCGACGGCGCCGAACGGGGATCGTCGAACGACCGGGTCCGCGGCGCGGGTCCTCGCGGTCGCCAACCAGAAGGGCGGCGTGGGCAAGACGACCACGGCGATCAATCTCGCCACCGCGCTCGCCGCCGTCGGCCGCCGGGTGCTCGTCATCGATCTCGACCCGCAGGGCAACGCCTCGACCGGCCTCGGCATTCCCATCGCCCGCCGCCACCCGACGAGCTACGAGGTGCTGACGGGGGCCGTGCCGGTCCACGAGGCGAGCTGCGGCACCGAGGTGCCGGGGCTTATGATCGTGCCGGCCACGGTGGATCTTTCGGGTGCGGAAGCCGAGCTCGTCGGCCGGCCGCGGCAGAATTTCCGGCTTCACGACGCGCTGGTGGCGGATGAGACGCGCCGGCGCTTCGACGACGTGCTGATCGACTGCCCGCCGTCGCTTTCCATCCTCACCATCAACGCGCTGGCCGCCGCCGATTCGGTGCTGGTGCCGCTGCAGTGCGAGTTCTTCGCGCTCGAAGGCCTGTCGCTGCTGCTCAAGACCATCGAGCGGGTGCGCCGGCAGCTCAACCCGCGGCTCGAGATCGAAGGCATCGTGCTCACCATGTACGACCGCCGCAACCGGCTGTCCGAGCAGGTGGAAGACGACGTCCGGGCGGCGCTGGGCCCGCAGGTATGGAAGACGGTGATCCCGCGCAACGTCCGCGTCTCGGAGGCGCCGAGCCACGGCAAGCCGGCGCTGATCTACGACCACCGCTGCGCGGGCAGCGCCGCCTATCTTGCTCTCGCCAAAGAGTTTCTTCGCCGCCGCCGCCAGGAGAGGGCTGCGTGATGCCGGATCCCGCCGACGACAGGAACAGTGAGCCGCGCCGCTCCTCCGGGCGCCGCCGCGGGCTGGGCCGCGGCCTGTCGGCGCTGCTCGGCGAGCTCGAGGCCGAGGCGGCCGCCGGCGAGGACGCGCCGGGCGGGTCCGGCGTCCGGCGCCTGCCGATCACCCGGCTCAGACCGGGCCGTTTCCAGCCGCGCCGGCATTTCACGGCCGAGGATCTCGGCGAGCTTGCGGCGTCCCTGCGCAAGACGGGGATGCTGCAGCCCATTCTCGTGCGCCCGCTGGACGAGGAGGATCCGGAGGGTCCGGTCTACGAGATCGTCGCCGGCGAGCGGCGCTGGCGCGCCGCCCAGGCGGCCGGACTGCACGAGGTGCCGGTCATCGAGCGCCGGCTCGAGGATGCCGAGGCGCTGGAGATCGCGCTTGTCGAGAATATCCAGCGCCGCGATCTCACCCCCATCGAGGAGGCGCGCGCCTATCGCCGCCTCATCGACGAGTTCGGCTACGGAACCGAGGAGGTCGGCCGGCTCGTGGGCAAGAGCCGCAGCCATGTCGCCAATCTGCTGCGCCTGCTGCAGCTGCCGCAGGCGGTCCAGGAGATGGTCGAGGAGGGCGCGCTCGCCATGGGCCATGCGCGCGCCCTTGTCGGCGTGCCGGACGCGGAGTTCCTCGCGCGGCGGATCGCGGCGGAAGGCCTGTCGGTGCGCGCGGTCGAGGATCTCGCCGCCGGCGCCAAGGCCGCCGGCGGCGGACGGCGCGGGCGCGCGCGCAGGCGGCGGGTGGTGGATGATCCCGACATCCGCGATCTCGCCGAGACATTGGGCCGCCTGCTCGGCACGCGGGTCGACATCCGGCATCGGCCCGACGGCGGCGGCCGCCTGGTCCTCCACTACCGGAACATCGAACAGCTCGACCGGTTCTGCCGCATGCTGGATCCGGGCAGGGGCTTCTAGCACGCGCGGTGCTCCGCCGCGGCGGCCCCGCCGATGCGCCCGCAGGCGAGATCGAGGAGCAGCTTGCGCAGCAGCGGCTCGGCCGGGCGGCCGGACTTGACGGCCGCCTCCGCCGCCACCACGGCATCGAGCAGCGCACCCCAGGCGGGGGCCCGCAACCGGGCGAGCGCCGCCTCCACCGCCGGCCGGTCGCGGAAGAAGACGGGCGGCCGCGCGCCGGCGACGACGGCGGCCGGTGCCGCGCCCCGCGCGCAGGCCAGCGCAAGCGGCCACAGCTGCAGCAGCTGCTGGGCGAGGATGCGCAGCAGCGCGATCGGCTGGACGCCCGCGGCCAGCGCCGAGGCGAGCGCGGTCTCCAGGCCCGCGGCATCTCCCGCGAGCGCCGCGCGCACCACCTCCTGGGCGCCGGCGGCGCCGCTGTCGCCGACGAGGGCCTCGGCGGTGGCCAGATCGAGGCGGCGGTCGGTGGCGTCGAGGAAATAGAGCGCGATCTTGTCCAGCTCGTGGCGGGTGACCGCGCGGTCCGCGCCGAGGGATGCCAGCAGATGCGCCCGCGCGTCCGGGTCGGCCGTGATCTTCCGATCTTTGAGCCAGCCGTCGACAAGCGCGGCAAGATCCCGCTCGCCGTCGGCATAGCAGGCGATCGCGGCGAGATCCGCCGCGTCCTCGAACAGCCGCCGCAGCCGCGCCCGCGGCGCCAGATTGCCCGCCTCGACGAGCAGGAAACCGTCGGAGGCCGCGCCCGCCAGGGCGTCCGCGACGGGCCCGGCATGCGCATCGCCCGACGTCCGCAGCCAGACGAGGCGCCGGCCGCCGAACATGGAGATGGCGTTGAGCTCGTCGACGAGTGCCGCCGGATCGGCCTTCAGCCGCTCGTCATCGAGGCGCGCGATCCGGAAGCCGTCCTTGAGGTCGGGCACGATCTGGCGGGCGATGCGTTCCGCGCGCTCGCGCACCAGCCCCTCGTCCGGGCCGAAGACGAGCGCCGCCCGCAGCCGCGCCGGCCAGGATTCCAGCGCCCGCGCAAGAGCCGATCCGGTCAATTTCGCCATGCCCGTTTACCTGTCAGGCGAACTTTCGGCCCGCCAGCGCGCGAGCAGCGCGCGCACCCTTTGCGCCAGCTCCTGCAGCGCGCGGCGCTCGGCGTCGCGCCGGGCCATCTCGGCGGCGAAGTCGGAACGGACGATGTCGTAGGGCACGACGGCGAGAAGCTCCTCCGAGAACGCCCGGCCGTCCGGCGCCGTCCAGGACAGCGCGCCGGCGATCTTCACGGCCGCCCGCGTCGCCGCCCGGTCGCCGCGCAGGCCGTAGCGCTCCTCGCGGGCCGCGAGCTCGAGCCGCGCCGCGCCGTCCGCTGCCGGCTTCCACGGCATCCAGTCCGACCCCGGCGAGCGCACCGGCCGCGGCATCGGCCAGTGCCGGCTCGGCCGCAAGGACGACGGGCAGCGCTTCGGCGCCGGCGACCGGCACCGCCGCCGGCTCGCGCCAGGCCGGGGCGAAGCCGCAGGCCGAAAGCGCCGCCGCGACGAGCAGCCCGGCCGCCATGCGCGCCGCCGCGCGCCATCTCGCACCCCGCTGCGACACCTTGCGTGTTCCGCCTCTCCTCAGCCCGGCACGATGTCAGCCCAGGACGTTGTCAGCCCAGGACGATGTTGACGATCCGCTTCGGCACGACGATGACGCGCCTGACCGGGCGATCGCCGATGGCGCGTCGCACCTTCTCGCTGGCGAGCGCCTGCTCGCGCACCGCCTCCTCGGAGGCATCGGGCGCGACCATGATGCGGTCGCGCAGCCTGCCCTGGACCTGGACCGGCAGCTCGATCACCTCCTCGCGCATCAGCGCCTCATCGGCCTCCGGCCAGCGGCTGGTCGCAAGCAGGCTGTCGTGGCCGAGCCGCGTCCAGAGCTCCTCGGCCAGATGCGGCATCATCGGCGCGATGACCTGGACGAGGATTTCCAGCACCTCGCGCAGCACCGGCGGCCGGATCGCATCGCTCTCGCTCGCCGATATCGCGTTCGCGAGCTCGTGGATCCGGGCCACCGCGCGGTTGAGGCGCATGTTCTCGATGTCGTCGGCGACATCGCGGATGGTGCGGTGGGCGATGCGCAGCAGGTCGCGCTCGGGCCGCGCGAGATCCGCAGGCCGCGGGGTGCCGGGCGCGGGCAGCAGGTCGGCTGCGCCGTCCACCAGCCGGTAGAGCCGCTGGGTGAAGCGCCAGGCGCCCTCGATGCCCTCTTCCGTCCAGATGAGATCGCGCTCGGGCGGGCTGTCGGAGAGCATGAACCAGCGCGCGGTGTCGGCGCCGTAGCGGTCGATGATGTCGTCGGGATCGACGACATTCTTCTTCGACTTGCTCATCTTCTCGATGCGGCCCGCGGTGACCCGCTTGCCGGTGTCCTTGCGGATCAGGCTGCCGTCCGGACGGCGCACCACGAGCTCGGGCAGCACCCACTGGCCGTCCTCGTCGCGGTAGGTCTCGTGCAGCACCATGCCCTGGGTGAACAGCCCCCTGAAGGGCTCGGCGATGTCGAGGTGGCCGCAGCGCTTCAACGCCCGGGTGAAGAAGCGCGCATAGAGCAGATGCAGGATCGCGTGCTCGATGCCGCCGATGTAGCGGTCGACGGGCAGCCAGTATTCCGCCTTCTCCCTGACGATCGGCCGGTCCGCATGCGGGGCCGTGAAGCGGATGAAATACCAGGCCGAATCGACGAAGGTGTCCAGCGTGTCGGTTTCGCGCTCGGCCGCGCCGCCGCAGCGCGGGCAGGTGGTCTTCTTCCAGGTCGGGTGGTTGGCGAGCGGGTTGCCCGGCTGGTCGAAGCGGATGTCGAGCGGCAGGGTCACCGGCAGCTCGTCGCGCGGGACCGGCACGGGCCCGCAGGCCGGGCAGTGGATGATGGGGATCGGCGTGCCCCAGTAACGCTGGCGCGACACGCCCCAGTCGCGCAGGCGATACTGCACCTGACGCCGCCCCCAGCCCTCTTCTTCCGCGCGGCGGATGACGGCCCGCTTTGCCTCCTCGCTGGTCAGCCCGTCCAGGAATCCCGAATGCGCAAGCAGGCCCGGCCCGGTCCAGGCCTCCTCCCCGATCGCGAAGGTTTCGGGATCCTCGCCTTCGGGGATCACCACCGGTATCACCGGCAGGTCGTAGCGGCGGGCGAATTCGAGGTCGCGCTGGTCATGGGCCGGGCAGCCGAAGATCGCACCCGTGCCGTATTCCATCAGCACGAAATTGGCGACGAAGACGGGCAGCCGGCGCTCCGGATCGAAGGGATGCCGCACCTCGATCGGGGTGCGCCAGCCCTTCTTTTCGGCCGTCTCCAGGGCCACCACCGAGGTGCCCATGCGGTTGCACTCGGCGATGAAGGCGGCAAGCCCGGGATCGGTTTTCGCCAGCTCCTCGGCCAGCGGGTGATCGGGGGCGATCGCGACGAAGCTCGCCCCGAAGATGGTGTCCGGCCGGGTGGTGAACACCTCGATCTCGCGCGGCGGCTCCTCGGTGGTGCGGAAGCGGAAGGCCAGACCTTCCGAGCGCCCGATCCAGTTCTCCTGCATGCGCCGGACCTTCTCGGGCCAGCCGTCCAGCGTCTTCAGCCCATCGAGCAGCTCGTCCGCGAAATCCGTGATCTTCAGGAACCACTGCTTCAGCTTGCGGCGCTCGACCGGCGCGCCGGAGCGCCAGCCGCGCCCGTCGATCACCTGCTCGTTGGCGAGCACCGTCCGGTCCACGGGATCCCAGTTGACCCAGGATTCCTTCTGGTAGACGAGGCCCGCCTCGAAGAGATCCAGAAACAGCGCCTGCTCCTTGCCGTAGTATTCCGGATCGCAGGTGGCGAATTCCCGCGACCAGTCGATCGCGAGACCCATGGACTGGAGCTGCCCGCGCATGGTGGCGATGTTGTCGTAGGTCCAGTCCGCCGGGTGCACGCCCTTTTCCATCGCCGCGTTCTCCGCCGGCATGCCGAAGGCGTCCCAGCCCATGGGATGCAGCACGTTGTGGCCGCGGGCGCGGTAGTAGCGGCAGAGGACGTCACCGATGGTGTAGTTGCGCACATGGCCCATGTGGATGCGGCCGGAAGGATAGGGGAACATCTCGAGGATGTAGACGGGCTCGCCCGGATGGTCCTCGCGCGTGCGGAAGGCCTCGACCTCCTCCCAGCGCCGCTGCCACTTCCTCTCGATGACCTTCGCGTTGTAGCGCGACATGCTGAGCGTCACTCCCTCATCCGTGCCATGGTCGATGCGTCCCCGCGGCGGGCCGCCCGGCGGGATCGGCGGCGTCGCGCCCGGCGGATCACCGGCCGGCTGCGGCCCTCAGCCCTTCGGGCGCTCCATCCGGAGCTGGCGCGCGCGCGCCAGGATGGCTTCCGCGATCTTGAGCTCGGTGGCGGCCTGGACGGGCTGGTTGACCCAGATCCCGGCCTCGTTGCGGGTCTGGCGCACGACGTGAACCTCGACGGCATCGCCCCTGAGCTCGCGCGAGAGGATGAAGACGGACACCTTGAGCCGCTCGTCGGGCGCCGCCGGATCGCTGTACCAGTCGGTCACGATCACGCCGGCCCGGCCGTCGGCCTCGATGAGCGGCATGAAGGCCAGCGTGTCGAGGCTCGCGCGCCAGAGATAGGCGTTGACCCCCAGATGCGCCGCCGAGATCTTCGGCTCGCCCGGCCCGCGCTTTCCGCCGCATGCCGCCGGCAGCAGGACGAGCGGCAGGACCGCCGCCAGCAACGTCAGCCGCGGCACGCCCCGCTTCCGGAATTCCGGCCCGCGCCCTCGTGTCATCCATCCTGCCCTTTCGTTCCGCTGCGCGCCGCCGATGCCGGCCGCGCCCCGCTTATAGTCGCCCCGTCCGGGCTTGACCAGAGGCTCCAAAACGCGGCCCATGATGCGGATTTCCGGCGAGTGTTGCCGAAATGTCACTGGTCTTTCCGGCCGATTTGTGGCACAATTTCCGAGAGCGTCCGGCATGTGACGCGCCGGCGCCCGAAAGGGCCGCCCGGAAAGCGCGGCCGGACGATGGGGTGCATCTTGTCTTCCCGCCTGCCGGATGCCATCTGGCGGCGAGGACGGGAGCGACGGCAGTGAGGAAGCGCACATCAGGCATCGTCGTCCTTCTCGCGCTGATCGGCGCGGCGGGCGCGGCGCGTGCGGCGCAGCAGCAGGCGCCCGCCACGGATGCGCGCGCGGCGGACGCGCAGGAGTACCTCTATCTGCGCGAGGCGCCGATCGCCTCCCTTCCTCTGAAGGCGAAGCCGCGCGCCGATTCGCCCTCCGCGGGCGGAGAGGAGCGGGCGCCGCGCTTCACCTTCACGCCGCGGGTGGGCGTCGCCGATCCGCTGGGGCGCTCGCTCACGCTCTCAGGCCGGCTCGCACCGCTGTCGAGCTTCACGCCGCGCTACCGCGAAAGCGAGATCACCATCAGCATCCTGCCGCCGGAGGGCCGGCCGGACAAGGCCGTCGGGATCGCGCTGTCCTCCGAATACCTCATCCAGGACGGCAGCGTCTTCGGCTTCACCGGTGCCGGCTCGCCGCTCGACAGCCGGGCCTATCAGCTCGGCATCGCCTTCCGGATGAGCGGATTCTCGCTGGGTGCGACGGTTCAGCGCCAGGAGGGCGGGCTGCTCGGCGAGCGCGCCCAGGGCGTCGATCTCGGCCTCGGCTACCGCATCGGCGCCTTCGAGACGCAGCTTGCGATCGGCGAGTTCTCGAGCTCGAGCCGCGGGCTTGACGCGCTTGTCGACCGCAGCTTCTACCGGCTCGATCTCGGCGCCGCCTACCGGATCTCGGAGCGGGTGCGGCTGTCGGGCGGCATCCGCCTGTTCGACTATGTGAACGCCGGCGCCGCCCCCGAGCTCGCGAACCGCGCCGGCATGCTCTATCTCGGCACGAGCCTGAGCTTCTAGCGGCCCCGATCGTGCGTGCGCCGCGCATCATCCCGGGCCGCCGCGGCCGTTCCCCGTCCACCCGGCGCATCCCGGTCACTTAGGCGGCCTTGCGGCGATCCCGCGAGATGCTCCCAGAAACCGATCGCGGCGAAACCGTCGGCCGCGCCCGCCAGCCGGCGCAGCCTTCTTGCGGTCATGCCGCCGAGCGCGAGGATGTGACGGGGACCGCCGGCCCCGCGCAGCCGCCGGCAAAACCGCGCGAAGACATGCGGTCCCATCGCCCGCGCGCCGGGGTGGCTTGCGGTCGCGAACACCGGCGAGACCAGGGCCCAGGGCAGGACGAGGCGCCGGACCAGCCGCCCCTCGCGCCCGTCATGGACGGCCCCGCTCAGCAGCCGCGGGCGGGCGCCGGGGCGCGCCGCGACGGCGGGCCGGCGCATCTGCCAGGCGGCGAGATGCCGGCCCGCGACGCCGGGCGGCAGCCGGCGCGGCCTGATGCCCTCGCCGGCGACCCAGAGCAGCCGGCGCTGGCGGCGGCAGGCGTGCGCGAGATCGTCCAGCAGCGGGTCGGGCTGCGGACGCCCGTAGCCGCGGTAGAGCACCGCCACCTCCCGCGGCAGACGGGCGAGCATGGCCAGCCCCTCCCGCCCGAGCCGGTCGGGCTGATAGATCAGCACGGCCCGCGGCGGCCACGGCCGCCCGCGCGGCGCCCGGCGGGCGAGAAGCGCTCTGAGGGCAAACCATTCCACCGGCCTTCGCTCGCACATCTCCATCGTCCCCATCGACGCCCGGTGCAGGCTAGCGCTTGCGCCCTTGCGGGAACAGGGCTTTGCCGGTAGGCCTGTCGCGCCCTCCACTAGGAATGGATCACGCGAGCCGCCGATGACGCAGGATCCGACAGCGCCGTCTTCCGCCGATCCCGCGCTGGTCGCGGAGATCGCCGCCCGCCATCGCGAGATCATGGCCCGCGTCGCGGCGGCCCGCCGCAGCCAGGGTCTGCCCGCCGGAGGCGGCGAGATCATCGCGGTCTCCAAGGGCCAGCCCGATGCGCGCATCGCGGCGGCGCTCGCCGCGGGCATCCGCTCCTTCGGCGAGAACCGGATCCAGGAGGCCGCGCGCCACTGGGCGCCGCGCCGCAAGGCCTTCGCGGATCTCAGACTGCATTTCATCGGCCGGCTGCAGAGCAACAAGGTCGAAGACTGCGTCGCGCTTTTCGACGTCATCCACAGCATCGACCGCGAGAAGCTGATCGACCCGCTCCTGCGCGCCATCGCCCGCACCGGCCGGCGCCCCGAGCTGCTGGTCCAGGTCAACACCGGCGCCGAGCCGCAGAAGGCGGGGGTGCTGCCGGCGGATCTGCCGCGTCTGCTCGCCGCGCTGGCGGACGCGGGGCTGCAGGTCTCGGGGCTGATGTGCATCCCGCCCGTCGACGACGAGCCGGCGCTGCATTTCGCCCTGCTCAAGGAGCTGGCGCGCCGCCACGGCCTGCGCCGCCTGTCGATGGGGATGTCGGGCGACTACGAGATCGCCGCCGCCATGGGCGCGGACATGCTGCGCATCGGCACCGCCCTCTTCGGCCCGCGCGAGACCGGCCCCGGCCCGTCCGCCCGCGGCTGAGGCCGCGATGGGCTCCCGCCGCGCTCACGAAATCGTGATGAAGAGTTGATTCGCCCCGCCCGCCGCTTTTCGGTCATAAGACGGTCGGGGGAGCGGTGCGGCGGACGGCCGCGGGCAGGCCGGTCGGTGCCGGGATGCCAAGGTGGAGCGCGCGGGGAGCCATGCGGATCTGCGATCGCCGACTGCTTTTCGTTCTCGATGCCCTGCTGTGGATCGCCGAGCACGCGGGGGGGGAAGGGCGCGCCCTTCCCCAGCGCCGTCTCGCGCGGCTGCAGGGCGTGCCCGGCCGCTTTCTCGAGCATGATCTTCAGCGCCTCGTGCGCGCCGGAATCCTGAAGGGCAGCCGCGGCCCGCGCGGCGGCTACCGGCTCGCGCGGCCCGCCGAGACCATCCTTCTCGGCGAGGTCATCGCCGCTCTCTCCACGCGCGGGAAGGCCGCGGTCGAACCGGGCGAGGTCAGGAGCCCCTTCCTCAGGCACGCGATCCTGCCGCTGTTCACCGAGCTGGAGGACCGCATCGCCGCGCTGCTGTCCGAGCGCACGCTCGCCGATCTCATCGCCACCGCGCGGGCGCGGGCCGAGCCGGAGCGCCTCGAAGACGTCGCCTGACGCGCCGCGCCCGGGACGGGGCGGGCCCGCCGCGGATCCGGGCGGCGGCGGCCGTGACCCCGCGGCGGCGGGAGCGTGCTCCCGGTTCCGCGCTTGTCTGCGCATGGCGCCTCGTGCCAAACAGCCGCCGGCATCGATCGGCACGAAAGCCGGCGCCATGACACCCGAACAGCTCGAGCGCTACGCGCGCCACATCGTGCTTCCCGAGATCGGCGGCCCCGGCCAGCGCCGGCTGCTCGCCTCCTCCGTGCTGCTCGTCGGCGCCGGCGGGATCGGGGCGCCGGCCGCGCTGTATCTGGCGGCGGCCGGCATCGGCCGCATCGGCCTCGTCGACCACGACGTCGTCTCGCGCTCCAACCTCCAGCGCCAGGTCCTCTACGCCGAGGCCGACATCGGCCGGCCCAAGGTGGAGGCGGCCGCCATGCGTCTCGCCGCGCGCAATCCCGACTGCCGGATCGAGCCGCATCATGACCGGCTCGACGCCGCCAATGCCGCCGAACTCGTGGCCGGCTACGATCTCGTGCTGGACGGGTCCGACAATTTCGCGACCAGGCTCGCGGTGGCCGAGGCCTGCGTGCGCCGCCGCCGCACCCTCGTCTCCGCCGCCATCCGCCGCTTCGAGGGCCAGCTTGCGGTCTTCAAGCCGCATGCGGGCGCGGATCTGCCCTGCTACCACTGCTTCGTCGGGGCCGATCCCGGCCATCTCGACGAGACGCCCTGCGCGGAGCTCGGCATCCTCGGCGCGGCGGCCGGCGTGCTCGGCAGCTGGGCCGCGGCCGAGGCGGTTAAGGAACTCGTCGGGGGTCTGCCGACGCTCGCCGGCCGCCTGCTCATCGTCGATCTGCTGGACGCGCGCGCGCGGACCATCGCGCTGCCCCCCGATCCCGCCTGCCCCCATCACCGCTGGCTCGCCGCCGGCTGAGCGCGGCTCTCACCCGGCCGCGAGCGCGGGATCCAGATCCACCAGCACCGGCACATGGTCGCTCGGCCGCCCCCAGCCGCGCGCCTCTTTGAGCACGGTCACATCGCGCACGCATTCCGCGAGCCCGGGACTGGTCCAGACGTGATCGAGGCGCCGCCCGCGATCGGACGCCGCCCAGTCGCGCGCGCGGTAGGACCACCAGGTGAACAGCTTCCGGGGGCGCGGGATCGCGGCCCGCACGACATCGACGAAGTCATGCGCGGCCATGAGGGCGAGCAGCCGCTCGGTCTCCGCCGGGGTGTGGCTGACGACGTCGAGCAGCGCCTCGTGCGACCACACGTCCTCGGGATGCGGGGCCACATTGAGGTCGCCCAGCAGGATCACCGGTTCCCTGAGCCGCCCGGCCCAGGTGATCATCTCGTCGAGGAAGGCGAGCTTGTGGGCGAAGCGGGGGTTGGCCGCGGGATCCGGCACGTCGCCGCCGGCGGGGACGTAGAAATTGTGGAGAACCACCCCGCCGGGCAGCCGCGCCGCGAGATGGCGGGCGTCATCCGCCCCGCACCAGCTGCGCGATCCGGCGTCCTCGAGCGGCAGGCGCGAGAGGATCGCCACGCCATTGTAGCCCTTGATGGCGCGCAGCAGCTGGTGCGGATAGCCGAGCGCGGCGAAATCTTCGGCGGGAAAGCGATCGGCCGCGACCTTGATCTCCTGCAGGCAGACGATGTCGGGGGCGTGTTCCGCCACCAGGCGCACGACATGGGGCCAGCGCGCGCGCACCGAATTGACGTTCCAGCAGCACAGGCGGATGCGGTCCATCGTCGATTCCGTCGGGTTCCGGGCGGAAGCGGTCTCGTCATCAGTAGATGTGCCAGGTCGCCCCGATCAAGGCGAGCGGCCAGCGCCCCTTCTCGAACAGCGCAAAGCGCAGCGCGAAGGGATGCGCCGCTTCCGCCCCGGCCGCCAGCACCAGCGCCGCATCCACCGTCGCGGCCGCCGCCGCGCCCACCGCCGCGTCCAGCAGATCGGCGGGAGTTGCGGGCGGGAAGACGCCGTCCTCCTCGATGGCGCGCCCGGCGGTCACCGCCGCAAGGCCCTTCAGGACGGTCAGCGCCTCCTCCATCGCCTCGCGCTGCGCAAGCTGCGCGCGGATCCGGTCGGCCAGCTCGGCGCGCCGCTGCTCTTCCTGGAGGGCGAGGGGGTTGCCGGGATCGGCCGCGGCCAGCACCTCCTCGACATCGGCGAGCGATTCGGCCGGCACCGGGTCGGCATCGGGAATGCCGAGCCCCGCAAGACAGGCCCGGGCCGTCTCGACGGTCGCGGCATCGAGCGGGCGCGCGAGCGCCCCGAACCAGGGCATGCGGGCGAGATAGCGGCCGAGCCGCGGCAGGCCGGCGAGCGCGGGCTCGTCGGCGGCAAGAAGATCGAGGAGAGCGAGCGGATGGTTCATGCGCATGATGGCGATCCGTGACGGCGGCATCCCCGGGTGCCGGCACCCGGCCCTTTCGCGGCGCGCAAACGAGAGCGCCCGGTCGAGGGGGGCATCGACCGGGCGCAGCCGTTAACGGCGTCGCTTGAGCGGTCTAACCGGGAAGTGGGGGGCACAACTCCGGGAGGGGACGACCGCTCAAGTGATTTGAACATAGGACATCCGGAATTAAAGTCAAGCACCACGCGCCGGTGAGGCGTCTACATGCCGCGCCGCTTGCGCCGCACGGCCCGCCGCGGGTCGGCGAACTCCCATGCCGATTCCGCGATCTCGACATTGGCTTCGGCGTCAAAAAGCCGCACCTCGATGACGCCGCCGCGGCCGTCCGGCACCCGCCAGCCGAGCCAGGAAAGCGCGCCGCCGCGTTCCGAAATGAGCAGCAGCGCGCGGCCGCGCCCGGGATGGGCGGGATCCTCGACCTCCACCCAGAACAGGCCCCCGACCGGGCCGTCATGGATGGCGCGAATCGCCGCGCGCAGCGCCCCGGGATCGGGGCGGCGGGCGAGCAGCGGGGCGAGCACGGTCTCGGCCACGGGCCAGCGGCTGACGCTGCCCGCCTCCTCGTCGACCAGCGACACCTGGCGGCCGTCGGAGACGATGATGAACGGGGTGCCGTCGGTATAGGAGAAGCGGAAGCGGCCGGGCCGCTGCCACAGGAAGATGCCCTCGCGGCGCCCGCCGTCGGGCGTGATCTCGACGAATCGCGCCTTCAGGCTGGCGAGCCCCGCAAAGAAGGCGACGACCTCATCCGCCCGCCGGTCCTCGACCGCCGCGGTATCGCCGCCGGAGGCGGCCGGCGCATCCTGCGTCCGGGCGGCCGCGCCGCCCGCGAGCAGCGCAACGAGCAGCGCAAGCGCCGTCCCCATCGCCGCGAACCGCCGTCCGGTCTTCGCGATCATCGCGTCCCCGCCTCGCCTTCAAGCCGGTTTCCGCCCCGCCCTTGCCGACGCGCGACTGAACCCGGGGTGAACCGGGCCCGCACGGCCGCCCGCGGCCGCGCTAGCGGTCCTCGGCCGCGCCGTCCACCAGAATCTCGCGCCGGCCCTGCGGGTTGGGCGCGCTGATGATGCCGCGCTCCTCCATGCGCTCGATGAGGGAGGCGGCGCGGTTGTAGCCGATCCGCAGCCTGCGCTGGATGTAGCTCGTCGACACCCGCCGGTCCTTGAGCACGATGGCGATCGCCTGGCGCAGCAGGTCCTCGTCGTCATCGCCGCCGCCGAGCGCCGCATCGAGCACCGGCGAGCCGAAGCCGTCCTCGCGCTCCTCCAGCACCTCCTGACGGTACTGCGGCGGGCGCTGGCGGCGCAGGAAGCCGGCCACCCGGTCGACCTCGGCTTCCGAGACATAGGCGCCGTGCACGCGGGTGATGCGGCCGCCACCGGCCATGAACAGCATGTCGCCGCGCCCGAGCAGCTGCTCGGCGCCCTGCTCGCCGAGGATCGTGCGGCTGTCGATCTTGGAGGTGACCTGGAACGAGATCCGGGTCGGGAAATTGGCCTTGATGGTGCCGGTGATGACGTCCACCGAGGGCCGCTGGGTGGCCATGATGAGATGGATCCCGGCCGCGCGGGCCATCTGCGCCAGCCGCTGCACCGAGGCCTCCACCTCCTTGCCGGCGACGAGCATGAGATCCGCCATCTCGTCGATGACGACGACGATCATCGGCAAGGGTTCGAGCTCGAACTCCTGCGTCTCGAACAGGGGCTCGCCGGTCTCGGGATCGAAGCCCACCTGGACCTTGCGGGTGAGCGGCCGGCCGGCGTTTCTCGCCTCCGTCACCTTGCGGTTGAAGGCGGCCAGACTGCGCACGCCGAGCTTGGCCATGGCGCGGTAGCGCTCCTCCATCTCGTGGACCGCCCATTTGAGCGCCACCACCGCCTTCTTGGGCTCGGTGACCACCGGGATCAGCAGATGCGGGATGCCCTCGTAGATCGACAGCTCCAGCATCTTGGGATCGACGAGGACGAGGCGGCATTCCTCGGGGGTCAGCCGGTAGAGGAGAGACAGGATCATCGCGTTCAGGCCCACCGACTTGCCGGATCCCGTGGTGCCGGCGACGAGCAGATGCGGCATCGCCGCAAGATCGACGATCACGGGCTCGCCCGCGATGTCCTTGCCGAGCGCCAGGGGCAGCTTCGCCTGCGCGCGCTCGAAGGCGCGCGAGGACAGGATCTCGCGCAGGCTCACGGGCTCGCGCTCGGCATTGGGCAGCTCGATGCCGATGGCGTTGCGGCCCGGCACCACGGCGATGCGGGCGGACACCGCCGACATCGAGCGGGCGATGTCGTCGGCCAGCGCGATCACCCGCGCCGATTTGGTGCCCGGCGCGGGCTCGAGCTCGTAGAGGGTGACGACGGGGCCGGGCCGGATCTCCCGGATCCGCCCGGAGATGCCGTATTCCTCTAGCACGGTCTCGAGCAGCCGCGCGTTCTGCTCCAGCGCCTCGCGGCTCATGCGCCGGGCCGGGTCGGCGGCCGGCGGCTCGTCGAGCAGATCGAGCGGGGGGAGCGTGAAGCCGGAGTCCGCGAACAGCGACGGCTGGCGCTCGCGCGCAAGGCGCTCGCCGCGCTCGGCCCGCCTGGGCGCGCTGACGGCCGGTGTGCGCCTTGCGGCCTTCGTGCGCGCCGCCCGCCGGTCCGCGCCCCGGCTCTTCGCATCCGCCGGCCGCCGCAGGCGCTGGACGAGGCGCCGCGGCAGCCGCCAGAGGGCGCGCGCGGCCCGGCCGAGGTCCGCAAACCGGCCGCCGGCGGCGAGATGCCCGAGGCCGAGGCCCGCCACCAGCAGGGCGGCCGCCCACAGCTCGTCGGGCAGCCCGAGCGCCGCCGCCCCCAGGGTGCCGAGCAGGATCCGCCGGCAGAACTCCCCGAGCAGCCCGCCCCAGAACACCCGCGGCACGAGCTCGATGCCCGGTGCGGCGAACGCCAGCCCGGTCGCGGTGAGCAGGACGGCGAACGGCAGAAGCGTGAGCCGTCCCAGCGCATGCGCCCGCCGCCGGCCGAGGGCGATGATGATCCCCCAGCCGATGAGCGCCGCCGGCAGCAGCGCGGCGGCCGGGCCGCCGGTCTCGAGCAGCAGGCTCGCGATCCAGGCGCCGGCCAGCCCCAGCCGGTTGCGCGCCGGCTCCATCGTCGCCTGGTTGAAGCCGGGGTCGGCGGGCGAATAGGTCAGCAGCGCGACGAGCACCACCGCGGCGGCCGCAAGGAGCAGCAGCCCGGCCAGAGTCCGGCCCAGCCGCCGCAGCCCCGCCCGCCAGCTTTCGGGCAGAAGCGGGCGGGCCTTCGCACCGTCCTGCTTTCCTCGCGCCACGCGCTCTCCCGTCTCGAGAACGGCCCCGCACCCCCGGCCGCGCCGCGGCCGGAAGGCGGATGCCCCGATCCCGGGCATGCTAACCCTTGAAGGCGCGCCCTGCCAAGCGGGCAGGCGGGCCGCCGAGGCGTCACAGATTCCAGCCGCGCTCGCCGTGGACCGCGAGATCGAGGCCCTCGATCTCGACGTCCCTGGCGACACGAAGCCCCGTGACCCGCTCGAGCAGCAGCAGGATCCCGAAGGTGACGACGGCATCATGGGCCACGGTCGCGGCCACCGCGAGGGCCTGAATTCCGAGCTGGGCCAGGATGCCGCGCCCTTCGGCGAGCCCCGCGCCGCCGAGGCCCGCATCCGCGAACACGGCCGTCAGCAGCGCCCCGAGGATGCCGGCGACGCCGTGGATGAAGAAGGCGTCGAGGCTGTCGTCGATGCCGAGGCGCGGCTTGAGCAGATCGACGGCGAAAAGCCCGGCGATCCCGGCCGCGCCGCCGATCGCCAGCGCGCCCGCAAAGCCGACGAATCCCGCCGCCGGCGTGATCGCCACCAGCCCGGCGATCGCGCCGGACGCCAGCCCCAGCGCGCTCGGACGGCGGTGCCGCCGCCACTCCAGCGCCATCCAGGCCAGCGCGCCGGCCGCGGCCGCCGCCTGGGTCACCCCCATCGCCATGGCCGCGTTTCCGTCGGCGGCCAGCGCGCTGCCGGCGTTGAAGCCGAACCAGCCGACCCACAGCAGTCCCGCGCCCGCCATCGTCAGCATCAGGCTGTGGGGCGGCAGGGGCGTGACGGGCCAGCCCCGCCGCCGGCCGAGGCGGGCGGCCGCCACGAGCCCGGCCACCCCCGCATTGATGTGGACGACGGTGCCGCCGGCGAAATCGAGGGCGCCCAGCCCCTGCAGCCAGCCGCCGCCCCACACCCAGTGGGCGACCGGGACGTAGACGCCGAGAAGCCACAGTGCCGCGAAGGCGAGCACCGCGGAAAACCGCATCCGCTCGGCGACGGCGCCGATCGCGAGCGCCGGGGTGATGACGGCGAAGGTCAGCTGAAAGCTCGCAAAAAGCGCCTCGGGCAGGCCGCCCGCGCGACTCCCGGCATCCACGCCGGCCATGAACAGACGCCCGGGCCCGCCGATCACCGCCTGGGCGGCGCCCCCGGGGGCGAAGGCGAGACTGTAGCCGCAGACGACCCACAGCACCGAGACCACCGCGGCGATCGCAAGGCAGTGGGTCATGAGCGAGAGGGCGTTCTTCGCGCGCACGAGCCCGCCATAGAACAGCGACAGCCCCGGCAGCGTCATCGCCAGCACCAGCGCCGTGGCCGTCAGCATCCAGGCCGTGTCCCCGGCGCGGGCGGCACCGGTGTCGGCCAGCGCCGGCGCCGCTTCCAGGATGGCCGCCACGCAGCCCAGCGTGATCATCCAGCGCGCGTTCCGCCCATGCATGATGCCTCCTGTCCGCTTTTCGACCCGTCTGTTGCGGCGCAACAATCACGACCCGTGCCATGTCCGCGCCCGGCGCCGGCCGATCGCCGCAACCCCCGGCGAATGGGGGGATTCGGGCGGATCGGCCGCGGCGGCGTGCGGGGACGGGCCCGGCGGTGCACCGGCGCGCAGATGGGCAGGCTGGTCACCGGGCGGGCATCCTGCCCTCATCCTGCGCCTTGCCCGCGCTGGACAAGCGGACGCCGGTGGGGCAAGCATCACGGATGCGGCCCGCACGAGGGACCACGAGCGGGCGCGGGCATGAGGACGGGGATGGCGAAGGCGAAGACGGACAGGGCGGATGCGGTCATCGTCGGCGGCGGCTTCGTCGGGCTTGCGACGGGGATCGCGCTCGCCGAGGCGGGGCTCGCCGCGACCGTGATCGACCGGGTGGCGCCGCCGCCGCGGCTCGCGCCCGGTTTCGACGGCCGGGCCTCCGCCATCGCCCATGCCTCGGTGCGGCTTCTTGAGGCGCTGGGGGTCTGGCGGCACGTCGCGGACCACCAGCCGATCCTCGAGATCCGGGTCAGCGACCGCCACGCCCCGGTGTACCTGCATTTCGATTGCGGCGAGCTCGACGGCCGGCCGCTCGGCGAGATGGTGGAGAACCGCCATCTGCTCGCAGCCCTCCACGCCCGCGCCGGGGAGCTTCAGGGACTGCGCCTCCTTGCGCCGGCCGAGATCACGGATGTCGTGCGCAGCGCCGGCCGGGTGGAGGTCGCGCTCGCCGACGGCCGGCGCATCCGCGCCCCCCTTCTCGTCGCCGCCGACGGCCGCCGCAGCCGGCTGAGGCGGCTCGCCGGGATCCGGCACTTCGGCTGGGACTACGGCCAGGAGGGCATCGTCACCACCATCCACCACGAGCTGGATCATGGCGGCATCGCCCATGAGCGCTTTCTCTCCGGCGGGCCGTTCGCGATCCTGCCGCTCACCGGGCGGCGGTCGTCGCTGGTGTGGACGCTGCCGGCCCGCCTGGCCCCGGCCGCGATCGCGCTGCCCGAGCCGGCCTTCACCGCTGCCATCGCCCGACGCATCGGCGGCTTTCTGGGGGCGATCCGGGTGGCGGACCACCGCTTCCGCCATCCGCTCAATCTGGTGCTGGCCGAGCGCTTCGTCGCCGAGCGCCTCGTGCTGGTGGGCGACGCCGCCCACGGCATCCACCCCATAGCCGGCCAGGGACTCAATCTGGGGTTGAGAGACGTGGCCGCGCTGGCCGAGGTGCTGGTCGAGGCCGCGCGCCGCGGCGAGGACATCGGCGCGCCCGGCGTGCTCGGGCGCTACGAGCGCTGGCGCCGCACCGACAGCCTGGTGCTGGCGACCGTGACCGACGGGCTGAACCGCCTGTTCGCCACCGACTGTCCGCCGGTCGCGCTCGCCCGCGATGCGGGGCTGGCCGCGGTGGAGCGCATGCCGCCCCTGAAACGCTTCTTCATGCGCCATGCCCGCGGCACGCTGGGCCGGCTGCCGCGGCTGCTCGAGGGCCGGTCCCTTCAGGACGCCGGATAGCGGTGGTCGCGATAGATGCGGACGTAGACGTAGCGGAAGGACGGCAGGATCAGCGGGTCGACGACCGCCTCCAGCCTTTCTTCCAGCAGCACGGTCCGTCCCTCGGCGTCGCGGCCGAAGCGCTGGGTTCCGCGCGCATCCTTCAGAACCACGAACCAGCTGAGCCGGCGCGGGGCGATGAGCGCAAGACGCGCCTCCTCCACCATCGCCCGCCCGCCGGCGCACAGGACGATGAGCTCGGCGGACAGCGATTCGGAGAGGTCCTCTCCCTTCACGACGACGCTGCCGGCCCCGAGCGGGGCGATCGCGAGCCGCCAGAACCGCCGGCCGTCGGCATCGGGCGGGGTCAGCGGCTCGGCGCGGACCACCCCGCCCGCCAGATACCGGGCGAGCCCCGCCGCGCTCATGGGCGGGCCGTCCGCGGCCAGATGCTCGGCGAGCTTGCGCGCGCGTTTTTCCCCGACCGGCTCGCCGTTGCGCGCGAGAACCAGCCAGCCGGACGCATCCTTCGCCGCGTCTTCCGGGCGGAAGCGGGCGAGGATCTCGCGGGTGTCGCCGCGGTTGTCGCGGATGGTGACGGTGACCTCGGGCGCAGCCGGCGGCAGCCCCGCCTTCACCGCCGCGACGAGCCGGGGCGCCGGATCCGGATCATCGCCCGGCGGACAGGCGCCCGCGCGCGCGGGCGCCGATGCGAGGACCGGGACGGCGGCGAGCAGCAGGGCTGCGGCCGCAAGGCGCGCGCTCATGCATCCTCTTCCAGGCGCCGCGCCTCCTCGACCAGCATGATGGGCACGCCGTCGCGCACCGGATAGGCGAGACCGGCCTTGCGCGAGACGAGCTCCCGGCGCGCGGGATCCCATTCGAGCGGACCATGGGTGAGGGGACAGACGAGAATCTCGAGAAGAGCCGGGTCGAAGGGCGGATCGCCGTCGTCTGCGCCGGCCGCGCGTTCCGGGGTGTCCTTCGTCATCGCCCGCCCCTTCTTCCGCCGCGTCACGAAAACAGGATCGAGGACAGGCGCCGGCGCGTCCTCAGCCCGAAGGGCGAGGATTCGCCCGCCGCCTCGATGATTCTGAGCAGAAGCCTGCGCGCCTCGCCGTCCGCGAAATCCCTGTCACGGGCGATGATGGCGAGCAGTTCGTCGGCCGCGCGCTCGGCCTCGCCGGCCGCCATCAGCGCGCGCGCAAGATCGAGCCGCGCCTTGAGATCCTCCGGATGGGCCGCGACATGGGCGGCGAGCGCCTCGACATCGCCCGATTCGCCGAGTTCGTCCGCCAGCTTCAGATACGCCTTCGCCTGGCGGATGCGCGGCTCCTCGTCCGCATGCTCCGGCAGGTCGGCGAGCAGGCCGCGCGCCTCCTCGCGCCGGCCGAGCTTGAGCCAGGCCATGGCGAGTCCTGCGCGCGCCTCCAGCGATTCGCGATCGGACTGCAGCGCCTGGGTATAGAGATCGGCCGCCTCCAGCACGCGGTTCTCGTCGAGCGCTTTGCCGGCCTCCTCGAGCAGAGCCTTCAGGGCCGGCGGCGGGCCGCCTTCGGCCAGCGCCAGCAGATTGGCGACAAAGCGCCTGAGCTCCGATTCGGGCAGCGCGCCCATGAAGGCGTCCACCGGCTGGCCCTTGTAGAAGGCGAAGACGGTGGGGATGGACTGGATCCGCAATTGCGCGGCGATGCGCGGATTGGCGTCCACATTGACCTTGATGAGGGCGAGCCGGCCCGCGTGCTCGCGCACGATCTTCTCGAGCAGGGGGGTGAGCTGGCGGCAGGGCCCGCACCACTCGGCCCAGAAGTCCACGAGCACGGGATGCTTCTGGGACGCCTCCAGCACGTCGGCGACGAAGGCGGCCTCGTCCGTGTCCTTGATGAGCGCCTCGCCCCCGTCCGCCTTTCCGCCGCCACCGATGATCAGGGATTCCTCCGCCATGCCGCGGCTCCGACACTGCATGCTGCCATCTCTCCCGGTCCGGCCCGGGCCGCCGGGACGAGGCATCAACGCGTGAGACCTCTTAGCGGTTCGCCCGCTCGCGCACAAGAAGCCGCGCCCGCCGCCGGCCTCTTGCATTCAGCGGGCGAATGCCGTAAAGGCGCCGCGGATCACGGCCCGCGCAGAAGACGCGCGCGGGACCGCATGCGGGCGTAGCTCAGGGGTAGAGCACAACCTTGCCAAGGTTGGGGTCGTGGGTTCGAATCCCATCGCCCGCTCCATCCGCCTCCTTCTGCCGACAAGGTCATGAAAGATGGTCATGCGCGCGATGAGGCGCCGCAGTCCGCCGATTGCCCGAGCGAAGACCAAATCGTTCCCGCGCCGTGTTCTCCTGATGTCGCATCTTGACGGGTGGCGGTTTTTCATGCGGGGCATGCAGGAAGCCTCTTTTCACCGCCCCTTAAGCTTTTTTAGGTTAACACCCGTTTCCGGTAGCCGAAGCGGCGGCCCGGGCAGCGCCTTCCAGGGCCGCCGGCACAAAGGATCCTGCCGCCATGGATGTGGCTCTGCGCGATCCCTTCGCCCTCAAGGACCGCAAGATCGCGGAGGTTCTGGCCCACGCCCGCGCCGTCACCCCGCCGGAGGAACGCGACGACCTGCTGCGCTTCCTCGACGTCTTCTACGCCCATGCGGCCGCCGACGACATCGAGGACGAGTCGGTCGAGCATCTCTACGCCATCGCCCGCTTCATGTGGAAGCTGGGCCGCGAGCGCCGGCCGGGCCGGCCGATCGTGCGCGTCTTCAACCCGCGCGAGCTGGATGACGGCGGCTGGGCGACGCCCCACACGGCGATCGCCATCGTCAATGACGACATGCCCTTCCTCGTCGATTCCATCACCGGCGGGCTGGTGGCGATCGACCATCACCAGATCCATGCGGTCCACCACCCCATTCTGCTCGTCGCCCGCGACGCGGACGGCCACCGCCAGAGCGTCATCGGCGCCTGCGGCTACGACCGCGATGCGGACGCCGGCGGCCTGCGCGAATCCCACATCTACATCGAGATCGACGCCCAGTCCGATCCCAGGGTGCTGGCGGCGATCGCGCGCCGGGTGGAGGCGATCCTGGCCGATGTCCGCCAGGCGGTGGACGACTGGCGGCCGATGCTGGCGAAGATCGACGAGACGGTCGCCGCGCTGACCGTGGCGCCTCCGCCGATCCCCGCCGACATGCAGGAGGAGACGGTCCGCTTCCTGCGCTGGCTCAGAGACGACAACTTCACCTTCCTCGGCTACCGCGAGTACCGTTTCGAGGGCGATCCGAGCGTGGCGGCCTTCTCGGCGGTGCGCGGCTCGGGGCTCGGGCTGCTGCGCGATCCCCGGCGCTACGTGCTGCGCGGCGCGAAGGGGCTCACCGTGCTCTCCGAGGAGATCCGGGACTTCCTGCGCCGCCCGGACCAGCCGGTGATCATCACCAAGGCGAACGTCAAGTCGACGGTCCACCGGCCGGTCCACATGGACTACATCGGGGTGAAGATCTACGACGAGCAGGGCGCGGTGGTGGGCGAGCGGCGCTTCGTCGGCCTGTTCACCTCCAAGTCCTATGCGACCAGCGTGTTCGCCGTGCCGCTGCTCCGGCGCAAGGTCGAGAACGTCCGCCGGCGCGCCCGTTTCGATCCGCGCAGCCACGCCGGCAAGGCGCTCACCCACATCCTCGAGACCTTCCCGCGCGACGAGATCTTCCAGATCGAGGAGGATCCGCTGCTCGCCACCGCCCTCGGCATCCTGCATCTGAGCGAGCGGCCGCGCGCGCGCGCCTTCATCCGCCGCGACCGCTTCGAGCGCTTCGTCTCCGCGCTCGTCTACGTGCCGCGCGAATCCTACCACGCGGGCCTGCGCGAGAAGATCGCGCGGATCCTGTGCGAGGCCTTCGGGGGCGAGCTGTCGGTGTATTACGGCCAGCTGTCGGATGCCGTGCTCGCGCACTGGCATTTCATCATCCGCACGCGGCCCGGCCAGGTGAAGAAGCCCGATCCCGACGAGATCGACCGGCGCATCGCCGAGGTCGTCAAGGGCTGGTCGGAGAATCTGCGCGAGCTTCTCGTCGAGCGCTTCGGCGAGGAGCGGGGGCTGAAGCTCTTCAACCGCTACGGCCGGATCTTCCCGCGGGCCTACGAGGAGGACTTCGAGCCGCGCCAGGCGATCCTCGACATCATCAAGCTGGAGGAGCTGGCCGGCGGGAAGCGGGTCGCCTTCGACCTCTACCGGCGCGAATTCGACGACAGGCGCTTTCTGCATCTCAAGATCTACCACGCCGACCGGATCATTCCGCTCTCCGAGGTGCTGCCCCAGCTCGAGAATCTGGGGCTCAAGGTCATCAGCGAGAACGCCTATGAGCTGGAGCGCGAAGGCGGCGGCTGCATCCACGACTTCTTTCTGGAGCGCGTGCGCGACAGCCGGTTTTCGCTCGCCGAGATCAAGCCGCTGATCGAGGACCTGCTTGCGGCGCTCTGGGACGGGCAAATCGAGGACGATCCCTTCAACGGCCTTGCGATCACCGCGGGGCTCGACTGGCGCCGGATCGTCGTGCTGCGGGCCTACGGGCGCTGCCTGCGCCAGCTCGGCCTGCCCTTCGGACAGGGCTACATCGCCTCCTCGCTCGTCGCCCATCCCGCCATCGCGGCCGGGCTCGTGGCGCTTTTCGAGGCGAAGTTCGCGCCGAAAGGGGGCGGGCGCCGGCGCGCGGCCCGGATCGCCGCGCTGAAGGACGAGATTCTCGAAGCGCTCAACGAGGTCCAGAGTCTCGACCGCGACCGGATTCTCAGAGCCTATCTCAATCTCGTCGATGCGACGCTGAGGACGAATTTCTACCAGCCCTTCGACCGGGAGCTCCACGGCTGCGCAGACGGGGCTCGCGCTGAAGCTGCGCTCGCGCGCGGTCGAGGAGGCGCCGCCGCCCCGGCCCTGGGCGGAGATCTTCGTCTATTCGCCGCGGGTGGAGGGCGTGCATCTGCGCATGGGCCCGGTCGCGCGCGGCGGGCTGAGATGGTCGGACCGGCGCCAGGATTTCCGCACCGAGGTGCTGGGGCTGGTGAAGGCGCAGCAGGTCAAGAACGCCGTGATCGTGCCGGTGGGTGCGAAGGGCGGTTTCGTGCCGAAGCAGCTGCCGCCGGCGAGCGAGCGCGACGCCTGGCTCGCCGAAGGGGTCGCCTGCTACCGCATCTTCGTCGCAAGCCTGCTGTCGGTCACCGACAATCTGGACGGCGAGAAGGTGATCCCGCCGCGGCGCGTCGTGCGCCACGACGACGACGATCCCTATCTCGTGGTGGCGGCCGACAAGGGCACGGCCACGTTTTCGGACATCGCCAACGAGATCGCGGCCTCCTTCGGCTTCTGGCTGGGCGACGCCTTCGCCTCGGGCGGCAGCAACGGCTACGACCACAAGGCGATGGGGATCACGGCGCGCGGCGCCTGGGTGTCGGTGGAGCGGCATTTCCGCGAAATGGGGATCAATGTCGCGGAAGACCCCATCGACGTCATCGGGGTCGGCGACATGTCGGGCGACGTCTTCGGCAACGGCATGCTGCGCTCGCGCGCCATCCGCCTCAAGGCCGCCTTCGACCACCGCCACATCTTCCTCGATCCCGACCCCGATCCCGAGGTCAGCTTCGCCGAGCGCGAGCGGCTGTTCCGGCTGCCGCGCTCGAGCTGGGCGGACTATGATCCCGCGAAGATCTCGAACGGCGGCGGCGTCTTCCCCCGCACGGCCAAGCGCATCCCGCTCTCGCCCGAGGTGCGCGCCTGGCTCAAGGTCGAGGCCGAGGCGCTCACCCCGCAGCAGCTCATCCGCGCGATCCTGAAGGCGCCGGCCGACCTGCTGTGGTTCGGCGGCATCGGCACCTATGTGAAGGCGAGCACCGAAAGCCACGCCCAGGCCGGGGACCGCGCGAACGACGCCGTGCGCGTCGATGCGAAAGAGCTCAGGGTCAAGGTCGTGGGCGAGGGCGCCAATCTCGGCATGACCCAGCGCGCGCGCATCGAGTTCGCGCGCGGCGGCGGCCGGGTGAACACCGACTTCATCGACAATTCTGCGGGCGTCGACTGCTCGGACAAGGAGGTCAACATCAAGATCCTGCTGGCGGAGGCGCTGCGCCAGGGCCGGCTGACGATGGCGCGGCGCAACAAGCTTCTCAAGGACATGACCGAGGACGTCGCCGCCATCGTGCTCGCCGACAACTATCTGCAGACCCAGGCCATCTCGCTGGCCGAGGCGCGGGCCGCCAAGGCGCGCGAGTCCCACGCCGGGCTCATCCGCCTGCTCGAGCGCGAAGAGCTGCTCGACCGCGAGCTCGAGGCGCTGCCGAGCGAGGAGGAGTTCGCCGAGCTCGCGCTCGCCCGCAAGGGACTGACGCGGCCCGAGATCGCGGTGCTGATGGCCTATGCGAAGCTCTCGCTGAAGGCGGTGCTGCTCAACGGCACCTTCATCGACGATCCCTGCCTGCGCCCCGCGCTCGAGCAGCCCTTCCCGGCGGCCCTTCGCGAGCGCTTCGGCGATCTGATGGACCGCCACCGGCTGCGGCGCGAGATCATCGCGACCCAGCTCGTCAACGAGATCGTCAACAGAGGCGGCATCACCTTCGTCTACGAGGTGCGCGAGGAGACGGGTCTCGGCGTCGACCAGATCGCCGCCGCCCATGTGCTGGCGCGCGACGTCTTCGGACTCGCGGACCTGTGGCGGCGGATCGACGCGCTGGACTACCGGGTGCCGGCCGCCATCCAGACGCTCATGCATCTCGAGCTGCAGGAGTTTCTGAAGACCCAGGCGGTCTGGTTCCTGCGCAACGAGGGCTGGCCGTGGGACATTCCGGCGCTGACGGGCGCCTACCGCGACGGCGTGGAGGCGCTGCTCGCCGATCCCGAATCGGCGCTGGCGCCGCTCGCGCGCGAGCAGTTCATCGCGCGCCAGAACATGTATGCGGCCGAGGGCGTGCCCGAGCCGCTCGCGCGCCAGGTCGCGGCGCTGCTGGCGCTGCCCAACATCTGCGATCTGGAAAAGGTCGCCAATCTCCTCGGCCGGCCCATCGTCTCGGTGGGCGCGGCCTATTCGGCGGTCGGCGACCGGCTCGGCTTCGACTGGCTGCGGCAGACGGTGGAGGCCGTGCCCCTGGAGGACCACTGGGAGCGGCTGGCGGCCGAGACGCTGCTCGACGATCTGGCCGACCAGCAGCGCGAGCTGACCCGCGTGATCCTCGAGCGCATGCCGGATGCCGACGGCGCCGAGGCCGTGGCGCGCTGGCTCGCCGGGCAGGAGCTCACCCTCCAGCGCGCCGAGCGCCTGAAGGAGGAGCTGCGCGCGAGCGGCCCGCTCACGGTGGCGAAGCTGTCGTTCGCCGTGCGCCACATGCGCTCGATTCTCGCGCGCGCACTCTAGCCTCGCGCCGCCGCCGCCGCGCTCACGGCACCGGCTCGGCCTCGGGCCCGAGCGGCAGAGCCCGTGGCGGCGGCCTGAGCAGCAGCACCAGCGGCAGCGCCAGCAGGCCGAGCCAGCCCACCATGGCGAAGATGTCCACATAGGCCGCCATGGCGGCCTGGCGTGTGACCTGCGGCATCGAGCGCGGCAAGCGCCGGATTTCCGGGCAGAGCGAGCCAGACGGCGGCTCCCACGCCGTCGAGCGCGTGGGAGAACGGGGTGACGTGGCCGGAGAGCAGCGCGTGGATCGCCTGCGTCTTGCGGGTCAGCAGCGCCGTCAGCACCGAGATCCCGATGGAGGCGCCGATGTTGCGGGTGAGCGTATAGAGCCCGGCGGCCTCGGTGCGCGCGGCGGTCGGCAGCGTCACGAAGGCCGTCGCCGACAGCGGCGAGAAGGCGAGCCCCAGCCCGAAGCCCTGCAGCAGCCCGGACCAGGCGACGGGCCGCCAGTCCATCTGCAGCGAAAACCCGGCCATCCAGTGCAGCGCCACGAGCGACACCAGCATGCCCGCGCCGATCAGCAGATGCGGGCGGATCCGGTGCATCAGACGGCCGGCCAGCATCATGCCGACCATCATGCCGAAGCCGCGCGGCGCCATCACGAGGCCGGTGGTGACGACCGGATAGCCCATGAGATGCTGGAGCATCGGCGGCAGCAGCGCGAC
Source organism: Rhodothalassiaceae bacterium (assembly GCA_026004935.1). NCBI lineage: Bacteria > Pseudomonadati > Pseudomonadota > Alphaproteobacteria > Rhodothalassiales > Rhodothalassiaceae > Rhodothalassiaceae bacterium. Next base: position 374,998 of record BPKC01000001.1, read on the forward strand.
CGTCGAGAACAGCTGAAGCCCCAGCGCGAAGCTGATGACGAGGCTTGAGACGAAGATGCGGTCGCTGAACAGCGCCGGCGTGATGAAGGGATGGCGGGCCGCCGGCAGGTGCCAGATGAAGAGCCACAGCCCCGAGACCGCGAGCAGCAGATAGGTCCAGATCTCCGGCGAATCGAACCAGTCCGCGCGCTCGCCGCGGTCGAGCATCAGCTGCAGCGCCGCCAGCGCCAGCGCCAGCAGCAGGAAGCCGAGGCGGTCGAAGGGCCGCCCGCGCCCGGGGCTTTCCGCAAGGAAGACGCTGAGGAGCAGGAAGGTCGCGACACCCACCGGCACATTGATGTAGAAGACCCAGCGCCAGCTCCAGTTGTCGGTGAGCCAGCCGCCGATGATGGGCCCGAAGATCGGCGCCATCACGACGCCCGCCCCCCACACCGCCATCGCCTGGCCGTGGCGGCTCTGCGGGTTGATGTCGAGGAGGACCGCCTGGCTCAGGGGCACGAGCGGCGCGCCGAGCAGGCCCTGGACGAAGCGCCAGACCACCATCTCGATCAGGCCGCGGGCCTGGCCGCACAGCGCCGAGGCCGCGGTGAATCCGATGACCGCGACGAGAAACAGCCGCTTGCGCCCGAGGCGGTCGGCCAGCCAGCCGGTCGCCGGCGTCATGATCGCGGCGGCGACGATGTAGGAGGTCAGCACCCAGACGATCTGGTCCTGGGAGGCGGACAGCGCGCCCTGCATGTGGGGCAGGGCGACGTTCGCGATGGTCGAATCCAGCACCTGCATGATGGTCGCGGCCATGATGCCGATGGTCACCATGGCCCGCGATTCGACGGCGAGCGCCGGCCGGTCGGCGGGGTGGCCGGCCATGGGTCAGGATCCGCCCCGGCCGAGGCCGAGGGCGGCCGCCGCGGTGGCGAGCCGCTCGCGCCAGGTGATGCCGGTGTCGACCGTGACGGTGACGGACAGACCCGCGCGGCGCATCTCCGGCGGCGGCGGCCGGTCGAAGACGATGCGCACCGGCACCCGCTGGACCACCTTGACCCAGTTGCCGGTGGCGTTCTCCGGCGGCAGGAGCGAGAACTCGGCGCCCGTCGCCCAGCCGATGCTTTCCACATGCGCCGGCCAGCTGCGCTGCGGCCAGGCGTCGATCACCACCCGCGCCTTCTGCCCGGGGCGCATGTGGGTGAGCTCGGTTTCCTTGAAGTTCGCTTCCACATGCAGGCCGCCGTCGGCAAGAAGCGTCAGCGCCGGCAGTCCGGCCGGCAGATAGATGCCGGGCAGCAGGCGGTCGGTTTCCGCCACCACGCCCGCCACGGGGGCGAAGACCTGCGCATGCTCCAGCCGCCAGCGCGCCTCGTCGCGGTTGGCACGCGCCTCCGCCACCCAGGGATGGGCGTCGATGCCGTCTTCGCGCGCGGGGCCGAGAGTCGCCTCGATCTCGGCCAGCCGCCTGTCCGCCTCGCGCACGGCCTGACGCGCCCGGGCGAGCGCGGCGGTCGCCTCGTCGAGACGGGACTGCGGCGCATTGCCGTCGGTCACCAGCGCCCGCGCGCGGCGTTCCGTCTGCTCGGCGAGGGTGAGATCGGCGCGCGCCGCAGTCAGCGCGGCACGGGCCTGTTCGCGCCGGGCCAGAAGCCCCTCGACCCGCACCCGCGCGGCCGCAAGCGCGGCCTCCGCCTCTTCCAGCGCGATGCGGAAGGGCTCGGGATCGAGGGCGAACAGCAGGTCGCCGGCCTCGACCGCCTCGTTCTCGTGCACGGCCACGGTCGCGATGCGCCCGGAGACCTCGGCGCCGATCAGCAGCTTGTCGCGCTTGAGGAAGGCGTCATCGGTGGACACGTGCCGGCCGGAGACGAGCCACAGCCACGCCGCACCCGCAAACAGCGCAACCGGCAGCGTCCACATCACGAGCCGGCGCAGCCATGGCGCGCGCCGCCGCCGGCCGTTTCCGCCCGCCGCGCTCATCGCGCCGCACCTTCCGTACCGCCGCCCGCCCCGCCGCCTGCGGGCCGCGCGCCGAGCCGGTCGAGGATGCGCTCCAGCATGTCCTTGAGCCGCCGCCGCTCGGCGGGGGTGAGCACCGAAAACACCTCCTCCTCCAGCGCCCGCGCGAGCTGGAAGAGCTCGCCGATCAGCGGCTCGGCCCGCGGCGTCAGATACAGCCGCCGCACCCGCCGGTCGGCGGGATCGGCGCGGCGCGCGATCCATCCCTCCCGCTCGAGCCGCGTGACGATGCGCGAGAGCGTGATGGGGGCGACGTCCATGAGCTCGGCAAGCTCGCGCTGGGTCACCCCGGGATGGCGCGCAAGCCGGCCGAGGCACAGCCACTGGGCGCGGGTCAGCCCGAGCGGCTGGGCCGCGCGGTCGAACCGCCTGCGAAAGAGCCGGGAGATGTCGCCGAAGGCGGGCCCCAGAAGCGTGGCGATGTCGCCGGCGGCGACGGGCCGGTCGAGATGGGGGTCAGGGGATGGGCGCGCGGCTGTCATGAGCGCGCTTATAGTAAGCATGCTCATGATCTGGCAAGTCCCGTCCCGGCGCCGCTGATTGGCTCCGCTTCCCGCTGGACCCGCCGGTCAGGCCGGCGGGTGACGCTTTCTTATTTACGTCGTTCGCCGGCTTGACCGGCGAACCCATGAGGCGAGGAGGACCGCACCCGCGCCGGTGCTTGTGCCCCCTGTCGGCTGGACCCGCCGATCAAGCCGGCGGGTGACGCTTTCTTATTTACGTCGTTCGCCGGCTTGACCGGCGAACCCATCGAGCGGGGACGGCAGCTCCGACGGCGGTAATTGGGCCCGGCGTCTGCTGGGCCCGCCGGTCAAGCCGGCGGGTGACGAGGAGAGGGGGATGGATTCGCCGGTCGAGCCGGCGGGTGACGTTCGGGAGGGGACGACGGCGGGTTGCGCACTCCCCAACGCGTCGTTCGCCGGCTTGACCGGCGAACCCATCGGGCATGCATGACGGACCCGGACGCCAACGGGTGTCTCTGCCGCCCGCTGGACCCGCCGATCAAGTCGGCGGGTGACGAGAAAAACGAGGGCCGGCGGGTGACGCAGAAGCAAACGCCTGCGCGTAACAGGAAAAGGAGATTGCCGGCGGCCGATGAGGGAGGCGTGCGCTCCGGCGGGGGACGCGGAGGACGGGGCGGCGGGAAGGAGCGTGAAAGGCCCGGTACCGTGAGCCGGTCGTCCGATGGCCGATGACCGAGGACCGCTGAGCAAAGACCGATGACCGCGCACCCGCTCGTCGCTCGGCGGCTAGCGGGGCGGCGGAAGCGGCAGCGCGGGAAGCTCGGGCGCCGGTGGCAGCCGCGCCGCCGCGCGGCTTGCGAGCAGACGGTTGCCCGCAAAGTCGCGGGCGTCGCGGAAGCGGCCGACGAAGACGTTGCCCGAGAGCAGCATCCGCACCGCCGCCCCGCCCGGACGCGCGAGGAAGGTGACGGGACGGTCCTTGTCGTTGATCACGAGACAGTCGGTGATCTCGATGCGGTGGGACCGGTCGGGGGCCAGCCCCTCGAGCCCGTAGCCGATGAGATCGTGATTGACGGAGGCCGGGCCTTCCACGAGCAGGCTGCGGCGGATCACGAGCCGGCCGCCGTTCGAGACGTCGATGAGCCGGCTGTCGTCACCGTCGAGCGAGGCGATCACCGTGTCCTCGATCACGGTCTCGGCGGCGCGGGACTTGATCTCGTGGCCCTGATCGCGGGCGGCGAGAAAGAAGGAGCGCGAGATGTGCAGCCGCCCGCCGCCGACATAGACGCCATGGGCCCGCCCCGCGCGGCCGAGGCGGACGAAGCGGCTGTCCCAGATCGCCACCGTGCCGGGATCCGGGCCGGTGAGCAGGCCCTGCTCGCTGTCGTGGAAATGCACGCCCACCAGCGCCAGATTGCGGCCCTCGAGGCGCACGCAGGCGCCGTTGCCGTCGGGAACGGCGATGCCGGAGCATTCGAGGTCGTGGATCTCGACATTGTCGGCCTTCACGACGATGGCGGCCTTGCCTTCGGCCGCGCGGCGCATCAGATGCGCGCCGCGGCCCTCCACGACCGCGCCTTCGGCCGTGATCACCATCGCCTCGAGCCATTCGCCCGGCCCGATCCGGATCACCGAGAACGGCACCGCCGCCTCGGCGGCCGCCTTGAGACTGTGGAAGGAGCGGCCGTCGACGAGCACCTCGCCGGGCGCCGGCGTGCGCGGGGCGGCGGCCTGCGGCGCGGCGGCCGCACGGGAGAGCGCGCCCGCAAGACAGAGCGCGAGCGCGGGTGCATGCAGGAGCGGCGTGATGCGGCGCATGGTCGATCCCATCCTTCGGCGAGGCTTGCACGGCCCGCGGCGCCGAGGCAAGCCCGTCGTGCGGGCCGGTTCCCGGATGGCGCGGGCGCCATGAAGGGGCTATGAACGGAGCCGGTTGCGAGCGGATGGAAGGAGCGGCGGATGGCCTTCGAGTCTCTCGGCGCGTATCTCGAGGCGCTGGAACGGCGCGGGGAGCTGAAGCGCATCGCCCATCCCGTCTCGCTGGACCGCGAGATCACCGAGATCCACCGCCGCGTGCTGGCGCGCGGGGGCCCGGCGCTGCTGTTCGAGAACGCCGTCCATCCCGACGGCCGGCCGGCCGGGATGCGGGTTCTCGCCAATCTCTTCGGCACGAAGGCGCGCATCGCCTTCGCCCTCGGCCGCCGGCCGGAGGAGCTGCGCGAGCTGGGCGAGCTTCTCGCCTTCCTGCGTCAGCCGGCGCCGCCGAGGAGCCTGCGCGAGGCCTTCGATCTCGTGCCGGTCGCGCGCCAGGCGATGGCCATGCGCCCCAGAACGGTGCGGCGCGCGCCCTGCCAGGAGGTCGTGCTGGAAGGCGCGGAGGTCGACCTCGGCCGGCTGCCGATCCAGATCTGCTGGCCGGACGAGCCGGCGCCGCTCGTCACCTGGGGCGTCGCGGTGACCCGCGGACCCGATCCGGCGGCCGATCGCGAGGACGACTTCAATCTCGGGATCTACCGCATGCAGGTGCTGGGCCCGGACCGCACCGCCATGCGCTGGCTCAAGCATCGCGGCGGCGCCCGGCACCATGCCCGCTGGGCGCAGGAGAAGAGGGAGCCGCTGCCGGCCGCGGTCGTGATCGGGGCAGATCCCGCGACATTGCTGGCGGCCGTAACCCCGGTCCCCGACACGCTCTCCGAATACGCCTTCGCCGGCCTGCTGCGGGGCAGCCCGGTGCGCCTCGTGCCGTGCCGCACGGTTCCCCTCAAGGTGCCGGCCGAGGCGGAGATCGTGCTCGAGGGCCATGTGAGCCTCGACGAGCTCGTGGACGAGGGCCCCTACGGCGATCACACCGGCTACTACAACGCCGTCGAAAAATTCCCGGTCTTCCGGATCTCGGCCATCACCATGCGCCGCGACCCCATATATCTGACGACCTACACCGGCCGCCCGCCCGACGAGCCCAGCATCCTGGGCGAGGCCCTGAACGAGGTCTTCATCCCCCTGATCCGGCAGCAGTTCCCGGAGATCGTGGACTTCTGGCTGCCGCCGGAGGGCTGCAGCTACCGCATCGCGGTCGTCAGCATCCGCAAGCGCTATCAGGGCCATGCGAAGCGGATCATGATGGGCGTGTGGTCCTATCTGCGCCAGTTCCTCTACACCAAGATCGTCATCGTCGTGGACGACGACATCGACGCGCGGGACTGGAAGGACGTGATGTGGGCGGTCTCGACCCGCGCGGATCCCGTGCGCGACACGCTGCTCATTCCCGATGCGCCCATCGACTATCTGGACTTCGCCTCGCCGAAGGAGGGCCTCGGCGGCAAGATGGGGATCGACGCCACCAACAAATGGCCGGGCGAAACGGAGCGCGCATGGGGCCGCCTGCTCGAGATGGACGAGGAGACGGTCGCGCGCGTGGACGCGATCTGGGCGTCGCTGGGGCTCGACTGACGCGGCCTTGGATGGCCCCGGCGGGGCCGCCGGAAGCCCGGCGCCGGCAGGCGTCGCGTTTTCTCGAAAATTCATGTATAATGCGCCGCGCAAAGGGAGTGCGCGGTTTGAAGCGGCCATGACGTCCGCTTGAGGCCGCGTCAGGGAGAAAGCGATGCCCACGCGCGCCGCAGGCCGGTCGTGGGGCGTGAGGGGGTTCAAGGCGCAGGCCGCCTGTGCGGCCGTGCTCGCCGTCGGGCTCGTCCTCGTCGCGGGCGTGCCGCCCGCCGCCGCGGGGGCAGAGGCGCCGCACGAGGGCGGCCCGCCGCCCGCCGGGGCGGGGCTGATGGCACCGGGGCGGATGCTCGCCATCGGTCCGCCGGAGCGGATCTTCGCCGCGCCGCGCTTTCGCGCGGGACTTGCGGCGCTTCTCGGCCGGGAAGAGGTCCGCAACCCCCAGTGGGAGGCGCTCACGCGGCTGCTTGCCGCCCTGCCCGAGGCGGCGCGGCCGGCGATGCTGGTCGCCTGGCTTTCCAGCCGCCCCTATGTCGGCGACGGCCGGCTCTGGGGCGTGGAGGACCACTGGGATTCGCTCGCGGGCTTTCTCGCCCATGGTGGCGACTGCGAGGAATTCGCGATCGCCGCCTACCGGCTGATGCGCGACAGCGGCACGGCCGACGAGGCGCTGACCATCGTGCTCGCAAGTCCGGACGGGCCGGGCCCCGATCATGCCTATCTCCTGGCGCGGATCGGCGGCAGGGTCGTCGCAATCGATCCGCTCGCCGCGCGGCTTGCGGCCGCGGACGGGCCGCCGCCGCGGCCCGTCGTCGCCTTCAACGCGAGAAGGGTCTGGCTGCTGCCGACGGACGCCGCTGCCGCACCCGCCGCCGCCGATCGCTGAACCTGTCACGTGCTGCGGGCGGCCGCCGCCCGGGCGGGATCTCCATCCCTTCGCCTGCGGCTTTGCGTGCGCCGCCGCGCGGGTGGCTCTTGACGACGGGGCCGGATTTGTCCTGGCAGCCGATATATCGAATTGCTGCATGAAGCGAGGGGACGACTCATGAGACCCCGTCCGGTCACGGGTTTCGCTGCGGCGTTTGCGGCGGGATGCGCGCTTGCGGCCGGTGCCGCCGGGGCGGCGGATGCGCCCCGCCATGCGCAGGAGCGGACCATCGCGCCGTTCTCCCGGCTCCTGCTCAAGGGCGCGGCCGATGTCCATTTTCGCGTCGGGCGGGAACGCCGGGCGGTGGTGCGCGGCGAGGATGCCCGGGCGGTGCGGGAGACGAGTCTCGCCGTCGACGGTGGCCGGCTCGTCATCACCGGGCCCGAGGGCCGCTGCCGGCGGGAGATCGGCGTGGAATTCTGCCGCACGCCGCGCGTCGTCGTCGAGGTCACGGCACCGGCGCCGGAGGCGGTGACGATCGCGGGCGCCGGGGATGTCACGCTGGAAGACCTTTCCGGTTCCGACCTGAAGGTCGTGCTCGAAGGCGCCGGCGACATGCGGCTGTCCGGGCGCTGCGGCCGGCTCGCGGTGGAGCTCGAAGGTGCCGGTGACGTCGATGCGCGCGAGCTCGCCTGCCGCGAGCTTGCCGCACGGCTCACCGGTGCGGGGGATCTGCGGGCGCGGGCGGCGCCGCGAATCGCGGTCACGCTCGCCGGCGCCGGGGATGCGGAGATCACCGGCCGCTGCAAGCAGGCGGAGATCACGGTGCGCGGGGCGGGCGACGTGGAGGGCGGCCTCGTCTGCCGCAAGGCGCGCGTCACGGCCTCGGGCCCCGGCGACGTCACGCTGACGGTGACGGATGAGCTCGCCGTCACCCACAACGGCCCGGGAGACGTGAGGATCCATGGCCACCCGACTCTGCTCGAGGTGAACGCCGGCGGGCCCGGGCGCTTCAAGCTCGACAGCCGGCCCGCCTCCTCCGGCAGCTGACGCCGGCATCGCCGGACGCGTCCGCGAGCGGGGCCGCGGGCCCGCCACCGTGCTGCGCGGTGACGGGGCTCGGCGGGGAGCCTGCGCACCCCGCGGGCAGCCGATCACTGCGGCTTCAGCGGCCCGATCGTCGCCTTCTTCGGCCTCACGCAGGTGACCCTGTAGGCGGCCCGCGGGCCCTTCACCTGCTGCGGCGCGAGCACCTCGATCTGATACCAGCCCGTCACCTCGCGCGCGTCCCCGCGGTCCGCGGCGATCGCGCCGATGTCGGGCGCGATCTCGCGCCGCCAGGTGTAGAGCTGGTGGCGGCCGGGCCCCTTGAAGGTCCAGGTGACCGCGTTGGACTGCCAGCCCCGGTCGTCGACGACCCGGAAGGTGACGGTGGTCGCATGCCCCGTCGTCACATAGCCGCCGACCTTCAGCTTCGCCGGGCAGGTGCCGCGCCAGGTCGCGGGTGTCACCACCGTCTCGATCTTCTGGATCGTCGCGACCGCATGGGCCTTCCTGGGCTTCTTCTGGCGTGGCGGCGGATCCTCGTGGACGAGGGTGATCCGCCAGCCGTCGCCGTCGTGGACCAGGGCCTTGACGGTCCAGCTCTTCGGGCGGAAGCCGAGCTCCTGCTCGAGCTTGAGCGCAAGCGAGGTGTCGAGAACCTTCTGGACGTTGGCGGCCACGGCCCGGATCGTCGCCGGGCGGCCGAACTCGTCCGTGAGCACCTTGCGCACGATGGCGCGGAAGGCGTGCTCGTGAAATTCCGTCACGAGATTGCAGACGATGACCGCCACCTTGCACAGGGCGTTGGCGGGGTAGGCCGCGCTTTCGAAATCCACCTCGAGCAGCTCGTAGCCCACGCGGCCGTCCACGAGCCGCGGCCGGAGGGTCAGTCCCGCACGCGCCACGGCCTGCATGTCGCGCTCGATGTTGAGCGTGCACTCGCGCCAGCCGCCCGTCAGCTTCTTCCTCAGGCAGCGGCCCTTGATCTCGTGGCCGCCGTCCTCGAAGGGGATCGCGACGTCGAGTTTCGACCAGTCGCCGTCGTGAAGCGTGACGTTGATCTCCTTGCTGTTGAGCTCGTCGACGTAATAGAGCCATTTCCGGACGCCCCCGACGGTGGCGGTGACCTCAGGAATGGCGAAGGTGACGACGCGCCCGTCGGGCAGCAGCAGCCGGCTCTGCTGCTCGAGCCAGGAATCTCCGTGCTTGGCGCCGTAGTTGTCGAGCTTGAGCTGCGTCTTCTGGAAGACCTGCAGAAAGGCGGCCGACATCGTGTAGTCGGGCACGCTCACCGTCGTCTCGCCGGCCCGGGCCGCCGGCGCGGCAAGTCCCGCGAGCGCAAGCGCGCACGCCGCCACCCATCGGCCGGACCCGCCGGCCCACCGGTTGATCTTCGACATGGGCGTTCCTCCCGTTCCTCTCCTCCGCGCGGCATTATGCCGCAGCGGGGGCTCCCGCGGCAAGGATCGCGCCCGAGGCCGGTGCCGACAGGGGTTTCTTCGTGAATCGGCGATGACGGCCGCACCCGTCCCGCGGCCGCCCGCGCCGGGGGCGCCGGCGCGGCGCGCCCGCCTTCAGGCCAGCCGCCGCGCCCGGCTGCCGGGAAAGGCCGCGAGCAGGCGGGAAGCGGCCTGCGGGTCGAGGACCGCGAGCGCGGTGGACAGCGCATCGGCCAGCGCCGCCGAGGGGGCCGCCACGGCGAGCGCGCGGCGCGCCGCCACGGGCGCGCCCGTGCGCGGATCGAGGACGTGCTGATAGCGGCCGGCGATGCGCGTGCCGGCGGTGTCGGTGACGGCGATGGCCGGGGCGCCGGCGAGGGCGTCGTCCGCAAGCCCGGCCACCCGCACCGGCCAGGGGGCGCGGCCGGGCGCGTGCCCGAGCGCCCGGACCTCCCCGAACTGCACGAGGGCGTTGCGGCAGCCCGCGGCCGCAAGCTCCGCCGCCACCCGGTCGGTGATGTAGCCCTGGGCGATGCCGTTGAAGCTGAGCGCCATGCCGGGGCGGGTGAAGCCGACGCGGCCGGCGTCGAAGACGACCCGGTGCATGCCGATGCGATCGCGGGCGCGGCGCAGCGACCCGTCGTCCGCCGATCCGGAGGCAAGCGCCGCATAGAGCGGCTGGATCGTGACGTCGAAGGCGCCGCCGCTCGCCTCCCACACCCGGCGCGCGAGGCTCAGCACCTCCACCAGCTCGGGCGGCGGATGCGCGAGATCGCCGGCGCGGTTGAGGCGGCAGAGGACGGAGTCCGGCCGGTAGAGGCTGAAGATGCGCTCGAGCCGGTCCTTTTCGGCGAGCGCGATCGCGACCAGATGCGCCGCCTGCTCCGCATCCGCCGCCTCGACCCACAGATGCGCCTCGCCGCCCAGGGCAAGCCCGCGCCAATGGTAGAGGCGTCCGGCGGCCGCAAGCTCCCGCAGCAGCGGCGGGATGCCGACGATGCCCGCGAGCGCTCCGGCGGCGGCCACCCGCAGCATTTCTTTGAGAAACCGGCGGCGGGCGGGGTCAGGCCCCGTTGCGGTCTCGATCATGATCCGGCTCCCGGTCGTTGGTCATGCGGGACGGGCACGGTGCCGAGCAGCGGCAGGGCGCGGGCGTCGGCGAAGCGGATGATCCGGCCGCCGTGCCGGGCGCGGAAGGCCTCGGCGGCGGCCCTGTCCGCGAACGGCACGAGCTCGGGCGCGCCCATGCCGCCCCGCCTGTCGCTGCCCTCGACATAGAAGGCGTCCTCGGCCCGGATCCAGGCATCGCGCCCCGGATCCTCCCAGCTCGCAGCCCGGCCCATGTCCTGGACGTAGACGGCGAGAACCCGCCCCTCGCGCTCGCCGGCCGCAAGATAGGCGAAGCCGTCTGCGACCGAGGCGAACCACAGGGGCCTGTTGCGCCCCGCGATCCAGATCTGCGCCTTCGGCCCCGGGTGGTTGACGAGCAGCATGCCGCAGAAATGTCCGACCGCCTCGTCATCGATGGGCACCGGCGCCGGCGCCTCGCGCGTGCCGCAGGCGGCAAGAAGCAGGCCGCACAGGAGAAGGGCGGGGCGGACGAGGCGCGGGATCCTGAGGCCCATGGCCGCTCTCCCCTAGAGCTCGCGGCGCGCGAAGCTTGCGCGGGCCAGCAGCGCCGCGACGCCGAGCCAGACGATGCCCGCGGCGACGAGGTCCGCGCGGCCGAGGCCCGCGTGCATGCCGGCGCCGGCGACGGCTTCGGCAAGCTCCATGCCGCCCACGGCCGCGAGGTTGAAGAGGCGGTAGACGTCCGCCGGATTGGCGAGCAGCAGAAGACGGACGACAAATCCGGGCAGGGCCCCTTCGGTCGCGACCAGCACGCCGATGACCGCAAGGTCGTAGAGGATCACGAAGCCGAGCCAGACCGCGACCGCAAGCCCGACCGCCGTCGCCCGCTCGCGCACGCGCGCGCTGATGGCGTAGCCGATGAGCAGGAAGACGAGGCCGAGCACGAAGGTGGATGCCGCAAGCCCGATCAGCGCCCCCGGCCCCGGCCCGCTGCCGAAGCCGCCGGTGAGCGCGACGACGCCCGCCGCCGCCCCGACTCCCGAAACCGTCGCCAGAAGCAGCACGCCGGCGTGGCTCGCCGCCTTGCCGATGAGGAAGGCGTCGCGGCTCAAGGGGCAGGAAAGCGTGAGCGCGAGCGTGCCGCGTTCGGCCTCGGCGATCACCGCGTCATGGCCGAGAAGCAGGCCGATCAGCGGCACGAAATAGATCCCGAGCGTGGCGAGCGAGACGATCAGCATGCCGCCGCCGCCGACCCCCGTGCGCCCGCCGGGCGCCTCGCCGACCAGCGCCAGCGCCACCGCGCTCGCCAGCATCAGGACCACGCTGCCGACAAGCCAGCGGTTGCGCACGCTCCCGCGCCATTCCTGCGCCGCGATGGCCATCGCCGCGTTCATGCGCTCTGCTCCCCGCCCGTGTGCGCGGCCCGCGGGCGCGCCGCGAAGCCGCCGCCGCCGTCGCCGTCGCGGGCCGGCCCCGCGCGCTCCAGCAGCGCCGCATAGAGCGCATCGAGCCCCGGGGCGGAGAAGCTGAAATCCAGCTCCTCGCGCGCGGCAAGCTCGGCGAGCCGGGCGAGCACGCGGGCCCGCGCCGCATCCGCAAAGGAGACGACCAGCCGCCCGGGCCCCGGCGCGGAAAGGCTCGCGCCCGTGCCGGCGAAGGCGCGCTCGGCGTGGAGCAGGCGCTCCGGCGGCAGCCTGAGATGCAGCTCCTGCGGCAGGCCGGCCCGGGCTCTCAGCTCCTCCAGCGTCCCGACGGCGAACAGCCGGCCGCTGCTGATCATCGCCGCGCGGTCGGCGATGCGCTCGAGCTCGGCGAGGACATGGGAGGCGATCACCACCGCGCGCCCGCGCGCGGCGAGCCGCAAGGCGAGATCGAAGAACCAGCGGCGCGCAAGCGGGTCGAGCCCGGTGGTCGGCTCGTCGAAGAGATACAGATCCGCCTCGCCGAGGAGCGCGACGGCAAGACCCAGGCGCTGCTGCATGCCCTTGGACCAGCCGGCGATCCGGCGGTCGGCGGCGGCGGCGAGCCCCACCTCTTCGAGCAGCGCCTCGATCGCGGGGTCGCGTGCGTCCGCGCGCTTCAGCCGCGCGTAGAATCGCAGGACCTCGCGCCCGGTCATCTGCGGGTCGAAGGCGACGCGTTCGGGCAGATAGGCGATCCGCCCGCGCATGCGCGCCCCGTCGCGTGCGTCCGGCGGCCGCCCGAGGACGGTGACGGCGCCCGCATCCGCGCGCAGGAATCCGAGCAGCAGCTTGATGAGCGTCGACTTGCCCGAGCCGTTGTGGCCGACGAGCGCCAGCCGCTCGCCGGCGCGGATCTCGAGATCGACCCGATCGAGCGCCTTGAGCGGCCCGAAGGAGCGGCTCACGCCCTCCAGTCTTGCGACGATCCCCCGCTCCGGCGCCTGCGTCGTCGTCATGAGCCGATCCCTTCCGAAGGGGCCGCGGCCGACCCGCGCGGGCCGACCGGCGCGAATTCCGGCAGCGGCGGCGGGCGCATCAACGGGGCCGTGTCGATCACGCCGCCGACAAGCCGCGGCGGCAGCCGGGCGGCGACCAGCCGCAGCGCGTCGAAGGCGGGGCTCATCAGGAAGAGCTTCGCCTCGGGCGTCGACCACAGGATCCGGTCGACGACGTCGTTCGGCCGGTAGGGGGCATCGGCGATGCCGTCGCGGTCGATGTCGAAGGCCGGATGATCCGACCAGTAGTTGCCGCGGCCGTGGTCCGACCAGTCGAGATGACGCGTGCCGACATATTTGACCTGCCGGCGGTTGGCGATGAAGGCGTTGCCGGCGATCACGTTGCGCTCGGATCCGGCGGTGAAGTGGATGCCGATGCCGCAATGTTCGAAGCGGTTGCCGACGAGCCGGTTGATGTTGGCGTTGTAGAAGAACAGGCATTTGCCCGGCACGTCGCGCACCCAGTTGTCGCGGATCTCGGAGTAGCTCACGTAGTTCAGCATCAGGCCGTGGTCGCGGTCGCCGAAGGAGCGGTTCGCGATCGCCCGGATGCGGTAGGAATACATCAGCGCGTAGCCGACATGGTTGCCGCGCGAGAGATTGCCGATGACCGCACTGTCCTGCGTGTACATGTAGTGCACGGCAAAGCGCAGGCGGCGGAAGCTGTTGTAGGCGAAAAGGTTGTGGCGGCTGGTGGTGACGAAGATGCCGTCGCGCACCTGCTCGACCGCATTGTGCTCGACGCGGGTGCCCGGCGCGTTCCACAGCTGGATGCCGTTGCCGCGCTCATTGAGCCGCGGCAGCGGGCGGCCGACGACCGTGTTGTCGGACACCACCGCATCGGCCGCGCCCTTCACATTGATGCCGATGAGATTGTCGACGAGGCGGTTGGCGACGATTTGCGCGCCCGTGGCGCGGTCGGTCAGAAAGATGCCGGAGTCCTCGTCGGGCAGCGAGGCGCCGGAGCCGGTGACGACGAGGCCGGTGAGCGTCACCTCCGGCGCGTCCACCGTGATCACCCGGCCGCGGCCGCCGCCGTCGATCACCGCCCGCCCGTTCCCGTCGAGCACGAGCCCGGCGGTGGCGATCACGAGCGGCCCCCGGTAGCGGCCGGGCGCAAGCAGCAGCCGGTCACCCGGCCGCGCCCCGGCGAGAACCTCGCCCAGCGCGGCCGGGGACACCGGAATGTCGCGGGCCGGCGCCGGCACGGCGGCGGCTGCGGCGACCACGACGGCCGCCGCCATTCCCGCCGTCGCCATGGCGAGCCGCCCGCCCATCGCTTCAGCCCTTGCGCGGTTCGACCAGCATCCGCCCGCGCATCTCCATGTGCAGCGCGTGGCAGAAGAACTGGCAGTAGTACCAGTGCACGCCCGGCTTGTCGGCGACGAAGGTCACCGAGGCCGTCTCCTGCGGCGCGATCTCGAACGCGATGCCGTGGTTGGAGAGGGTGAAGCCGTGGGTCAGATCCTCCACCTCGTCCATGTTGGTGATGATGATCGTGACCTCGTCGCCCTCTTTCACCCGGAACTCGTTGAGCGAGAAGGTCGGCGCCATGGAGTGCATGTAGACGCGCACCTTGTTCGGCCCCTTGCGCACGACATCGGCCGCGGTCTCGAGCTCGATGCCGTCCTCCTTGGCCCATTCGCGCTCGACCGCGAAGAAGGGATCATCCCGCCGGAAGATCGACACCGGGTTGATGATGTCGCGGCGGACGATGATGCAGTCATGCGGCTCGCAGTAGGTCGGGCCGTCGTGGACCAGCGTCATCTTGTCGTCGCCGATGTAGATGAGCTGCTCGTTCTCGGGCTTGAGCGGGCCGACGTTGAGATACCGGTCCTTCGAGAACTTGTTGAGCGAGACGAGCCACTTGCCGTCTGCCTCCTTCGTCTCGCCCATGGAGGTGTGGTTGTGGCCCGGCTGGTACTGGACGTCGATCTTGTCGAGGATCGGATCCACCTTCTCGCCGCGGAAGGCCCGCTTGGCCAGCTCGATGTTCCATTTGGCCACCTGGCTGTCGATGAACAGCGTCGTATAGGCGTTGCCGCGCCCGTCGAAGGCGGTATGAAGCGGCCCCAGCCCCAGCTCCGGCTCGGCGACCACGACATCGCGCGGCTTGATCCGGTCGGCGAACAGGTCGTCGAGCTTGCGCACGTCGATCACGGTCACGGTGGGCGAGAGCTTGCCGTTGGCCACCAGATGGATCCCGTCGGGCGCCATGTTGCAGCCATGCGGGCTCTGCGGCACCGGGATGTAGCGGGTGTAAGGCGAACCGTGGCGGCCGTCGACGACGGGCACCCCGCCCATCATCTTGTAGTCGCCCTTCCTGATCGCCTCCTCGATCCGCTTGATGTTGAAGACGACCACCCAGTCCTGTTCGGCCGCCGTCATGCCGGCCAGATCGACGGCCTCCTCGGCGTTGTAGCAGGTGGAGAAGGCGTATTTGCCCTCGTAATCGGCATCGCAGTTGTCGAGGTTGCCGTCCACCAGCACCTGCCAGGCCACCTCCATCTTGTCGCCGTCGATGGCGGTGAACACGCATTTGTACTTCTTCGGATCGTCGAGATCGCGCCCGTCGTTGGGGATCGGCACCCGGTGCTCGCAATTGGCGAACACGTAACCCGTGCGCGGATACTTCTGGGGTCTGAGCCCATGGATGTCGCGGGCGTTCGGGATCTGGACGATCTTGTCGCAGCGCATGATGTCGCAGCGGATCCGGGCCACCCGCGTGTTCGCCTTGTCGTTCACGAAGATGTAGCGGCCGTCATAGGTGCCGTTCGTGAAGGACATGTGCGGATGGTGCAGGTCGCCGTTCAGATAGAACCCGCCGAAGCGGGCGACGAAGTCCCGGTTCTCGTCGAGCACGCCGGCGGACAGGATCCGCTTCGAGGCATTGGTGATGCCCCAGCCGCGCGCGCCGTCGAAGTTGAAGACGGGAATGCGCATGAGCTCGCGCATGGACGGGATGCCGAGGATGCGCACCTCGCCGGTCTGGCCCGACGACCAGATCCCGTAATAGTCGTCGAGATCGCCCGGGGGCACATGGCCGTCGGCATGATCCTTCACCGCCGCACGGGCGGGACGCGCGCGGTTCTCCTCGAACAGCATGCCCACACCCCCCAGCGCCGCCAGCCCGCCGACGAGAACCGTGCCGGCGGTGCCCGAAAGCAGGCCGCGGCGGGTCACCGCAGGAGCGGGCGAAGCCTTGCGTGTGTCGGTCGTCTTCTTCGTCATGACGTGCCTCCTTGCCTGGTGGTGGATGCGGTCGGAGAGGCACCGGCCTCCCCTCCCTTCTGGCGCGCACGCCTTGCGCGTGCGGCGAGAAGCCGTTCCTTCTCCCGTCTCTGTTCAGGGGTGAGCATGGAATCGGACGCCCTGAGCAGCCGGCGCTCGCGGCGGATCCGGAGCTCGATCATGTGCGGGCAGGTCCATTCGTCCCAGTAGAGCTTCTGGCAGTCGAGGCAATAGATGCACTCGTTCACATTGATCCGCCCGTCGGGATGGATCGCCGCCGTCGGGCAGGCATGGCGGCAGATCTGGCAGGGGTTGCCGCATTCGCGGTGGCGCTTGAGCCAGGAGAACAGCGACAGCTTGTCGGGTATCGCGAGCGCCGCCCCAAGCGGGCACAAGTAGCGGCAGAAGAAGCGCTCGATGACGAGCCCGATGGCGAGCAGAAGCCCCGCATAGGCGACATAGGGCCAGGGCCGGTCGAATTTCAGGATGATCGCCGTCTTGAAGGGCTCCACCTCGCTCAGGACCTCGGCGAGTGAAAGCGAGTGGAGCGAGACCGCGAGCAGGGCGAGGAAGATCAGGTATTTGAGCGCCCACAGCCGCTCGTTCAGCCAGAAGGGCAGCGCGATCTGGGGGATGCCGACAAGGCGCCCCAGGCGGTTCGTGATCTCCTGCAGCGCGCCGAAGGGACACAGCCAGCCGCAGAACGGCCCCCTGCCCCACAGCAGCAGTCCGGCGGCCACGCCCGACCACAGCACGAAGATGAGGGGTGCCATCAGGAAGAACCCCCAGTCGAAGCCCGTGATCAGGCTGCCGATGAAGGTGAAGACGTTCACGACGCTCAGCTGTGCGTTCATCACGAAGCCGAGCCAGATCAGCACGACCGACAGATAGGAGTAGCGCACGACGGCGAGCAGCCGCGGCCGGCGCACCAGCCCGTCCTGGACGAAGAAGATCACGGTGAGCGCCACGAGCAGGCCGATGGTCACCGCCACCGCCGGCCACTGGGCCCGCCAGACGCTCCGCCACAGCCGCGTGCGGGCGGCGGCCTCGTCGCCATGATCGGCAGAGGCGAGCGCGCCGGTCGGGGCCGCGATCCGCCGATTTTCAGGCGGGGCGACCGGTTCCAGGAAATCATCCGGCAGGCGGTAGGGCAGCGAGAAGGTGACGAAGGCCTTCGTGCGCGGGCCCGTCGCGCGCTGGACGAGCAGTTCCAGCCGGAAGGGCTGCGTCGGATCGAAGCCGCTGCCCTTGCGGATGCGGAAGAGCGAGATTTCCTTCAGCTCCGGCGCGTCCTCGGGGGCGAGTGCGATCACCCGCCGCTGGTCGCGGTCGCGGAAGCGGATCGTCAGATCCCCCTGGACCAGCGCGATGCGGTCGAAGATGCCGCCGCGCACATAACCCGATCCCTTGAAGGAATAGAGGCCCCGCCCGGCGACGAGCAGCGCCGCATCGCCCGGCTCCAGCCAGCGCTGCAGCGCCTGCCATTCGTGCTCGCCGAGGAGGTTGCGGCCGATGAGCTCGATATTGGCGGGGGCCAGATACAGATCGATGAAGGTCGCCGTCGGATCCGGCGATTCGGGCCGGGCTGCGGCCGGCTTCTCGCCGCGTTCGGCGAAGGCGGCCGTGACGTCGGCCACGCCGAGATGGAGGCGGCGGATGGCGCCGCCGCCCAGAAGATCCTGCCAGCTCCTGGGAGCGAAGGGCGGCTGCCTCAGCCGCACGCGCGGCCCGCCGGACGAGGCGGCGGCCGCCCGTGTCAGGCCCGCCAGACCCTTCGCGCGCGCGAGCTTGACGGCGGTGCGGTGCAGCGCATCGTCGATGACCATGATGGTCACGGTTGCGCCCGCGACGATGTCGAGCCTGTCGGCGCCGGTCTCCTCGATCTGCTCGCGCACGAGATTGCGCCCGACATAGCCCTGGAGCACCCTGCGGATGCGCGCCTCCGGCACGCCGATCAGCACGATCGGCTCGTGATGCTCGATGAGCTCGACATGGCGGGCGACGCCGTCGCGGTCGAGCACCAGCAGGATCGTGATCGGCTTGCCGGAATAGCCGATGCTCGCGGTCCAGTCGGAGGTGAGCACCGCATGGCCGACGATCCGCCCGTCCCGCAGCAGGGCCGCGGCCGGGGGGTCGCCCTCCACGGGGCCGATGCGTTCGGCCCCGGCGAGCAGATCGCCCGCCGCGCGCCCCGCAAGCACGGACGCGAGGTCCGCCGCGGCATGCGCGGCCGCACACGGCGCCAAGGCCGGCGCCAGCGCAAGGACGAGCAGAAGGCGGGCCACCACCCGCATCGGGCCGCAAAGACGGGGCATCGGCCGTTCCATCCCTTCGGGCCGGCCTGTAGTGCACAGCCGCGCCGGCCGCTTTGATCCAGATCAAAGCCGGCCGCCGCCTGCAGCGCTCCGGGAGGTTCAGCGCGCCGGCGGCTCCGGGCGCGGGCGCCGGCCGAAGAAAGTATTGTGAATCCGTCACCTGAGCCGCTAGGCTCGGTGCGCGCAAGGAGGGGGCGCCCTCTCGGCGGCGCCCGGCGAGGGAAGCGGCGGGCCGTGGACATCCGTCTCTGGCATGGCCGGACGATCGGCGGCGATCATCTGTCCGCGCCGCAGAAGGCCGTGCTGGACGCCTGGCTCGCGGCGCGCGGCGCGGCGGCCTTCCCGGCGCGGCCCGGCATCGATCTCAGAGCGATCAAGGCGGCGCTGGGCGCCATCGCCATCCTCGACGTGCTGCGCGAAGCCGACGGCCGCGCGCGCGGCTTCGCCACCCGGCTGTGGGGCACGCGGCTCGTCGAATGGACGGGTGCCGAGATCACGGGCCGGATCATCGATCGCGCATCGGGTCCGCGCGGCGTGCTCCAGCGGCTTAGCCGCGTCGTCGAGACGGCCGAGCCGCTGCTCGCCCCGCGCGTGCTCGTGCCCTGGTCGCCGTACGAATACAAGCGCTTTTCGGTGCTGGCGCTGCCGCTGGGCGTGCGGCCGCCGGTCGTCGATCAGGTGCTGTGCGTGTTCGAGCCCGTCGACGCCAGCGCTTGAGTCCCGCCGTCGGCGGCCGGCTCGGCGGGGGCGAGCACCCGCTCGGCCGGCAGCAGGACGCGCACGGTGGTCCCGCGCCCCTTTTCGCTTTCGATGACGAGCCGGCCGCCGTGGGCCGTGGTGAAGGCCTCCACCAGCGGCAGCCCCAGCCCCGTGCCCTCGCGCCGGCGCGTCATGGCGTTGTCGACCTGCTCGAAGGGGCTGAGCGCGACCGCGATTTCCTCCTGCGACATGCCGATGCCGGTGTCCGCGACCTCGAGCACCGCGCGCCCCGCCTCATCGAGGCGGGCGTCGGCGACGACCCGCCCGCCCGCCGGCGTGAACTTGATGGCGTTGCTGAGAAGGTTGAACAGGATCTGCTTGATGAGCCGCGCGTCCGCGCGCACGACCGGCCCTTCGCGGGCGGCGACCGCAAGCGCGAGCCCCGCCTCGGCCGCCTTGGGCCCGCTCAGCCGGGCGACCTGGCGCGTGATCTCGCCGAGATCCACCTCCTCTTCGCTGAGGTGCAGCTTGCCCGCCTCGACCTTCGAGATGTCGAGAATGTCGTTGATGACCGCGAGCAGATGCAGCCCCGAGCGGCGGATGTCCTCGGCGTATTCGCCATAGCGCGGATCGCCCAGCGGCCCGAAGGGCGCCTCCTTGAGCATCTCGGAAAAGCCGATGATGGCGTTCAAGGGCGTGCGCAGCTCGTGCGAGATGTTGGCGAGGAACGCGCTTTTCGTGCGGTTGGCGAGCTCGGCGGCGTCGCGGCTGGCCTTCAGCTCCCGCTCGCGGGCCTTCTCCTCGGTGATGTCGCGGGCGATCAGCAGCAGCACCTCGCGCCCGTCGACCTCGAGGCGCTCGACGGAAAAGCGCATGGGAAAGCGGCGGCCGTCGGCGCGGCGGCCTTCCGCCTCGCGGTCGCGGATCGAGCCGTGGCGGCGGATCGCGGCGCGGATCTTCAGCGGCATCGTCCCGTCCGCCCACAAGCCGAGATCGAAGATGCTCTGGCCGAGAATCGCCTTGCGCGGCAGGCCGAAGACGGCGGCGAACTGGGGGTTGACGTCGAGGAACAGCCCGGTGTCGGCGAAGATGAGGGCCATCATCTCGGGGCTGGCCGCGAACACCCGCGCGAACAGCGTCTCCGAGCGCGAGCGCTCCTCTTCGGCCCGCTTCTGGGCCGTGATGTCGAACAGGCTCGCCACCACCGCGGGATCACCGTCCGGCCAGGTGATGGTCGTCGCATAACAGTCGACCCAGCGCTCGGCCCCGTCGAGCCGGATGATGCGGAACTGGTAGTGAGGGGGCACGGCGGCGTCCGGCTCCTCGAGGCGCCGGCGCGTGAATTCCATCACCCGCGCACGGTCCTCGGGATGCAGCCATTCCGGCACCGGCCGGGCGAGCAGCTCCGCGGCGTCGCGCGCGCCGGCCAGCCGGATGGCCGTGCGGTTGACGAACAGCGGCTCGGCGCCGCGGTGGACGACGATCGCCTGCACGGCGGCCTCCACCATCTCGGCGAGAGTCGCCGCCGGCAGCACGAGACCGCCTGAAGCGGATGCGCGATCCCCGATGTCGTCCATGGGTCCTTGCGGCCCCTTCCCCTGGCGACGCGCACGCCCTCCCCCGAAGACAGAATAGGTTGTGGACACGAGATGCTGAAGATCCCGTTAATGCTGCTCACGGGATCGTGAAGAAAACACGAAACCGGGGGCTGTAAAGACAGGCGATCACGGCCGCAATGCAGCCTGTGGTAATCCGGTGTTTTTTGGGAAATGACTCGAAGCGCGGTCGAGGAGAGCGGATTCGCCCGCCGCGCGCCGTTCTCAGGACGCGGGCGCGCAGGGGATCGCAAGCTCCGTCTCGCGCATCGCGAAGCGGTCGGAGAAGGGCGATTCGTCGCCGTTCGCGGCCATCGCGTAGGCCGACAGGGCGAGCCGGCGCACGCCGCGCGACGGGCAGGAGAGGGTGACGGTCAGCGTCCAGACCCGGCTGCGCGCAGCCTCCCCCGCAGGGGCTTGCGCGGTCTCGACGAGCTGGGCGATCGCGCCATGGGAGATGACGCCGCCCTCGGGATCCGCCGCGATCGCCGGATCCGGCCCGCCGTCGCGCGCGGCAAGGGAAACGAGCGCGCCCGCCCGTGCGCCCGCGGGCTCGAGCCTGAGTTCGATCCGCACGCGCCCCGTATCGGCGGCCGTCACGGAGACCGCGAGCGCGGGCGGCACGCCGGTCTCGGCGGCGTCCATGTGGCAGGCAAGGCAGTGGGGCGGCGCGAGGGCGGAAAGCGGCGGCCCGTCCGGCCAGGCGCGGGCGGCGCCTCCGGCCGCGCCCGCAAGGAGCGCAAGGACGGCCCCGGCCGCGATGCGCGCCCGCGGGCCTGCACGGGATGGGGGGTCAGGCGGCGGCCGGCCGGCGGCGCCGCGTTCAGGGGCCGAGCAGGAGCCGGCCGATGGTGTTCGCATCGGTGCCGAACCAGATCGCATCGGCTTTCGGGTCGTAGACCATGTGGCGGATCGTGCCGCCGCCGCTCGGGACCGGAAGGTCATGGACGAAGGACCCGCCCGCCGGGTCGAAGGCGACGAGGCGGTTGGGTCGCAGCCCCGTCTCGGCGACCCAGATCCGGCCCCGGCCGTCGGCGGCCAGCGCGTAGGGCCGGCTGCCGGGGCCGCCCGGCAGCTCCCATTCGCTGATCCGGCCGCGCCCCGGCAGATAGCGGCCGAGCCGGCCGTTCGCGTAATCCCCGTAATAGATCGCCACCTCGCCGTTCTCGCGCACCGCCGCGATCCGGCGCGGGCGCGTCGTCGCATTGGGAAGCGGATGCTCGGTGAGCGTCTTCGATGCGGGGTCGATCTCGGCGAGCCTGTTCGTGCCGAAGAGCGCGACCCACACATGCCCGTCGCCGGCGATCGCGATTCCGTAGGGCCGCGCGCGCGGGCTCGGTACGGTGACGAGCTCCACCCTGCGGCTTGCGATCTCGAGGCGCCCGATGCGGTTGCCGCCCTGGACCGTGAACCACAGCACCCGCCCGCCCGGCGCGAAGATCAGGGTGTGCGGGTCGCGGGCTTGCGGGTCCGGCATCGCGATCCGCTCGATCGTATCGGCCGCCGGGTCGTAGCGGCCGATGTAGCCCTTCAGGTTGCCGGTGTACCAGACGATCCCGTCGGAGCCGACGACGACATTGTGCGGCCCCGGCGAATCAGAAAGATCGCGCTTCCAGAAGCGGCCGGTCGCCGGATCGAGCGTCGCCAGATAATGGCCGCGCTGGCCCACGAACCAGATCCGGCCGTCGGGGGCGACCGCGGGATCGCGCGGGCGCGTGCCTTCCCAGGGCACCGTCCACTCCTCGATGCGCGGAGCGTCGTGTGCGCGCGCCGCGCCGCCCGTGGCGGCGAACAGGGCGGCGGCCAGCGCCGCCGCGCCGATCCGAAGGACCGTCATCATGGCCGTCTCTCCCGCATCCGACCTGCGCCGCAAGCCCCGCCGATTATGGGCATGACACCGCGCCTTCGCCAGTTGGACTTTTGTTGACGATGCGGGCAGGCTGATCGCGGAGCCCGTTCGGCAGGATGGAGGACGGCATGGCGGCAGCGGGGCCTGAGGCGGTGTTCACCGCGTCGGTGCGGCCGGGCGTGCCCACGCGGGTGAGCGCGCTGGTCGAGGCGGTGCTCGCCCCCAATCCCGGGCCCTTCACATTCACCGGCACGCAGACCTTCATCGTCTCGGCCGGCGGCGCGGCGGTGGTGATCGATCCGGGCCCGGACGATCCGCGCCATCTCGACGCCCTCCTCGCCGCCCTCGGCGGCCGGCCCGTCTCGCACATCCTCGTCACCCACACCCACCGCGACCACTCCCCGCTCGCGTCCGCGCTTGCGGCGCGCACGGGCGCACCCGTGCTCGCCTTCGGACCCCACGGCGCGGGCCGCAGGGCGCCGGATCCCGCCTTGGCACCCGTGCTCGAAGCCTTTGCGGGGCTCGAGGCGGGGGCGGACACGGGCTTCCGGCCCGACCGGACGCTCGGCGACGGCGCGGTGATCGCGGGCGAGGGCGTCACGCTCGAGGCCCGGCACACGCCGGGCCATGCCGCCAATCACCTGTGCTTCCTTCTCGAAGAGGAGCGGATCCTGTTCACGGGCGACCACGTGATGGGCTGGTCGACGACCGTGATCGCCCCGCCCGACGGCGACATGCGCGCCTATCTGGCGAGTCTCGCGCGGCTGATGACCGACCCGCGCCCGCGGCTTCTGCTGCCGACCCACGGCCCCGCCGTCCGCCACCCGCGCCGGCACGTCGCCCAGCTCATCGCCCATCGGCGCATGCGCGAGGAGCTCATACTCGGTGCGCTCGCAGCGGGCGCGCGCGATCTCGATTCGGTGGTGGTGCGCGCCTATCCGGGGCTCGATCCGCGGCTGAAGACCGCGGCCGCGGCCTCCGCGCTGGCCCATCTTCTGGCGCTGGCGGCCGACGGGCGTCTCGAGCTTGCGGCGGGCGGGGGCGGGCGGATTCGCATTTCGCCCTTGACGAACCATATATGACGCAAGGACACAGGCATGTTCCCGCGGGGCGCGGCGGCGTCCGGCGGGAGGGACGGAGTGAGACGAACGATGCCTCTCGAGATCGATCCCCGGCTGTTCGAGCCCTCGCCCGAGCCGGAGCTGCCGCCCGGCATCGACCTGGAGGCCGAGATCCGGCGCCTGAAGCGCGCGCGCAACGCCGTGATTCTCGCCCACTACTATCAGGCGCCCGAGATCCAGGACATGGCGGATTTCGTCGGCGACAGCCTGGATCTCTCGCGCAAGGCGGCCGCGACCGATGCCGACGTCATCGCCTTCTGCGGCGTGCGCTTCATGGCGGAGGTGGCGAAGATCCTCTCGCCCGACAAGACCGTGGTGCTGCCGGACGAGCGCGCCGGCTGCTCGCTCGAGATCAGCTGCCCGCCCGAGGAATTCGCGGCCTTCCGGCGGGCGCATCCCGACCATGTGGCGATCACCTACATCAACTGCTCGGCGGCCGTGAAGGCGGAGAGCGACATCATCGTCACCTCGTCCAACGCCGAGCACATCATCCGCCAGATCCCGGCCGACCGGCCGATCCTGTTCGCGCCGGACCGGCATCTCGGCGCCTTTCTCGCCCGCCGCACGGGGCGCAAGATGCTGCTGTGGCCGGGCGTGTGCATCGTCCACGAGCGGTTTTCCGCGCGCGAGATCGCGAAGCTCAAGGCGCGCCACCCGGACGCGCCGGTCGCCGCGCATCCCGAATGTCCGGACGCCGTGCTGGCGCTCGCGGATCACGTGGGCTCGACGAGTTCGATCCTGAAATTCGCGACGACGCATCCCTCGCGCACCATCATCGTCGCGACCGAGCCGCACATCATCCACCAGATGCAGAAGCGCTGTCCGGACAAGACCTTCATCGGCGCACCCGGGGCGGATGGCAACTGCAACTGCAACATGTGCCCCTTCATGGCCATGAATTCGCTGGAAAAGCTCTACGTCGCGCTCCGGGATCTTGCGCCGCGCATCGAGGTGGACGAGGAGATCCGCCGGCGTGCGCTCGTGCCGCTGCAGCGCATGCTCGAGATGAGCCCGCAGACGGTGGGCGCCGGCGACGTGTCGATGATCGGCGAGGCCGTGCCCGCCGCGGTGCGCTGAACGCGGGGCCGGATCGGGACAGTCCGTGAGCGGAAGAGATTCACCCGGGCGGGATGCGCACAGGCGGCGGCCGCGACTCGGCCGGCGGCTCGATCCCCGCAACACCCTGCTGCTGCTCAAGGGCGCGGTCTGTCTCGCGCTCGGGCTGGTGCTGCTGCAGGCGGTGGGACTCGGCTGGATTCCGGGCGAGCATCCGCTGGCCAATGCCGCGCTGCTCGGCGCGATCCTCGCCAATGCCGCCGGAACCGTCTATTTCCTGCGCTATCTCTGGATCATCTGGGTGCGGCGCTGAGCGTCCGGCGTCATCGTGATCACGACATCGTGAACGCCGGCGATTGGCACATCCGCCTGCGGTCGTGCTATCGGATCGGCTTGCACAGGCGGTTCTTCGGCGGAGGCGGATCATGGCCGGCATGGCGATGGCGCCGCAGTGGCTGCTCGACAGCCTGCTGTTTCTGGCGGCGCTCTTCATCTTCATCGTGGGGCTCGGGGCGCTCGCCCTCGTCGTCCTCTTCGTCATCGACATCACGCAGACGAAGCACGCGATCCGGCGCAACTACCCCGTCATCGGCCGGATGCGCTATCTGCTCGAGCATCTCGGCACCTTCCTGCGCCAGTACATGTTCGCCATGGACTGGGAGGAGCAGCCCTTCAACCGCGCCCAGCGCTCCTACGTCTACCAGGCGGCCAAGAAGCTGCCCACCACGCGACCCTTCGGCTCCACCCGCAACATCCGCGTGGCCGGCAGCGTGCTCTTCGTCAACGGCGCCTATCCGACGCTGGACCGGGATGCGGTGGAGCCGAGCGCGATCACCTTCGGCGCGGACAGCGCCCGCCGGCCCTACGAGACCCGGGCGCTGGTCAACGCCTCGGCCATGAGCTACGGCGCGCTCTCGCGCCCGGCGGTGCAGGCGCTCGCACGCGGCTGCGCGAAGGCCGGGGTGTGGATCAACACCGGGGAGGGGGGGCTTGCGCCCTATCATCTCGAAGGCGGCGGCCCGGTCGTCTTCCAGATCGGCACCGCCAAATACGGCGTGCGCACCAGGGACGGCCGGCTCGATCCCGAGCTGCTGAAGAAGGTCGCCGCGCACGAGCAGGTGCGGATGATCGAGCTCAAGCTCAGCCAGGGCGCCAAGCCCGGCAAGGGCGGCATCCTGCCCGCCGCCAAGGTGACCGAGGAGATCGCGCGCATCCGCGGCATCGAGCCGCACAGCGACTCCATCAGTCCCAACCGCCATCCGGAGATCGAAAACGCCGACGACCTCATCGACATGATCAACCGCATCCGCGACATCTCGGGGCTGCCGACGGGCTTCAAATGCGTGATCGGCGACTACGCCTGGCTCATCGAGGTGCTCGAACGGATCACGAAGCGCGGGCCCGAGCTCGCGCCCGATTTCATCACCATCGATTCCTGCGACGGCGGCACCGGTGCCGCGCCGGCGAGCCTGCTCGACTACGTCGGCCTGCCGATCCAGGAGACGCTGCCGCGGGTCGTCGATCTCGTCGCCGGCCATGGTCTGAAGAGCCGCATCCGCATCCTCGCCTCCGGCAAGATGATCACGCCGGCCGACGTCGCCTGGGCGCTGTGCGCGGGGGCCGACAGCGTCAACATCGCCCGCGGCCTCATGTTCGCGCTGGGCTGCATCCAGGCGATGAAATGCCACACCAACCGCTGCCCCACCGGGGTGACGACCCACGACCCGCGGCTCCAGCGCGGCCTCGTGGTGGCCGACAAGGCCGAGCGGGTCGCCAACTACATCCGCCACCTCGAGCACGAGGTCGGCGTCATCGCCCATTCCTGCGGGGTGAAGGAGCCGCGGGAGCTGACGCGCCGGCATGTGCGCATCGTCTGCCCCGACACCCGCACCATCGGCCTCGACGAGCTCTATCCCGATGTGGAGCCGGGCGCCTTCCTGTCGGTGCCGCCCGACGAGCTGAAGCGCCGTGCGGCCTGCGCGCCGCGCCCGCTCGCCGCGCTCACCGGCGGCGCCGGAGGATGAGACGCGCGGCGCTTCAGGCCACCAGCGCCGCCATGCGCCGGATCACCTCTTCGGCCTCGGCCACCGTGCGCCGGACGATCTCGCCGGCGGGCAGGATCTCGTGCAGCGCGCCGACCCCCTGGCCGGCGGGCAGGCAGTCGCGCGCGGGATCGACGGGCTCGCGCACGCCCGTGATCGCGTTGATCACGCCCTCCCGGGCCGAGACCATCACCTGCATCGGGAAGGGCTGGATGCGCTCCGGCGTCTTCTCCCATTTCTCGACGTAAGGATTGCGGATCACCCGCATCGGCTTGCCGGAATAGCAGCGGGTGATGACCGTCTCATCCTCGCGGGCGGTGAGCAGCCGCTGCTTGTAGGCGGCCGCGGCATGGGCCTCCTCGCTTGCGATGAAGCGCGTGCCCATCCACACGCCCTGGGCGCCGAGGGCGAGGGCTGCGGCAAGCCCGCGGCCGTCGAAGATGCCGCCGGCCGCGAGCACCGGAATGTCCACCGCGTCCACCACCTGCGGCACCAGCGCCATGGTCGCGACCCGGCCGGTGTGGCCGCCGCCTTCGGTGCCCTGGGCGATGACGACGTCGACGCCGGCCTCGGCCGCCTTCACGGCATGGGCGACCTTGCCGCACATGCTCATGACGATGATGCCGGCGTCGTGGAAGCGCCGGACGAGGCCGGCGGGAACCCCGAGACCCGAGACGAAGGCCTTCGCGCCCTCCTCGATGATCACGTCGGCCGCCGCCTCCATCTGCTCGGGCAGCGCGGCGAGCAGATCGACGCCGAAGGGCCGGTCGGTCAGCTCCTTGACGCGGCGCATCTCGGCGCGGATCTCCTCCGGCGTGCGTCCCGCCATGCCCAGCGTCCCGAAGCCGCCGGCCGCCGATACCGCGGCGACCACCTCCGCATAGGAGACGCCGCCCATGCCGGCGAGCAGCACCGGATGCGCGATGCCGAGCAGATCGCAGATCGGGGTTCGGATCGCCATGCCTGCCTTCTCCTGCCGCCGCCGCGGCGCGGTCCGCGTCCGCGGCGCTTGACCGCCTTCCGCCGCGACCTTAAGGCCGGCCGGCGGCGGGCGCCAGACCCGGCTTCGGGGAGGGCGCGGAAATCCGGGACCGGCGGCATGTGGCGTGCGGAGCTCAGGGAACTGTGGCGGCTGGCGCTGCCCGCGATCGGCTCGCGGCTCGGGCTCATCGGTCTCGGCTTCGTCGACACCGTGCTCGTCGGCCGCTTCGCCACCCGCGAGCTGGCCGCGCTCTCGCTCGCCAATCGCGCGGCGGTGCTCGTGCTCATCGTCGTCTCGATCGGACTGCTGATGGGGGTGATCGTCGCCACCGCCCAGAGCCACGGCCGCGGCGATCCGGCGGCGACGGGGCGCGTATGGCGGCGCAGCATGCCCTACGCCTTCGCCCTCGGGCTCCTGATGGCGGCGGTGGCCGCGGCCTCGCCGCTGTGGATGCCGGCGCTGGCGGGCGACGAGGCGCTCGTTGCGCGCGCCGCGCGACTCGCCCAGATCCTGGCGATCGGCATTCCGGGCCACCTGCTGTTCTTCACCTGTGGCGCGTTTCTGGAGGGCATCAAGCGCCCCGTCGTGCCGATGACGATCCTGGCGCTCGCCAATCTGCTCAATCTTCTGCTCGACTGGGTGCTCATCTACGGCCTCGCCGGGCTGCCGGCGCTGGGGGCCGAGGGCGCGGCCTGGGCGTCGACGATCCTGCGCTGGACGATGGCGGCGGCCGCGGCCGGCTACATCCTGCTCGCACCCTCCATGCGCCCGTTTGCGGTGCGGCAGGCCGGCCGCGAGCCCTGGCGCGCCTGGGCGCACCAGCGCGCGCTGGGCTACGCCTCGGCGGTCTCGATCGCCGCCGAGGTCGGCGCATTCGCCGGGCTCGCGCTGATCGCCGAGCGGCTGGGCGCGGCGGTGCTCGCCGGCCAGGAGATCGCGATCAACCTGCTCACCCTGCCCTTCATGCTGGCGGTGGGGCTGGGTTCTGCGAGCGCGGTGACCGTGGGTGCGGCGCGCGGGCGCGGCGACCAGGCGGCCGCACGCCGCTTCGGGCTGCTGGGGCTGTTCAGCAGCATGGCGGCGGCGGGCGCGGCCGGGCTCGTCATCGCCGCCCTCGCCGAGCCCCTGTTCTTTCTGCATTCGCGTGACGCCGCGCTGGCCGCCATCACCATTCCGGCGCTGCTGCTGATCGCCGCGATCGCGCCCTTCGACGGCGGCCAGGCCACCATCTCGATGGCGCTGAGAGGTCTCGGCGAGACCTGGTGGCCGACGGCGATCCAGATGTTCTCCTATCTCGGGGTCATGCTGCCGCTCGCGATCCTGCTGGCGTTGGACGCCGGCCGCGGCCTCGTCGGCCTGATGGAGGCGGTGCTGGCCGCGAGCGTCGTCTCGGTGCTGCTGCAGACGCTCCGCTTCCTGCGCGCGGCGGCGCGCTAAAGCCAGCTGGTGATCGCCGCGAGCGGCTTGCGCGCAAGATCGGGGACGACGGCGTCCTCCGCGGGCCGGCCCGTCACCACGATCATCACCGGTCGCTCGTGGTCCGGCCGCCCCAGGATTCCGCGCAGGAAACCCATGGGCGACGGCGTCCGGAACCGGCGCGCCCGCGCGATCATCTCCGCGTCCGGAAAGCGCGGAAAATCGGCCAGCGGCACCGGCCGGTATCCGGGTCGTTCCTCCGCCATGGCGCCCCTCCTCCCGCCAGGCGCCGCGGCCCCGCCTAGAGGCTCGGCGCGATGGTGACCTTGAGCCCGTCGAGTTCGTCGGTGAGCTCGATCTGGCAGGACAGGCGCGAATTCGGCCGGTAGCTCTCCGTCTCGCTCACGAGCTCGTATTCCTCCTCGCTCTGCGGCGGCAGGCGCTCGAGCCAGGCCTCGTCGACATAGACATGGCAGGTCGCGCAGGAGCAGCAGCCCCCGCAGATCGCCTGCAGATCGTCGAAGCCGGCATCCCGGATCGCCTCCATCAGCGTCTCGCCCACCTCCGGCGTGATCTCCTTCGTGCGTCCGGACAGATCGGTCACGATCACCCGCGGCATGAAACGCGCACTCCCTGCTCCTCTGCAACCCTGCCGAATGCCCCGCCCCCGCCCGCGGCGGCCTTGCGGACGGCCCCGCGGCCGGGCTAGCGAGGTCCTCCCTAGACGGCGGCGTGCCCGCCGGGCAAGCCCGGCGAGCGCCCGATCGCACGGAAGCGGCGGATGACGGTGGCCGAAATCGATCCGCATGATCCCGCGGCCTTCGCGGAACTGGCGCGGCGCGATCCCCGCGTGGCGGCGGCGCTCGCCCGCCACGGCGTGCCGGCACCCCGCCGCCGGCCCGCGGATCTGCGCACGCTGGCGCGCATCATCGTCGGCCAGCAGGTCTCGGCGCGGGCGGCGGCCACCATCTGGGGGCGGCTCGAGGCGGCGGCCGGCGGCGCCGTGACGGCGCAGACGATCCTCGGCCTCGGTGACGAGGCGATGCGGCGTGCGGGCCTGTCGCGCCAGAAGCGGCGCTATCTGCGCGCGCTCGCCGAGGCGGTGGCGGCGGGCCGGCTCGATCCCGGCGCACTCGGCGACCTGCCCGATGAGGAGGTGATCGCGGCGCTGACGGCGCTGCCCGGCTTCGGCGTCTGGTCGGCGCAGATGTATCTCATCTTCGCGCTGGCGCGGCCCGACGTCTGGCCGGCCGCCGATCTCGGGGTGCGCAGCGGGTTGCAGCTGATCCTCGGGCTCGCGGCGCGGCCGCAGCTCCATGAAGCCGACGCATTGGCCGGGCCCTTCCGGCCGCTGCGCAGCGCGCTCGCGCTGCTGGCCTGGCACGTGCTCCACAACGAACCGGCCTGACGGCCGCCGCCGTCTTCAGCCGGGGCCGCCGGCAAGGCCGTGGCAGGCGAGGATGAAGGCGTATTCCTCGGCGAGCTCGTCGAGCTTCGCATAGCGGCCGGACCTGCCCGCGTGCCCGGCCTCCATCTCGGTCTTGAGGATCACGGGACGATCGTCGCTGCGCCGCTCGCGCAGCCGCGCCACCCATTTGGCGGGCTCCCAGTAGGTGACGCGGGGATCGTTGATCCCGGCGGTGACCATGATCGGCGGATAGGCCTGCTCCAACACGTTCTCGTAGGGGCTGTAGGAGCGGATGTAGCGGAAGGCGTCCGCCGAGCGCAGCGGGTCGCCCCATTCCGGCCATTCGATGGGGGTGAGCGGCAGCGTCTCGTCCAGCATCGTGTTGAGCACGTCGACGAAGGGCACATGGGCGACGATCCCTGCCCACAGCTCCGGCGTCCAGTTGGCGGCGACCCCCATCAGCGTGCCGCCCGCGGAACCGCCCGAGATCGTGATGGCGCCCGTGCGCGCAAACCCCGCGGCGACCAGGTGGCGCGCCGCGGCGATGAAGTCGTGGAAGCTGTTCTGGCGCAGGAAGCGGCGGGCCTGTTCGTACCATTCGCGCCCGCATTCGTCGCCGCCGCGGACATGGGCGATGGCGAAGGTCACGCCGCGCTCGAGCAGCGACAGACGGTGGCTCGAGAACCGCGGCCGCATGGCGATGCCGTAGGCGCCGTAGCCGTAAAGATGCAGCGGCCCCGGCCGCGGCCCATCCCGCCGCCGCACGAGGGTCACCGGGATGCGCGCGCCGTCGTGGCCGCGGGCGTGCATCCGCTCCTCCACATAAGCGTCGGGATCGAAGGGCCCGGCGATGGGCGCCTCCTTCAGGAGCCGGGGCTCGCGCGTCTCCGGATCCACGTCGTACACCCGCGCCGGGCGCGCCAGCGAATCGACGCCGATGCGCACCGCCGGGGCATCGAGCTCGAAATTTTCCGCGAGATCGATGCTGGCTCCCACCGCATCGAGGCGCACCGGCCGGCATCGCCCGTCGCCGTCCAGGATCTCGAGGCATTCTTCGCCGGCGATGCGCGAGACCACGGCGACATGCCGGCGCAGAACCGCAAAATCGAGGATGTAGCGGTCCTCGTCGCCGGTGATGAGCGGCTCCCAGGCGTCCTCGCCCGCATCCGCGCGCGCGGCGTAGAGGTCGAAGTCCGGCTGGCGGCGGTTCGAGCGGATGACGAGCCGGCGGCCGTCGTGGTCCACGGCGTATTCATGACCCGCCCGCCGCGGCGCGACGAGACGGGCCGGTGCGGCCGGATCCGCGGTATCGACGAGGCGCACTTCGCTCGTGTCATGGCTGGCCGACGAGACCACGAGAAAGCGCCGCGAGGCGGTCTTTGTGAGCGAGACGAAGAAGCCCGGGTCCGGCTCCTCGTAGAGCACGGCGTCTTCTTCCGCCGGCCGGCCGAGGCGGTGCAGCATCGCCCGCCAGGGCCGCCATTCGCGGTTGAGCGCGACATAGGCGAGCATGGGCTCGGCCGTCTCGAGGAAGACGGGCGCACCGATGGTCTCCGGGATCGGCTCG
This sequence comes from Rhodothalassiaceae bacterium, assembly GCA_026004935.1. Lineage (NCBI taxonomy): Bacteria > Pseudomonadati > Pseudomonadota > Alphaproteobacteria > Rhodothalassiales > Rhodothalassiaceae > Rhodothalassiaceae bacterium. The sequence continues at coordinate 407,071 of BPKC01000001.1, forward strand.
CCGACCGTCTCGCCGGTCTCCAGATCGCGGACGACCAGCGTGAAGCGCTCGGCCCCGTCCCGGTCCATGGTCCAGGCGAGAAAGCGCCCGCAGGGGCTCGCCGCAAAGCCGCCCAGCCGGAAGGCCTTCGCCCCTTCGGCCAGCGCCGGCTCGTCGAGCACGAGCCGCCAGTCCTGCGGCCGGTCGAGGGGTGCGCGGTACCAGCGCCGGTGCTCGCATCCCGCCTCATAGCGCCACTGGTACAAGAAGGCGCCGAGGCGGAAGGGCACGCCGGCATCCTCCTCGACGATGCGCGCGCGCATCTCGTCCACGAGGACGCGCCGGAGGCCGGCGAGCGGCGCCATCACCGCGGCGAAATAGCGGTTCTCGGCCTCGAGATGCGCCCGGATTTCGGGATCGGCGACCTTGGGGTAGCCCGGATCGCGCAGCCAGGCATACGGGTCCTCCAGCGTGAGACCGTGATGGCTGACGCGCCGCGGCCGGCGGGCGGCCCGCGGCGGCGTCAGGTCCGCCGCCCAGGCGAAAGCTTCCATTCGTCCGTTCGTGTCGCGCATGTGCCGATGCCTCCTTGAACGCGCGCCCTTCATTGCGGCGGCGGCGTTCCGATTCAAGCCCGATCGGCCTTGCCTTCGCGCATGGCCCGGTGCGATAGGCTCATCGGCATCCGCGCGAAGACCGGCCGGGACATCACGGGAGACCACAGCCTTGAGCGAAGAGCAGCGCACGAGATTGGACGCCCTGCGCAGGCTGCTCGCGCAGCGGGGGCTTGACGGCTTCATCCTGCCGCTCACCGACGAGCACGGCAGCGAATACGTGCCGGCCTATGCGCGCCGGCTGGAATGGCTGACGGGATTCACCGGCTCGGCCGGCACCGCCGTGGTGCTGACCGACGGCCCGGCGGCGCTCTTCGTCGACGGCCGCTACACGCTCCAGGCGGCCGAGGAGGTGCCGGAGGAGCTCTATGAGCATTGCGGCGTGCCGGCGGACGATCCGCTGGACTGGATCGCGCGCAAGGCGAAGGCGGGTGCGCGCATCGGCTTCGACTCGAAGCTGCATCCGAAGAGCTGGTACGAGAAGGCCGCGCGCCGGCTCGCCGCAAGGGGGATCACGCTGGTGCCGCTTGCGGCCGATCCGGTCGATGCGCTCTGGGAGGACCAGCCCGCCCGCCCGGCCGCGCCGGCGCGCCCGCATCCCGTGACCTTCGCCGGCGAGGCGAGCGCCGACAAGCGCCGGCGCCTCGGCGAGGCGGTGGCGGACAGGGGCGCAAGGCTCGCCGTCATCACCGCCCTCGATTCGGTCGCCTGGCTCTTCAACATCCGCGGCGAGGACGTGCTGCACACCCCGGTCGTCATGGCCTTCGCCCTGCTTCACGCCGACGGCCGCGCCGATCTGTTCATCGCACCGGAGAAGGTGACCGAGGAGTTGCGCCGGCATCTCGGATCGGAGGTGACGATCCACCCCTATGACGGCTTCTTTGCGCTTCTGGCCGGGCTGCGGGCGGATGCCGGGCCGGTGCTCGCCGATCCCGCGACCCACAGCGTCGCCGTCTTCGAGGCCCTGGAGAAGGCCGGTGTGCGGGTGGTCGAGGGCGAGGACCCCTGCGTGCTGCCCAAGGCCTGCAAGAATCCGGTCGAGATCGCGGGCGCGCAGGCCGCGCATCTGAGAGACGGCGCGGCGGTGAGCGCCTTCCTCGCCTGGCTGGACGCGGCGATCGCCGCCGGCGAGGAGATCGACGAGCTCACGGCGGCCGCCCGGCTCGAGGCCTTCCGGCGCCAGCAGGACCGGTTCATCGACCTGTCCTTCGACAGCATCGTCGGCGCGGGGCCGAACGGCGCCATCGTCCACTACCGGGTGAGCGAGCGGACCAACCGGCGGCTCGAGCCGGGGACTCTGTTTCTCGTCGACTCGGGCGGCCAGTATCTCGACGGCACGACCGACATCACCCGCACGGTGCCGGTGGGCGAGGCGCCCGAGGACGCGCGCCGGCATTTCACGCTCGTGCTGAAGGGCCACATCGCGCTCTCCCGCGCCCGCTTTCCCGAAGGCACGGCGGGCCAGCAGCTCGATGCGCTGGCGCGCCGGCCGCTGTGGGAGGCCGGGCTCGACTATGACCATGGCACGGGCCACGGCGTGGGGTCGTTCCTGTCGGTCCACGAAGGCCCGCAGCGGATCGCCAAGACCGCGAGCATGGTGGCGCTGCGGCCGGGCATGATCCTCTCCAACGAGCCCGGCTATTACCGCGCCGGCGCCTACGGCATCCGGATCGAGAACCTCGTCGTCGTCGAGGAGGACGAGGAAGGCCCGGACGGCCGGCGCTTCTACCGCTTCCGGACCTTGACCCGCGCCCCCATCGATCGGCGATTGATCGTCGTCGAGATGCTGGAGCCGGAGGAGCGGCGCTGGCTCGACCAGTACCACGCCCGGGTCTTCGAGGATCTGGCGCCGCTGGTCGATGAGCGGACCCGCGACTGGCTCAGGCGGATGACGCGGCCGATCGGCTGAACCCGGCCCGGCCGCGGGGCCGGCGGGAGCCGGCGAAAAGGAGACGCAGGATGGGCGAGGACGCCGGCACCGGCATGCTGCGCTGTCACCGCGATGGGCCGGTCGCCCATGTGGAGATCAACAATCCGGACCGCGCCAATGCCCTCGCGGCCGCCTTCTGGGCCGAGCTGCCGCGGCTCGTCGCGCGGCTCGATGCCGACACGGGCGTGCGCGCGATCGTGATCTCGGGCGCCGGCCGGCATTTCACCGCCGGCATCGACCTTGCGATCTTCCGGGAATTCGCGCCCGATCCCGCGGCCGATCCGGCGCGGCTGCGCGAGCGGCTCCATCGCCGCATCCGCGAGATGCAGGCGACCTTCACGGCGCTCGAGCGCTGCCGAAAGCCCGTGATCGCGGCGATCCACGGCGCCTGCCTCGGCGCCGGCGTCGACATGGTGACCGCCTGCGACATCCGCATCGCCGCGCGCGACGCCTTCTTCGCCATCCAGGAGATCAACATCGGCATGGTCGCCGACGTCGGCACGCTGCAGCGGGCGCCGCATCTGCTTCCCCACGGCATCCTGCGCGAGCTCGCCTTCACCGGCCGGCGGATGGGGGCGGAGGAGGCGCATCGCTGGGGCTTCGTCAACGCCGTGCACGAGACGAAGGAGGCGGCGCTCCAGGCGGCGATGGCGATGGCGCGCGAGATCGCATCCAAAAGCCCGCTTGCGGTCGCCGGCACCAAGACGGTGCTGAACCACGCCCGCGACCATGCGGTCGAAGACGGGCTCGCCTTCGTCGCGGCCTGGAACGCGGGCATGCTGATCGGCGCGGACATCATGAAGGGGGCGGCCGCGGCGCTCTCCGGCGGCACCCCCGCCTTCGACGATCTGATGGAGTAGAGGCGACGGAGCAGGCGAAGGAGAGGCGAGGAAGATGGCCGAGAAGGCGCAGGTCTGGGTGATCGCGAAGCGGCCGGGCGGCGGGCCCGTGGGCGAGGAGCATTTCCGCCTCGAGGAGCGCGAGGTGGGCGAGCCGGGCCCGGGCGAGGTGAAGGTCCGCGTGCGCTGGCTCGGCTTCGATCCGGCCCAGCGCTCGTGGATGGACAATCTCGCCGACTATGTCGCGCCCACCGAGGTCGGCGGCGTGATGCCGGGCAACGCGGTCGCCGAAGTCGTCTCGAGCGGTGATCCGCGTTTTGCGCCCGGCGATCTCGTCGTCGGCCTCATCGGCTGGCAGACGCTGGCGGTGGTGCCGGCGCGAATCCTGCGCAAGATCCCGGACGGCGTGCCGCCGACGGCAACCCTCGGCATTCTCGGGATCACGGGGCTGACCGCCTATTTCGGCCTGATGCGCATCGGCCGGCCGGCCGCCGGCGAGACGCTGGTGGTCTCGGCGGCCGCCGGATCGACGGGCTCGACCGTCGTCCAGCTCGGCCGGATCATGGGGCTCAAGGTCATCGGCATCGCCGGCGGGCCCGAGAAATGCGCCTTCCTGCGCGAGGAGCTGAAGGCCGACGGCGTCATCGACTACAGGAACGAGGACGTGGGCGCCCGCCTCGACGAGCTCGCGCCCGAAGGCATCGACATCTTCTATGACAATGTCGGCGGCCCGATCCTGGACGCGGTGCTGGCACGCATCGCCCATCACGCCCGCATCGTCGTCTGCGGCGCGATCTCGCAGTACAACACCCGCGACACCTACGGACCGAAGCGCTACCTCAACCTCATCCTGCGCCGGGCGCGCATGGAGGGCTTCATCGTCACGGATTTCGCCGCCGAGTTCGACAAGGTCCAGCGCCGGCTCGCCCGCTGGATCGCCGACGGCCGCCTCGTCTACCGCGAGGACGTGATGGAGGGCTTCGAGAACGCACCACGGGCCTTCCTGCGCCTGTTCACGGGCGAAAACCGCGGCAAGCAGATCCTCAAGGTCTGAGAGGGGCCGGATCCGCCGACGGGTCTTCGGGCGCCGGCAGTCAGGGGCGCCCGGCCGGCGGGCGAGGTGGCGACGCCCTCGCGGCATGCGTCATGCCGGGCGGGTGACTCTCTTCCTCTTCGCGTCGTTCGCCGACTTGATCGGCGAACCCATGAGACGGCCGTGGCATCCCCGGCGCAAGAGATTGGCCCGGCTGTCGGCTGGACCCGCCGGTCAAGCCGGCGGGTGACGAAGAGAGCGGGTGCGGGCCGGGCGCTCGCCACGCGGGCTCCTGATCACTGACGACTGATGACCGATCACTGACTCGTCGTTCGCCGGCTTGACCGGCGAACCCATGGGGCGGCGACGGCAGCTCCGACGGCGGTAATCGGCCCCGCCGCCGGCTGGACCCGCCGGTCAAGCCGGCGGGTGACGCAGAGAGCGGGTGCGGGCCGGGCGCTCGCCACGCGGGCTCCTGATCACTGACGACTGATGACCGATCACTGACTCGTCGTTCGCCGGCTTGGCCGGCGAACTCATGGGGCGGGGACGGCAGCTCCGACGGCGGTAATCGGCCCCGCCGCCGGCTGGACCCGCCGGTCAAGCCGGCGGGTGACGAAAGAAAGAGAGCAGGCGGGCGACGCGGAAGAAAGAGCGCCCGCGGGTGACGGGATGAATAGAGCACCGGCGGGTGACGCATTCCCAAACGCGTCGTTCGCCGGCTTGGCCGGCGAACCCATCGGGCGGGGACGATTGCACGGGCATTGGAGGTTGGCTCGGCCAGCGGCTGGATCCGCCGATCAAGTCGGCGGATGACGAAGAAAGAGTGCCGGCGGGGGACGAAAAAAAGAGCCGGCAGGGGACGACAGCAAAAAGCGCCGGGTGAGGATGGAGAGTGTGCGCCGGCGGTCGGCGAAAGAGGCCCGCCGAACCGGCCGCTTCCATGACGGACGGCCGGTCACCGGTCGTGGCGCGGCGGGCTGGCGGGCGGCGTGTCGTCGGCTGTGGCGTTCTCGCAGCGGTGCTCGGCGCGTTTCAGCGCGCGGTCGGTGGCGACCAGGATGTCCTGCAGCCGCTCCGCGGTCAGCGCATGCTCGGAGACGATCCGGCGGAAGGCCTCGCCGTCCCCGCGCATCGCGGCGGCGGCAAGGCGGGTCGCCAGCGCATGGTCGGCGGCCGGAAGCAGCTCGCGCAGCGCCCGCACATAGCAGCCGCAGGCGGCAGGATCGGTGCCGGGCTCGGCGAGACAGGCCTCGAGAATCCGGCGCTCGGCGGCCGAGAGATCATCGGCGCCGGCCGCATCCGGCGCGGCCGCCGGAGCCGCGGATGCGGATGCGACCGCAAGCAGCGCACCGAGCGGCAGGAGGAAGGCTCTTCTCATCGGCCGGCCGATCCGGCCGCATCGGCGGATTCCTCCGCCTCTCCGGCCGTGCGGCAGGGGATGAAGGCGTTGCCGATGAAGCTCATCACCTCCTCGCCCTTCTGGTTGAAGACGCGGTAGCGGTTGCGGATGATGCCGAGCCCGGGGCGCGAGCGCGAGCGGCGCTTGTCGATCACCTCGACCTCCAGCGACAGCACGTCGCCGGGATAGACCGGGCGCTTCCAGCGCACCTCGTCCACACCCGGCGAGCCGAGCGAATAGGTGCCGGTCTCCTTCATCCGGTCCACCATCATCCGCATCGCCATCGCACAGGTGTGCCAGCCGGAGGCGCACAGGCCGCCGAACAGCGATCTCTTCGCGGCCTCGGAATCGATGTGGAAGGGCTGGGGATCGTATTTCTTCGCGAACGCGATGATCTCCTCGGCCGTCACCTCGTAGCGCCCGAAGCGCTCGCGCCCGCCGAGCTCGATGTCCTCGTAATGCATGCCCGCCATCGGCCCTCGTCCCTCGCCTGCCACGCGGCGCCGCCTGCTGAAGTGTTGAGCACAGCGCGCATCGCCCTGGCAAGCCGCCTGCGCGCGGAGTCCCCCTGAACCGCGAGCATCGTCACACCGCGAAGCGGAAGTGGATGACGTCGCCGTCCTGGACGACGTAGTCCCTGCCCTCCAGCCGCATGCGTCCGGCCTCGCGCGCGCCCTGCTCGCCGCCGAGCGCGACATAGTCGTCATAGGAGATCACCTCCGCGCGGATGAAGCCGCGCGCGAAGTCGGAGTGGATCACGCCGGCCGCCTCCACCGCACGTGCGCCCCGCGGCACCGTCCAGGCCCGCGCCTCCTTCTCGCCGGCGGTGAAGAAGGTGATGAGATCGAGCAGCGCATAGCCCGCCCGGATCACGCGGTCGAGCCCCGATTCGGCAAGGCCCAGCGCCTCGAGGAAGTCTGTGCGCTCATCCCGGTCCGTGATCTGGGCGACCTCCGCCTCGATTGCCGCCGAGATCACCACCATGCCGGCCCCGCGCTCCTCGGCGTAGGCTGCGACCGCCGCGGAATGGGCGTTGCCGGTCGCGGCCGCCTCCTCCTCCACATTGGCGACATAGAGCACGGGCTTGGTGGTCAGCAGCTGGAGCCGGCGCAGCAGCCGCGCCTCCTCTTCATCGGCCGGGGCGAGAAGGCGTGCGGGCCGGCCCTCTTCCAGCAGCGGGATCAGGCGCCGGACCAGATCGAGCGTCGCCGCCGCCTCCTTGTCGCCGCCGCGGACCTTGCGCTCGAGCCCGCCGATCCGGCGCTCGAGCGACTGAAGGTCGGCCAGCATCAGCTCGGTCTCGACGACCTCCGCATCCGCCACCGGGTCGATGCGGCCCTCCACATGGGTGATGTCCGCATCCTCGAAGCAGCGCAGGACATGGATGATCGCGTCCACCTCGCGGATGTGCGCGAGGAACTGGTTGCCGAGCCCCTCGCCCTTCGATGCGCCGCGCACGAGCCCGGCGATGTCCACGAAGTTGAGCCGCGTGGGCACGACCCGCCGCGAGCGGGCGAGCCGCGCCAGCGTATCGAGACGCGGGTCGGGCACCGGCACGTCGCCGACATTGGGCTCGATGGTGCAGAAGGGATAGTTCGCAGCCTCCGCCGCCGCCGTCCGGGTGAGCGCGTTGAAGAGCGTCGACTTGCCGACGTTCGGCAGCCCGACGATGCCGCAGGAAAAGCCCATCGCCCTCAGTCTTCCTTTTGACCCGCCTCGCCGCGCCGGGCGAGCGCCGGATGCACCGGGGCCTCGGCCGGCGGGGCGAGCCGGGCCACCTCGCTCGTGAAGCGCGCGGCATCGCCCGCCACGAGATGGGGGATCGCCTCCACGATCGCCGGCAGCAGCACGCGGTCCAGATGCGCGCGCTCGGCCGCGGAGAAATCCGACAGCACCCAGCCGGTCACCAGCTCCTTCGCGCCGGGATGACCGATGCCGATGCGCAGCCGCCAGAAATCGGGCCCGAGATGGGCGATGACGGATCTGAGCCCGTTGTGACCCGCCGCGCCGCCGCCGAGGCGCGCGCGCACGCGGCCGAAGGCGAGATCCAGCTCGTCGTGGATCACGATCACGTCGCGCGGCTCGAGGCGATGAAAGCGCGCCGCCGCCACCACCGCGCGCCCGGATTCGTTCATGAAGGTGAGCGGCTTCAAGGCCAGCACCCGCTCGCCCGCGATCGCGCCTTCATGAAGCTCCGAGTCGAAGCGCCGCCGCGCCGCACCGAAGCCGTGGCGGGAGACGATGGCGTCCACCGCCAGAAAACCGACATTGTGCCGGTTCCCGGCGTAGCGTGCGCCGGGATTGCCGAGCCCGACGAGCAGGCGCATGCGTGCGGCCGGCCGCTATTCGCCGCCCTCTCCGGCCGCAGGCCTCTCGGCCTCTTCGGCTTCCGCCTCGCCCTCCTCGGCGGCCTCCGCCTGCAGGCCGGACGGCGCGGTGATGGTGGCGATGGTGAAATCGCGGTCGGTGATCGTGGGCCGCGCGCCCTCGGGCAGCTTCACCATGCTGATCTTCACCGCATCGCCGATGTCGAGGCCCGTCAGATCCACCTCGATCCACTCGGGGATGTTGTCGGCGGGGACATCCAGCTCGATCTCGTGCCGCACCACGGTGAGCACGCCGCCGCGGCGGATGCCCGGGGCCTCGCGCTCGTTGACGAACCTGACCGGCACCTCGACCTCGACCCGCGCGCCCTTGGCAAGCCGCAGGAAGTCCACATGAATCGGCAGGTCGGTCACGGGATGGTACTGCACGTCGCGCGGCAGCACCCGCTCGCTCGTGCCGTCCGGCAGCCTGATCTCGAACTGGTGGGAGAGGAAACCGCCGCGGTTGATGATCGCGATCAGCGCGTTGCGGCGCAGGTTGACGAGCCGGGGCGGCTCCTTCGCCCCGTAGATCACGGCGGGCACCAGGCCCTCACGGCGTGCGGCGCGGGCGGATCCCTTTCCGGCCTTCTCGCGCGGCAATGCCTCGAGCTCCGGAATCTGAGCCATCGAATCGTCTCCTTGAAGGATTCCTGTCTCTCGCGCCGGCCGCTGGCGCCGAAGGCTCCCAGCCGGCGCATGGTCAGCGCATGCGCGGCCTCCAGGGATGCCGGGCATGCGCACGACGAAGCACCCCGCCCCTTCGCGGGTCCGGGGGCGCGCCGCGCGGCGCGGTGTAGACGAGGGATCCGGCTATTGCAAGAGCGCGCGCGAACATGCAAGAGACGGTCCGGGCAAACACCGCCCGGGGCGTACCCCGGCGGCCCGCGGACAGGGAGAAGAGGATGCGCGCCCTGCTGCTGCCCGCCATGGTCGCGCTGGGAAGCGCCATCGGCGGGCTTCTGCGCTACTGGTGCTCGGGGATCGTCGCGCGGCTCGTCGGCGAGACCTTTCCCTTCGGCACGCTCGCGGTGAATGTCGCGGGCTCGCTTCTCATCGGCCTGCTCGCCGCGCTGACCGCGCCGGAAGGCCGCCTGCTGATGGCGCCCCACTGGCGGCTGTTCTGGATGCTCGGCGTCTTCGGCGGGTTCACCACCTTCTCCTCCTTCAGCCTGCAGACGCTGGCGCTGATCCAGGACGGGGAGTGGTGGCGGGCGGCGGCGAATGTCGTCGGCTCGGTGGTGCTGTGTCTGGTGGCGGTGTGGCTGGGCTGGTCGGCGGGTGCGCTGCTCAACCGGTGAGGGGTGCGGGAGAAGGCCATGAGGACGAGAAGCGAGGCGGTGCTCTGCCGGATCTTTCTCGGCGAGAGCGACCGGGCGGACGGCCGGCCGCTCTACGAGGCGATCGTGCTGAAGGCGCGGGAGATGGGGCTTGCGGGTGCGACCGTGCTGCGCGGGCCGATGGGCTTCGGCCATTCGAGCCGGCTGCACACGGCCAAGATCCTGCGCCTGTCGGAGGATCTGCCGATCGTCGTCGAGATCGTGGACGAGAAGGACAGGATCGAAGCCCTGCTCGAGGCTCTCGATCCGGTTCTCACCTCCGGCCTCGTGACGCTCGAGAAGGTCGAGGTGCGGCGCTACGGCAGCGCCTGAACGGCCGCATGCACGCGCCGGGCGATCTCGCCGAAGGCCCGGCGGGCGAGCAGATCGGGCGGGGCGAGGGCGGTCATCCCCGTCGCGATGACGTTGTCGGCCGCAAGCCATTCCCCCGCCTCGGCGACGCCGATGCCGCCGTTCGCGATGAAGGCGAGCTCGGGAAGCGGCCCGCGCACCGCCTCCAGGATCCCGCGGCCGAGGGCCGCGGCCGGGAAGAACTTGACGACGCGGAACCCCGCGTCCGCCAGCGCCATCATCTCGGACGGGGTCGCGGCCGCCGGGACCACCGGAACCGGGCTGTCGGCCGCGGCGGCGAGCAGCGCGGGCGGCGTGCCGGGGGTGACGGCGAAATCCGCGCCGATCTCGGCGGCGCGGGCGAGATCGGCGGCGCTGCGCAGGGTGCCGAGTGCGACCGTGAAGTCCCCTTCCGCCACGAAGGCGGCCGCCGCATCAAGCGCGGCAGGCGTGCGCAGCGTCACCTCCACCGTCGTGAGCGCGTGCGCGCGCAGGATCTCGGCGAGCGCGGGTACCACGCCGGCATCGGCGATCGTGAGCACCGGCAGCAGCCGCTGGCGGGCGAGCCCGGCGGCGAGCGGACCGGCGGGATCGATGGCGGTCATGACGACGTCTCCTTTTCGGCATGCGTCCCGAGCAGCCGGCCGAGCAGCTTCCCCGCGCCGAAGAGACCGGGATCGGCATGCGCGATCGCAAAGACCGGCACCCGCTCCATCAGCTCCCGGTAGCGGCCCTTGGCGGCGAACAGCGCACGCAGCCGCGCGGGCGCGAGCAGGGGCCTGAGCCCCGCGAACACGCCGCCCGTGAACGCGACCCCCGCCCAGGCGCCGTGGGTCAGCACCATGTCGCCGGCAAAGCGCGCGAGGACGTCGAGGAACCACCGGGCGGCCTCCATGGCCTGCGGGTCCGTGCCGGCGCGCGCGGCCGCCGCCACCTCTGCGGGATCGCGCGCCCGGGTGCCGCCCAGATGGCGGTAGAGCGTGATGAGCCCGGGGCCCGAGAGCAGCCGCTCGATCGACACCCGGCCGTGGCGGCGGGCGAGGCGATCGGCGAGCGTCCACTCGCGCGCATCCTCCGGCGCGAAGGCGACATGTCCCGCCTCGGTCGCGATCACCAGCGGATCGCCGTCCGAACCCGCGAGCACCGCAAGACCGAGGCCGGTTCCCGGGCCCATCACGATGCGCGGTGCGCCGGGATCGAGCGGCAACAGCCGCGTGCCGATGGGAACGAGCCTCCCGTCCGCCTCGAGCGCCGGCAGGCCGTAAGCGATGGCCGCGAAATCGTTGAGCAGCCGGAAACGCCGCCAGCCGAAGCGGGCGGCGAGTGCGGGGGCGTCGACGAGCCAGCGGCCGTTCGTCATCCGCACCCGCGGGCCTGCGACGGGTGCGGCGATCGCGATCACGGCGGCCTCCACCCCGGCGCCGGCCGCATGCTCGGCGAGGAAGGCGGCGATCGCCGATTCGGCGTCCGCGTAATCGGCCGTTGGCAGATCGGCGCGGGCGAGCAGCCGCCCCCGGGCATCGGCCAGCGCGAACCGGGCGTTGGTTCCGCCGATGTCGGCGATCAGCCCGATCGCGCGTTCGCGCACCTCACGCATGCCCGTCCTCCCAGGGCCAGCGGAAGATGGTGGCGCCCCGATCCGCGGGCCCGAGCTCGGCCCTGAGCGGCCCGAACAGCGCCCGCGGCAGCCGCGGCGGCGCGCCGTCCGGAGGGGGTGCGGCGGCGCTGCGCGCGGCCAGATCCGGGTCCGGAAGCTCGGCCGAAAGCCGCCCTTCCTCGGCATCGATCTCGACGATGTCGCCGTCGCGCAGCCGCGCCACGGGCCCGCCGGCCGCGGCCTCGGGCGTCACATGGATCGCCGCCGGAACATCGCCGGAAGCCCCCGAGAGCCGGCCGTCGGTAAGCAGCGCGATGCGCCGGCCGCGAGCCTGCAGGACGGACAGCGCCGGAATCAGCCCGTGCAGCTCGGGCATGCCGTTCGCCCGCGGCCCCTGAAAGCGCAGCAGGATCACCGCATCCTCGTCGATCGCGCGCGCGGCGAGCGCCTCCTTCAGGTTCTGCGGGCGGTCGAACACCCGCACCGGCGCCCGGATCCGCCGCCGTTCGGGCGCGAGCGCCGAAACCTTCATCACCGCCCGGCCGAGATTGCCGGCGAGAATGGCGAGACCGCCGGTCGTCTCGAACGGGTCATCGATGCCGCGCAGAACGTCGGGGTCGCGGCTGCGGTTCGGTGCGGGCTGCCAGAGGAGCCCGCCATCGTCGCCGAGCCGGGGCGCCCGGGTGTAGGCGCCCGCATATGTTCCGGGCCAGATCGTCCCGATGTCCGGGAACAGAAGGCCGGCCGCCAGCAGCTCGCGGATGAGGAAGGCCGTTCCGCCGGCCTCGTGGAAGGCGTTGATGTCCTTCTCGCCATTCGGATACACGCGGGCGAGCAGCGGCGTGACCCGGGCGAGATCCGCGAAATCCTCCCATTCGAGCCGGATTCCCGCGGCGGCCGCGATCGCCACCAGATGGATCGTGTGGTTGGTCGAGCCCCCCGTCGCCAGCAGCCCGACGATCGCGTGGGCGAAATGCCGCTCGTCCAGGAGCTCGCCGAGCCCGATGCGGGGATCGGCCGCGGCGAGCCGCGCCGCCGCTTCGACCCCCGCCCGGGTCAGCGCCGCGCGCAGCGCCGTGCGTGGCGGCACGAAGGCCGCACCCGGCACATGCAGACCCATGAGCTCGACGAGCATCTGGTTCGAATTGGCGGTGCCGTAGAAGGTGCAGGTGCCGGGGGCGTGATAGGAGGCGAGCTCCGCCTCGAGCAGCGCCCGCTCGTCCACCTCGCCCGCCGCATGAAGGCGCCGGATCCGGGATTTCTCCCGATTGGGCAGCCCCGAAGGCATGGGCCCCGAGGGCAGCAGCACGGCCGGCAGATGCCCGAAGGCCAGCGCGCCGATGAGCAGCCCCGGGACGATCTTGTCGCAGATGCCGAGCAGGAGCGCCGCATCGAAGAAATCGTGGGAAAGCGCCACGGCCGTGGAAAGCGCGATCACCTCGCGCGAAAGCAGCGAGAATTCCATGCCGTACCGGCCCTGGGTGACGCCGTCGCACATGGCCGGCACGCCGCCCGCGACCTCCGCCACCGCGCCGATGTGCGCCGCCGCGCGTTTGATGAGCGGCGGGAATTCGCCATAGGGTTCGTGCGCCGAAAGCACGTCGTTGTAGGCGGTGACGATGCCGAGGCAGGGAGCCTCGCTTGAGAGCGCACGCCGCCTGTCCTCCTGCGGGCAGGCGGCGAAGGAATGCGCGAGATTGCCGCAGCCGAGCCCGCGCCGGGCCGGTCCCGCCCGGCGGGCCTCGGCCAGCGCCTGAAGATAGGCCGCGCGGCCGTCCCGGCTGCGTGCGCGGATGCGCTCGGTCACCTCCACCAGCACCGGATGCGGCTGGCTCATCATCAACCTCCTCTCGCTCCCTCGCGGCTACGGCGCCCAGCATACCGCAAGCGGCCGCCGCAGCCGCCGCGCGAACAGCGCGACGGGGAGCGCCGGCCCGCCATCGGCGGCGGATGCGCTCGCGAGCGCCTCCTCCAGCACCCGGCGCTTGTCGCGCCCGCGGATGAAGAGGACGGGAACCGCGGCCGCGGTCAGCACGTCCAGCCCGAGCGACAGCCGTGGCGGCGAATCGGGTCCGGGAAGCGGCGCCGGCGGCGCGGCGACCAGCGGGCGCGACGCCATCGCGGGGTCGATGCCGGGAAAGAGGGAGGCCACATGCCCGTCCGTCCCCATTCCCAGCACCAGCACGTCCGCCGGCTCGTCCAGTTCCGCGCGCGCGCCGTGGCCGGCCGCGAGGGCGGCCGCGGGGCTCGCGCAGCCGGGCAGGTAGAGCGGGACGAGGCGGGCGCGGGCCGCCGGCGTGCCGGCAAAGGCCCGGCGGATCGCGCCCATGTTGGAGCGCGGATCGTCTTCCGGCACCCAGCGCTCGTCGGTCGGCAGGACGGTCACCCCTTCCCACGGCAGCGGCCTGCGGGCCAGCGCCGCATGAAGCGGCTGCGGCGTCGTGCCGCCGGAGAGAATGAGCCGCGCCGCGCCGCGCCGCCGCAGCGCGCCGGCGAGTCTTTGCGCGATTATCTCGGCCACGCGTTCCACCAGGGCGGTCGCATCCGGGAAGGCGTGCCAGCACACGGCCGGCTTTTTGCCCTGCCCGCCCCTTCCTTCGGACGGCGTCGGCGGTGTGCCGGAATCGGACCTCATGGCGGCTTCCTCGCCCTGCGGCATGCGCGTGCTATTCATGCCAGGAATGGCCGTGCCGTTCGGTGAGCGCGATCGCGGCCGCGGGCCCCCAGGAGCCCGCGGGATAGGGCTTCGGCGCCATGCCGACCGCCTGCCAGCCGGCGCGGATGCCGTCGATCCACTCCCAGGCCGCCTCCACCTCGTCGCGGCGCACGAAGAGCGTCGCGTCTCCCGCGAGCAGGTCGAGGAGCAGCCGTTCATAGGCGATGCGCCGCCGATAGTTGCGGAACGCCTCGGTGAGCGAGAGATCGAGGGCAACTTCGCGCAGGTTGACACCCTCATGGCCGAGACCCGGCACCTTGCTCATCACCTGCAGCGTCACCCGCTCCTCGGGCTGCAGGCGGATGACGAGGGCGTTCGGGCGGATGCCCGCGCTCGTCTCGGGCGCGAAGATCGAATGGGGCAGCTCGCGGAAGGCGATGAAGATCTCGGTGTAGCGGTAGGCGAGGCGCTTGCCCGTGCGCAGGTAGAAGGGCACGCCGGCCCAGCGCCAGTTCGCAACGCCCGCGCGGATGGCGACGAAGGTCTCGGTATCCGGGTTGCGGCCGGTGGCCTCGTCCAGATAGCCGGGCACCTTCTCGCCGGCGACGACCCCCGCCACGTAGCGGCCCCGTACCGTGTCGCGCTGCACGCGGGCGGAATCGAAGGGCTCCAGCGCCCGCAGCACCTTGACCTTCTCGGCGCGCACCGCATCGGGGTCGAGACGGCTGGGCGGCTCCATGGCGACGAGGCAGAGAAGCTGAAGGAGATGGTTCTGGACCATGTCCTTCAAGGCACCCGCGCGGTCGTAGTAGTCGGCGCGGTCGCCGACGCCGACCTGTTCGGCGATGGTGATCTGCACCTGCTCGACATGCGCGCGCGACCAGAGCGGCTCGAACAGGCTGTTGGCGAAGCGCAGGACGAGCAGGTTCTGGACCGTCTCCTTGCCGAGATAGTGGTCGACGCGGAACACCCGGTCTTCCGAGAACACCCGCTCGACCGCATCGTTGAGGGCGCGCGCGGATGCGAGGTTCTCGCCGATGGGCTTCTCGAGCGCCAGCCGCGCCCCCGGGCCCGCGAGTCCGGCCCCGCCGATGGCGGCGACGATGGGGGCATAAAGCCGCGGCGCCACGGCGAGATAGTGCACGACCTCGTCCTGTCGCCCGACTTCGGCCGCCTCGGCCATCGCGGCGAGCGCCCCGGCGTCGGCCGCGTCGGCCGCGTGATAGGTGATGCGGTCCGCAAGCCGTTTCCATGGGCGGTCCTCCAGCTGGTCGGCACCGTGATGCTCGGCGAGCCGCGCCGCAGCCGCGGTGAGAAAGTCGGCGCCCGCCATCCGGGTGCGGGCGACGGCGAGGATGCGGAGCCGCTCGGGCAGCAGGCCGTCGCGCTCCAGAAAATACAGCGACGGCATCAGCATGCGCTGGGCGA
Organism: Rhodothalassiaceae bacterium; assembly: GCA_026004935.1. Taxonomy (NCBI): domain Bacteria; kingdom Pseudomonadati; phylum Pseudomonadota; class Alphaproteobacteria; order Rhodothalassiales; family Rhodothalassiaceae; species Rhodothalassiaceae bacterium. Next base: position 422,582 of record BPKC01000001.1, read on the forward strand.
GATCACCGGTCGCCCCGTAGAGGATCAGAACCGGTCGTGCGGCACGGCCGTCGGTCATCCTGCTTGCCTTCTCCCGTCCGTGTCCTTCGTGCGCCCCACCGCGTCCGCAGGGGCCGCGCGCCCCGTCGATTCGCGCACCACGAGCCGCGTCGGCAGCAGCACCCGGCGGGGTCCCTCCTCCGTCCGCCCGCGCAGGCGGTCGAGAAGCAGGCGCACAAGGGCGCGACCGCCGGCGACCACGTCCTGGCGCACCGTCGTCAGACTCGGCCGGACGTGGGCCGCAAGCGGAATGTCGTCGAAGCCTGCAACGAGGACATCATCCGGCACCACGCGGCCCATCTCCGTCAGCGCCCGGATGGCGCCCAGCGCCATGACGTCGGAGGCGGCGACGACGGCATCGAAGCGTGCGCCCGCGGCCCCCAGCTCGCCGATCGCGGCGGCGGCGGCATCGGCGGTGAAGGCGCAGGAGCGCAGGAGATCCGGATCCGGCGCAAGACCCCGCTTGGCATGCGCGTGCCGGAACCCCTCCCAGCGCAGCGCGACCTCGGGAAAGCCCAGGTCGCCCAGGAACGCGATGCGCCGGGCGCCGCGGTCGAGCAGATGCGCCGTGAGCGCGCGGGCGCCCGCGACATTGTCCGACCCGACGATGTCGTAGCGATGGTCGGGCAGCTCGCCGCCCCATACGACGAAGGGCACGCCGCGCCCCGCGAGCTCGTTGAGGCGGCGGTGCTCGCTTGCCTGGCCGAAGATGATGGCGCCGTCGAAGCGGTGGGGGTGCAGCAGCTCCTCCCACCAGTCCGAACCCGGCTCGGCGCGCGCGAGCAGCATGTCGTAGCCGGCGCCCGCGAGCTCGTCGCCGATGACTCCGAGCAGTTCCAGCAGGAAGGGGTCCGACAGCGTCTGTCCGGCCCGCGGCCCGATCAGCAGATGGACCGAGACGGTGTCGGTGCGCTTCAGGCGCAGCTGGCGCGCCCGCGGATTGAGCCTGAACCCGTGGGCGCGGGCGAGCCGGGCGATGCGCTCGCGGGTTTCGGCCTTGACCAGCGGGCTGCCGCTCAACGCCCGCGAGACCGTCGCACCCGACACCCCGGCGAGCCGCGCCAGGTCCGCGATCGTGCGCACCTCGCCGTTTCGTCCCGGCACCGGTCGGGGTGCCCCTTGCCGGCCATCGGGTCGCGTCGGGCGGTTCATTCCGATGCGCTCTCCTGCGCCTTTCGTTGCGCGGCGCGCGTGCGTGCGAGCGCACGCTCGAGCAGCGTCAGCGCCGCCGCGAGTCCGGATATTGGCACAAGCGTGGCGTAGAAGGCGAGGATGCCGTCCACATGGGCGAACAGATAGCCCGTGACAAGCGAGCCCGTCGTGCCGCCCAGAGCCGAGAAGATCACGATGAGACCCGTCATCGCCGCATGCCGGGCCGGCGGCAGGGCGGAAAGGATGGCGGAATTGATCGCGGGATACACCGGCGCCATGAACAGACCCACCAGCGGCAGCAGGAAGGCGGCAAGCGGCAGGCCCATCAGCGTCGCGCCGCCGTCGGCGGGCAGCACTTGCGCCAGCGGCAGCGCGACGAGGATGAGCCCGGCCATCGCCGCCAGCAGCGCCATCAGCACCGGATACCAGTGAAACCGGCCGAGCAGGACGCTCGCACCCAGACGGCCGGCCGCGAGAGCCGCGGCGAAGATGGAGGTGATCTCGACGCTGGCGCGCGGGGAAAGGGCGAGAATCTCCCGGTTGAAGCTGGGCAGCCAGGTGCCGATCGCCTGCTCGACGAGCACGTACAGAAAGGCGCTCAGGATGAAGACGAGGGTCAGCGGCCGCACCGCGAGCCGTGCCATCTCGACGAAGGCGGCCCGCGCCGGGGCGGCCGGCCGCCCGATCCCGTCGCCGATGGGCGGAAACCGCGTCAGCGCAAGCAGCCCGGCCGCCGCAAGCGCGGCGGCGGCGAGCAGGGGGTAGACCGCAAGCCAGCCCGGGTCGCCCGCCGGCCGCTCGCCGATGAAATGGCCGAAGATCCAGTAGCCGGCCAGAACGCCGAGCATGAACACGCCTTCGAGCTGATTCATGCGCGCCTGATGCCGCCGCGGATCCGCGCCGAGGAGGCCGAGCGTCGCGTAGGTCGCAACCTTCACCACCGCGAAGGCCGCGCCGGTCGCGAGAAACAGCACCTGCGCCATCGCGAAGCGGTCCACCACCGGCATGGCGAACAGGGCGGCCGCGACCACGAGCAGCGCCGCGATCATCGCCCGGCGATAGCCGATGCGCGGCAGATGGGCCGCGAGCAGCAGCGAGACGGCGGCGATGGACAGGTCCTTGAAGGCCTCCAGCGTGCTCGCCGTCGTCTTCGCCACGCCGTAGTAGCGGATCGCCTGCATGATGACGGTGCCGACGCTGTTGAGCAGCACGGCGAACAGGGCATAGGCCGCAAGAAGGGCCGCGAACAGCGCCCAGCCCCGGACCGCGTGCGGCGCCGATCCCCGCGCGGCGGCCGCCCGGGCGGTCCCGTCGTCGCCTGCTTGCGCCATCTTCCCGCTCTTTCTCCGCTCCCGCATCCGGCGGCGGGCGAGAGCCCGCGTTCCTCCGGGCCGGCCGCCGCGCGCATCCGCCGCGCGCAAAAAAGCCTTGCGCAAAATTCAATCGATTGCAATCCTTCTCGTGCGGGAGAACGGCGTTCCGCACGGGGCGGGACGGCTCCTGATGCGAGGATCGGGAAAATGACGGGACGGGACCACGGAACCGCGGGGCGGCCCGATGCGCCCGTCTGGATATGGGACAGCCGCGACCGCGACGCGCCCGGTGGCGACGCCGTGGCATGTCTGTTCTCGCGGGCGAACGGCCATGTCGGAGTTCAGGCGGCGCCCCTGGCCTCGCGGGGGCGGGGCGTGGCGGCGCCGGCGCGGCTGGCGTTTCTGGAGGGTCATCTTCTGCGCGAGCCCTACCGGTACCCCGAATGGACCTTCGGCCAGGCGCGCGCCAACGAGCGGCTGCTGCCGCTGCCCTATCCGCTGGGCCTCGCCCTGCGCGCGCGCGGCGCACGACTCGCGCTCGAGGGCGAGCGGTGGTGGCTTGACGGCGAGGCCGCGGCGGCCGAGGCGGTTCTGCTCGCGCACGGGCATCCGGTCACCCTTCTGCGCCGCTTTCATCTCGCCGATGACGGCGCGCCGGAGATCGAGGAGGAAGTCACCGTCACCAACGCAGGCGCGGTGCCCGTGTCGCTGCTCGTCGCCTTCCTCGTCGCGGACCGGCGCCCGGACGCGGCGGCCCGTCGGGACCCGGATCCGCGCCGGCCCGATCCATCGGCTCCGACCCATCGCCTGCGGGAGCTGCGGGTGGAAGGGGGCATGCTGCACGGCCTCTGGACGGCGCCCGCACCGCTTGCGCCCGTCGCGGTCGACATGGCGGTCGCCGGTCCCGGCTGCGATCGGCGCTTGCGGCTGCTGCGAGGTGCCGAGGGGCCGGGGCTCGTCGTGCCCGTGCATCTCGAGCCGGGCGCCCGCGCCCGCTGGGTGCGCCGCATCCGCATGGCGTGCGGATCCGGGGCGGTCGGCCCGCGCCGGTTTCCGCGCGCCGGGACGGGGGACCGGTCCCCGGCCCCCTGGGCGCGGCAGTGGGCCGAGGCGGCGTTGGTGCGTCTTGCCGGCGCACCGCGCCTCGAGGCGGCGCTGCGGCACGACCTTGCGCAGCTGCGCGCCCAGCTGCCGCGACGCTGCGCCAGCATCGCCGCCAAGGGCCTGACCGGCGAAGGCTACGCCGGCCATGTCTTCTGGGATGCCGACGTCTACATCCTGCCGGCGGTTGCCGCGCTGGCACCGGGGGCCGCGCGCGAGATGCTGCGCTGGCGCGCGCGCCAGCTCGATGCCGCCCGGGCCCGGGCGCGCGAGCTCGATCTGCCGGGCGCGCTCTATCCCTGGCGGACGATCTCGGGCGAGGAGTGTTCCGCCTATTTTCCGGCGGGCACCGCCCAGGTGCATCTCAACGCGGGCATCGCCTACGCGGCCGAGGTCTACTGGCGCATGACCGGGGATGAGGGCTTCGCCTTCGGCGAGCTGCTCGAGATGCTGGTCGAGACCGCGCGGCTGTGGCCCGGCATCGGGCATTTCACGGGACCGGAGCGGTTCGAGATACCCTGCGTGACCGGTCCCGACGAGTACTCGGCGCTCGTCGACAACAATGCCTACACCAACGTGATGGCCGCCGCCCATCTGTCCTTCGTGACGGAACTCCTCGGCCGGCTCGCGCGCCGGGATCCGGACGCCCATGCGCGGCTTGCGGCGCGACTCGGTCTCACCGACGAGGAGGTGGCACTCTTCGCGCGCATCGCCCGCCACCTCGTCGTGCCACGGCTCGCCGACCCCGACATCCCCGCCCAGGATGACGGTTTCGTCCACCGGCGGCCCTGGCCGGAGCACAGGCGGCTGCGGCCCGTGCTGCTGCACTATCACCCGCTCGAGATCTACCGCCACCGGATCATCAAGCAGGCCGACACGCTGCTCGCCATGGTGCTGCGGCGTGCGCGCTTTTCGGCCGCCGAGATGGCGCGGGCGTTCGCGTTCTATGCGCCGCTCACCACCCATGATTCCTCCCTTTCCGCTGCGCCCCACGCGATTCTCGCCGCCTGGATCGGCGACTGGACGGCCGCCGAGCACTTTTTTGCGGAAACGGCCCTGATCGATCTGGAGGACCGCCATGGCAACGCCGGTGACGGGCTGCATCTGGCCGCCATCGCCGGGGCATGGCGCGTCCTGGCCGAGGGACTGGCCGGCTTCGATCCGCTGGCGCCGGAGCCGTCCTTTGCGCCGCGTCTGCCGCCGTGGCTCGATGGCTATGCCCTGCGGCTGTGGTGGCGGGGCTCGCTGATCGAGATCGCCGTCGATGCCGAAGCGGTCCGCTATCGCCTGTGCGCGGGTCCGGCACGCGGCATCCGCCATCACGGCGAGCGGTTGACCCTCGCCGGGCATGCCATCCGTCCACCCGCCGCCGCCGCGTCATGACCCCGGCGCTCCACGATCTCGGCTGGCTGTTCGATCTGGACGGCGTGCTCGTCGACACCGCCGGGCTTCATCTTGCGGCCTGGCGCCGGCTCGCGCGCGAGGCGCTCGGCGCAGACCTCCCGCCCGCCCTCGGGACCGCCCTGAGAGGCCTGAGCCGCGCCGATTCGCTGGACCGCATCCTCGCGGCCCTCGGCCGGCGGGCCGATCGCCGCGAGCGCACCCGCCTGATGGCGCTGAAGGACGGCTGGTACCGGGCAAGTCTGGCCCAACTCGGCCCGGACCACCTGCTGCCGGGTGCCCGCGCGCTGCTCGAGGAGCTCGCCGCCGCCGGCGCGCCGACCGCCCTCGTCTCGGCCAGCCGAAACGCCCCGACGATTCTGGCGCGCACGGGGCTTGCCGGACTGTTTGCGCATGTCGTCGATCCCGCGACGATATGCCGCGGCAAGCCCGCTCCGGACCTCTATCTTGCGGCGGCCCGCGCGCTTGCCCGCCCGCCCCGGTTCTGCATTGGATTCGAGGACGCGCCCGCGGGCATCGCCGGGCTCGTCCAGGCCGGAATGGCGCCGGTGGCGGTGGGGCTTGCGGATCCGCGCGCGGCGCTTTGCGTCCCGACGCTTGCCGCGCTCGATGCCGCCACGGTCCTGGACGCGTGGCGCCGGTGGATCCCGTACCGGTCGCCCGACGAGGGACTTGCAAACGATTGCACACCGATGTAGAATGCGTCGACGCGAGGAGAGGTGTCGGCCGCCGCGAGGCGCTTTCCCGGCGTCGCCAGGCGGGTGCGGTCATGCGGCGGGAGAAGGGGTCGGGTTTTTCTTGCGGGTCGCCCGACCGGCCTTCACCTTTGCAGGATCAAGTCGAATGCAATCGATTGTATGATTGCTGACGACCTTGGAACGGTCTCCGCGGGGCCGCAGGGTAGGCGGCCGACGGCGGGCAGAGCAGGGAGGAAGAGGCGATGGAGACGATGGCACGGGACGTTGCGGTGCGCCGCGGGCATGCATGGCCGCTTCTTGCGGGCGTGGCGCTGTGGGTTCTCGGGCAGGCGCAGCCCGCGCTCGCCCAGACGCAAGCCGGCGGCGTCGAGGCGCAGCCGTCGAAGCGGAGCGACCAGCTGATGCTGGAGGAGATCGTGATCACCGGCCGGCCGGCCAGCGATGCGATCCGCAAACTCGACGCATCCTATGCGATCTCGACGATCGGCGCCTTCGACATCGAGAAGTTTTCACCCAAAAGCACGGCCGACCTGTTCAAGACGGTACCCGGCGTGTGGGTGGAAAGCTCCGGCGGCGAGGCCGGCGCCAACATCTTCGTGCGCGGCTTTCCGGCCGGCGGCGATGCGCCCTTCGTGACCGTCTCGCTGGAAGGCATGCCGATCTACCCGGCCTCCACGCTCTCCTTCCTCGAGAATTCCTCGCTGTTTCGCGTGGACGAGACGATCGCGCGCCTCGAATCGATCCGCGGCGGCGTGAACGCCGTCTACAACAAGGGCGAGGTGGGAGCGACCTTCAACTTCATCATGAAGGAGGGCGGGCCCGATTTCGAGGGCACGATGAAGGCCAGCGTCTATGATTTCGGCCAGTACCGCTTTGATGCGGTCTTTTCCGGTCCGATCGACGAGAAGACGACATTCATGATCGGCGGCTTCTACCGTGCGGGCGACGGCGTGCGCGACGCGCAGTTCAATTCCGAGCGCGGCGGCCAGATCTCGGTCAAGCTCGCGCGGGAATTCGACCGCGGCAAGGTCAGCCTCTATGCGCGGCTTCTTGACGACCGGGTCGCGTGGCTGCTGCCGATCCCCGTCGTCTCCGACGCCCAGGGCAACATCCGCGAATTCCCGGGATTCTCGATCGGTCACGGCAATCTGATCGGCAACGCCACCCGGCTTGCGCGGCTGGAGGTGGGACCGGGCCAGTTCATCGACCGCAGCCTCGATCGCGGGCGCGGCGCGAACTATTTTCTCACCGGCGGCACGGCCCGGTTCGACGTCGCCGAGCGCTGGCATCTGACCGAGCGCTTCCAGTACATGAAGGGCGATGCGCCGACCTTCGGTCTGGTGCCGGCCATGACCCCGCGCACGGCCGCCCAGTTCCTGGCCGAGGTCGGCGGCGGGGTCGGCGGGACCTTCACCTTCGTGGATACCGGCGAGCCGGTGCCGCTCGACCGGCAGGTGATGACGGCCGGCTGGTGGTCCGTCGAGAAGGATCTGCAGAGCTTCAGCAACGACCTGTCCATCCAGCGCGACATCGCCGACAACCAGACGCTGACGGTGGGCGCCTTCTTCACGGACTACTCCTCCAAGGATCTGTGGTATCTCGGCAACAACCAGCTGCTGACCGCAGAGCAGAACGCCCGGCGCATCGATCTGGTGCTCGACGATGGGCGCATCGTCACCCGCGACGGCTTCGTCGGCGCCCCGTTCTTCGATGTCAACGCGTCCTGGAACAACACGACGATCGCGGGCTATCTGTCTTATGAATGGCAGGTGACGGAGGCCTTGCGGTTCGACGGCGGGGTACGCATCGAGAACCAGGAGGTGGACGGCACGCTCGAGAATGTCGATTTCGGCGTCGATCTCGACGGCAACCCCGACACGCTCTTCGACAACAATGCCGCGGTGCTGAACGGCACCTTCCGCACCATCGACTTCCGGGACACGGTGATCGCCGGCACCATCGGCGCCAACTGGATGTTCAGCCGGGATGCGGGCGTGTTCGCGCGCTTCAGCCGCGGTCACAAGGTGCCGCAGTTCGACAGCATGCGTGACGGCAACTTCACGATCCAAGCCTCCAATCAGTACGAGGTGGGGCTCAAGGCGAACACGGATTACGTGGGCGTGTTCTCGACCTTCTTCTTCAACGACTTCACGGGCCTGCCCTTCCTGCAGCAGCTCGAAGGCCAGGCACCGCGCACGGTGATCGGCACCTCGCATGCCTTCGGCGTGGAACTCGAACTGGTGGTCACCCCGCCGGTCGAAGGGCTGACCCTGCATCTTCTGGGCACCTGGCAGGAGGCGGAGTTCGACAAGCTGCAGAACCCGCAGGGCCAGGATCTTTCCGGCAACCGCGTCCAGCGCCAGCCGCGCTGGCAGTTCCGGGTCGGCCCCAACTGGGACGGCGACATCCCGGGCGTCGGTCATCTCACGCTCTATGGCAGCTGGAGCTATGTCGGCCGCCGCTTCTCCGATCCGGAAAACCAGCAGCCGCTGCCCAGCTACAACAAGATCGACCTGGGCGCGGTCCTCGATTTTCCGGGCGGTTTCTTCGTCCAAGTGGTGGCGGACAATCTGAACAATTCCCACGGCCTGACCGAAGGCAATCCCCGGCTGCTCGGAGCGCAGGGAACCGGTGTGATTTTCGCACGCCCCATCCTGGGGCGCTCTTTCCGCTTCGTCGGCGGCTATCGCTTCTGAATTCCGGCAGCTGCGCCGGGGTTCCCTCCCCCCGGCGGCGAGGGCCGTCCGCTTCGCATGCGGGCGGCCCCTTTTGCCGGCAGTCGCAGCGCACCCCGCAGGCGCGCGCCATCATTCCTGCGGCTGTGCCCCGCGGCGGCGCTGGGCGAGGATGTTCAGCGTCTCCACGAACAGCGAGAAGGCGATCGCGAAGTAGAGGTAGCCGCGCGGGATGTGGAAATGCAGGGCGTCCGCCACCAGCGCCATGCCGATCAGCAGCAGGAAGGCGAGCGCGAGCATCCTGGTCGTCGGATGCGTGCGGATGAAGGCGGAGACGGGTTCGGCCGCCCACATCATGATGGCGATGGCGATCGCGATCGCCGCGATCATGACGCCGATGCGGTCCGTCATGCCGACGGCGGTGATGACGGAATCGAGCGAGAACACGACATCCAGCGCCATGATCTGGGCGATCACGAGGGCGAAGCTCTCCGCCACCCGCCGCGGCGCCTTCTCCTCGCGCCCCTCGACCTCGCCGTGAATCTCGCGGGTCGCCTTGACGAGAAGGAACAGACCGCCCAGCCCCAGCACCAGGTCGCGGGCGGTGACGACATGCCCGCCGACGGCGATGAGCGGCCGGGTCAGATGCGCCGCCCAGCTCAGCGCCAGAAGCAGCAGCACGCGGGTGATGAGCGCTCCCATGAGCCCCAGCCGGCGCGCCCGCGGAGCCCGGGCCGCGGGCAGCCGGTCCGAGATGACGGAGATGAAGACGAGATTGTCGATGCCGAGCACGATCTCGAGCACGGTGAGCGTCAGCAGCGCCATCCACAGATCGAGGGAAAGCAGACCGTCCATGACAGGGTTCCCGGCACATCAAGACTGGAGCGGCCGCTCAACGGGCCGCACTTCATGACGAAGCGCTAGCGCGGGATGCGGGCTCGAGGCAACGGCGGGCGCAGAAGCCGGTCACGGGCCCACGGCGGGGTGAATGTCGTCGGCGACGCCCCTTCGCACCTCGGCCGCAGAAACACCAAGGGCGCCCGTGACGTCCGCGCGATGACCTTCTAGCGGCCGTTCGAGCCGGCTTCGCCGTCTTCCGCGGCTGCAGCCGGCAGCTTCTCGACGCGCGCCGCGATCTTCTCCAGCCTTTCCCGGAACTCGTTGCTGAAGGCCCAGCGCTGCATCAGCCCGAGCTGCGCCAGCGCCCGGTCCCGCTCGCCGGCCTTGGCGAGCAGGATGGCTTCGACGATCGCGCCAGCGTCCATGTCCGGCAGCCGGTCCCGCACGATGCCGATGCTCGCCATCGCCTGACGGTCGGGCTTTTCGTCGTCGGTGTAGGCGAAGGTCAGGCAGTAGTAGAAATGCGGCCGCGGATCGGAGGGGTCGGCCCGCATGGCGGCCGTGAGCTCCCCGCGCAACCGGGCGAGCTTGTCCCGGTCGACCTCGGCTACGCCCTTCGCAAGATCCCGCTTCTCGCCGAAGATGTCCCGCATCGCCAGCATCGCCTTCAGATATCCGGCGACCGCGCCGCTGCCGCCGGCCGCGACGTATGCGTCGATCCAGCGCCCGGCCTGGTCGCGGCGGGAATCGTCGGCGACCGCGGTGCGCGCGAGGTAATAGGCCATGTCCTGCGGCCGCACACCGGCCTCGTAAAGCCGCACCATCCGGTCCCAGTTGCTCGCGCCCGTGTCGCCGTAATCGCCCGCGACGAGCAGGCCTTCATACTTCTGGAAGGCGGCTTCTTCTTCGCCGAGCTCGCGCTCCGTAATTTGCACGTCTGGCAGATCCGGCACCCGGACCGCGAGCATGGGCAGCTTCATGCTCCAGAAATATTCGTAGACCTCCTTCTGGAGCTTCTTGTAGCTCGTCTGGAACGCCTGTTCGAAGGCCTCCTCGTCGCTCACGTCCGGGCGGTTCATGAGCGCAAGATAGGTCTGGATCTGACGCCGGCGCTGAGGATGGGTCATGAGATAGTGCACGGTGATCCACCCTTGGGCGTACTGCATCTGCTGCGCGGCCCGGTCGCGCCGCGGGTCCAGCATGCTCACGCGATGCTGGCGCATGTACTGGTCCTTGGATTCGAGGAGCTCCCTGAAGGGCACCCAGTCCGCATCACGCAGCGCGCCGGCCCGCGGGATCGGCGCACCGATCCGCACCAGCCCGCCATCGCCGAACTCCATGGTGCTCATGAATTCCGCGAAACCCTCGTCATACCAGCGCGGATACTGCAGGGGACTGAACTGGTGGATCAGGTGGTGCGTGTATTCATGCATGATCACCTGACGGCCGGCGATCTGCCACGGCTCTTCCGGCGGTTCGATGGTCATCAGCGAATACGGGCCGTCGAGCCCCATGTTGTAGAAGCCGAGAGTGCGGCGCGCCTCCGTCGCATCCCAGTATTCGTTGCGCGTCCGCCACGCCCAGATTCTCAGCGGCGGCGTGTCGTCGTGGGAGAAGTCGATATTGGTGATCCGCCCGACGACGTGCCGGTACCATTCGAGGTCGCGCACCAGCCGTCGGGCGTCCTCCGGCTTCGCGTTCGAGCGCACGATGAAATGCGCGCTGCGGTATTCGCGCCAGGCCGCATCCCCGTCTCCGGCGTACGCATCCGTCCAGCCCGCACCCGCAACCAGCAGCGCAAAGCCGGCGCAAAGCACGCCGAGCATGTTCCGCAGGACAGTCATGAGCCCCCTCCTCGCTCAGCCCATGTTCCGGCAATGTCGCGGCGGCAGACTAGCCCGTGCGGCCAGCGCGCGCAAGCGTCAGGGCCGCCCGCCGCCGCGCGTCGGGGCGGGGCGGGCGAGGCCGTAGGCGGCGACCTTGCGGTAGAGGGTGGACCGGCCGATCCGCAGCAGCCGGGCGCAGCGGGTCATCTCGCCGCCCGTGAGCGTCAGCGCCGCGGCGATGATCTCGCGCTCGAGCCGGTGCCAGGGCTTGAGCGCACCGGTCTCGTCGAGAAGGCGGATCATGGCCGGGTCGTGGCGCGGGGCCCCGGCCGCGGCCGCGCCTTCGATGACGGCCGCACCCGGACCGCGCCCGGCGAGCAGCGGCGCAAGGTCGCCCGGCTCGAGCCGCCGCCGGCCGGCCGGCGCGAGAAGCGCGGCGGCGATGACGACCTCGCGCAGCTCGCGAATCTGGCCCGGCCAGTCCGCCTCCTCCAGAAGACGCAGGGCGTCCGCGGCGAGCGCCCGCTCCGGCCCGCCGGTGAGCGCCGCCAGCGCACTCAGCGCGTCCTGGGCCAGCGCGGCGATGTCCGCGCGCCGGGCGGCGAGCGGCGGCACCCGCAGCGGCTGGCAGCAAAGAAGATCATGGAGCCGGTCCGACAGCCGCCCGGCGGCGAGCAGCGCCTCGGCCGGCACGGCGGATGTCGCCATCACCCTGACATCGAGGGCGTCCGCGCCCGGCTTCAGCCCGCCGTCCAGCCTGCCGGCCTCGAGCACCGCCTCGAGCCGGGCGCCGAGCGCCGGCGGCATCGCCCCCGGCTCCTTCAGGCACAGGCTGCCGCCTGCGGCCTCCAGCAAGGCCGGCGGGCGATCCGCGGCGCCGAAGAGCCGCATCTCCAGCTCGGCGGGCTCGAGCCCCGCGCAGTCCACGACGAGGAAGGGTCCGTCGCCGCGCGGGCTCTCCTCATGGATGGCGCGGGCCAGCGCGGTGCGGCCGCTGCCGGGCGGGCCCTCGATCCACACGGGGAGCGGGTTCGCGGCCGCCCGGCGGGCCAGCCGGCACAGCGCAAGGAAGGCGGGGCTGCCGCCGCGCAGCCGTGCGAAGCCCAGCCGCCCGCCGGTCTGCGCGCGGTCCGGTGCTGCCGCCGGTGCCGCTGCGCCGGCCGCGGAAAGCCGTGCGAGCCGGGGGGCGAGCCGGGCGGCATCGACGGGTCCGGCGAGGACGTCGCAGGCGCCCGCGCGCCCCGCATCGATGACGAGCGCAAGCGGCAGGCGCGTTGCGGCCGCGAGCACCGCGGCATGGCCGTCGTCGCGGGCAAGCCTTCTGATGAGGGCGAGACCGGCGCGGCCGGTGGCATCGAGGTCCACGATCACCGGCGCGCTCCGATCCGGGATCCCGGACGCCGTCTCCGCCGTCTCGGGCGTCAGGAACCTGAGGCCGCGCTCCGGCCCGTCCGCGGCGGCGGGCGCGAGGCGCCGGGCCCGCGTGTCCGTGGTGATGACGACGCAGCGGGCCGCGCCGTGCTGCGCCGGCGCGCCGCGCAGTCCCTCGGGGCTTACCGGTGAATCCGGCATGCCGTCCTCCCTCGTGCGAAGCCCTGCCCCCGCTCGCGCGCGTTGACTGTGGGGTTGCGGTCGTTAACAAAGCGCAAACCGCCGGCGGCACGGGGCAGGGAAAGGCGCCGATGACCGGATCAGAGAGCCGCCTGTGGCGGCGGCCGCTGCGGCAGGTGAGGGGCGGTGCGGGCCTTGCGCGTCTTCTGCGGGCGGCGGCCGGCGGCGACATCGACCCCGATGCCGCCCGCGCGCTCGCCGAGACCCTGGGGCGCCTCAGGGGGCCGGCGACGAAGTTCGCCCAGATTCTGGCGACGCTGCCCGGCGCGGTGGACGAGCCGCTGGCCGAGGCGCTGGGGGGTCTGCGCCAGCACGCGCCGCCGATGCGGCGGCTGTTCGTGCTGCGGCGGCTGGAACGGGCGCTGGGCGCCGACTGGCGCCGGCATTTCGCGCGCTTCGAAGAGACGCCGCGCTTCGCCGCCTCGCTCGGCCAGGTCCATTACGGCGTGCTCGCCGACGGGCGCGCCGTCGCGGTCAAGATCCAGTATCCGGACATGGCCACGGCCCTTGCCGCCGATCTCGCCAATCTGCGCCTTGCGGCGCCGCTTCTGCGCCGGGCCGCCGGCATCGACATGGCCGACGCGATCGAAGAGCTCGAGGCGCGCTTCGGCGAGGAGCTGGACTATGAGCGCGAGGCGGCGCACATGCGCGCCATGCGCGCGGCGCTCGAGCCGGAGATCGCCTCCGGCCGGCTCGCCCTTCCCGAACCGGTGGATCGCCTCACCCGGACCGGCGTGCTCACCATGACCTGGATCTGCGGCCGCCATCTCTTCGATGCCGCACCCGCGCTGGCGCAGCGGGACCGCGACCGGATCGCCGCCGATCTCGTCCGCGCCTGGTACCGGCCGTTCTTCACGCGCGGCCTCCTGCACGGCGACCCGCATCCGGGCAACATCCTCTGGCAGATAAAGGACGGCCGGCTCGCGCTGGTCGACTTCGGCTGCATGCGCTCCTACGGCGCCGGGGAAGTCGCGGCCGTGCGCGCGCTGCCCGGGCTGGTGGCGGGCGGGACGCCGGATCGGATTGCCGCCGCGCTCGCCGCTCTCGGCTTCGCGGACCTCGACGACCGCCGGCTCGCCGCGCTGATGCCCTGGCTGGAATGGCTGTTCGCGCCCTTCCTTGCGGGCGGTCGCCGGCCCTTCCTGCCCGCGGATCGGCTGGCGGAGGGCCGCGCGCGGCTTGCGGCGGTGCGCGCGCGGATCCGCGAGGCGGGCGGCATCCGGCTGCCGCGCGCCTTCGTGCTGCTCCACCGCAGCGCCGTGGTGCTGGGTTCGGTCATCACGCGGCTGGAAGCGAAAGGCGACTGGCGCGCGCTGTGGGACGAGCTGACGTCGGTGCCGCCGCCACCGCCGGAAGCCGGAAGCTGACGCCGGTCAGCGCGGCGGGCGGAGCATATGCCGGGCGGCCAACCACAGCCCGACGAAAACCAGGCTGGCGACGAGCTCGTTTGCGGCAAGGGGGTGCGCGATCGCCGCCATGGCCGTGATGACGACCTGCAGGCCCGCAAGCGCGGCTGCGGTCCCGGCAAGGCGCCGGGGATCCGCCCGCGCGCGCAGGCAGCCGAGGATCCCCAAGGCGATCACGGGCCAGACCAGCATGTTGACGTCCGCATCCGCCGGTCCGAACAGGCCGACGGCCGCATTGCCCCAGGCGAGCAGGAACAGACCGCCCAGGATGATCAGGAGACCCGCCCAGCGCCGCGCATCCGCCCGCAGAGGTCTGGCCGCCTCCTCCACCAGGCCGGGCCCGAGCAGAAGCGCCGCAAAGGCGAGATGGTCGCGCGCGTCCCAGGCAAACGCCTCGCTTGTCAGCGCCGCCGCGGAAACCAGCGCCCACAGGCCGCCCAGCACGGCCCACTTGATGCGGCCCATGCGGCATACGCGCCGCTCGGCGGCGGGCGATGACGGTGTGGCGGCGGGCGACATGACGCTCTCCCATGACCCGGTCCATCCTTGCCGACGATGATGGCAGGAATGCGCCCGCGGGGCCAGCCCACAAGCATTTGATCGGGGGCGAAGTTCTGCTATCGTCGCGGCCGCGACGGGAGAGGACGGCCGTCCGCCGGGCAAGGGCGGCGGCGATGGCTGAGCGGAGGAGCACCATGGCGGAGCTGGAACAGCAGTTTCTGTCCGAGCGGGCGAAGACCTACCAGGCCTTCAAGCGGCTCATCTTCTGGTCGTCGGCACTCACGCTGCTCGTGCTCGCGCTGATGGCCATCTTTCTCGTGTGAGCGCGGCGACGGACGCCGTGTTGCGCCGCAATAAAATGTCTTGTGCGGCGCAAGATCTTCTGCTTTGATGCGCGGCCGCAGGCATCGCGGGCAGGCGAAAGGGGCATCCCATCATGAAGATCGCGGTGTTGAAGGAGCGCTGGCCGGAGGAGGCGCGGGTCGCGGCCTCGCCGGAGATGGTCGCCCGCTACCGCAAGGCGGGGTTTGCGGTGGCGATCGAGGCGGGCGCCGGCGCGGGTGCGCGGTTTCCGGACGAGCAGTACCGCGAGGCGGGCGCCGAGCTGCGCGAAGACCCGGCCGCCGTGCTCGAGGACGCCGACGTCATTCTGACCGTGCGCGGGCTGCCCGACGAGCTGCTTGGGGCCGCAAAGCGCGGCGCGGTGCTGCTCGGCATGCTCGATCCCCTGCGGGCGAAGGAGCGGATCGCGCGGCTGGCCGGGGCGGGGCTCGTCGTCTTCGCGCTCGAGCTCATCCCGCGGATCACCCGCGCCCAGGCGATGGACGTGCTCTCCAGCCAGGCGAATCTGGCCGGCTACCGTGCCGTGATCGAGGCGGCCCGGGTCTTCACCCGTGCCTTTCCGATGATGATGACGGCCGCCGGCACCATCGCACCGGCCCGCGTGATGGTGATGGGTGCCGGCGTGGCGGGGTTGCAGGCGATCGCGACCGCGCGCCGGCTGGGAGCGGTGGTCTCGGCCACCGACGTGCGGCTGGCGGCCAAGGAGCAGGTGGAATCGCTCGGCGCCAAATTCGTGATGGTCGACGACGAGGAGGCGCGCGAGGCCGAGACCGAGGGCGGCTATGCCAGGGAGATGAGCGAGGAATACAAGCGCAAGCAGGCCGCACTCATCGCCGAGACGCTCAAAAAGCAGGACATCGCGATCACCACCGCCCAGATCCCGGGCCGGCCCGCGCCACGCCTCATCAGCGAGGAGATGGTGCGCTCCATGAAGCCGGGCTCGGTGATCGTGGATCTGGCGGTGGAAAGCGGCGGCAACTGCGCGCTGACAAAGCCGGGCGAGGTGATCACCGTCGATGGCGTCACCATCATCGGCTACCGCAATCTGCCGTCGCGGATCGCGACGGATGCGAGCGCGCTCTATGCCCGCAACATCTGGAATTTCCTCGAACCGCACATCGGCGAGGGCGGCACGCTCGCCTTCGATTTCGAGGACGAGATCGTGGCGAAGACGCTGGTGGCGCGTGATGGTGCGATCGTCCACCCCGCGCTCAAGGAGGATTCCTGAGGGTGGAGGCCGGCCCGCGCCACCGCCGGCGGCGCCATGGTCGGGCGGCCATGCCGGGCGAGAGATTGCGAGGTGAGGAGATGAGGCGATGATGGCGATGATCCTGAGCGGTGCGGCGGCCGCGCATGCGGCGGTACCGAGCCCCGTGATCCAGCAGCTGACCGTCTTCGTGCTGGCGGTCTTCGTGGGCTACTACGTGGTCTGGAGCGTGACGCCGGCCCTGCATACGCCGCTCATGAGCGTCACCAACGCGATCTCGTCCGTCATCATCGTCGGCGCGCTGCTGGCGGCCGGCGGCACGGGCTGGACGACTGCGCAGCTGCTCGGCCTCGTCGCCATCGCGCTCGCCTCCGTCAACATCTTCGGCGGCTTCGCGGTCACCCAGCGGATGCTCGCGATGTACAGGAAAAAGCCGCGCGCGGGCGCGGACGCTAAGGCGAAGGAGTGAGCGCGATGCCGAGCCAGGCCTTCATCGACGCAACCGCGCTCGCCTATCTCGCGGCGGCCGTGCTCTTCATCCTGGCGCTGCGCGGGCTGTCGAGCCCCGAAACCGCGCGGCGCGGCAATCTCGCCGGCATGCTCGGCATGCTGCTGGCGGTCGCCGCCACCATCGCCCAGCCGGAGATCTTCGCCCATGGGCTGATGCCGATCTTCGCCGCGATCGCGGCCGGCGGCGTGGTGGGGCTGATCATCGCCCGCCGCATCCCGATGACGGCGATGCCGCAGCTGGTCGCGGCCTTCCACTCGCTCGTGGGTCTGGCCGCCGTGCTGGTGGCGGCGGCCGCCTTCCTCCATCCGGCAAGCTTCGGCATCCTCGATCCCGAAACGGGGACCATCATCACCGCCTCGCGCGTCGAGATGAGCCTGGGCTCGGCCATCGGCGCGATCACCTTCTCGGGCTCCGTGATCGCCTTCCTGAAGCTGCAGGGGCTGATGTCCGGCGCGCCGATCCTGCTGCCCCGGCGCCATCTCATCAATCTGCTCTTCGGCCTGTTCATCATCGCCGGCATCGTCGCCTTCGTCGGCGACGAGCGGGCGGCGCTCGCGGGCATTCCCGCCTTCTGGTGGGTGACGGCGGCGAGCTTCGTGATCGGCTTTCTGCTGATCATTCCCATCGGCGGCGCGGACATGCCGGTGGTGATCTCGATGCTCAACTCCTACTCCGGCTGGGCGGCCGCCGGCATCGGGTTCACGCTGGGCAACACCGCGCTCATCGTCACCGGCGCGCTGGTGGGCTCGTCGGGTGCGATCCTCTCCTACATCATGTGCAAGGGCATGAACCGCTCCTTCCTGTCGGTGATCGCGGGCGGCTTCGGCGGCGAGGACGCGGCGGCCGGCCCGGCGCGCGCGGACCGGCCGGTGAAGGCCGGCTCGGCCGAGGATGCCGCCTTCATCCTCAAGAATGCCGGATCCGTCATCATCGTGCCGGGCTACGGCATGGCCGTCGCCCAGGCCCAGCATGCCCTGCGCGAGATGGCGGACATCCTCAAGAAGCACGGGGTCTCCGTCAAATACGCGATCCATCCCGTCGCCGGCCGCATGCCGGGACACATGAACGTGCTGCTGGCGGAGGCGAACGTGCCCTATGACGAGGTCTTCGAGCTGGAGGACATCAACAACGAGTTCGCCCAGACCGACGTCGCCTTCGTGATCGGCGCCAACGACGTCACCAATCCGGCGGCCAAGACCGACCCGTCGTCGCCCATCTACGGCATGCCGGTGCTAGACGTCGGCAGGGCGAAGACGGTGCTCTTCGTCAAGCGCTCCCTGTCTCCGGGCTATGCCGGCGTCGACAACCCGCTGTTCTATCAGGAGAACACGATGATGCTCTTCGGCGACGCCAAGAAGATGGTGGAAGACATCATCAAGCATCTCGATTGACGCCGGCCCGGCGCGCGGGGCGGGATCGGGCCCGGGTCGCAATCCGGAACGGGGGAGAACGCGGCGCGGCGGCGGGTGTCGCCATGCGAGGGACGGGAGGTGGCCCATGCGATGCGATCACCGCGGCTTCCTGCGGCTCTGGCTGGTCGCCGCGCTGCTGGTGCTCGCGGGCCTCGGTCCGCTGCCTGGGCGCGCGGGCGAAGCGGGCGGAGAAGGCGTGCTGCCGCCCGGCGATGTCCACCCCGATGCCCGCCACACGGTCTCCGTCTCCGGCTCCTGGTTCGGGCCGAAATACGCGATCGGCGGCGTCGATCCGGTCGCCTATTTCACCGAGGGCCGGCCGGTCGCAGGGCGCGATGACGTCACGCTCAGCTACCTTGGCGCCGTCTGGCGCTTTGCGAGCGAAGAAAACCGGGCGCGCTTCCAGGCCGACCCCGAGGCGTATCTGCCGCAGTACGGCGGCCACTGCGCCTGGGCGGCCGCCCAAGGCAAGGCAGCACCCGGCAATCCGAAATACTGGCGGATCGTGAACGGCAAACTCCATCTCAACTTCAACGCCGAGACCCAGAAGGAATGGGAACAGGACATCCCGGGCTTCATCGCGCGCGCCGACCGTCACTGGCGGTCCCCGGAAGGTCTGCACTGACGGCCGGACCTGCGGCGGAGCGCGCCGTTCCGCGCCCCATTCCGGCCATCTCTCCGCCCCGATGTCGCCACCGCCGCATGATCCCCTGACGCCGCCCACGCGAGGGGGGCAGCCGGGGCTTGCGGCTTGAACGCCCGTCGCGGGGCGGCCGCCGGCGGGAGGGGTTCATGGCGGGGGATTCATCACATCCGTGAACGATCCGCGTGCGGGCCGGCGCCGTGCGGGCGCGCCCGCGCCCGGCCATGACCGTCGCCGCGGGCGGTCGGGATGAGACGGCGAAGGAGAACGGACGATGAGACGCATGCGCGCATGTCTGACGGGAACCCTGACGGCCCTCTTGCTGACGGCCGCGGTGGCAAGAGCGCAGGACGAGGAGCGGCCCTTTACGGGCTTCCATGTCGGCCCGGAGGCGGGAGTCAGCATCATCGACACGAATCCGGGCTCGAGCGCCGAATTCTATTACGGCGGCCGGCTCGGCTACCGCTACCAGACGGAATCGGGCTGGGTGCTCGGGCTCGAAGGCCGCGCGGGAGACACCACCTTCTCCGAACGCGGCAGCCTGCTCGGCGTGCCGCTGCGCTCGAAGCTGAGCCGCAGTCTCGGCGGCGAGGCGCTCCTCGGCTACGCGCTGGGGCCCGGCCGACGGCATCTGCTGTTCGTGGGTGGCGGTGTCGACAACAGCCGTCTGAAGATCAGCGCAGGAGGCGAAAGCTCGGGCACGACGGATACCGCGGCCACCATCCTGGCCGGATATGAATGGGCCGCCACCGACCGGCTGTCGCTGCGCCTTGCCGGCCAGATCATCCAGCCAGACGGCCTGCGCGAGGGCCGGATCACGGCCGGGCTGTTCCTGCGGTTCTAGACGGAGGAGCGGCGGGCGGGCCGGATCAGGCCTCCGCCACGTCCTCGGCAAGCACGGCGGCCGCCGCGGCGTGCAGCGCCGGTCCGGCCGCCGCCAGCACCCGCCCGCCGGTCTCTCCCGGCGCCCGATCCGGATTCCAGCCGGAGATCACGCCGCCCGCCCCGCGCACCACCGGCACCAGCGCCATGACGTCGTGGGGTGCAAGCCCCGCCTCGGCGACGATGTCGACATGGCCGGCCGCCAGCATCGCGTAGGCATAGGCGTCGAAGCCGTAGCGGGTGATGCGGCAGCGGCCGGCGAGCCGCCGGAAGGCCGCCCATTCGCGCGGCGAGAAATACTCGGGCCCCGTCGTCATCACGACCGCCTCCTCCAGCGCGGGCCGCGGCGCGACCGAAAGCGGCCGGCCGTTGCACCAGGCCCCGCGCAGGCCCTGGGCATCGATGCCGGTGAACACCTCTTTCAGCACCGGCTGGACGATGGCCCCCACCAGCGGCCGGCCCTCGCAGGCGAGCCCCACCAGCGTCGTCCAGCTCGGCAGGCCGGCAAGGAAGGCGCGCGTGCCGTCGATGGGATCGAGATGCCAGCACCAGGGCGAATCGCCGCCGCTTGCGCCCTCCTCCTCGCCGAGGATGCGGTGGTCGGGAAAGCGCGCGGCGATCGCGGCCCGCATCGCCGCCTCGGCCGCCCGGTCCGCCTCGGTGACGGGGTCGAAGCCGGCCTTCCCGCCCTTGGAGGCCACCGACACCGGCCGGCGGAACCAGCGTGCGGCCACATGCGCGCCGGCAAGCGCCACCTCGGCGGCGAAGGCGCGCAGCTGCTCGAGATCGGCGCTGGCGGACATCCGCTCCGTTCTCCCGAAGCCGGGCCGTCATCTGTCCCGCCCTTGAAAGCACCCGCGCCTCTGGCGCACAAGAGGGACATGGCAGGGCCGGTGAACAGATCCATCGACTGCGAGGTGGCGGTGATCGGCGCCGGGATCGCCGGGGCGTCGGCCGCCGCCTTTCTCGCCCCGCATGCGCGGGTGCTGATTCTCGAGGCCGAGTCCCAGCCGGGCTACCACACGACGGGCCGCTCGGCGGCGTTTCTCGCCGAATCCTACGGCGCGCCGCTCGTGCGGCCACTGACCAGGGCCTCCAAGCGCTTCTATCTCGAGCCGCCTCCGGGATTCGCCGAGGCACCCCTCGCGTCCCCGCGCGGGGCCCTCTACGTCTTCGACGAGGCGGCGCGCGCGCAGGCGGAGGCGGACGCCGCCGAATTCGCCCGCGACATCGCCGGCGTGCGGATTCTCGACGCCGCCGAGGCGCGGGCGATGGTGCCGGTGCTGCGGGCGGAAAGGCTCGCGGGCGCGGTGCTCGATCCCGAATGCCGGGATCTCGATGTCGCGGCCATCCACCACGGCTTCCTGCGCCGGGCGAAGGCGGGCGGGGCCGAGCTCGTGACCGATGCGCGGGTGGACTCGCTCGCCCGCGACGACGGCCACTGGCGGCTGCGGCTGGCGGACGGCCGCGAGATCCGTGCCGGGCGGGTGGTGAACGCGGCCGGCGCCTGGGTGGACGAGGTGGCGAAGGCGGCCGGCCTCGCCCCCCTCGGCTTCCGGCCGCTCAGGCGCACCATCATCATCTTCACGCCGCGCACGGTCGCCGTGGACCCGCGCTGGCCGGTGGTGATCGAGATCCACGAGGACTTCTACTTCAAGCCCGAGACGGGGCGCATCCTCGCCTCTCCCGCCGACGAGACGCCGAGCCCGCCCTGCGACGCGCAGCCGGAGGACATCGACGTGGCCATCGCCGTCGACCGCATCCAGCGGTGGACGACACTGGACGTGCCGCGGATCACAAACAAATGGGCGGGGCTGCGGACCTTCGCGCCCGACCGCGTGCCGGTGGTGGGCGAGGATCCGCGCGCGCCCGGCTTCTTCTGGTGCGCGGGCCAGGGCGGCTACGGCATCCAGACGGCCTGGGCCATGGGCCGGCTGACGGCCGCAGTCGTGCTGGGCGAGGAGCTGCCGCCGGCGCTGCGCGAGGCGGGGGTGCGGGCCGAAAACTACGCCCCCGACCGCTTCCTCGTGGCGGCCTGAGCCGGCGGGGCGACGGACGGGGCTGGAAGGGCGGCGGCATCCCGGAGGGGTGGAAGGTCAGGCCTGCGGAACTCGCGCAGAAGGTCCGCGACGTGCGCTGAACGCCAGGGCGCGGCCGCCGCGGGCGGCGCCCCGACGGGTGCCCGATGGCCAAGATCGCCGTGCCGCCGTTCGGCGTCGGAAACCACATCAAAGTCGATCGTCGCTTCGGGCCGGTCCGGAAGCGGTCTGTGACCGATGCTGCAGCTCACGATGGTCGCGAGCTCGGCCGCCTTTTCGATCGCGGGAACATCGCGCCGGCCGGGCTTTCCTGGCGGGCAAGAGCGTGGTTCCTGCCGGGGGCCGGCTTGGCCGCCCGCAGGCGATCAAGCTGTCCCTCAGGCGCGCGCGGCCGCCGCGGCCGGCGCGCTCAGCCGCATGGGCGCATCGTAGCGGGCGCCGAAATACAGCCTCAGCCCCAGCGCGAGGGCCATGGTCAGGAAATGCGTAGTGACGTTCAGCAGTGAACCCGCCTCGGGATCGACCAGCGCCCGCCAGACCACTGCGACGAAGGTCCCGTGAATGGCGTTGAAGAGGAAGCACATTCCGTTCAGATGCCAGATCAGCCACCATTTCGGGTGAACGGGCGTCTGCATGAACGCAAAACGCAGCATCGGCGGCCCGTAGATCAGGCCGACCGACGAGAAGGCAATCGGCAGCGGCTTGCCCTGGGCGATGCCCACGACCAGAAGGAACAGGCCGAGCAGCGTGATCGCCGCGCCAAGGGTGCGGAACCACGCACCGCGGAATCGCTCGAGATCCCGTCTCAGACGGATGGCGAACCAGGCCGACCCTCCGATCGCCAGCACGCAGACCGACAGATAGATGAACATCACCACGTCATCCGCTTCGTAGACGACGCCAGCGCGCGCGAAGAGGATGCCCGCGACCGACGCGAGGACCGGCGCCCAAGACCAGATGTAGAGCCGCCCCAGCCTTACATGGCGTGGGCTGCCCTTGACCTGCGCGAGGACCACCCAGAACAATCCCATGGTGATGGCCCCGAACAGAATGTGAAGCGTGACATAGAGCTCGCTAGGCATCATTGCTATCTCCATGTTACCCTGGCTTGCGGCGACCCGGCCGCGAGCGGTTTACGTACGTAAAATCGTGCCACAAATTTTTACATGTGTAAAGTGCCCTGTGGGAATGCACCATGACCGACCACAACCAGATCAGCGAGGCGCGCCGGCGCAAGATCCTGGAGAAGGCGTGGAACCTGATCGTGAGCGGCGGCCGGCTGGATCTCGGCCTGTCGGAGCTGGCGCGCGCGTGCGGCGTAAGCCGTCAGACGCTATATCTGGCCTTCGGCTCGCGCGAGGGCCTGCTGCTCGAGATGGTACGCTGGCATGACAGAAATAGCCCCACCATCGGCGCACTGATCCGGCTGTCGCGCGAGGGACGGACCGCGCGCGACATGCTGGACTTCACGGCGCATTGGCTCGATCATCTTCCGAAGGTCTTTCCCGTGGCGATGCAGCTCGAATGCGGCGCGTCTTCGGGCGGGGCAGCAGTACCGGCATGGGAGAACCGCATGTTCCACGGGCTTCTGCACGGATTTCGCGCCATCGCCGAGCGGATGGGGCCGGCGGCTTTCACCGGCGGGCTGTCTCCGCGCGAAGCTGCGGACACGGCCTGGAGCTTGGTCCAGCCCTCGGCGTGGCATCTTCTGGTCGTCCGTTGCGGCTGGTCGCCCGAGTCGTTCCGCAGGAACCGGATGGCCCTGGTGAGCGGCCTGCTCGCCGACGGGGCCGCAGAGGGCGACGACGGCGGATGCCGCGAAAGCCAAGGCGCGCGCCCGGCTTCTTCTGGTGCGCGGGCCAGGGCGGCTACGGCATCCAGACGGCCTGGGCCATGGGCCGGCTGACGGCCGCAGTCGTGCTGGGCGAGGAGCTGCCGCCGGCGCTGCGCGAGGCGGGGGTGCGGGCCGAAAACTACGCCCCCGACCGCTTCCTCGTGGCGGCCTGAGCCGGCGGGGCGACGGGGCGGGAAGGACGCCGGCGGTGTCACATCCCTGGGACGACGAGACGCTGTGGCCGCGCCGGCTCGCCGCCTGGCCCTGCCGGGAGCGGATCACCACGCGCTGGCGCGACAACGACGTCTACGGCCACCTCAACAACACCGTCTACTACGAGTTCTTCGACGCGGTCATCAATGCGCGGATGATCCGCGCGGGACTGCTCGACCCCCTGCGCTCACCCGCATACGGGATCGTCGCGGAAACCGCCTGCCGCTACCTCTCTTCCCTCGCCTATCCGCAGGAGGTGACGGTCGGCTTCGGCGTGGCGCGGCTGGGGCGCACGAGCGTCGTCTGGCATCTCGCCGTTTTCGGCGCCGAGGAGGGCGATCCGGCGGCGCTGGGGCGCTTCGTCCATGTCTTCGTCGCGCGCGGCGACGGCCGGCCGACGCCCGTGCCGGACGCCCTGCGCGCGCATCTGGAAGGCCTGCGGCTCGCCGGCGCATGACCTTTGCCGGGGGCTGCCCATCCGCCGGCCCGCATTCGTTGACAAGCCGGCATGCGGCCCGTATCTGAAGCGGCGGAGAGGTGGCCGAGTGGTCGAAGGCGCTCCCCTGCTAAGGGAGTAGGGGGTGACAAGCCCCCTCGAGGGTTCGAATCCCTTCCTCTCCGCCAGCGTTCCCGACCAGAGACTCCTTCGTTTCATCCGCGCATTTTCCGTCCAACATAAGCCCGAGTCAGGCCAACTCCTTTTGCGTCTTGCAGAGGAGAGGAAGAGACAGGGGCTATGCGCAGCCCATCTCGCGCGTGTGCCGCGCCACGGGACGTCAATCGCCGGCAAATTCTCTTGATTGACAAACGCGTGCATCGCGCTAGCATATCTCGACCGGCAGCATCTGACTGCGGAATACGTCGATGCGTCAGTTCGAGAAGTTCGAGGGGTGCTACAAGTTCAAGCCTGCAGATGCGGCCGGCGTCGTCGTTCATGACATGTTGCGGCCTGCGCTCGCGCGGGCCGCCCGCCTCCACGGGTGGTCGGGATTCGGCCTCCGCTCGCTGCGTCCGGCCACCCCGCACGGCCCTGCCGAGGAGGGCGCCATCGAGGTCAAGTGCCGCGCCGGCCCGTGCGGCATGGAAGTCAGCCGGATCGAATGGGCAAAGGCCTGCAATCTCCGCAACCGCTCCTGGCATTACATCGCTTTCGATTGCGCCCCGCGTCGCCCGCGCCTTGTCAAGGCGCAGAACCCGTTGGGAAAGCTGTTGGCCAAGGCCAACGACAACGCCCTGATCGTCGAGACCGAAATGTTGATGGCCGCCACTGAACTGAGGGGGGGCACATGAAAATTTGCTACGTCGATGAGAGCGGCAACAACTCCGAGGATCCCTGCCTTGTCATGGTCGGCGTCCTTGTTGATTCCTATCGCCTAAACCGGACGCGGGAGGAATTCGCGGAAATCTTCGACGACATTCAGCGCCTTTTCGAAAAAAACCTGAGAGAACTCAAGGGCTCGAAGATGTTCTTCGGCCGGGACCGCTGGCGGAACGTCAATCCGGAAGACCGGAAAAGGATTGTGGGCCATCTTTGCAAGTGGATCAGCGATCGCAAGCATTACCTTGTGCTCTCGGCAATCGACCGAAGCAAGTTGAATAGGGACAATACTGCCAACGTTCCAGAGCAATGCCGCGATGAATGGCTAGCGGGAGGCCTGCATATTGCCTTGCAGATTCAAAAGGCCCATCAGAAGAAAAGCAAGAATAAGGGGCACACGTTCCTGATCTTTGACGACAACAAAATGAAGGCAGACAATCTGAGCGAACTGTTGTGGCAGCCTCCGGAATGGACTGATGATTATTACGACAGGAAAAAGAAGCAAATCCGTCTTGACCAGATAGTGGATACGACCTTTACCATCAAATCGCACCATGCCGGCCTTGTGCAAGTTGCGGATTTGTTCGCATTTATATTTCGACGCTACGCTGAGATGAAGGACTTCGGAATGCCCGAGGGATGGGCTGGCGAGCAAGCGCTGATCGGAAAATACGTAGAGGCCCTATCAAGCAGGCTTCTTGCTCGCGTCTGCCGCTGGCCCAAGAGACCGAATGGAGCGTCGTCGCGATGGTTTAATTCGATCGCGCCAGCGTCGCTCATGTCTTTGGGAAAATGATTATGCGGAACGGCAAGCGCCTCATCTAGGTCAACAGCCCCCTTGGAGCCGGTATCGCTCGCGTCGGTGCGTGAGGAGAGCGTCCGGCTCGGGCTTGTCTCGACGCCGCACATCTAGCCGGCGGGACGCCGAGGGAGCGGCCGGCGCTGAAGAGGCTTCTCGCCGATATCGAAGCCGGGCTGATCGACGTGGTGGTCGTCTACAAGATCGACCGGCTCTCCCGGTCACTCATGGACTTCGCCAAGCTGGTCGAGGTGTTCGACCGCTGCGGCGTCACCTTCGTCTCCGTCACCCAGTCGTTCAACACCACGACGTCGATGGGGCGGCTGACGCTCAACATCCTCCTGTCCTTCGCCCAGTTCGAGCGCGAGGTCATCGGCGAGCGCATCCGCGACAAGTTCGCCGCCTCGCGCAAGCGCGGCATGTGGATGGGCGGCTTCGTGCCGCTCGGCTACGACGTGAAGGAGCGCAAGCTTGTCGTCAACGCGGCCGAGGCCGCACTGGTGCGCCACATCTTCGAGCGCTTCATCCAACTCGGCTCGGTCACCTTGGTCGTGCACGAGCTGCAGGCCGAGGGGCGGCTCACGAAGCGCGGCAAGCCCTTCGACAAGGGCATCGTCTACAAGCTGATCAACAACCGCGTCTATGTCGGCGAGGCGGTGCACAAGGGCGCAAGCTATCCGGGCGAGCACGAGGCGATCGTCGACCGCGACACCTTCGATAAGGTGCAGGCGATCCTCGCCACCAACGGCTATTCCCGCGGAGCAGTGATACGCAGCAGGACGCCCGCGCTGCTGCGGGGCCTCATCTTCACCGAGGTCGGCCGCGCGATGACACCCGCCTCCACGAGAAAGGGCAGCCGGCTCTATCGCTACTACGTGTCGACCGACGCGATCCGCGGGCGCAAGCCGGCCGGCACGGCGGCGCCCCTGCGCCTGCCGGCCGATGTGGTCGAGGCCGCGGTGGTGCGGGAGATCCGCCGACTTGCGCGCGCGCCGGAGATCGTCGCGCAGGCCGTGGCCGCCGCGCGCCGGGAAACGCCCGACGTCGACGAACGCGACGTGGTCGCCGCCGTCGACCGGTTCACCGAAATCTGGTCCGCGCTGTTTCCCGCCGAGCAGGCCCGCATCGTCAAGCTGCTGGTGGAACGAGTGACCGTGACCGCCGACGGCCTCGCCGTTGATCTGCGTACCGACGGCCTTGGCACCGTGGTGCGCGAGATGCTGGCCCAGAAGCCTGAGGAGGCCGCCGCATGACCACGCCCTCCACCATCCGCGTCGTCATCCCGCTCAAGGTGAAGCACCGCAACGGCCGGCCGCGCATCGTGCCGCCGGCCGATCACGAGGCGCTCGACCTGCCAACGCCCGATCCGCGCACGCTGCGTGCCGTCGCCCGGGCCTGGGACTGGCGCCGGCGCCTGGAGCGCGGCGAGGCGGCGACGCTGAGCGACATCGCACAGGCCGAGCAGGTGACGCTCCCCTTCGTCAGCCGCTACATCAGGCTCGCCTATCTCTCGCCGGTGGTCCTGGAGCGCCTGCTCATCTACCGCCGCCCTTCCGCGCTGCCGCTCGACAAGCTGGCCGCCACCGCACAGGCGCCGTGGTGCGAACAGCCGCGCATGGTGTTCGAAGACTGAGCATGCAGATGATTCTGGCTTGATTGGCAGGGTCGCGCGCAAATCCCGGACGGCTTATGCCAGCCAAGCCAGAAGAGCGCAGCCGAGCACGATGCGGTAGATCACGAAGGGCGCAAATGTCGATCGGCGTAGCCAAGCCATCAGTCCGGCGATCGCCGCAAGGGCGGCTAAGAACGAGAGTCCGGACGCGACGACTGCATCGAGCTGCAGAGCGGCGTCGCCCGATTTCCAGATGTCGACGCCCACGAGAGTTCCGGCTGCTGCGGTTGTGGGGATGGAAAGGAGCAGCGAGAAGCGTGCCGCCGCATCACGACGATAACCAAGGAAAAGAGCGGCGGTCATGGTGATGCCCGACCGGCTGACGCCGGGTATCAAAGCCAGGACCTGCGCCAGACCGATCACAAGCGCTGCCTCGAGCGTCATGCCTTCGAACGGAGTGCGTCCATCCTTCTTCCCGTTGAGGTCCGCCAGCCACAGGACGACCCCGAAGCCGATGGTGGTCAGCGCGATCAGGAGAGCATTGCGCCCCTCCGTTGCGACGAACCCCTTGAGCAGGAGCCCGCCCATGACGACAGGCAATGTGGCGATGGCCACGTAGAGGGCGAGGCGGGCCTCCAGGCTCCTCGAATCGCCACCGAGGAGGCGAAAGCCGCCGCGGATCATGCCGGCGGTTTCCCGGTGGAAAGTATGCCATGACCGCCGCCAGCGTGCCGATGTGCAGGGCGATGTCGATCATCAGCCCCTGATCCGACCATCCGGTGATCTTCGGAACGAGGATCAAGTGCGCCGACGAGCTGATCGGCAGAAATTCTGTGATCCCCTGAACGATCGCCAGGACCGCGGTGTGCCAGAACTCCATGGATCGGCCCCGTCAGGGATTTTCCAGGCTGAAGGTCTGCGTCTGATCGTCGTAGGCGAAGACCTCGGCATAGCGCCCCCAGCTGATGACCGCACGCAGCGTCTGCTCCGCCGCCTCCGGCGACATGTGGTCCTCGACCTCGTCGGCGAAGCGGCTCCATGGGGCCCGGTGGCTCGGACGCTCGTCGAGCACCCGGCGGATGTGGGCCGCGAGCGCAACGTAGGTGAGCAGATGCTGGGCGAACAGGCGCTTGCGTTCGTCGGTGTCCGCTTCCGCGAAGCGCTTCCCCTCGGGGGTGAGCCTGACGTCGCCACCGGCCAGCTCGGCGAACCTGAGCATCTGCAGCGTCTCGGCGACCGGGAACAGGTCGTCTATCTCCATGCTGAGCGCGGCCGCGATCACGGGTAGGTCGGCTTGACCATTGTAAGGCGGCCCGGCGACCGCCTCGATCAGGCCCGACAGCAGATTCGACGAGACGCGCGGCAGGATCGTGCCGATGCCCACCCCCGGAAACCGCTCGGCCCGTGCCACCGCGCGCTCGGTGGCGGGCTTGGCGGTCAGCTCCACATAAACCCGCTCGACGAGATCGCGGAAGGTCGGGTCGAGCCGGTCCCGCGGGTGGGGCAGACCGACCTCGATCTCGCTCACGATCCGTCCCGGATTGCTCGCGAACACGAGCACGCGATCGCACATGAGGATCGCTTCCTCGATGTTATGGGTGACGAGGATGACGCCCTTGATCGGAAGCTGCCCTTCGGCCCAGAGGTCCAGAAAGTCGGTGCGCAGCGTCTCTGCGGTCAGCACGTCGAGCGCGGAGAACGGCTCGTCCATCAGCAGGATGTTGGGATGGACGACGAGCGCGCGCGCGAAGCCCACGCGCTGGCGCATGCCGCCCGAGAGCTCGCGGGGATAGGCGGATTCGAAGCCGTCGAGGCCGATCATGTCGATCGCCTCAAGCGCACGGCGGCGCACTTCCTCCCGCGGCAGACCGAGCGCCTCGAGGCCGAGCTCGACGTTTTCGAGAACGGTCAGCCAGGGAAAGAGCGCGAAGCCCTGGAACACCATGGCAATCCCCTCGGCCGGGCCGTCCAGCGCCCGGCCGAGATAGGCGATGGAGCCGCCGGCCGGCCGGGCGAGCCCCGCGATCAGCCGGAGGAGCGTGGACTTGCCGGACCCCGAACGGCCGAGCAGGCCGACGATCTCGCCTTCCTTCAGCCTCAGATCGATGCCGTCGAGGACGAGCAGCTCGCCGCCGTCGGCCTTGGGGAACGACTTGCGCAGGCCGCGCACTTCCAGCAGGGGCACGGCATCCATGGCGACCTCCCTTCAGCCGAGGCGGAACTTGCGTTCGGCGCGCGCATAGAGCGGGCGCCAGAACGCACGGTTGATGACAACGACAAAAGCGCTCATCACGGAGATGCCGAGGACGATGCGATGGAAGTCCCCGGCTTCGGTCGCTTGCGCGATGTAGGCGCCGAGCCCGTGCGCCTGCAGCTTGTCCTGCCCCCAGCTCGCCACCTCGGCCACAATGCTGGCGTTCCAGGACCCGCCCGAGGCGGTGATGGCGCCGGTCAGATAGAAGGGAAAGATGGCGGGAAGCGCGATCCTGCGCCACCACAGCCACCCGCGCACGCGCAGATTCGTGCCGATGTCGCGCAGCTCGCCCGGTATGGTCGAGGCGCCCGCGATCACGTTGAACAGAATGTACCACTGGGTTCCGAGGACCATCAGCGGGCTCAGCCAGATGTCGGGATCGAGACGGAACGCCGCGACGGCCGAGACGGCGAAGGGGAACAGGAGGTTGGCCGGGAAGGCCGCCATGAACTGCGCGACCGGCTGTGCGAAGCGCGCGGCATTCGGGCGGAGACCGATCCAGACCCCTATCGGCACCCAGATCGCGCTCGCGATGGCGATCAGCACGGACACACGGGCCATGGTCGCGAGGCCGTAGAGGACGGCCGTCCCCGCCTCGGCGAGCGAAACGCCCGTTGAAACGAACTGCGCGACCTTCCAAAGGGCGAGCCCGGCGACCGCGATCACGACCGCATACCAGAGCCGGTCGGTCCATCGGGCGGTGCGCTCGGAGAGCCGAGTCTCATGGCTTGGATTGCCCGCCTTTGGCATGGCCCGATAGGTCCACCGCCAGACCGAAGCGACCGGCGCGATCGCGAGGCTCACGAGGCGCGAGCGCCTGAGCGCCATAAGCACCCACGAGCGCGGCGGCACAGCGCCCCCTTCCTGCTCGAAGCGGAACCGGTCGGCCCAGGCGACGAGCGGCCGGAACAGGAGCTGGTCGTAGATCAGGATGACCACGAGCATGGCGCCGACGGCCCAGCCGATGGCGCCCAGATCGCGCTCGGCGATGGCGAGCGCGATATAGGAGCCGATCCCCGGCAGCGCGACGGTCGTGTCGCCGACGCTGATCGCCTCCGAGGCGACGACGAAGAACCAGCCGCCCGACATCGACATCATCATGTTCCAGACGAGCGCCGGCATGGCGAACGGAACCTCGAGGCGCCAGAACCGCATCCAGGGGCCGAGCCGGAACGACCGCGCGGCTTCCTGCAGCTCCTCGGGGACCGTCCGCAGCGACTGGTAGAAGCTGAACGCCATGTTCCAGGCTTGGCTGGTGAAAATGGCGAAGATGGCGGCAAACTCGGCGCCCAGCATCCGCCCGGGGGCCAGCGACATGAAGAAGACGACCGTGACCGAAATGAAGCCGAGGATCGGGACCGACTGCAGGATGTCGAGGAGAGGCATCAGGACGACTTCGGCACGCCGACTCTTTGCGGCCCAGGTCGCATAGGTGAACGTGAAGAGCAGCGACAGCGCCATCGCCGCCAGCATGCGCAGCGTCGTCCGCGCGGCGTAGCCCGGCAGGGCAGCGGGATCGAGCGTGATGGCGCTCACACCGGGCTCGGGGAGCGGCCGGACGAGCCCGCGGCTGGCCTCGGCCAGGAAGACCAGGGCGCCAAGGACCAGGAGAATCGCGACAAGGTCCCAGAAGCTCAGCATGCGCTGGCGCGTTGCGACGGCGACCGGCGGAACAACGCGTGTCATCGGCAGGCACCCCGAACTCTCGTGGAGCAAGGGCACAGTGAACAATGCTGCGCCTGCCGCAAAGCACGGCAGCGGCACATCTGGCGATTGAGAGTCATCAGAATCATGCCCGGTCGCGTCCTGTGTGGCAGGAGGCGCCGGGCCGGAATCGAGGCCTATGCCCGGGTCGCGTCCTGCCCGCTAAGAGATCGACTGCCGTCGCTCATTGCTGGCCCTCGCTGGCGGGCGACAGGGATCGCGCCCGCACGACTGTTCACTTCTAATAGCTTTGCCGTATCGCGAAGTCATGCTGAATCTTGCGCCCATTTGCGCAGCGCGGTCATACTTGACGGGCGATTGCGGCGCGCCCGGGACCGAAGGGGCTCAGTGCAACCGTAAAGCCCGGCTGGTTCCAGAACCCATTGAAATATGGCCCGTTCGCGGCGCTTAATGAGCGCGGTGCCGGTTAAGTCGGAAAGAGACAGAGACGGCGAAATGGGCCTCACGGGCACGCTCGGCCGGTCTCCGCGGTAAACCCGTTTCCGGCAAAGCCCTTTGACCGCGAAAGAAAAACGGCCGCGCTGATGGCCATGACTTCGGTTCGTGCAGGTGAGTTGGCGGAGAGGGTGGGATTCGAACCCACGGTACCCGTGAAGGGTACAACGGTTTTCGAGACCGCCCCGTTCGACCACTCCGGCACCTCTCCGCAGACGCGGGCCGGGCCGTCGCCGGCCGTCGCCGGGCGCGGGCGCCGGCCGGCCGCGCGCCACCACTTAGGCGATTCGCCCCGGCCGATCAAGGGCCGGCCCGGCGGAGGAGGCCGCCGCGGTCTCTTGACTTCATGGACCGGACCCGCATCGTCGCGGCGAGGGGCACGAAGACGCGGCCGGCGGCCGGAGCCGCGCTGGAAACCTGCGAGGGGGCGAGCAATCATGGCGGGCGAGCTCTTCCTGCAATTCCGGCTCATGCTGCGGCGGCAGGTGGCGGCCGTCGGCGCGCAGCTGCTGATGCTGGGCGCGGGGCTCGTCATCTTTCTCGTGGCGGCCGAGGCCGTGACCCGCAGCGCCCGCTACGAGGCCTGGATCCCGGACGGCGCGCGCGTGCATCTCGTGACCGAGACCTTCCTCGGCGCGCTGGCCGACGGCGGCACCTCGCCTGCGACGCCGGGACCGCTCGCCGCGACCCTCGCCGGGCGCTTCGCGGACGTGGTGGAGACGGCGGCGCGGTTCGTCGAGGAAGAGGCCGTGGCGATCGCGCCCGACGGCGCCCGCCTGCCGCTCACCGTCGGCCTCGCGGACCCCGCCTTCCTTGCGATCCTCGGCCGCCCGGCGGTCGCCGGCGATCCCGCCGCGGCGCTGGCCCGCCCCGACTCGGTCGTGCTCACCGATTCTGCGGCCCGCCGGCTGTTCGGCGACCGGCCGGCGCCGGGCGAGACCGTGGAAATCCTGCGCGCCGGCCGCAGGCGGGCCATGCGGGTGAGCATGGTGATGGCCGATCTGCCGGCGGAGACCCATTTCACCTTCGCGGCGCTGATGCCGATCGCGGGCAACGTCGGGCCCGCCTTTCCGTATTTTCCGGACAGCTGGTTCTCCAATCACTTCCGGACTTTCGTGAAGCTGCGGCCGGGGCGTGAGGCCCGCGATCTCGCGCGCGTGCTGGAGGACGGGCTGCCGCCGCTCATCCCGCCGCTCGATTACGGCGGGCGGACCTGGCGCCTTCCGGACATGGCCCGGTTTGCGGGCGTGCCGGTCACCTCTCCGGCCTATGGCGCGCTCGTGGCCGATCCGGGATCGGGCTGGATCGCGGCGGGCCCGGCCCGGCTCGTGATCGCCTTCGCGCTCGCGGTGCTCCTCGTCGCCGCCATCAACTACGGTCATGCGGCGGTGGCCATGGCGCTGGAGACGGCGCGCGCGACCGCCGTGCGCAAGATGCTCGGCGCATCGCCCGCGCGATTGGCGGCGGCCGTGCTCGGGGTCACCGCCATCCAGCTCGGCCTGCTGCTGGCGGCGGCGGGCGCCTTGGCGCCGGTTGCGGCGGCCGCGGCGGCACGGGCGATGGCCTTCGGCGGCGGTGCGTTCTCCTGGCGCTTCGTGCCGGCGGGGACGCTGGCCGCCGTGTTCGCGATGCTGGTGGCTGCCTGCGGGTTCTATCCCGCGCTCTTCGTGGCGAGGCTGAAGCCCGGGCGGATTCTGCTGCACGCCGGCCGGCAGGGCGCAGCCGTGCGGCTCCGCCACATGCGGCGGCTTCTGCTCGCGCTCCAGTTCGCGGCCGCCGCGGCCGCGATCGCCCGCCCGACGCTCGCGGCCCTGCGTCTGCGGCCGGTCGCGGTGCTCGAGCAGCCCTAGAAAAGATGCGGCGGGAGAACCCCGCGCCCGAGCCGGAAGCGGGAACGGCCGGGCGGACTGCCCGGCCGTCCGATCCCGGGATGATCCGCACCCTCGGGGCTGCAACGGCGGGCCGCGCTCGGCCGCCTGTCCGGTGCGGCTGTGCGCCTATTCCGCTGCCGCGGCGACGGCCGGCGGCGGCGGGTAGAAGGTGAGCCCATCTTCCGCGCGCTTCCGGATCTCGTCCGGCAGGCGGAAGCGCTCGCCGAAGCGCGCGGCCAGGGCGTCCGCCTCCTCGATGAAGCGCTTGAGGCCCACGTGATCCACCCAGCTGAAGGGCCCGCCCGTCCAGGGCGCAAACCCCCAGCCGAAGACCGCGCCGATGTCGCCGTCCTCCGGCGTCTCCAGCACGCCCTCGGCGAAGCAGCGCAGCGCCTCGACGATCTGGCGGTCGAGCAGGCGCTTCTTGACCTCTTCCACATCCGGCTGGGTCGCAGCCCGCGGGAAGTGCTTTTCGATCTCGGGCCACAGATATTTCCTGCCGCCCTCGGGATAGACGTAGAAGCCCTTGCCGTTCTTGCGCCCGAAGCGCTCGAGCTTCTCGACCATGGTGATGACGACGTCGTCGGCCGGGCTGGGCTCATAGGCGTCGCCGAGATCCTTCCGGGTCTGCATCAGCACCTTGTAGGAAAGATCGATGCCGACCTCGTCGCCCACCGCCAGCGGGCCCACCGGCATGCCGATGAGGCGGCCGGCGTTCTCGATGAGGGCCGGGTTCACGCCCTCGGCGATCATCGTGTAGCCCTCCATCACATAGGTGCCGAAGCTGCGCGAGGTGTAGAAGCCGCGCGAGTCGTTCACGACGATCGGCGTCTTCCTGATCTGGCGCACGTAGTCCAGCGCCTTGGCGATGGCGAGGGGGCCCGTCTTTTTGCCGACGATGATCTCGACCAGCGGCATCTTCTCGACCGGCGAGAAGAAATGGATGCCGATGAAGTTCTCGGGCTTCGACCAGTTCTCGGCGAGCGAGGTGATGGGAAGCGTCGAGGTGTTGGAGCCGAAGATGATGTCCGGGCCCGTCACCGCCTCGGTCTGCGTGGTCGCCTCGCGTTTCACCTCGCGGTCCTCGAAGACCGCCTCGATCACGAGGTCCACCCCCTTCAGATCCGCGTAGTCGGTGGTGGGATGAATGCGCGCGAGCAGGGCGTCCGCCTCCTCGCGGGTCATCTTGCCGCGCTGGACGGCCTTTTCCACGAGCTTCCTCGAATAGTCCTTGCCGCGCTCGGCCGCCTCGATGGTGCGGTCGAGCAGCACGACCTCGATCCCGGCCGTGGCCGAGACATAGGCGATGCCGGAACCCATCAGGCCCGCGCCCAGCATGCCGAGCTTCTTCGTCGGCTGCGGCGGGACGTCCTTCGGCCGGCGCGCGCCCTTCTCGGCCGCCTGCTTGTTGACGAAGAGCGTGCGGATCATGCGTGCGGCCTGGCCTTCGAGCAGCAGCCGCGTGAAATACTTGCTCTCGATCCGGATCGCGCGGTCGAAGGGCACGATCCCGCCCTCGTAGACGCAGGAGAGGATGTACTGGACGGCCGGATACAGCCCCCAGGTCTTCGCGCGGGCCATGGCGTTGGCGGCCATGAACGTTTGCACGGCACTGGGATGCATGGCGCCCGCCCCGCCCGGGAACTTGAAGCCGCGCTGGTCCCAGGGCTGGATCGCCTTCGGCCGGGATTTCACGATCTCCTTCGCCTTCGCGAGAAGCTCCTCGCGGCTGTCGACGAGCTCGCTGACGATGCCGAAGCCCTTGGCCTCGGCCGCCGACATGTTCCTGCCCGTCGTCAGATACTGGAGCGCGGCCTGGATGCCGATGATCCGCGGCAGCCGCTGCGTGCCGCCGGCGCCGGGCAGCAGGCCGACCATCACCTCCGGCAGGCCGAACTGGGTCTTGCGGTCGTTCGTCGCGACCCGGTGGTGGCAGGCGAGCGCGATCTCGAAGCCGCCGCCGAGCGCCTGGCCGTGGACGGCCGCGACGAAGGGCTTGGTGAGCTCCTGCTGCAGGGTCTTGAGGTCCTTGCCGCCGGTCTCCATCTTGCGGAACAGGCGGTTCAGGCGGAAGGCCTGCTGGAAGACGGCGCCGGGAGAAAGCGTCCCGGCCGCGCCCGTCATGGCGGAGAGCATGCGCAGATCCGCGCCCGCCATGAAGCTGTCCTTGGCCGACGTGATGACGGCGCCGACGATGGCGTCATCCGCCAGCACGCGGTCCACCGCCTGTTCGAACTCCTCCATGAAGTCCTGGTTGATGACGTTCATCGACTGACCGGGCACGTCGATGGTGATGACGGCGACCCCGTCCTCGACGCGGAAATCTATGGTCTTGCCCATGGCCGTTCGCTCCTTGCTCGAATCCCGTTCGCCGTCCGGGGCCGCGGCCCTAGACGCGCTCGATGATGGTGGCGGTGCCCATGCCGGCACCGATGCACAGGGTCACCAGCGCGGTGCTCTTGCCCGAGCGCTCGAGCTCGTCGAGCGCGGTGCCGAGGATCATGGCACCCGTCGCGCCCAGCGGATGGCCCATGGCGATGGCGCCGCCGTTGACGTTGATGTCCGCATGATCGATGTCGAGCGCCTCCATGAAGCGCAGCACGACCGCGGCGAAGGCCTCGTTGAGCTCCCACAGATCGATGTCCGCCTTCGTCATCCCGGCCTTCTTCAGCGCCTTCTCTGCCGCAAAGGAGGGGCCGGTGAGCATGATCGTGGGCTCCGAGCCCACATCCGCCCAGGCGACGATCCGCGCCCGGGGCTTCAAGCCCAGCTTCTCGCCGATCTCCTTCGAGCCGATGAGCACGGCGGCCGCGCCGTCGACGATGCCCGAGGAATTGCCCGCGTGGTGGACGTGGTTGATGCGCTCGACCTCGGGATACTTCTGGATCGCGACATTGTCGAAGCCGAAGTTCTCGCCGATGTCGGCGAATGAGGGTTTGAGCGCACCCAGCGACTGCATCGTCGTATCGGGCCGCATGTGCTCGTCATGGTCGAGGATGATCTCGCCGAGCAGGTCCTTCACCGGCACGATGGACTTCGCGAACCGCCCCTCGTCCCAGGCGCGCTTGGCGCGCTTCTGGGATTCGACGGCGTAGGCGTCGAGATCGTCGCGCGAATAGCCGTATTTCGTGGCGATCAGATCCGCCGAGATTCCCTGCGGCACGAAGTAGAGCGGGATCGCGACGTCGGGATCCGTCGCCCAGGCGCCGCCGTCGGAGCCCATGGGCACCCGCGACATCATCTCCACCCCGCCGGCCACCAGCAGCTCGCCGGCGCCCGCCTTCACCTGGGCGGCGGCCATGTTGCAGGCGACGAGTCCGGAGGCGCAGAAGCGGTTGATCTGCACGCCCGGCACGTCCTCGCTGTAGCCGGCCGCCAGCGCCGCCACCCGTGGCAGCACCGCGCCCTGCTCGCCCACCGGCGAGACCACGCCCATGATGACATCGTCGACGAGGCCGGTGTCGAGCCCGTTGCGCGCGGCGATCGCCTGCAGCACCTGGACGGTGAGCTGGACGGGGGTGACCTCGTGCAGGCTGCCGTCGGGCTTGCCCTTGCCGCGCGGCGTGCGCACGGCGTCATAGATGTAGGCTTCGGCCATGTTCTCTTCTCCTCCGTTTCGGGCGGCCGCGCGAGGCGGGCCGCCGGTCCTAGAATTCGTCGTCGGCGAGCGCCATCATCGGCGCCGCACCCGCCTCGATCTTGGCGAGGCGCATGCGGGTCTCGGGCATCCAGCGGGCCATGAAGTATTCTCCCGTCTTGATCTTAGTGCGGTAGAAGCGCTCGTCACCTGCCTTTTCAGCAAGCTTCGCGCGGCAGACGCGGGCGATCTGCGCCCACATGTGGCCGAGGGCGACGAGGCCCAGCAGATGCATGTAGTCGACGGCGACGGCGGCCGCGTTCTCGCGGTTGGCCATGCCGTTCTGCACCAGCCACATGGTCGCCTTCTTCAGCCGCTCGACGCCGCGCGAGAGCGGGCCGAGGAAGGCGTCCATGCCCTCCTCGCCCTCCGCCTCCTTGAGGAAGCCGTCGAGGACCCGGAAGTAGGTCTGGATCGCGCGCCCGCCGTTCAAGGCCAGCTTGCGGCCGACGAGGTCGAGCGCCTGGATGCCGTTCGTGCCCTCGTAGATCATGGCGATGCGGGCATCGCGCACGAACTGCTCCATGCCCCATTCGCGGATGTAGCCGTGGCCGCCGAAGACCTGCTGGGCCTTGACGCAGTTGTCGAAGCCCATGTCGGTGAACACGCCCTTGATGACGGGGGTGAGCAGCGAGATGATGTCGTCGGCCGCCACCCGCTCCTCCTCGCTTTCGGCCTTGTGCGAGATGTCCACCTGCAGCGCGCCCCACAGCGCCAGCGCCCGGGCGGCCTCGTTGAAGGAGCGGGCATCGAGCAGCATGCGCCGCACGTCGGGGTGGACGATGATGGGATCGGCCGGCCTGTCGGGATATCTGGGGCCCGAGACCGAGCGGCCCTGGAGGCGCTCCTTCGCATAGGCCACGGCGTTCTGATAGGCGACCTCGGACAGCGCCAGGCCCTGCAGGCCGACGCCGAGCCGCGCCGCGTTCATCATGATGAACATGTTCTTCAGACCCTCGTTGGGCCTGCCGATCAGCCAGCCGGTCGCACCGTCGTAGTTGAGCACGCAGGTGGAATTGCCGTGGATGCCCATCTTCTCCTCGATCGCGCCGCAGGTGACCGCGTTGCGCGCACCGAGCGAGCCGTCCTCGTTCACGAGGAACTTCGGCACCAGAAAGAGCGAGATGCCCTTCGTGCCGGCGGGTGCGTCCGGCAGCTTCGCCAGCACCAGATGGATGATGTTCTCGGTCAGATCATGCTCGCCGGCGGAGATGAAGATCTTGGTGCCGGTGATGCGGTAGCTGCCGTCGGCCTGCGGCTCGGCCTTGGTGCGGATGAGGCCGAGATCGGTGCCGCAGTGGGGCTCGGTCAGATTCATGGTGCCCGACCAGCGCCCCTCGATCATCTTCGGCAGATAGGTCCGTTTCGTCTTCTCGTCGGCGGTCAGATACAGCGCCGCGATCGCGCCGTTGGTCAGCCCCGGATACATGGCGAACGCCATGTTGGCGGAGATCAGCATCTCCTCGAAGGCGAAGCCGACGACATGGGGCAGGCCCTGGCCGCCGTATTCGGTGGGGGCGGTGAGCCCCTGCCAGCCGCCCTCGACGAACTTGTCATAGGCTTCCTTGAAGCCGGGCGGAGTCGAGACCGAGCCGTCCTCATGGCGCACGCAGCCCTTCTCGTCGCCGACGCGGTTGAGCGGTGCGAGCTCGTTCTCGCACAGCTTGGCGCCTTCCTCGAGGATGGCCGCCACGACATCGGGTGTGGCGTCGGCAAATCCCGGCAGGTTGGCATAGCGCTCGATGCCGAGCATGTCGTTCATCACGAACAGCATGTCGCTGACGGGGGCCTTGTAGCTGGGCATGTCTTCCGTCTCCTTCGTTCTGACGCGCAATCCGGCGCGCAATCGACGGCGGTCCGGGACCGCGCGGGCGTGATCAGCCGCGGCCGTTGCCGCCCGGCGTCCTGCGGCCGGCCAGTGCCGCCTCGAGCCGCTCCTTCGGCACGGGCTTGCCGACCGCGCCGCCGGTGGCCGCGCGGAAGCGCCGGCGCGCCTCCTCCTCGGCTTCGGGATCGGCGAGCACCTCCTCGATGAGCTGGGTGAAGGCCCGCAGCTCGGCGATCACCTGCTCGATGTCGGCCCGCTGCTGCTCGAGCGCGGCAATGCGCTCGCGGCATTTGGCGAGCGTCAGCCGCCGCTGGGTCTCGCGGTGGTCGGGCAGGTCGTAGGCGTCGATGAGCTCCTTGAGCTCGGCGAGCGAAAAGCCGACGCGCTTGCCGCGCAGGATCCAGGCGAGCCGCGCGCGGTCGCGCTCGCTGTAGAGGCGGTGCTGGCCGCGGCGCTCGGGATGCAGCAGCCCCTGGGCCTCGTAGAAGCGCAGTGCCCGCGCCGTCACCCCGAATTCGCGCGCCAGCTCGCTGATGCGGTAGCGCCGCGCGGGCGCCTCGCCGGCCGCGGGCGGCCGCGGTGCGGGTGCCGGAGCGCCGGACGATTCGGTGGTCGGCATGTCGCGGATCCTCCTCATCGGGCCTCACCCATCCGCGGCGAATCGTACATGACGCTAACGTAAACGTCAAGAGATTTTTGCGGTGCACAAAACGGGGATGTAAGCCGCGCCGCCCGCTTGCGCCGTCCATTTCTCTCCCCCTGCCCCTGCGGGTGAAGCGGCCGCCGGGTGCCGGCGGGCCGGTCGCGGTCGGGTGCCGGCCGCCGGCGAATGCTCTTGTCAGGTTGCGCTCCGGGCGGTTATGCGCGTCTGACGCCGTCGGCCCATCGGGGGCGCCGGATGCGGGCGCAGGAACGCGGCGGTCTTGCGGGGCGGCGGCGTGCGAGGGATCGAAGGAGGAGGGAGCATCATGGGCTTTCTGCCGTCCCTGCCCGAGCGCACGAATCTCGCCGACGTGCTGAAGCGGTTTGCGAAGGGCTGGCCGCCGCTGCTCGAGGCGCACGATGAGATCCTGAGGGGGCCGAGCCCGCTCTCGATCGCCGAGCGCGAGCTGATCGCGGCCGTCGTCTCCGCGCTCAACGGCTGCCGCTTCTGCACCAACGCCCACACCGTCTATGCCGAGGCCTACGGCCTGCCGGAAGGGGTCGTGGAGGCCTGCGTGAGAGACCTCGACACGGCGCCGGTCGATGCGCGGATGAAGCCCGTTCTGCGCTACGCGGCCAAGCTCACCAAGGCGCCGGAGACGGTCGAGAAGGCGGATGTGGACGCGATTCTCGCCGCCGGCTGGCCGGAGGAGGCGGTGGCGGACGCGGCGATGGTGGTCGCGCTGTTCAACTTCATGAACCGGATCGTCATGGGCCACGGCGTCGACGCCTTCGCCGACCATTACGCAAGGCGCCTCGAGGCCGTGCGTGCGCGCCCGCTCGCCGAGCGCGCGGCCGACAACGCGCGGCACATCGGCAGCACCCATTACCAGGACTACGGCCGCATGATCGGCATCCTGCCCCGCGAGAAGGCGGCGGAGCCGGCCTGAGGGCGCGATCCGGGATGACGGCGATGGCCGGCCGGCAGCAGGCTTCGAGACGACCCGCCCGCGCGGCCGGCCCGGTCAAGATCTGCGGCATCCGGACCGCCGAGGCGCTCGCCGCCGCGGCCGCCGGCGGGGCGGACTGGATCGGCCTCGTCTTCTTCCCGCCTAGCCCGCGCGCGCTCGAACCGGACGAGGCGGCCGCGCTCGCCGAAGAGGCGCGCCGGCTGGGGCTCGAGGCGGTCGGCGTCTTCGTCGATCCCGATGACGCCCTGCTCGCGCGCACGGCTCCCTTCCTCGACCGCTTCCAGCTCCACGGCCATGAGTCGCCGGCGCGCGCGGCCGATGTCGCCCGCCGCTTCGCCCGGCCGGTCGTCAAGGCGATCCCCGTCGCCGCACCCGGCGATCTCGCGCAGGTGCAGGCATACGCCGCGGTGGCGGCGCATCTGCTCTTCGACGCCAAGGCCCCGCCCGGGGCGGCGCTGCCCGGCGGCCGCGGGGCGCGCTTCGACTGGTCGCTGCTCGCCGGGCTTCCCGCCGCGCTGCGCCGCGCGCGCTGCTCTCGGGCGGGCTCGATGCGGGCAATGTCGGCGCGGCGCTCGCCCTGCTGCCCGGCTTCGGGGTTGACGTCTCCAGCGGCGTGGAGGACAAGCCGGGTGAGAAGAATCCGGCGAAGATCGCGGCCTTCCTTGCCGCGGTGCGCCGGGCGCGCGAGGGAGTGGCGGGTTGAGCGCAACGGGTTCCGGAACGGCCGCATCCACGTCCCCCAACAGCTTCCGGCGGGGGCCGGACGAGGCCGGGCATTTCGGCATCTTCGGCGGCCGCTATGTCGCCGAGACGCTGATGCCGCTCGTGCTCGCCGTCGAGCGGGCCTATGCCGAGGCGCGCCGGGATCCCGCCTTCCAGGCCGAGCTCGATGCGCTGCTCAGGGACTATGTCGGCCGGCCGAGCCCTCTCTATTTCGCGGAGCGGCTGACGGAGGCGCTCGGGGGCGCGAAGATCTACTTCAAGCGCGACGAGCTCAACCACACCGGCGCCCACAAGATCAACCACGCCAT
The DNA here is from genome assembly GCA_026004935.1 of Rhodothalassiaceae bacterium. NCBI lineage: Bacteria > Pseudomonadati > Pseudomonadota > Alphaproteobacteria > Rhodothalassiales > Rhodothalassiaceae > Rhodothalassiaceae bacterium. Next base: position 464,351 of record BPKC01000001.1, read on the forward strand.
CGGCCAGGTGCTGCTCGCCCGGCGCATGGGCAAGACGCGGATCATCGCCGAGACCGGCGCCGGCCAGCACGGGGTCGCCACCGCCACGGTGGCCGCGCGCTTCGGGCTCAGATGCGTCGTCTACATGGGCGCGCGCGACATCGAGCGCCAGAAGCCCAACGTCTTCCGCATGCGGCTGCTGGGGGCGGAGGTCCGGCCCGTCACCTCGGGCTCCCAGACGCTCAAGGACGCGATGAACGAGGCCCTGCGCGACTGGGTCGCGAACGTCGAGGACACCTTCTACATCATCGGCACGGTGGCGGGCCCGCATCCCTATCCGATGATGGTGCGGGACTTCCAGTCCGTCATCGGCCGCGAGGTGCGCGAGCAGATCATGGCGCGCGAGGGGCGCCTGCCGGACACGCTGGTCGCCTGCGTCGGCGGCGGCTCCAACGCGCTGGGGCTCTTCCATCCCTTCCTCGACGAGCCGTCGGTGGCCTGCCACGGCGTGGAGGCGGCCGGGCGCGGGATCGGGACGGGCGAACATGCGGCGGCGCTGGCCGCCGGTACGCCGGGGGTGCTCCACGGCAACCGCACCTTCCTGCTGCAGGACGCGACGGCCAGATCCGCGAGGCGCATTCGATCTCGGCCGGGCTCGACTATCCCGGCGTCGGCCCGGAGCACGCCTGGCTGAAGGAGCAGGGCCGCGTCCAGTATTTCGCGGTCACCGACGAGGAGGCGCTCGCCGCCTTCCGCCGCTGCGCCGAGCTCGAGGGGATTCTGCCGGCGCTCGAGCCGGCCCATGCGCTCGCCCATGTGATGAAGATCGCGCCGCGCCTGCCGCGCGAGCACATCATCGTCATGAACATGTGCGGGCGCGGCGACAAGGACATCTTCACGGTCGCCGCGGCGCTCGGGGAGGAGATCGGATGAGCCGCATCACCCGCCGCTTCGCCGCGCTGCGGCGCGCCGGCCGGGCCGGGCTCGTCGCCTTCGTAACAGGCGGCGATCCGGATCCTCGCGACGAGCGCGCGCATCATCGCCGCGCTTCCCGAGGCCGGGGCCGATCTCATCGAGATCGGGGTGCCCTTCTCGGACCCCATGGCCGACGGTCCGGCGATCCAGGAGGCCAATCTGCGGGCGCTGGCGGCCGGCGCGAATCTGGCGGAAATCCTCGGGCTCGTGCGGGCTTCCGGACGCGGGACGCCGACACGCCGGTCGTGCTCATGGGCTACTACAACCCGATTCTCGCCTTCGGCATCGAGCCCTTCGTGCGCGAGGCGGCGGCGGCCGGCGTCGACGGGCTCATCGTCGTGGACCTGCCGCCGGAGGAGGATCCCGAGCTGCGCCTGCCGGCGTCCGCCGCCGGGCTCGACTTCATCCGGCTTGCCACCCCGACCAGCGACGATGCCCGGCTTGCGCGCATTCTCGACGGCGCGAGCGGCTTTCTCTACTATGTCTCGATCGCCGGCATCACCGGCACGAAGCGGGTGCCCGTCGAGCAGGTGAAGGCGGCGCTCGCCCGCATCCGCGCGCGCACGGAGCTGCCCGTGGCCGTCGGCTTCGGGGTGAAGGAGCCGGCCGACGCCGCCCGGCTGAAGGACGCCGCCGATGCCGTGGTGGTGGGCTCGGCGCTGGTCGGCGAGGTGAAGGCGGCGCTGGCCGCCGGCCGCGATCCCGTGGAGGCGGTGGCGGGCCGGGTGCGCGCGCTCGCGGCGGCGCTGAAGGAGACCTGCGCACCGGAGACGAGGTGGGCTCATGAACTGGCTCAGAGAATACGTGAAACCGCGCATCCAGCGCGCGATCCGGCGCAAGCGCGAGGCGCCCGACAATCTCTGGCACAAATGCGACGGCTGCGGTCAGCTCATCTTCCACAAGGAGTTCGCGGCCCATCTCCACGTCTGCCCCCACTGCGGTCACCACGCGCGCATCGCCCCGGCCGAACGCTTCCGCATGCTCTTCGACGAGGGCCGTTACGAGACGGTCCCGCTGCCCGAGGTCGCCGAGGATCCGCTGCGCTTCAAGGACACGAAGCGCTACGCCGATCGGCTGAAGCAGGCGCGCCAGAAGACCGGCGCCCGGGACGCGATGGAGGTCGCCGTCGGGCCCATCGGCGGCATCGAGACGGTGGTGGCCGCGCAGAACTTCTTCTTCATGGGCGGATCCATGGGTCTGGCGGTCGGCGAGGCGATGATCCGCGCGGCCGAGGAGGCGGTGGCCCGGCGCACCGGACTGGTCGCCGTCACCGCGGCCGGCGGCGCGCGGATGCAGGAGGGGATCCTCTCGCTGATGCAGATGCCGCGCACGACGATCGCCGTGCAGATGGTCAAGGAGGCGGGGCTGCCCTACATCGTCGTGCTGACCGATCCCACCACCGGCGGGGTCACGGCCTCGTTTGCCATGCTCGGCGACGTCCACATCGCGGAACCCGGCGCGCTCATCGGCTTCGCGGGGCCCAGGGTGATCGAGCAGACGATCCGCGAGAAGCTGCCCGAGGGCTTCCAGCGCGCGGAATACCTGCGCGATCACGGGATGGTCGACATGGTCGTCCCGCGCGCCGAGCTGAAGGCGACGCTGGCGCGCCTGCTCGCCCACATGCTGAACCGGCCCGAGCCGGCGCTGGCCGAGCCGCCGGCGCTCTGAGCGCGGCCGGCCTCTAGAAGCGGTAGCCGATCTGGACCGCAAGCCCGCGGTTGTTGCGCGAGCTGCCGACGAGCTTCGTCTGGAAGGATACGCCGAACACCAGCATCCGCAGGGGCGCGGGGCCCGAAAGCGGGCCGAGCGGCCAGATGAGTTCCAGCTGCGGCTCGCCCTGGACGAGGGTCACGGTGCCGAAGTCGTCGCGCTGGCCGAAGGCGGTGAGCGCGACGCCCGCGCGGATGATCCGCTCGCCCCGGAACCACTGGCGCGCGAGGCGCAGCTGCGCGTTGCCGAGAAGGTCCGGATCGCCGGGGTCGATCAGCGCGGCGTCGAGATAGAGCGACCAGAACAGCTTCGGCCGGTCGCCGTCGATGCCGGGCAGCCAGTCGCCGCCGCGCGACCAGGCGGCGCGCAGGAGCCAGTCGTCGCGTGCGAACCGCCCGATGGCCACGAGCCGCTCGGCCGCGAGCACGAGGTTCTCGGAGGCCAGCGGCTGGAAGCTGATCCCCGCACCGGCCTGCACGGTCCGGCCCTCCGGCAGCAGGCCGCGGCCCTCGGTGCCGGCCAGCACGCGCGCGAACAGCCTGACGGGCCCGCCGAGCCGCAGCCCCGGCGCCCATGACAATCTCGCGGTGATCTGCGACTGCGTGAGCGAGCGCTCCGAGAGGATGACGGGGGCCGTATCGGGGCTGTTCGCGCGCCAGATGAGCTCCAGCGCCCCCTGCCAGCGGTCGGCGAGGAACATGCGCTCGCGCGCCATCACCCGGATGCGGCGGGCGTTGCCGGCGCTGGCGGGCGGCGGGCGAAAAGCAGCATCGCGCGCGCGAAGGCGTCGGCGGCGCGCCGCACGGCCCCGAGGCGCTTTTCAAGATAGCCGATCTCCTGCCAGAGCGCGGCATCGGCGGGCGCAAGCTCCGCGGCGCGGCGGAAGGCGGCGAGCGCCTCGCGCGCGCGGCCCGCGCGCAGGAAGGCGTAGCCGGCGGCCTTGAAGCTCCAGGCATCCGGCTCGAGCTCGCCGGCGAGAACATAGGCCTCGGCCGCCTCCCCGGGGCGGGCGAGGCGTTCGAGCCACACGCCGAGGTCGCGCGCCCACTGCGCCCGGCGCCCGGCGGGCTGGCCGGCATCGGCGAGCGCGGCCCGCATTGTCGCGGCGGCCGCGGCGAGCGCGCCGGCGGCGGCCTGCTCATAGGCCCTGCTCGCGCGCGCGAAGGCATCCGCGTCTTCGCGCGACGGCGGGTCGGCCGGGACCGCCGCCAGCCCCGCGGCGAGCGTCAGGACGGCGAGCGCCGGGGCCGCCATCCTCAGCCTCCGCCGCCGGCGACGGCCTCGGGGAAGCGGTGGGCCGTCTTGTCCCAGGCGACCGCGCGCCGCGCGAGCCGGGCGGAAAGGTGAAGCCCGATCGCGCGGATCGCGGCGCAGCCGTTGACGATGATCCCGCAGGGCCAGCGCAGCGGCGCCCACAGGGCGAAGCTCCAGCCGTGGACGAGCGCGGCACAGCGCATCCGCACGCCGAGCCGCCACAGCCCCAGCGCGAGATTGGCGGCCACGAGCAGGCCGAACCGCGGATCGTCGGGAAGCGGGACCGGCGGGTCCGCGATGCCGCAGGCCGGAAGCCCGAGACCGCACAGCGCGAGCGCGGCGGCGACGAGATCGGCCAGGGCGCAGATGATCATCAGCCGGTCCTGCAGCAGGAACAGCCGCTGCCAGACGTTGCCGAACCAGCCGACGCGCGCCGGCGCCTGACAGGCGATGCCGATCATCCACCGCGCCCGCTGGCGCACGGCGGCCGCAAAGCGGTGCGGGAAGCACTCCTCCACCGCGACGAGACGGGCCCGGCCGGCCGCATCCGCCATCCAGGGCACGAGAAAGCGCGAGCGCCAGCCGCGCCGGGCGAGCTGCAGCGCCAGAAGATAGTCCTCCGCAAGGCAGTCGGCGGCAAAGGGTGCGCCCTCGTCCGCGGCGAGCGCGGCGAGCGCATCCGCGCGGATCGCGGTGCCCACGCCCGCGCTCAGCGCCGATCCCGTCAGATGCGCGCGCAGCGGCTGGACGCGCAGATGCGAATCGGCGAACTCGTCCGCATACAGATGGGCGAGCGGCGCGGCCCGGGCCTCGCGATGGACCCGCACGGGAAACTGGACGAGGGCGAGCCCCGGCTCGGCGGCGAGCCGGGCGGCGAGAACGGCCGGCTCGGCCGCATCGACGAGATCTTCGGCGTCATGGAGCAGGAAGACGTCGAAGCCGCCGTCGGCGCGGGCCGCGCGGTAGAGGTGGTTCAGGCAGTCGGCCTTCGAGGTCGGGCCCGGGTGAGGGAGCAGCACCGGCCGGATCCGCGGCAGACGACGGGCCGCGGCGAACACCGCCCTCCTGGTCGGCGCATCGTTCGGATAGCAGCCCACATAGATGCGGCAGGCCGGCCCGGCGAAGGCGCCTGCGGCGCGGGTCAGCATCGCCGCGATCACCGCCTCCTCGCGCCAGGCCGGCACCAGCACCGCGATCCGCAGGCGCGCCGCCGCGGCCGGCGGCGCGGCGGCGGCCGTATGCAACCGGGGGCGGCCGAAGAGACCCCTGCGCCAGGCGAGCACGTCCAGACTCGTTTCGAAAAGCTGCCGCGCGAGAATGAGGGCCGCGAGGGCCCATGCGACAGGCTCCCAGAGCGGGACGACCGCCCCCCGGAACACGGTTTCCTCCCCATCGCGTCCCCCTGACGCGACCCCTGTGACGCTACCATAGATTGTTGCAGGCGCGCCCGCAAGAGGAGATTCGCAATGAAATGAAACACTTCCGATACGCGTGCGAGTGTTCGATCTCCCGGCCGGAAGGTTGCGGGGGCGGCCGTCGCGCTTGCCGCAGGATGCCGCGCCGTGGCAGCACGGCGGGCGCCGATCCGCCGGCTCGCCGGGCGGTCGGGCCGGATCGAAGGGGACGCGGCGATGACGTGGAAATACTGGCTGTGGTATCTGTTCGCCCCGTCGCTGTGGGGCGTCTATCTGATCGCGCTCGGCGTGCTGCTCGAGGTCCTCGGCCGGCCGGGGCGCCTGCGCCGCTGGGCGGCGGCGGGCCTCGTCTACACCCTGCTCATGGGGTTCATGGGCGGCTGGTGGCTCGTGGCGCGGCCGCTGGAGGATGCGGCGCGGGCGCTGGCCCGTCCCGCGGAGCCCGGAGCCGGGATCCTGATTCTCGGCGGGGCGGAGGATCTGATCGCGAGCACCCGCGCGGGCGAGCTCGTGACGGGCGAGGAAGCCGAGCGCATCATCGCCGGACTTGCGCTCGCGGCCGCCCATCCGCACGCACCGGTCTTCTATGCGAGCGGCGATCTGGCGCCCGGCGCGGCGGCCGTGCGCGGGCGGCTTGCGGCGCTGTTCGGGCAGCTCCTCGGCCCCGGCCGCGAGATCGTCGTCGACGGCTCGTCGCGGGACACCTGCGACAATCTCGCCGCCGTGCGCCGCTACGAGGCGCGCCACGGCCGGCGCGGCTGGATCCTCGTCACCAGCGCCCTGCACATGCCCCGCGCCGTGCTGTGCGCGCAAGCCCGCGGCGTCCGGGTTCTCCCGCATCCGGTCGACTGGCGTGCGCCGGGAAGCCTTTCCGCATACGTCCCCACCGCGCGCCCGATCGAGGCGCTGCGCGATCTCGATGATGCCGCCCATGAATGGGTGGGGCTCGTCCACTACCGCCTCGCGGGACGCATCAGGAAGCTGTGGCCGGCCGGCGGATCAGCCGATCCGCGCCCTGTGATGCCGCCCAGGCGATCGCCCGATTCGGCGCCTGGCGCGCGCGGGACGGATTTTCAGCCGGCGCCGCCCGCAGCCCCGCCGTCCTCGGCCGGGGCGGCCTCTTCCGCCCGGCCCGCCGCGGCGCGCCGGCGGGACTGACGGCCCGGCGCGGATTCTGCCGGCCCGTCGCCGGCTTGTGCCGCCTCCGGCGCCTCGCCGCCGTTGACGCGCGCCCCGCGCCCGCGGCGCGTGCGCCTGCCGGCCTGACGCGCCGGCGCGGATGTCTCCTGCGCCGGGGTGTCGGCCTCGGCGGCCGGCGGCTCCGTCGCGGCGGCCGTCGCGGCGGACGCGGCCTCGCCCTGCGCAGCGACGGGGGCGCCGGGATCCGCGGTCGTCTCGCGCGCGCTGCCGCCGCGGTCCTCGCGCTGGCGACGGGATTCGGCCTCGCGCGCCTCGCGGGCGCGCTGGGCCTCCTGCAGCTCGTTCAGGATGCGCTGATAGTGCTCGGCGTGCTGGAAGCAGTTCTCCGCCTGCACATGGTCGCCCGCCGCCAGCGCCTCGCGGGCGAGGTTGCGGTATTTCTCGACCATCTGCCGGGCGTGGTTGCGCAGCTGCGGATCGACCCCGCCCCGCGACGGGCGGCCGTTCTGCGCACGCTGGGGCCGTCGCTGCGCGCGTCGCGCATGTTGCGGTCTCGTCATGCGTCCTTGCCGTTTTCCGATGAACTCGTCGCCTGAGCGGTCCGCCGCGGCGGCGCCCGGCGTGTCGCTGCCCTGGGGAGGATTGCGGCCTTCCCCGGCTCCTGCGGCGCACCCGCGTGTTCAGTGAGGCGCCGTTCCTGAGTCTGCCAACGATGTGGCTGGACCGTCCGCGGATCGTCCGCCGTCGTCTGCGAGGCCCTGACGATCCACGAGGCGCCGCGCACTCTAGCGGCTCGCCCCCGCTTTTCCAAGCTCTTTTTTGGGACGCGGGGGTCAAGAATTCATGAGCGCGCGCCCCGGATCTGGCCGGCGGCCGACCACGACCCGGGCGCGGCCCGCAAGATCGGCCTCGACCAGCACCTCGCGCAATCCCGCCTCCAGAACGAGTGCCGCGGCGCGCGCACCCTGATCGGCCCCGATCTCGGCCGCGAGCCAGCCGCCCGGCCGCAGCCGACGCCCCGCGGCCGCCACGACCGCCCTGAGCCCGTCCAGCCCGTCCGGCCCGCCATCAAGAGCGAGGACGGGCTCGTGGCAGCGCACCTCGGGCATGAGGCCTGCGATCTCGCCGCGCGGCACATAGGGGGGGTTGGACACGACGAGGTCGAAGGTGAGCGCCGGATGAAGCGGCGCATCCCAGTCGCCGGCGATGAGCCGCGCGCGCGAGGCGACCCCGAGGCGGCGGGCGTTCCGGCGCGCCACGGCAGCCGCGGCGGGCGAGCGGTCGATGCCGATGCCCTCCCAGCCGGGCCGCTCGGCCAGCAGGGTGAGCAGGATCGCGCCGCTGCCCGTGCCGAGATCGAGAAGGCGCAGCGGCCGGTCGTCGAGGCGCCGCAGCACGGCCTCCACCAGGGTCTCGGTTTCCGGCCGCGGCACCAGCACGTCGGGGGTGACGAGGAAGGAGCGCCCGAAGAACTCCCTGCTTCCGACGAGATGCGCCAGCGGCACGCGCCCCGCCCGCTCGGCGATCAGGGCCTCGTAGCGCGCGCGCGCGGCGGCCGGCACGGCGGTCGCGGGATCGGTGACGAGCAGCCGCTCGCGGGTGAGCCCCATGGCATGGGCGAGCAGCAGGTCGGCGTCGAGCGCCGCCGAATCGATGCCGGCGGCGGCCAGCCGCGCGCGCCCGGCCCGCCGCAGACCGGCGAGCGTGTCCGCGCCGAAGCGGATGCCGCGCGCGGCCGTCATCACCCGCCGCGCGGCCGCTCGGCGGCCGCGGCCGCGCCCATCTCGGCCAGCCGGGCGGCCTCGTCCGCGGCGATCAGCGCGTCGATGATCTCGTCCAGGGCCTCGCCGGCGAGCACCTGGTCGAGCTTGTAGAGGGTGAGACCGATGCGGTGGTCGGTGACCCGGCCCTGCGGAAAATTGTAGGTGCGGATGCGCTCGGAGCGGTCGCCCGTGCCGACCTGGGCGCGCCGGGCGGCCGCGCGCTCGGCCGCGGCCTGTCGCCGCTTGTGCTCGAACAGCCGCGCGCGCAGCACCTTCATCGCCTTTTCCCTGTTCTTGTGCTGGGATTTTTCGTCCTGCTGCTGGACGACGATGCCGGTGGGCAGATGCGTGATGCGCACGGCGCTGTCGGTGGTGTTGACCGACTGGCCGCCGGGCCCCGAAGCGCGGAAGACGTCGATTCTCAGATCCTTCTCGTCGATGACGACGTCGATCTCCTCTGGCTCGGGCAGGATGGCGACCGTGGCCGCCGAGGTGTGGATGCGCCCGCCGGCTTCCGTCACCGGCACGCGCTGGACGCGGTGCACGCCGGACTCGAACTTGAGCCGGGCGTAGACGCCGCGGCCCCTGACCTCGGCCGCCACCTCCTTGAAGCCGCCCAGATCCGAGGGGCTGGCGGAGAGGATGTTCAGCTTCCAGCCATGGATCTGGGCAAAGCGTTCGTACATCCTGAGCAGATCGCCGGCGAACAGCGCCGCCTCCTCGCCGCCGGTGCCGGCCCGGATCTCGAGGATGACGGAGCGCTCGTCGGCGGCATCCTTCGGCAGCAGCGCCCTGAGCAGCCGCTCCCTGGCCGCGCGCTCGCGCTCCTTCGCCCCGGCCAGCTCGCCGCGGGCGAGCGTCTTGAGCTCCGGGTCGTCGCCCTCGGCCAGCTCCTCGAGCTCGCGGCGCTCGGCACGGGCCTTGCGCCAGGCGGAGATCGCCTCCACCACGGGTTCGAGCTCGGCGAGCTCGCGCGCGCGCTCGGCATAGACCGCGCCCGCAAGCCGGCCGGAGGCGAGCGCCGCCGACAGCTCCTGATGGCGGTCGAGGATCTCGGCGATCCGCGCCTCGGGGATCGGAATGTCGGCGGTCTCGCTCATGGCGCCTCATCCGCCGCCGGAATCGACGCGGGCCGCAAGATGCGCGGCCAGCGCGGAAAGCGGCACCGATTCCTGGGCCCCGGTTGCGAGGTCCTTGACGGTGGCCTCGCCGCGGGCGAGCTCCTCCTCGCCGAAGATCACGGCAAGACGCGCCCCCGCCTTCGCCGCGCGCCCCATGCGCTTCTTCAGACTGCCGCGATAGTCGAAGACGGTGCGCAGGCCCGCGCGCCTGAGCGCGCGCGCGAGGGCGAGCACGCGCTCCTGCGCCGCGGCGCCGAGCGGGATCAGCGCCACGGCGGGTGCGGGCGCGGGCGTGCGCGCAAGCAGCATGGCCAGCCGCTCGATCCCGGCCGCCCAGCCCACCCCCGGGGTGGCCGGGCCGCCGAGCTGCTCGATCAGCCCGTCGTAGCGGCCGCCGCCCAGCACCGTGCCCTGGGCGCCGAGCCGGTCGGTGATGAATTCGAAGGCGGTGTGGGTGTAGTAGTCGAGCCCGCGCACGAGATAAGGATCCTCGACGAAGGGGATGTCGAGGCGGGCGAGCTCCTCCTTCACGCGCGCGAAGAAGGCCCGGGCCTCCTCGTCGAGGAATTCGGCAAGCCGCGGCGCGCCGGCGATGATCGCGCGATCGCCCTCGTCCTTCGAATCGAGGATGCGCAGCGGATTGCGCCGCAGCCGCGCGCGGCTGTCTTCGGACAGGCGGTCCTCATGCGCCTCGAGATACGCCACCAGCGCCTCGCGGTAGCGCGCCCGGCAGGCGGGCGTGCCGAGGCTGTTGATGTGCAGCGTGACACCGTCCGCCACGCCGAGGGTGGACAGCAGCTCGTGGCCGAGCGCGATGAGCTCGGCATCCGCGAGCGGGGAATCCGAGCCGATGATCTCCACATCGAGCTGGTGGAACTGGCGGTAGCGGCCCTTCTGCGGGCGTTCGTGGCGGAACATCGGCCCCCAAGCGTAGAAGCGGCCGATGCCCTGGCTTGCCAGCCCGTTCGAGATCCAGGCCCGCGCGATGCCGGCGGTGTATTCGGGCCTGAGCGTCAGCGAGTCGCCCGAGCGGTCGGTGAAGCTGTACATCTCCTTGGTGACGACGTCCGAGGCCTCGCCGAGCGTGCGCGCGAACAGCGGTGTGAACTCGAAGACGGGGGTCGAGACGGGGTCGAAGCCCCAGACTTCCGCGAGCGCCTCGAAGCGGCGCACGACGTGGAAGAACCGCCGCGCCTCGTCGCCGAAGAGATCGCGCGTGCCGCGCACGGGCTGAAGCTTCGCCGTCAAAACGCCGCCCTCTCGCCTGATCCGCCCGGCGGGATGCGGTCCGGCCGCGCCTCCCGCCCGCCCGGCCAGCTAGCGCATCGGCGCCGCGATGTCGAGAAGGGGCGGTCTGCGGGTTCCGCCGCCCCGCCCCAGCCCGGCCGGCGGCTCCGCCCCTTCCTCGTCACCCGCGGGCCCGACCGGCGGGTCCGCCCCTCCCTCGTCACCCGCCGGCTTGACCGGCGGGTCCAGCCTAGGGTGGGGCCCATAACAGACGCCGGGGCTGCCATCGCCGGCTCCTGGGTTCGCCGGTCAAGCCGGCGAACGACGCTGAAGGGGAGCGTCACCCGCCGGCGCGCGGTTCCCGTCATGACCGCCCGGCCCGACCGGCGGGTCCAACCCTTCCCTCGTCACCCGCCGGCTTGACCGGCGGGTCCAGCAGGCGGCGGAGACGGCCGCAAGCGCCGGGATCGTCCTCGGCGGCTGCTGGATTCGCCGCTTTCGCGGCGAATGACGAAAGAAGGAGAGCGTCACCCGCCGGCGCTTCCTCTCTTCGCGTCACTCGCCGGCGCTTCCTCTCTTCGCGTCACTCGCCGGCTTGACCGGCGGGTCCAACTCCCTCCCTCGTCACCCGCCGGCTTGACCGGCGGATCCAGCAGGAAGGAGCGCGAATTCCCGCCACTGGGAATTGCCCCCTCTGCGCGATGGATTCGCCGATCAAGTCGGCGGATGACGTGAAGGGCGGTCCCGTCGCTCGTCTATTGCGGCAGAAAACCGGGCGGCGCAGAAAGGGCCGGGGGCACGCGCCCCCGGCCGCCGGCGGTCGGCCGCCACCGTCGCCACAAAAGGAAAAGCCGGCCGCCGCAACGGCGACCGGTCTTCCCATTCTCCACGGGTCGTAATCGCGCCCCGCCCTACCAGATCTGCACGCGCTGCTCCGGCGGCAGGTAGAGCCGGTCGCCGGGCTGGACGGCGAAGGCGTCGTACCAGGCGGGAATGTTGCGCACCACGCCGTTCACCCGGAATTCCGCCGGCGAATGGGGATCCGAGCGCAGCTGGCGCAGCAGGAACTCCTCGCGCGCCTTCGACTTCCACACCTGCGCCCAGCCGAGGAAGAGGCGCTGGTCGCCGGTGTATCCGTCGAGCACGGGAATCTCTTGCCCGGCGGTCGCCAGATGATAGGCGTAGAGCGCGATCGACAGCCCGCCGAGATCGCCGATGTTCTCACCCAGCGTCAGCCGGCCGTTGATGTGCTGACCCGGGAGCGGCTCGTAGGAGTCGTACTGGGCGACGAGGGCGGCGGTGCGTTCCTCGAAGCGCTTGCGGTCCTCGGGCGTCCACCAGTTGCGCTCGATGCCGTGGGCGTCCGACTTCGATCCCTGGTCGTCGAAGCCGTGGCCCATCTCGTGGCCGATCACGCCGCCGATGCCGCCATAGTTGACGGCCGTGTCCGCATGCGGGTCGAAGAAGGGCGGCTGCAGGATCGCCGCCGGGAAGACGATCTCGTTGAACTGCGGATTGTAATAGGCGTTGACCGTCTGCGGCGTCATGAACCATTCGTCGCGGTCGGTCGGCCTGCCGAGGCGCGAGACCTCGTCCTCATGGAAGAAGGCGCGCACGCGCTTGACGTTGCCGAGCAGATCGTCGCGCCGGATCTCGAGCGCGTCGAAGCTCCGCCACTTGTCGGGATAGCCGATCTTCGGGCGGAAGGCCGCGAGCTTGGCCAGCGCCTCCTTCTTCGTCTCGGGGCCCATCCAGTCGAGATTCGTGATCCGCTCACGGAAAGCGCGGCGCAGATTCTCGACGAGCTCGACCATCATCGCCTTCGAGCTCGGCGGGAAATGACGTGCGACATAGACCTGCCCGATCGCCTCGCCCAGCCCGTCGCGGGCGCCGACCAGCTGCACCGCCCGCTTCCAGCGGTCGCGCTGGGCCTGCTGGCCCGAGAGCACCTTGCCGTAGAAGGCGAAATTGGCGTCGTCGATCTCCTCGGACAGATAGGAGGCGTTGCCGGTGATGGCGTGGAAGGTGAGATAGTCCTTCCAGACGGCAAGCGGCGTCTCGTCGATGAGCTTGAGCGTGCCCTTGACCGCGCTCGGCGGGGCGACGTTGATCTTGTCGAGCCTGGCGAGATCGACACCGGCGGCCGTGAACAGCCCGCGCCAGTCGATGCCGGGGTAGTCCTTCTCCAGGCCGTCCAGCGTCGTCACATTGTAGGTCTTGTCGCGGTTTCTGAGCTCCGTGCGCGGCCAGTGGACCTTCGCAAGTTCCGTCTCGAGCCTGAAGATCGCATCGGCCGCCGCGGCGGCGCGGGCGTCGTCGTAGCCCGCGAAATGCAGCATCCGCGCGATATGCGCCCTGTAGGCCGCGCGGATCTTCTCGAAGCGCTCGCCCTCGGCCAGATAGTAGTCGCGGTCGGGAAGCCCGAGACCCGACTGGCCGATGGTGAGCAGGTAGCGGTTCGGATCCTTGCGGTCGATGGACACGAAGGCGCCGATGGGCGATTCCGTGCCGATCAGATCCGCGCGCGCGAAGGCGGAGATGAGATCGCGCTTCGCGGCGATCGCCGCGATGGCGTCCAGATCCTGCTTGAGCGGCGCGATGCCGAGCGCATTGAGCCGGTCCACGTCCATGAAGCTCGCATAATAGTCGGCGATCTTCTGCTCGATGGAGCCGGGCTTCTGGGGTGTCGCGGCGAGCTCCTCGATGATCGCCTTGACGCGTTCCTCCGAGCGGTCCCGCAGCACGTTGAAGGAGCCGTAGCGGGTCTGATCGGGCTTGAGCTCATAGGTCTTGAGCCAGGTGCCGTTGGCATAGCGGAAGAAATCGTCGCCCGGCTTGACGCTCAGGTCCCGCGCCGACAGATCGACGCCCCAGTCCCCGAGCTCGGGCTTGCCGGCCGCCGCCTGATCGGTGCCGGCGCCGCCGGCCTCCTCCTGCTTCTTCTCGCCCTGGCAGGCCGCCAGCAGGGCGACCATGCTTGCGGTCACGACGAGCTTGCGCCAGTGCATCGCCTTCATCCTCCTCGCCTCTTTGTTCGGGCATGACGCATCCGGAATGCGACGCTGCCGCCCGCGGCCGCCTGAGGCCGGCCACCGGCGGCGCAAGGCTAGACGAGCCCCGGGTGCGCCGTAAAGGCGCGCGAGCCCGCCGAAACCCGGTTCTAAACGAAAAGCCGAAGGCGGGGGCGCGGTCCGGCTGCGGTCAGGCGGCGAGCGCCCGCTCGAGCTTCGCGCAGCGGCGGCGGACCACAGCCGAGGCCGCGCGCGCCGCAAGATCGCCGATGAGCCCGTTCGCGCGGATCTCGGCCGCGCGCAGGATCATGCGGGCGGCGGCGTCGAGATGCTGCGGCCGGTAGAGCCGCATGGCCCGCACCCAGTAGGCGGTCGCCATCTCGTCGCGCCGATAGGGGGCGGAGCGGTCGCGCGACCAGACGTTGGCGGCGTAGTAGGCGTAGGCCAGCTCGTCGTCTTCCGCCTCCTGGACGCGGCCGAGCGCGACCTTGAGGCGGGTGAGGAGCCCCGGCCGGTCGCGGTCGCGATAGCGGCGGAAGTGCTTCTGGAAGAGCTGGTAGTGGAAGAACTCGTCGATGGCGATGCGCCGGCAGATCTCTTTCAAGACCGGCTCCTCGCTCGCGTCCCGCAGGGCCGAATAGAAGGAGGAGGTGCCGGTCTCCACCACCTGGCGCGCGATCAGCTCGCCGGCGCGCGAGCCGCGCACGGAGTGGTGCGCCTCCACGGGCACGCGGAAGCCGCGGCGGAACTCGGCCAGGCTGTCGGCGAAGGAGAACGAGGGATCGGCCATCTCCGCCCAGCGGCCGAGGGCGGCGCCGTGCTGCTCCTCCTCCACGCCCCAGCGGCGGGCGGCCTCGAGAAACTCCTCGTCGTCGGCGAACACGTTCTCGAGATAGCGCACATAGTCGGCCGCATTGGCCTCGACCATGGAGGCCGCCTTGACGACGGCCAGGATGTCGGGATCGACCTTGTCGGGATCGAAGCGGTCCCAGGGAATGTCGTCGAGCGTCCAGTGGCGTGCCATCGCGTATCCTCCCGTCAGCGTCGGCCGGCGACCCGGGCCGCGGTCCCCGTTCAGGAATGTCTGCGCCGTCCCGCAGGAAATGGGCGATGGCGAAGCGAAGTCAAGGCCGGCGCGCAAGCCGTCCCGCCGCGCGACCCGCACGGGCCGCGCCGATCCGCGAACCACGCCGCCGGCGGGCGCGACTCGCGGCCGTGGCGGGCTGATGGAGCCTGGATGGAATTCAGTGGCCGCGCGCGAGGATGTCGGCGAGCGCCCGCAGCCAGGCGAGATCGCGTTCGGCCTCTTCGGCCTCCAGGGCGTCGCGGGCATCCGCCAGATCGATCTCGCGCTCGCGGATGCGCCGGCGCACCTCGTCCAGCGACTGGGTGGCCGGATCGATCGCCTCTTCGACGAGCAGCAGCGCGCGGTCGCGCGCGATCTCGGCGAAGCCGCCCTTGACGAAGATCCGGTGGGCCGGCTCGGCGCCGTCCTCGAGGCGGATCTCGACGAGGCCGGGCCTGAGCAGGGTGACGACCGGCGCATGTCCCGCCAGCACGCCCATGTCGCCCTCCTCGCCGGGAAGCACGACTTCCGCGGCATCCACCGCGAGCACCCGCCGCTCGGGGGTCACCACCTCGACCGCGACACGCTCGCTCATCCGCCCGCTCCCGCCTTCGCCTTACGGTCCCGCGCCGCGATCACGCGGCCTCCTTGGCCATCCGCTCGGCCTTCTCGACGGCCTCCTCGATGGTGCCGACCATGTAGAAGGCGGCCTCGGGCAGGTCGTCGTATTCGCCCTCCACGATCGCCTTGAAGCCCTTGATGGTGTCCTCGAGCTGCACGAACTTGCCGGGCAGTCCCGTGAACACCTCGGCGACATGGAAGGGCTGCGAGAGGAAGCGCTGGATCTTGCGGGCGCGGGCGACGATCAGCTTGTCCTCTTCCGACAGCTCGTCCATGCCGAGAATGGCGATGATGTCCTGGAGCGACTTGTAGGTCTGCAGCACGCGCTGGACCTCGCGGGCGACATGGTAGTGCTCCTCGCCGACGATGCGCGGATCGAGCGCGCGCGAGGTCGAATCCAGCGGATCCACCGCCGGATAGATGCCGAGCTCGGCGATCTGGCGCGAGAGCACGGTGGTCGCGTCCAGGTGGGCGAAGGAGGTGGCCGGCGCCGGGTCGGTCAGGTCGTCGGCGGGCACGTAGATCGCCTGCACCGAGGTGATCGAGCCCCTTGTGGTGGAGGTGATGCGCTCCTGCAGCGCGCCCATCTCGGTGGCCAGCGTCGGCTGGTAGCCCACCGCCGAGGGAATGCGGCCCAGGAGCGCCGAGACCTCCGCGCCCGCCTGGGTGAAGCGGAAGATGTTGTCGATGAACAGCAGGACGTCCTTGCCCTCCTCGTCGCGGAAGTATTCGGCGAGCGTCAGCCCCGTCAGCCCCACGCGCGCACGCGCGCCCGGCGGCTCGTTCATCTGGCCGTAGACGAGCGCCGCCTTCGATTCGCCGTCCGGCTGGATGACGCCGGACTCCAGCATCTCGTGGTAGAGGTCGTTGCCCTCGCGGGTGCGCTCGCCCACGCCGGCGAAGACCGAATAGCCGCCGTGGCCCTTGGCGATGTTGTTGATGAGCTCCATGATGAGCACGGTCTTGCCGACGCCGGCGCCGCCGAACAGGCCCACCTTGCCGCCCTTCAGATAGGGGGCCAGCAGGTCCACGACCTTGATGCCGGTGATCAGGATTTCCTGGTCCGTGGACTGTTCCACGAAGGCCGGCGCCTCGCGGTGGATCGGCAGCTTCATCTTCGCGTTCACCGGGCCGCGCTCGTCGATCGGCTCGCCGACGACGTTGAGGATGCGTCCCAGCGTCTCCGGTCCCACCGGCACCGTGATCGGACCGCCGGTGTCCACCACCTCCTGGCCGCGCACGAGGCCGTCGGTGGAGTCCATGGCGATCGTGCGCACGATGTTCTCGCCGAGATGCTGGGCCACCTCCAGCACCAGGCGGTTGCCGTGGTTGTCGGTCTCGAGCGCGTTCAGGATCGCCGGCAGCTCGCCCTCGAACTGCACGTCGACCACCGGGCCCACGACCGCGATGATGTGTCCGACCTTCTTGTCCGTCTTCGCCATCGTCCTGATGCTCCTTGTCGTTCTCTCGTCCAGCCGCGTCCGCCCGGCGCGGGGCGCCGCTCAGCCGCCGATGACCCATTCTCCGCGCTCGGCGAGCGCGTCGTGCATCGCATCGGGCGCGATGTCCAGACCGCCCGGCCAGGTCACGACCCCGTCGACGACACGCACGCGGCGGAAGCGGCCCTCGTCCTTGAGCGGCGCGAAGACGCCGCGGAAGAACCCGTCCCGGAAGACGACCGTTCCCTCGACGCCGTCGACGAAGCGCAGCTTGAGTCGGTGGCCGGGCAGGGGTCTCGCCGATACCACCCGCCAAGGCGCGGCCGGCACCGGCTTCACCGTCAGGCCAGCGGCGCGATCTTCATCGGACGTTCGTTGCGTCTGCATCGTTCCCAGTTTTCCATCGGCTCGTCACGATGCGCCGCGTCCCATTCCCGCACCAGCGCGAGGGCGCGCGGCGGCAGGCTTCCGCGCAGCACCTCCAGAGACCGGATGTCGATGAGCGCCTCGTGCTCCGCGTAGAGCGCGTGAAAATGCGGCGGGTCGTGATCCAGCCAGAACATCTGGATCAGGATGCCGTAGAAGGCGCTGATCGTGGGCATGCCGCATCCTCACACCGCCTCCGCACCCGAGATGATCTCGATCAGCTCCTTGGTGATCGCCGCCTGGCGCGAGCGGTTGTAGGCGAGCGTGAGCTTGTGGATGAGCTCGCCGGCGTTGCGCGAGGCGTTGTCCATCGCCGTCATCCGCGCGCCCTGCTCGGAGGCCGCGTTCTCGAGCAGCGCCCGGTAGACCTGCACCGCGAGATTGCGCGGCAGCAGCGCCTCCAGGATCACCTCCTCCTCCGGCTCGAAGGTGAAGGCGGCGCCATCGGCCGCACCCTCCACCTCCTCGGGGATGGGCACGGGGATGATCTGCTGCTCGGTCGGGATCTGGGTGAGCGCCGACTTGAAGCGGGCGTAGAACAGCAGCGCGACGTCGAAGCCGCCCTCCTCATAGACGTGGCGGATGCGCTCGGCGACATGCTCGGCGTCCGCATAGCCGAGCCGGCGCACGCCGCTCATGTCGATGTAGTCGTCGACGAAGAGATGGCCGTAGAGGCGGCGCAGCGCCGCGCGGCCCTTCTTGCCGATGCACAGGATCCCCACCTGGCGGCCCTTGGCGACGAGCTCGTCGATCCGCCGGCGGGCGAGACGGACGATGTTGGCGTTGAAGCCGCCGCACAGCCCCCGCTCCGAGGTCGCCACCACGACGAGGAAGCGCTCCTCGCGCCCGGTGCCGACGAGCAGCTTCGGGGCGTTCTCGTCGCGCACCACGCCTTCGGCGAGCGTGCGCATGAGGGACGCCATGGCATCGGCGTAGGGGCGCGCCGCCTCGGCGGCCTCCTGGGCGCGCCGCAGCTTGGAGGCGGCGACCATCTTCATCGCCTTCGTGATCTTCTGCGTCGAGCGTACGCTCGCGATCCGCTGACGCAGGGTTTTAAGCGACGCCATGATCCACCTCTTCAGCCGTGCGGCGCCGCGCGCGCGGCGCCGGCGCCCGTCACGCGGCCCGGCTCTTCCCGTTCACGGCGGCCGCGAAGTTCTCGGTGAAGGTCTTGAGAACCTTGCGCAGCTTCCTGTCGGTCTCCTCCGAGATCTTCTCCTCGGTGCGGATCGCATCCAGGATGTCCTTGTGATGCGCGCGCATGTGGGCGAGGAACTCGGCCTCGAAGCGGGTGACCTGATCGACCGGGATGGAATCGAGGAAGCCCTGGGTGCCGGCGAAGATCGCCACCACCTGCTCCTCCACCGGCATCGGCTGATACTGCGGCTGCTTCAGGAGCTCGGTCAGCCGCTGGCCGCGGGCGAGCAGGCGCTGGGTGGCCCTGTCGAGATCCGCGCCGAACTGGGCGAAGGCCTCCATCTCGCGGAACTGCGCGAGCTCCAGCTTCATGGTGCCGGCCACCTGCTTCATCGCCTTGATCTGGGCGGCCGAGCCGACGCGGCTGACCGACAGGCCGACGTTGATGGCCGGCCGGATGCCCCGGTAGAACAGGCCGGTCTCGAGGAAGATCTGGCCGTCGGTGATCGAGATCACGTTCGTCGGAATGTAGGCGGAGACGTCGCCGGCCTGGGTCTCCACGATCGGCAGCGCGGTCAGCGAGCCGCCGCCGTAATCGTCGTTCATCTTGGCGGCGCGCTCGAGCAGGCGGCTGTGGAGGTAGAAGACGTCGCCCGGATAGGCCTCGCGCCCCGGCGGACGCCGCAGCAGCAGCGACATCTGGCGGTAGGCGACCGCCTGTTTGGACAGGTCGTCGTAGACGATCACGGCATGCATGCCGTTGTCGCGGAAGTACTCGCCCATCGCGCAGCCGGCGTAGGGTGCGAGGAACTGCAGCGGCGCGGGCTCGGAGGCGGTGGCCGCCACCACGATCGAGTATTCGAGCGCGCCGTTCTCCTGCAGCGCCTTGACGATCTGCGCCACCGTCGAGCGCTTCTGCCCGACCGCCACATAGATGCAGTAGAGCTTCTTCTTCTCGTCATCGGAGGCGTTGATGGCGCGCTGGTTGATGAAGGTGTCGATGGCGACGGCGGTCTTGCCGGTCTGGCGGTCGCCGATGATGAGCTCGCGCTGGCCGCGGCCGATGGGAACCAGGGCGTCGATGGCCTTCAAGCCCGTCTGCATCGGCTCGTGCACCGAGCGCCGCGGGATGATGCCGGGCGCCTTGACCTCCACGCGCCGGCGCTCGGTGGCCTCGATCGGGCCCTTGCCGTCGATGGGATTGCCGAGGGCATCCACGACGCGCCCCAGCAGCCCCTTGCCGACGGGCACGTCGACGATCGCGCCCGTGCGCTTGACGAGATCGCCCTCGCGGATGTTCCGGTCCTCGCCGAAGATCACGATGCCGACGTTGTCCGGCTCCAGATTGAGCGCCATGCCCTTGGTGCCGTCGGCGAATTCCACCATCTCGCCGGCCTGGACGTTGTCCAGCCCGTAGACGCGGGCGATGCCGTCGCCGACCGAGAGCACCTCGCCCACCTCCGCCGTGTCGGCGGCCGCGTCGGTGCCGGCGATCTGCTTCTTCAGGATTTCGGAGATCTCCGCGGCGCGAATGTCCATGGCTTGTCAGACCCCTTTCATCGCGCGTTCAAAGCGCGTGAGCTTCGTTTTCAGGGAATTGTCCACCATCACCGAGCCGACCTTGACGATCAGCCCGCCGATGAGATCCGGATCGACCACCGTCTGAAGGCGGATCTTCGCCGACAGCGCCTCGTTCAGGGCCGCTTCAAGCCGCCGGCTCTGGGCCTCGTCGAGCGCGGCGGCGCTGCGCACCTCGGCCTCGACCTCGCCGCGTGCGGCCGCAAGCAGCGCAAGGAAGCGCGCATGGATGCCGGAAAGCCGGCCGAGCCTGCGGTTGCGCGCGAGCAGGGCGAGAAAGCGTGCGGTGAGCTCGTGCAGGCCGAGGCGTCCGGCCACCGCCTCGATTCCCTTCTCCCGGGTCCGGCGATCGATGAGCGGCGAATGGATCAGCCGCGCGAAGGGCTCCGAGCTGCGGGCGAGCTCCACAAGGGCGCCCAGCTCCTCGCCGATGCGCTCGGCGACCCCCGCCTCATCGGCCAGCGCGAAAAGCGCCCGCGCGTACCGGGCGTCCACCGAGCTGCGGCTCATCAGTCCTTTCGACAAGGCAGGCGTTCCCCTGACATGCGTCCTTGATGTTCTTCTTCCGGCCCGCCCGGACCGTCCCGCCGTTCCGGCCGGCGGCGACCCGTCGCGCCGCGAACGCGTCCTGCGGGGCGGCCCGCATCTTTCGCCCGAGGCCGCGCACCCCGGAAGAGGAGCCTCGATGCTGGCATGGCATCCCGGGCCGGCATGCCGCTCCGGCGCCGATGCGGCCGCGCGGACCGCTTCGACCCGCGCGAAAGCGCGGCCCCCTTAGCACAGGCCCTTGGGGTGCGCAAGACGCTCCCGGCAAGGAAATTGCGCACCGCGCGCTCGCCTCCCGGGCCGGAGATTCTTCACGCATTTTCAGATGGATGCGGGAAATTCGGCAGGCCTAGAGGAAGCTGTGCGGATCGACATCGAGCTTGAGCCGCACCCCGCCGCCGAGCCTGAGGCCCGAAAGCCAGCGCGAGACGATCGGCTGGGGCATGAGCCGGCGCGGCGTGTGCAGCAGCAGCCGCCAGCGGCTGCGCCCCGCGATCCGCGTCATCGGCGCCGGGGCGGGTCCGTAGAGGACGGCGCCGGCCGCACGTGCCTGCTCGGGAAAGGCCGCGGCGATCCGGCGCGCGGCGCGGACCACCTCCTCCTCGCGCCGGCCGGAGACCACGAGGGCGACGAGCCGGCCGAAGGGGGGCATGCGGGCGGCCTCGCGCGCGGCCAGCTCGGCGGCGTAGAAGGCGTCGCGCCGGCCGCCGACGAGGGCGGCGACGACCGGATGCGCGGGGTCATAGGTCTGCAGCCACACCTCGCCCGGAAAGCGGTCGCGCCCGGCGCGGCCCGCCACCTGCCAGATCTGCTGGAAGGTCCGCTCGCCGGCCCTGAGATCTCCGCCGCGCAGGCCGAGATCGGCATCCACCACGCCGACGAGGGTGAGTCTGGGAAAGTGGTGGCCCTTCGCGACCACCTGGGTGCCGATGACGATGTCGACCTCGGCCGCGGCGATCGCGGCGATGATCCTCTCGACGTCCCGGGCGCGGCGCAGGGTGTCGCTTGAGAGCACCGCAAGACGGGCGGCGGGGAAAGCGGCGGGCGACCTCCTCGGCAAGCCGCTCGACGCCGGGTCCGCAGGCGACGAGGCTGTCGCGCGCGCCGCAGGCGGCGCAGCGGTCGGGGCGCGGAATCTGCCAGCCGCAGTGGTGGCATTTGAGCCGCGCCTCGAAGCGGTGCTCGACGAGCCAGCTCGAGCAGTGCGGGCATTCGACCCGCGCGCCGCAGGCGCGGCACAGCGTGACCGGCGCATAGCCCCGGCGGTTGAGATAGAGCAGGCTCTGTTCGCCGCGCGCGAGGCGCTCCGTGATGGCCGAAACCAGCGGCGGCGCGATCCAGCGGCCCGGCTCCGGCGGCGCGCGCCTCATGTCGAGCGCGCGGATCGCGGGCAGGCGCGCGCCGCCGAAACGGTGCGTGAGGCGGATGTGGCGGTAGCGCCCGCCCGTGGCGTTCCAGACGGTCTCGACCGCCGGCGTCGCGCTGGCGAGGATGACCGGAATGTCCTCGCACTGCGCGCGCAGCACCGCCATGTCGCGGGCATGATAGGTGATGCCGTCGTCCTGCTTGTAGGAGGGGTCGTGCTCCTCGTCGACGATGATGAGGCCGAGGCGGGCGAACGGCAGCAGGAGACTCGAGCGCGCGCCCACCACCACCCGCGCCGCGCCTTCGCGCACGGCCGAGAGGGCGGCGCGGCGCTCGGCGCGGGTCATCTGCGAATGCCAGACGACGGGCGGGGCCCCGAAACGGGCGGCAAAACGCTGCAGCCACTGGGCGGTGAGCGCGATCTCCGGCAGCATGACGAGGACCTGCGCGTCGCCCTCGCTCGCGAGCAGGCGCGCGATCGCCTCGAAATAGACCTCCGTCTTGCCCGAGCCCGTGACCCCGTCGAGCAGCAGGGGCCGAAAACCCGCCGCGCGCCAGCCCTGCGTGCCCGCGATCTCCTCGAGCGCGCTCCGCTGCTCGGGGGTCAGCGCCGGTCCGATGCGCGCCGGGTCGGGCGCGGGCGGGCGGACGGCAGCCTCCTCGGCCTCCTCGGCGGCCAGCATCCCGGCCGCGATCATCTGCCGCACGACGCCCTCGCCGACCCCCGCCCGCCGGGCGAGCGTGGCGACAGGCACGGGCGTGAAGCCTTCGGCCTCGATGATCGCGAGCAGCTTTGCGCGCGCCGGCGTGATGCGGCCTTCGCCCGCGCCCCGGCCGGTGACGACGAGGCGGCTGCGCGCGCGGGTCAGCAGCAGCGCCGGCGGCAGCACGAGGCGCAGCACGAGCCCGGGCGGGACGAGGTTGTAGGCGGCAAAGCGCGCGACGAAGCGCCGCATCGCCGACGACAGCGGCGGACCGGCGAGCCGCCCGGCCACGGGCTTGAGCCGCTCGGCCGGCAGCTCGTCGCCGCCCTCGTCCTCCCAGACCACGCCGGGCACCAGCCGGCGCGCAAGCGGCACCAGCACGAGATCGCCGGGCGCCGGCGCGTGATCGCCCGCAAGATAGCTGTAGGGGCGGTCCACATGCACGAGCGGCCAGACCGTCACGGTCGCGGGCCGGTCGCCGCCGCGCGAATCGCCCGCGCGCTCCGGCCCGCGCCCGCTCGTTTCCGCATCCCCTCCCATGCCGCGATCCATCATGCGCCGCGTTTCCCGCCGCCCTTCATGCGTCGGCCGCCATGCTTGCAGAGTTTCGGCCCTTCGCGCTAGGGAGGGCGGGGCGGCCGGACGCGGCCGCGGGCGCGAAGAGGAAAGCCATGAAATTCTTCGTCGACACGGCCAATCTGGACGACATCCGCGAGCTGAGCGCGACGGGCCTGCTCGACGGGGTGACCACCAACCCCTCGCTCATCAGGAAGGCGGGGGGCGACTTCTTCGAGACCATCCGCGAGATCGCGAAGCTCGTCGACGGGCCGGTGTCCGCCGAGACGGTCGCCACCGACCACGAGACGATGCTCAAGGAGGGCCGCAAACTCGCGAAGCTCGCCGACAACATCGCGATCAAGGTGCCGCTCACCGTCGACGGCCTCAAGACCTGCAAGGCGCTCCGGGCCGAGGGCATCATGGTCAACGTCACCCTGTGCTTCTCGGCGACCCAGGCGCTGCTCGCGGCCAAGGCGGGGGCGAGCTTCATCTCGCCCTTCGTCGGCCGCCACGACGACATTTCCCAGGACGGCATGGCGCTCATCCGCGACATCCGGATCATCTACGACAACTACGACTTCGACACCGAGATCCTCGTCGCCTCGGTGCGCCATCCCCTGCATGTGCTGGAGGCCGCGCGCATCGGCGCCGACATCGCCACCATCCCGGCGGACGTCCTGCGCAAGCTCTTCCACCACCCGCTCACGGAGAAGGGGCTCGAGGCCTTCCTGAAGGACTGGGCGGCGACCGGCCAGTCGATCCTCTAGCCCGCCGGCACGCGCGCGGCCGCAGGCGGGGCGCACCCATGCGAAGGGGGCGCGGTTCGGCGGCGCCGGCGCGCCCGGCCCCTTCCCTCGTCACCCGCCGACTTGATCGGCGGGTCCAGCCGACAGCCGCGCCAACCTCTTGCGCCGGGGATGCCACGACCGCCGCATGGGTTCGCCGGTCGAGCCGGCGAACGACGGTTCAGTAATCGGTCATCAGTCGTCAGTGATCAGGAACCCGCGTGGCGAGCCCCCCGGCCCGCACCGCCTCTCTTCGTCACCCGCCGCGCACTCTTCATCGTGACCCGCCGGCTCCCTCTCTTCGTCACCCGCCGGCTTGACCGGCGGGGCCAGCCGACAGCCGGGCCAACCTCTTGCGCCGGGGATGCCATCACCGCCCGCTGGGTTCGCCGGTCAAGCCGGCGAACGACGGTTCAGTAATCGGTCATCAGTCGTCAGTGATCAGGAACCCGCGTGGCGAGCCCCCCGGCCCGCACCGCCTCTCTTCGTTACCCGCCGGCTCCCTCTCTTTGTCATCCGCCGGCTCGACCGGCAAGTCCAGCTTTCTTTCATCGTCATCCGCCGACTCCCTCTCTTCGTCACCCGCCGGCTTGACCGGCGGGTCCAGCCGCCGGCGGGGCCGATTACTGCCGTGCGAGCTGCCCTCACCGCCCGATGGGTTCGCCGGTCGAGCCGGCGAACGCCATGTCGGTCATCGGTCATCAGTCATCAGTGATCGGAGCGGCCGCCGCCACCCGCCGGCTTCCTCTCTTTGTCATCCGCCGGCTTGATCGGCGGGTCCGGCCGGCGGCCGGACCGGTCGCCGCGCGCCACCTCGCCCGGAGCGGCCCTTGCGGGGCGGCGGAAGGCGGGGCTATGGCGTCTGGACGGGCCGGCGGCCGGGCGCGCTTGATGCCGCGCCGCGCCGGCCGGGACGGGGAGACGGACCATGGCCGACAAGGCGGCGAACCGCCGCATCATCCGCGCCCGGCGCGGCACCGCGCTCGAGGCGCGAAGCTGGCTCACCGAAGCGCCGCTGCGCATGCTCATGAACAATCTCGACCCCGAGGTCGCCGAGAATCCGGACGAGCTCGTCGTCTACGGCGGCATCGGCAAGGCGGCGCGCGACTGGGCCGCGTTCGAGAAGATCGTCGAGACCCTGAAGCGGCTCCGCGACGACGAAACGCTGCTGGTGCAGTCCGGCAAGCCGGTCGGCGTCTTCCGCACGCATGCGGATGCGCCGCGGGTGCTGATCGCCAATTCCAATCTCGTGCCGCGCTGGGCGAGCTGGGAGCATTTCCACGAGCTCGACCGCAAGGGCCTCATCATGTACGGGCAGATGACGGCGGGCTCCTGGATCTACATCGGCTCGCAGGGCATCATCCAGGGCACCTACGAGACCTTCGTCGAGATGGGCCGGCGGCATTATGGCGGCGATCTTGCCGGCCGTTGGCTGCTCACCGCCGGCCTCGGCGGCATGGGCGGCGCGCAGCCGCTGGCGGCGACCATGGCGGGGATGAGCTGTCTCGCAGTCGAATGCCAGATGAGCCGGATCGAGAAGCGCATGGCGACCGGGTATCTCGACCACTGGACCGCGGATCTGGACGAGGCGCTCGCGATCATCACGCGCAGCACCGCCGGGCGCAAGCCGGTCTCGGTCGGCCTTCTGGGCAATGCCGCCGAGGTGCTGCCCGAGCTCCTCGAACGCGGCGTGCGTCCCGATGCGCTCACCGACCAGACCTCGGCGCATGATCCCGCCCACGGCTATCTGCCCGATCGGCTGGACGGTGGCCGAGTGGCTCGCCCGCCAGAAGAGCGAGCCGGAGGCCGTCGCGGCCGCGGCGCGGCGCTCCATCGCGCGGCACGTGGAGGCGATGCTCGCCTTCCACCGCGCCGGCGTGCCGACCTTCGACTACGGCAACAACATCCGCCAGGTGGCCTTCGACGAAGGCGTGGAGGACGCCTTCGCCTTCCCCGGCTTCGTGCCGGCCTACATCAGGCCCATGTTCTGCCGCGGCAAGGGGCCCTTCCGCTGGGCGGCGCTCTCCGGCGATCCGGAGGACATCCGCCGCACCGACGAGAAGGTCAGGGAGCTGATCGACGATCCCCATCTCCACCGCTGGCTCGACATGGCCGCCGCGCGCATCCGCTTCCAGGGCCTGCCGGCGCGGATCTGCTGGCTGGGGCTGGGCGAGCGCGACAGGGTGGGCCTCGCCTTCAACGAGATGGTGGCCTCCGGCGAACTGAAGGCCCCCGTCGTCATCGGCCGGGACCATCTCGATGCCGGATCCGTCGCCAGCCCCAACCGCGAGACGGAAGGGATGCGGGACGGCTCGGACGCGATCTCCGACTGGCCGGTGCTGAACGCGCTCCTCAACTGCGCCTCGGGGGCGACCTGGGTGAGCTTCCATCACGGCGGCGGCGTCGGCATGGGCTATTCCCAGCACGCGGGCCAGGTGATCGTCTGCGACGGCACCGAGGCGGCCGCCCGGCGCATCGCGCGCGTGCTGTGGAACGATCCGGCGACCGGCGTCATGCGCCATGCCGATGCGGGCTACGAGGAGGCGATCGCGGCCGCCCGCAAGGCGGGCCTCGACCTGCCGATGCTGGAAGGCTGAGACGCGATGGCGGGATCACCGGCAACGCCCCCCGGGCCGCTGGCGATCACCCCGGGCCGGGTTCCGCTCGCCGCGCTGCGGACGGTCCGGCGCGGGCCGGTCCGCCTCGAGCTGCCGCCCGAGGCCCGCGCGGCGATCCGCGAGGGTGCGGCGGCGGTGGCGGAGATCCTGGCCGGCGGGCGGGTCGTCTACGGCGTCAACACCGGCTTCGGGCTCTTGGCCGACCGGCGCATCGATGCCGGGCATCTCGCCGAGCTCCAGCTCAATCTCGTGCGCTCGCACGCCTGCGGCGTGGGCGACCCATTGCCGGCGGAGGTCGTGCGCCTCGTGCTGGCCTTGAAGGTGATCTCGCTGGCCCGCGGCGCCTCCGGCGTGCGGCCCGGGGTCGTCGATCTGCTGATCGCCCTGCTCGCCGCCGATGCGCTGCCCGTGATCCCGGCGAAGGGTTCGGTGGGCGCCTCGGGCGATCTTGCGCCGCTTGCGCATCTGGCGCTCGCGCTCATCGGCGAGGGCGAGATCGCATCGGCCGGGCGCGTGCGGCCGGCGCGCGAGGCGCTCGCTGCGCTGGGGCTTGCTCCCCTCGTGCTCGGCCCGAAGGAGGGGCTGGCGCTGCTCAACGGCACGCAGGTCTCGACGGCGCTCGCGCTGGACGCCCTGTTCCGGACCGAAGACGCCTTCGAGGCCGCGCTCATCGCGGGTGCGCTCAGCACCGATGCGGCCAAGGGCTCCGATGTCCCCTTCGACCCGCGCATCCACGCGCTGCGCGGCCATGCCGGCCAGATCGCCGTGGCGCGGGTTCTGCGCCGGCTGCTCGCGGGCTCCGAGATCCGGGCGAGCCACGCCGACTGCCCCAAGGTCCAGGATCCCTACTGCCTGCGCTGTCAGCCGCAGGTGATGGGCGCGGTGCTGGACCAGCTCCGCCATGTGGCACGCACGCTGGAGGTCGAGGCCAATGCGGTCACCGACAATCCCCTCGTCTTCGCCGCCGGCGGGGACGGGCCGGCGACCGCGCTCTCGGGCGGCAACTTCCACGCCGAGCCGGTGGCCTTCGCCGCCGATCTCATGGCGATCGCGGCCGCCGAGATCGCCTCCTTGTCGGAGCGCCGCATCGCCCTGCTCACCGATCCCAAGATGAGCGGGCTGCCCGCCTTTCTCGCGCATGAGCCGGGGCTGCAGTCCGGGCTGATGATCGCGCAGGTCACGGCCGCCGCCCTGGTCTCCGAGAACCGCACTCTCGCCCATCCGGCCAGTGTCGATTCCGTTCCCACCTCCGCCGGTCAGGAGGATCACGTCTCGATGGCGACCTGGGCGGGGCTGAAGGCGCGCGAGGTCGCCCGCAACACCACCACGGTGGTGGCGATCGAGCTCATCGCCGGCGCGCGCGCGATCGGCTTTCACCGGCCGCTCCGGACCAGCCCCGTGCTGGAGGAGCTCGTCGCCGCGCTCGCCCGATGCGCACCGGATCCGGGTGGCGACCGGCGCTTCGATGCGGCGATCGCGGCGGTCTCGGACTGGATCGCCTCGGGCGCCCCGGCCGCGCTGCTCGGCGAGGAGGGCCCGGCCGTGGCGCCGACCGGGACCGGCTAGGGCGCCCGCCCTCTCGCTCCCCCGGCAAGCCGGCGCGTCGAGGCCACCGCCGGGCGCGGGCCGTCTTGTCGCCGTGCCGCCGCGGCCCTAGGTTTGCGGGCGGGACGGCAGCCGGCCGGCGGAGCGAAAACCGTCTTGCGCGAATCGAGCATCATCATCTGGGCTGACCCGCGCGCCCGCGAGCGGGCCTTCTGGACCCTGCAGCTTGCGGGCTGGTTCGGCTATGCGTGCTTGCGGATCTTCCACGGCATCACCATCGACTGGGGGCTGAACTACTTCAACACCAGCGCGGTGGCGGCGGTCACGGGCTTCGTGCTGTCCTCCATCCTGCGCTACTTCTATCGCCCTCTCGTCAAGCGGCCGCTGCCGCTGGTCGCGGCGGCGGCCGTCTTCTTCTCGCTCAGCTTCGCCCTCGTGTTCTCGGCGATCGAGGTCACCGCCGGCACCTATTACGATCCGGAAAACGTGGTGGATACCGGCCTGTTCGAGAACGCGATGTTCGACGCCTTCATCCTGCTGGCCTGGTCCGGCCTCTACTTCGGCTACCACTATTACGAGGAGCTCCAGCGCGAGCGCGAGGCGACGCTCAAGGCCGCCGCCATGGCCAAGGAGGCCGAGCTGCAGATGCTGCGCTATCAGCTCAACCCCCACTTCCTCTTCAACACCCTGAACGCCATCTCGACCCTCGTGCTGGCGGGCGAGACGGCCAATGCCGACCGGATGCTGGGCAGGCTCGCCTCCTTCCTGCGCTACAGCCTCGTGCATTCGCCGGAAGAGAAGGTCACGCTGGAGACCGAGCTCAACACGCTGCGGCACTATCTGGAGATCGAGAAGGTGCGCTTCGCCGAACGCCTCAACGTCGTCTACGACATCGAGGAGCGGGCGCTGCGCGCGCGGATCCCGAGCCTGCTGCTGCAGCCGCTCATCGAGAACGCGATCAAGTATGCGATCGCGCCCTCGGAGAACGGCGGCGTGATCGAGATCGCCGCGCGCATCAGGGGCGACAGGCTGCTGCTCGCCGTGCGCGACGACGGACCCGGTGCGGGCGGAGCCGCGGCCGGCGCCAAGGGCAGCGGGGTGGGCCTGCGCAACACCGCCGAGCGGCTCGCCGCGCTCTACGGCGACCGGCACGCCTTCCGCCACGGCGACCGCAGCCCGCGCGGCTTTGCGGTGGAGATCGAGATTCCGCTCGAATTCGGTCGCGGCCGCGAGCGCGCGGCATGAGGGGCGGACGGTGGATGACGGGGAAGCGGTGATGCGCAGGCTGAAAGCGATCCTGGTCGACGACGAGCCGCTGGCGCTCAAGGGGCTCGCCCTCAGACTCGCCGCGCGCGCGGATGTCGAGGTGGTCGCCACCGCCGGAAACGGCCGCGCCGCGCTGAAACGCATCGCCGAACACCGCCCCGACGTCGTCTTCCTCGACATCCAGATGCCCGGCATCGACGGGCTGATGGTGGCCCGCGCGCTGGTGGGCGAGGAGGACGCGCCGCTCATCGTCTTCGTCACCGCCTATGACGCCCATGCGGTCGAGGCCTTCCGGGCGCATGCGCTCGACTATCTCCTCAAACCCGTCACGGAGGAGCGGCTCGCCGCCACGCTCGCCCGGCTCCACCAGCGCATCGCCGAGCGCGACGCCGCCCGCGAGGCGCAGCGCATCCGCGCGGTGATCGACGAGCTGGCGCCGGAGGCGCGCGAGAAGCTCGCCGGCGTGCTCGAAGGCGTGGAGGAGAGCGGCCCGGGCTATCTCGACCGGCTCGCGATCCGCGACCGCGGGCGGGTGACCCTGGTCGCCACCGCGGACATCGACTACATCGACGCGGCCGGCGACTATCTGTGCATCCATGTGGGAGACGACACCCACATCCTGCGCGAGACCATGAAGACCATGGAGGCGAAGCTGGATCCGGCGCGCTTCCAGCGCATCCACCGCTCGACCATCGTCAATCTCGCGCGCGTGCGCGCGGTGGAGCCGCACGGCAACGGCGAATGCTTCTTCGTGCTGGAAGGCGGCCGGCGTCTCAAGGTCTCGCGCAGCCGCAAGGCCGCCGCCCTGCGCCTGCTCAATCAGCTCTGAGCGCCGACGAGGCGCCGGAGCGCATCGCGCACCGCCGGCGCATCCCACTTGGCCGGGCCGACGAGACGCGCCACCTCGCGGCCCCGCGGGTCGACGAGGATCGTCGTCGGCAGCCCGGGAATGGCGAGCGCGCCCATGCTCGCAAGCTCGGGATCGCGCAGCGTGTCGAGATGGCCGACGCCGTAGCCGCCGAGCGCCGCGCGCACCTCGCCCGCCGGCGCGGCATCCAGCGAGACCAGCACCACCGCGAAGCCCGCGCCGCCGAGCTCCGCCTGCAGGCGGTCGAGGGTCGGCAGCTCCTCGACGCAGGGACCGCACCAGGTCGCCCAGAAATTGACGAGCCGCCAGCGCCCGGAGGCGGCGAAGATCTTCACCGGCCCCTCGGCCCCCGCGACCGCAAGATCGGCGGGAAGCGGCCGCGGGCGCTCATGGACGACGAGCGCGGGCAGCGCCCGTGCGAGGGCGGCGAGGGCGGCGTCGGCGTCCGCTGCGTCTTGCGGCCGGGGCCGGACATGGTAAAGGAGAAGGACGACCGCGGCGGTCGCGGCGAACAGAAGCGCGATCACGGCGGCAAGCCTGCGGCCCTGCGGCATCGGCATATCCCGTTCCAGCAGCGATCCGGATCCTCCCATGACCTCATCGCACGAACCGGCGGACGGCCTCAAGCGGCAAGGGGACGACGCGCCCGCGCCGCGCTCCGGGCATGCGCTCTGGGGCGGGCGGTTCACGGCCGAACCCGACCTGCTGATGCGGCGGATCAACGCCTCCATCGACGTCGACCGCCGCTTCGCGCTCGAGGACATCGCGCTCTCGCGCGCCCACTGCCGGATGCTGGTCCGCCAGGGCATCATCCCCGAAGACGACGGCGCGCGCATTCTCGCCGGGCTCGACCGGGTGGAGGCGGAGATTCGCGCCGGGACGTTGCGCTTCGATCCGGCGCTGGAAGACATCCACATGCATGTGGAGGCGCGCCTGCACGAGCTCGTCGGCCCCGCCGCCGGGCGGCTGCACACCGCGCGCTCGCGCAACGACCAGGTGGCGACGGACTTCCGGCTGTGGTGCCGGCGGGCGCTGCTCGTCCTCGACCGCGCGGCCGAGGAGCTGCAGGAGGCGCTCATCGCCCGCGCCGAGGCGGAGGCCGAGACCGTGATGCCCGGCTTCACCCATCTCCAGATCGCGCAGCCGGTGACCTTCGGCCATCACCTGATGGCCCATGTCGAGATCATCTTCCGCGACCGCGGGCGCATGCGGGACGCCTTCAGGCGTCTCAACGAATGCCCGCTCGGCGCCGCCGCGCTCGCCGGTACGGGCTTTCCGATCGACCGGCGGATGACGGCCGAGGCGCTGGGCTTCGACCGGCCGATGATGAATTCGCTCGATGCCGTCTCCGCGCGGGACTTCGCGCTCGAGCTCGTCGCGGCGGCCGACATCGCCGCGCTCAATCTGTCGCGGCTGGCCGAGGAGCTGGTGCTGTGGTCCTCGCCCGCCTTCGGCTTCGTGCGGATCGCCGACGGCTTCTCGACCGGCTCGTCCATCATGCCGCAGAAGCGCAACCCGGATGCGGCCGAGCTCGTGCGCGCGGGCCCCGGGCGCACGCTCGGCGCCTATGCCCGGCTGCACACGGTGCTCAAGGCGCTGCCGCTCGCCTACGCCAAGGATCTGCAGGAGGACAAGGAGCCGGTGTTCGCCGCCGTCGATGCGCTGCGCCTCTTCTACGCCGTGATGGCGGGCATGATCGCGACGATGGCGGTCGACAGGGCGGCGATGGCGGCGATGGCGGGGCGCGGCTTCGCCACCGCCACCGATCTCGCCGACTGGCTCGTGCGCGAGAAGGGTCTGCCGTTTCGCGAGGCGCATCATCTGACGGGCCGGCTCGTGCGGCTGGCGGAGGAGAAGGGCTGCGGGCTGGAGGAGCTGGATCTCGAGGATCTGCGCAGCGTCCTGCCCGATGCGCAAGCCGACATCTTCGCCGTCCTCGACCCGGCGCGGGCGGTGGCCGCGCGCACGAGCGAGGGCGGCACGGCGCCGGCGCGGGTGCGCGAGGCGGTCGCGGCCGCGCGGGTGCGGATCCAGGGCATGCGCGACTGGCGCGCCAACGAGGCGGCGCGGCTGCTGGTCGCCATCGACGAAGAGCTGTGAGGGCTGCCATGGCGGACCGGAATCGCGGCCTTCCCGCTTGTGCGGCGATCGTCCTGCTCGCGCTGCTGCCGGCCGCCTGCGGGCGCGCCAGCCCGCCGCCGCGGCCCGCGCCGCAGCCCGCCGCCGCCCCGGCCCCGCCGCCCGCGGGCGAGGAGGCGCGCCAGGAGTGGCTCGATTCGGTCTTCGGCGAGGACCGCACGGTCAGCGACGGGATTGCGCCGCCCCGGCGCGAGCCCGATCGCGGCGATGCGAAGCCGGCGCCCGCCCCGGCCGCCGAACCGCAGGGCGGCGCCTGAAGATGGACCACTTCGTCTACCGCGACGGCGGCCTGCACGCCGAGGACGTGCCGCTCACCGCGATCGCCGAGGCCTGCGGCACGCCGGTCTACGTCTACAGCACCGCCACCCTCGTCCGGCACCACCGGGTGCTCGATGCGGCGCTCGCCCCGCTCGACCGGCTCATCTGCTTCGCCGTCAAGGCGAACGGCAATCTTTCGGTGCTGGCGACGCTCGCGCGGCTCGGCGCCGGCGCCGACGTGGTGAGCGGCGGGGAGCTCGCGCGGGCGCGGGCGGCCGGCATTCCGGCCGGGCGCATCGTCTTCTCCGGCGTCGGCAAGACGCCGGCGGAGCTGGCGGCGGCGCTCGATGAGGGCATCTACCAGTTCAACGTCGAATCGGCGGCCGAGCTCGAGATGCTGGCGCGCATCGCCCAGGAGAAGGGCGTGCGCGCGCCTGTGGCGCTGCGCGTGAACCCGGACGTGCGCCCCGCCACCCACCGCAAGATCGCGACCGGCGCGCGCGAGACCAAGTTCGGCATTCCCCGCGAGGATGCGCTCGCCCTCTATCGCGCCGCCGC
The DNA here is from genome assembly GCA_026004935.1 of Rhodothalassiaceae bacterium. NCBI lineage: Bacteria > Pseudomonadati > Pseudomonadota > Alphaproteobacteria > Rhodothalassiales > Rhodothalassiaceae > Rhodothalassiaceae bacterium. Next base: position 497,423 of record BPKC01000001.1, read on the forward strand.
GGCCATGCGCGGCATCCGCGTCCAGGGCATCGATGTCCACATCGGCTCGCAGATCACGGAACTTGCGCCCTTCGCCGAGGCCTTCGCGCGCATCGCCGATCTCGTCGCCGCCCTTCGCCGGCAGGGGATCGAGATCAGGACCGTGGATCTGGGCGGCGGCCTCGGCGTGCCCTATGCGCGCGGGCGCGATGCGCCGCCGGAGCCTGCGGCCTACGGCGCGCTGGTCCGCGAGCTCGTCGGTGCGCTGGACTGCCGGGTGATCGTCGAACCCGGGCGGCTGATCGCGGCCAATGCCGGGGTGCTGCTTGCGCGCGTCGTGCTGGTGAAGGAGACGGCGCATCGCCGCTTCGTCGTCCTCGATGCGGGGATGAACGATCTCATGCGCCCGGCGCTCTATGATGCCGTGCACGAGATCCTGCCGGTCGCCGAGCCCGCGCCCGACGCGCCGGCGATCACCGCCGACGTCGTGGGCCCGGTGTGCGAATCGGGCGACGTCTTCCTGCGCGATGCCGTGCTGCCGCCGCTGGCCGCGGGCGATCTCGTCGCGATCCGCTCGGCCGGCGCCTATGGCGCCAGCATGGCCTCCGCCTACAACGCCCGGGATCTGGCGTCCGAGGTGCTGGTGAACGGCGCCGACTGGGCGCTCGTGCGCCGGCGCATCACCTGGCGCGAGCTTCTCGCCTTCGAGGAGCGCGCCCCCTGGCTCGACAACCGGGCCTGAGATCCGGCACAATGGGGCCGATGGCGAAGGATCCCGCGGTGCCCAAGCGACAGCGGAGGACCGGGCGGCCGCGCGCGGCCGATGCGGGGCGGGGGCGGCTTGCGTCCGCGCGCCGCCGGCTCGCCCTGCTGCTCGCGCGCACCCGGCTCACGCTCGCCCTCGAGCTGGCCGCCGAACTCCTGTGGCCGGCGGTTGCGATCTGGGCCGGCTATCTGGGGCTGGCGGCCGCCGGCGTCTGGGAGGCGCTTCCCGCCGCCGCCGGGTTGGCCGCCTTCGCGGGCGCGGTGGTCGCCTCGGCTGCGGCCGTGCTGCGCCGGCTGCCCCGCATCCGCGGCCGCGGCCGGCGCATCGATGCGCTGCGGCGCCTTGCGCGGGCGAACGCGGTGGCCGCGGGCGAGCTGATGGCGCTCGCCGACAGGCCGGTCGCGGGGGAGGCGGGCCTCTGGCGGCTGCATCTTGCGCGCGCGATCACGCGCGCATGGATCCTGCGCGCACCGCGGCCCGCCCCGGGTCTGCCCGCGGATCCGGCGGGATGGGGGGCGCTCGGTCTGCTGCTGCTCGCCACCGGGCTTGCGCTCGGGCGCCACGACGCGGCGACGAGGATGCTGGATGCGCTTCCGCCGCCGCTCGTGCACGAGCCGGCCGACGTCGCGATCACCGCCGTGATCCTGCCGCCCGCCTACACCCGCCTCGGCCCGCGCCCGGTCATCGACGGCCCGAGCGGGGCGGCGCCCGCCGCAAGGCGCCTTTCGGTCCCGCAGGCGAGCCGTCTTGCGGTGACGGTGACGGGCGGCATCACGCGCCCGGTGATCGAGGGCCCCGCGGGCCGCGTTCGCCTTGCCGCCGATGGTGCCGGCCGGTTCGCCGGGGATGCCGGGATCACGGCCTCCGGCCGCTGGCGCGTCCGGCAGGGCCGGCGGACGCGGCTGCTGCTCGATGTCGCGGTCGAGCCGGACCGTGCGCCGGTGCTGGCCTTCACGGGCGAGCCCGCCGCCTCGCCGAGCGGCGTGCTCACGCTCACGCTGGCCGCCGAGGACGACCATGGCCTCGCCGCCGGCAGGCTGCGCTTTTATGCGGACGCGGCGGCGCGCGCGGCGGACCGGCCCTTCGCGAGCCTCGCGCTCCACCCGGCGGACGCCCCCGGCCGCCAGGAGCTCGTCGTCACCGCCGATCTCGCCGCCGACGTCCATGCGGGGCTGCCGGTCCTGGTGGAGGCGGAGGTGCGCGACGGCCTCGGGCAGACGGCGGTCGCCGGACCGCTCACCCTCACCCTTCCCGAGCGGCGCTTCACCAATCCCCTCGCCGCCGCCATCGCCCGCCTGAGAACCGATCTGCTGCGCCATCCCGAACAGGCGCCGCTCGTGATCGCGGGGCTGGAGGCGATCCGGGCGCAGCGGGCCGCCTTTGCGGCGCACAAGACGGCCTGGCTGGGCCTGTCGGCCGCGGTCTGGCGGCTCCGGCTCGCGCCGGATGCGTCGGCACGCGATGAAGCCGCGCGGCTTCTCTGGCAGGTGGCGCTCGATCTCGAGGACGAGGGTCTTTCTCTTGCGGCGTCCGACATGCGCGCGGCGCTGGACGATCTCGCGGCCGCGCTCGCCGGCGACGGCGACGCCGCGCGCGCGCTGGAGGCGGCCAGGGCCGCGATCTCGCGCTATCTCGCGCGCCTTGCGCTCGAGCAGCTCAAGGCCGCCTCGGGCGTGCCGCTGGCGGATCTTGCCGGCATGATGAACCGCGGCGGGCAGGTGACGGGCCGGGACCTGTCGGCGCTGCTCGACGAGATCCGCTCGCTGCTGAACGCCGGCCGGCGCGAGGAGGCGGCGCGCCTGTTCGCCGGGATCAGGGCGATGCTGGAGCAGGCCGCCGCCCACCCCATGACGGCGGACGACCTGCGCCGCGCGGCGCGGATGCGCCGCTCGCTCGCCGATCTCGCCCGCCTCGAGCGCGCCCAGGCCGGCCTGCACGACCGCACGGTGGAGGCCGCGCTGCTCGCGAGCCTGCTGGCCGAGCGCGGGATCGCCTTCGATGCGGCGCCGCTTGCGCGCGAGCAGCGGGAGCTCCGCGCCCGGCTCGGCCGGATCCTCGATGCGATGAAGGAAGCCGGGCTCGACCCGCCGCCGATGCTGCCCGCGGCCGGCGAGGCGATGGGCCGGGCCGTCGGCGCGCTGGAGATGGGCTCGGGCGCCCGCGCGAGCCTCCATCAGAACGACGCGCTGGATGCCCTGAAGGCCGCGCGCGAGGCGCTGGAGCAGGCGGCCCGGGGCATGAGCATGACGGGCTCCGTGATGCCGGCGCTCGCCGATCCGCTGGGCCGGCCCGCGGCGAGCATGCGCGGCGGCGATCTCGCGCTGCCGAAGGGGATCGACCGGCGCAGCCTCGAGGCGCTGATCGAGGCCGTGCGCCGGCGTCTCGCCGACCCGGGACTCGATGCGGAAGGCCGGCGCTATCTCGAACGCCTGCTCGAGACCTATTGACCCGGACGGGCGTCACCCGCGCCGGCCGTTGCGCCGATCGCCGCCCCGCCCGTTTCGCCGGCGCGCGAGCCACAGCCCGCTCGCCGCGAGATAGACCAGCGCCAGCGCCGCGAGATCCGCCGTGATCCGCCCGCCGAGCCCCAGCAGACGGCCGCTGTGCAGGGCGGCGAGCGCATCGATGACCGGCACGCCGACCGCCAGATCCGCCGCCCGCACCAGCGCCCGCTCGTCCGCATCCGCGGGCGGGCGCGGCGCCGGCGCCCAGGCGATCCCGGCCTCGCGGTCCGCCGGCCCCGCGACGCCCAGCGCCGGATCGAGGCGCCGCGGCCCGTCGGGCGTGGCGATCAGGATGCCGCCCGCCCCGTCGCGGCCGATGGCCGTGATCGCTTCGGGAACGAGGGGCGGCTCGAGCCGGTCCAGAAGCCGTCCCCGGGCATCGAGGATCAGCAGCCGGTCGGCCGCGGCGACGAGCAGCCCGCCATCCGCGACCAGCGCGCCCACCGGGGAGGCGAGGGGGATGATCTCCCCGCTTTCCGGCACCACCAGCCGGTCGCGCACCCACACCAGCCGGCGGCCGCCCGAGGCGGCAAGGATGAGGCCGCCTTCGCCCGCCGCGAGGAAGGCCCGCGCGGCGGGCCCCGTCACCCTGGCCTCGCCAAGCCCCCAGTCGGCGGCGTGGTTGAGCAGGATGCCGGTCAGCGCGATGACCAGCAGGAAGACCGCCGCCGCGACTCCGAGCCGGCGGTGCCAGCGCCGCCAGAGGCTGCCGCCGTTGGACCTGCGGCGCCCGGCGGTCCGCGCGCGCGTTCCGTCCCGCTTGTGCGCCGCGCGATTCATGGCCGCGGGCTTCCGGTCGCCTCGGCCTCGCCGCTTCGGATCCAGTGGTCGAGGACAAGGGCCGTGCGCGCCATGCGGATCATGGCATCGACGGAAAGCGTGGCCCCGGAGATCCCGTCGATCCGACGGTCGAGCCGGCCCTGCGGATCGAGCCCCGCGCCCGCGAACTGGGCGCGGAACTGCGGATAGCGGATCTCGTAGCCGCGGCTTTCGCGGTAGACGAGCACGGAGACCCGCAGGAGCCGGCCGTCCTCGATCACGAAGCCCGCGGTGATCGGCTCGGACTTGCCGGTCTCCTCGAGGATCCAGGCGCTGCGCCGGCCGTCATCCCAGTAGCGCAGCCTCAGCACGGCGAGCGGATGGCCCAGCACCGCGGCGATGCGCTCCTGCAGCGGCTTCGTCAGCCACAGCATCTTCGGCGCGGGCGGGCGGCCGCCGAAGGCGGCGGCAAGGAAGGAGGCCGGCGGCTCGATCACCTCCTCGCGCGCCCGGGCGGTGTGGGAGGCCATCGCCGCCACGGCCAGCGCGCAGACGACGAGCGCCGCGGCACGCGCGCGGCGGGGGCGGCGGCCGGAATCCCGCAGCCGGCACCCGGCCGCCGCGCCCGCGTGAGGAACCGGTGATGTGCGTGCCGCCTGCGTCGCCGTTCCTCCCTAGAAGCCGAAGGCCACGCCGAGAAGCAGCGCGAAGCTGTCGTCGCGGCCGTCCACCGCAAGGAAGTTCGTCAGCCCGGCGAGGGAGGCCTGGTTGGTCCAGGTGTACTCGCCGGCGATCTGGAACACCCAGCCCGGACGCGGCACGAAGCCGAGACCGGCCGTGGCGCGTCCGATCCGGGCGTCGCGGGTGGATAGCGCGGTCACCGCGCTGCCGTCAAAGGAGATGCCGGTGAGCTGGTCGTCGAAGAAGACCTGCTCGACGCGCAGGGTGGGCACGAGCCGCGGGTCGGAGAAGCCGCGGGTGAGAAGCCCGTCGCCGGAGACGTCGAGGGCGATCGGATAGCGCAGCTCCACCCAGTAGCCGGTCTTCTGCTTCGCCATCACGTTCTTCGAGAGCGTGAATTCCACCTCGTGCTTGGCGAACGCGCCGTCCTCGGCCGGCCCCTCGATCGCCCGTTCCTTCGAGAGCGCCCGCGCGGCGAATGACGCGGCGACATCGCCGACGGCATCGAAATGGGTGGTGACCGCCTCGTACTCGAGCTCCAGCCCGCCGAACCGGCTCAAGCCGTCGATGCCGAGCGACCAGAGCGTGCGGCCCCTGCCCAGCGCATCGGGTACGTAATTGCCGACATAGCCGGAGACCGCGATCTCGTGCGCCGGCACCGGCTGCCAGGCGAGCCGGCCGGTGATGGACAGATTGTCGTTCACATTGCCGTCGAACGGCCCGCGCTGCGGCCCGAAGGAGGCCTCGAGCTTCGATTCGAGCTCGGCACCCTCGTCCTCGGGCTTGGCCTTCAAGACCTCCTCGAGCTCGAAATCGAGGGCCACGCCGTTCACCGCATAGAGCCGGTAATCCAGACGCCCGGCATCCCCGAGGTCGAGCGCGCCGCTCAAGCCCGCGCCCAGCTCCGCCCAGGCCGCCTTGGCGGGCAGCACCGGCACGCCGCGGTCGACGAGCGAGCGGCGCGGCAGGATCCACTGGTTGTCGTCGTGATTGATGTTGAAGCGGCCGATCGGCACGAGCAGGGCGCCGAAGTCGAGATTGAGCGCGTCGGTAAGGCGATAGCGCGCCCAGGCCTGCTCGACGGAGATCTCCGAGCCGTTGGTGGCCTCGATCGCCTGCTCGATCTCGAGTTCACCCGGCGTGAAGGCCAGCCCCTTCTCCACCTCGATCTGGGTGAAACGCTCGAGCTCGAGTTCGAGATAGGTCTGAAGCCGGTCGCTGGGTTCAGCGTCGAGCGCCAGCACGAAGCGCCGGAAGGTAAACCCGGTGTTGGCTCTGTCCGCATCGCTCGCCTCGAAGCGCACCGAGCCGTAGCCGCCCAGCTTCACGCGGTGCCACCAGCCCTCGCCGCCGCCGGTGGCCACCCGGGACTCCACGAGCGCGCCGGTCGCCTCGATCCGCGCACGCTGCTCGGCCACCTCGGCGGCGAGCGCATCGATGCGCTCGGCCAGCGCCGGCGCGCCCGGCGGCTGCTCGGCGCCCGGCTGCGCGCGCTCCTGAAGCAGCCGCTCGAGTGTCGCGATGCGCTGCTGCTGCTCCTGGATGATCCGCCACATTTCCTCCGCCGAGGGCATGGCGGCGCTTCGCTCCCGCGTCTCCTGCGCGAGCGCCGGCGCAAGCCCCGCAATAAGGGCCAGCGCGCTCGCGCCCGCCGCCAGGCCGCCCTTCATCCTGCGCATCCGTCGCATGGTCCGTGGTTCCTTTCCCCGATCTCTTTTTCGTCGCCGCGCATCCTCCGGCATCCGCCCCGGGCCGCGGCTTTCGCCGGCCGGATGCACGAATGCGACGCGTTCGCATTTGCGATACGCCCCATGCCGCCGCCCGGATGTCCTGTCAAGAACAAAAATGCGAATGATTATCAAATACCGGCTCATGCGACCTTTCGCCGCGGCGGCGGCCACCGCGCCCTGTGCGCACCGATGCGTGGAAGCCTGCGTCGTGCTATGATCGCCGATGCGGCCGGATGGGCCGCAGCTTGAGGAGCGGGTTCCAAGGAAGGGAGGAAACCGATGAACGACGCTCTGATCGCTCTTGCGTGGACGGCGGCGCTGGCCGGCGTTCTGTGGCTGCCCTATGTGCTGGCGCGCATCCAGGCCTGGGGGCTCAGGAAGGTGATGGACAATCCGGATCCGAACGCGCCGGCCCTGCCCGACTGGGCGAACCGCGCGAAGGCCGCGCATGCCAATCTGACCGAGAACCTGGTCCACTTCGCCGCCCTCGTGCTGGTCGCGCAGATCGTCGGGATCGCGGGTGCCGTCGCGACGGCGGCCGTGGTGTTCTTCTGGGCGCGGCTCGCCCATGCGGTGATCTACATTCTCGGCATCCCGGTGCTGCGCACGCTGGCCTTCGCGGTCGGCTGGGTGGCCGAGGTCGTGATCTTCGTGAAGGTGATCCAGGCCCTCTACGGCGGCTGAGCCGCATCCGGGCGCAACACAAAGAACCCCGCCGTCCGATCGGGGCGGCGGGGTTCCTGTTCGAGGGTGCCGCGTGGCGCCTAGAAACGCACGCCGAGCCGGCCGGAGACGAGATGCTGATTGAAGTCGGCCGACGGCAGGTTCGAGACGAAGCTCGCGAATTCGTAGGCCGCCTCGAAGAAGAGGTGGCGGGAGAGCGGGATCTCCCACTCCGCCTCCAGATGGTAGCGGTCGTCGTCGCGGATCTCGCCGATCTCGGGCGTGATCGCACGGTAGTTGCGCTTTTCGTAGCGGCCGGTCAGCCTGAGCCGGCTGTCGCCCGCGCCGAAGGCGAAGCGGCGGGTGTAGCGCAGCCGGATCTCGTGGCCGCGGAAGTCGAACTCCGGCGCGACGGCATTCTCGTCCTCATAGCGGTAGCGCAGGGTCCAGTAGCTGCGCGTGCCGTCGAGGAAGTAGTAGAACGAGGCCGCGCCGGCATTGACCTTGGCGTCGCGCGCGGTGCGGTTGGTGAAGTTCTTGTCGGTATAGACGTACTCCAGCCGCCAGAACAGCTTCTTGCCGATGAAGCCCGAGAGCGCGGGCGCGATGCGGTTGATGGTGAGAAAGCCTTTGCGCCCGAGGCTCGCATCGACGAAGCTGTAGTCGACGTCGAAGGTGACCCGGCCGATCTCCTGGCTGAGCCCCGCGCTGCCGCGATGGGTCTGCAGGTCGAAATTCGTGAAGTCCGCATGCAGACTCTGCGAGAAGTCGTAGCCGGCGCGCAGGCTCGTGTGCTCTCCAATCTCCGCCTCCAGCCCCAGCGAGGCGTCGAAGACGGCGGCGATGTCGTCGGCGGAAGTCGCCGTCTCCAGCTCGATCACCGAGATGTTGCTGTCGTATTCCGCACCCGCTTTCGCCTCGAATTCCCAGGAAAACGGCGAATCGGCCGCCGATCCCGGGGCGGGCGCCGCAAGCAGGGCCGCGGCCGCCGGCATGCAGCCCCGGGCGCCGCGGCCGCGCCGCGCGCGGCTCTTGTCGTTTCCGTTCCGCCTCTCCATGGTCGCGATCCTTTCCACCCGTTTCTTCTTCGTCCCGGGCGGCATCCGCCTCCGGCCGCGCTCCGCCCGGCTTGCGCTCCGCCATCGGGCGCGATGACCGGACGCAGCATCCGCCCAGATGGTTGACATGCGCCTAACGGGAAGGGACGGCCGCGGGCGGTGGGCCGGCGGGAGCGCCTCCCGCCGGCCGCCGCCGCTCAGCCGTGACCCCGGCCGTCGTCCTTCACATCATCCTTCGCGTCGTCCTTGACGTCGTCGTCGACATCGTCGCGCACGTCGTCATCGACATCCTCGCGCACGTCCTCACCGGCAGCACGGCGGGCTTCCTCGCGCGCCTCCCGGCGGGCCTCGCGGGCCGCCTCACGTGCGGCGTCACGAGCGGCATCGGCCGCCTCGCGGGCGGCGTCCCGGGCCTCGTCCGCCGCATCCCGAGCCGCGTCGCGCACGGCGTCGGCCGCCTCCCGGGCGGCGTCACGGACGGCATCGGCCGCCTCGCGGGCTTCCTCACGCGCGGCATCGTCCAGCGTCTCGGCCGCATCGCGCGCCGCATCGCGTGCGGCATCGGCTTGCTCACGTGCGGCGTCGCGTGCCGCATCCGCGTCCTCACGCGCCGCATCGCGTGCGGCGTCCGCATCGTCACGGGCGGCGTCGCGGGCGGCATCGGCATCCTCACGCGCCGCATCGCGTGCGGCGTCGGCGTCTTCACGCGTATCCTCGCGCGCCCCGTCGTGCCCCCTGCGGCGATCGGTCTCCATCGGCCCGTCATCGTCGTTCATCCGGTCGGGATTGTCCTCGCCGGGCTGCTCGCCGCGCAGGTCGCTGTTGTCGTCGTTCATCCGGTCGGGGTTGTCTTCGACCGGAGGCGGAGCCTCCTGGGCCAGAGCCCGTCCTTCGCTCAGCATCAGGACGCCTGCGATCGCAAGCGCCGGGGTGACCGCGCAGAGCAGCCGCCGCTTGTTGCTGGTGGTCATCGCCGATCTCCCTTTCCTCTTGTGGTGACCGCCATCGCTCGCCATCCGGGCCGCGCCCGGACCACCCCATCCACGCAAGAGGACGGCGGTCTATTCCCGCCGATGTGCAGATTGCGGCGGCTCAGGGACGCGATGCGGAAAGGGCGGGCTCCAGAGAGAGCAGACCATGGCCCGTTACCGGGTCGGGTCCGGCGGGCGGCAGGTCGCGCAGATGGGGGATGAGGCGGGCCAGTGCCGCCTCGCGCCGCCGCGGCGGGACGCCGTCTTCCGCCATCAGGCGGGCGGCCGCCGCGCCGGCATAGGCGGCGGCAAACGAGGTGCCGCTCGCGCGCGTGATGCCGCCGCCGGGAATCGCGGCGGGCACATCCACGCCGAAAGCCGCGAGCGCGATGTGGGGGCCTTGCGCCGCATGGGGATGGACGCGTCCGGCGGCATCGACCGCGGTGACCGCGAGCACGGCCGGATAGGCCGCCGGATAGAGCGGTGGCGCATGGGGCCCGTCGTTTCCGGCGGCCGCGAACAGGAGGATGCCGCGCTCGGCGGCCCGGGTCACCGCCGCCTCGAGCAGCGCGTTGGGCGGGCCGGCCAGCGCCAGCACCACGAAGGGCACGGATTCCGCCACCAGCCAGTCGAGCCCCTCCACGATCGCTTCCGCCGTCGTCGCCGGACCCCACTGCGGCAGCTCCATGAACACGGCGGCAAGCTTGAGCGCGGCCTCGGGGTAGACACCCGCCACCCCGCAGACGGGATCGGCGATCATGATCGAGGCCGTCATCGTGCCGTGTCTGAGGGCGGGCCGTGCGCCGGCGGGCAGGAAGTGGCGGGTTTCGATGCGGCGGCCGGCGAAACAGGGATGGCCGGCCGCGATCGCCGTGTCGATAAGACCGAGGGTGCCGGCCCGGGCGCGTGCGGGCCGGGGCGGATCCGCCGCCGGCCGGGCGGCGGGTGGCGCGCTTCGGGCCCGCTCCGCCGGGGCCCCGTCCGGCGGCGCCGCGCCCTGCGGGCGGTAGAGATGGTTGTAGTCGACGGCAAGGCCGGGGGCGGGGCGCGCGCGCAGCCGCGCGCGGGCCTCGGCCAGCCGGCCGTCGGGCACGGCGACCTTCACGAGCCGCCCTCCGAGCGCGGCGAGCGGGCGTTCGGATATGACGGCAAGCCCGGCCTCGGCGATCCGCCCGCGCAGCTCGTCGTCATCGGCGGGCAGGATCACGACGAGCTCGTCGGCGACCGCTTCGGCCGCGCGCCCCGTGTCATCGACGAGGCGGGTGATGGCCGGCAGGACGCGCGCGGAATCGGCGGCACCCGCGCCGTCGTTGCCGTCTGCGCCTTCGCGTCCGTCACCCCCGCGCCCGCGGCCGCGCCCGCCGTCATCAAGACCGTCATCCCCACCGCGCCCCCTGCCACGCCCGCGGCGATCGTCGCCGACGCGCGCCACATCCTTCTCGCGGGCCCCGGCCCGATCCTCGCCCTTGTCCTCGATCGCGTCTTCAAACACGTCCTCGGCCGCCTTCTCGGCCTCCTTCTCGGCCCTGTCCTCCAGCTCGTCCTCGGCCTGCCTTTCGGCTTCGTCCGCAATCCGGTCCTCGACCTCGTCTTCCACCTTGTCTTCCAGACGGCCCTCGGTGCGGTCCTCCACATCGTCCTCGAGACGGTCCTCGGTGCGGTCCTCGACCTTGTCTTCCACCTTGTCTTCCACCCTGTCCTCGACGCGGTCCTCGACCTTGTCCTCGACGCGGTCTTCCACCTCGTCCTCGACCTTGTCATCCACCTTGTCGTCGACCTTGTCGTCGACGCGCTCCTCGGGCGGCCTGGCATGGACGGCCGAGAAGGGTCCCGCGCCGAGCATGACGACAAGTCCGAACGCAAAAACCGCGCACAGGAGCGCGCGCAGCCGCCACCGGCGCGCACGCTGCGCGGCCGTGCCGGCGCACCCGCCCCGGGCCGGCGGCATCGTCATGTCCCGGACTGCCAAGAGGCCGTTCCTCCTTTCATCATGGCCGGGCGACAGTCTGCCATGAAATGCTCAAGGAAGTCTTGCCCTTGCTCCCGCACGTGCCGGACCCGCGATCCATTCCCGCATGCCGGTTCCGCGTCCCGGCGCGCTTGCCGGCGCCGGTCCGCCCCGGCTAGCCTCGGCCCGAGGATGCCCGCGCCGGCGCGGGAATAGAGGGAAAGGGCGATCCGTGTCGCGAGAGGATGCCGCGATCCTGCGCAGGCGGCTGGTGGCGGCCCTGCCGCGGCTCAAGCGCTTCGCGCGCGCGCTCACCGGCGACGACGCCGAGGCCGACGACCTCGTCCAGGCGACGGTGCTGAGGGCCCTCGAGAAGGCGGCGCAGTTCGAGGAGCGCGACGAGCGCAGTTTTGCGGCCTGGCTGTTCACGCTGGTGCGCCGGGTGTGGATCGACGAATGGCGCCGGCGCCGGGCCCGCGGCGCGGGACGCGGCGATCCCGTGGAGGCCGCGGATGCCGCCGGCGTCGCCCGGCCGCCGGACGCGGAGTGGCGGCTGGCCGCCGGCGAGGTGCTGGCGGCGCTCGACGAGCTCGACGCCGACCAGAGGGCGGTGCTGGTGCTGGTGGCCGTCGAGGGCCTGCGCTACCGCGAGGCGGCCGAGGTGCTGGAGGTGCCGGTGGGCACCGTGATGAGCCGGCTGGCGCGCGCCCGGACGAAGCTGGCGCAAAGGCTCGGCATGGGAGACCGGTCATGACCCGCATCGACGACGAGACGCTGTGCGCCTATCTGGACGGCGAGCTCGACGCCGAGACGCGCCGCACCGTCGAGGAGGCGCTCGCACGCGATCCCGCCCTCAGGGCGCGGCTCGCCGCCTTCGAGAAGAGCGACGAGGCGCTCCGGCTCGCCATGGCGGAGGTGGGCGCGCGCGTGCCGGAGGCCGCGATCGAGGCAATCCGCGCCGCCACCGCGCCCGCAAGGCGGCCGGCGCTTGTCGACCGGCTGGCCGGGCTGCTGCGCCCGCGCATGGCCGCGGCGTTCGCCGCCACGCTTCTCGTCGGGATCGCCCTCGGCCTGCTTCTTGCGCGCGGGGACGGGCGCCTGCCCGCTTCGCCCGGGGTGCCTCCCGCGGAGGCCGTGCTGCTTGCGGGCGGCCCGCTTGCCGCGGCTCTGGACGGCCGGCCGAGCGGGGAGACGCTGGCGCTCGACGGCGGCGGCTGGGTGACGGTGGTTGCGACGCTGCGGGCACGCGACGGCCACTGGTGCCGGGAGTTCCGTCTGGTCCCGCCCGGCGGAGAGGACGCGCAGGCGCTGGCCGCGCTTGCCTGCCGCGAGCGGGGCCGCTGGGCCGTCGCGGCCATCGCTCCGCTGGATCGGGCGCCGGCCGCACCCGGCAGCCTCTACCGCCCGGCCGGCGACGAGGATCTGCCGCCCGCGCTCGCGGCGGCGCTGGCCGCACGCGGCCTCTCCGCGCCGCTTGCGCGCGCCGAGGAGGAGGCGCTCATCGCACGCGGCTGGCCGGAGGCCGCGCCGCGCTGACGCGCACTCCGCCCGCTCAGGCGATGGCCTCGGCCTCGGCCAGAAGCTCCGCGATGTCCTCGCGCAGACGCCGGTGCCCGTCCCCGACCCTGCCGATGGCGTCCACCATCTCCTCGCCATGTCCGCGCATGGTCTCGACGGCGGCGGCCAGCTGCTCGACCGCGGCGAGCCCCTCGCGCATGCGTGCCGACAGCCGCTCGAGCCGGCCGGCGGCCTCCGCGCTCATCCGCCCGCGCTCGCCAAGACCCTCCAGCGTGCGCTGGAAGAGCGCGCCCATCTCGTCGATCGCCGCGCCGACGCTGTGGACGGCCGCCTCCGCCGCGCCGCTCGATTCCTTCAGCGCCGCGACCCGCCGCTCGATCTCGGCGGTGGCCCGGGCCGTCTGCTGGGCGAGCGACTTGACCTCGCCCGCCACCACCGCAAAGCCGCGGCCCGCCTCGCCGGCGCGGGCCGCCTCTATGGTGGCGTTGAGCGCGAGCAGATTCGTGCGCTCGGCGATCTCGTTGATGAGCCCCGTCATCGCATCGATCTCGCCCGCGACCCCGACGAAGCGCCGCACCGCCTCCACGGCCGCCTCGACCTGGTCCAGCGCCTGCCGGACGGCGGTCTCGGAGCGGTCGCGGTCGGCGGCCAGATCCGAAAGTCCCCGCCCCAGCCCGGCCAGCTCCCCGGCAAGCGCGCGCGCATCGTCGAGCGCGCGCGTCATGGTCTGCCGGCGCTCTGTGAGCTCGGCCGCGGCCTCGGCACCGGCCTCGGACAGCCGCCGCGAGGCGTCGGCGAGCATGCTCCCGGAGGAATCCATCTCCGCCTCGACGCGCTTCAGGACATCCTCGAAGCGCCCGACCAGCGCCTGCACCCGCGCGAGCCGCGCCTGGCGCTCCCGGCTGCGCTCCCGTTCGCGCGCCTCCTCCTCCTCGCGCCGGCGGCGCTCGTCTTCCAGCCGCGCGCGCTCGAGCGCAAGCCGCCGTTCCTGCTCGCGCCTGTGCTCCTCCTCGAGGCGGAAGCGCTCGATCGCGGCCTGACGCATGGCATCCAGCGAGCGCGCGATGTCGCCGAGCTCGTCGGCGCGCGCTGTGCCGGGAATTGCGGTTGCATGGTCGTTCGCGGCAAGGGACTTGACCGCCTCGTCCAGCGCCCTGAGCGGCCGCGCGATGACGAAGACGGCGGTCCAGAAGCAGTAGCCGGCCACCGCCAGCCCGAACACCCAGATGAGCCCCTCGAAGGCGATGACGATCTGGGAATTCAGCCGGTCCACCGGCTCGTCCAGCGCCGCCCGCGCCTCCTCGAGCTTCGCCATCGCGCGCCCGATCGCGCCGCGCAGGGCGCCGAAACGCGCCGCCGCCCCGGGCTGTGCGAGCGCGCGCCGGATCTGGTCCGCGGCCGCGACCGCCCCGCGGCAGGCCGTCGCGATGCGGGCCCTGTCCGGGAACAGCGGAAGGATGGCGAAGGCGCCGTCCAGAAGCGCGGCGCAGTCGCGCACGGCCGCGGATGCCGCCTCGACGAGGGTATCCAGCCGCGCGCGCTCGCCCGCGGTGATGGCATCGCGGCCCTCCAGGGCCGCAAGGGCCGCGGCAAGCTCGCGCTCGTCGCGGAAATACTCGTAATTGAGGCGGTGCAGGATGCCGCCGTTCTTGATCTGCTGGACGGCCGCAAAGGCCATCAGCGTGAACACCACCACGAGCCCGCCGAGCAGGCCGAGTCTCGCGGTCAGAGAATGCCGGTTCGCGAACACCTTGTCCCCTCCGCCCGGGTTGCCTCCCCGTCCGACCCGGCGCCCTCAATGGCGGAGGACGGCTTAACAAGCCGTAAATGTAAAAAGCTGAGGCGCCGCACGCATGTCGTGCGATGCCGAAGCTCCCTCCTTCGGGCACGACCGGTGACGTGACGGAAAACCCCGCACCCGCCGATCAAGCCGGCGGGTGACGCGGAAGAAAGAGCGCCGACGGGTGACGCATTTCCAAACGCGTCGTGCGCCGGCTTCGACCGGCGAACCCTGCGGGTCATCGGTGATCGGTCATCAGTCTTCGGAAACGGAAGACAGACCGGCGGGTGACGATGAAGAGTACGCGGCGGCGGACGATAGGGAGTGCGCACCGGCGGTGACGCCCCCCAATCGCGTCGTTCGCCGGCTTGACCGGCGAACCCATGAGACGGTCGTGGCATCCCCGGCGCAAGAGGTTGGCACGGCTGTCGGCTGGACCCGCCGATCAAGTCGGCGGGTGACGAAGAGAGGGAGCCGGCGGGTGACGAAGAAAGCGGGTGCCGTCCGGGGGCGCTCGCCACGCGGGTTCCTGATTACTGATGACCGATGACCGATGACTGAATCGTCGTTCGCCGGCTCGACCGGCGAACCCATGAGACGGTCGTGGCATCCCCGGCGCAAGAGGTTGGCCCGGCTGTCGGCTGGACCCGCCGATCAAGTCGGCGGGTGACGAAGAGAGGGAGCCGGCGGGTCATGAAGAGAGCGGGTGCGGGCCGGGCGCTCGCCACGCGGGTTCCTGATTACTGATGACCGATGACCGATGACTGAATCGTCGTTCGCCGGCTCGACCGGCGAACCCAGCGGGCGGGGACGGGAGCTCCGACGGCGGTAATCGGCCCCGCCGTCTGCTGGACCCGCCGGTCGAGCCGGCGGGTGACGAGGGAAGGGGCCGGGCGCGCCGGTCGGTGCACCGATCACGAACCGGCGATTACCGATCGCCGATCACCGATCGCCGGCGACCGGCCCGGGGGCGAGCGCACGCGCCGCCTCGCGGAAGAAGCGGCGGTAGATGCGCGCGAGCGCGGCGATGTCCGCGACCGGCGCGCATTCGTTGGCCTTGTGCATCGTTGCGCCCACGAGCCCGCATTCGACGACCGGACAATGGTCCTTGATGAAGCGGGCGTCCGACGTGCCGCCGGAGGTCGACAGCTCCGGCTCCGCCCCTCTTTCGTGGGGATGGAGCGCACGCGCCGATGCGCGCTGCCTGGAGCTGCGCGGTTTGCGCATGGACGAAAAGTGCATGATAGAAAGAAACTGGGGAAAGACACGTCGGCAGTGATTGGGGTTGCGGGTCGTCTATGTAACACACGCGCGGTATTGACATGCGACAAATTGCCCAAAGAGTCCGATCCCGTCCCTGCTCCGCATGCGTCGGGGTCAAGGGGCGAGGGAACCCGAGGTCAGAAGGGAGAGGTCCATGACGATCACATTGCTTCCCCTGTTCGGGGCCGCGGCGACGTCCGCAGTTGCCGACATCGGGATCTGCACGAGCACGTCCACCTCGTGCGACTGCACCAGCAGCTCTTCGTCGTCGACCTGCTGATCAGGTCGGGCGCTTCGCCGGCGCATGCCGGCGAAGCGCCTTCTTTCCCCTCAAGGATGCTGAAGAAAATGCGCAAAGGGAGCGCGGGGGATGCTTGATGATTTCGGTATCGTGGCACTTCCGGACGGCGGGTATCAGTTGGTCGCTGGCGGCCTGAATGTGCTTGTCGAGTTCGACAACCCTGCGGAAAAGGAGCAATTCGATTATCTAATTAATAACAGAAATAAATCGAGTAAAGTTATATATAAAAACATGGTAAAGAAATTTTCCAAAGAACGAACTCTTTAGTTCTTTGACAAGTTGAGACAGAATTGTCTTATATTATTCGAAACGATTTATGATTTACAAAAAGGACATATCTTTAATCCGTCCGAAGCTCGAGAAGAAGCCGTTTCTCGAGTATCTGGTTCAATTGTTGTTCTGAAGACCTCGTCATTCAGTCGCGTATTAAAAAATTTTTCTATTTTCCAAAACTCTGATTTCGTTGATCTAACGAATATCAGAGATATTGGAGTTATAGAAAAAAGGATACGGAATGGCAATTTCGTCTTTGTTGAATCTGGTCGTATAAACTCTTCTTTTCTCAGAGAAATTAATAAGATTTTTCTGAAGAATGAAATTCCGTGGTTCCTGTTCTTTGGTATTTTTGAAAGGAGCGGCCTGCTTGGCCCCCTTTTCATGGGGCGGGACACGGGCTGCTTCGAATGTTTATGGAATCGGATGCGAAGCAACGCAAACAAGCTGGAAGTATTTGACAGATATGACAAATTCCTGATGCAGAATAAAATATTCGGCAAGGAATTCAAAGCAGTCTCCGATGCTTTCCTTTACCATCTCGTCGGAATGGCTGCGATGGAGGTCGAAAGATTTCTTTTGGACGAAGGTCTGCCGCAAAGCTACGGATATCTGGCGAGTATTGATCCATATACTCATGCCGTTGAATGGCACAGATTATACAGGGTGCCTTTCTGTGACGCTTGCAATCGCAATTTCGAATATCGGCGCGCTCCATGGCTTGACGAAGTCACGCTGGGCGACATTTGTGAAGGGCATCGGTAGGTCGCCATGCGTATTTCAGGTGCCAACACGGTGCTTTTTCGCGCACTGGAGGTAATTTCTCCGAGGATCGGTATCGTCAATCATGTTCTGAGGGCGCACGGCCAGACGGTTGATGCGAACATCGTAGCCTACTCTGCGACGGCCGCGAATCCGGGTGCATTTACCCATGGAACCGTCCACCTTTCCGGCGGCGCCGGAGTTACGTGGCAGGACGCCTTTCTTGCAACGATCGGCGAAGCGCTGGAGCGGTATGGTTCGACCTTCTACAGGACCGAGCGCCTGGTAAAGGCGCGGGCGCGCGACCTTCCCCCCGAAAGGATCATACATCCATCGCGATATGCCCTGTTTGCCGACCAGCAATATGAACGTCCTGATTTCCGATTCGTCCGTTTTACGGAAGATACTGAGCTGTACTGGGACACCGCGACGGATCTCACGGATGGCGTCGACAAATTCGTGCCGGCTACATTCATATACATGCCCTACAATGCGGATCCCAAACCGATTTCGGAGCAGATCTCGACAGGCTTTGCCGCTCATACGAATCCGTGGCAGGCGGTGGAACGCGCCATTTGCGAAGTCATAGAGCGCGATGCCTTCACCATCGCGTGGACCAACCTGTTGCCTCTGCCTCGCCTGCGGCTGAAGGGCGAGCTGGAAGAGCTGGCCGACCGGCTCCTGCCTCCGCATTGCGAACTATGCCTGCTCGACATGACGACCGACATTGCCGTGCCTGGAGCGGTCGGCCTGCTAAAGGGCAAGCTCGATTTCGGCGAGTTCATCGCGGTGTGTGCGGCGAGTCGGCCCTACATGGACGAAGCCGTGCGGAAAACGCTGATCGAGCTTTGTCAGTCGATACCATATTTTAGGGCTCTGCTTGCCGAAGAACACGATTATTCAGACTTCAACAACGTTCGGAAGTTTGTCGATCACAGTCTTTTCTACTTGTATAGAAAGGATCTATGGCATGTCTTTGATCCCTGGTTTGCGACGGAACCGACCGTGGAGGTGCCGGTTCCGTCGCACAGGGAGACGGACCCGAGAAAGAGAGTAAGAATGCTCGTCTCTGCCCTGAAGAGGCATGCGTACAACGTCCTTGTGAAAGACAAAACGCCGTCAGATCTCCGGGATGCCGGATTCTATCTGGTGCGGGCTGTTTGTCCGGAATTGATTAATCTTAATGGAACTTATGGAGAGTATTATCTGGGCGGCAAAAGGCTTTATGAAACGCCGCGGAAAATGGGTTTTGACATTTCAAATACATATGAAACACTGAATCATCTTCCTCACCCATTTCCATGAAGTCGAGGAGATGTGGAATGCGCATGATGGACGAGAGCGACATCCTAAGGCTGCTTCGCCAGAAGCAGGAAGGCATATACAGGCTCGGGCTCTTCGAGAGCACGCCCATCATGGACACCATTGTCAATACGAAGCTTTCGCGGCAGCGCGTGAAGGGGTTGGCGCTCCACACGCAGATGATGAACAATCCATATGTGCGAAAGAGGGCCGCGCAACCATTCAAGCGATACGAGGGGCAGCCTGTGATTGATCTGCGGGAATACGATGCGCCAGAGAGCGTCCACGATTTTTTATCAATGTGCCTTTCACGTGAGAGCGCGACCGGCTTCGAAGACCGGGTAATCCCCGGTCAGCACCTCTCGGCATTGCTGAAGCATTCATATGGCGTGACGCGTATCAAAAACATCTTCGAAGAAAAGATTCCTTGGGGGTTCCGATGCATTCCTTCACCGGGAGGACTGTTTGCAAGCGAAATCTACCTCATCCTGTGTCGCACGGATTTCCCGCCCGGTCTCTACCACTATCGGCCCGACATCCACGCGCTGGAGCAACTGAGAGCAGGCGATTTTTCCGAATTCGCCGCAAAATCCTGCGGCATTGCCGGCTATCTGAGCGCGGGAAGCAGCATCCCCTGCGTCATCATCTGCACGTCTCTCATCGAGCGCCTCTACATAAAATATGGCCTTCGTTCATACAAATTCATGCTGATCGAGACCGGCATCCTGGCGCAGCAGCTGACCATGGTGGCGCATGCGCTCGGCCTCGGGTCCCGGATGTTCGGCGGGTATTTCGACGACGAAGTCGACGACTTTCTCGGCGTTGACGGCGTCCTCGAAAGCGTCCAGAATGTGATGGTCGTGGGGTGGCCGACCGAAGAGGCGGGAACCGAAGCGCCTGGAGAGGGGGGCTGATGGTGGACGGCCCGCTGCTTACCGTGGAAGATCTGGGCGTCGTGGTGGAGGGGCGGAAGCTCCTCGAAGGTGTCAGCTTTTCGGTCGAACCGGGCGAGCGACTCGTCATTCTGGGCGTGAGCGGTTCGGGCAAGAGCATCCTCATAGATGCTCTGGCGGGAAACGTCCCGCATGCCGGAGCCGTACGGTATCGTCACGATCTGCAAAAGAAGGACATCCGATTCTGTTTCGATCAGTTCGCGACCATTCCTCTTCTGAAGACCGGCGAGGTCGTGAAGCTGATGGAGAACGTTCTCGGCGTTCCAAGAAACGAAGAAATTCTGGAGCGTCTGCGCATAAACGAGATTTGGGACAAGCTCGTCAAGGTGCTCTCGAAGGGCGAGCGCAAATGACTCGGCGTCTACGTGGCCCTTTTCACGGATCCGGCACTGGTGGTCATGGATGAACCGACCGATGGAATGGATCCGTTCCTCCGTGACGCGTTCTGGAAGATTCTAGGTGCAAGACGCGGCGCCACGATCATCTCGACACATCTGTGGGACGAGGCCAGGGAGAATCACGATCGAATCATGATGATCTCGGAGGGAAAGCTTCTTGCGCCACCGGTTTCCGTCGCGGATCTGTTCGCCAGGGTTCCCTACCGCGGCAAGATCATCACGACCGAAGCGCATGTTCCCGCCGGCGGGTTTCGCCATTTCGTTCATGACGGCCGCCGGTTCGTATTCTTTTCGACGGATGAAGAAAAGCAGCTCATCCTTCAGCAGCTGTCACAGACCGGGGAGATCGCGGGGTACACGCTGCTTCCGCTCGACATGCGCGACCTTTACGCGCTCTTCGGTGGCAAATTGACGGAGAGGAGCGGGGCATGACGCTGCCCGCCGCAGCGGCCCTGTTCGGGGCGCAGTTCAAGGCGACGACGCGAAGCCTTCCGTCGCTCTTCTACACGATTTTCCTGCCGGCCTTTCTTTTCGTCGTGTTCGGGCTCGCATTCAGCATCAACGAGGCATATGCGGCTTTCTTTCTTCCGGGCATGATCGGCGTGATGGTGAGCAGCGACGGCCTGTACGCCGTCGGCGGCGTCATCAAGGAGTACTACCGCCAGGGCATCGTTCGGGAATTCCGTTCCTATCCGGTGTCATTGTTCTGGCTGTTCAGCACCTTCATCATGGTGCGCCTGATTTACGTGACGGCATCCGTCGCGCTTCTCGTGCTCATCTCATGGGCGATGTTCGATTATCTGCCCGATGCGGCGACCATTCTCAGATATGTTTTTGCGATAGCGTGCGGATTCGCGAGCTACAGCTTCATCGGCCTGATGATCGGATTCTGGGGCATTCAGGACAACAAGGACCAACCGATCATCAGCATCTATTATTTTCTGGGCATGTTTCTTTCCGACGCATTCATGAACCTCGCGGCACGGTGGGCGTTCATGAAGACGGTGACGTATTTCGTTTTTCCACTCAGATCGATGCTCGAATTCATGAGGGGAGACGACGCCGCAGCAGCCGGGTGCGTCCTGTGGGTGCTTGCGAGCATGGGCGCATTCTCCTTCATGATGCGGCGCGTGAAGCCCGGAAAGCGGTAGGTAGGAGGGAGACGGGGGATGGCGAAACGCCCGATCTGGTGGCCGTTGCTTCTGGTTCTCTGTGCGGGGCCGCCGCAGCCGGTGGCGGCGGATCAGGGCTCCGTGGTCGCGACTGCGACATCGCCGCAGCCCGAAAGGGCCGCGGCTGCGGAGGAGGGCGGCGGCGGGGCCGCGGCCGCGACGCTCTTCCTTGAAGCGGAAAAGCGGATCCTGGCCGGATACGACCGTGCGCTGCTGAAAGGGGACATGAGCGGGCTGGACGGGATGGAAGCCGCGCTTCGCCATCTCGCCGCAAACTCCGAGCAGGCGGACTACTACCGGCGCTACTGGCTCGGCCTGACGCTCTATCTGAAATCCCTTGCGCTGATGCGGCAGGGCAAGCGCGACGATGCGAAGGATGTACTGGCGGACGCCATCGAAACCCTCAAGGGGATCGCCCATCCTGACGAGGAGGTCTACGCTCTGCTCGGCCTTGCGGCAGGCCTCAACCTGCAGTTCGTGTCCCGGCAGTCCATCATGCTGGCCATCTCGGAGGTGAACGGCTATCTGGCGCGCGCCCTGAGCGGGCGGGAGACTCTGCGCGGCCTGTACGCGAACGCCGTCTCCGACTGGAACACGCCGGTCGAATATGGGGGGCGGCTGCGGGCCGAAGATTTCGTGCGCAAGGCGCTGTCGCTGCCGGACCGGGCGGGCGGCCCCCTTTCTCCGTCATGGGGCAGAGACTTCGCCACGGCGCTGCTCGTCCGCATCCTGCTGACGAAAGGGAAAAAGGCGGAAGCTCTCGAGCTGCTCGAGCAGGCCAGAAAGCAGCTGCCGGACAGCGCGGTACTGGCGGAACTCCGGATTTCGGAATAGCGCGCCGGCGCCGGCTCGTCGCCGCGAAACCCGGGAGAATTCCGGAGATGTGGCGGGCGCTCCTGATCCTTCTTGCCTCGGGGGCTTCCTTTTCTCCGGAGGCGGGTTCGGCGCCTTCCTGCCCGCCGGACGCCGTCTGCGGCGTCGTGGTCGACACGACGGGCAGACCCTTGGAGCTCGTGGAGGTCGCGATCGCGGGCGAGAGCGGTGTCCATGAGACCGTGACCGATGCGGACGGCCGTTTTGTCATCACGAGCAAGGACGTCGATCCCGAGCGTGCCGTCTTTCATTTGCGGATGATCGGGGCGCAGCCCGTGACGGTGCCGTACGCGCAAGCGGTGCGGACGGGATTTCGCCTCGTATATGCGAAGGAATCGCGGAACATTGAAGAGATCGTCGTGACGAGCCGGCGCATTTCGACGGCCTTCGCGCCCCGCAGGATTCCGCAGCTCGAAATTCTCTCGAACCCCATGGCGCGCGCCGATCCGCTGCTTGCGGTCTCCACCCTTCCCGCCGCGGCCAATACGACCAATTCCGCGGATCTTCAGCTGCGGGGAAGCGACATCGGTCTCGCCCGCGTCTATTTCAACGACATTCCCCTCTATGAGCTCGTAAGAGGCTCGACGATAGATACGGTCACCCGCGGCAGCTCGGTTCTCAATCCCACGATCGTTCACGACGCGGAGGTCTATCCGTCGAATCCGCCCGCCTTCCTCGCCAACAACGGCGGCGCGGCGCTGCGCATTCTCCCGGGCAGCCTGGACCCGGACACGACCAGCCTTTTTGCGGCGTTGACCGGTGTCGGCGCGACGCTCTCGCGCATCCTGGGAGACGGCCGGAGCGTCGACGCCTACGCATCCTATACGGATCTTGCGCCCCTGCTTGCGGTCAACCCCTCCCAGAAGCGGATCACCGAGGAATTCCGGTCCCAGTCCCTCGGCGCAAACTGGTATCTGGAAACCGCGGACGGCCCTCGCCTCGATCTGCTCACCATGCTCGACCACGAAAGGGGGGAGTTCCCCCTCGCCATCCTGAACCTCGGCGGACCGTCGACGACCGAGCGGTACCGCCTGTATCTTGCGGGCTCGCTGGAACTTCCCCGCGAACATTTCCGCCTGAAGATCGATTCCGCGTTCAGCCGCATAGATACGAAATTCTCATTTCTCGGAGAACGTCAAAAGACCCCGCACATGTATCTCTACGAGAATGTAGATGTATCCGGTCCTCTCGTTGATGATCTTTTGCATTACAGAGCGGGGCTGACATATGAGCGGTTCATCCTGAAGACTTCCGGGACGACGCCGCTCGTTCCACCCGACGCCCCCGGAACGCCGACCACCCGCGACGATTACGTTGCGGGTTTCGCGTATCTGACGGCGTCGCTTGGACGCGATCTTTCCGTCGCGGCGGGAACGCGTCAGTTCCTGACCGGACTGGATCTCAAGCCGAGCTACAACGGAACGCTGCGCTATCGGTTCTTCGGCGGCTCGCACAGCGTCATCGTCGGCGGCGGCACGTACAGCGCGGCGATCCCGGACGCGCCGGGGACCGCATCGCGGCTGGCGGTCGCCCGCACGCGGCAGATTTCTCTGGACTACGTCTTTGAAGGGCGCGCCATCCGGATCTCGGCCGGCGTCTTCGCGAAGCGGGATGCGGTGGATCTCGTGCCCACGAGGGTGCGGGGCTTCGACGTCCTGGGGGAGCTGTCGCCGACGGGATGGCTCACGCTCAAGCTTGCGTTTTCGCGGTTTCGGACCCGCACCCGCGTCGGCGCGGACTCGCAGCCCCGCGGGCGCAATGATCTCCCCTATCTCGTCCGTGCCACCGCCGCCATCCTTCTCGGGAAGGAAACGACCCTGAACATCGGGTACATCGCACGCAGCGGGGCCGTCTTCACGCCGGTCGTGGACGCGCGCGCAATCGAGGGGGCCGACCGGCGGTTTCTCCCGATTTTCGCATTTCCTCCAAATGGCGCCCGCCTGCGACCCTATCGCTCGCTCGACCTGAACCTCGTGACGACACCGCATTTCCTTCCCGTCGAACATGTTCCCATCATCTTCCTGTCCGCGACCAACCTCCTCGACAGAAATAATCCGGCGCGCATCGTCCATTCTGCAGACTTCCGTGAGAGCAGACCCATCTTCTTCAATGGACGTCTCTTTACCTTCGGTCTCGCGTACAATTTCTGACGAGGCGCCCCTGCCGGCGATCCGGAGCGAAAGCCGCCGGCCTTCGCGGCCGGCGATCTCCGGCTCGAACCGCCGACATGCGCGGCGCGTCCGGAAAACCGGGCCGGCCCCGGGCCGGCGCTGAAAGAGCCCCCGGCGGTTGCCGTTCGCAAACGCGAAGCGGCGGGCGCCGCATTCCTCCCGCGTCGTGCGCCGGCCCGACCGGCGAACCCGGCCGGTCATCGGCGATCGGTCATCAGTCTTCGGAAACGGGAGACAGACCGGCGGGTGACGATGAAGAGTGCGCGGCGGCGAGGGGCGATTGGGAATGCGCACCGACGGTGGCGCTTCTCTCTCGCGTCGTTCGCCGGCCTGACCGGCGAACCCATGAGACGGTCGTGGCATCCCCGGCGCAAGAGGTTGGCCCGGCTGTCGGCTGGACCCGCCGGTCGAGCCGGCGGGTGACGAAGAGAGCGGGTGCGGGCCGGCCGCGCTCACGATCCGGGTTCCTGATTACTGATGACCGATGACCGATGACCGACATGTCGCTCGCCGGCTCGACCGGCGAACCCGGCCTGCGGCGGCACCACTCCGCACGCCGGTGGGCGGCCCTGGTTACCGCTGGACCCGCCGGTCGAGCCGGCGGGTGACGAAGAGAGGGAGCCGGCGGGTGACGCAGAGAGCGGGTGCGGGCCGGCCGCGCTCACGATCCGGGTTCCTGATTACTGACGACCGATGACCGATGACCGACATGTCGCTCGCCGGCCCGACCGGCGAACCCGGCCTGCGGCGGCACCACTCCGCACGCCGGTGGGCGGCCCTGGTTACCGCTGGACCCGCCGGTCGAGCCGGCGGGTGACGAAGAGAGGGAGCCGGCGGGTGACGCAGAGAGCGGGTGCGGGCCGGCCGCGCTCACGATCCGGGTTCCTGATTACTGACGACCGATGACCGATGACCGACATGTCGCTCGCCGGCCCGACCGGCGAACCCGGCCTGCGGCGGCACCACTCCACACGCCGGTGGGCGGCCCTGGTTACCGCTGGATCCGCCGGTCAAGCCGGGGGATGACGAATGAAGAGGCAATCGGCGGGTGGCGGCGGCCGCTCCGATCGCTGATGACCGATGACCGACATGTCGCTCGCCGGCTCGACCGGCGAACCCGGCCGGCAGAAACGGCGGCGCAGGCGCCGGGAACGGAGCCCGCGGCCGGCCTGGGATGCGTCCATGCCCAAATTGTCGCGAATTGTTTCGATCTCTTAAGAGGCTTGCAAGTCGAATCGGCTACGAATCGCACCATCGGCAACCAAACGCGGGAGACGAACCCATGTGGACGATTCTTCGCAAGCTGCGCAAGGACAGCCGCGGCGCCACGGCCATCGAGTACGGCCTGATCGCGGCGCTGGTGGCCATCGCCGCCATCGCAGCCCTCGGAACGTTGAGCGGCGGGCTCAATCAGATTTTCACGAACGTCGGAAACAAGCTGAGCACGGAGGCGACAAAGGCCCAGTAGGCCTTTCCTTTAAACCCCGCGCGAGCGGGCCCCGTCTCCGGCAGGCCTCGGGCTTGAGCCCGGCCCCGGGGGCGGGGCCTTTTTCTTAATCCTGCCCCATTGGCGGTGACGGCCGGCCGCCGCGACGCGACGGGGCGCCGCCGTGCGGTGGATCGGGCGGCGTCCGCATCCGCTCCTTGCGCCCTCCGCCCAAAGCTTGCAACGCCTACGGCCCGCGACGGCCCGGCACCGACCCCGGGGCCCGCCCCGCCGCCTGCTGGACCCGCCGGTCAAGCCGGCGGGTGACGCTTTCTTCCTTCGTCATTCGCCGACTTGATCGGCGAACCCATCGGGCGGGGACGGCAGCTCCGACGGCGGCCATTGGCCCCGCCGCCTGCTGGACCCGCCGGTCAAGCCGGCGGGTGACGCTTTCTTCCTTCGTCATTCGCCGACTTGATCGGCGAACCCATCGGGCGGGGACGGCAGCTCCGACGGCGGCCATTGGCCCCGCCGCCTGCTGGACCCGCCGGTCAAGCCGGCGGGTGAAGAAGAGAGGGAGCCGGCGGGTGACGATGAAGAGTGCGCGGCGGCGGACGACAGGGAGTGCGCACCGGGGGGCGGCCCTCTCCTCCCGCGTCGTTCGCCGGCTCGACCGGCGAACCCGGCCGGCGGTGACACCCTCCCCGGCGCGGCCGATCGGCCCCGCTGCCCGCTGGACCCGCCGGTCAAGCCGGCGGGTGACGAGGGAAGGGGCCGGCTCCGCCGGCCAGACCGGCCTATGACGATTGAGGACACGCTCGAGCGGGTGACACTCCCCCAGTTGCGTCGTTCGCCGGCTCGACCGGCGAACCCGGCCGGCGGTGGCACCCTCCCCGGCGCGGGCGATCGGCCCCGCTGCCCGCTCGATCCGCCGATCAAGTCGGCGGATGACGAGGGAAGGGGCCGGCTCCGCCGGCCAGACCGGCCTATGACGATTGAGGACACGCTCGAGCGGGTGACATTCGCCCAATTGCGTCGTCCGCTGGTTTGACCGGCGAACCCAGCGGGCGGGTGACGTGGGAGAAAGGGCGCCTGCGGGTGACGCCTTATTCCTTCGTCATTCGCCGCGAAAGCGGCGAATCCAGCGGGCGGGGACGACAGCTCCTACGCCTGTGGTGGGCCCCGCCGTCTGCCGGACCCGCCGGTCAAGCCGACGGGTGACGCTTTCTTCCTTCGTCATTCGCCGACTTGATCGGCGAACCCATCGGGCGGGGACGGCAGCTCCGACGGCGGCCATTGGCCCCGCCGCCTGCTGGACCCGCCGGTCAAGCCGGCGGGTGACGAAGAGAGGGAGCCGGCGGGTGACGATGAAGAGTGCGCGGCGGCGGACGACAGGGAGTGCGCACCGGGGGGCGGCCCTCTCCTCCCGCGTCGTTCGCCGGCTTGACCGGCGAACCCGGCCGGCGGTGGCACCCTCCCCGGCGCGGGTGATCGGCCCCGCTGCCCGCTCGATCCGCCGATCAAGTCGGCGGATGACGAGGGAAGGGGCCGGCTCCGCCGGCCAGACCGGCCTATGATGATTGAGGACACGCTCGAGCGGGTGACACTCCCCCAGTTGCGTCGTTCGCTGGTTTGACCGGCGAACCCAGCGGGCGGGTGACGTGGGAGAAAGGGCGCCTGCGGGTGACGCCTTATTCCTTCGTCATTCGCCGCGAAAGCGGCGAATCCAGCGGGCGGGGACGGCAGCTCCTACGCCTGTGGTGGGCCCCGCCGTCTGCTGGACCCGCCGGTCAAGCCGACGGGTGACGAGGAGGGGCGGCGGGTGACGATGGAAGGGCGCCCTCGGGGGACAAGGAATGATGCCGACCGAGTTCCGTCTGCGGCGGCGGGCGCGGCGGCCCGTCAGCGCCCGCCGTTCCGGGGCGAAGGCAGGCGGCCCTCGGCCGGCTCGGGCGGGCGCACCCAGCAGGGCGCACCGGCGGCCTTGAGGCGCCGGCACAGCTCCTCGGCCGCTTCGCGGTCCTGAAGCCCGCCGACGTTGAGCCGGTAGAAGAAGCCGCGGGGCGCGGTCTTGCGCGGGCCGTAGTCGATCTCCGAGCGACGCGGCTCGTAGTCCTTGAGCACCTCGGCGAAGCGCTTCCAGTAATGGGCCTGCCCGCGTTTGAGCTGCTCGGGGGTGCGGTAGGCCGCGATCTGGACCGACCAGCCCGTCGGATCGAGCAGCGGCGGCAGGTCCACCGGCTGCGGCTCGGGCGCCGGCGGCGGCGGAGGCGGCGGTGGTGCGGGCTCCGGCTCGGCCAGCAGCGCCTTGACGAGCGCGCGCTTTTGCGGATCGTCCGCAAGGTCCGGCACCGCCGCATCCGACGGCGCCCGGCTCATCGGCCGCGTCGCGGCGATCAGCGCGCGCACGCGCGCGGCCGGCTCCAGCGCGCGCAGGCGCTGGAAGAAGCGCATGGTCGCCCGCGTCGCGCTCTCGTCGAGGTCGATGCGCAGCACCGCCGCCGCCCTGTCCGCGTCGCCCGCAAACAGCAGCGCGAGCGCCAGATTGTGGCGGACGACGACATCGCCCGCCCCCTCCTCCACCAGCACCCGGAAGGCGGAGAGCGCATCGCCGGCCTCGCCGTGAAGCGCCTGGGCAAGGGCCAGGTTCGCCCGCAGCACGACGTCGTCCGGCGCCCGGTCGACGGCCGCGGCGAACAGCGCCATCGCGCCGTCGTGATCGCCCCGCGCATCGCGTGCGACGGCCTGGGCGGCCAGCGCCCGCGCCCCGCCGCCCGCCTGCGCCGCCGCCGCGAAGGCGGCCTCCGCATCCGCATGGCGGCCCATCTGCAGCAGCGCCTGGCCCCAGGCGTAATGCGCCCGCCAGTCGGCGCGCGCGCCGCCGGCCGCGCGTGCAAGGATCGGTTCCGCAAGCTCCGGGCGGCCGAGCGCGAGCAGGCTTTCGCCGATGCCGTCGAGCGCCTCGGCATCGCCGCCGCCGGCCGCATAGGCGTCGCGGTAGAGCGCCAGCGCCGCCGCCGCCCGGCCCGCCTCCAGCATGCGTGCGGCCGCGGAAAGCAGCTCATCCGGCCCCGCCGCCGCCGGACGGGCCGACCAGCCGAGGGCGAGGGCGAGGGCGAGCGCGGACGCAGCCGTCCGCCGCCGCCCCGCCCGTGCGCGCCCGCCGTCCGCCGTCATCCCGGTCCCGTTCCGCTTCGTCATCATCTGGCGCCCGCCCACTTGCCGTCGCCCCGCACGCCCGCCTAAGCTCGGCGGGCCGCGGCAGAATGGCGCGGCGCCCTTAAGGCGGCGTTAAGCGAACGACCGGGAATTGCCTAAAATATGCAAGGACCTGTCCGCCTCCTGCTGCTGCTTGCCGCGCTCGCGCTGATGCCGGGCGCGGTGCGGGCCGGGGTGGACGAGCCGCCGGCGGGGGCTGCGGACGCGGCTGCGCGCGCGGCCCGGGCGCTGGAGCTCTACCGCGCCGGGCGGATCGCCGAGGCGCGGGCGATATGGGAGGAGCTGGCCGCCGCCGGCGATCCGCGTGCGCTCTACAATCTTGCCACCCTGCACCTCGACGGCCTGGGCGGCCTGCCGCGCGACCGCGGGAAGGCGCTGGCGCTGCTGCGCGAGGCGGCGGATGCGGGCGAGGCGATGGCCGCCTATCGTCTGGCGGTGCTGCTGCTCGAGGATCCGGGCGCCGACGAGCCCGCAAGACTCGAGGCGATCCGCCGGCTCACCGAGGCGGCGCGCGCGGGCCTGCCGGCCGCCCAGTACCGGCTCGCGCTCGCCTACTGGAAGGGCGAGGGGCTCGCCCGCGATCCCGTCGCCGCCTATCTGTGGATGGCGCGGGCGGCCTCCCGCCTCGAGATCGCCCGCCGGGCGCAGTCCACCATGGAGCAGGCCATGACCCCGGCCGAGCTGACGCGCGCGCGGGCGCGCATGGCCGGCGGCGCGGACGAGGAGCCGGCGGCGGGCGGAGCCTGGTGGTTGCAGCTCGTGGCGCTGAGAGGCAGGGCCGATGTCGAGGCCTTCTGGCGGCGGCTCGAGGCGCGCGCGGGCGATCTCGTCGGCGATCTCGAGCCCCGCATCCTGCCCGCGGCCGGACAGCCGGCTGTACCGCTTGCAGGTCGGGCCCCTGCCGTCGCGCGCGGCGGCCGAGCGGCGCTGTGCCGCGCTCAAATCCGCCGGCTTCGACTGCCTGCTTGTCAAGGCGCCCGCTCCGCAATAAGGTGGCGCGCGGATGCTGCGCTGCAGCAATTTTGTGGCTTCGCAACAACCGCGACCGGCCGGAGAGGACCACGCCCATGTTCATCACCCGCCCGCATGAGGTGCCCGTGCGCCGCAACCGCTCGGAGCTTGCGGTGCCCGGCTCCAATCCCCGTTTTCTGGAAAAGGCGGCGCAGTCGGAGGCGGATGTCGTGTTCCTCGATCTGGAAGATTCGGTGGCGCCCGACAAGAAGGCCGAGGCCCGGGCGAATGTCGTCGCCGCCCTCAACGAGCTGGACTGGGGCGAGAAGACGGTCTCCGTGCGCATCAACGGCCTCGATACGCCCGAGGCGCACAGGGACATCCTGGAGGTGGTCGGCAGGGGCGGCGAGCGGCTCGACCTCATCATGATCCCCAAGGTCTCGCATCCGCGCGACGTGCATGCGGTGGAATGGCTGGTGGGGCAGGTTGAGGCGGCGGCCGGCCGCCGCAAACGGATCGGCTTCGAGCTCATCATCGAGACGGCGGAAGGCATGATGAACATCGACGCCATCGCCGGCGCGAGCCCACGCAACGAGAGTCTGCATTTCGGCGCGGCGGATTTCGCCGCCTCGATCCGGGCGGACACGACCCAGATCGGCGGCCCCAACCCGCGCTATGCGGTGCTCACCGACCCGGACGAGGAGGGCCGGCGCGAGCTGCACTGGGGCGACATGTGGCACTATGCGGTGATGCGGCTCGTCGTGGCAGCGCGCGCCCATGGGCTTCGGCCCATCGACGGCCCCTTCGGTGACTTCTCGGACCCGGAAGGCTTCCGCTGGCACGCGAACCGGGCGATGGTGCTGGGCTGCGAGGGCAAATGGGCGATCCACCCCTCCCAGATCCCGCTGTGCAACGAGCTCTTCAGCCCGAGCCCCGAGGAGGTGGAGAAGGCCCGGCGCATCGTGCGCGCGATGAAGGAGGCGAAGGCGAAGGGCCAGGGGGCCGTCGCGCTGGACGGCAAGCTCATCGATCTCGCCTCCATCCGCCAGGCCGAATCGATCCTCAAGAAACTGGGGGAGGAGACGTGAAATAGAGTGAAAAGGCGGTGCCTCGCCCCGACCGCGTACGAAATGGAGAAACGCTCATCATGCGATGAGCGTTTCTCCGTTCTCAGAACGATCGGGGCTCTTAGCCCTCGCTGATTTGGCGGACCAAATCGCGAAGATCCTCCAGAGCCTTTTTGAGCGCCTGCTTTGCTTCCTCATACGCCTCGGCGCATGTGGAAGCGGTGGCGCTGACGGTAACGCTTTGGCCGGCAATGCTCCCGGACAAGGTTACCGTGCAGCTGGTCCCAGATGCCAAGGCAACGGGGCTGCCCGGAGCCGACCCGTCGCCTTCGCTGTGCCCACCGATATCAATCCGAATCGGCCCGAACGAAACATCAACCCCCTCATAGCGGGCCCAGTCTCGCATCTCCTGCTGGAAGCGCAAATAGTCGGCCATCACGGCCCGCATCATTGCTCGATCGCCCATGACATCCTGGGCGGGAGCAGGCATTTGCCCGACAAGCGCGGCCGCGTGGGCCGACGGAATGGCCAGTGTCATCAGAAGTACGAGGAAAGCGAACAACACACCGGCAATCGGAACAAGCTGCCCGGTCTGCGGGCGGCGCAAACCGCGAAACGCTGAGCGATCCTGTGACGACATTTTCCCCTCCTCTTAGACAAGGATCACCACCAGAGCCGGCAGTGAACAGCAGCGGGAACAGGCTTTTCACCCGTTGCCGATACTCTTAGAGGGAGAGCCCCCTTCACGCACACCCCCTCATCCCGGATCACTTGACATCCGTGCCAAGCGGGCATTTCATATCCTCGTTTCTCTGCTCTGTCAAGAGGCAATATGAGAACACAACCTTTGCCTAATTCTGACAACAATTGATTCTTGGAACAACCTCCCTTCCGGTAGCAGGCCGCTCTTGCTCCTCAACAAGCACACGAAGAAGGGCGGGGAGGGAAAGGCCAAGCGATGCCGGAGCTGCCGGCTGTGAGGGTACGACGCAGCCTCGTGAGCGCCAGTTGCTGAGAGCCTTGGGGACGCTGTCACATGGGAGCCGGTGCAAGGCCACCGCCGTCATCGACGAAGAACCGGCTGCACCGCCGCCTTCGCTCGCGCCTCGGTCACGTCACAAAGACATAGGCGTGCAGAAGCCTATCAAGAATCTTGATCCACACGAAGATGCCGGCCGCCACCAGCCCGGGCAGCGCGATCCGGCGCCAGCCGTGCCAGTTCAGCGCGAACAGGAATGCCGCGGCGAGATAGGGCGTGGCCGGCGCATGGACGGCAAGGCGCAGATTGCGGGTGAGAAGATCGTCCACCACGAGCCCGACGAGCAGCAGGACCGCGACCCCGGCCAGCGCCTCGATCCCGCAGGTCGCACCGCGCGCCCGCAGGCGTCGCCACGCCTCGCCGAGCGAGCGCGGCGCATCCTCCGTCTTCTCAGCCATGTCCGCGATCTCCCCTCACGGCCGGCGTCTCCCCCGCACCATGTGGCCGGATTATGGCGCATGTCTCCCCCGGCCGGCAAGGCGCGGCCCGGCAGGCGCTCAACCGTCCAGCGCTGCCGCGACCTCGCCGGCCGCGCGTTCGGCCGCCTCCAGCGCGCCCTCGAAATAGCCGTACCAGGCCGTCGCCGTCTCGGTGCCGGCGAAATGGAGCGGCCCGAGCGGCGCGCGCAGCTCGGCGCCGAGCGCCGTCCAGGCGCCCGGCGTCATCAGCGCCGCATAGCAGCCCCGGGTCCATTCCTCGGCGCCCCAGTCGCGGTCGGCGTAATCGATCGCATTGCGCGCCTCGGGCCCGAAGAAGGCGGCGAAGGACTCCAGCACCGCCGCGCGCCGCGCCTCGGGGGCCGCCGCCGCCCAGCGGTCCGCCTCCGGCCCGGCGATGAAGCCCATGAGCAGCCCGGCCGCCCCGCCTTCTTCGGTGTTGTCGAAGGTCACATGCACCGGCCCCGGCCCGCCGACCGCCTCGCCCGAGAGCCTCTCGGCCCGCCAGAAGGGCGTGCGGTACTGGGCGACGCATTTGATCGCGCGGCCCGCCGGCATGCGCTGCCACAGCCGGTC
Source organism: Rhodothalassiaceae bacterium (assembly GCA_026004935.1). Taxonomy (NCBI): domain Bacteria; kingdom Pseudomonadati; phylum Pseudomonadota; class Alphaproteobacteria; order Rhodothalassiales; family Rhodothalassiaceae; species Rhodothalassiaceae bacterium. The sequence continues at coordinate 529,963 of BPKC01000001.1, forward strand.
GCGGCGCGCGGGTGCCGGCGGGTCGAAGCGGATGCGCCGCAACTGGTTCGGCGGCAGCGCCAGAACCGCCCGGCGCGCCCGCCACGTCTCCCGCGTGGTCACCACCCGCACGCCCGCTCCCTCGCGGGCGACGGCGACCACCGGCCGCGCGAGGGCGATCTCGACGCCCTGTTCGCGGCAGCGGGCGGCATAGGCCTCGGCGAGCCCGCCGACGCCGCCGCGCACGCGGTCCTGCTGGGCGCCGCCCTCGACCTCCAGCAGGCCGCGGAACCCGCCGGCGGCGCGCGCATAGAAGAGCGCATGCAGCAGCGACAGCTCCTCGGGGGCCGCGGCAAAGACCGCGCCGATGCCGATGGCGAACAGCCGCCGGGCGGCGGTCGTCCTCAGATTCCTGCGCATCCACGCATCCAGCGTCATCCGGTCCCAGGCGGCCGCGCGCGGATGCGCCCAGGGCCGGGCCGGGTCGACGGTGGCGGCCATGCGCTCGAAGCGGCGCAGCGCCACCTCGAGCTCGAGGAGAGCGAGCGGCGAGGCCGGCGGGATGAGGCCGCGGTAACGCCGCCGCCGGCGCCCCAGCATGAGGATCCTGTCGCCCTCGTGATAGAGCGGCCAGGTGCGCAATCCGAGATCGGCGATGAGCCGGTACATCCGCTCCTGCCCGGGACCGACCCACTGGCCGCCGATGTCGACCGCATCGCCATTCGCGAAGCGGTGCAGCTCGGCCCGCCCGCCGACGCGCCCGCGCGCCTCGATCAATGCGACCTTGAGCCCGCGCGCGGCGAGCAGCGAGGCGGCGTGCAGCCCCGACAGCCCCGCGCCGATCACCGCGACATCGCGGATCGCCTTCTGCGTCATGCTTCCGGTTCCCTCCCTCAATCCAGCGTGCGGCGGAAGCGGGCGAGCGCGAGCAGCGCCGCCGCCACCAGGAAGAGCGCGATCGCGCCGATCTCGGGCGCGATGTCGGCCAGCCCGCCGCCCTTGAGCAGGACCGAGCGCACGATGCGCACGAAATGGGTGAGCGGGAAGACCTCGCCCAGCGTCTGCGCCCAGCGCGGCATGCCGTGGAAGGGAAACATGAAGCCCGACAGCAGCAGCGACGGCAGGAAGAAGAAGAAGGACATCTGCACCGCCTGCACCTGGTTGCGGGCGAGCGTGGAGAAGCTGTAGCCGACGAGCAGATTGGCGAGCATGAAGACGGCGAGGGCCGCCACAAGCGCAAGCGGCGAGCCGGTGACGATCACCCCGAACAGCTCGCGCGCCGCCACCAGGATCGCCACCGTCTGCACGGCGCCGACGAGGATGTAGGGCAGCGTCTTTCCCACCATGATCTCGAAGGGGGTGAGCGGGGTCGCGAGCAGCGCCTCCATCGTCCCGCGTTCGCGCTCGCGTGTCACGGCGAGCGCCGTGATGATCACCATCGTCATGGTGAGCACCACGCCGATCAGCGCCGGCACGATGTTGAGCTCGGTCAGCGCCTCGGGATTGTAGCGCCGGTGGACGACGACATCGACGGCCGGCGCCGGCCGCGCGGCGGCGAGGGCCCGGCCCTGTTCGCTGCGCAGGCCCGTCGCCGCGCGCCGGGCGAGCTCGGGCAGGGCCGCGATCGCCCCGCTCACCGCGACCGGGTCCGTCGCATCCGCCTCCACCAGGATCTGCGCGCGCCCGTCGTGGACCAGCCGGCGCTCGAAGTCCGCCGGGATCGTGACCGCGAAGACGATCTCGCCGCGCCGGAACGCCCGCTCGATCTCGTGCGCATCGCCGATGCGGCGGGTGATGCGGAAGTAGCGGGTGTTCTCGAGCGCGGAGACGATGGCGCGCACATGCGGGCCCGACTGCGGCGCGAAGAGAGCGGTGGGCAGATGCCGCGGGTCGGTGTTGATGGCGTAGCCGAAGAGGATGAGCTGCAGCACCGGGATGCCGACCATCATGCCGAGCGTCAGCCGGTCGCGCAGCATGTGGGTGAACTCCTTCGCCAGCATGGCGAAGAGGCGGTGGAGACGCCGGTCGCGCGCCGCGCTCATGCCGCCCGCTCCCCGCTCAGCGGCCCCGCCCGCCGCACCAGGGCGATGAAGAGGTCCTCGAGGGTTGCCGGCTCCTCGGCGATCTCGACGGCGAGATCGCCGAGATGGGTGGCCACGGCCTTCTCCAGCGCGGCCCGGTCCTCGCCCGCCAGATGCAGCGCGCCGCCGAAGACGCCCGCCGCGATCACGCCCGGCGCGCGCTCGATGCGCGCAAGGCGCTGGGCAAGCCCGGGTCCCGTGACCTTGAGGGCGATGAGGCCGCTTTCGGCCAGCAGCGCTTCGGCCCGTCCGCGGGCGAGGATCCGCCCGGCGAAGATGTAGGCGATGTCGTGGCACCGCTCGGCCTCGTCCATGTAGTGGGTGGAGACCAGAACGGTCACGCCCTCTTCCGCCGCCAGGCGGTGGATTTCGTCCCAGAAGCGCCGGCGCGCCTCGGGGTCGACGCCGGCCGTCGGCTCATCCAGCAGCAGCAGGGCGGGGCGGTGGATGACGGCGGCGGCGAGCGCGAGGCGCTGCTTCCAGCCGCCGGACAGCGCGCCGGCCGGCGTGTCGGCATAGGCCGCAAGGCGCTGGCGGGCGATGCACGCGTCCACCGCCTTGCGCGGCCGGGCGAGGCCGTGCACCCGGGCGGCGAACAGCAGGTTCTCGCGCACCGTCAGATCCTCGTAGAGGCCGAAGCGCTGGGGCATGTAGCCCACATGCTCCTTGATCCGGCGGCTTTGCGTCAGGATGTCGAAGCCGAGGCAGCGGCCGCGCCCGGCATCGGGCCTGAGCAGCCCGGTCAGCAGTCTGAGCGTCGTCGTCTTGCCCGCGCCATTGGGCCCCAGAAAGCCGGTCACCGAGCCGCGGGCGACCGTGATCGAGACGTGATCGACCGCCGTGCGCGCCCCGAAGCGCTTGACAAGGCCCTCCACCGCGATCGCGGCCTCGCGCGCATCGGTCATGGCCGCGTCACCTCGATGGGCAGGCCGACCGGCAGCCGCGCCTGCGGGGCGGGCGGCCGCGCCTCGACCCGGAAGACGAAGCGCTGGCGGGTGTGGCGCGTGTAGATCACGGGCGGGGTGAACTCCGCCTCGCGGGCGATGAAGCTGATGCGCATCGCGACCGGCGCCCCGCAGCCGTCGCAGTGGACGAGCACCTGATCGCCGGGCTTCAGCGCCGCCACCTCCTGCTCGCCCACCCAGAAGCGGGCGAAGCGGTTCGCATCGGGCAGCAGCCGCACGACCACGGCATTGGCCGGCACCCAGTCGCCGGGCAGGAAGAAGCTGTCTTCGACGAGCGCATCCTCCGGGGCTGCGGGCGCAAGATCGGCGAGGCGCTCCTCGATCTCGCGCAGCTCGGCCTCCCGTGCCGCCACCAGCGCCTCGGCGGCGGCGATCCGGTCCGCGCGCGCCGGCAGCTCCGCCACCCGGATCTCGGCTTCGCGCGCGGCGACCGCCGCCTCGGCCGCGGCCGCCGCCGCCTCGGCGGCATCCAGCTCGGCCCGGGGCAGCGCACCCGAGGCGACGAGGGGGCGCACCCGGTCCAGCCGGGTCTTCGCGTCCTCGAGGCGGGCGCGCGCCTCGGCGAGGCGCGCCCGGCGCACGATCAGCTCCTCGGGCCGCTCGCCCTTCTTCAGATCGGCGAGCTCGGCGCGGGCCTGCGTCAGCGCCGCGCGCCGGGCGGCGAGCACGGCCTCAAGCCGGGCGCCGTCGATCGCAAACAGCGGCGCCCCCGCGCGCACCCGCTCGCCCCGCCGGACGGCGAGGCGGGAGAGAAAGCCGGCTTCGGCCGCGGCGACATCGACGGGCTCGCCCTCGATGTAGCCGTACCAGCGCGCGCCGGCCTCGCCTTCCGCGCCCGCCCGCCAGGCGAGATAGCCGCCGCCGGCGACCAGCACGGCGAGAGCGATGATCAGAACGACCGGACGCCGGTTCATGAGGCTTCTCCTCCCGCAAGGCCGGCATCGAGCAGGGATTGAAGAGCGGCGAGAAGCCGCCGGCAAGAGGGCGCGGTGCGCCCGACCGGTGCGAAGACCACCTGCCAGATGCCGTGCATCAGCACCGGCGCGACGATGATTCGGGCGGTGGCGGCGGGATCCGCGATCCGCCACTCCCCGCGCGCCGCGCCGCGGGCGAGGATCGCCTCCACCGTGTCCAGCCCGCGGCGGATCACGCGGTCGTGATAGAGCTGCGCAAGCTGGGGAAAGCGCGGCGATTCGGCGATGAGAAGGCGCAGGATCCGCGGCAGGCGCCCCTCCGCCATGCGTGCCAGCATGCCCTCCAGAAGACCGAGCAGGAGATCGCGCGAGCCGTGCCGTTCGGTCACGGCGCCGAGCCGCAGGCGCGCGAAATGCGGCGCCACCATCCGCTCGACGACGCCGACGAACAGCGCCGCCTTTGAGGGAAAGTAGAGATAGACCGTGCCCTTGGCCACGCCGGCCGCGCGCGCGATCGCCTCCACCCGCGCCCCCGCGAACCCGCGGGCGAGAAAGGCCTCCTCGGCGGCGTCCAGAATCGCCATGCGCCGCGCCCCCGCGCCATCGGGATCCGCGGATGCCGGCACCGCCGCGGCATTGGCCGCCGCACCGTCCTCGCGCGTCATCGCATCCCCTCCTTCCCGCCGGCTGCGGCCGCGGCCCGCGCCGCCCGGAAGCGCCTGGACCACTGCCAAAAGAATGACTGACCGGTCAGTCATTATGCGACCGGAGATTGGCCGTCAAGCCCGGTGCCAGACCCTGCGCGGCGGATGCGACCGGAGGATTGCGGGCGAAGGGTCGCGGGCGGCGGATCCCGGGCGACGGATCGCGGGCGGAATGAGGACGGGTGGAAAGGCGGCCCGCGGCCGGCCGCCTCAGCCGGCGCGCGCGGGCGCGTCGGGGTCCGTCGGTGCGGGGGCTGCGGCGAGCAGCGGATCGTCGCGACCGAGAAGCAGCGCGGTGAGCGCGGCCCGCAGCTCGTCCAGCCCCTCGCCCCTGGCGGCGCTGGTGACGTGCAGGACGGGGTGGCAGGCGGGCCGGCCGGCCAGCTGGGCGGCGAGCCGTTCCTCCAGCTGGCGGCGGCGGCCGGCGCCGAGCTTGTCGGCCTTGGTGCAGACGATCTGGTAGGGCACGGCGGCCTCGTCCAGGATGCCGAGCACCGCAAGGTCGTTGGGCTTGAGGCCGTGGCGGGCGTCGACGAGCACCAGCACCCGCGCAAGCTGGGGCCGGCCTTTGAGATAGGCGGTGATCAGCGCGTTCCAGGCCTTGACCAGCTTCTTCGGCGCCCTGGCGTAGCCGTAGCCCGGCATGTCGACGAGCATGATTTCGGGCGCAAGCCGCGCGCCGAGTGGATCCGCGGCGAGAGCCCGGGGCCGGACGAGCCGGTAGAAGTGCAGCTCGCGCGTGCGGCCGGGCGTGTTGGATGTGCGCGCAAGCCCCCTGCGCGCGAGCAGCGCGTTGATCAGCGACGACTTGCCGACGTTGGAGCGCCCGGCGAAGGCGATCTCGGGGGCCGCGCTCTCCGGCACGTCGGCAAGCTCGACCGCCGCGCGCAGGAAGGCGCATTCGCCGGCGAACAGCCGGCGGCCCAGCGCGGCAAGATCGCCTGCTGCGTTCCCCTCAGGTGCGGCCGGCCCTTCCATGGCGCTCCAGATCCTGGCGCATGATCACCCACTGCTGCAGCGCCGACAGAATCGTGTTCCACGTCCAGTACATCACCAGCCCCGCCGGGAACGGCGCCATGATGAACATGAAGACGAAGGGCATCGCCATCATGATCTTCTGCTGCATCGGCTCGGCCGCCGGCGGGTTGAGGCGCTGCTGCAGATACATCGTGAGCGCCATCAGCATCGGCCACAGCCCGATGGCGAGGAAGCCCGGCGGATCCCATGGGATGAGGCCGAAGAGATTGACGATCGTGAAGTGGTCCGGCGCGGACAGATCCTTGACCCAGAACAGCCCCGGCTGGTGGCGCATCTCGATGGTCACGAACAGCACCTTGTAGAGGGCGAAGAAGACCGGGATCTGCACCAGCACCGGCAGGCAGCCCGCCGCCGGGTTCACCTTCTCCTTGCGGTACAGCTCCATCATCTCGCGCTGGAGCCGCTCGCGGTCGTCCCTGTAGCGCTCCTGGAGCGCCTTCATCTTCGGCTGGACGGCCTTCATCCGCGCCATCGCGTGGTAGGACTTGTTGGCGAGCGGGAAGAACAGGAGCTTCACGATCACGGTCAGCAGCAGGATCGCGATCGCAAACGACCCGGTCTGTCTGTAGAGCCAGTCCAGCGTGTAGAAGATCGGCTTCGTCAGAAAGATGAACCAGCCCCAGTCGATGGCGCGGTCGAAGAGCTTGATGCCGTAGCGCTCGCCGTAGCCCTCGATCAGATGCACCTCCTTGGCACCCGCGAACAGACGGGTGGTGACGGTCTTGCTGCCGCCCGCGGGCACCACCGTGCGCTCGGTCAGGAAATCGGTCTGGTAGACGGGCCGCTCATCCCCGCCGCGGGAGAGGAAGCGGCCGATCACGGGGATCTGCTGGTCGGGGATGAGGGCGACCAGCCAGTACTTGTCCGTGATGCCGAGCCAGCCGGAGACCGTGCGTTCGCGAAAGTCCCCGTCCTTCCTCAGATCCTTGTAGCTCTTCTCCACGAGCTTGTCGTTGAAGACGCCCAGGGGGCCTTCGTGGAGGATGTAGTAGCCGGCGACCTTCGGGGTTCCGTGGCGCTGGACGAGGCCGTAGTTCGCGAGCAGCACGGGGGTGTCCAGCGGATTGCGGACCTCGTCGGTGATCGTGAACATGTAGGCGTCGTCGACGGCGATGCGCCGGATGAAGGTGATGCCCTGCGGGTTCGTCCACGTCAGGGTGAGCGGCCTGTCGGGCGTGAGCACCTCGCCATCCGCCTCCCACAGCGTCTCCGGCCCGGGGGTGTCGATCGCGGCCCCGCCCGTTGCGACCCAGCCGAAGCCGGCGTAATAGGCCTTCGCGCTGCGGGCCGGATGGAGCAGGCGCACCGGCGGCGAATCCTTGGCGACCGTCTCGCGGTAGTCGGTGAGCACGAGATCGTCGATGAATCCGCCGATGAGCCGCACCGAGCCGGACAGCCGCGGCGTCTCGATCCTGACCCTCGGGCTTGCCGCCAGCGCTTCCTCCAGGCTCAGCGGCCGCTCGGCCGCCGCCGCGGGGCCTTCCACCTCGCCCGCCGGCTTCTGCGCGCCGGGAGAAACTTCCGTGCTCTGGGCCTGCTCGCGGACCGCCCCGGGGCGCGGCTTCGGCATGAAGAAATAGTCATAGGCGACGAGCACCAGCATCGTCAGCACGATGGCGATGGCGAGATTGCGCTGCTCCTCGGTCATCCGCGGTCGACCTTCCGCCTGCTCGGGCCGTGTTCTGAACGGGGCCGCCCGGCGGCGCCGGCCGGGGGCTCGGGAACCGGGTCGAACCCGTAGCCGCCCCAGGGGTGACAGCGCAAGAGCCGTCTTGCCGCGAGCCGGCCGCCGGCAAGCGGGCCGAAGCGGCGGATCGCCTCTGCCGCATAGGCGCTGCAGCTCGGCTGGTAGCGGCAGCTCATCGGCAGCCAGGGCGAGATCACCCGGCGCCAGAATGCGATGAGCGCGAGCAGGATGCAGGCCGGCAGCTTGTCCATGAGGCCCGCCATGCGCGCCCTCTGCATCCCTCTGTCTGCCGTCATCGCCGCTGTCCCGCGTCCGCCGCCCCGCCCCGGGGCGGATCCTGGTGCACGGCTGCAAGCGCCGAACGCAGGTCGCGGAGAATGCGGTCGAAGGGGCGGTGGAGCGCGGCGCGCCGGCCGATGATCACATAGTCGGTGCCGGGACGTCCCGCCTCGGGCAGCACGGCCGCGGCCGCCGCCTTCAGCCGCCGCCGGATGCGGTTGCGCACGACGGCGCCGCCGGTGCGCCGGGTGACCGTGAAGCCCACGCCGATGGCCTCCGCCGGCACCTCCGCCCGCGGCGCGGCCTGCAGCACCAGACTCGGGCGCACCGCCCGCCGACCCGCCCTCTGGACGCGCACGAAGGCGGGCCGCCGCTTCAGCCGCACCAGCCGCCTGCGCTCGCGCCCGCCCGTTCCCGCGCTCGTGTTCATGCCGTCGCGCCCTTCGGGCGCGGTGCCGGAGCCGGAGTCCCGCCGCCCGCTCAGGCGCTCAGACGCTTCCGGCCCTTCGCCCGGCGCGCCTTGATGACCCGGCGCCCGGCCCTGGTCGCCATGCGCGCCCGGAAACCATGGCGCCGCTTGCGCACGAGCCGGCTCGGCTGGTAGGTCCGCTTCATCTCGAACTGCTCCCTTGAAAAACGGGTCGCGCCCGCACGGCCGGGCGGCCGGAGCGGCGCCGATCAGGGGGCGCGCTTAGCGTCTTGCGCCTGCTCTGTCAATCGCGCGGACGGGCGGCCCCGCCGCCCTCACGCCCGATCACAATCGCGTGAATCGGCGCGCGAGCCCTTGCGCCGATGGCGGCCGGCCCCCCATCTCGGCCCCGCACGCGCCGGCAGAAATGCCGCGCGAGAACCGCACCGCGGCCACAACCCTTTACAGGCGCGTGGCCGGCGGTGGTAAGAGGTGGAGAATGAACGAGGGAGCGGGCATCCAGGTGGTGGACGAGGGCGACGAGCGCGGGAAGGCCGGCTGGCGGCGGTTCTGGCCGCTGGTTCTGCTCGCGCTGCTCGTCGCGGCCGTGTCCGCATCCGGCGCTGCCGACTATGTGCGTCCCGAGCTGCTCGCCGCCCATTTCGCCGCGATGCGCCAATATGTGCACGCCCATCCGGTGCTCTCGCTCCTGATGCTCATCGTGATCTATGCCGCGGGCACGGCGGTCTCCTTTCCGGCGATGAGCGTGATCACGGTGTTCACCGGGGCGCTCTACGGCGTCTGGCTGGGCAGCGTCGGGGTTGCGCTCGGCGCCACCATCGGCGCGACCATCATCTTCCAGGCGACCCATACCTCGCTCGGGGCGGTGCTGCGGGCGAAGGCGGCGCCCTGGCTGAAGCGGCTGCAGCGCGGGTTCCGGCGCAACGAGTTCTTCTATCTGCTGGCGCTGCGGCTGATCCCGGTCATTCCCTTCTGGGTGCTCAACATCGCCCCGGGCGTGATCGGCATGCGGCTTCGCAACTATGTGCTGGCGACCTTCCTCGGCATCCTGCCGGGCGTGGTGGTCTATGTCGGCATCGGCGCGGGGGCGGCGGATCTGCTCGCCCGCGGCGGCGAGATCGACCTCCGCGAGGCGCTGATGCGGCCCGGAATCCTGCTGCCGTTCCTCGGGCTCGCGCTGCTGGCGCTGGCGCCCGTGCTGCTGCGCCGCTTCGCTCCGGTGGCCGCGGTGCTCGGCGAGAACGGCGATGCGGAGAAGAACGGCGGGAACGGGCGATAACGTCGCCCTCATCCGGCCCGACGGGCCGGGTGCCGCCGAAGGGAAGGAAGCGGGAATGGCCGGCGGGGCGAAGCCCGACATACTGGTGATCGGCGCGGGCTCGGCGGGTCTGTCGGTGGCGGCCGCCGCCGCCATGCTCGAGGCGCGGGTCGTGCTGGTCGAGCGCGGCGCGATGGGCGGCGACTGCCTCAACACCGGCTGCGTGCCGTCCAAGGCGCTGATCGCGGCGGCGGCGATGGCGGAGGCGCCCCGCAGGGCGCAGGCCTTCGGCATCCGGCTTGCGCGCGAGCACATCGATGCGGCGGGCGTCTTCGGACATGTGGCCGGCGCGATCGCGGCCATCGCCCCGCATGATTCGCGCGCGCGTTTCGAGTCCCTCGGCGTGACGGTCGTGGAGGGGACCGCCCGCTTCCTGGACCGGCGCCGGGTCGCGGTGGGCGAGAGGGTGTTCGCACCGCGCCGCATCGTCATAGCGGCCGGGGCCGGCCCGGCCGTGCCGCCGATCCCCGGGCTTAAGGATGTGCGCTTTCACACCAACGAGACGATCTTCTCGCTCGGGCGCATCCCGGAGCGGCTCGGCGTGATCGGGGCGGGACCCATCGGCCTCGAGCTCGGCCAGGCCTTCGCGCGCCTCGGCAGCCGGGTCACGGTGCTCGAGCAGGCGGAAATGCTCGCCGGCACGGACGAGGATGTCCGCGCGGTCCTGCGCGGGCAGCTTGCGGCCGACGGGCTGGTGCTGCGCGAAGGCGTGCGGGTCGTCGGAGTGGCGGCGGCCGGAGAGGCGGTCGCGCTCTCGCTGGAGACGGCCGAAGGCGGGCGCGGGACGCTCGAGGTCGACGAGCTGCTGGTGGCGGTCGGCCGGCGTCCGGATCTCTCCGCGCTCGACCTCGAGGCGGGCGGCGTCGCGCTCACCGCACGCGGCTTCATCAAGGTCGATGCGGGGCTCAGGACCACGAACCGGCGGGTCTTCGCCCTCGGCGACTGCATCGAGGCGCCGCAGTTCACCCATGCGGCGGGCTATGCCGCGGGCGTGCTCGTGCGCCGCCTGATGGGGATTCCGGCGCGCGCGGACTTCCGCTGGATCCCGCGCGTCACCTGGACGGATCCGCAGGTGGCCGGCGTCGGGATTTCCGAGGCCGAGGCGCGCCGGCGCTTCGGCGAGGAGGTCGAGGTCCTCACCGAACCCTTCGCCGGGCTCGACCGCGCGGTCTGCGACGGCGCCAGGGGCGGCTTCGCGAAGCTCGTCCTCGCCCGCGGCCGGCCGGTCGGGGTCGTGATCGTCGGCGCGCGCGCGGGCGAGCTGATCGCGCCCTTTGTGGAGGTGCTGGCGGGCCGGCGCCGTCTCGCCGATCTTGCGGCCGCCGTCTGGCCCTATCCCTCCTACGGCGAGATCGCGAAAAAGCTCGCCTCCGCCGTCTACCGCAGGAGGCTTGAGAACCCTTGGACTTCTCGGCTACTGCGGGCGTGGTGGCGTCTGCGGCGGCTGGGCTGGGGAGCGTGATGCGGGACGAGGATGGCAACACGCATGCGTTGCCCGCGCCGGCGGCGGGGCTGAGCCGCAGTCTCTCGAGCCGGCTGCTGGTGATCACCCTCGTCTCGATCATGGTGGTCGAGGTGATGGTGTATCTGCCGTCGATCGCCAATTTCCGGCGGATGTTCCTCGAGCAGCATCTCGCCAGCGCCCAGGTCGCGGTGCTGGCCGCCCATGGCAGCGGCGCGACCAGCGCCCCCGACCGCGAGACCGCGCGCAGCATCCTCGCCACCATCGACGTGCTCTCGGCCCGCCTCAATCTGCCGGGCCGGCGCGAGATGGCGCTGGCGCTCGAGGAGATCGGGCGCATCGACGCCCGCTACGACCTGACGAAAGCGGGCGCGCTGGCGCTGATCGCCGATGCCTTCGCGACGCTTGCGCGCGGCGGCCGCGGCGTGATCGAGGTGCGCGCGCATGCCATCAATCTCGAGGACGGGTCGCTCGCCATCGTCATGCGCGAGCGCCAGCTCTTCGATGCGATGGTCACCTATTCGCGCAACATCTTCCTGCTGTCGCTGGTGATCTCGCTCACCGCCGCAGCCCTCGTGTTCGCGAGCCTCTACGTGCTGATGGTCCGGCCGATGCAGCAGCTCACCCGCGCCATGGTCCGCTTCCGCGAGGCGCCGGAGGACCCGGCCGCGACCCTCGTCCCTTCCGCGCGCGGCGACGAGATCGGGGTGGCCGAGCGCGAGTTCGCCCATCTCCAGCACGAGCTCAGGCGCGCCTTGAAGCAGCGCCGGCATCTCGCGGAGCTCGGCGAGGCCGTGAGCAAGATCAGCCACGACCTGCGCAACATTCTCGCCACCGCCCAGCTGTCGTCGGAGCGGCTGATGATGGTGGAGGACCCGACGGTCAGAGAGCTCTCCAGCCGGCTGCTGCGGGCCGTCGACCGGGCGCTCGATCTCGCCGAGCGGACGCTGCGCCACGGCCGCGCGGAGGAGGCGCCGCCCCAGCCGGCCGCCGTCGACCTGCGGGCGCTGGTGGACGAGGTCGCGGTCTCGCTGGGACTGCGCGGCGAGGCGCCGGCGGGCGCGGCGCCGGAGATCGTCTTCCGCAACCGGGTGCCGCCGGGCTGCAGGGTGCTTGCCGATCCCGACCACCTGTTCCGCATCCTGCTGAACCTCGGACGCAACGCCGTCCAGGCGATGCGCACTTCCGGCGGTACGCTCACCGTCTCGGCCCGCACCGACGGCCACCGCATGGTGGTGGTGGAGGTCGCCGATACCGGCCCCGGCCTGCCCGAGAAGGCGCGCGCGCATCTCTTCGTGCCCTTCAAGGGCTCGACCCACGGGATCGGACTGGGGCTCGCCATCGTCGCCGAGCTCGTGCGCGCGAACGGCGGCACGGTCTGGCTCGAGCGCTCCGGACCGGACGGCACCGTCTTCGGCTTCCGGCTGCCGATGGCGCAGGATGCGCCCTGCGAACCCGGCGCGGCCGTGAAGGCCGCCGAGGAGTAGGAACCGCGCCTGCGCCTCAGCGTCCGCCGCGCACGGGGCCGGTGCCTGGCACGGGTCCTATTGCGCCAGCACGATCCCTTCCCGGCGCGGGTCCGCCCCGCCGCGGTAGTGCGGCAGGCCCTTCTCATCGTAGCGGACCGTAAAGCCGTGCAGGCCGGAGGTCATCTCCGCGCGGCGGATGCGGTGGCCCATCTGCTCGAGCCGGGGTGCGAGCGCCTCCAGCGCCGTGCCCCGCTCGATCTCGAGCACGTCCCCGCGGCCCATGAGGTTGGGGGCGGCGATCGCCTTCTCGATCGGCATGCCCCAGTCCAGCACGCCGATCAGCGTCTTCGCGACATAGCTGATGATCCGGCTGCCCCCCGGCGAGCCGATGCCCATCACGAGGCGGTCGCGGGCATCGAAGACGAAGGTCGGCGTCATGGACGAGCGCGGCTTCTTGCCGCCCTGCGGCCGGTTCGCGACGGGCCGACCGTCCTCGTCGCGCGGGTTGAAGTCGAAATCGGTGAGCTGGTTGTTGAGCAGGAAGCCGTCCACCATCACGAAGCTGCCGAAGGCGATCTGGACGGTGGTGGTGAAGGTGACCGCGTTGCCGTCCCTGTCGATCGCCACGAGATGGCTTGTGGAGGGATGGTCGGGCCCGGAACCCGCGCCCGCCTCTTCCGCGCCGGGCGGCAGGCCGGGGGCCGCATGCTCCATGGCGCGGTCGGCGCGGATCAGCGCGCGCCGGCGCGCCAGATACGCCTTGTCGATGAGGCCGGGAAGCGGCACGGGGTAGAAGCGCGCGTCCGCGGTGTAGCGGTCCCGGTCGGCATAGGCGAGCCGACCGGCCTCCGCGAACAGATGCACCGCCTGAACCCCCCAGGGCCCCAGCGCCTTCAGGTCGAAGCCCTCGAGGATGCCGAGGATCGCGAGCATCGTGCTGCCGCCCGAGGACGGCGGGCCCATGGAGCACAGGCGCCAGACCCGGTAGGTTCCGCACAGCGGCGGCGACTCCTCGGCGCGGTAGCCGGCGAGATCCTCCAGCGTCATCACCCCCGGCGAGAACGGATTGTCGCGCACCGCCGCGACGATGTCGCGGGCGATCTCGCCGGCATAGAAGACGTCGACGCCCTTGTCCGCGACGAGTCTGAGCGTGCGCGCATAGGCCGGATTCTTCAGGATCGTGCCGACGGGCTTGGGCTCGAGCTCCTTCGTGAAGAAATAGGGGCCGGCGGCGCCGAGCGCGGCGGGGTCCGTGATGCCGCGCCGGCGGAACAGCTCCGCGTGCCGCGCCAGCACCGCATGCAGCCGGGGGCTCAGGGCGAACCCCTCCTCCGCCAGCCGGATCGCCGGCTGGAACAGCCGCGCCCAGGGCAGACGGCCGTGACGCCGATGGGCGAGCGCCAGCATCCGCATCACCCCCGGCACGCCGACGGCGCGCCCGCCGAGGGCTGCGTCCATGAAGGCCAGGGGCCGGCCGTCGGGGCCGAGAAAGAGCGTCTCGTCCACCGCCGCCGGCGCCGTCTCCCGGCCGTCGTAGGCCGTCACGCGGTGTGCGGCCCTGTCGTAGAAGAGCAGGAAGCCGCCGCCGCCGATGCCGGACGACTGGGGCTCGACCAGCGAGAGCACCGCCTGCATGGCGATCGCGGCATCCACCGCGCTGCCGCCCTCCTCGAGCACGGCGAAGCCGGCCTTGACCGCCTCCGGATGGGCGGCCGCCGCGAGAATGTGCTCGCCCTCGGCCCATTTGCCGTCCTCGGCCCGGGCGCAACCGGCCGCCCATGTCAGGACGGCGGCGAGGGCGACGAGAAGAAGGCGGCACGGCGACGGGCGGGCTTGCATCACGGAGCTTCCTTCCGGGCTGTCTGGTCAGGACGCGCGATCGCCACTATAGCCGCAAGGCGGCCGCAGAAAAGAGGCCGCGGGAGACGGCGAAGGAGCGGCGGCGATGGAGATCGCACTTCGGCCCGGACCGGGCGACCGGATCACCGATGTGGACGGCCTGCTGGTGGGTCATGCCGTGGACGAGGTGCTGCGCTCGGGCACGACGGTGCTGCTGCCCGAGGGCGGGGCGCGGGCGGCCGTCGACGTGCGCGGCGGCGCGCCCGGGACCCGCGAGACCGATGCCCTCGATCCCGTCAATCTCGTCGACGTCATCCATGCGCTGGTGCTCTCGGGCGGCTCGGTCTTCGGCCTGGCGGCGGCCGACGCCGTGGCGGAAGAGCTGTCGGCGCGCGGGGTGGGGCTTCAAATCTCGCCGCGTCCGGTGCCGGTGGTGCCGGCGGCGATCCTCTTCGATCTCGCGAACGGCGGCGACAAGCTCTGGCGGGGGGAGAACCCCTATCGCGGCCTCGGCCGGGCGGCGCTCAAGGCCGCATCATGCGCCGACCGCTGCGGGCGCGTGGGCGCGGGCTTCGGGGCGCGCGCGGGGGACCGGCCGGGCGGCTACGGCTCGGCGAGCGTCGCGGCGCGCGAGCCGGCGGAGCTTCTCGTCGGCGCGGCGGTGGCGGTGAACAGCTTCGGCCCGCCGCTGGGGTCGGAGGACCGCCTGCCGCTGCCGAAGGCGCCGCTGCTTGCCGCCAGCACGACGATCGCGGTGGTGGCGACGGCCGTCGATCTCGACAAGCCGGCGCTCAAAAGACTCGCGATCATGGCCCATGACGGCCTCGCGCGCCGGATCCGACCCGTTCACACGCCCTTCGACGGGGATACGGTGTTCGCGCTGTCCACCCGCCGCGCGCCGCGGCCGGAAGGGATGCCCGAGCCGCTTCTGCTCGCCATCCTCGGCACCATGGCGGCCGACGCCCTTGCGCGCGCCGTCGATCACGCCCTCGCCTGAGCCGCCGGCCGGGCCGTTTCGGCAAATCGCATAGAATTTTAGGCGTCATTACACGCCTTTTTAAAGGCGCAGGGGTCACAGTGCTGCGGCGAACGGGTGCGGATTCGCAGGAAAAGACGTGGCCCCGATGATGACGCTTGCGACGATCGGCCTCGCCCTGCCGCTCATTGCGGCGGCCGTGAGCGACCTCAGGTCCCGGCTCATTCCGAACCGGCTGGTCGCCGCGGTGCTCGCGCTCGCGCTGCTGCGCGCGGGGCTCGGCGGATTCCTGTTCACGGCCGGCCATCTGGCCGCGGTGGCGGCGCTGTTTATGGCCTGCGTCGGGCTGTTCGCCGCGGGCGCCATCGGCGGCGGGGATGCGAAGCTGCTGCCGGCGACGGCGCTGGCGCTGCCGCTCGGCTCCTGGCCGGCGTTCCTGCTGGCGACCGCGCTCTGCGGCGGCGTGCTCGCGCTCGTGATGCTCGTCGCGGACCGGCTCGGCCGGCGGCCCGCCGCGCGCGCCTGCGCGGCCGGCGGTGGTGCGCCGCAGCGCCAGGCCGGGAATGAGGAGCAGGCCGCGGGCGTGCCCTACGGGGTTGCGATCGCGACCGGCGCGCTCGCCGCGCTGTGGCTGCCGGCCTGAGCCGGAGGCGGCGGCCGAACAAGGGGAGAAGACGGGATGAGATCGCAGCGCACGATCATCTTCGCGGTTGTCGCCGTGGGGCTGGCGCTGGCGGCGGCCTGGTTCGTGCGGCTGGCGCTCGGCAGCATGGGCGCGGGCACGCCCGCGCCGGCGGCCGACAAGCCCGCCGAGACCCTGGTCCTCGTGGCGCGCCAGGATCTGCCCATCGGCCGGCTGCTCGGCGCCGACGACATCAGGGCCCAGCCCTGGCCGAAGAATGCGGTGAACGACAGCTACATCGTCCTTGGGAACCCCGACGGGCTCAAGGACTATCTGGGCCATGTCGTGCGCACCGCGCTGCCCGCCGGCACGCCGGTGCCGAGGGGCGCGCTGGTGGCCCCCGGCGAGCGCGGGTTCCTCGCCGCGGCGCTGGCGCCGGGCATGCGCGCCGTGACGCTGCCGGTCGATGCCGCGAGCGGGGTCGCGGGCTTCATCTTCCCGGGCGACCGCGTCGACGTCATCCTGAACCACCGCGTCGAGGACGCCGACGGCAACCGCCACTTCGCGAGCGAGACCATCGCCGGCAACGTCCGGGTGCTCGCCATCGACAGCCGCACGGCGATCGAGGACGGCAAGGTCAAGCCCGGGCGCACCGTCACCCTCGAGGTGACCCCGAAGATCGCCGAGCGCATCGCGCTGGTGCGCGCGATGGGCACGATCACGCTCGCGCTGCGCAGCCTCCAGCGCGCGGACGGCGCGCCCGACGGCGACCGCCCGGTGGCCGCCACGGTGAGCCACACCTGGGACGCGGATGTCAGCCGCGTCCTGCCGCCGCCGGATACCCGCAACGGCACGCCGGCCGTGCGCGTCGTGCGCGGCAGCGAGAGCGAACTGGTGGAGCTGGCCGCCAGCCGGCCGGCCTCGGGATCGGGGAGCTGACCAGATGAATCGCCATGTCCTCATCACCGCCCTCGCCGCGCTCGCGGTGTTCGGCGTCTCGGCGGACGCGGCGGGCGCACCGGCGGCGGCCGGGCGCGCGGCCGCGCGGACCCTGCTGCCCGAGGACCAGCAGCTCGAGCTGGTGACCGGCAAGGGCGTGCTGCTGCGGCTCGCCAAGCCCGCGACCGACATCTTCGTCGCCGATCCGGCGATCGCGGACGTGCAGGTCAAGTCGGCCCAGCTCGTCTACGTGCTGGGCAAGAAGCCCGGCGAGACTTCGATCTACGCGATCGCCAAGGACGACACCCCCGTCTTCGCCGCGACCGTCCATGTCACCACCGATGTCGAACCGCTCAAGGCCCTGTTCCGCCAGGTCCTGCCGGACGCCCTCCTGGACGTCCAGTTCGTGAACGGCATGGCGTTTCTGACCGGCGTCGTGCGCACGCCGGAGGACGCCGAGCGCGCGAAGCAGTACGCGAAGGAATATCTGGGAGACGGCGTGATCACGCGCCTCAAGGTCACCCAGCCCACCCAGATCAATCTGAGGGTCAAATTCGCCGAGGTCGGCCGCGACACCCTGAAGCAGCTCGGCGTCAACTGGCAGTCGCTCTTCGATCTCGGCGGCAACACGATGATCGGGCTGGCGACCGGCCGGCCGGCCTTCGCCGGGCGCAGCGTCCTCGGCGATCCGGCGGGTCCCCTGGGCGGCCTCATCCGTGACGGCAATGGCGCCGACAGCCTCGCGATCTCGGCGCTGACCGATCATGTGGATCTGAACGCCGTGATCGACGCGCTGGAAACCGAGGGGCTGGTGACGGTGCTCGCCGAGCCCAATCTGACGGCGGTCTCCGGCGAGACGGCCAAATTCCTCGCCGGCGGCGAGTTCCCGATCCCCGTGCCGCAGTCGCTCGGGCAGCTTGCGATCGAGTTCCGCCAGTTCGGCGTCCAGCTCGCCTTCACGCCGATCGTGCGCGCCGACAACAAGATCACCCTGCGCGTCGCGCCGGAGGTCAGCCAGCTGTCGCAGAACGGCGCGGTCGAGATCCAGGGCATCAGCGTGCCGGCGCTGTCCACCCGCCGGGTCGAGACGACGGTGGAGCTGAGCTCGGGGCAGAGCTTCGCGATCGCGGGGCTGCTGCAGAGCGACATCTCCCAGAACCTGCGCAAGTTCCCGGGCCTCGGCGATCTGCCGGTGCTCGGCGCGCTGTTCCGCTCGAACCGGTTCCGGCATCAGGAAACCGAGCTCGTCGTGGTCGTCACCCCCTATCTCGTGCGCCCGGCCGATGCGCGGCGCATCGCGCTGCCGACCGACGGGCTCGAGCTGCCGAGCGATCTCGGCATGTTCCTGAAGGGCCGCACCATCACCTACGCACCGCGGCCGCTGCCGGCGCCCACCGGCGAGCCGGAGGGCATGCCCGCCAACCAGCGCGCCGGCTTCCGCTTCTAGGCGCGCACGGCCGGCTGCGGGAAGAAGGGATCACGGGATGAACGGAATGAACGAGCGGATGACGGCTTCGGCACGGTGGCGGTGGGCGCGGCCTGCGGCGGCCGCCGGCCTGCTGGTCGCGACGGCGGTGCTTGCCGCCTGCAGCCATGTCTCGGACACGGCGGCCACCCGCATCGGCGACCGCGACATGCGCAACCGGGTCGAGCTCGTGCGCATCGTCCAGCCGCTTGCGGGGGATGACCCCGCGGCCATCAGCGGGCGCGCGCGCGCCTTCCTCGAGACGATCGGCTTCGGCTACGGCGACCAGCTCGCGGTCGCGGCGGCGCCGGACTTTCCCGCCGAGGCGCGTGCCGATCTCGAACGCCTCGTGCGCGCCTACGGCGGCGAGCTGGTCGCGGCACCGCCCCTGCCGCGCCAGCCCGGCGCCGGCGAGGCCCTTCTCGTCGTCGAGCGCTACCGGGTCACCAGCCCGCAGTGCCCGGCGTTCCGCCTCGACATGAGCCGCAATTACGGCAACGCGCCCTCACCCCAGTTCGGCTGCGCCAATCTCCTCAATCTCGGCGCGATGGTCGCCGCCCCCCGGCATCTCCTGACGGGCGTGCCGGCCGGCGCCAGTGATGCCGAGCGCGCGGCGGCCGCGATCGAGGCCTGGCGGGCGAGCCCGCCGGTGATCCTGATGCCGGGCGACGCGGGCGAAAGCGGCTCGCAAGGCGGCGGGTGAGGGGCAAAGGAGCGTTAACCTCCGCGATGGCATGAGCGCAGGACGTGGAAATCGGTGCAGGCGGCCATGGGAGAGGTGGTCAGAATGACGGCACAAGCGGCGGCGGCCGGTGAGCGCCCGGAGTTCGGCGCCTTTCTGCGCGAGGAGGCCGACTGCGCGCTGCTGCGCGAAGCCGCGGCGGGCTTCGGTCTCGATCCGCAGGCCGTCACCACCGGCGACATCGCCGATGCCGTGCGCCGCTTCGCCGCGCGGCCCGCACCCCGGTTTCTCGTCGTCGAGCTGGACGAGGAGCGCGATCCGATCGCGGATCTTTCCGCGCTCGCCGAGGCCTGCGGCGGCGACACCTGGGTGCTGGCGGTGGGAAGCGTCAACGACGTCCAGCACTACCGCCGCCTGCTCGCCGCAGGGGTCGTCGACTATCTCGTAAGGCCCCTCCAGCGCGAAACCCTGGTGGAGGCGATCGAGCATCTGCTTGCGGCCATGGCCGAGGCCGCGGCGGCCGGCACCGAGGAGGCGGGCGGCGGCCGCAAGGGCCGGCACATCGCGGTCGTGCCCGTGCGCCCCGGGGCGGGGGCGAGCCTGGTCGCGGCGTCGCTCGCCCTGCGGATGAGCGAGCATGCCGGGCGCACGGCGCTCGTCGATCTCGACATCCATTTCGGCACCGCGGCGCTCCAGTTCGACCTCGAGCCCGGGCGCGGGCTCATCGACGCCCTCGCCAATCCGGACCGCATCGACGCGCTGCTGCTCGAGCGCGCGGCGCTCAAGGTGAGCGAGCGGCTGGCGGTGTTTTCGGCCGAGGCGCCGCTCGATGCCGCCTTCGATCCCCCGGGCGAGGCGGTGCTGGCGCTGATTGCGGTGCTGGAGACGCTCCATCCCCATCTCGTCCTCGACATGCCGGTCGGGCTGCTGCTCGGCGCGGCGGGAGCCGAAATCGTCTCGGGACTCGACGAGATCGTCGTCGTCGCCGAACCGACGCTCGCCCATGTGCGCGACACGATCCGGCTGATCGCCCGCCTCGAGCAGCTCGGCGCGCGCAGGAAGCCGGGCGGGGGCGCGGACGGCGGGCAGGGACCGCGCCTGAAGCTGCTCCTCAACAAGGTGCCGGCCGGCGGCCCGGTCGAGGTGCGCGCGAAGGATTTCGCCGCCTCCGTCGAGCGGCCGGTGGACGCCGTTCTGCCCTTCGATCCGAAGGCCGCCGTCGCCGCGGCGCAGGAGGCGCGCCCGGTCATCGCCGTCGCCCCGCGCAGCCCCCTGGGCCGCGCGCTGGCCGAGGCCTTCGGCGACATTCTCGCGGGCGAGAGCGAGGCCGCACGGGGAGGTGTCCTCCAGCGCCTCTTCGGGAGGTAGCTGAGCCATGCGCGGGCCCGTCTTCTCCAGAAAGGTGGCGCCGCTGAGGCGGCCGGGGCTGGCCGCCGCCCGGGAGCTGCGCGAGCCGGCGCCGCCCCCTGCGGCCCAACCGCAGCCCGAGACGGCCGCCCGGCCGCAGCCCGCGCCCGCTCCCGAAGGCCGGATCGATGTCGACGCGCTGGCCGAGGAGCTGCTCGAGGTCGCGGCCGCGGCCATTCCGCCGGAGGTGGTGCTGCGCGAGTCGCGTGCGGGGCTCGCGATGCGGATCGAGACCCTGGTGAAGGCGGAATGCGCCCGCCGGCAGATCACCCCCGACCCGCTTGCGGTCCGCGACATCGTCACCTTTCTGCTCAACGAGCTCCTCGCCCGCGCGAAGGAGGCCGGCGCCGATCCGCTCGCGCGCGACAAGGGCGGCCTCAGCAATGTCGAGGCGGCGAAAGAGCAGATTCTGCCGCTCGTGCTCGAGCATATCGATCCCAAGGTCGCAAGCGAGCTGCCGCGCGGCGAGCTCGCCGCCCAGATCGGCGACGTCGTCGGCGAGCTGCTGGTCCAGGAGAAGATCAACCTCAATCTGAAGGAGCAGCGCGACCTCGTCACGCTGATCATCAACGACATGCTGGGGCTCGGGCCCCTCGAGCCGCTGCTCGCCGACGAGTCGATCACCGACATCATGGTGAACGGGCCGCATCAGGTCTACGTCGAGCGCGGCGGCAAGCTCGAGCTCACCGATGTCCGCTTCCGCGACGAGAAGCATCTGATGAACGTCATCCAGCGGATCGTCACGGCGGTGGGCCGGCGCATCGACGAAAGCTCGCCGATCTGCGATGCGCGGCTCGCGGACGGCAGCCGGGTGAACGCCATCATCCCGCCGCTTGCGATCGACGGGCCGTCGCTGTCGATCCGCAAATTCGCGAAGAAGAAGATCACGCTGGAGAAGATGGTCGAGTTCGGCTCGATCTCGCCACGGCTGATGCAGCTCCTGAAGATCATCGGCGCCTGCCGGCTCAACGTCCTCGTCTCCGGCGGCACCGGCTCCGGCAAGACGACGATGCTGAACGCCATCTCGCGGCTCATCGATCCCGGCGAGCGGATCGTGACCATCGAGGATGCCGCCGAGCTCCAGCTCCAGCAGCCGCATGTCGTGCGCCTCGAGACGCGGCCGCCCAATCTCGAGGGCAGGGGCGAGGTGACCATGCGCGATCTCGTCAAGAACGCCCTGCGCATGCGCCCGGACCGGATCATCGTCGGCGAGATCCGCGGGGCGGAGGCGGTCGATCTGCTGCAGGCGATGAACACGGGCCACGACGGCTCGATGGGCACGATCCACGCCAACCGCCCGCGCGAGGCGCTGACCCGGCTCGAGAACATGGTCAACATGGCCGGCTTCAACCTGCCGGCGAAGGCGATCCGCGAGCAGATCGCGGCCGCCGTCGACATCATCATCCAGGTCAGCCGCATGCGCGACGGGGCGCGGCGCTGCGTCTATGTGACGGAGGTCGTGGGCATGGAGGGCGACGTCATCACCACCCAGGACCTGTTCCGCTACGAATACCACGGCGAGGACCAGAACGGCCGGCTCGTCGGCGATTTCGTCTCCACGGGCGTGCGGCCGCACTTCCTGCCGCGGGCGCAGTATTTCGGGCTCGACAAGCTGCTGCTCGAGGTCATGGGAGGAGGCTCGTGAACCCGGCCCTTGCCATCGCCGCGGCGGTCTTCGCCACCCTGCTGATCGTGGCGCTCGCGGGTCTCGTGCTGCTGCCGAGCGCCGGCGAGCGGCGGCTGCGCGGCCGGCTCGCCTCCTTCAAGGCGCGCTATGCGGGCGGTGCGCCCGCCGCCTCCCGGCGTTCGGCGATCCTGCGCCAGCGCGAGCAGGCGAGCGTGCTCGACGAGCTCGCGACCCGCTTCCTGCCCGCACCGGCCGAGCTTGCGCGCAGGCTCCGGCGCACGGGCCGCGCCATCACGCTCGGCCGGTATCTCGGCGCGATGGCGCTCATCGGCGTCGTCACCTATCTCGTTGCCGGCGTGATCGGCGGGATCCGGCCCGCGCTCGCCCTGCCGGCGGCGGTGGCGGCTGGGCTCGGGCTGCCGCACATGGCGGTCTCGCGGATGATCCGGCGCCGGCAGGAGGCGTTTCTTTCCCAGTTTCCGGACGCCATCGATCTCATCGTGCGCGCGCTCAAATCCGGTCTGCCGCTCGGCGAGGCGCTCAAGACCGTGGCCCAGGAGATGGAGGCGCCGGTGGGCCCCGAGTTCGGCCGCATCGTCGATTCCATCCGTCTCGGCCGAAGCTTCGAGGACGCCATGGCGGACGCCGCCGAGCGCCTCGACTTCGCCGACTTCCAGTTCTTGGTGGTCGCGCTCGCGATCCAGCGCGAGACCGGCGGCAACCTCGCCGAGACGCTGGCGAATCTGAGCGACATCCTGCGCCAGCGCCACCAGATGAAGCTGAAGGTGAGGGCCCTGTCGTCCGAGGGCCGCGCGAGCGCCTGGATCGTCGGCTCGCTGCCCTTCATCATGTTCGGCATCATCTACGCCATGAACCCGGATTACGCGGGGCTCTTCTTCACCGACCCGCGCGCGACCACGGCGCTCGTCGGCGGCCTGATCTGGATGGGGCTCGGCACGCTCATCATCCGGGGCATGATCAATTTCGAGATCTGAAGAGGGGAATGGCCATGCCGCAGCCGCTCATCGCCGGGCTGACCGCCGCCGACATCGCGAGCATTCTCGCCGCTCTCGCCGCTGCCGTCGCGTTCTGGGCGGTGTGGTCGAGCGGCATCGTCGATCTGCCGGCGCGTCGGCGGCTGAAGGCGCTCGAGGCCCGGCGTCAGCAGCTGCGCGCCGGCGTGCTGGCCCCCGCCCGGCGCCGGCCCGTCCAGCGGCGCGAGCGTCAGATGGCGCTGATGCGCAGGATCGTCGAGCGGCTGAAGCTGCTGCAGTCGAAGGAGACCGAGAAGGCCGAACAGAGGCTCGTGCAGGCCGGGCTGCGCAGCCGGGACGCCCTGGTCGTCTATCTCTTCTTCAAGCTGGTGCTGCCCTTCGCGCTGGCGGCCGTCAGCCTCCTGCTCCTCTACGGCTTCGGCATGATGGAGGCGAGTCCCCTGCTGCGCGCGATGATCCCCGTCGCTCTCACACTGCTCGCCTTCAAGGCGCCGGACATCGTCGTCACCAATGCGATCCAGCGCCGCAGCGAGGCGATCAGGAAGAGCCTGCCGGATGCGCTGGATCTTCTCGTCATCTGCGCGGAGGCGGGGCTGACGCTTGATGCGGCCTTGAACCGCGTGCACCGGGAACTTGCGCGCGCGGCCCCCGAGCTCGCCGAGGAGTTCTCGCTGACCGCCATCGAGCTCGGCTTTCTGCCGGACCGCCGCCAGGCGCTCATGAATCTGGCCGAGCGCGTGCCGCTTGAGAGCCTGCGTGCGGTGGTCACCGCCCTCATCCAGTCCGAGAAATACGGCACCCCGCTCGCCCATGCACTGCGGGTGCTGGCCGGCGAGTTCCGCAAGGAGCGCCTGATGAAGGCGGAGGAGAAGGCCGCGCGGCTGCCGGCGGTGATGACGGTGCCGCTCATCCTCTTCATCCTCCCGGCGCTGTTCATCGTGCTCGTCGGCCCGGCCGCCTGCCAGATCTCCGACCAGCTCATCAACCGCCCGGGCCTTTCCGATCGGTGATCGCGGCCCGGTGACGGGTCGTCGTCGGCCCGCCGACGGGCGGGCGCACTCTGCCCGATGCGGGCCGGTGCCGGACCCGCGCCGGCCATGGTGACCGGTCCCCGCCGCCCGGATCCGCCGCGGGGCCGGCGGGTAACGCCAATGAGAACGCCGGCGCGTTACAACAAGAAGAGAAGAGCTCCGGCGGGTGATGAAGGAAGGTGCGCACCGGCGGTGACGACCTCCCCACCACGTCGTTCGCCGGCTTGACCGGCGAACCCAGCCTGCGGTGACGCCATTCCAGACGCCGGTGGGCGGCCTTGGTTGCGGCTGGACCCGCCGGTCGAGCCGGCGGGTGACGAGAAAAGAGCGCGCACCGGCGGTGACGACCTCCCCACCACGTCGTTCGCCGGCTTGACCGGCGAACCCAACCGACGGTGAAGGCGGCCTCGGTGCCCGTGGTTGCTCCGCTTCCCGCTGGACCCGCCGATCAAGTCGGCGGGTGACCCGCAAAAAAGAAGCCGCGCGCAAGGATGCGCACATTCGCGCGCCGCGTCGCGGCGTTCCGATGACTGATGATCGACCACGCTATCGTCGTTCACCGGCAAATGCGGTGAACCCGATGGACAGATATCAAGGCGCCCTGAGTGGGTGGTTGGCGCGCCTTTGCTCCGAATGCACCGATCGAGTCTGCTCGTCGCCCGCCGGCAGACGGATGAGCCGAACTGACAATCACCACTTCGGCTTCGGCTTGGACTTCGACTTGTAGGTGCGGGTGCCGGGGCGGCCGGCGGTGGACCGGCCGGCGGGGCGCGCAGGCGGGGAGGACGGCTCGTGCCGGCCGCGCCGCGCCCGCCGTCTGCCGCCGCGGGCCGGCTCCCCCGCATCGCCCGCCGCGACCACGGGCAGCTCCAGCATCGCCGCCTCCAGCCGCCGGATCTCGTCGCGCAGGCGGGCCGCCTCCTCGAATTCCAGCTCGTCGGCCGCCCGCTTCATGCGCTTTTTCAGATCCGCGATCACCGCCTCGATGTTGTCGCCGATGCGGTGCGCCTTCTCGTCGGCGCCGAGATCGACGGTGACATAGTCGGCCTCGGCGACATGGGCGATGATGTCGGGGATGCCCTTCCTGACGGTTTCCGGCGTGATCCCGTGCTCGGCGTTCCATTTGAGCTGCTTGGCGCGCCGGCGCTCCGTCTCCTCGATCGCCCGGCGCATGGAGCCCGTGATGGCATCCGCATAGAGGATGACGCGCCCTTCCACGTTGCGCGCCGCGCGCCCGATGGTCTGGATGAGCGAGGTCTCCGAGCGCAGGAATCCCTCCTTGTCGGCATCCAGGATCGCGACCAGCCCGCATTCCGGGATGTCCAGCCCCTCGCGCAGCAGATTGATGCCGACGAGGACGTCGAAGACGCCGAGTCTGAGATCCCGGATCAGCTCGATGCGCTCCACCGTATCGATGTCGGAATGCATGTAGCGCACGCGGATGCCGTGCTCGTGGAGATATTCGGTGAGATCCTCGGCCATGCGCTTGGTGAGCACGGTGACGAGGACCCTGAGGCCCTTCTCCGCCATCCGCCGGCATTCGGCCATCAGGTCGTCAACCTGATGCTCCACGGGGCGGACCTCGACCATGGGATCCACGAGCCCGGTCGGCCGGATCACCTGCTCGACGAAGACGCCGCCCGTCTGCGCGAGCTCCCAGGGACCCGGCGTCGCGCTGACATGGATCGTCTGCGGACGCATCGCATCCCACTCCTCGAAGGTGAGCGGGCGGTTGTCGACGCAGGCCTTCAGGCGAAAGCCGTATGCGGCCAGCGTCTCCTTGCGCCGCCGGTCGCCGCGCGCCATGCCGCCGAGCTGGGGGATCGTCACATGGGATTCGTCCACGAACAGCAGGGCGTCGTCCGGCAGATACTCGAACAGCGTCGGCGGCGGCTCGCCGGGCGCGCGGCCCGAGAGATAGCGCGAGTAGTTCTCGATGCCCGGACAGGAGCCGGTGGCCAGCATCATCTCGATGTCGAATGTCGTGCGCTCGCGCAGCCGCTGGGCCTCGATCAGCCGGCCGGCCTCCTCGAAGGCCTTCACCTCGATCTCGAGATCCCGCCTGATCTGGCGGATCGCCTCCTCCAGCGTCGGGCGCGGGGTCACGTAGTGGGAGTTGGGATAGATGCGGATGCGCTCCAGCCGGCCGGTGCGCTCGCCGGTCAGCGCATCGAATTCCGCGATCTCCTCCACCTCGTCGCCGAACAGCGAGATGCGCCAGGCGCGGTCTTCGAGATGCGAGGGGAAGATCTCGATCACGTCGCCGCGCACCCGGAAGGTCCCGCGCAGGAAGTTCGCATCATTGCGCTGATACTGCAGCTCCACGAAGTGCCGCAGCAGCTCGCGCTGGTCGATGCGCTGGCCGCGGGCGATGTCCAGCGTCATCGCCGAATAGGTCTCCACCGAGCCGATGCCGTAGATGCAGGAGACGGACGCGACGATGATCACGTCGTCGCGCTCGAGCAGCGCACGGGTGGCCGCATGGCGCATGCGGTCGATCTGCTCGTTGATGGAGGACTCCTTCTCGATGTAGGTGTCCGTGCGCGGGACGTAGGCCTCCGGCTGGTAGTAGTCGTAGTAGCTGACGAAGTATTCGACGGCGTTGTCCGGAAAGAAGCTCTTGAACTCGCCGTAGAGCTGGGCGGCCAGCGTCTTGTTGGGGGCGAGCACCAGCGCCGGCCGGCCCACCGCCTCGATCACCTTGGCCATGGTGAAGGTCTTGCCCGAGCCGGTCACCCCGAGCAGCACCTGGTCGCGCTCGCCGCGGCGGATGCCGTCGACGAGCTCGGCGATGGCCTGGGGCTGGTCGCCCGCCGGCTCGTAGTCGGAGACGAGACGGAACGGGATGCCGCCCTCGGTCTTGCGCGGCCGCACGTTCTGCGGCGTGAAGATCTCGGGATTGACGATGGCGCCCGCGTCCCTCATGCCCCGCAATATGGGCCGCGGCAGGCCCGATGGGAAGGGGGGCGGCGTTCGACGCTGTTCCGCGCGGGTCTTGAAATCGGATGCGTCATCTTGCGTCATCACGTGTCACGCGCACCACGATCAACATGGACGACACCATCCTGCGCGGGCTGAAGAAGATGCAGCGCGAGGAGCGCAAGCCCCTGGGCACCCTCGTGTCCGAGCTTCTCGCCGCGACGCCTGCCGCACGAAAGCGCCCCACGAGACCCGCCGCCTTCGCGTGGGTGACGCAGGAGATGTCCCCCGTGACTTTTCGCGCCGCCTGGGGCAGGCTCATGCGGGCGGCGCGCCAGGCGGGATGCGGGCCCGCGCCGGCGGGTGAAAGGCGGACGAACCCATGCAGACGCTCTTCGTCATGATCAAATGCGAGCTGGGGGCCACCTACCGGGTGGCCGAGGCGCTGGTGGACGCCTTCGAGGAGATCCGCTCCGTGCATTCGATCTCCGGCGAATACGACCTGCTTGCGCGCTTCGACCTCGACGACGAGGTGGACATGGGCCGTTTCGTGACCGAGCGCGTGCAGCCCCTCGCCGGCATCCGCGACACCTTCACCCTGGTCGCGCTCGACGCCTTCCCCCTGAAGGGCGGCTGAGCGGACCCGGGGATCGGGGCGGGAGGCGGTTCACCGATGGCTCTTCACGGCGCGGCGGGCACGCATGTGGACGGCGACGGTTCCCGGAGCGGGGGCGGCCGCTTCGGCACCGTCGCCTTCATCGGCTGCGGCCTCATCGCCTCGTCCATGATCCGGGCGATGAAGCGCGCGGGCCTCGCGCGCCGCTTCCTCGTCGTGGAGAAGACGGAGGCCCGGGCCCGCCACGTCGTGGGCCTCGGGCTCGCGGACCGGGCGTCCGCCGATCCCGCCCTCGTCGGCGAGGCGGAGCTCGTCGTCGTCGCGGTGCCGATGGGCGCCTATGACGAGGTCGCGGCCGCCATCGCACCGCATCTGCGGCCCGGCGCGATCCTCACCGATGTCGGCTCGACCAAGCGTCTGGCGATCGAGGCCTTCTGCCGCCACATCGCGCATCCCGAGCGCATCGTGCCCGGCCATCCGGTCGCCGGCACCGAGCATTCGGGGCCCGAGGCGGGGTTCGCGGAGCTCTTCGCGGGCAGGTGGACGATTCTCACCCCCCTGCCCGAGACCGCGCAGGAGGCGTGCGCGCGGGTCGCCGCGCTCTGGCGCGCGCTGGGCGCCGAAGTCGAGATCATGGATCCCGTCCACCACGACCGCGTGATGGCGGTGGTCAGCCACATTCCGCATCTCATCGCCTACACCATCGTCGGCACCGCCTCGCATCTTGAAGAGGTGAGCGAGCGCGAGGTCATGAAATACGCCGCCGGCGGCTTTCGCGACTTCACCCGCATCGCCGCCTCCGATCCCGTCATGTGGCGGGACATCTTCCTCGCCAACCGCGACGCCGTCTTCGACATGCTGGCCGCGCTCAAGGCCGATCTCGCCCGGCTGGAGCGCGCGATGGCCGAGGGCGACGGCAAGGCGCTCGAGGACTGGTTCCGCCGCACCCGCGCCATCCGCCGCGGCGTGCTCGAGATCGAGCGCCGGACGGGCGCGGCCGTGCCGGGCGACAGCTTGACCGGCGAAAAGCGGGGGTAAGGGCGGCCCGGCCCGCTTTTGACATGGATCAGGGGAACACTGTCGCCGCGCCGCCATGATCGCGGATCGGGACGAATTCTTGCAGCCGCGGGCGCGGCGGCGTAAGGAAGGCGGGAATGCCGTAAAGGGCGGAGCTGAGCCATGCGCGACTATCGGCGGATCTTTCAGGAGGCGATCGAGCGGGTGAAGCGCGAGGG
This sequence comes from Rhodothalassiaceae bacterium, assembly GCA_026004935.1. Classification (NCBI taxonomy): domain Bacteria; kingdom Pseudomonadati; phylum Pseudomonadota; class Alphaproteobacteria; order Rhodothalassiales; family Rhodothalassiaceae; species Rhodothalassiaceae bacterium. The sequence continues at coordinate 558,642 of BPKC01000001.1, forward strand.
GCGCTACCGCATCTTCCAGGATCTCGAGCGCCAGAAGGGGCATTTCCCCCGCGCGCTGCGCCACGCCGACGGCGAGAACGCGCGGCCCGTCGTCGTCTGGTGCTCCAACGACTATCTGGGCATGGGCCAGCATCCCAGGGTGCTCGCGGCGATGCACGAGGCGCTCGAGCGCTGCGGGGCGGGTGCGGGGGGCACGCGCAACATCTCGGGCACCAACCACTATCATGTGCTGCTGGAGGCGGAGCTTGCCGATCTCCACGGCAAGGAGGCGGCGCTGCTGTTCACCTCGGGCTATGTCGCCAACGAGGCGACGCTGTCGACGCTGGCGAAGCTTCTGCCCGGCTGCATCGTCTTCTCCGACGCCCTCAACCACGCCTCGATGATCCAGGGCATCCGCCATTCCGGGGCCGAAAAGCGGATCTTCCGGCACAACGACGTCGCGCATCTGAGGGAGCTTCTCGAGGAGGCGCCGCGCGAGCGGCCGAAGATCATCGCCTTCGAGTCGGTGTATTCCATGGACGGCGACATCGCCCCCATCGCCGAGATCGCCGATCTGGCGGCCGAATACGGCGCGCTCACCTATCTCGACGAGGTCCACGCCGTCGGCCTCTACGGGCCGCGCGGCGGCGGCATCGCCGAACGCGACGGGGTGATGGACCGGATCGACATCATCGAGGGCACGCTGGGCAAGGCCTTCGGCGTGATGGGCGGCTACATCGCGGCGAGCCGCGACATCGTCGACGTCGTGCGCTCCTACGCCTCCGGCTTCATCTTCACGACCGCGCTCGCGCCGGTGATCGCCGCCGGGGCGCTGGCGAGCGTCCGGCATCTGAAGGAAAGCGGCCGCGAGCGCGAGCTGCACCAGCAGCGCGCGGCGGAGCTGAAGGCGATGCTCAAAGAGGCCGGGCTGCCGGTGATGCCGAGCGAATCGCACATCGTGCCGGTGCTCGTGGGCGATCCCGTGCGCTGCAAGCAGGTGACCGACCTGCTGCTCGCCGACTACGGCATCTACGTCCAGCCCATCAACTATCCGACGGTCCCGCGCGGCACCGAGCGGCTCCGGCTCACGCCCGGTCCGATGCACACGCCCGAGATGATGCGGGCCTTGGTGCGCGCGCTCGTCGAGGTCTGGCGGCGGCTCGATCTCGAGCTCGCCGCCTGAGGCGCGGGGCGGCCGGACCGGCCGCGGACCGCGGGCTGCGCAGGGGCATGGCTGCGGGCGGGAAGAGCCGCCATGGAACGGCACGGGCCGCGGGAAGTCCTGCTGGAATTCCGGCGCATCGGCCGCCACGTCAAGGTCACCGCGATCGACCCTGACAGCGGCGTGGAGGTTACGGTCGTGGGTGACGCGGCGACGCCCGAAGATCACCTGATCGCTCTCGCGCGGCGCAAGCTCGCCCGGCGTCTTGCGCGCGGCGGGCGCGGAGACGATCGGGGCCCCGGCATCCTGGTCTAGATGCCGTGCCGGCGTGCCGCCGTCCTCACGCGGTCTTCAGCCTGCGGGACATGCATGCCGGGCAAAAACAGCCCTGACGATTTCGCGTGCGGTGGACGAGATGATGGAGAACGCCGTCCGGTCCGCGGAAGCGCGGCGGCGAAGGGATGAACCGACCTGTTTTCCGGCACCAGCAAGCCGAGCGCATCTCTCAGGACCTGCTCGCGCGCGCGCCGATCCTTCATCCGGCGCCAGGGCAGCGATTTGCCCGCATAGATGTGGCTTGCATGAAGTTCGATCTCTGAACCTGGGCCGAGGTCAAGGCCATCGACGAAATCGTCCAGCTTCTTGATGAGGTGATACATTCCCCGCTCGAATACGGAAACGCCGGCCAGCACGAAGTGCCGATCCTTCGGATTGGCGGCACCGCCGGCCCCGTCCAGATAGAGGATGTGCATTGGCCGCCTCCCCTTCGGCCAAAAAAAATGCAGCCGGGTGGAGATCACTCCAACGGACCGTCTGAAGGACAGCCCTCCCTACCGCGCGAGGCCAGGTGGCACCGGAGGGGAAAAATGTCAGGAAGCGGCATCTCCGATCGCGGACCGGTGCGTGCGGAGACCCATCACGCGGCAGGAGCCGTCAGCAGCACGCTGTGTTCCGTTTGCATGCGGTGCCGATCGGAGCCGGAAAGCGAAACCGTCGGCCGCCCGCTGCCTACGACGGCAGGCGGCGGGTCACCTCGTCGAGCGCGCGGGCGGTGAATTCCTCGGCCCGCCGCCCCTTGAGCTCGTCGCGCAGCACCTCGGCGACGGCGCCGACCGCGACTTCCGCCGCGCTCGCGCGCAGCGCGCGCACCGCCGCATCGCGCGCCTGGGTGATGCGCACATCGGCGGCCGCCTCGCGGCGCGCGACCAGGGCGGTGAGCGCCTCCTCGGCCTCGCGCGCCATGACGGCGGCATCCGATTCGGCCTGGGCGACGATGGCGTCCACCTGCTCGTGGCTCCTGCGCTCGAGCTCGCGCGCGGCCGCAAGCGCGGCTTCCGCCTCCTCCTTCAGCCGGCGCGCCTCGGCGAGTTCCTCGGCCACCCTGCGCGCATGGGCGTCCAGCGCCTCCGCGATCCGCCGGTGGGCGCGCCAGTAGAGGGCCGCGGCGAGAAACAGGAAGAAGGCGACGGCCACCCAGAATTCGGCGCTGAAAAGAAGCCCGGTCTCGTGTTCGGCCGCCATCAGCGCCGCTCCCCGCTGCGGGCCGCAAGCCGCCCGACCGCCTTCTTCAGCGCGGCGGCCGGTGCCGGCTCGCCGAGCAGCCGCGCGTGGATCTCCTGCGCCGCCTCTGCCGCGATCTTCGGCAGCTCCGCCAGCACCTCCGCGCGGCTTTCCGCGATCGCGGCTTCCGCTTCCGCGATCCGGGCCTTCAGGCGCTCGTCGAGCGCGGCCAGCGTGCGCTCCTGCTTCTCGCGGATCTCCTGACGCGCCCGCTGCAGCACCGCCTGGGCGCGGCTGCGCGCCTCGGCCAGCCGCGCGTCCACGAGCTCCTTCAGCTTTGCGCTTTCGCGATGGAGCCGCTCGGCGTCATCGATGTCGGCGGCGATGCGCTCGGCCCGCTCGCTGATCACCCGCTGCAGCCGCGGCAGCACGGCGCGCGCGAGCACGATGTAGAACAGCACGAAGGTGATGACGAGCCAGGTCACCTGCGGTTCGAAGGTGGTGAAATCGAACGGCGGGAAGGCCGTCCCCTCCTCCGCGGCGGGGACGTGTTCGATGGTCGTCACCTGCGTGCTGCCGGCCGTCATGCCATGCGCTCCCGGCGAATCGGGACCGGGGTGCCCCGGCCCCCCGCGCTCAGACCGCGAAGATCAGCAGGAAGGCGATGAGCAGCGCGAACAGCGCGATCGCCTCGGTCAGCGCGAATCCCAGCAGCAGGTTGCCGAACAGCTTCGGCGCCGCCGAGGGATTGCGCAGCGCACCGGCAAGATAGTTGCCGAAGATGAGCCCGAGCCCGATGCCCGGCCCGGCGACGCCGAGCGTCGCGATGCCCGCACCGATCAGTTTCGCCGCTTCCGGTTCCATGGGTGTTTCCTTCTCCTGTCCGTCTGAACCGACCGTCCGGGGCGGCTGTGGTCCCGCCCGGGAGCCGCCGCCCGCCTAGCCTCGTTTGCCGCGTCCGTCAATGGGCTGGATGCAGCGCATCATTGAGATAGATGCAGGACAGCACCGCAAACACGTAGGCCTGCAGCACGGCAACGAGAAACTCGAGCGCGGTGAGCGCGAAGGTGAAGGCCAGCGGCAGCACCGCGCCGGCGATCCCGAGAATGCCGCCGAATGCGAGGAAGGTCGCGACGAAGCCGCCGAAGACCTTCAGCATCACGTGGCCCGCCAGCATGTTCGCGAACAGACGCACCGACAGCGACACCGGCCGCACGAAATAGCTCAGCACCTCCATGGGCACGATCAGAAACAGCAGCCCGAGCGGTGCGCCCGAGGGCACGAACAGCCTGAGAAAGCCGATGCCGTGCTTCACGAAGCCGACGATCGTGACCCCGACGAAGACGATCGCGGCCAGGGTGAAGGTGACGATGATGTGGCTCGTGACCGTGAAGGAATAGGGCAGCAGACCCGCCAGATTGGCACCGAGGATGAAGAAGAACAGCGTAAAGATGAAGGGAAAGAAGGGGCGGCCCCCATCACCGGCGTTGTCCTTGAGCATGTTGGCCACGAAGCCGTAGGCGAGTTCGGCCGCCGTCTGCAGCCGCCCCGGCACCAGCCGTGCGCGGCTCGTCGCCGCCAGCATCAGCAGCGACAGCGTCCCCACCACGCCCAGCATCCACAGCGAGCTGTTGGTGATGGACAGGTCCAGCCCGGCGATCTCGAGCGGGACATGCCGGTGGATCTCGAACTGCTCGATGGGCCCAGCCACCGCCTTCAGGCTCCTTTCACGCCGACCTGCCGTGCCGCATCCGCGCCCCGGGGTGCCGGCGCCCCGCCGCTTAGCGCCGAGGGACGCCCGCCGGCCGCCGCTCCAGGGCGCCGGAGGTCGCGCGCTTGGAAGCAAAGCGGGTGCCGCCCTGTCAAGCGCTTTCGTGGCACCCCGGGTGCCGCGCCCCGGATGCCGCAAGAGGACGGGTGCTGTGGCCGAGGCGGTTTCAGGACGCGCGCGCCTCGTCATCCGCGCGGCGCAGCACCTCGAGCAGGCGCAGCACCTCGCGCGAGGCCTCCTCCATCTCCTCGATGGCCTTGAGCGCGCCGTCCAGATCCCCGGCGGCGAAGCGCCGCGCCGCCTCCTTGCCGGTGCGGTGCACGGCCTCGTGCACGGGCTCGAGCTCCCGGAAGGCCGGGTGGTCGGCGAAGCGCCGGCCGCCGTCGCCATAGTACCACCGGCCCAGCCGGCACTTGTGATGGTCCGCCAGCTCGTCGGGCGAAAGCTGCAGGCGACCCGCCGCCATGGCGACGAGGCGGCGCTTCCAGATCACGTGATCCGCCTTCGCCAGACGCACGACCTTGCCGCGGAATGCGGCCGCCGCCACGTCCTCGATCTGACGGCTGAGCGCCCGGTCGAGGCGGTCGGTGGCGTCCGCGATCGCCTCGAGCTGGCGCTGATTGTCGGCGCTCATCGTCGCGACGGCCGCCACGCCGCCCGAGACCTCCTCGACGGCGTCGCCCTGCTGGCGGATGATGCCGGCCACCTCGGCGACCCGCTCGGAGAGATTGGTCACCTCCCGGCCGACGCCGTCCATGCTCTGCCCCAGCTCGTCGACGGTGCTGCGGCCCGTCTCGGCGATGCCGGCGGCATCCTCCATGACCGACGATATGTTCTGCACCTGGGCGAGCAGCGCCTCGATGCGGTTGCGGATGTCGACGGTCGCCTTCGCCGTCTGCTGCGAAAGGCTCTTGACCTCGTTGGCGACCACGGCGAAGCCGCGCCCCGCCTCGCCGGCGCGCGCCGCCTCGATGGTCGCGTTGAGTGCGAGCAGATTGGTCTGGCTCGCGATCTTCTCGATCTCGCCGACGATGCCGCCGATCTCCTGCGAGGCCTCGCCCAGCGCCTGAACGTCGGCGGCGGCCCGGGTCACATGGGCGGCGAGCTTGCGGAAGGCCTCGATGGACTCGCGCACGCGCGCGACGCTGTCCGCGAAACTGGTGCTGACCTCCTCGGCGCTGCCGGCGGCGCTGGCCGCGATCTGGTCGATCTCCTTGACGGAGGCCGCCAGCTCCTCCACCGCCGCCGCCATGGCCTGGGCGCGATCGGTGGTCTTGCGCAGGGGATCCAGCATGCGCGCGGCAAGGATCGCGATCTCGTTCGCCTCGATGGCGGTGTCCACCACCCGGTCCGCGCGGCTGCGCAGGCGGTCCTCCAGCTTGCGTCCGAGCTCGCGCGCAACCGTCGAAAGGCGGTCGGAGCCCCGGGGCGGCGGGGCGGCGTAATCGCCGGCGAGAATCCGCTCGAGATAGGCGACCACCTCGTCCTCGCTGCGCACCCCGGCCGCCGATTCCTCCAGCACCGTCGCATCCATGACACGCGTCTCCTCAGCCAAGCCTGACCGACACCCGGCAGGGCCGCGGTTCCCTCCACCGCAAGCCGCCGTGCCGGCAGCCTCGCAGGATTGCCCTAATCTTCGGTAAACGGGCGGAAAATCGGAGGCGGGCGCGCGGCGCTAGCGCGCACGCCGTGCCGGCCGCGCGACGGCGAGAGCGAGCAGCAGGGTCGTGCCCGCGAGCGCGGCCGCTGCGGCGTAGGTGGCGGCCGGGCCGCCGACGTCCCACAGCCGCCCGGCCAGCAGGCCCGCGGCCAGCGCCGCCAGCCCGAAGAGCATGTGGAAGACGCCGAAGCCCGTCGCCCGCTTCTCCTCGGGAAGCGTCGCCGAGACGAGAGCGGCGAGCAGGCTCTGCGTCAGCCCCATGTGCAGACCCCAGACGGCGACGGCCGCCCAGAAGGCCGGCCCCTGCGCCCCGGCCGCGAGCATCAGGTCGGCGGCCAGAAGCAGGGCGCCGCCGATCGCGAACAGGCGGCCCGCGCCGATGCGGTCGGCAAGCCGGCCGGCGGGGTAGGCGCTCGCCGCATAGACCGCGTTCATGGCGACGAAGACGAGCGGCACAAGCGCCGACGCCATGCCCTGGCGGCCGGCCGCGAGCAGCAGGAAGGCCTCGCCCGCGCGCCCGCCCATCAGCAGCGCGCCGATCAGCACCAGCAGCCAGAAGCGGGCGGGAAGCATGCGGATGTCGGACGGAAGCGCCCGGCGCGGCGGCGTCGCCGATGCGGCGGCCTCGGGCGCGGGCCGGTCGCGCTCGCGCACGAAGCGCAGCAGCACCGCGACGCTCAGCCCCGCAGGCACCACGGCGACGAGGAAGACGGCGCGCAGGTCGCCGGCGAAGGCCACCACCAGCAGGCTCGCGAGAAGGGGCCCAAGCAGCGCGCCCACCGTATCCAGCGACTGGCGCAGCCCGAAGGCGGCGCCGCGCCGCGCCTCGTCCACCCAGTCGGCGATCAGCGCATCCCGCGGCGCCCCGCGCAGGCCCTTGCCGATGCGGTCGATGACGCGCGCCGCGATCACCAGCGCCGGCGAGACCGCGAGCGCGAACAGCGGCTTGGAGAGGGCGGCGAGCCCGTAGCCGGCCACCACCACGGGCTTGCGGCGGCCCAGCCGGTCCGCGAGCCGGCCGCCGATCAGCTTGCACACGGCCGCCACCGCCTCGCCCAGCCCCTCGACGAGGCCGACGACGAGGGCCGAGGCGCCGAGCGTGCCGGTCAGGAAGACGGGCAGCAGCGCATGAATCATCTCTGAGGAGGCGTCCATGAGCAGGCTGGTCAGCCCCAGCGCCCACACGGTGGCGGGCAGCCCGGGCCCGAACCGCGGCCTCGGGTCGGGTCGTCTTCGCCCGTCTTCGCCCGTCATGGCCGGCAGCCCCGCACGGGGCCGGCGCGGCGCATCAGCGCCGGCCCTTGCGCGCGAGCGCGCGGCCCATCTGGAGGAACTTCTCGCGCCTGAGGGCCGGCAGCCGCTCCGGCGCGGTGGCGAGCAGGGCGCGCAGATGCTCGCTGATCGTCTGGCCGAGGGTGGCGAGCGCCGTCTCCGGATCGCGGTGGGCGCCGCCCAGGGGCTCGGGCACCACGGCGTCGATCACCCCGAGGGCGGACAGATCATCGGCCGTGATCTTCAGCGCCTCGGCGGCGGCGTCCGCCTTGTCCGCCGTGCGCCAGAGGATCGAGGCGCAGCCTTCGGGCGAGATGACGGAGTAGATCGCGTGCTCCATCATCAGCACGCGGTCGGCGGCCGCGAGCGCCACCGCGCCGCCCGAGCCGCCCTCGCCCATGATGGTTGCGACGGTGGGCACCTTCAGGCGCAGCATCCGCTCGATCGCGCGGGCGATCGCCTCCGCCTGGCCGCGCTCTTCCGCGCCCTTGCCCGGATAGGCGCCCGGCGTGTCGACGAAGGTGAGCACCGGCAGGCCGAAGCGCTCGGCCAGATCCATCAGCCGCACCGCCTTGCGGTAGCCCTCCGGCCGGCCCATGCCGAAGTTGTGGGCGATGCGCTCCTCGGTGCTGGCGCCCTTCTCATGGCCGATGACGACGACGGAGCGGCCCTCGAAGCGCGCAAGACCGCCCTCGATCGCCCGGTCCTCGCCGAAGCAGCGGTCGCCGGCGAGCGGCAGGTAGTCGGAGAACAGCTTCGCGATGATGTCGCGGAAATGCGGGCGCTCGGGATGGCGCGCCACCTTCGTCTTCTGGGCGGGGGTGAGCTTGAGGTAGGTCGCCCTCAGAAGCCGGTCGCGCTTGGCCTCGAGGCGCGCGACATCCTCGCTCAGGTCCACCGCGCCGCCTTCGTCCGCGAGCTTGCGCAGATCGCGGATCCGGCCCTCGAGTTCGGCGATCGGCTTCTCGAAATCGAGAAACGTCATCATCTGTGACCTCGCCCCTTCGCCCGGATGGATCGACAGCGCGCGCACATAGGCCGCCGGACGTCCTTTCGCAAGGCCGGAAAGGCTGGCGCGCCGGCGGGTGCGCTGTCAAGCGCGGCCGCGGCGAGGCGGCCGGGCTGCGGCGCTTGCGCACGCGCGGGCGATCGCCTACAAGCCGGGCCGGAAGAGGGACGGGGCCTCAGGATCCGGTTCCGTCCGCCGCGAGGGAGCACGCCCGTGAACAGCAGCGAAATCGCCCGCCTGCAGCGCTATCTGCGCGAGAAGTTCGCCAACCCGCACTTTCGCCTCAAGCGGCGGTCCACCACCGACGATTCGGTGGAGGTGTATCTGGGCGAGGAGTTCATCGGCGTGATCTACCGCGACGAGGAGGAGGGCGAGCTCTCCTACGCCTTCCAGATGGCGATTCTCGAGATGGACCTGCCCGAGGAGGGTTGAGCCGGGCGGACGCGGGGGGCATGCGCACGGCCCGGCATCCCGGGGCCTGGGCGGCGCTGGCGGCCGAGACCCTTGCGCGCTTCGGCTGGCCGCTCATCCATCAGCGCACGAGTCGTCCCGTCGTCCGGCTGCGGGTGCATCCGCTGCGCCGGGCCGTGATCGTGCGGGCGCGCCTCGAGGATCATGGGCGGGCCGCCCGGCTGATCGCGGCGCATGCCGGCGAGATCGCGCAGCGGATCGCGGCCCTGCCGCCGCCGCGCCCGCTCGTGGACGGCGCGCGCCTGCCCTGGGCGGACGGGGATATCCTGTTGCGTCATGACCCGGATGCACCGCGCGCCGGCCGGCGCGAGGGGGACCGGCTGGTGATCGGCGGCGGGTCGGCCGGCTTCGGCGTGCGCGCCGCCCGCGCCCTGCGGCGGGAGGCCGAGCGCGAGCTTGCCGGGCTCGTGGAAAGCTGCGCGGGCCGGCTGGGCGTGCGGGTCGGGGCGGTGCGGGTAAAGGAGACGGTCTCGCGCTGGGGCTCGGCGTCTCCGGCCGGCGTGATCGCGCTGCAATGGCGGCTCGGCTTCGCGCCGCAGATGGTCCGGCGCTATGTCGCCGCCCATGAGGCGGCGCATCTCGTCCACCCGCACCACGGTCCCGCCTTCTGGCGCACGGTGGAGCTGCTCGGCGTGGACCCGCCGTCCGCGCGCGGCTGGCTGCGCACCCACGGCCCCGCGCTCTTCGCCATCGGCGCGTCGTGGTAGGCGGGCCGCGCCGCCTCAGACCGGGTGCCGGCTGCCGCGCGCCGCGCCCCGGGCCCGGCGGGGCGCAAAGGGGACGATGCGCGCCAGCTCGTCGGCGATCGCGCGCTTGCGCGCCATCAGGTCGTGGTCGCGCTGCAGACCGAGGAAGAAGCCCTCGCTGACCCCGAAGAAGCGGGCGAGTCTGAGATCGGTGTCGGCGGTGATGGCCCGCCGGCCATGCACGATCTCGTTGATCCGCCGCGGCGGCACGCCGATGGCGCGCGCCAGCGCATTCTGGCTCAGCCCCGCCGGCTTCATGAATTCCTCCAGCAGGATCTCGCCGGGATGGGGGTTGGGCGCCGGTTCTCCCGCCCACGCCGAGACGTCACCGGCCCGCGCAGGATCCGTACTCATCTCTGCCGCGCTCCCGTTCCTCTCAGTCCTCCAGAAAATAGCTCAGATGCCAGACGAGCTCCGCCTCGTCCATGGGATAGTCGACGCCGTTCTTCGCGGGCACGAGCTGGGAGGGCGGGACCAGCGCGAATTCCGTCTGCAGCCGGAAGGCCGTGCGCATCTTCAGCCCCGCCTTCCAGGCGAGCGCGGTCACCGCGCGGCCGGACTTGGAGTGGATGATCCGGCGCACGACGGCCGGCTCGATGTCGGCCATGACGGCCAGCGCCTGGATCAGCAGCTCGCGCCGGTTGTGCTCGATCGCCTCGATCACGAAGTCGTCGGTGAGCATGCCGCGGCGATGGAATTCGCGCGCCTGGCGGGCGAGCTCGGCCTCCTCCTCCTCGCCGACGCGCTCGGCGGCGATGCGCTCGCGCACGCGCTCGAGGATCTCTTCCGCGACCTTCTCATCGAGCGGATTGCGCTCCATCATCTGGTGCACGAGTGCGCTCGCGACGAAGCCCGCGATCCGCTTCATGGCGCGCACCGACAGCTGCGGGCGCAGCGCCAGCGGCCGGTGCCAGGCCTCGACGGCGCGCGCATGGTCGATGATCCGGTCGAGCGTCTCCTCGCGGATCTGCGCGCTCTCGTTGGCGAGCAGGGCCGCCACCGCGGGAATGTCGAGGGTCGCGGCGATGTCGTCGCTCACCGCCGCCGGCAGGTTCTCGCGCCGGGCGATGGCGGCCAGCGCCTCCGACGACATGCCGGCGGCGATCAGCTCGCGCAGGTCGTGCTCGTCGAGAAGCGGCGAGTATTCGAGCACGGGGCAGGCGACGATCGCCTCGAGATCGCGGGCGAGCTGACGGATGATCTCCTTCGGCACCCGCGTCTCGCGCTTGATCTCTTCGGCGACGATCGCGCGCACCCTGGGCAGGGCGTCCTGGGCGAGCTGTTCCAGCACGGCGATGGCGCGTTCGCGGATCTTCGCCGCCTGCCCGGGGTCGAGCCCGGGCACGAGCCGCGCGATCTTGCGGGCGAGCTCGGCGCGGACCTCGTCGTCGGGATCCTCGGCGAGCAGCTGGTCGGCGTGGATGGGGGCGGCGGGATTGGCGGCGACGCGGCGGCGCACCTCCGCATCCTCGTCTTCCGCGAGATAGTAGAGGATCTCCGGGCGCATGTCGGCGCGCGCGGCCAGCATGCGCCGGTCCTCCAGCCGGCCCTCCTCGAGCATCCGGCGCGCCTGCTCGTAGGGAATCCCGTCCCCGTCGCGGTGCCCCGATTCAGCCATCGCGCGCTCCGTCTTCCCGCGTCTCCTGGGCTTCTTCCTCGATCTCGGGCAGCGCGATCACCAGCCTGCCGCGCCCCTGCTCCTTGGCGGCGTAGAGCGCGCGGTCGGCGATCTCGAGAAGATCCTGGATCCGCTCCACGCCCGGCGCCGGGCTCATGACGAGACCGATGGAAAGGCCGAGCGGGCTTGCGGCGTCGCCCGCGGCCTCCCTGAGCTCGCCCACGCGCGCAAGGAGCGCCGCCGCCTTCGCCTTGGCGCCGTCGAGATCGGTGTCCTCCAGCCACAGCGCGAACTCATCCCCGCCGAGCCGGCCCGCGATGTCGCCCACCCGGCTCTGCTCGCGCAGCATCCGTCCGAAATGCCGCAGCACGGCATCTCCCGCGGCATGCCCGAGGCGGTCGTTGACCTCCTTGAAATGGTCGAAGTCCAGAAACAGCAGCGCCGCCGGCCGGCCGGTGCGGCGCTGATGGCGCATGCGCTGCTCGACGTCGGCCAGAAACGCCCGGCGGTTGAGGATGCCGGTGAGCTCGTCGGTGCGCGAGAGCATCCGCAGCTCGTCCAGCATCGCCGCCTGCTGCAGCGCGATCGCCATGTGGTCGGCGAGCCCCTGGACCAGCTCCACCTCGAAGGCCCGCCAGGGTTCGCGCCGCGTGTCGCGGCGGAACAGCACGACGGCGTCGAAGCGCCCGGCGGTCGCCCCGGCCATGAGGATCCGTTCGCCGTCCTCGTCGAGCTCCATGACGACGTCGCCCGCGGGCGCCCGGCCCGTGTCGGCCCGGCCCTCGAGCTCGCCGAGCGCCGCGCGCGCGGCATCGGCCAGCGTTCCCGCGGTCGCGATCTCGTCCTCGCCGCCGTCCTCGGCGCGCCGGCGCAGCGCCCAGCCGCTTTCGGCTCTCAGCGCCTCGCCGGCTCCTTCGGCGACGCTGCGCAGCACCGCGCGCGGCGAGGCCTGGGCGCGGATGTCGAGCACCATGCGCGCCAGCAGCGTCTGCCGGGCGTGGTCCAGCGCGCGGGCGACCTCGCGCTCGGTCTCCTCAGTGATGTCGCGGGCCACCCCGCGCGCGCCGCCGCGGCCCGCAACCGGCACCGCGGATCCGAGCAGCACCACGGACCGGCCGTCCCGGTCGCGCACCCGGCACTTGACGCCCCTGAGCGGCTCGCGGGTCTCGAAGATGTTGAGGCTGTCGGCCTCCAGCCGGAGCACCTCGGCCGCGCGCCGGCCGATCAGCTCGCGCGGCTCGAACCCCAGCGCCCCGCGCGGGCTCACATAGGTGAAGCGGCCGTCGGCATCCGTCTCCCAGCCGAAGTCGGCGGAGCAGAACATGAGATCCTTGTAGAGCTCGCGCGAGCGCAGCAGGGCGCGGGCGAGATTGGTCTCGAAGCTGGCGTCGCGCGCAACCAGCAGCACGCCGCCGTCCGGCTGCGGCACGGCGCAGACCTCGAAGCTCGCCCCGGCCGGCGCGCCATCGCCCGCAGGCGCGTCTTCGTCCGCGCCGTCGGCGCCGATCTCGACGCGACCCATCACCGGCCGGCCCGCAAGCCGCGCCTCGATCACGAGCGAGCGCAGCGCCGGGTCATGCGCCGCGAAGGCGTGCCACAGCCCGCGCGCGCGGGGGCCGCCCGCAAGCTCCCTGAGCGCGAGATCGGGCCCGAGCCGGAGCGTGACGGTGTCCTCCCCGCCCTCGGCGGACGGACGGGCGGTCTCGACGGGGACCGTGCCGGATGCCTTGCGCTGCATCGCCAAGCCGGGTGATCCTTCGCATGATGCGCGCCCGCGGTCCTGCCGGCAGGGCGTGGCGGCGCGACGATAGCCGGGGATTGCCTACCAGTTTGTTAAGGACCATCTGCTGGCCGGCGGCAGCGGATGACGGGCATGGAAGGAAGCCGGGCGTGCGGATCGCGGATCGCATCCGGGACTGGGTGTTCGACCTCGACAACACCCTTTATGCGCCGTCCTGCCGGCTGTTCGACCAGGTGGACCGGCGCATGGGGCTGTTCATCTCGCGTCTCCTCGGCGTCGATCCGGTGGAAGCGCGGCGCATCCAGAAGGACTATTTCCTGCGCTACGGCACGACGCTGAGGGGTCTGATGCTCCATCACGGCGTCGATCCAGGGGAGTTCCTCGATTTCGTCCACGACATCGACGTGACCGTCGTCCCGCCAGCACCCGAGCTCGCCGCGATGCTCCGCCGCCTGCCCGGCCGCTGCCTCGTCTACACCAACGGCCCGCGCCGGCACGCGGAGCGCCTGCTCCGGCGGCTCGGCATCGCGGAGGCGGTCGCGGACATCTTCGACATCGCCGCCGCCGGCTTCGTGCCGAAGCCGCTTGAGGAGAACTTCGCCGCCTTCCTCGCCGCGAGCCGGGTGGAGGCCGCGCGCGCCGTGCTCGTCGAGGACATGGCGCGCAACCTCGTGCCGGCGGCGCGCGCCGGCATGACGACGGTGTGGCTGAAGACGGGCTACGAGTGGGGCGCCGTCGACCACGACCCGGCCGCCGTCCACTACGAGATCGAGGACCTTCTCGCCTGGCTGCGGCTGCAGGTGGAGGATGCGGCGGCACCGCCCGGCGATTGACTTCGCCGCGCCGGCTCCGCCATTTTCCCGGCGCCATGCGCGCGGGCGGCAACGGTTGGCCCGGATGCCGCGGGCGCCAGAGGAAAACGGGTCGGCATGCGGGATCTCGAGGAGACGATCGAAAAGGCGTGGCGGGCGCGCGACGCCCTCGCGGACCGGGGCGCGGCCGAGCGCGCGGCGCTGGCGGAAGCGGTGGAGGAGGTCTTCGCCGGGCTCGAGGCCGGGCGCATCCGCGTCGCCGAGCCCGGCGCGGGCGGCTGGCGCGTCAACGAATGGGTGAAGCAGGCGATCCTGCTGGCCTTCCGATTGTGGGATGCGCGGGTGATCGACGGGCCCTGGGGCGGCCGGGCCTTCGACCGCATTCCGCTGCGCTTCGGCGACTGGACGGCGGCGGATTTCGCACGCGCGCGCATCCGCATCGCGCCGGGGGCGATCATCCGCCGCGGCGCGCATCTCGGCCCCGACGTCGTCTGCATGCCGAGCTTCGTCAACGTCGGCGCCCATGTGGGCGCGGGCACCATGGTGGACACCTGGGCCACGATCGGCTCCTGCGCCCAGATCGGGGCGCGCTGCCACATCTCGGGCGGCGCGGGCATCGGCGGCGTGCTGGAGCCGCTGCAGGCCGCCCCCGTGATCATCGAGGACGACGTCTTCATCGGCGCGCGCGCGGAGATCGCCGAAGGCGTCATCGTCGAGCGCGGCGCGGTGATCGCCATGGGGGTGTTCCTGTCGGCCTCGACGAGGATCGTCGACCGCGAGACCGGCGAGGTCTTCACCGGCCGCGTGCCGGCGGGCGCCGTGGTGGTGCCCGGCGCCCTGCCCGGACCCGCCGGCGGGCCGGCGCTGGCGGCGGCCGTGATCGTCAAGCGCGTGGACGCGCGCACGCGCGCGAAGGTCGCGCTGAACGAGCTGCTCAGGCCATGACCGGCCGCCCCCGAGCCCGGCCCGGCTGCGCGCAAGGGATCGTCGTCCCCGATCCGGTGGAGCTCGCGCGCGCGCTCGTGCGCTGCCCCTCGGTCACCCCGCGCGACGAGGGCGCGCTCGACATCATCTCCGAGGCGGCGGCGCGGATGGGCTTCGAGGTCTTCCGCCTGCCGTTCGAATCGCCGGGCACGGCCCGGGTCGACAATCTCTTCGCCATCCGCGCCTTCGGCCCGCGGCCGCAGGACGGCCCGCACATCTGCTTTGCCGGGCATTCCGACGTCGTGCCCGTCGCGCGGCCCGACCGCTGGCGGGTGGACCCGTTCGCCGGCGAGGTCGTGGATGGCGTTCTCGTGGGCCGGGGTGCCGCCGACATGAAGGGCGCGATCGCGGCGGCGCTGTCCGCGATCGCCGGCTTTCTCGCCGAGGTCGAGGCGGCCGCGCCCGAGGCGCCGTCGGGGCGGCTGTCGCTGCTGATCACGGGCGACGAGGAGGGCCCCGCGCTCAACGGCACGCGCCGCGTCCTCGAATGGATGGCGGCGCGCGGCCATGTGCCCGACTTCTGCCTCGTCGGCGAGCCGACGAGCCGCGTGCGGGTGGGGGACACCGTCAAGATCGGCCGGCGCGGCAGCCTGAACGGGCATCTCGTCGTCGAGGGCGTCGAGGGCCATGTCGCCTATCCGCAACTCGCCGACAACGCGATCCCCAAGCTCCTGCGGCTGCTGGACGCCCTGCTCGCCGAGCCTCTCGACCGGGGCACGGCGGTCTTCGAGCCGTCCAATCTCGAGATCACCGACATCAGCGTCGGCAACCACGCCCACAACGTCATCCCGGGCCGGGCCGAGGCGCTCTTCAACATCCGATTCAACGACCTGCACACGGGCGACAGCCTCGTGCGCTGGCTGCGCGAGAAGCTCGATGCGACCGGCCTGCCCTATGCCCTCGACGTCCATGTCTCGGGCGAGGCCTTCGTGACCCCGCCCGGGCCGGGTCTGCGCGCGCTGGTGGAGGCGATCCGGGCCGAGACGGGGACGGAGCCGGAGCTGTCGACCTCCGGCGGCACGTCGGACGCCCGCTTCATCAAGGACCATTGTCCGGTCGTCGAATGCGGGCTCGTGGGCGCAACGATGCACAAGGCCAACGAATGCGCGCCGGTCGCGGACATCGCCGCGCTCGCGCGCATCTACCGCCGCTTCTTCCGCGAGGCGGCGCGTGCGCTCGCCCCCGGGCCGGTCGCCGGCGATCGGTGATCGGTAATCGCCGGTTCGTGATCGGTGCACCGACCGGCGCGCCCGGCCCCTTCCCTCGTCACCCGCCGGCTTGACCGGCGGGTCCAGCAGACGGCGGGGCCGATTACCGCCGTCGGAGCTCCCGTCCCCGCCCGCTGGGTTCGCCGGTCGAGCCGGCGAACGACGATTCAGTCATCGGTCATCGGTCATCAGTAATCAGGAACCCGCGTGGCGAGCGCCCCCGGACGGCACCCGCTTTCTTCGTCACCCGCCGCGCACTCTTCATCGTCACCCGCCGGTTTTTCTCCCGTTTCTGAAGACTGATGACCGATCACCGATGACCCGCAGGGTTCGCCGGTCGGGCCGGCGCACGACGCGGGAAGAATGCGGCGCCCGCCGTCCGGCGGCCGGCCTGCGCGGGTGCGTCTTGATGGGGGGCGCGGCGCTTCCCATCTCTTGCATGCCAAGAACATCACAAGGACATGCGAGGAACATGATGGAGCGCAGAAAGCCCCCCTTCGATGCGGCCAGCTTCGCCAATCTCGGCGCGCCGCATCTCGTCTACATCAAGCCCATCCTGCTGCCGGACGGGCGGCGCAACTTCGCCATCCACGCGGCGAACGGCACGCCGCTCGGGGTCACCGAGGATCTCGCGGCCGCCCTCGTCGAGCTGCGCAGCCGCGAGCTGGAGCCCGTCAGCCTCCACTGAGGGCGGCGGGAAGGGTCAGACCCTTACCTGCACGCCCACCCGGCGAAGACGCGATCCGTGCGGCTTCCTGGGCGCGGAGACCGCCGACACCCTGCCACGGATCGCCGATCTCCGGCGCTCAGATCTCCCAGGCCCAGGAGCGGCCGGCCTCCTCGCGCAGCCAGTCGAGAAAGCGGCGGACCTTCGGCCGCTCGAGGTGGCTTTCGGGGCAGACGATGTAGTAGGCGAAGTCCACCGGCCGGCTTTCCCGGAACGGGCGCACCAGCCGGCCGGCCTTCAGATCGGCTTCCGCCAGCACGCGCTTGGCCAGAGCCACGCCGCGCCCGGCCGCCGCCGCCTCGATCGCGAGCGCCGTCTGGTTGAAGTGGAGCGCGGGCTGGCCCTCCTCCATTTCCACACCGGCGGCCTTCAGCCACATGGCCCAGCTCGGACAGGATTCGTCCTCGATCGAGCTGTCGTCATGGATGAGCGTGACCCGCCTCAGGTCCTCCGGCGTGCGGATCGCATCGGGGCCTTCGACCAGCTGCGGCGCGCAGACGGGGAAGACCTCCTCGCGCATCAGCTCCTCGACATAGAGCCCGGGGTAGTCCCCCGCGCCGTAGCGGATCGCGACATCCACCTCCTCGCGCCGGAAATCCGTGAGCTCATGGGTGGCGACGATCTTGACGATCAGGTCGGGTGCGCGCTCGGCGAGGCGGCCGAGGCGCGGCACCAGCCATTTGGCCGCCAGCGACGGCGGCACGGAGACGACGAGCTCGCGCTCGTCCCCGTCCGCCTGAAGGATGGCGCAGGCTTCGGTGAGCGCCTCGAATCCCTCCGTCAGCACCGCGAGCGCCTCGCCCGCGCGGCGGGTGAGGCGGATCTCCCGGCCCGTGCGGTGGAACAGCTGGACGCCCAGATAGTCTTCGAGCGCGCGGATCTGCTGGCTGACGGCGGCCGGGGTCACGGCGAGCTCGTCGGCGGCGTCCTTGAAGGAGAGATGCCGCGCCGCCGCCTCGAAGGCGCGCAGGGCGTTGAGCGGCAGCTGCCCGCGCCTGAGCCGCCGCGCCGCCACCGCACGCCGGCCCGGCGATGATGCCGGCGGCCGATCCTGTCCGTGACCTGCCATGTCCCGCACCAGGCGCGGATCAGGGGGCGATGTCAAGCCCCGCGCGCCGGGCCGCCTCGGCGCGGGGCAGATGGATGCCGCATTCGGTCTTCTCGCGCCCGCGCCAGCGGCCGGCTCTTACATCCGCATCCCCGGGGCGCAGGCGATCGGTGCAGGGCATGCAGCCGATGGAGACGTAGCCGTCGGCCTCCAGCGGATGCCGCAGCAGATCCTGGGCGGTGAAATAGGCCGCCACATCGGCCCGCGACCAGTCGGCCAGCGGATTGATCTTGATGCGCCCGTCCACGGCCTCGACCCGCGGAAGCCGCGCCCGGTCCGCCCCCTGGTAGCGCTTGCGGCCCGAAATCCAGGCGGAGAAGGGGGCGAGCGCATCTTCGAGCGGCAGCACCTTGCGCAGGAAGCAGCAGCGGTCCGGATTGTCGCGAAAGAGCGTCTCGCGGGGATCCTCGGCCGCAATGAGCGCGGGATCGGGCTCCACCGTGATGACGTTCGCAAGCCCCAGAATGCGCCGCAGACGGTCGCGGTAGCGCAGGGTCTCGCCGAAGAGCCTGCCGGTGTCGACGAAGATGACCGGAAGCTCCGGCGCGATCCGTGCGACCATGTGCAGCAGCACCGCCGACTCGGCCCCGAAGGAGGAGACCAGCGCGATCCGGCCGGGAAAGACGTCGTGGATCACCTCCGCCAGGACGTCTTCGGCCGGCCGGCCCGCGTAGCGGTCGGCCAGCACCCGCGCCCAGTCATCGACAAGGTGAAGCGGCAGCGCCGTCATGCCGGAACGCCCTTTCTGCTGCGCCCGTGCCGCAGCTCCGGCACAGTCGGCCGGGCGTCGCGGGCGAACTGAAACCACAGCTTCGGGATCGCAAGGCAGCGGGCATGCGCCTCGGCCAGCGGCTCCTCCGGCAGGTCGAGCGCATCCACGCCCACCCGGCGCATCAGATCCGCCATCTGCGGCACGAGGCGCCCGCGGATCCGGATGGTTCCCCGATAGCCGAAATGGCGTCTGAGATGCCGCGCGAGCGAGGCGGGGCTGCCGTCGCGGGCATGCCGCGGCAGGATCTCCACCGCCACGGCGCGCGCGAGCAGCGGGGCGAAGTCCGCATCCTCGGCCGCGGCCGGCAGGCGCAGGACGAGGGGCCCTTCGGCCGGCACCTCGGCGGGCGCGCTCTCCCCGGTCAGATCGACGAGCGTCCCCTCGCCGGCGGCCTCGTCGAGCGGGGCGATGCGGCCGGTTTTCACGTCAAGCCGGAACATAGAGGGCCTCCTTGAAGGGTTCGAGCCCGGTCCTGCGGAAGGTGTCGAGGAAGCGCTCGCCGGGCCGGCGCAGCTTGAGCCAGGTCTCGACCACGGTCTCGACCGCCCGGACGATGCCCTCCTCGTCGAAGCCGGGGCCCGTGATGGTCGCGATCGCGGCGTCCTCCGCCCCCGAGCCGCCGAGCAGCAGCTGGTAGCGCTCCTCGCCCTTGCGGTCGACGCCGAGCACGCCGATGTGGCCGGCGTGGTGATGGCCGCAGGCGTTGATGCAGCCCGAGATCTTGATCTCCAGATGGCCGATGTCCTCCTCGTCGAAGCGCTGCGCCAGCCGCTCGGCGATGCGCTGGGCGATCGGGATCGAGCGGGCGTTGGCGAGCACGCAGTAGTCGAGCCCCGGGCAGGCGATGATGTCGCTCGCAAGCCCCGCGTTCGCGTGGTGGAGGCCGACAGCTTTGAGCGCCACGTAGACCTCGGGCAGATCGGCGGCCGCGACATGCGGCAGGACGAGATTCTGGCGGTGGGTGACCCTTATCTCGTCGGCCGAAAACCGCTCGGCCAGCCGGGCGACGAGCTCCATCTGCTCGGCCGTCGCATCGCCGGGAATCGCGCCCGGGGCCTTGAGCGAGACGGTGACGATCCGGTAGCCCGGCTCGCGGTGGGGCGCGACATTGGTCCGCAGAAACCGCGCAAACGCCGGGTGCCGCGCGGCGAAGCGGGCCAGCAGTTGCTGCGCCTCCGCCTCGTCGCGTGCGGGAAGCGGCGGCGGGGCGAACATGGCCGCGATGCGCGCCCGCTCGGCGGCGACGAGATCGAGATCGAAGCGGGGCAGGATCTCGGCAAAGCGCGCCTCCACCTCCTCGCGCATCGCCTCGATCCCGCGTTCGTGCACGAGGATCTTGATCCGGGCCTTGAAGGGATGGTCGCGCCGACCCCAGCGGTTGTAGACGTGAAGGATCGCTTCCAGATAGGGCAGCAGCTCGGCCTCCGGCAGGCCCTTGCGGATCACCTTTGCGATCATCGGCGTGCGGCCCTGGCCGCCGCCCACCAGCACGTCGAAGACGACGGCACCGCCCTCATCCCGCCGGGCGATGAGCCCGATGTCATGGAACCACACCGCCGTGCGGTCCTTCGGCGATGCGGTCACCGCGATCTTGAACTTGCGCGGCAGGAAGGAGAATTCCGGATGCCGCGTGGACCACTGGCGGATGAGCTCGGCGGTGATGCGGGGATCCGTCGCCTCGTCGGCGGCCGCGCCCGCGAAGGGGTCGCTCGTCACATTGCGGATGCAGTTGCCGGATGTCTGGATGCTGTGGAGATCGGCCTCCGCCAGCCGCTCCAGCACGGCGGGCATCTCGTCGAGCCGGATCCAGTTGAACTGGATGTTCTGGCGCGTCGTGAAATGGCCGTAGCCCCTGTCGAAGCGGCGTGCGACGTCGGCCAGCGCCCGCATCTGGCGCGAATCCAGCGTGCCGTAGGGGATCGCAACCCGCAGCATGTAGGCGTGCATCTGCAGATAGACGCCGTGCATCTGCCGGATGAGCTTGAAGTCCTCCTCCGGCAGCACGCCGGCCAGCCGCTCGGCCACCGCCTCGCGGAATTCCGCGATGCGCTCGGCAAGAAGCGCCCGGTCGTGATCGTCATAGCGGTACATCGCCGCGCCTTTCGATGACGTCGCGTTCCCACAGATCGGGTCTGACCGACGGGCCCAGCGCCCGCAGCCGCTCGCGCAGCTTCACGGGGCGGACGCGCCCCTCGGCGTCGCATTCGGCCTCGATCGCGGCGACCAGCTCCACCTCGGCCCGGGCGTTCGCCTCGCGGGCGCGCTGCAGCAGGCCGTCGCGCTCCGCCGGTGTCGCCGCGAAGGCCGCCCCGGCGGGATCGCGCAGCCAGCGCCCGTCGGCGGCGAGAAACACGCCCGCGCCCGACCACAGCTCATGCGCCGTCACGATCCAGCCGCGCCGCTGATCCGTCATGAGACCGCTCCCGCGATCGCCGCTCCGGCCGCGTCCGCGCGCGCCGTCCCGATCGCCGCCGCGGCCGGCGCGCCGAGGATGAACAACGCGGGACTCGTGATCCGCCGCTCGCTCACGGTGCGCGCAAGGGTCCCGAGGGTCGCGACGAGCCGCCGCTCGCCCGGCCAGCCGATGCGCTCGGCGATCAGCACCGGCGTGTCGGGGGCAAGGCCTCCCTCGAGCAGGTCGCGCGCCCAGGCTTCGGCCTCGCCGACGCCCATGTAGACGACGAGGCTGCGGTCGCCGCGGGCCAGACCCGACAGATCGGCCGCCGCGCCCCCCGCCTTTCTGGCGGTCACGAAGGACACCGCCTGCGCGCCGTCGCGCGCGGTGAGCGCGATGCCGGCCGCGGCCGCGGCGGCGCTGGCCGCCGTCACCCCGGGCAGGATCCGATGCCGCACGCCGGCCCGGCGCAGGGCCGCGACCTCTTCCATCGTATGCGCGAAGATCGCCGGATCCCCGCCTTTGAGCCGCAGCACGAGGCGTCCGCGCCGGGCGTGGGCGATCATGAGGCTCGTCGCCCGCGCCAGCGCCCCGGACTTGTCGCGGCCCGCGCGGCGGGAGACGTCGATCACCAGCGCATCGCGGCGCGCCAGCGCCAGCACCTCGGGCGAGACGAGCCCGTCATGGAGGATGACGTCGGCGAGCGAGAGCAGCCGCGCGGTCTCGATCGTCAGCCAGTCCGCCCGCCCCGGCCCCGCGCCCGCGATCACGACCTCGCCGGCGCGATCGCGCCGGGCCTCCGCCGCGGTGCCGAGGGCCCGCTCGAGCCCGGCGGCGAGGATGAAACGGCGGTCCTTGGTCGACTCCCCGCAGGCCCGCCAGCGCGCGCGCAGCCGGGCGAATCGTCGGGCCAGCGCGCCGAGATCGGCCGGCAGCAGCGCCTCGATCCGCCGGCGGATGAGCGCGGCGAGCTGCGGCAGCGTCCCGCCGGTGGCGATCGCCACCTGTACCGGCGGCCGGGCGACGAGGGCGGGAAAGAAGACGTCGCAGAGCTCCCGGCGGTCGACGGCGTTGACCAGCGCCCCGGCGCGCCGGGCGGCCGCGGCGAGGGTCCGCGTGAGCCGATCATCCTCGAGCGCGAGGATGACGAGCCGCGCCCCCGCAAGCTCCCCGGGCTCCGGCAGCCGCGCGACGAGCGCGACACCCGCATCTTCTTCCGCCGCCGCAACCAGCGCCGGCATCGGCCGCGCGCCGGCGAACAGCCGCACCGCGACGCCCGCCGCGCGCAGGGTCTTCAGCTTGGCGAGCGCCGCCGCCCCGCCGCCGACCAGCACCACCGGCCGGTCGCCGAGCCGAAGATCGACGAGAAGATGTGCGCGTGCGCGCGCTCCGGGCTCCGCCATCGTCCTCGCTTTCCTGCCGGACGGCCGCGGCGCGCACGGGGTGTGAGACGCACGGCCGCGACCGCGCCGAGGATGCCGCCCGCGGCCCCGGCCCGGCAAACGAGGATATCTTCGCGCTCGGCGAAGTTTTTCTCATCCTGCCCAGGGCGGTTCCGCCCGCGGCCGCGCCGGCCGGCCCCGGGCCGTTTTCCGTCCCCCATAAGACCGGACTGACCTTCCGCGCCGACCCGCGCCTCGTCGCCAGCTCGCAGCGGGTTTGCACGTCAGACAGTAAAATGCCCCCCGCCTCGCTCAACATCAGTATAGCCCGCGGATATCAGGGGACACCAAAAACTCAGCCATAACCATTTGCTCCATATGATATTGACATGATATAGTCTCTAGCCTACCATGTTTTTACTCTGGTGATGTGACGTGCCTGGTCGGGAAGAACGAGTCGGGCAAGACAGCGTTTCTTCAGGCACTCTATCTCTTGATGCCTGCACGCGAGAATATAAAACTGTCCACCCATGAGCAGTACCCAGCGTGGCTAGAGAAGCGCGATCGGGTCAACAAGAATGATCTCGGCGCGTTCTGCCCAGTCCGGGCGACCTTTGAACTGGAACAGTCCGATTTAGAAGCTGTTGCCAACGTGCTCGGTGAGGGGGTCCTCTCCAGCGCCACACTAGTCTTGGAAAGGAGGTATAACGGAGATCTCATCTTCATGGTTCAGACAGAAGAGGTCGCCGCGGTCCGAAATTTGGTCGATATGCTAGAGCTTCCAAAGAGTTATGCAAGGCGTGCGCGCTCTATCAACAGCCTAGAAGATTTGCGCAAGCTGGCTACCGAGCTGTCGGATATGACCGAGGACACGGACGCAACCGCTGCCGGTGCTGCGCTGTTAAGTAAGATTGATGAGGTCTATGGCACGAGGGGCGTCGAACAGGCCGCGCGGGCTGCTCTGGAACAGAGGGTCCCCAAATTCTTTTACTTTAGCGAGTACAGTACCCTGCCGTATAAAGTGGTAATCCAGAGGGTGTTGCGGGAGGAGGACCGCCAGCTGACGGACGGCGAGCTGACCGCCCGCTCTCTGCTGCGAATGGCGGCCGCAGAAGGCGAGTACCTGCTGGATTCGGATTATGAGCGACGCAAGCGCGAGCTGGAGAACGTGGCGAACGCCCTTACAGACGATGTGTTGAGATTTTGGAGCCAGAATCCCGAGCTGCGGGTGCATCCAGACATCGAGCGGCGCACTGCAACGACGCCTCCCGGGTCAGACGCTGACGAGCTAAAGATCCGGATATGGGACAACCGTCATCAGCTGTCTTTGCCGATCGACGAGCACTCTAGTGGATTCCGGTGGTTTTTTTCGTTTTTGGCTGCGTTCTCCGAGTACGAGTTCGCTGAGACGCCCGTAGTTATCTTTCGTTGGACGAGCCGGCCTTGGGGCTGCACGCGCGGGCCCAAGCGGACTTCCTAAGGTTCATCGACGAACGCTTATCGAGAAGGCACCAAGTTATTTACACCACACATTCGCCATTCATGGTTCAGCCGGGGAAGCTTGAGCGTGTGCGGTTGGTAGAGGACAAGGGTCCCAAGGAGGGTGCGAAGGTATCGGCGAACATCATGTCCACGGATCGAGATACGCTATTTCCCCTCCAAGGCGCTCTGGGGTACGACTTGGCGCAGCATTTGTTCATCGCGCCTCACAACTTGGTCGTCGAGGGTACGTCCGACTACACGTACCTTAGGGTAATTTCTGACTTTTTCACGCAGCAGGGGGATCGCCAGCCGCTGGACGAGCGGTGGTCAATAGTTCCGGTGGGCGGTGCAGATTTGGTGCCGACGTTCGTCGCGCTGCTTGGCCATCACCTCGACATAACGGTTGTGGTGGATGCTCGCGAAGAGGGACACCAGAGGTTATCAAAGTTGGCATCGGAAGGCTATCTCGCCGACAAGCGCATCATCACGATCGGCGAACTGCTCGGAAAGCCCAGCGCGGACGTTGAGGATCTGTTCTCTCCCGGCGATTACTTGGACCTGTACAACAGAGCGTTCGGAAAGAGCCACAGGGTAGTGGACTTGAAGGGTGCCGACCCGATCGTAAAGCGCCTTGCTCGTCTCGAAGGTATCAGGCGCTTCGACCACGGCAAGCCAGCTGACGTGTTCCTACGCGATCGGGCCAGCATCGCTGCCCAAGCTCAGCAAGAAGACGCTTGAGCAATCTTTGAAGCCCTCTTCAGGGCTGTCAACCAGACGCTGGTCACAAAAAAATAGCAACCCATGACACAAGCCGGAATTGTCTTCAGCTCATGCCAGTTGACCGACAGCGATGCATTGAGTGGCGACGTGTACTGTCGCTGATTGGGAGTGTTACTGTATTGACTTGCATTATTCTGCCCGTTGCTATCATCTCTACTGCGGCCGCATACTTCTTGACCTTCTTCGTCCGTTCGAGCCCGACTAAGTTTCGAACACCCGTAACAGATGGCCGTCCGTTCCTGCGGCGGGCGGGCGGGGCTGAGGCGCCGCCAGCCCGCCCGTGAGGTTCGCTCGCCTTTGGCCGCGGCAGGACGGCCGATGCGGTGCGCCCTGTTGGGCCGCGATGACAGCCGTTCGCCCCGGCACTCACCTCTTCCCCGCGCGGGTTCCACCTGGTTTAGCGGCCTGGGCTCACCGCCCCCCGCGGCTCCGCCCGCGGCCGCCCGGGCGGCCTGCGCCGCAGGGGTGCTTGTCAGGGCCGGGCGCGGATGCCAAAAGCCGGGGCGGGACCGGTGCGGGAGGAGATGCCATGCGCCTTCGTCTGCTGCTGCGGCTGATGGCGCGGCTGGAAGAGGCGCTCGGGCGGCTTGCGGGTGCGGCGCTTCTTCTGCTCGTCGTCGTCCAGTTCGCGCTGGTGGTGATGGCGGCGGTGTTCGCCGAGGGCTCGATCTGGCTCCAGGAATCCCGGATGTATCTGAACGCCCTCGTCTTCCTCGGTGCGGCGGGCTACACGCTGATGCGCGATGCGCATGTGCGCGTCGACGTCTTCTTCAACGATCTGCCGCGCGGCGCGCGCGCGCTCGTCGACATCGGCGGCACGCTGCTCTTCCTTGTGCCCTTCCTCGTCGTGCTGTGGTGGGGCGCGCTGCCCTATGTGGCGGACTCCTGGGCGATCCGCGAGGGCTCGACCGAGACCGGCGGCATCCCCTTCGTCTACGGCCTCAAGTCGCTGATCCTGCTGTTCGCGGGCACGCTGACGCTGGAGGCGGCCGCGCTCGTCGCCCGCGGCCTGCTGCGGCTCGGCGAGGTGGACGGAGCGGCCGAGAAGGGTGGAGGCGCGCCGTGACGCTCGACGCGCTGCTGATCGCGCTGCTCATCGTCTCGCTCGTCGGCTTCCTGCTGACGGGCTATCCGGTGGCCTTCGTGCTCGCCGGCACCGCGCTGCTGTTCGCCGCCATCGGCGCACTGGCGGGCGTGGTGGAGACCGGCTTCATCGCCCTGCTGCCCGAGCGGATCTACGGCATCATCCAGAACGAGCTGCTGCTCGCCGTGCCGCTGTTCATCGTCATGGGGGTGGCGCTCGAGCGCTCGCGGGTGGCGGAAGACCTGCTTGATGCCATGGGCCGGCTGTTCGGGCCCGTGCGCGGCGGGCTGGGCTTCGCCGTGACCATCGTCGGCGCGCTGCTCGCCGCCTCCACCGGCATCGTCGGGGCGACCGTGGTGACCATGGGGCTGCTCTCGCTGCCCACGATGCTCAGGCGCGGCTACGACCCCGCGCTCGCCTGCGGCACCATCTCGGCCGCAGGCACGCTCGGCCAGATCATCCCGCCGTCCATCGTCCTCATCCTGCTCGCCGACGTGCTCTCCTCCGCCTATCAGCAGGCCCAGCGGGCGCTCGGCATCCAGGCAACCAGGGCGGTCTCGGTGGGCGAGCTGTTCGCCGGCGCGCTGCTGCCCGGGATCGCGCTGGTCCTGCTCTATCTCCTCTACCAGGCCCTCGTCGCCTGGCTCAGGCCCCGGGCGAGCCCCGCCATCCCCCGCGCCGGCGGGGGCGGGGACGGCGACGGGCGGCTGTGGCTGCGGCTGCTGCGGGTGCTCATCGCCCCCGTCGTGCTGATCGTCACCGTGCTGGGCTCGATTCTCGCCGGCATCGCGACCCCGACGGAGGCGGCCGCCGTGGGGGCCGCGGGCGCGGTGATGCTGGGGGCGATGCGGCTCCGGCCCGGCACGCGGGGCGTCGTGCTGGCGGGCGCCGCCGCGGCCGCACTGCTGGCGGCGATTGCCGGTCTCCACGGGCCCGTCGCGCCCGCAAGCGGAGCCGGCATGCTCGCCGCCGTCGCGGTGGCGGTGCTCGCCGTCGCCGTCGTCGCGAGTCTCGGGGCGCTGGCCCGGGCAGGCGTTCTGGGCGAGATCCTGCTGGGTTCGGTGCGGATCTCGACGATGATCTACGCCATCCTCATCGGCGCGGCGATGTTCTCCCTCGTCTTCCGCGCGCTCGGCGGCGACATCATCGTCGAAGAGGCGCTCGCCGCCCTGCCCGGCGGGGCCGCGGGCGCGCTGGTGACGGTGATGGTGGTCATGTTCCTGCTCGGCTTCTTTCTCGACTTCATCGAGATCACCTTCGTCGTGGTCCCGATCGTCGCCCCCATCCTGTTCAAGATGGGGGTCGATCCGGTCTGGCTCGGGGTGCTGATGGCGATGAACCTGCAGACGAGCTTTCTTACCCCGCCCTTCGGCTTTGCGCTCTTCTATCTGCGCGGGGTTGCGCCGGCCGAGGTGCCGACGGCGGCGATCTACCGCGGCGCGGTGCCCTATGTGGTGATCCAGCTTCTCGCGCTGGCCCTGCTCGCGGCCTTCCCCGGGCTCGCCACCTGGCTGCCGCGCGTGATGGGCGGAGGGTGAACCGTGCCCGCGCTGCATCTGTTCACAGATTTCGGCCGGGAGGGGCCCTATGTGGGGCTGATGAAGGCGGCGGCGCGGCGCGCCGGGCTCGAAGACGGGGCGATCGTCGATCTCATGCATGACGCCCCGCGCTTCCGCCCGCGCGAGGCGGGGCTGCTGCTGGCCGCGCTCGTGCCGTGGCTGGAGGCGGATGCGGCGGTCGCGGCCGTCGTGGATCCCGGTGTCGGCACCGCGCGCCGGGCGCTCATCGCGCGCGTCGGCGGCCGGATCCTCACCGGCCCGGACAACGGCCTCCTCGTGCCGACGCTCGAAGCCGCCCGGGATGCGGGCGAGCCGGTGCGCGTGGCGGAGATCCTCTGGCGGCCGGAGAAGCTGTCGGCCAGCTTTCACGGCCGCGACCTGTTCGTGCCGGCCGCCGTGCGCGCGCTCACCGGCCGGCCGCTGGAGACCCGGCCGCTCGCGCCCGACGCCCTCGCCGGCTGGCAGGATCCGCCCGATCCCGCGCGCATCATCTACATCGACGGCTTCGGCAACGCGATGACGGGGCTGCGGGCGGCGGCGCTGGGAGAGGCGGCGCTCGTCGTCGCAGGCCGCCGGCTGCGCCGCGCCCGCACCTTCGGGGCGGTCCGCGAGGGCGAGGCCTTCTGGTACGAGAATTCGCTGGGGCTTGCCGAGATCGCCGCCAACCGGGGCGCGGCGGCCGCGCTCCTCGATCTGTCGATCGGCACGCCCGTCGCGATCGCATGAGCGCCCGCGCGCGGGCAGCCGTGGACGCGATCGTCCTCCATCCTCTCTCTCCTTTTCCGCCCCAGCGCCGCGGCACGCCGGTCGGGCGCATTTGATCCATGTCAAGGCAGGATGCGGTGCGAGGCGGCAGGAGGACCGCGCGCGCCCTCGCGGGGCGCCATCCCGTCGACCGGCAGACAGATCACAGGGAGTTACCGATGACCCAAGGCAAGTGGTGGAAGACGGCATTGCTGGGAGCAGTGGCGGGTGTCGCCCTGCTTGCGGGCCAGAACACGGCGGCCCGGGCGGAGGCCGGCGACGTGCTGGTGCGCGTGCGCGGCCTCTACGTGCTGGCGCCGAACGACAAGAGCACGGCGCTTGCGCCATCGGTGGTGCGGCTGAAGGACGATATCGTGCCCGAGATCGACTTTTCGGTGTTTCTGACCGACAACGTCGCCCTCGAGCTCATCGCGGCGACGACGCGGCACCGTGTCGGTCTGCGCACGCCCGGCGAGCCGGACGCCGCGCTGGCGAAGGTCTCGCTGCTGCCGCCGACGCTCACCCTGCAGTACCATCTGCCGCTTGAGGGCGGCTTCAAGCCCTATGCGGGCGCCGGCGTCAACTACACGATCTTCTACGATTCGAAGCTGCTGCCCGGCGCGCCGCTCACCGAGATCCACTACAAGGACCGCTTCGGCTGGGCGCTGCAGGCGGGCTTCGACTACGCACTCGGCGATTCCCCCTGGTTCGTGAACGCCGACTTAAAGCGCATCTTCCTCAAGACGAAGGTGAAGACCACGGGCGGCGCGCCGGTCAGCCCCGTCAACATCGACCCGTGGATTTTCGGTCTCGGCATCGGCTACCGCTTCTAGACTTCGGGACGGCGACCGGAAAGCGAAAGGGGGCGGGAGATGCGTTCTCCCGCCCCCGGGTTTTCCCTGCGGCCGGGTCTCAGCCGAACAGCCGCTTGGCGAGCTCGGCCACATGGCGGCCTTGCGCACGGGCGATGGCCCGTTCGCGCGCACTGGGCTGCCGGCTGCCGTCGGGTCCGGCCAGCGTGCCGGCGCCGTAGGGCGAGCCGCCGCGCGGCTCGTCGATCTTGAGCAGCTCCGGCGCCTTCGCATAGGGCAGCGGGACGATGATCATCCCGTGATGGGCGAGCGTCGTCCAGCTGGTGACGATCGTCGTCTCGTTGCCGCCGCCGGTGGCCGTCGAGGTGAAGACGGAACCGAGCTTGCCGGCAAGCTTGCCCTCCATCCACAGCGGTCCGGTCTGGTCCCAGAACTGGCGCATCTGGGCGGCCATGTTGCCGAAGCGCGTCGGCGTGCCGATGATGATCGCGTCATAGTCCGCGAGCTCCTCGGGGCTGGCGACCGGCGCCTCCTGGTCGAGCTTGGCGCCCGCCTTCTCGGCCACCTCCCGCGGCATGATCTCCGGCACGCGCTTGACCGCGACCTCCGTGCCCTCCACCTCGGCCGCGCCCGCCGCCACTTCGCGCGCGAGCGCTTCCACATGGCCGTACATGCTGTAGTAGAGCACCAGAACCTTCGCCATCTCGCGTCTCCCTTCGCCTGCGTTCGCGTGCACCGCCGCCGGCGTCCACGACCGCGCGACCGCCCGGCGCAGCGGCTTCGCGGCGGTCATAGCGGCAAACGGTTACCCTTGACAACCAGGCACCGATTGGTAACCAATTGCCTGCAGGCTGCGTGACGCGCCTTGCGGCTGACGACCGGCGGGAGTCCGGGGAACATGGCGGCGGACGACCCCTCCCGGGGCCCGGAGATCTCTCATCGTGATGCCGACGGCCGACCCGCCTGCCCGATGGAGGGTCTGCTCAGGCTGCTCTCGGGCCCGTGGACGACCTATCTTCTCTACGTCCTCCAGCGCGACGGGCCGCAGCGGTTTCTGGCGTTGAAGCGCGCAATTCCCGGCATCTCCGCGCGGCTTCTGACCGACCGCCTGCGCCGGCTGGAGGAAGCCGGGCTCGTCTGGCGGCGGGTCGAGCCCACGCGCCCGCCGCGGGTGACCTACGGGCTGACGGACAAGGGCCTCGAGCTGCGCAGCGCGCTGGTGGCTCTCGAGGAGGTCGCGGCCCGCTGGCAGGCGCGGGAGGCCGGCGGCAGGGATCAGTAGGCCGCCCAGAGGAAGTAGAGTCCGTCCGGCGGGGCGTTGAGGCCGAGCGCCCGGCGGTCGCGGGCCTCGAGCGCGGCCTTGACGTCCTCCGGCCGCCACTTGCCCATGCCGACGAGGGCGAGACAGCCGACCATCGAGCGGACCTGGTGGTGCAGGAAGGAGCGGGCGACCGCCGTGACATGCACCTCGTCTCCCGCGCGCTCGACATGCAGCAGATCGAGGGTTTTCACCGGCGAGGCCGCCTGGCAGGCGACATGCCGGAAGGTGGTGAAGTCGTGCCGGCCGACGAGGTGGCGGGCGGCTTCGGCCATGGCCGCCGCATCGAGCGGGCGCGGCGCCCGCCATACCAGCCCCTTCTCGAAGGTCAGCGGCGCGCGGCGGTCGCGGATGCGGTAGAGATAGGCGCGCCGGCGGCAGGAAAAGCGCGCATGAAAATCCTCGTCCACCGGCTCGACGCTGAGCACCGCCACGGGCCAGGGCTTGACGTGGTGATTGAGCGCCCCCTGGATCTGGTGCGGCTTCAGGGGCCGCGCGATGTCCACATGCGCGACCTGGCCCAGCGCATGGACACCGGCGTCGGTGCGCCCGGCCGCAAAGACGGTGACCTGCTCGCCCGTGAACGCCCGGATCGCGTGCTCCAGCACCTGCTGGACGCCGGTGCCGTTCGCCTGGCGCTGCCAGCCGACGAAGGGCCGGCCGTCGTATTCGATGACGAGCTTGTAGCGCATGGCGGCCTCATGCCCGCAGCGGGGCTCATTCGGCAAGGGATTCGAAGCGCGCGCCGGGTTTGAGCGGAAAGCCGCGCAGGAAGGCCTCGGCATCGAGCGGCCGTCTGCCGGCCCGCTGGAGGCGTCCGATCTCGAGCAGCCCGTCACCCGTCGCGACCAGCAGCGGCGCCGTCTCCACCACCGTGCCCGGCGGCGCCCCGCCGGAGCCGGGTGCGGGCGCGGCGGCCAGGATCCGCACCGGGGTGCCGGCAAGCTGCGTGCGCGCGCCGGGATAGGGTGCGAACGCCCGGACCTGGCGCGCGATGGCGTCCGCCGGCTGCGCCCAGTCGATGACCGCCTCGCGCTTTTCGATCTTCGGCGCCCGGGTCGCGCCCTCTTCGGGCTGGGGGCGCGGCGTGGTCCGCCCCGCGACATACGCGGGCAGCACCCCGACCAGCAGCCGGGCCCCCATGGCCGCCAGCCGCTCATGAAGGCTGCCGGCATCGTCGTCGGCTGCGATCGGCGTCGCCTCCTGCGCGAGGATCGGGCCGGTGTCGAGTCCGGCGTCCATTTTCATGATGGTCACACCGGTTTCGGCGTCTCCGGCGAGGATCGCCCGCTGGATCGGCGCCGCGCCCCGCCAGCGCGGCAGAAGGGACGCATGGATGTTGAGAAAGCCATGGGGCGGGATGGCAAGCATCTCCTCGGGCAGGATGAGGCCGTAGGCGGCGACAACGCCGAGATCGGGAGCAAGCGCGCGCAGTCGGTCCAGCACCTCCCGGTTGCCCTTCAGCCGCACGGGCGTCAGCACGGGCAGCCCGCGGGCTTCGGCGAGGCGCTGGACGGGCCCGGGGCGCGGCTTCTGCCCGCGTCCGCCCGCGCGCGGCGGCTGGGTCAGCACCGCGACGATCTCGTGGCCGGCCGCGATCAGCGCATCGAGGGCGGGCACGGCGAAATCCGGCGTGCCGCAGAAGACGATCCGCAAGGGCCGGTCCATGGCTCTGGCTCTCCCGGGGGCGCGCCGGCGTCAGAGCACCTTCGCGGCCTGCCGCTCCTGCTCGCGCCGGGCCTTGACGATCTTGCGGATGATCATGTCGCGCCGGAGCTTCGAGAGATAGTCCACGAACAGCACGCCGTTCAAATGGTCGATCTCGTGCTGCAGGCAGGTGGCGAGCAGGCCGTCGGCCTCCTCCTCGTGCAGGCGGCCGTCGAGATCGAGATACCGCACCCGCACCCGCGCCGGCCGCTCGATCTCCGCATAGTGCTCGGGCACCGACAGGCAGCCCTCGTTGTGCACCCGCGTCTCCTGCGAGCGCCAGAGGATCTCGGGATTGACGAAGACCCTGGCGTTGCGGCCCTCCTCGCCCTCGTAGTCGACGTCGGCGACGAGCATGCGGATCGGCTGGCCCACCTGGATGGCGGCGAGCCCGACGCCGGGGGCCGCATACATGGTCTCGATCATGTCGGCCGCAAGCCGCTTCAGATCCGCGTCGATGCGCTCGACCGGCGCGCTCTTCCTGCGCAGGATCGGATCGGGAATGCAGACCACCGGGAGAACCGCCATCGCTCGCTCGCCATGCTCAACGCTGCCGCGCCGCCAGCAGATAGGGGGCGAGGGGCGCGCGGTCAAGAAAGCGCGCCGGCCCTCACGCGAGTCCGTCGAGCCCGCCGGCGGCCGCGGCCTCCTCCCAATTTGCGCCGTCGAAGGGAATCTCGCGCGCGGGCCGGTGCTGACCGGGATCGAGGCAGCGGGCGTTGACCGAGACGCCGTCCGGGTGCGAGCGCGGATGGTAGAAGCTCTTCACACCGCAGATCCGGCAGAAGAGATGGCGCGCGGTGCGGGTGCCGAAGCGGTATTCCGTGAGCAGCTCCGCGCCCCGCTCCAGCACGAAGTCGGCCGCCGGCACGATGAGGTGCAGATAGGCCGTCATCCGGCAGATCGAGCAGGTGCACCGCACGACGGGCTGGTCGCGGGCGGCGCGCACGCGAAAGCGCACGCCCCCGCAATGGCAGCCGCCCGTCATCGAGATCTTCGCCTCGCCGTCTGCGGCCATCGCCTTCACCCGAGATCGAGCGGCTGCGCCCCCGTCACCGCCAGAAGGTCGCGGGGGCCGAGCGCCATCATCGCGCGCACCGTGCCCGCCGAGGCCCAGACGACGTCGTGGGCGAGCAGCGCCGCATCGATATAGGCGGGAAGCGGGCGCGCGTGGCCCACGGGCGCGACCGCGCCGATCTCGAAACCGGTCGCCGCCTTCACCTCCTTGGCGCGCGCCGGGCGCACCGGGGCGCCCAGAGCCCGCGCGAGCCGCGCCTCGTCCACGCGCCGGTGGCCGGGGGCGAGCAGCAGCAGCGGCTCCTCATCCGGCTCGTCGCGCCGGCGCATGAAGACGAGGGATTTGACGACCCGCTCCGGCCCGATCCCGAGAAGCGCCGCCGCCTCGCCCGCGCTGCGGCAGGACCGCGCGAAGGCACGGACCGCGCGCACCAGATGCGCGCGGGCCCCGAGCGCCGCCGCGACGGCGGGCGCCATCCCGCGCGCGATGAGATCCCCGTCTGCCGCAACCTCCGCCATGGGTCCAGCCTGCCCCGTCTTCCCCGCGCGGCGCAAGAGGGGCCTAGAGGTCGTGGCGGGCGAGGAAGGCGTCGACCGCCCGCCAGAAGGCGGCCCGAAAGGGGGCGGCTTCCTGGAGGATCTCGTGGCGCGCGCCGGCGATCTCCACCACCTCGGCCGCCGGCAGGCGCCGGGCGAGCCGCCGGGCCGCCGCGTTGTCCACCACGCGCTCGCCCCCGGCCAGCACGAAGAGGGCGGGCCGGGAAAGCCCGCCCATCTCCGCCGCCCGATGCAGGTCGGCCATCGCCCGGCAGGCGGCGGCGAGCCAGCCCCAGGTCACCCCGCCCACCGCAAGCGCGGGATTGCGGGCGATCATCTCGGCCTCCAGCCGGTAGCGGGCGTCATCATGGGTGAACAGGGCCATGCGGCAGGCGTGCCAGGCCGGATCCGCCTCCGGCGGCCGCCATGGGCCCTGGCCCCAGGCGTAGGCGCTCGCGCGGCCGAGGCGGACATGGACACCGGCGATCGTGCAGATCACGGGCTGCGGCAGCAGCGGCGTCTTCAGCCCGACGAGCGGGGCGGCGAGCAGCAGGGCGGACACATCTTCCGGCCGACGCAGCGCCGCGAGAAGAGCCACGAGCCCGCCCATGGAATGGCCCAGCAGCAGCGCGGGCCCCGCGAGAGCGAGCGCGTCGCGGGCGTGGGCGAGGGCGGCCAGCGCGTCTTCCGTCATGAGGGCGAAATCGGGGATGTGGTGGCGTTGGCGGCCGGGCAGGCTGCGCGACGAGCCGCCCTGGCCGCGGTGGTCGAGGACGGCGACGGCGAAGCCGCGCGCCTGCAGCGCGCGCATGGTCTCGAACCAGCGCTCGATGAACTGGCCGCGCCCGGGAAGCCCCAGCACGAGCCCGCGCGCGGGCGCGCCGCCGCGCGCCGGCGCAAGGGCCAGCCGCAGGCGCACGCCGCCCGGCCGTTCGAGCGTCCGCCACAGAAGACCGGCCGGGGGGCGGGCCGGATCCTCGCCCGCATCCGCAACGGTCCCCTCGAGAGGCTCCATCGGATGTTTCATGCCCGTACGCTCCGCCCGGCCCGCGCTGCGCCGGCCAGCCTAGCGGCTTTCGGGGCGCGCGACAAAGCGCCCGGGCGCCCCGGCCGCGCGCATCAGGGCTTGATAACGCCGGCCGCGCGCGCCATGTGAGCGGCGGAGCAGGCCTCCCGCGCAGAGGCGCGCGGGAGGCGCGAGAAGGAAGGCCCGCGATGTTCATCGAGACCCAGGCGACCCCGAACCCCAACACCATCAAGTTCCTGCCGGGCCGCGAGGTCAGCCCCGGCCGGCTGCTCGAGTTCACCGATGCGGCCGAGGCGGAAGCCCGTGCGCCGCTCGCCGCGCGGCTGCTGGCGGTGCCGGGGGTCAGGGCCGTCTTCCTGGGGCGCGATTTCGTGTCGGTGACGAAGGAGGAGGATGCCGACTGGGCCGCGCTGAAGGCGGAGCTGCTCTCGCGTCTCGTCGACCATTTTCTGAGCGGGGCGCCCGTCGTCCTCGACAGCGGGGAGACGGAGGCCGCGGATTCCGCGGCGGGCGGGGACGGCGAGGACGGCGAGACCGTGCGCCAGATCAGGGCCGTGCTGGAGGAGAAGGTCGCGCCGGCGGTCGCGCGTGACGGCGGCCACATCCTGTTCCATTCCTTCGAGGACGGGGTGGTGTATCTCGAGATGCAGGGCGCCTGTGCGGGATGTCCGAGCTCCGTCTACACCCTGAAGCAGGGGATCGAGAATCTGCTGCGCTACTATGTCCCCGAGGTGCGCGAGGTGCGCCCCGTCGTCGGGCAGCAGTGACTGCTGAGCGGTGCCCGTCGGTCCGCGAGCCCTGAGGGTGCGCACCGGCGGGTGACGCGCGCCGCACCCGTGCGCTGATGACCGATGACCGGCGACTGATCACCGATTCGTCGTTCGCCGGCTCGACCGGCGAACCCATGAGGCGGTGAACCCGGCACGGGTACCGGGGTTGGCTCCGCTGCCGGCTGGACCCGCCGGTCGAGCCGGCGGGTGACGGGAAAATAGTGTACCGGCGGGTGATGATGAGAGAGGGCCGGCGGGTGACGCTCTCTTTTCTCGTCATTCGCCGCGAAAGCGGCGAATCCAGCCGCCGGGCGCGACGGAAGCCCGCGCCGGGGGTTGCCCCCCTGCCCGCTGGACCCGCCGGTCGAGCCGGCGGGTGACGAGAAAATAGTGTACCGGCGGGTGATGATGAGAGAGGGCCGGCGGGTGACGCTCTCTTTTCTCGTCATTCGCCGCGAAAGCGGCGAATCCAGCCGCCGGGCGTGACGGAAGCCCGCGCCGGGGGTTGCCCCCCTGCCCGCTGGACCCGCCGGTCGAGCCGGCGGGTGACGGGAAAGGGGAGTGGACCCGCCGGTCAAGCCTGCGGGTGACGGGAAAGGGGAGTGGACCCCGAGGCTAGCCGGGAGGCGGCGTCAGGCCGGGTCGAGGCGGTGGCGGGCGCGAAGCGCCGCGGCGAGCGTGCCCTCGTCCAGATACTCGAGGCTGCCGCCCACCGGCACGCCATGGGCGAGCTCGGTGACGGTCACCGGGCTGCCGGCGAGCCGCTCGGCGATGTAATGCGCGGTGGCCTGGCCCTCTATGGTCGCGGGCAGGGCGAGGATCAGCTCGTCCACCTCCTCGGTCTCGAGGCGGGCGAGCAGCGCGGGCAGCCGGATGTCCTGCGGACCGACGCCCTCCAGCGCGTTCAGCAGCCCGCCGAGGACGTGGTAGCGGCCCTTGAACAGGCGGCTGCGCTCCAGCGCCCACAGATCGGCCACCTGCTCGACGACGCACAGCAGCCGCGCCTCGCGTCGACCGTCCCGGCAGATGCCGCAGGGATCCGTGACATCGAGATTGCCGCAGCGGCTGCAGGCGCGCACCGCCTCCGCCACCTCCTGAAGCCGCCGCGCGAGCGGGCGCATCCGGCCCTCCCTGTTGGCGATCAGATGCAGCACGATCCGCCGCGCCGAGCGGGGCCCAAGCCCCGGCAGCCGCGCAAAGGCCTGGATCAGCCCCTCGATGGCGGGATGGCCTTCAGCGGTCATGAACGGCCTCCGACACGCAATCGACCGGTCCGGCGCGGGAATCGCGCGTGCGCGGCTAGAACGGCAGGCCCATGCCCGGCGGCAGCCCCATCTCGGACGCAAGCCGCGCCATCTCCGCCTTCATCCGCTCCTCGGCCGCCGCCCGCGCCTTCTGATGGGCGGCGACGATGAGATCCTCGAGGATCTCCCTTTCCTCGGGTTTGAGCAGCGACGGGTCGATGGAGACGGCCTTCAGCTCTCCCCTGGCGGTGAGCTGGACCCGCACCATGCCGCCGCCCGCCTGGCCCTCGACGGTGATGCGGCCGAGCTCCTCCTGCAGTTCGGCCATGCGCGCCTGGGCGTTCTGCGCCGCCTTGAGCAGCTGGGAGATGTTCTTCATGATGGCTTCCGCTCTTTCCTGTCAGGGTCTTCGGGGCTGCCGCCGGCCGCGCGCACCGAGACGAGGCGGGCGTCGGGGAAGGCCGCGAACAGCGCCTTCACCACGGGGTGCGCCATCGCCCGCTCCCGCAGGGCCCGCTGGGCGGCCTCCTCCTCCTCGCGCAGGCTGGGGGCGCCGTCCTCCTCGGAAGAGAGCACCACCTGCCAGGCCCGCCCCGTCCATTCGCCGAGCAGCCGCCGGATCTCGCGCAGATCATCGGCGCCGATCTCGCTCAGCCGGCCGGCGACGATGAGCCCGGGGCGCAGCCGCACCGGACGCAACCGGTCCTTGATGAGCGTCGCAAGCCGCCCGCGGCCGTGGGCGTGGAACAGGGCCACGAGCTCGGCCAGCGTGCCGGGCATCGGATCGGCCGCCGCGGCCGCGTCGGCCGCCGTCGCCGGGTCGGGATCGGGCGCGGGCTTGCGCAGCGCCGCCCCGGTCGCTTCGGCCCGCGGAGCGGGCGCGGGATCGGGCCGCCGCCCGCCGCCCGCCGGCGCGGGCGTCTCCGCCGCCGGCCCGGCGGCCGCCCCGGCGGTGCCGCGCGTGGATGCCGGCGGCTGCCCCGCGCCCTCGCGCTTCAGCCAGGCCAGCGCCTCCGCCGGTGTCGGCAGCCCCGCCGCATGGGCGAGGCGCAGCAGCGCCATCTCGGCGGCATCCATCGGCTGGGGGGCGGCGCGCACCTCCTCCAGCCCCTTGAGCAGCATCTGCCAGGCCCGCTGGAGCCGGGCCATGTCGAGATCGTCCACGAGCGCTTCCGCAAGCGCGCGCTCCGCCGGCCCGCGCAGGGGGTCCTTGAGGGCCGCGCGGGTAACCGAGATGCGGGCGAGCCACGCCAGCCCGTCCAGCAGGTCCGTCATCAGCAGCACCGGATCCTGTCCCGCGGATCTCAGGGCCGCCACGCGCTCCAGCACCTCCTCCGCGCGGCCCTTGAGCGCGGCGGCGAGCAGCTCGAGCACCGCCGCGTGGTCCGCAAGCCCCAGCATGCCGCGCACGGTTTCCTCGCCGATCCCGGCGCCAGAGAAGGCGATCGCCTGATCGAGCAGCGAGAGCGCATCGCGCACCGAGCCCTCCGAGACCCGGGCGATCACCGCCAGCGCCTCGTCGCTGACCGCGACCTCCTCGCGCGCGGCGATGTCCTTCAGATGCGCGATCAGCACGTCCGGCGGCACGCGCTTGAGATCGAAGCGCTGGCAGCGCGAGAGCACGGTCACCGGCACCTTGTGGATCTCGGTGGTGGCGAAGATGAAGATCACATGCTCCGGCGGCTCCTCCAGCGTCTTCAGGAGCGCGTTGAAGGCCGAGCGCGAGAGCATGTGCACTTCGTCGATGATGTAGACCTTGTGGCGCGCGGAGACCGGCGCATAGGCCACCGAATCGATGATCTCGCGGATGTCGTCGACACCCGTGCGCGAGGCGGCGTCCATCTCGATGACGTCGACGTGCCGGGACTCGGCGATGGCCACGCAGGCCTCGCAGCGCCCGCAGGGCTCGATCTCGCCGGCCGCCGGATCGCGGCCGGTGCAGTTCAGGGCGCGGGCGATGATCCGGGCCGTCGTCGTCTTGCCCACCCCGCGCACGCCGGTGAGCAGATAGGCATGGGCCACCCGCCCCGAGCGCAGGGCGTTGGCGAGCGTGCGCACCATCGCCTCCTGGCCGACGAGTTCGGCGAATCGCTGCGGCCGGTACTTGCGCGCGAGCACCCGGTAGGAGCCTGTGGCGTCAGCGGTCATCGGCCTTGATCGAGCCTTCCTGTCGCGGCGGACGAAGCTGCGGCGCAGTCTAGAAGCCGCACCCCGCTCACGGCAAGCGCACGCAGCCGGCGGCGCCGCCCGGGCCACAAAGCGGAAGGGCGGTCGCGACCCGCCGGCGCCCCGCTACGGCTGCTTCCTTCCGGACCTGACCGGGTTTGCGGGAGCCGGGCGTCCGCGCCGCCCTTCCAGCGCGGCTATATGGGCCGGGCGGCCCTTGCGCGCAAGGGCGAAATCGCGCATCCCGGGGTCCGAAGACGGGACGGGAGGAGGCGGCGGTTGCGGCGGACGGACCTTCCCTTCGCCTTCGCCGGCACGGCGCTCAGGCGCGAGGAGGCGCTGGCGGCCGAGGCGGCGCGCACGGGCCCCGGGGATGCGGATCTTCTGCTGCTGCTGGACGGCAAGGGGCGCGCCGCCTTTCACGAAGGCGAGGGGCGCATCCTGCGGCTCGCCGTCGCGCTTGCGAAGACATGGGCCGGTGATCCGGCCGGCTGGGTCCTCCTCGGCCGGGACGAGGCGGGCCGGCGGCACTGGGCGGCGCTGGTGGAAGACGACGCCCTCGCCGGTCTCGCGGACGCGGCGGCGGGCGCCGTCTGGGCCGATCCGCGCGGCATCGCCCACCGGCTCACCATGACGGCGGCGGCCGGCGGCCCGCCCGACCGCGACAGCGGCGATCTCGCCGCCGCGCGCGCGCTGCTGTTCTGGCACCGCGACAACCGCTTCTGCTCCTCCTGCGCCGGCCGGATGCGCGCGGTGCGCGCGGGCCTGGCGCGGCTGTGCGGATCCTGCGGGCGCGAGATCTATCCGCGTGTGGACCCGGCGGTGCTGGTGCTGGTCCATGCCGGGGACGCCTGCGTGCTCGCGCGCGGGCGCAGTTTTCCGCCCGGCATGGTCTCGACCATCGCGGGCTTCGTGCTGCCCGGCGAGACGCCGGAGCAGGCGGCGGCACGCGAGACCGCCGAGGAGCTGGGGCTTGCGGCCGCGGCCCCCGCGCGGCTCGTCGCAAGCCAGCCCTGGCCCTTTCCCCACTCTCTCATGCTCGGCCTGCTGCAGGAGGTGCGCGACGGCCCGCTCGCGATAGACGAGACGGAGCTCGCCTCTGCACGATGGTTTAGACGCGCCGAGACCATCCGGCTGCTAGAAGAGGCGCGCGCCGGCCGGCGCGGCGAGCTCTTCGTGCCGCCGCCGCTGGCGCTGGCCCATCACCTGATCGCCCTGTGGGCGCGGGATTCCTGAAGGGGTGGAGGACGAGACGGCGAGGAGACGACCATGCGCGCAGCCTGGATGAGACCCGTCCGGGGGCTGAAGATCCTGTTCGTGGCGGCGCTTGCGGCCGGGATGCTGGCCGCCTGCGGGAAGACGCCGGAGAAGGCCGGTGCGCCGGCGGCCGGCGAGGAGGCGGTCCCGACCGGCCAGCTCGGCCGCGAGGTCGCACCCGTACACTACGATCTGGCGCTGACCATCGACCCGCGCAAGGAGCGCTTTTCCGGGCGGGTCGAAATCGCCGTCAACATCGCTTCCCCCACCAAGCTCATCTGGATCCACGGCCGGCATCTCGCGGTCCAGGACGCGGCGGTGGTCCAGGGCGGCCGGCGGATTCCCGCAAGCTACCGGGAGGTGCACGAGACCGGCGTCGCCCGCCTCGATCTCGCCGAGCCGGTGGAGGCGGGGGCGGCCACCATCGAGATCGCCTATGACGCGCCCTTCAACGATGCGCTGGAGGGGCTCTACAAGGTCGTCGACGGCGGCGAGCCCTACGCCTTCACCCAGTTCGAGGCGACCTCCGCGCGGCTCGCCTTCCCGGGCTTCGACGAGCCGTCCTTCAAGGTGCCCTTCACGATCGCGGTGACGGCGCCCTCCGGGATGGTCGTCATCTCCAACACGCCGGAGACCGGCACCGAGGATGCGGGAGACGGCATGACCCGCCATCTCTTCCAGGAGACGAAGCCGCTGCCGACCTATCTGATCGCCTTCGCCGTCGGGCGGCTCGACGTCGTGGAGGGCGAGCCGCTGCCGCCCACCGATGTCCGCGACCGGCCGGTGCCGCTGCGCGCGATCGCGACCCGGGGCAAGGGTGCGCGTCTCGCCTATGCGCTCGCCAACACGCGCCCGCTGGTCGAGACGCTCGAGCGCTATTTCGGCGTGCCCTATCCCTACGCCAAGCTCGATCTCATCGCCGTGCCGGATTTCGCCGCCGGCGCCATGGAGAACGCGGGGGCCATCACCTTCCGCGAGCAGCTGCTGCTCATCGACGACGACAGCCCCTTCCAGCTCAAGCGCGCCTTCAAGTCGGTGGCCGCCCACGAGCTGGCGCACCAGTGGTTCGGCGATCTCGTCACGCCGAAGTGGTGGGACGACATCTGGCTGAACGAATCCTTCGCCACATGGATGGGCAACAAGGCTGTGTCCAAGGCCTTTCCGGAGGACGGCTTCGAGAACGGCATCCTGAGCGGCGCGCTCGGCGTGATGCAGGCCGATGCGCTCGCGAGTGCGCGGCAGATCCGCCAGCCGATCGAATCCAACCACGACATCGCCACCGCCTTCGACGGCATCACCTATCAGAAGGGCGCGGCGGTGCTGGCCATGTTCGAATCCTATGTCGGCGAGGAGCCCTTCCGGCGCGGCATCCAGGAGCACATGCGCCGCTTCGCCCACGGGGTCGCGGACGTCGACGACTTCCTCGACTCGCTCGCCGCGGGCTCGGGCCATCCCGAGATCAAGGACGCCTTCTCGAGCTTCCTGTTCCAGCCGGGCGTGCCGCTCGTGATCGCGGAACGCCGCTGCAAGGAGAACGCGGCGCCGGAGATCCGGCTCTCCCAGCGCCGCTATCTGCCCATCGGCTCGCGCGCCCCGGGCGATGCGCTGTGGCGGATTCCGGTCTGCCTGCGGGCGAAGGGTGCGGACGGCGATCTGCGCCAGTGCAGCCTGCTCGCCGCGCGCGAAGGCCGCATCAGCCCCGAGATGCCGGGCTGCCCGGCCGCCGTGATGCCCAACGCCGATGCCACCGGCTACTACCGCTTCGCCCTCGATCGGGCCGCCACCGCAGATCTCATCGCCGCCTTCGGCTGGCTCGACGCGCGCGAGCGCCAGGCCTTCTACTCCTCGCTCTCGGCGGCGTTCCGCTCGGGCGATGCGGATACCGCCTCGCTCGTGGAGGCGATGCGCAAGGCGGCCGCCGATTCCGCGCGCGCGGTCGTGACCGCGCCGATGGGCGATCTGAGGCTCTTCCACGAACGCCTGGCGCAGACCGAGGCCGCGAAGAAGGCCGTGCGCGATCTCGCCGCGGCGCTCTACCGGGCGCGCGCCGAGGCGATCGGCCTCGTCGGCCGGCCGGACGAGCCCGCCGACCGTCGCCTGCTGAGGCCCGCCGTGATCGGGCTCATGGCCGATCTCGTGCGCGATGCGGAGCTCCGCGCCGGACTGGCGGAGGCCGGTGCGGCCTATGTCGAGGCCGGGCGGCCGGATCCGCGCCGACTCGATCCAGGGCTCCTCGGCCTGGCCGTCACCGTCGCGGTGGAAGAGAAGGGCGCGGCCTTTGCGGATGCGCTGCTCGAGAAGGCGCTCGCCTCGCGCGACGGCTTCTTCCGCCAGGTCGCCTTCGGGGCGCTGGCGGACTCGCCCGATCCCGCGCTCGCCGAGAAGATGCGCGCGCTCATCCTCGACGAGCGGCTGCGCGACAACGAGGCGATCCAGATCGCCTACACCCTCGCCTCGGAGGATGTCCACCGCGAGGCGACGTGGCGGTGGCTGCAGGCCAACCTGGACGCCTTCGTCAAGCGCATTCCGACGTGGCGGCAGGGAGCGGTCGTCAATGTCGGCGCCGGCTTCTGCGATCGCGCGCATGCGCGTGCGCTCGAGGCGTTCTTCGCCGACAAGGTCGCGCATCTGGAAGGCGGGCCGCGCGAGCTCGCGCAGGCGGTGGAGCGCATCGAGCTGTGCGCGGCGCTCAAGGAGGCGAAAGCGGACGAGGTCACCGCCTTCTTCACCGCGGCCGGCAACTAGGCCCTGCACGCAGCCCGAACCGCGGATGCGCGGCGCTCTTGCATTTGCCGGCGTCGCGCATCTAATGTGCGCGCCGCATCGCCCCCGGGCCGGCCGGGGGCGGTCGGGTCGGACCGTTCGCGGCAGGTGACGGCGCCCCGGAACACGGGCCGGAACGCCCGCAGCGGCGCCGCAATCAGGCGAGGAGCGCGGATCCCATGGCGTGGGACATCATGGAGGTGAACAAGGTGGCGGCCGGCGTTCTCGTGGCCGCGCTGGTCGCAAAGCTCGGCGGCTGGTTCGCCGACGAGCTCATCGAGCCCGAGACGCCCGAGAAGCCGGCCTATGCCGTGGCGGTGGCCGAGGAGGCGGCGCCGGCGGCCGAGACGGCCGCACCCGCGGCCGGCCCCTCGCTGGCGGAACGTCTCGCCGCGGCCTCGCCCGAGAAGGGGGCGAAGATCTTCGGCAAATGCGCCGCCTGCCACACCATCGGCGAGGGCGAGCCGAACCGCATCGGCCCCAATCTTCACGGCATCGTCGGGGCGCCCGTCGCGCACCGGTCCGACTTCGCCTATTCGGACGCGGTCAAGAACCACGGCGGCACCTGGACCTACGAGATGCTCGACCGCTGGATCGAGGATCCGCGCACCACGATCCCCGGCAACAAGATGGCGTTCGCCGGCATCAGGCGCCCGCAGGACCGGGCGGATCTGATCGCCTTCCTCAGGGCCAACACGCCCAACCCGCCGCCGCTGCCGGCGCCCGAGCAGCCGGTGGCTGCGGCCGACGCGGAGGCGGCGGGCGGCTGAGGGGCGCCGTTTCAGCGGAGCAGGCGGGGGCGGAAGATCCCCTTGAGCGGCTCGGCGTGACCGCGGGCCTCGAGCCAGCCGAGCACCTCCTCCAGCGGGTCGATCGTCACCATCATGTGGGTGGCGTTGGCGTGGAGGACGTGCTCTGCGTCCGCCATGATCCCGACA
This sequence comes from Rhodothalassiaceae bacterium, assembly GCA_026004935.1. NCBI lineage: Bacteria > Pseudomonadati > Pseudomonadota > Alphaproteobacteria > Rhodothalassiales > Rhodothalassiaceae > Rhodothalassiaceae bacterium. The sequence goes on from BPKC01000001.1 coordinate 602,164, forward strand.
TGGCCCGGGAAGAAGGCGAGATCGCCCGCCGCGGCCTCGGCCCGCGCGACCGGCTCGCCCAGCGCCTGCTCCATGGCGAGGCGCTGGAGGTCGGAATCCCGGGGCAGTCCGGTGGCCGTGAAGCGGAAGGCGAGCTGGACGAGGCCGCTGCAGTCGATGCCCGCGGCGGTGCGCCCGCCCCAGCGGTAGGGCGCGTCGAGAAACCGCCGCGCGATCTCGAGCGGCGGCGGTGCCGGCGCGTCGATGGCGACAAGATGGCGGGCCGGGATCCAGCCGTCGCGCTCGGCGATGCGCAGATAGGCTTCGTCCGCCGAGGTCTCCACCACGGTCACCAGCGCGCCGAAGGGCAGCAGCGCCAGCATCGCCGACTGCAGCGACGGCCCGGAAAGCAGATGCGTGAACAGATGCGCGACGCGGTGGGTCGGCCGGTCCGGGATCGCCGCCAGCGCCCGCGCGTCGAGGTAGCCCACGTAGCCGTCGTCCACGAGCTGACCGAAGGCCCAGCCGCCGCGCTCGTCCAGCACCAGCACCCGCTCGCCGAACAGGGCCTCGTCGGCGGCCGCCCCGGTTGCGGAGGGCTCGTTGTAGATGGCGACGCTGCCCGCGATCACGCGCTTCAGGACCGGCGCGCGCCGGCGGGCTGTGGCCGGAATGCCCCCGTCGTCGAGCCCCGCCGCCGCGAGGTCCGCGCGCGCAAGTCTGAGCCGCGGGTCCCGCCGCGCGGGGTGGGCGGGATCGGGAAACCAGGCCGCGATCCGGCGCGCGAGCTCCGTCATGGCCGCGGCGCCGGTGTCCGCAGATGGCGTCATTCGCCTTTTCCTCCTGCCGGGGGGCCCGCATCCGCGAGCGCGGCATTTGCCAGCTCGTAGAATTCGCTCAAGAAAACCGCGCCCTTGACCGTGCGCTGGACGAGGACCGAGCGGCGGTCCGCCGGGTCCTTCTGGCGCCGCACCAGGCCGTGGCGGCCGAGACGGTCGAGCGCGCGGGTGATGACCGGCTTGTGGACGCCGAGCAGCCGGGCGAGACCGCGCACGGTATGCGGCGGCTCGGTGAGATAGACGGTCAGCAGCACCGCCATCTGCCGGTTCGTGAGATCGGGAAGCGGGCTGCGCACGGCGGCGACCAGCACCCGCCGCCAGTCCGCCAGAAAGGCATGGAGATCGCCCGCCATGCGCCCCGTGCGCTTCCCTTTCGCCGCCGCCGCCGGACCGGCGGCATCGTTACGAGAGCGTATCGATCGCCAGTTAACGCGAGGTGACCGGCCGCCGTCAAGCCGCCGTCAGCCGCCGGGCCAGCGCGCGCGCAGCACCGCGAAGACGGCTCTGAGCGCGAAGGCCTCGCCGCCGGCCGGCCGGCCCGGTCGCGCCTTGCCGTTCCAGGCGTAGATGTCGAGATGCGCATGCGCGCCCGCGCGGCCGACGAAGCGGTCGAGAAAGAGGGCCGCGATGATCGCTCCCGCGAAGCCGTGGGAGGCGATGTTGCTCAGGTCGGCGATCTCGCTGCCGAGATCCTCGGCGTAAGGGTCGTGGATCGGCAGCCGCCAGAGCGGGTCCGCCTCCCGCCGGCCCGCCTCCTCCAGCGCGGCCGCCAATGCGTCGTCGCGGGTGAACAGGGCCGGCAGGTCGGGGCCAAGCGCGACGCGGGCCGCGCCCGTCAGCGTCGCGAAATCGATGAGCAGCTCGGGCGCGCTCTCGTCGGCGAAGGCGAGGGCGTCGGCGAGGATGAGCCGGCCTTCGGCATCGGTGTTGCCGATCTCGACCTGCAGCCCCTTGCGGGTCGCGATGACGTCGCCGGGGCGATAGGCGCGGGCGTCCACGGCATTGTAGACCGCCGGGATCACGAGATGCAGCCGCACCGGCAGCCCGTGCTCCATCACGAGCGCGGCCAGCGCCAGCGCATGGGCGGCGCCGCCCATGTCCTTCTTCATGAGCCGCATGCCCTGGGCGGACTTGATGTCGAGGCCGCCGGAATCGAAGCACACGCCCTTGCCGACGAGGGCGAGCCGGGGCGCATCCTCCGCGCCCCAGGTGAGGCTGATCACATGCGGCGGCTCGTGCCCGGCCGCGCCCACCGCGTGCACGGCCGGGAATCCCTTCTCGATCAGGGCATCCCCGCGCCAGATCTCGACCGCCGCCCCGTGCCGGGCGGCCAGCGCCTCCACCTCGGCTGCAAGCCTCTGAGGTCCAAGCCGGTTCGCCGGCAGATTGACGAGGTCGCGGACCCGGAAGACCGCCCGCGCCTCGGCCAGCGCCCGGCGGCGGGGCTTCTCGCCGACCAGCAGCCGGCGCAGCGCCGGCGGCTTCGGCTCGGCGGCGAGCGAGAAGCGGTATCCTTCGAGCGCAAAGCCGAGCGCGGCCGCGGCCTGCTGTTCGTCATCGAGCGGATCGGCGAAGCGGTAGCTGCCCTCCGGCAGCGCCGCCGCGATGGCCGCGGCGGTCCAGCAGTCGAGCGCCTTCTCGGGCCGCCCCGCCAGCGCCGCCGCCGGCAGCCCGTCCCGGCCCGGCACCACGAGCACCGCGCCCGGCGCCGCGGCAAAGCCGTGGATCGCGGCAAGCCGCCGCACGGCGTCCGCATCGGCCGCCGCATCGCCCGCAAGCGCGGAAAGGCCCTCGGCGTCCAGCGCCTGCCACCGCGCGGGATCGACGAGCCGGATCGGCACGGCGGCCGCGCCACCGGCGGCCTCGGGCGCGGGCAGAATGTCCTCGGGCGATCGCAGCGCGGCCATGGGCTCTCCGTCTCTTCCGGAACAGGGGTCCGCCGGCGCCGGGCCGGCCGCGCGAGCCTAGCGGCTGCGGCGGGGCGAGGCAACGGGCCGGGCATCCGGCGCAATGGGCATTTGACAACCGCGAATCGGCGATTCATGCTGGACCATCATGGGCTTGGCGGGACGACGGCGAGGACGCATGAAACCCACCGCCCGACCGGATCCGGAATGGGACGCCGCGCTCGGCGACCTCGGCGCCGCGCCGGGCGGCCGGCGCTGGTGGCGGGATCTCGTCCTGTGCGTGATCGGGCTGGCGGCGCTCGCAACCGTCCTGCCGCATTTCGCCCCCGCGCCCTGGCGCGGGGTCGCATCCGCCCCACCGGCCGAAGATGCCGCGGAATTCATCGCGCGGGCGGCCGCCGACGAGCTCGCGCAGCCCGGGGTACCGGACGCCGCCGCGCCCGGGCCGTCCGCCCGCGGCGATGCGGCCGCGCCCGGCGATGCGGCCGTTGCCGGACCACCCTCCGCCGCCCCCGCGCCCCGTCCGGTCGGGCGCCTTGCGGTCCTGCGGCGCGGCGAGGCGCTCGTCGATCTGCTGCGGCGCGAGGGGCTGTCGGCGGCGGATGCCCTCGCGCTGGTGGGTGCGCTGAGGCCGCATGCGGATCCCCGGCGGCTGCCGGCGGGTGCGCGCTTCAAGCTCACCTTCCGCCCGCCGGGCGGGGGGACGGCGGATGCGCCGGTGCTGGAGGCGCTCTCCTACCGCCTCGCCCCGGACCGGCTGCTCGCCGTCCGCCGCGCGGATGACGGTTTCGAGGCGGTGGTGCGCGCGGTGCCGGCCGCCACCGTGACCGGCTTCGCCGCGGGGCGGATCACCGACAGCCTCTATGTGGATGCCGAGCGGGCCGGCGTGCCGGTGCCGATCATCGCCGAGGCGATCCGCGCCTTGGGATTTGCCGTCGACTTCGAGCGCGAGATCTGGCCCGGCGACGGATTCGAGATCCTCTATACGACGATGATCGCCGAGGACGGGCTTGCCGAGCCCGGAGACGTGCTGTTCGTGGGGCTGACGCTCCGCGGCCGGCAGCTCGCCTACTACCGCTTCGCGGCCGAGGGGCGCGACGACTATTTCGACGCGCGCGGAGAGAGCATCCGCCGCACGCTCATGAAGACGCCGCTCGACGGCGCCCGGCTCACCTCGCGCTTCGGGCGCCGCCGCCATCCGATCCTGGGCTACGTGACCGCGCACAAGGGCGTCGACTTCGGCGCGCCCTCCGGCACGCCCGTCTATGCTGCCGGCGACGGGGTCGTGGAGCGCGCCGGACGCTACGGCGGCTACGGCAACTACGTGCGCATCCGCCACAACGCGACCTACGCCACCGCCTACGGGCATCTGAAGGGGTTTGCGCGCGGCATCCGCCCCGGCGTGCGCGTGCACCAGGGGCAGGTGATCGGCTACGTCGGCGCGACCGGCCGCGCGACGGGGCCGCATCTGCATTACGAGGTGCTCGTGAACGGCCGCCAGGTGAACCCGCTGACGCTGGAGCTGCCCTCCGGTCGGGTGCTCGCGGGTGCCGAGCGCGCCGCCTTCGCGCGCTGGCGTGCCGAGGTGGACGAGATGCGCGCCAAGCTCCGCCATGCCGAGGCGCTGCGGCTGGCGCAGGATGCGGGCGGGTCGGCCGTGTCGGCGCAGGCGGCCGAGCGCGGGGATTAGCGCCGCGCCCGTCTCCGTCGCGGCATCCCGGCGCGCGCCGCGTTCTTGACGGCGGCGGGCGGTCCGGGCAAAGGCTTCTCGCGCGGGTCGCCGAAGGGCTCGGGCGGTGGAAGACGGGAGGATCGGCGGATGGCGAATTGCGCGCGCGGGCTGCTGGTCGAAATCGTGACGGCTGCGGGAGCGGTCGCGCTGCTTGCGGGCGGCCCCTCCGGCGCGGCCGCGCAGGCGCGCGACCGGGATCTCGCCGCCTGCACGAAGATCGCCGAGCCCGACCGGCGGCTGGCCTGCTACGACGCCGTGATGCGGGCGAAGGCGCGGTCGGGCGAGCTGCCGCCGGCGCCGGCGGCGGAGGCACCGGAAAGCGGGGCCCCGGCCGGGGATGCCTTCGGTCTGCCCCCCGCCGTGCCCCGGCCCGAGCCCGCTCCCGCCGCGGGCGCCGGCGCCCGCACCGCCGACGACTTCGGCCTGCCGCCGGCACCACCGCCGCGCGACGATGCGCGCGAATACGTGCTCAAGGACATGCACCGCGCGCCCACGGGCGAGGCGATTCTCGAGATGGCCGATGGCGTCGTCTGGCGGCAGACCGATGAGCGGTATCTTCCGCCGCTCAAGCCGGGCACCCGGGTGCGCGTCAAGCGCGGTCTCATGGGCAGCTTCATCCTGATTGCGGACCGCTGGAGCGTGCGGGCGCGGCGCATCCGCTAGGCGGTCCGGCCGCCATCCCGGAGCGGGCGGCACGGCTCAGCCGGCCCTGCGGGCATCGATGATCCAGGCGACCAGGTCCTCCCCGGGTCCGGCGCGCAGAGCATCCGTCTTCACTTCCGTCGCCCCGAAGCGGGCGAGATCCGCCGCCCAGGAGGCAAGGTCCTCGCGCGCCACCGCGGCGGCGAGGAGATCGCCGAGGCGGCGGGCATGGGCATCGAGCTCGGCTTCCAGCTCGTCGATCTTTTCGATCAGGGTGCGAAGCGGAAAATGGCCCGCGACGCTTACGGTGTGCAGACACAGGCTGACGCAGTGCCGGACCATCCCGGGGTTGGCCGGGGCGCCGAGGGACTTGAGCAGCCGGTCGGCTTCGCGCTTGAGACCGGCGATGAGCAGACCGGCGGCAGCCGTGTCGGTCCCGGCCTTGAGACGTGCGAGCACCTCGCGGGTGCGGGCTGGCAGCGGGGCGGCGCGCAACGCCTCGGCCTCGGCCTTCTCCCGCGCCGCCGCCCGGGCCAGCACACCTTCGGCGGCATGCATCACGAAGTGAAGCCGCGCGCCGGGGCGCGCGACGCGCACGGCTTCCGCCACCGCGGCCGGCCGCGGCGCATACTCGATCCCGAACTGCGAAACCACCCAGTCGAAGCTGCCGTCGCGGAAGGGCAGCGCGGCGGCATCGGTACGCGGATGGAACCGGATCTGGCGCGCCACCGGCTTTTCCAGGCGGAGATGGCGCAGGGGATCGATGGCGGCACGATCGATGGCGTCGATCCGCACGGGACGCCGGTGCCGCAGAGCCGTCCGCGCCGCCAGCACGGCGATCGCCCCGTTGCCGGCGCACAGGTCAAGCAGCCTGTCTCCCTTCCTGAGCGCGCGCGCGAAGATCCCTTCCCAATGCGCGCCGATCGGCCCCGCATAGGCGGAATCCAGCGGTCCGCAGGAGGCGAGCCGCGGCGCACGCCAGTAGCGCGTCCAGTGCGCCGTCTCGCGTTCGTCACGCCCGACCGCCATGGCGGCTCCCGCATGCTCGTGCACCGCAGGTCTGCCTAGCGCAGTGCGCGGGCCGGGGAAAGGCCGGCGGCGGTCGGGAAGAGAATGGAGCAAATTGTTGCGAAAATGTCACACTGTCGAAATTTTCGCTGCCCCCAGGGGCCCGAAGGGGGTGCCGGCGATTGTCTGCCCTGATCTCTTTGCCTAGAGTGCCGGGCAGCCTTCCTGACGCGAAGGCCGGTCATCTGCGGGGGAGAGCGACCCGCATGGCGGTTTGGGTGGATAGAAGACCAACAGCGTTCAACGCGGAGGATCAAGGAACATGACGGAAAAGAAGGGCATCTCGCGCAAGGCGGCGCTGCTGTCGAGCGCAGCGACGCTGACCGCCGGCCTCATTCTGGGTGCCGCGCCGCTGGCCCTGGCCCAGCAGCAGGGCGAGGCCCCGGACCAGGCCGAAGAGATCGAGCAGATCGTGGTCACCGGTTCGCGCATCGCGCGTCCCGAGCTGACCTCGCCGAGCCCGCTGACGGTCGTGGGCGCCGAGGACTTCAAGGTCACCGGCACCATCAACACCGAGGCGCTGCTGAACCAGCTGCCGCAGGTGATCCCGGGCGTCACCCAGTTCTCGAACAACCCGGGCGGCGGCATCGCGACCGTCAACCTGCGCGGATCTGGGCTGCTGCGCGCACCCTGGTGCTTGTGAACGGTCGGCGCCTGGTGCCGTCCACGACGGGTGGCAGCGTCGACCTCAACAACATTCCGGCGCCGCTCATCAAGCGGGTTGAGACGATCACCGGCGGCGCTTCGGCGGTCTATGGCTCGGACGCGATCTCGGGTGTCGTCAACTTCATTCTGAAGGACGACTTCGAGGGCGCCGAGATCAACGCGATGTATCGCGTCACCAGCCGCGGCGACTCCGCCATCAAGACTGCCTCGCTGACGGTGGGCGGCAACTTCGCGGACGGCCGCGGCAACGTCTACGGCCACATCGAGTATCTCGACCGCGAGGAGACCTTCGCCGCCCAGCGCAAGTTCACCGAGGTGGACTTCCGGGACGGCACCTGCGGCACGGTCGACAAGTTCAAGCTCGGCGAGGATGACGGCGACATCCCGTGCTTCACGGCGGGCGGCAGCTCCGGCATCCCGGAGGCGCTGATCATCGACACGAATCTGGCCGGCTACGGACTTCGGCAGCGCGCGGATGACCTTCCTGCCGGACGGCACGCCGGTGCCCTTCGGGACCAACGGCATCGGCCTCTACAACTTCGCGCCGCCGAACTACCTGCAGGTGCCGCAGGAGCGGTTCCTGATCTACACCGGCGGGCACTATGACCTGTTCGACAATGTCCAGCTGTTCTTCGCCGGCACCTTCTCCCACAACCGGGTGCCGCAGCAGCTGGCGCCGACGCCGTTCTTCTCGATCACCAACGAGCCGGTGGACGTGAACGTCGACAACCCGTTCCTGAAGCCGGAGCTGCAGCAGATCTTCCAGCAGCTGGATGCGCTTCAGGCGCAGGATCCCTTCAACCTGCCTGAGGACGGCGTCGTGCGGCTGTTCGACATCCGCCGGCGCCTGCTCGAGGTGGGGCCGCGCTTCAATGACGACGACGTCAACAACGCCTTCCAGCTCGAGTTCGGCGCGCGCGGCGAGATCGACGCGCACACCCGCTGGGAGACCTACTACCAGGTGGGCAAGGTCGACGAATCCGGAGATCTTCCGCAACGACGCCTCGATCGACCGGCTGAAGCGCCAGCTGCTGGCGAAGCGGGCGAATGACGGCTCGATCCAGTGCGCCGAGAACGTCGACGCCGACGGCAATGTCGTCTCCAACCCGACGGACTGCGTGCCGATCAACCTCTTCGGGCGCGGCAACATCTCGAAGGCGGCCGCCGACTTCCTGCGGCTGACGGGCGTCACGAAGACGACCATCAAGCAGGAAGTGTGGCTCGGCAAACGGTCAACGGTGACCTGGGGCAGTTCTTCTCGCTGCCGGCGTGGTGACGTCGGCTACGCAGTGGGTCTCGAGTATCGGCGTGTGACCGGCGCCTTCCAGGCGGACGATCCCTTCGAGCGTGGAACGGTGATCGGCTTCAACGATGCCGCCTCGCTCGCGGGCAAGTTCGACGTGTTCGAGGTCTTTGCCGAGGTGAACTATGCCTTTGATCACGGATATGCCCTTCGCCGGAGTACCTCGGCATCGACGGCGCGTTCCGCATCTCCGACTATTCGCTGGAGGGTACCGGCACGGTCACGACCTGGGCGCTGCAGGGCGAGTGGGTGCCGATCAGCGGTGTGCGCTTCCGCGGCGGCTTCCAGCGCGCCGATCCGTGCGCCGAGCATCGTTGAGCTGTTCCTCGGCCAGGGCAACAACTTCCCCGGTGCGAGCGACCCCTGCGCGGGCGCCAACCCGGTCGGCAATGCCCAGCTCACCGCGCTGTGCGTCGCCACCGGCGTGCCGCAGGGCCAGATCGGCTCGGTGCCCGAGCCGGCCTCCGGCCAGGTGCAGGAGATCATCGGCGGCAATCCGGATCTCGATGCCGAGAAGGCCGACACCTACACCGTCGGCCTGCAGCTGACGCCGGACTTCCTGCCCGGGTTTGCGATGTCGGTGGACTACTACAACATCAACATCGCGGACGCGATCGGCCAGTTCGGCGGCGGTGCCGCGAACATCATCAACAGCTGCTACTTCGTGGCGCGTGACGCGAACAGCGCCTTCTGCCAGGCGATCCAGCGCACGGCAGACGGGCGCGATTCAGGCCGTGTTCGCCACAAACGCCAACATCGCGGTGATCGAGACCTCAGGTGTCGGACCTCGAGATCAACTACGAGTTCGACGTCGCCGACGCCCTCGGTTCGGTCATCGGCAGCGATGACCTCGGCAACCTCAAGCTCCGGTTCCTCGGCACCTTCGTGGGCGAGAACCGGTTCAAGGCGGACCCGATCTCGCCGTTCCAGAACTGCGTCGGCTTCTTCGGCGACATCTGCGGCGAGCCGGATCCCGAGTTCCGCTGGGTGACCGACGCGCGCTGGAGCTGGCACGGCTGGACCGCCAATGTGCGCGTGCGCTGGCTCGACAAGGTCCGCAACGACCTCGGCGTCACCTTCGAGGGCTCCAACCGGACCTTCGACAAGGATCTGGAGAACCAGATCGCGAGCGCCGTGCTCAAGGCCCAGACCTATGTCGACATGTCGGTGTCCTACCAGATCACCGAGAACGTGAACTTCACCTTCGGTGTCGACAACGTGTTCGACAATCATCCGCCGCTTACCGCGCAGGATGAGCAGTCGAACACCTATCCGGGCACCTACACGGTTCTCGGTACGACCTTCTGGGGTGCGCTGCGGCTGAACTTCTAGGCCACGGCGTCAGCTCCCAAGGGCTGATCGGGCGGCGGGTCCAGATGGGCCCGCCGCTCTTTCTTTCTGTGACGCCCGCGCATGTCCGGGATGAGGGGGGGCGGTACTGTGAAGCCTCAGCCGCTCCGCCGCACGTCGAAGGCCACCGTCATCCGCGGGGTGGGGGCCGAGAAGGGCGCCGTGCCGTGCCAGCAGAAGGAGGGAAAGAGCGCAAGCAGCCCTTCCTGCGGGCAGATCCATCTGACGGCTTCCCCCCCTTCCGGGACCGGCACGGGCGGCACGCCGAAATGGATCCAGCCCTGGCGGGCCGGATCGTCTTCGCGCACGACCTCCGGCAGGCGCACATAAAGCGCGGAGCTCAGCCAGCCGGCCGGATGGTAGTGCGTCACATGAAATCCCCGGTCGGCCAGCCGCACGGACCAGGATCCCGCAAAGCGCACCGCACGCGGCCGCAAGCGCAGGAAGGGATGGCGGCCGTCGCCTTCCGGCAGATCGGCGATGTAGCGCTCCACCGTGCGCGCGATCGCCCATTTCAAGGCGCGGATCTCGGGCTCGGCGCGCAGCAGCAGATTGCCCAGCGTCTGGGTGCCGCCTCTGAGCGTCTGTGCGAGAGGCTGGGCGCGGGTGATGTGCAGCCGCTCGAGACAGGGCGCCAGCGCCGCCTGGAAGGCGGCGAAGTTCTCGTATCCCGGCGGCGTTTCCAGCGGCAGGGGGCGCACGAAGTGGTCATAGTCGAGCAGCCATTGTGCGCGCGCGTCGCCACCCAGCCGCCAGAGGGCTTCGAGATGCCCCAGCACCGCATAATCTTCCGGCTGCGCGGCCACATGAGGCTCGAGCTCGGCCGCACCTTCGCGATACCTCCCAAGTCTCAGGTGACAGCGCGCCCGCGTGACCCACAGCGTGCTCGCGGGAACGGAGGGCTCGCCCGCAAGCTCCGGGCGCAGAACCGAGAGCGCCTCCTCGGCCGCGCCGGCTTCCTCCAGTATCCGTCCGCGCCAGAGCGCAAGCAGCGGCTGCGCGCCGCAGGCCGCCTCGGCGCGGCCGGCGACCGCCTCGGCCTCCTTTAGCCGCCCCGCAAGCACCAGCGCCCGCAGATAGGCGCTCCAAAGTCCGAGCGCCTGCGGCGCGCGTGCCACGAGTTCCTCGAACAGGGGAGCGATCTCCTCGCCGCGCCCGTAGGCCGCCAGAATGTCCGACAGTTCCTCGGCCGCATCTGCGCGATCGGGCCGGGCCGCAAGGATCTCGCGCAGCAGCGCCATCCCCTCTTCCGCCCGCCCGGCCTCCACGAGGGCACCCGCTTGCGCGATCCGCAGACGATCGCGGTCCGCAGCAAGCGCCTCGGCCGCCCGGTAGTGGGTCAGAGCCTCCACGCCGGCCCCCATCTCGCGCAGGAGATTGGCGAGATTGTTGCGCACCCGCAGATCCTCGGGCGCGAGCTTCAGCGCCCGTTCGAGCGTGGTGCGGGCTTCATCCAACCGCTCCAGGGCCTTCAGCGCGCGGGCCCTGGCGAGCAGCAGGCGAACGGGCGGGCGCGCCACCAGACGTTCCGCCCGCGCCAGAGCAGCCAGCGCTTCTTCCTCATCGCCTACCTCGATCAATGCGATGCCGAGATTGATCCAGGCATCCACGAAATCCGGCTTCAGCGCCACCGCCTGCCGATAGGCGGTGACGGCCTCGACGCTGCGGCCCAGGTCGGAGAGCGCATTTCCCAGATTGTTCCACACGGCGGGCTGGTCACGCCGGACGGCGAGCGCGCGGTTGAACCAGCTCACGGCCGTCTCGTTGTCGCCCCGTCGGCGGGCGACCGCACCCTTGAGCTGGAGCGCATCCGCCTGCGCGGGATGGCGGCGCAGAACCGCGTCCAGCAGGCGCTCCGCCTCGTCCAGCCGGCCCTGCTGCAGCGAGACCAGGGCAGCCTGCAGCTGCCCTGCGAGCCAGACCCCGTCCTGCGCCGGTGGCTGCGCCATCGCATCTCTCCCGCGCCCGGGGCCGACGGACCCGAACGTCCCCGTCCCCTTTTGCGCTTTGGCACAGACCGGCCGAAATGTGTAGGCTTGCCGCAATGGACGATCCGGGCCGGGAGGCAGGGATGGCGAGCGCCGAGGAGCTCTATCGCGAGGCATACGCACTGGCGTGCCAGGGCCGCCAGGCCGAGGCCGACGCAAGGTTGAGGAAGGCGGCCGAGCAGGGCTTCGCGCCGGCACGCTACACGCTCGCCCTCAATCTGCTGCAGCGCGACGGCCGCAAGGCCGCCGGCGCGGCGCGGGCGCTGCTCGAGCAGGGCGGCCCCACCCCACTCATTCCCGCGGCACAGCTCCTCGCCATGATCGCGCTGCTCGGCCTCGACGGTCCGCCGGACGTCGGCCAAGCCCTCGCCATCATCGAGGCGGGTGCGGGTCGTGGCGCACCGTCCTTCCTGCGCCAGATCGGTGTCGCCATGCTGCTGGCGGATGACGCCGCCGGGGCCGCGGCCGAGGGCGAGGCCCTGCTTTTCGAGGCGGCGCGGCGCGGGGACATTCTGGCGAGCCTTGCGCTAACCCGCCTGCGCGTCGAGGGCGGCCGAGACCTCGGCGGCATTCCCCCGATTCCCGCCGCCACCCGCGCGCGGCTCGCCGAGGCCGGACATCCCGCCGCCGAGCTGCCGGTTCCGACCGTGCCCGCTTCACCCGCCGCCCCGCCGCCCGTGCCGCTTGCGGCCGGGACGGCGGCCAACCTGGAGGCGGCGTGCCGGCGGCTTCGCGGGCTTCTCGATGCCGTCCCCGCCACGCCCCTTGGCGAAGAGCGCCGGGGTGCCGACGGCTATGCCGTGCGGGTCCACCGGCGGGTGTGGCCGGCGCTGGCCTGCGACTATGTCGCGACCCTCGCGCTGCCGCATCTCCAACCCTCCACGGTCCTCGATCCGCGAAGCGGGCGGATGAGGATGCATCCGGTGCGCCGCTCCCACCATGCGACCCTCTACCCCTGGGACCAGGATCTCGTGACCTGGCTGCTCGAGCGGCGGCTTGCGGCGCTGGTCGGCGCGCCGGCGGATCATGGCGAGATGCTGTGCATCCTCCACTACCCGCCGGGCGGGGAGTACCGGCCCCATCTCGATGCGCTCACCGCCGAAGGCGGCACGAGCGGTGCGGAAATCGCCCGCAGCGGCCAGCGCACGCACACGGTGCTGGTACGGCTGTCCGGCGCGTTCGCCGGCGGGGAGACGCATTTTCCGAAGGCGGGGCTCACCTTCTCGCTCGAGCCGGGCGATGCGCTGGTCTTCCCCAATGTGGACGAGAAGGGCGAGCCCGATCCCCGTTCGCTGCATGCCGGCTTGCCGGTCCGCAACGGCGTCAAATGGATGGCCACCAAGTGGATCCGCGCGCGCCCCTACGTCTGGTAGCGCGCATCAACCCGCCTCGGGCGCTCCCCGCCGCACGCGCGCCGCAAGATCCAGCACCGCCTCGCGCGCCGGCGGGCTCGTGCCCTCGGTGGCGGCGGTGGCCGCGGCGGTCGCCATCGCGAGCCGCGAGGCCTCGATCCAGTCGTCACCCCGCATCACGCGGGCGATCAGCGTGCCGAGAAGGAAGTCCCCCGCGCCCGCAAGGCTCACGAGCGCTACCGCCGGCGGCTCCCAGCGCCAGGCCCCGCCCTCGCGCACGACGACGAGCCCCTTCGGCCCCAGCGTATAGCAGAAGGTCCGGGTCCTGCCCGCCGCCACCATGCGCCGCGCGAGCGTGAGAAGATCGCCCCGGCCGTGGCCCAGCCGCCCGGCCAGCTCCGCCATCTCGCGCCGATCGGGCTTGACGAGGTCCACGCCCGCCTCGAGCGCCGCCACCAGCGCCTCGCCGCGGGTGTCGACGGCGATCCGCGCCGACGGCGCCGCCTCGCGCACCAGAGCGACGAGGCGCGCCATCTCCGCCGGCGCCACCCCTGCCGGCAGCGAGCCCGAGAACACGACCCACTGCGGCCCGGATGTGCGCAGCCGCTCCGCCAGCACGGCGCCGAGCTCCGCCAGCTCCTGCGCGCGCCAGCGCGGCCCGGGGTGGATGATGCGGTAGAAGCCGCCGTCGGGAAGCGTGATCTGCCAGCTCTCGCGCGTCTCCTCGGCGATGGGAAAGACCGCGCAGGGCACATCCTCCGCGTCGAGAAGATCCCTGAGCCGCGCGCCGGTCGGCCCGCCGAGCGCCGCCAGCGCCTCCACCGACTCCCGCTCCAGCCAGCGCCGGGCCATGCGCGCGACATTGATCCCGCCGCCGCCCGGATCGCGCTTGAGCCGCCGGCTCGCGAGCTTCACCTGCGGCTCCCAGGCGTCGACCCAGGCGGTGACGTCGAGCGCCGGGTTGAGGGTGACGGTCATGAGGGATCCGCGCGCCGCCATGTCCCTCATCTCATCCGCGTCCGACAAGACCCGCCGCGCGCGCAAACGCGACGAGGGCCGGCGGCAGCTCCGCCGCCTCGCCGCCCGCCTGCCGCAGCAGGTCTTCCGCCGCCCGCGCCCGCTCCTTGCCGAGCTCCACGCCCCACTGGTCGAAGGGATTGATGCCGAAAAGCCAGCCCTCGATGACGGTGCGGTGCTCGAAGAGCGCAAGAAGCGCGCCGAAGCCTTCCGGATCGAGGCGTTCGAGGAGCAGGATCTGATGCGGCCGTGCCCCCGGCAGCACGAGATGCGGGGCAAGCCGGCGCAGCTCCTCGCCGCCGTGGCCGGCGGCCTCGAGCGCGGCCTCCACTTCCGCGCGGCTGCGGCCGGCGAAGAAGGCCGCCGACTGGCCGAGGAGATGGGCGATGAGCGCCCGGTCGAGGTCGCCATGCCCGCTCCAGCCCGGGCGGATGCCGATCATGGTCACGACGAGGTCCCGCGTGCCCTGGTGCAGCATCTGGAAGAAGGCGTGCTGGGCGTTGGTGCCGCGCCGTCCCCACAGCGCGGACGTGCCCGGCCAGGCGAGCGGCCGGCCGTCGGCGGCGGCGACGCGCTTGCCGTTGCTTTCGAGATCAAGCTGCTGAAGGTGGTCGACGAAGCGTTCCAGCCGGTCGGCATAGGGCACCACCACCTCGCCCTCGACCCGACGCACCGCCTTCATCCAGAAGCCCGCAAGCGCAAGCCGCAGCGGGAGGTTGGAGGGGGGCGGGGCTTCGCGCACATGCGCGTCCATCGCCCGCGCGCCGGCGAGAAGCCGCGAAAACGTCTCCCATCCCAGCCCGAAGGCGATGGGCGCGCCGAAGGCGGATGTGAGAGAGAACCGCCCGCCGATGCTTTCCGGCACGACGAGGGTCCGTTCCGGGGCGAAGCCGGCAGCCGCGGCGCGCCCCGGCGCGGCGGTGATCGCGAGCGCCTGCGCCTCCGGCTCCGGTGCGGCGCCGGCAAGCCAGGCCCGGACCTTGCGCCAGAGTGCAAGCGTCTCCACCGTGCCGAAGGACTTGGAGGCGACGGTGACGAGCGTGCGCGCGGGATCGAGACCCGAGAGCACCGCATCGAGGCTGCTTCCGTCCATATTCGAGAGGAAGTGAACCGGAAGGCGGCCGTCCGCCGGCTGAAGCGGCGCCAGGGCCTCCCATGCGGCCTCCGGCCCCAGATGCGAGCCGCCGATGCCGAGATGAATCATCGCGGCAAAGGGCGCCCCGCCCGCCCCTCGCCAGCGACCCGAGCGGACGTCCTCGACGAGCTCCCGCAGCCGCGCCCGGCCTTCCGCGAGAAGCGCGGCATCCCGGCGCGCGGCCGCGCTCGCGAGTCCGCCCGCGGCCGCGGCAAGGCCGGTCTCCTCCGCACGCGCCAGCCAGTGCAGGGCGGGGCGCTCCTCCGTCACATTGACGAGGCGGCCCGCAAACAGCGCCGCGCGCAGATCCGACACATGCATCGCCGCCGCGAAGCGCAGGAGCGCCCGCCAGCAGCGGTCATCCAGCAGCAGCGGGGCCTGGAACAGCGTCACCCCCGCCGCCGAAAGCGGCGCCTGCTCCTCCATGCGCTGGACGGGACGCCGCGCGATCCGCCCCGCCTGGCGCTTGAGCGCCGCGAAGGCGGCGGCCACGGCCGGATCATGGGGCGAAGGCGGCGCGGCGCCGTCATGCGCGCCGGGATCCTTCTTCAGCTCCGGTTCAGTCATGGGTCATGCCGTCCTCGTCCTGCGCGGCGGCGGGCGGCGGCGACCAGCGCCGCGAACAGCCGCCGCGTGCTCGCCTGCCAGAACAGATACTCGGGATGCCATTGTACGCCGATGAGAAACCAGTCGTCCTCCGTGCCTTCCACCGCCTGGATGATGCCCTCATCGTCCCAGGCCACCGCCCGCAGCCCCTCGCCCGGCTCCGCGACGGCCTGGTGGTGGATGGCGTTCACCCTGAGCCGCCGGCGGCCGAAAAGTTCGGCGAGACGGCTGTCGGGGGCGATGGTCACGGATTTGACGGGAAGTGGCGTCCGCCGGGCGCGCGCGCCGGCCGCGGCCTCGGAGAGGTCCGTGTGGAGCGTGCCGCCCAGCGCGACATTGATCATCTGTGCGCCCCGGCACACGCCCAGCACCGGGCGACGGTCGCGCGCGGCCTCGGCGAAGAGCGCAAGCTCGAGCGCATCGCGCGCGGGATCGATGCGGGCGGTGGGGGTGAGGTGGCCGGCATACAGGCGCACGTCGATGTCGTCGCCGCCGCCGAGCAGCAGGCCGTCGAAGGCGTCCTTCGGCCGTCCGCCGCCCGGCACCACGCGCGCCGCCCGCGCTCCGGCCGAACGGAGCAGGAGCGCGATCAGCCACCAGTCCACCGGCGTGCCGCCGGCACCGTCCGTCATCCACACGAGCGGGCGCGGGCGCCTCAGTCGCACAGGAGCGCCTCCACCAGATCCGCCCATTCCTCGCGGCTGCCGGTAAAGCGGCGATAGGCGCGGGCGAGCCGGCCCAGCATCGTGGCGTCTTCCGCCAGCTCCTCCACCATGACCCAGCGGTTCCACTCGCCGGTGATCGACCAGCCCTTCTCGCCGATGCGCGAATCGGGGACGCGGTAGTGATAGGTCGGCCGCGCCTTCACGCGCACGTCGCGGACGTGGCGCTCGAGCAGGGCGGCGTCCACATGGGCGAACAGCGGCAGCAGATCGAGCCCGCGGTTGCGGGTGGCGTTGTCGGAAAGATAGTCCTCCATGAACTGGGGCCAGTCCGGCGCGTAGTCCGGGTCGAGGACGAGGCGCGCGTAGGAGCGCGGGAAGGGATTGGCGAAGGCGAAGAGCCGGCGCAGCATGTCGCGCCCGGCCGTGCGGCGCAGCCAGTCCTCCATCACGAGATAGGCGCGGAACTGCCGCAGGACGACGGCGATGTCGGTGGCCGGCACCTCCGGATTGAACTGCATGGCGAAGGCGTAATAGAGCGCCTCCCCCGTGCCCCGCGCGCCCCTTTTCGCCAGGGCCAGCTGAAGGTCGTCGAAGGCCGGGATGTCCGCGATTTCGATCGGCGGGCCGACGATTTCCGCCGGCACGAAATGGCTCGCCAGCTCGCCGAGCTTGCCGAGAAGTTCGGTCTCGATCTCCCTCCAGCGCTCGTCCTCGGCCTTGGCGTGCAGATAGATCGCGTCGAGCTTGACGGCGAAGCGCCCGAAGCGGGTCTCCTCCACCACCCAGGCGTTCGGCCCCTCCTCGCGCGCCCTGCCGCCGAAGAGCTCTGTGACGGTGCGCGCCGCCTCCTCGAGCGGCAGCTCGCCGAACTCGATCTCGATGCCGACGCGGCGCGGGCGGCCGTCCGCCGTCTCGGGCAGCGGCGGCTGCTTCGGCTCGGGGATGGTCGCGGTGCCGCTCTTCGCCATGGTGGTGGTATCTCCTTTGGCTGGCGATCGCCGGGCTCCTTGGCGTACCGGTCCCCCTTCGGCTAGCATGCCGCCTGCCGGCAAGGCCAGCCGCCAGGTGGCCGCAGATCATGGGGAAGCCAGGGATGGCCGCAGACGGCGACGGCGACATTCCGCTGAAGATGCGGGCCATGGTCTTCTCCGGGCCGGGCCGGCCGCTGACGCTCGAGCGGGTGCCGGTGCCGCGTCCCGGTCCGCGCGAGGTGCTGATCCGGGTCGAGGCCTGCGGCGTCTGCCGCACGGACCTGCATCTCGTCGACGGCGAGCTTCCCGAGCCGATGCCGGGCGTGATCCCGGGCCACGAGATCGTCGGGCGCGTGGTGGCGGTCGGCGGGGAAGCGGCGGCCGCCGGACTTGCGCATCTCGCCCCGGGAAGCCGGGTCGGCGTCGGCTGGCTCGCCTCCACCTGCGGGCTGTGCCGCCACTGCCGGCAGGGGCGGGAGAATCTGTGCGACAAGGCCCGGTTCACGGGCTACACCCGCCACGGCGGCTATGCCGAGTATCATCTGGCCGATGCGGGCTTCGTGTATCCCCTGGAGCTCGCGCTCGATGACGCCCATGCGGCGCCGCTCATGTGCGCGGGGCTGATCGGCTACCGCAGCTACCGGATGATGGGGGATGCGCTCGCCGTCGGCATCTACGGCTTCGGCGCGGCGGCCCACATTCTGTGCCAGGTGATGGTGGCGGAGGGCCGGCGGATCTTCGCCTTCACGCGCCCGGGCGATGCGGCCGCGCAGGAATTCGCCCGCGGGCTCGGGGCGGTCTGGGCCGGGGATTCGACGGCCCTGCCGCCCGAGCCGCTCGATGCCGCGCTCATCTTCGCGCCCGTCGGCGCGCTGGTGCCCGCGGCGCTCAAGGCCGTGCGCCCGGGCGGGCGGGTCATCTGCGGCGGCATCCACATGAGCGACATCCCGGGCTTCGCCTACCGGGAGCTGTGGGGCGAGCGGGCGATCATGAGCGTCGCGAACCTCACCCGCGCGGACGCCGACGCCTTTCTTGCCCGCGCCCGGGGCCTCGAGCTTGAGACCCATGTGAAGGTCTATCCGCTGGAGGCGGCGAACGAGGCGCTCGCGGATCTCAGGGCCGGGCGGCTTCAGGGCGCGGCGGTGCTGGTGACGGAGCGGCGATGATGGACGCGCCCGGCGCCGGCAAGGAGGATGGCGCGCCGCCCCTGCCGCCGGGCCTCGACCAGGAGGCGGTGCGCGCGATGGATGCGGCCGACCCCCTCGCCGGGTTCAGGAACCGCTTCGTCATCCCCGACGGCGTCATCTATCTCGACGGCAACTCGCTGGGTCCGCCCGCGGCCGGGACGGCCGAGCGGCTCGCCGCCTTCGTGCGCGCGGAATGGGGCGGGCGGCTCATCCGCGGCTGGTACGAGGGCTGGATGGCGCTGCCCGAGCGGCTGGGCGATGCGATCGGCCGGCTCATCGGCGCCCCGCCGGGGGCCACCATCGTCGCCGATTCCACTTCCGTCAATCTCTACAAGGCGGCGCGCGCGGCGCTCGAACTCGCCGCCGGTCGGTGCAGGGTGCTGATCGACGAGGCGGATTTTCCGACCGACCGCTATATTCTGGCGGCCGCCGCGGCCGAGGCCGGGATGAAGCTCGAGGCCGTGCCGGCGGCCCGCCTCGCCGCCGCCATCGACGAGGACACCGCGCTCGTCGCCTTCAGCCATGTCGACTACCGCACCGCCGAGGTCCGGGATCTGAAGGCGCTCACCGCGGCGGCCCACGCGGCCGGCGCGCGGGTGCTCGTGGATCTGTCGCATTCGGCGGGGGTCCTGCCGGTCGAGCTTGCGGCAAGCGGTGCGGATCTGGCCGTCGGCTGCGGCTACAAGTTTCTGAACGGCGGGCCGGGCGCGCCGGCCTTCATCTCGGTGAGGCCGGATCTGCTTGCGGTCGCCCGCTCGCCGATCCCCGGCTGGATGGCGCATTGCGACCCCTTCGCCTTCGCGCCGGAGTTCGTGCCGGCCGCGGGCATACGCCGCTTCGCCTGCGGGACGCCGCCGGTTCTGGGGCTGCAGGCGCTCTCCGTGGCGCTGGAGAATTTCGCGGAGCTCGACGTCGCCGCACTCGCCGCCAAGGCGCGCCGGCTCGGCAGCCTCTTCCTCGCGACCCTCGAGGCCCGCCGCGGTCCGCTGGGCGGGGCGCTGCTCTCGCCGCGGGACGAGGCGGGCCGCGGCGCCCAGGTGTCGCTGCGCCAGGCCGAGGCGCGCCGGCTGATGGGTGAGCTTGCCGCGCGCGGCGTGATCGGGGACTTCCGGCCGCCCGACGTGATGCGCTTCGGATTCTCCCCGCTCATCCTCACCTATGACGAGGTCCGGCGCGCGGCGGAGATTCTGGCGGATCTGCTCGCCGCTCACAGATAGGGCGTGAGCAGCCAGGCGGCACGATGGGCGAGCCGGCGCGCGACCGGCAGGCGCCGTCCCCAGTCCTGCGGAAGGGTCCGGGCATGGCGGGCGTGCCGGGCGATGCAGCGCGCCACCGTCCCCACAGCCGCGCGGCCGTAGAGCTCCAGATTGAGTTCGAAGTTGAGGCGGAAGCTGCGCACGTCCCAGTTGCTCGATCCGATCATGGCCCAGCGGCCGTCCACCACCATGAGCTTGCTGTGATCCATCGGCCGCGGGGTGAGATGGATGCGGCAGCCGAGCGCGAGAAGCTCCGGCCACAGCGCCCGCGAGGCGAGATCGACGAGCGGCTGGTTGCTGCGTTCGGGAAGAAGGATGTCCACCTCCACGCCCTTGAGCGCCGCCTGGCCCAGGCTCGAGAGGAGGTCGCGGTCCGGCACGAAATAGGGCGTGAGAATCGCGACCGAGCGCCGGGCGGCCGAGATCGCGGCGTCGAACATCCAGGCCAGCCGCGGCTGCCGGCCGTCCGGGCCGTCGGGCACCACGCGCGCAAGGCCGACGCCGCCACCTTCGGGGCCGCCGGCCCGCGGGGCCGCCTGCCCGGGCGCGACGAGTTCGGCGGGGATGTCGGTCCCCGTCTGCCAGCTCCAGTCCTGGGCGAAGACCTGCGCGAGCCCCGGGACGATCCCGCCCTCCAGCCGGAACATGACGTCGCGCGAGCGCTTGGGGTGATGCGGCCGGTCGGACAGGTGCCGGGCGGAGATGTTCATGCTGCCGAGGAAGGCGGTCTCGTCCGCGATCACGAGCTTCCTGTGGCAGCGCAGGTTGAAGATCGCCGGATGCCGCGGGCTCAAGGGATGGAAGACCGCGACGGGAAGCCCCAGCCGCCGCAGCCGGCGCGGGGTGCCGAGGGCGCCGGCGCCGTCCAGCAGGATGCGGACGTCGACGCCGCGGCGATGGGCGAGCAGCAGATGCTCGGCGAACAGGGCGCCGACATCGTCCCAGTCGAAGATGTAGCTCTGAAGCCAGACGCGGCGTGCCGCCCGGTCGATGGCCTCCAGCATCGCGGGATAGGCCTCGTCGCCCTCCTCGAGCGGCATGCAGGCGGAAAGCGCCAGCAGGGGATTGCCCGTCAGCGCCGCCCCGAGCCGGGCGAGGGGCACGAGATCGCGGGCGACGGGCGGCCCGTCCCGGGCTTCCTCCGGAACCGGCCTCGTCTCCTCCTTTGCGCGGACGCGGCGCCGGGCCCGGCGCTCCACGCGGTTGATGCCGAGCAGGAAGTAGAGCACGACGCCGCCGTAGGGCACCAGCCAGACCATGCCGATCCAGCCGATCGCGGCGCGCACGTCCTCCTTGTTGAGGAGGATGTGGACGCTGGCGGCAAGCGACAGCAGGGGCGACAGCAGGATCGCAAGAGGCGCAAGCAGGCCGGTCCAGATCGTCTCCCACATGGCATCGTCCAGGATGCTGGCGGCCGCCCGCGCGCAGGACGGCCCGCCCGCCCGCCCTGCGCCTCAGTCGCGCGCGCAGCCGGCCTTGGCGGCGAGCGTCTGCAACAGGGGTTTGAGCGCCGGCATGTCGTAGCCCGCCGCCTTCACCCGCGCGAGCGCCCGTTCCACCGGCTCGCCGTCGATGGCGACCTCCCTGGCGGCCAGCAGCGCCGCCGAGCGCGCGCCGCTGCGGCAGTAGGCGAGGGCGTGACCGCTGTTGGCCGCCAGCGCCCGGGCAAGCTCCTCGAGCTGCTGGCGCCGCGTGATGTCATGAAGCGCCGCGACCGGCAGATGAAGGAAGGCGATCCCCGCCGCGGCCGCGGCGGCGGCCGTCCGGGCGGCGCTCGGCTGGCCGCGGTCCTCGCCGTCCGGGCGGTTGCACACGAGAAGGGTAACTCCGGCTTCTCTCAGCGCCGGAAGCATCTCGAGCGCGATCTGGGGAGCGACGTAAATCCCGGGCGCGAACTCCCTTCCCGTCATGGGCGCGTCCTCAAAGCCGATCTCCTCCCTGCCCGGCCCCGGGCCGCTCGCGGCCGGGACGTCGCGCGGTCAAGGACTTGCGTTGCTTTCGGCGTTCTGTCAAGCAGATGGTCGCGGGAGCCCGGCGGGCGGGAGGGGCGCGCGATGGCCTGCGGAAGGAAGGACGAGGCGTTGCCGGCCGGTGGGCTTGCGGTGGTTCTGCGGCGGGGGCGGAAAGGCTTGCGCCGGCGCAGGATGGGTGTGATGCGCATGGCGGGCGTCGCCGCGCTCGCTGTGCTTCTCCTGTCCGTTCCCCGCCAGGCGGTCGAGGCGCAGGCCGATGACGGCCTCAAGGAGGTCACCGCCGCGGCGCTGTGGCAGGCCGCCGGCCAGTCCCGCGACCGGCAGGCGATCGCCCGCCTGCTGCAGCAGGCGATCCGCGGCGCGGGCAACAGCTGCGCCTGGGTGTCCGACTATCAGATCGTGGAACGGACGGACAGCCGGCTGCTGTTCAAGGCCAAATGCCCCGGCATGCCGCTCTACGGCGTGCGGATCACCCGCGGCGAGGGCCTTGAGCTCACGGTCGTGGGCGGCGACGGGCTCGTCGGCGCGTTCTCGGCGGCCGACGGCGAGATCGTCAGCTTCGACCACCCGCCCTCGGCCGGCATCTTCTCCGCTCCGCCCGCCGAACGCGAGGAGCGCACGGCCGGCGAGCCCGCGCCCGTCCTGCTGCTCGGGGCGGCCCTCAACATCCTGCTGCTCGTCCTGTTCGTCGCCGCGGTGGTCGCCGCGGTCCTCGTCATCCGGCGCGCGCAGCCGCTGCCGCCCATGGATTCGGCGACGAAGAACCGGCTGATGCTGCAGGCCCGCGAGGTGCTGCCCAATGTCTACCGGCATCCCGACGGCTTCTACATCGTGCGCGGGCGCCACGGCCGGCGCCGCATCTTTCCCTGGCTCGTCTGCGCGCTGCTCTACCGCGATCTGGGGTTCCGGGTGCTCGAGCACCGCGCCCTGCGGTTTTCGGGCCTGCCCGGGGACGCGGAGTGACGCCCGGCGCCGGGCTCACCGCAGCCAGCCCGCATCCGCCCCGCGCAGGCCCATGAGATGCAGCGCATGCGCGAGCGCGAGCAGCGCGACGAGCACGGCGAGAAAAAGCCACAGCTCCGGCGCGACAAGGGGCACGCGGTGCCGGCGCGCCGGCCGGCGCATGCGCCAGGACAGCAAGGCGGCCGCGCCGAGGGCGGCAACGAGCAGCGCAAGCGTCGCCCCGAGCTCCATCCGGTCTCCTTCTCCCGTCGGTCGCGCATGCGCCGGCGACCGCCACAAAAGCCGTTGCCTCGCCCCCGCTCTCCCGCTATAAGCCGGGGCGCCGCCGGGGCAACCCCCGGGCATGCGGTGAAGGCCCGTGGCGGCATTCGTGCGGCGGGGCATGCGCCGCTTTCTCGACGGGCGCGTAGCTCAGGGGTAGAGCACTGTGTTCACACCGCAGGGGTCGCAAGTTCGAATCTTGCCGCGCCCACCATTCCACGTCTTCTTTCGCCACGTGTCCCAACTCCCTGCGCCGCAGCGCTGACGCCTCGCCCGCCTTGCCAAGGGTCGTCCTTGTGCTCTAATCCGCGCTGACCGGCGCGCGCCGCGACGGGGCGTGCGCGCCGGGGAGGAGACGTCCTGCGGGAGCGGATGAAGGGGAGGACAGCCATGGCGGTCATCGCCGAAGGACAGCACGAGAACTGGTCGTCGCGGCTCGGGTTCATTCTCGCGGCCGTGGGAAGCGCCGTCGGCCTCGGGAACGTGTGGCGCTTTCCCTATCAGGCCGGCGAGGGCGGCGGTGCCGCCTTCGTCATCGTCTACCTGCTCTTCGTCTTCGGCATCGGCGTGCCGGTGATGATCGCGGAATGGACGCTCGGCCGGCGCGGGCGGATGAGCCCGCCGAACGCCGTGCGGCGCGTGGCCGAGATGGAGGGACGCAGCCCGCGCTGGTCGATCATCGGCTGGATGGGCACGATCGGCGGCTTCTTCGTGCTGAGCTACTATTCGGTCATCGCCGGCATGACCGTCGCCTACATGGTCAAGAGCCTCTCAGGCGAGGCGGCGGCCGTGCCTTCAGGTGACGCCTCCCAGCATCTCTTCGCCGCCTTCGTCGGCGACTTCTGGGCGCTGCTCGGCTGGCATGCGGTCTTCATGCTGCTGACCGTCTTCGTGGTCGCCCGCGGGATCACCGGCGGCATCGAGCAGGCGGCGAAATGGCTGATGCCCGCGCTGTTCGCTCTGCTCGCCTTTCTCGTCGTCTACGCGCTCGCGGTCGGAGATGCGGGGCGGGCGCTCGCCTTCCTGTTCAGGCCGGACTTCTCGAAGCTTACGCTCGATGCCGTGCTCGGGGCGCTGGGCCAGGCCTTCTTTTCGCTGTCGCTGGCACTCGGCTCGATGATGGTCTACGGCGCCTATGTGCCGCGCGAGATCTCGCTGCCGCGCTCGGCGCTGATCGTGGCCGGCGCGGATACGGCCGTCGCCCTGCTGGCGGGGCTTGCGATCTTCCCCATCGTGTTCGCCTACCACCTCGACCCCGCGCAGGGCATGGGCCTCGTATTCGTGACGCTTCCGATCGCCTTTTCGCAGATGCCCGGCGGCCTGCTGGTGGGCGGCGCCTTCTTCCTGCTGCTCGCGATCGCGGCGCTCACCTCCTCGATCTCGCTTCTCGAGCCGCTCGTGTCCTGGCTGGAGGAGCATCGCGGAATCTCGCGCGCAAAGGGCGCCCTCATCGGCGGCGGCGGCGCCTTCGCGCTCGGAATTCTCTCGGTGCTCTCCTTCAACGGCCTCGCCGACGTGACCTTCTGGCGCGGCACCTTTCTCGACAATCTGGACTTTCTGACCAACAACGTCCTGATGCCGGTGGGCGGGCTGCTGATCGCGCTGTTCGTCGGCTGGATGATGGCGGAGAAGAACCTGCGGGAAGAGCTGCCGCATCTGAGCGAGCGCCTCTTCCGCCTCTACCGCCGCCAGATCGCCTATGTGGCGCCGATCGCGCTGCTTGCCATCTTCTTCAATGTCTCGGGCGCGCAGACGCTCGTCTTGCAGATCATCTCGCTTGCCGGCTATGGCGTGCCCGACGAGCCCTGGCAGCAGATGCTTCATGCCACCGTGGTCGCGATCGTCGTGTTCCTGCCGACGCTGATCGCGATCCAGCGGCGCCATCCGCAGGCCGGGCTGTTCGTGTTCACCAATGCGGTCGCGGGCTGGACGCCGGTGGGCTGGCTGTTCTGCCTCTACTGGGCGCACCGGACGCGGCTGCTCGTGGACGAGGACGAGGCGACGTCGGCCGGGTGACGGCCATCGCCGTTTTCGTGCCGGATGCTGCGGCCGGGAGCTCGGCCGCACGCTCGTGATTGGAGGTAATCGGGTGTGATAGGCGAGTTCGATCCTGAAGACGTGCGGCTGGCGGTGATCGGCCTCGGCTATGTCGGGCTGCCGCTGGCGGTCGCCTTCGGCCGCCATCTCGACACGCTCGGCTTCGATGTGAGCGCGGCGCGGATCGCGGCGCTCAAACGCGGCATCGACGCGACCCGCGAGGTGACGGCCAAGGAGCTGGCGGCCGCCCGCCGCCTCGCCTTCTGCGACGATCCGGCCGCGCTTGCCGACCGCAACGTCTTCGTGGTCGCCGTGCCGACCCCGGTCGACACCCACAAGCGGCCGGACTTCGGCCCGCTCGTCGCGGCGAGCCGCACGGTGGGCGGGGCGCTCAAGCCGGGCGATGTGGTGATCTACGAGTCCACCGTCTATCCCGGGGCGACCGAAGAGATCTGCGTGCCGGTGCTGGAGGAGGTGTCGGGGCTCGCCTTCAACCGCGACTTCTTCGTCGGCTACAGCCCCGAGCGCATCAATCCCGGCGACCGCGCGCATCGCCTGGAGACCATCGTCAAGATCACCTCGGGCTCCACACCGGAGGCGGCGGCCTTCGTCGACGCGCTCTACCGCACCGTGGTGCGGGCCGGCACCCATCGCGCACCCTCGATCCGGGTGGCCGAGGCCGCGAAGGTGATCGAGAACACCCAGCGCGACCTCAACATCGCGCTCGTCAACGAGCTTGCGATGCTGTTCCATCGCCTGGGACTGGATACCACCGACGTGCTCGAGGCCGCGGGCACGAAGTGGAACTTCCTGCCCTTCCGCCCCGGGCTCGTCGGCGGTCACTGCATCGGCGTGGATCCCTACTACCTCACCCACAAGGCGCAGGAGGTCGGGCATCATCCCGAAATCATCCTCGCCGGCCGGCGGATCAACGACGGCATGGGTCGCTATGTCGCCGGGGAGGTCGTCAAGCTGATGAACCGCAAGCGGATCCTCGCCGCCGGCGCACGGGTGCTGGTGCTGGGGCTCGCGTTCAAGGAGAACTGCCCCGACCTGCGCAACACGAAGGTGATCGATCTCGTGCGCGAGCTCGAGGAGTTCGGCGCCGAGGTCACCGTCCATGACCCCCGGGTGGACGCGGAGGAGGCGCGCGCGGAATACGGGATCGTGCTCGCCGACGCGCCGGGGCGGGGCTATGACGCCGTGGTGCTCGCCGTGGCCCATGACGAATTCCGGCGGATGGCCGCGGCCGACATCCGCGCGCTCGTGCGCGAGGGCGGCGTGGTCTACGACATCAAGTCCGCCTGGCCGCGCGAGGTGGTGGACGCGCGCCTGTGAGCGCCGGCGGCCCGGCCGAGCCGCCAGTCCGCACGGCCGCGGCAACGGGCGCGCCGCCGCTGCGCGCCGCGATCGCGGGGCTCTCCGATGCGAGGCTCCACCGGCTGACCTGGGCGATCGCCCTGCCGTCGATCATCGCCAATGTCGCCGGGCCTCTCGTCGGCGTCGTCGACAGCTGGGCGATGGGGCGGCTGGGAGACCCCCTGTATCTGGCCGCGATCGCGGCGGGCAGCTACGCCTTCCACGTCCTCTACTGGTCCTTCGGTTTCCTGAGGATGGGAACCACCGGGCTCGTCGCCCAGGCTCATGGGCGCGCGGATCACGACGCGATCGCCCGGCATCTTGCGGCCGCACTCCTCGTCGGCCTGGCGGTGGCGGCCCTGGTGCTCGTGTCCGCGCCCGCGCTTTTCGCCGCGCTCGCGGACCTGCTGGCGCTGAAGGCGGACGTGCGCGAGACCGCCGCCGTCTACTGGCGGATCCGCGTCTGGGGCGCGCCGGCGATTCTTGCGCGGCTTGCCCTCGTCGGCACCCTCATCGGCCTGCAGGCGGCGCGAAGCGCGATGATCGTCGAGGTCGCCCTCAACGCCGTCAATGCGCTGCTCACCGCCCTGCTGGTGGTGGGCCTCGGGATGGGCATCGCGGGTGCGGCCTGGGGTTCGCTCGCGGCCGAGATCCTCGCCGTCCTGCTCGCCGGTCTTCTGGTCGGCGCGCATGTCCGCGGTCGGCCTGGTCTTGACGCGGCGCGCCTGCTGGCGGCCGCGCGCCGCCTTGCGCCCCGTGAGCTGCTGCATGTGGCGCGGATCAACGGCTTCATCTTTCTGCGCACCCTGCTGCTCCTCGCCGCCTTCGGCCTGTTCTGGCGCGAGAGCGCCGAGCTCGGCACCATGACGCTGGCCGCCAATCAGGTCGCCATCAATCTGCTGATGCTGACCTCCTTCGGCCTCGACGGGCTGGCCTATGCCGCCGAGGCGCTCGTCGGCGAGGCGGCCGGGCGCGGCGCGCGGACGCAGATCCTTGCGCGGGTGGCGGTGACGGGCCTGTGGTCCGCGGTCATGGCGGCGGGCTATGCGCTCGTCTGGTCGCTGGCCGCCGATGCGATCTTCGCCCTTTTCACCGACGATCCCGCGGTTCTGGCGATCACGGCGCATGTGAAGCCCGTGGTCGTGCTGCTGCCGCTTGCGGGCTTCCTGTCCTACCACATGGACGGGGTCTTCATCGGCCTTGCCGCGGCACGCGCGATGTTCGTGACGATGGCGCTGGCCTTTGCGGGCTACGGGCTCGCGCTCGCGCTTTTCGTGGCGCCGGACGGCGCGCGCGGCCTGTGGCTCGCGCTGGGGCTGTTCCTGCTCCTGCGCGGCCTGCTGCAGCTCGGCTGGCTCGTGCGGTGGGGGCCTGCCGGATCGGGGAGATGAGACCGGCACGCGCCGGACGCCAGACTGCACGCCACAGGATGCTGGAGAGGGGAGAAGGTTCCATGCCGGCCGATGGCCAGACCCTGGACGAGGCCGCCGAGCGCGTGCTCGGCTTCCTGCAGCAGGCGGGCGCGCCGAAGGTTCACGAGCTGCCGGTGGACCAGGCCCGCGCGGTCTTCGAGGCCATGGCGCCCCAGCTCGACATGCCCAAGGCCGAGATGGCGCGCGTCGAGGACCGCAGCTTCACCGGCCCGGCCGGGGACCGGCGGGTCCGCATCTACCGGCCGCGCGCGGGGATGGCGGATGCGCCGCTCATCCTCTTCTACCACGGCGGCGGCTGGGTGATCGGTTCGATCGAAACCCATGACGGCGTCTGCCGGCGGCTGGCCAGGGCCGCGGATGCGGTGGTCGCCTCCGTCGACTACCGCCTGGCGCCCGAGCATCCCTTCCCGGCTGCGGTCGAGGATGCGCTGGCGGCGCTCGCCTGGGCGAAGGACGCCGCAGCCGGGCTCGGCGCGGATCCGGGGTCGATCTTGGTCGCCGGCGATTCGGCGGGCGGCAATCTCGCCGCGGTCGCGGCGCTGGCGGCGCGGGACGATGCGGCGCTGCCCGACCTCGCCGGCCAGCTGCTCTTCTATCCGGCGGTCGACATGGTGGGCGAATACGAGTCGCGGCGGCGATTCGCGGAAGGCTATTTCCTCGAGCAGGCCACCATGCTCTGGTTCGTCGACAAGTATGCGCCGGACGCCGCCCAAAGGGCGGACTGGCGCGCCTCGCCGCTCAGGGCGCCGGACCACCGCGGGCTGCCGCCTGCCTATGTGCTCACGGCCGGCTTCGACCCGCTCTGGAGCGAGGGCCAGGCCTACGCGCGCCGGCTCGCGGCTGCCGGCGTGCCGGTGCGCCTAGCGGACCGGCCGGGACTGATTCACGGCTTTCTCAACATGGGTGCCCTGATCCCCGCGGCGGCCGAGACCCTGGACGAGGCGGGGGCCTGGGTGCGCGAGACATGCGCCGCGCGCGGCTGACGCCGCAGCACCCGGCCGGCCTCAACCCGATCGTCGCATCCGGCAACCGGCCGTCCGCCGGCGCGGGCCGCCCTCTGGCACTCGCCGCCGGAGAGCGCTGCTAATAAAATAACGATTTTTTAATCAGCATCACAATAATATTGCGTCCGTGGACGGAAGTCTGCCATGATCCGGGATGCAGGCCTCCGGGACGCGCGACATCGCGAAATGGGGCGATGCGCGCAGGGCCACAGGGCCCGGCCGGAGCCGCAACGGGAACGAGGAGTGTGCGAGATGCCGAGACGCCTGAGTGTCGAGGACTTCCTGCCCCGGCTGCCGGAGTCCGATTTCGCCCGGCAGCTCATGGGCTACCGGCTCGCGACGGCCGAGATCCTCTATCACATGCCGGATCACCCGGATCTGCTGCAGAGTTTCGTGTGGCAGTTCCAGGATCTGGTGCCCGAGTTTCCGGTGCTGCGGCGCTTCCTGAAGTTCTGGGAAGAGAACATCGAGGCGCGGCTGCACTCGGTCACGGTCGCCTCCACCGCGCTGGTAAAGCCGGCGGAGCTGCGATTCGCCGACCGCGAGTATCGGCTGCACTGAACCGGCGAACGGGCTTCAGGACCGGGGCGGGGCGGATCCGCCGTCGCGCTTATCGGCCTCGTCGGGGTGCGGGTGGTCGACATCCACGATCACCGGCGGCACCGCGTAAGGATCGACCGGCGTCAGATCGGCCGGCGGCAGCGCGCATTGCGGGCGCGTGATGCCGCAATCCCAGGCGAAGCGGTCGGGCAGCTTGCGCGCCGCGTCACCGGGATGAAAGCGGCAGATACACAGCACATTGGCAAAGCAGGCGGTGATTCCCTCATGGGCCGCATCGCAGCGCGGCGGCTCGGCGGCGGCCGGTGCGGCCTCGGGCGCGGCCTCGGGTGCGGTCTCGGGAGCGGGAGGCTGCTGCTGAGCCCTCGCCGCGGCCGCAAACAGCATCGCCAGCGCGATGACAAGCCCCGGCCCGGGGGCACGCATGATCCGGCTCGACCACCTGCGGACGCCCATTCGCCGATCCCTTCGCCCGGTCTCCGATTCGCACGCATCCGGATTGTAGCACAAAGCGTGCCGCAGCGCCCGAGGCGCCCGCTCCCCCGGCGCCGAAAGAAAGGGGCGGTCCGGAACCGGACCGCCCGAGTGACGAGTCGTGCGTGCGGAAAGAGGAGAGATCCCACATGCCGGTGAAAGGCGCTTGGCGCTTCAGCCGATGCGATGGGCACCCCATCGACACATGCTGCGGCGTCATTCGCGTCTTCGCGCCGGCCAAAAATGCGCCTGGCAGATTCCGCGCGGGGCGGATTTGATCCAGATCAAATTTGCGCTACAAAATCGGCTGAATCCGCCAGAAATTTCGTATCAGATGGAGCGGCGGCCCCCTCGCCGCCGCGATGGCGACCCGCGGAAGCTGGGGCCGCCGCGCCTGCTCTGCGCGGCCGACCCGGCGCGCCGTTCTTTCCTCTCCGCTGCCCCCTCGTGGCGGGTCTTCCCGACAGTGGAGAGGGGTCTGCCGGGCGCGGGCCGGCCGGTCAATACCCGATCGCCTCGCCGTCCTTGCGCATCTCGGAGGCGCCCCAGTAGACGCCGGTCTTCGGATCCCGCCAGATCGCCTGGTAGCCGCCGAAGGGGCCCTTCGTGATCTCGACCCTGTGGCCGCGGCGCTCGAGCTCCGCCACCACCTCGGGCGGCACGCCGGATTCGAGCTGCAGCAGCCCGCCGTCCGTCATCGTGCTGCCGACGATGAAGGGCTGGGTGGAGCCCGTGTGGTTGAAGCGCGCGGCATCGCCGGCCTCCTGCACGTTCATGCCGAAGTCGACGATGTTGACGACGATCTGGGCGTGCCCCTGCGGCTGCATCGCGCCGCCCATCACCCCGAAGCTCATGAGCGGGCGGCCGTCCTTCGTCATGAAGGCGGGGATGATGGTATGAAACGGCCGCTTGCCGGGCGCATAGGCGTTGGGATGATCGGGATCGAGCGAGAACAGCGCGCCGCGGTCCTGCAGCATGAAGCCGAGCCCGTCCGGCACCAGCCCCGAACCCATGCCGCGGTAGTTGGACTGGATGAGCGAGACCATCATCCCGTCCTTGTCCGCGACCGTCAGATAGACGGTGTCGCCCTTCTCGAGCTTCGCCTCCACGTCGCCGGGCGGATAGCTGGGCGCGGCGCGGTCCATGCGGATGAGCCTGCGGCGCTCGGCCGCATACTCCTTCGACAGCAGGCGTTTCAGCGGCACGTCATAGAAGGCGGGATCGGCGTAGAAGCGCGCCCGGTCCTCATAGGCGAGCTTCTTCGCCTCCACCATCACATGCCAGTAGTCGGCCGTATTCCAGCCCATCTTCTTCAGATCGAAGCCCTCGACGATGTTCAGAATCTGAAGCGCCGCGATCCCCTGACCGTTGGGCGGCAGCTCCCAGATGTCGTAGCCGCGGTAGTTGATCGAGACGGGCTCGACCCACTCGCTCTCATGCGCGGCGAGATCCTCGTAGCGCAAGGGCCCGCCGATCCGCTTCATGTAGGCGTCGATCCTGCGGGCGATCTCGCCCCGGTAGAAGACGTCGCGCCCGCCGGCGGCGATCTTCTCCAGCGTGGCGGCGAGATCCGGATTGCGGAAGATCTCGCCCTCCTTCGGCGCATGGCCGTCGATCAGATAGGTGCGGCGGGCGTTGTCGATCTCCTCGATGACGCCCTGCCGGTGCAGCAGCTCGAAGCCGGCCATGTTGAGCTGCCAGTAGTAGGCGATGAGCTGGGTGACGGGGAAACCCTCGCGCGCATAGGCGATGGTGGGAGCCAGGATCTCCGCCATCGGCAGCCGGCCGAAGCGTTCGTGCAGCTCGAACCAGCCGTCGACCGCGCCCGGCACCGAGACCGACAGCGACCCCCAGTTCGGAATCTCCTTCGCGCCCGCCGGCAGCTTCGCCTTCAGCTCGTCCAGCGTCTGGCCGAGCGGTGCGCGGCCCGAGGCGTTGAGGCCGTAGAGCCGCTCCGTCTTCGGGTCCCAGACGATCGCGAACAGATCGCCGCCGATGCCCGCACCCACCGGCTCCATCAGGCCCAGCGCCGCATCGGCCGCGATCGCCGCGTCCACCGCGCTGCCGCCCTTCTTCAGGATGTCGATGGCGATCTGGGAGGCCAGCGGATGGCTGGTCGCCGCCATGCCGTGGGTGCCCAGCACCGGGGCGCGGGTCGCAAACGGCAGGCCGACGATGCGGTCGCCGCCGCCGGTCTTGTCGGGCCCCGCCTGCGCCGTCGTCGCCGTGATCATCATCCCTGCT
The DNA here is from genome assembly GCA_026004935.1 of Rhodothalassiaceae bacterium. Lineage (NCBI taxonomy): Bacteria > Pseudomonadati > Pseudomonadota > Alphaproteobacteria > Rhodothalassiales > Rhodothalassiaceae > Rhodothalassiaceae bacterium. Next base: position 634,133 of record BPKC01000001.1, read on the forward strand.
CCCGCCAGCATCATGAACCCGAGCCGCAGCAGGCGGGCGAGCCCCCGCCTTCGGCCTGCCGACGCCGTCTTTCCGTCGCGTTTCCCGCGCCCTGCCCGCAGCATCCCGCTCATCGCGCTCTCTCCTCCTTGCGGCCGCGGCGCGAAGGCTAGCAGCATGGGCGCGATGGCGCTAGAATCACGATCGTTGACGGGCGCGGGACCGGACGGGGAGGGGAAAGGCGCGAGATCATGAGACTTTTTGGCCTTGTGCGTATTCTCTTTGCGGCGGTGGCGCTGATGGCGGCGCTGCCGCTTGCGGGCTGCGGCGGCGGGGGCGGCACGCCGCCGGCCCCCAGTTCTCCGCCGCCACCGCCGCCTCCTCCTCCGCCGCCACCGCCGCCACCGCCCCCACCGCCGACGGAGAATTTCGACACGGCGGAGTTCCGCGCCTCCACGGGGCTCGACAACATCAAGGCGATCGCGGCCTACGAGGCGGGGGCGACGGGCGCGGGCATCATCGTCGGCGTGATCGACACCGGGGTCGACCTCGACCACATCGATCTGAAGAACAACATCGATCCGCGCAGCCGCGACGTCGTGCGCACGGGGACGGATGCGACCCGGCGAACGATCCGGACGGCCACGGCACCTTCGTCTCCGGCATCATCGCCGCCGAAAAGAACGGGCTGGGCATGCATGGGGTGGCGTTCCGCGCGAAGATCCTGATGGAGCGCGCGGACTCGATCGGCTCCTGCGATGACGAGTGCAAGTTCTCCGACACCGCGATCGCCGCCGGCATCAACGACGCCATCGCCAAGGGCGCGAAGGTCATCAACATGTCGCTGGGCGGCGAGGGCTTCGGATTTACCGTGCTGAACGCCGTGCGCAGCGCGGCGAACAGCGGCCTCGTCACGGTGATCGCCGCGGGCAACGAATCGCAGCCCGATCCCAGCGGCTTCGCCCATGTGGCCGCCGACGGCGTCGTGCTGGGGACCGCCATCGTCGTCGGCGCGACGGACCAGAACGACGTGATCGCGGATTTTTCGAACCGCGCCGGGGACCTGAAGGACATCTTTCTCGTGGCGCCGGGTGTCGATCTGCGCTCCACATGGATCGATGACCAGCTCGCGATCGGGGATGGGACCTCGTTTGCCGCGCCGCATGTCTCGGGCGCCGTGGCGCTGCTGTTCCAGCTCTTCCCCAATCTGACCGCGCGCGACGTCGTCGACATCCTGCTCACCACCGCCACCGATCTCGGGGCGCCCGGCGTCGACGAGATCTACGGCCACGGGCTGCTCAATCTGGAGCGGGCCGTCCAGCCGATCGGGACCACCGCCGTGCCGGCCAGCGCCGACGCCTCCGTGCGCGTCGAAACAAGGGGCAGCTTCTTCGACCCCGGCTCGGTCTTCGGCGATGCGCTCGCGGCCGGCGCGCTCGACGGCGTCATCATGATCGACCGCTACCGGCGCAGCTATCTGGTCGATCTCGGCGCCGGCGTGGCCCGTGCGCGCCCTGCCTTCTCGCTCGCCGCCACCATGCCCTTCGCCCGGCGCACCGAGCTCATCCGCCGCCGGGCCGGGCGGTTCGCGCTGACCTTCGGCGCCCATGTCCCGGCGGCCGCGGAGGTGGCGGCGGGGCTCGGCGGCCTCGCGCGCACGAGCGTCCTTGACCGGCGGCCCTTCATGGCGGTGGAGGGCACGCTTCCCGGCGGGCTCACCTTCACGCTCGCGCGCAACATCGCGCTCGCGGAGGTGAGCGATCTGCCGGCGGATCCGGCCGCCGCGCGGGGCCTGTTCGCGCGGGCCTGGCGCGGGCCGCTTCAGGACGCGCTGGAGGAAAGCGTCGCGCTGCGTCTGGGGCTTGCGCTCGGCGCGCGCTGGCGCCTTTCCGTCGGCACCGAGCTGGCGCAGGCGGACGGCACCGTCCCCGGCACGCCGGCGGCTGCGGATCGCCTGCGCCGCCAGCGCAGCGAGATCACGCTTGCGCATGTCGGCCGGCGGCTTGCGGTGGCGGCGGGCTTCTCGCATGTGCGCGAAGAGGGGCTCGTCTTCGATGCGCGCGGCGCCGGCGCGCTGGCGCTGGGTGCGGGCCGGCATCTGGGCGCCCGGCTGGCCGCGCGCTGGGCGCTCGCCCGCGAGTGGGCGCTGTTCGCGACCGCCTCGGTCGTGCGCAGCCGGCTTGCGGCCGCGGACAATCCGCTGCTCGCGGGTGCGAGCGCGCTCGTCGCCACCTCCTACGGCGGCGGGCTGGCGCGCCGCCATCTGCTGACGCCGGGCGACGAGCTCAGGCTCGGCTATCTCGCCCCCCTCGCGGTGCGCCACGGGGCGGCGCTGTTCCGCCTGCCGACGGGGCGCGACTATGCGGCGGACCGCTTCCTGTTCACCGACCGCTCCGTGCGGCTGGCCCCCGCGCGGCGCGAGCGGGATCTGGAGCTCGCCTATGGTCTTCCGCTCGGCCGCGGCCTCAGGCTCGATCTGGGATTCCGGGCGCTCGCCCATCCCGGCCATGTGGCGCGCGCCGGCTGGGGCATGGAAGGCGGCATGAGACTGGGGCTGCGCTACTGATGAGAGCCCGGTCGGTGAAGGAGGCGATCATGCGGCATCTTGCGGGAATGGCGGCGCTGCTGCTGCTTGCGGGCTGCAGCCCGCCGGGCGGGCAGGCCCCGCCCGGGAGCGGAGGAGACCGGACCATGCACGAGAACGGCCGCGGCGAGGAGGCGAAGGCGCCGCCGCCGGGCGCGATCCCGATCGGCGAGGAGGTCTATGCCGTGCCCATCGGCGGGCCGGACGAACAGGGGTGCCAGCGCTACCGGCTGTGGTCGCCGACGAAGATGGTGGTTCAGGCCATCCACTACCGGCGTGCGGACGGCAGCTTCACCATGCGCAAGGACGAGGCCGCCTGCATGCACAAGGAGGATTAGCCGCTCGGCATCCGGCACCGCGTCCCCTCGGGCCGCGGAAGACACGCGCGTCTCAGCCGCACCCGGCCTGCGGCAGCAGGAAGTGGATGACGGCGCTGGCGACGGGCCGGCTGCGGTCGTCCTGCCAGGCCTCGGCGGCGGCGACCACGACGCGCCGGCCCCAGCGCATCAGCCGCGCGGTTGCGAGCAGGTCCCGCTCGCCCGCCGGGCGCAGATAGTCCACGGTCAGCGTGATGGGTTTGGGAAGCGCGGCGGGAAAGCGGCCGTCGCGCCGTCCCGCCCGCCAGATCCAGGCGCTCATGCCGGCGATCTCGAGCACCGCGCCCACGACGCCGCCGTGAAACCGCCCGGGCGCCCCGATGAAGCCGGGCCGGAAGGGCGCGCGGATCACGATCTCGTCGGCGTGCGCCGGCTCGAGCTCGGCGACGAGCCCCATCTGCCGGCCGTAGGGGAAGCTGTCGAGAGGGGCTTCAAGCCGTCCACCCGCCGCCCCGGCGGAATCCGCGAGGGCGGCCGCGAGCCTGTGGAAGGGATCCGGCGTCATCCGCGCTCTCCTTCGGCCGCGCGCGGCCCGGCGCCCCGGCCGGGTGCGGGGGCGGCGCGCATGAAGGTGCCGGCCGCGTGGGCGACGATCGTGCCGTCCGGATGCCCGGCGCTGCCGCGCACGAAGGCGATCGAGCGGGTGAGACGGTAGCATTCCATGCGCGCAAGGAGCGGCGCGCCGGCGGTCGCGGGGCGCAGATAGTCGAGTCTGAGATCGAGGGTTGCGATCGGCTCGAACTGCCTCATCCGCGCGAACACGGCCATGCCGGCGGCGGTGTCGATGAGCGAGAAGACGGCGCCGCCCGCGAGCACGCCGGTCTCCTCATAGGCGACGAAGCGCTCGTCGTAGGGCAGCACGAGCTCCGCCCAGTCGCGGCCGATGGCGGCCACATGGATGCCCATCTCGGCGACATGGGGCACCTGTCTGAGGTGGCCGTTGATGAGGGCAAGCAGCCCGCTGGAATCGTCGCCCGCCATGGCGCTCCATCCCTGGCCCGTCCGGACCCCGTCCGTCCGGCTCGGCCGGTCCATAGGACGGCCGCGCGCGCCGCGCAACCGCCGCATCCGGGACGCGGCGGGGGCTAGAAGCGGGCACCGATGCGCAGCAGCACCGCGTCGTCGCCAGTCGGTCCGCCATTCACCGTCGCGACATAGGAAACCCCGAACAGGAAGGCGCGGTAGTGTGCCAGAAATCCCGTTTCCACATCCCATTTGCCGCGGGCGAAAGCCCCGTCCTCGTAGCCGGCATGCCCGGTCCAGCCGAGCTCCAGCGCGCCCGTGTCGAAGCCCGGAAGCGTCAGGCTCAGGTCGGCGGCCAGATAGAGGTTGTCCTGATCCCCGCTGTTCGGTTGCGGCGGCACGTAGTGGACCCGACCGGTCCAGGAAAGCGGGCCGCGAGATGAGCCGGCTGCGGCGTAGAGCTCGCCATACACCGACCCGCGGCCGCCCGGAAACAGATAGACGATGCCGCCCAGGTCCCAGTCGAGTCCCAGCGCCGCAAAACCGCGCCCGACCGTCACGTCGGTCTCCACATCCGCACCCGCCACCGCGCGCTGGGAGGAGGCCCAGCCGGAGACATGCCAGCCGGCCCAGGCGAGCGCGACCTCCGCCTGCAGCGCGAAGTCCTTGCCGTTGAGCGACAGGCCGCGGAAACGGTAGTCGCTCGCCCAGGACAGGCTGCTGCTCACCGCCGGCCCCTCTTGCCCCACCGCCGGTGCCGGGCGGACGGCCGCCAGCGCAGCCGCCACAAGGGCGAGAGCCCCACGGAACGGCCGCCCGCCGCATCCCGGCCGCCGGCGCCTCGCGGCCGCCCTGCGCGCCGTGGCCGTTGCCGCATCGCGGAATTGCGCGCCAGCCGTGCGCGCCCCGTGTCCCTCTTCTCGCCCACCGCCAAACCGTGTGGTGCTGCTCTTGCACATCGGCTCTCTCCCGTCCGGCCGGCTGTTCATGAGACCTTCAGCCGAACAGGATAAATGCGTCATTTCAATGACGTAATGTGAAATCTGGACATGGTTCAGGAATGGGCAATCCGCCCGTATCATGACCGTACGTCGCGCGGGCCCTTATTCCCCGTCCTGCGCGGGAAAGCGGCGCGCCGGCTGCCCGCTTGCATGTTGCGCTGCACAAATTGGGGGCAGACGTGCGGTCAAGGGGAGAGCAGGAGGAGGGCGCCCGACGCGCCTTTTTTCACGCTTTCCTGCGCGACTCGCGTGCGGCGGCCGCCCCCGGGCGGGTGCGATGGTCGCCGTGCGGAGCTCCGGAATCGATTCGCATGGCTCCTTTGCGCTCTTGCCAAGGCGCAGGCGCATTCCTAAAGTCCGCGCGCGCCGCGTGCCGCCGGAAAACCCCGGCGGCCGGCGGGAGGAAACGGCAACGGGACCGCGCCGGCGCCGCAACTGCGGGTGGCCGGCAGGGGTCGTGAAAGCGGATGAGGAAACAGGGCAGATGACGACGACCGCAGTGATGATCGGGATCGCGGCGGGCCTGCTGGCCGTGCTCTACGGCATCTGGGCCACGCGCTCCGTGCTGGCGCTGCCGGCCGGCAACGAGCGCATGCAGCAGATCGCCGGCTACATTCAGGAGGCGGCCTCCGCCTATCTCAACCGCCAGTACCGCACCATCGCGCTGGTGGGAATCGTGGTGGCGGCGATCCTCTTCTTCACCCTGAAGCTCTGGGCCGCGCTCGGTTTCGTGATCGGCGCGGTGCTCTCGGGTGCGGCCGGCTACATCGGCATGCTGATCTCGGTGCGCGCGAATGTCCGCACGGCCGAAGCGGCGCGCCAGGGGCTGCAGCAGGGCCTGTCCACCGCATTCCGTGCGGGTGCGGTGACCGGCATGCTGGTGGCGGGCCTCGCCCTCCTGGCGGTGGCCGGCTACTATGCCTTTCTGACCATGGGGCTGGGGTTTGCGCCGGCCGACCGGGACGTGATCGATGCGCTGGTGGCGCTCGGCTTCGGCGGCTCGCTGATCTCGATCTTCGCGCGTCTGGGCGGCGGCATCTTCACCAAGGGTGCCGATGTCGGCGCCGATCTCGTCGGCAAGGTCGAGGCCGGCATCCCGGAGGACGACCCGCGCAATCCGGCGGTGATCGCGGACAATGTCGGCGACAACGTCGGCGACTGTGCGGGCATGGCCGCCGACCTGTTCGAGACCTATGTGGTGACCGTGGGCGCCACGATGGTCCTTTCGGCCATGTATTTCGGCGCGAACGCCGGCGAACTCATGGTCCTGCCGCTTCTCATCGGCGGCATCTGCATCGCGGCCTCCGTCATCGGCACCTTCTTCGTGCGGCTGGGCGCGAAGCAGAACATCATGGGCGCGCTCTACAAGGGCTTCATCGCCACCGCCGTGCTCTCGGTGATCGCGATTCCCTTCGCCATGGGCTGGGTGCTGGGCGATCTCGAGCGCAGCTTCACGCTGACCGCCGCCGGGATCACCTTCACCGGCTGGGATCTCTACTGGTGCGTGCTCGTGGGGCTGGCCATCACCGGCCTCATCATCATGGTGACGGAATACTACACCAGCACGCACTACCGCCCGGTGCGCACCATCGCGCGCGCCTCCGTCACCGGCCATGCGACCAACATCATCCAGGGGCTCGCCATCTCGCTGGAATCGACGGCGATCCCGGTGCTCATCATCTCGGCCGGCATCATCGTCACCTACATGCTGGCCGGCGTCATCGGCATCGCCTTTGCGGCGACGGCGATGCTGGCGCTGGCGGGCGTGGTCGTGGCGCTGGACGCCTACGGGCCGGTGACCGACAACGCCGGCGGCATCGCCGAAATGGCCGAGCTGCCGGACGATGTCCGCAACCGCACGGATGCGCTGGACGCCGTCGGCAACACCACCAAGGCGGTGACCAAGGGCTATGCGATCTCCTCGGCCGGATTGGCGGCGCTGGTGCTGTTCTCGGCCTACACCGCGGATCTGAAGACCTTCTTCTCGGGGCTTCAGATCGACTTTTCGCTCGCCAATCCCTATGTGGTGGTGGGCCTCTTCCTCGGCGCGCTGCTGCCCTATCTCTTCGGCGCGCTGGCGATGACCTCGGTGGGCCGGGCCGGTGGTGCCGTGGTCGAGGAGGTGCGCCGGCAGTTCCGGGAGAATCCGGGCATCATGGAGGGCAGGGCGAAGCCCGACTATGCCCGGGCCGTGGACCTTCTGACCAGGGCCGCCATCCGCGAGATGATCGCCCCCAGCCTGCTGCCGGTGCTGGCGCCGATCGTCGTGTTCTTCGTGATCGAGCTGGTGGCCGGGCGCGAGGCGGCCTTCGCGGCGCTGGGTGCGCTGCTGCTCGGCGTGATCGTCTCGGGGCTGTTCGTCGCGATCTCCATGACCGCGGGCGGCGGCGCCTGGGACAACGCCAAGAAGTTCATCGAGGACGGCCAGTTCGGCGGCAAGGGCTCGGAGGCCCACAAGGCCGCGGTCACGGGGGATACCGTCGGCGATCCCTACAAGGACACGGCGGGGCCGGCGGTCAACCCGATGATCAAGATCACGAACATCGTCGCGCTGCTGCTGATCGCCTTCCTCGCGCACGCCTCGTGAGGGGACGGCACGGGGCGGCCCAGGGCGGCCGCCAGGACGCATCCCGGGGCCCGGTCGGAACCCTCCGGCCGGGCCCTTTTCCAGTCACCCGTGATCGAGGATCGATGGGAAGTTGTCGGCACGGGCGCGGCGGCGGCCCCACCACCGGCGGGTCCACTGCGTCTTCACGTCATCTGCCGACCTGATCGGTGGATCCAGCGGACAGCGAAGACGACCTCCACCGTCGGGGGTTGTCACACGTACTGGCTGGATTCGCCGCTTTCGCGGCGAATGACGAGAAAGAAAGCGTGACGCGCCGGCGCACTCTTCTCCGTCACCCGCCGGCTCGATCCGCTGCTGCGCTCACTTCGGCGTCACCCGCCGCCCTTTCCCGTTGCGTCACCCGCCGGCTTGGCCGGCGGGTCCAGCGGGCGGCGAAGCCGACCCCAGGCCTGCGAGCCGCCTTCACCGCCGGTTGGGTTAGCCGGTCAAGCCGGCGCCCGACGCGGTGGGGGAGGGTCACCCGCCGGCCCATTGTTCTCTCGTCACCCGCCGGCTTGACCGGCGGGTCCAGCGGGACGCGCAGCCGGCCTCCCGGACCGGGGACGCCGCCTTCCGATTGATTCGCCGGCGCAGCCGGAAGAGGGCGCGCGGGAGAATGCGTCGCCCCGCTCGCTCTCCACGCCTACCGCCGGCGCGGGGGTTCCGTGCGGCGGTGGAAGTCGGGCGGCTTGCCGGCCAGCCAGCGGATGAAGGCGGCGATTTCGGGATGGGCCCGCAGCCGGGCGAGGTCGTGATAGCGGTCGCGCAGCTCGGACTCGCGGAAGACCGCATGGATCTTGCGGTGGCAGATGGGGTGCACGAGGACCGCCTCGCGCCCGCCATAGCGGCGCGGGACGAGGTGGTGCCGTTCGCGTCGCCGGCCCAGCGGCCGCCCGCACAGGGCGCACAGCTCGCCGTCCGCCATCGACCGCCTTCTCCCTGCCGTCCGCCGGTGTGCGGGGTTCTTTGACAGCCCGCTCGCATCCGCATTACTGCTCGGCGCGGGCTTCCCCTGCAAGCCGAGGGAGGATCGCGCGGTGAGCCGTTTCGTCAGCCATCTCGTCTGCAGCCGCACCGGAGAGCGCCTCGATCCCGGGCGGGTCTGGAACCTGTCCCCGGCGGGCGCGCCCGTTCTCGTCGAATATGATCTCGACGCCATCCGCTCCCGCCACCGGCGCGAGGATTTCGCGCAAGGCCCCGGCGGCTTCTGGCGCTGGCGGCCGCTGCTGCCGCTCTTCGGCCCCGAGGACGCGATCGATCTCGGCGAGGTGGATACGCCGCTCATTCCGCTTCCGCGCCTTGCCCGGGCGGCGGGCGCCGCGCCGGATGCGCTCGTCGTCAAGGACGAGGGCAGGCTTCCCACGGGCTCCTTCAAGGCGCGCGGACTGGCGCTCGCGGTGGCGATGGCCCGGCGCTTCGGGCTCCGGCGCCTTGCGATGCCGACCAACGGCAATGCGGGGGCGGCGCTCGCCGCCTATGCGGCCCGCGCGGGGATCGAGGCGCATGTCTTCTGCCCGGCGGACACGCCGGAGATCAATGTCCGCGAGATCGCGGCTCTGGGCGCACGGGTCTGGCGCGTCGACGGGATGATCGACGACTGCGGGAAGCTGGTCGCCCGCCACCGCGAGGCGATGGGGTGGTTCGACGTCTCCACCCTCAAGGAGCCCTACCGCATCGAGGGCAAGAAGACGATGGGGCTCGAACTTGCCGCCCAGGGCGGCTGGCGGCTGCCGGACGTGATCTTCTATCCCACCGGCGGCGGTACGGGGCTGATCGGCATGTGGAAGGCGTTCCGGGAGCTCCGGGCCCTCGGCTGGCTGGAGGAAGAGCGGCTGCCGCGCATGGTCGCCGTGCAGGCGGCCGGCTGCGCGCCGATCGTGCGCGCCTTCGAGGAAGGGCGCGAGACGGCGACCCGCTGGGAGAACGCCTCCACGGTGGCGGCCGGGATCCGCGTGCCCGCCGCCATCGGAGATTTCCTGATCCTGAAGGCGGTGCGCGAATCGGGCGGCTTTGCGATCGCCGTCGAAGACGCCGAGATCCTCGCCGCCCGTGAGCGCGCCGCGCGCGAGGAGGGCGTCTTGCTGTGTCCGGAAGGCGCGGCGACCCTCGCGGCCTGGCGGCGGGCGCTGGACGAGGGCCTCGTGCGGCCGGACGAGCGGGCGGTGCTGTTCAATTGCGCGACCGGCCTCAAATATCCGCTGCCCGATCTCAGCCGGCCATACGATCCGCAAGCCGTGGTCGGCGATCGGTGATCGGCGCGTCGGCAGGCCGCCGCGCTCGTCGGCTGGACCCGCCGGTCAAGCCGGCGGGTGACGCGGAAAGGGAAAGCTGGACCCGCCGGTCAAGCCGGCGGGTGACGAAGGGAGAGTGCCGGCGTGTGATGAAGAGAGAGCCGACGGGTGACCGAAAGAGTGCCGGCGGCCGGCGATTCACGGAGGAAAGCCGCGGCTGATGCCTGGGGGTAGGCACCGGCTGGCGGCGCTTTCCCCTTTGCGTCGTTCGCCGGCTTGACCGGCGAACCCATTGAGGCGGTGACGCCGTGCCCGGCGCCGGTGGTCGTTCCGCTTCGCGCTGGACCCGCCGGTCAAGCCGGCGGGTGACGAGGAAGGGGAGGCGGACCCGCCGGTCAAGTCGGCGGGTGATGAGAAAGGAAGAGGCCGGCGGGTGACGCGGAAAGGGAAAGCTGGACCCGCCGGTGGAGCCTCGGCCGACGAGCGGGCGGGTTTCAGACCTCGCCGGCCTCTTCCGGCTCCTCGATGAGGCCCTTCTTGCGCGCCAGCTCGCGCACGGCCTTCTGGACCTTCTCGAAGGCGCGGACCTCGATCTGCCGGATGCGCTCGCGCGAGACGCCGTAGACCCTGGAGAGCTCCTCCAGCGTCTTCGGCTCGTCGCTGAGCCGCCGCTCGACGAAGATGTGGCGTTCGCGCTCGTTCAGCGTCTTCAGCGCCTCCTCGAGCAGCGCATGGCGGACCTCGTACTCCTCCGCCTCGGCCACCTGTTCCTCCTGGTCGGGGGCCTCGTCGGTGAGCCAGTCCTGCCACTCGCCGTCGCCGTCCTGGCTCAGGGGCGCGTTGAGCGAGTGATCCCCGCCGGCCATGCGCCGGTTCATGGAGATCACCTCTTCCTCCGGCACGCCGAGCTCCCGGGCGATCTGGCGCACGTCCTCGGGCTTCAGATCGCCTTCCTCGAAGGCCTCGATCCGGCTCTTGACCCGGCGCAGATTGAAGAAGAGCTTCTTCTGGGCCGCGGTGGTGCCGAGCTTCACCAGCGACCAGGAGCGCAGGATGTATTCCTGGATCGCGGCGCGGATCCACCACATGGCGTAGGTGGCGAGCCGGAAGCCCTTGTCGGGATCGAAGCGCTTGACCGCCTGCATCATCCCGACGTTGCCCTCGGCGATGAGCTCGGCCAGCGGCAGGCCGTAGCCGCGGTAGCCCATCGCGATCTTGGCGACGAGGCGCAGATGCGAGGTGACCAGCTTGTGCGCGGCCTCGACGTCGCCGTGCTCCACCCAGGCCTTCGCCAGCATGTACTCCTCCTCCGGCGAAAGCATGGGGAACTTGCGGATCTCCTGCAGATAGCGCTGGAGCGAGGCCTCCGGCCCCAGCGCCGGCAGCGAATCCGCCACGGGCTTGAGATCCCCGGTCTTCGCCTTCGCGGCGGGAACCGGTGCGGGAGAGGCGGGCGCGACCGGCGCCGCGTCTTCCGCCCGCTCTGCCGGCGCGGGACTCTGCGCGGGCGTCTTCGCGGCGGGCTCCGCGGCCGGTTGCCGGGCGCCCCCGGTGCCGGCGGCCGGTGCCGGTGCCTGGCGCGCGGGCGAATCGGCACCCCGGCCCGCCTTGCGCGGGGCCGCGGCCGTCCGGGACTTGCGCTTTTTCGTCGGTGCCGCCATGCGCGCCTCGGCCGTTCTTCGCGATGCCGGAAGGGCGGATGCCGCCCCGTCCGACCATGTCCCTTCTAGGCGAGGGCGCCCGCGCCGGCAAGCGCCGCCGCCAGCGCCTCGAGATCCGCGGGAAGCCGGCTTTCGAATCTGAGGTCGCGTCCGGTGAGCGGATGGGTGAAACCCAGAACCCGCGCATGCAGCGCCTGGCGGGGGAAGGCGGCGATCGCCCGCGCGCCCGGCCCGCCGCCCTTCGCCCGCCGCCGGCCGCCGTAGAGCGGATCGCCGATCAGCGGATGGCCGAGATGCGCCATGTGCACCCGCACCTGATGGGTGCGGCCGGTGTGCAGCCGGCAGGCGACCCGCGCCGCGATCGGCCGGCCGTCGGCCTCGTGGTAGACATCCTCCACCTCGTAGTCGGTGACCGCGCGCTTGCCGCCGTCGACCACCGCCATCCTCACGCGATGGCGCGGATGCCGGCCGATCGGCGCATCGACCCGTCCCGCGCGCGGCTCGGGGATGCCGTGGACGAAGGCGGCATAGACGCGCTCGATGTCGTGGCGCGCGAACATGCGCTGGAGCCGCCAGTGGGCCTCGTCCCCCTTGGCGACGACGATGAGCCCGCTCGTGTCCTTGTCGAGGCGATGGACGATCCCCGGCCTCAGTATTCCCCCGATCCCGGACAGGCTCTCCCCGCAATGGTGCAGCAGCGCATGGACCAGCGTGCCCGAGCCATGGCCCGGCGCAGGGTGGACCACGAGCCCCGGCGGCTTGTCGATGACGGCGAGATGCTCGTCCTCGTAGACGATGGCGAGCGGGATCGCCTCGGGCTTCGGCACGGCCTCCGCCGGCGGCGGCACCGAGACGATCACCTCGCCCGCCGCCGGCAGCCGGCGCGACGGCTGGTCCAGCGGCCGGCCGTTCAGTGTGACGAGGCCGTCGCTCATCAGCTGCTGGATGCGGCTGCGCGTGAGCCCCTTGTCCGCCAGCCGCTCGGCCAGCCGGCGGTCCGCCCGCGCGCCCTTGTCGGCGGGGGCCAGTTGCAGGATATGATGGGTGTAGCCGGGCACGGGCGTTCAGATAGAAAGGGCGGGCGCGCAATGCAAGGCGGCGCGGGCGGGACGGACGAGCGGCGCGACGGAGAGGGCGCCGGCATCGATGTCGGCGAGATCTGGCGGCGCTGGAGATGGCCGATCATCCTGGTGGGTCTGCTGACCGCGGTCACCTTCGCGCTCTTCGTCGCCGTCGTCGTGGGTCTGGCGATCGAGCTCGCCCGCTTGCTCGCGGCATCGTGAGCAGCGCCGGCCGCCCCCCGGGAGAGCCGCCATGGCCGCCGAGATCGTCCTGCCGGATGCGCTGCGCGCCGTGATCGAGGCCGCGGCCGATGCGGCCTGGCCGGAAGAGGCCTGCGGGCTGCTGCTCGCCGCCGCACATGCGCCGGCGCGGCTGCTTGCCGCGGTGCCGGTGCCGAACCGGGCGCCCGTCGGCCGGCGCGGCAGCCGCTTCGTGGTCGACCCCGCCTTTCATGCGGCACTCGCCCGCCGCGCGCGGGCCGCGGGAATGGTGATCGCGGGCGCCTTCCACAGCCACGCACGAGGCCCGGCCGCGCTCTCGGCCGACGACCGCGCGGGGCTTCCGCCGGAGCCCGGCTGGATCACGCTCGTGCTGGGCGGGCGGGATGCGGCGGGCCGCTGGCGGATCGCGGCGTTCCGCAATGACGAACCGGCGGTTCTGCGCGTCGAGGAGACCGGCCCTCACCCGCGCCGGTGACGGAGCTCGTCGCCGGTGACGAATGCCAGATGCAGCAGATTGGTGGCGCCCGGCGTGCCGAAGGGAAAGCCGGCGGTGATGGCGATGCGGTCGCCGCCCTCGGCCAGACCGTGGCGCAGCGCCATGCGCTTGGCCTTGCCGGCCATCTCCTCGAAGCTCGTGACATCGCGCGTCTTGACGGTGAACAGCCCCCAGGCGAGGCACAGGCGGCGCGCCACCGCGATCTTCGGGGTGAGCACGAGGATCGGCACCTGCGGGCGCTCGCGCGCCGCCCGGAGCGCGGTGGAGCCCGAGGTCGTGAAGGTCACGATCGCCTTCGCATGCACGGTCTCCGCCACCTGGCGGGCGGCGGCCGTGATCGCGTCCTCGGCCGTCTCCGTGGGCGCGACATGGGCGATCCGCTTCAGCCCGTAGGCCGGATCCTGCTCCACCTGCAGCGCCACCCGGTGCATGATCTTCACGGCCTCCACCGGGTACTCGCCGACCGCCGTCTCCGCCGAGAGCATGATCGCATCCGCTCCCGACTCCACGGCATGGGCGACGTCGGAGACCTCCGCGCGCGTCGGCATCGGCGAGTGGACCATGGATTCGAGCATCTGGGTCGCGACCACCACGGGCTTGCCCGCCTCGCGCGCCAGCCGCACGATCCGGCGCTGGATGCCCGGCACCTCCTCGAGCGGGATCTCGACGCCGAGGTCCCCGCGGGCGACCATCACCGCATCCGCGATCTCCAGAATGGCGGCGATGTCGGCGACCGCGCTGGGTTTCTCGATCTTGGCGAGCAGGCCCGCGCGGCCCGCGATCAGCTTCTTCGTCTCGGCGACGTCGCTGGCGCGCTGCACGAAGGACTGGGCGATCCAGTCCACCCCCTGGTCCAGCGCCCATTCGAGGTCGCGCATGTCCTTGTCGGTGAGCGAGGATACGGGCAGGACGACGCCGGGCAGGTTGACGCCCTTGTTGTCGGTCAGCCGGCCGCCGACCACGACCTCGGTCTCGAGGCGCGCGCGGGACGCCTTGAGGACCTTGAGGCGGATCCGGCCGTCGTCGAGCAGAAGCTCGGTGCCGGGACGCGCGGCCTGGAAGATCTCCGGATGCGGCAGCGGCGCGCGCCGGTCGTCGCCCGGGGCGGGATCGAGGTCGAGCACGAAGCGCGCGCCCTCCGCGAGATCCGCGCCGCCGCCCTTGAAGCGCCCGACCCTGAGCTTCGGCCCCTGCAGATCCGCCATGATCGCAATCGGCCGGCCCATCTTCTCTTCCAGCGCGCGGATGGCGGCCACCAGCGGCTCCTTGTCGGCCGCCGCGCCATGGCTCATGTTGAGGCGGAAGACGTCGACCCCGGCCGCCCACAGCGCCTCGATCATCTCCGGATCGCCGCTTGCCGGCCCCAGCGTCGCGATGATCCGCGTCCGGCGCCGGGCGCGCTTCAGGAACAGTTCGCGGCGCGATGACACCATGGGCCCCTCATTCCCGTCTCCTGGGCTGCCGCGGCAGTCATAGAAGCCCGCCTGCGGCCGGGCAAGGGGCGAGGGGCCGCAGCCACGGCCGCCGGTCGCCTTACCGGGACCGTGAGGCCGTGTGCGGCAGGCCTTGCCGCGCCGGGCGGCCGTGCTAGGATCGGCCGGCCCCGGGGAGGGCCGGCGGGCAGGGCAGGTGGGAAGAGGAAGAGGATGCCGCCCATGAAGGGCCTGATGCAGGACTGGCCGCTGCTGATCTCGCGGATCATCACGCATGCGGCGCGTTTCCATCCCCGCTCCGAGATCGTCACATGGTCCGTGGAAGGGCCGGTTCACCGCACGAACTACGCCGAGCTCGAGGAACGGTCCCGGCGGCTTGCGGCGGCGCTGGCCGAACTCGGCGTCGGCGAGGGCGACCGGGTTGCGACGCTCGCCTGGAACAGCTGGCGGCATCTGGAGATCTGGTACGGCGCGGCGGGCATGGGCGCGGTGGTGCACACGGTCAATCCGCGCCTGTTCGACGACCAGATCGTCTACATCATGAACCACGGCGGCGCGCGGGTGCTGTGCTTCGACCTCACCTTCCTGCCGATCGTCGCGCGTCTGAAGGACCGGTTCGAGACGGTCGCGCATCTCGTCGTCATGAGCGATGCCGCCCGCACCGCCGAGGCGCGCGCGCAGTCGGGCATCGAGACGCTTCTGTCCTACGAGGAGCTGGTGGCGGCCGCGGATCCCATCCCCGCCTGGCCGGAATTCGACGAGAACCGGGCGGCGGCGCTGTGCTACACCTCGGGCACGACGGGAGATCCCAAGGGCGTGCTCTACTCCCACCGCTCCACGGTGCTGCACACGATGATGTCGCTCAGCACGGATACCATCGGCATCGGCGCACGCGCGGTCGCGGCCCCGATCGTGCCGATGTTCCATGCCAACGCCTGGGGCTTTCCCTACGGCGCGACGATGACGGGCGCGAAGCTCGTGCTGAACGGCCCGCATCACGACGCCGAGACGATCTGGACCATCTTCGACGCCGAGGAGGTCACGGTGACCGCGGCGGTGCCGACCATCTGGCTGCAGCTGCTCGACTATCTGCGCCGGACGGGAAAGGGCCTGCCGCATCTGGAGGCCGTCACCATCGGCGGGTCGGCGGCGCCGCGGGCGATGATCGAGGCCTTCGAGAAGGAATACGGCGTGCGCGTGCATCATGCCTGGGGCATGACCGAGACGAGCCCGCTCGGCACCGTCGGCACGATGACCCGCGAGCTCGCCGCGCTTCCCTACGAGCGCCAGCTCGACTTCAAGGTCAAGCAGGGGCGCGCCATCTTCGGCGTCGAGCTCAAGATCGTGGACGACGAGGGCCGGCGTCTGCCCCATGACGGCCGCTCCTCCGGCCATCTGATGGTGCGCGGGCCCTGGGTCGCCCGGGCCTATTTCCACCGCGACGAGAAGATCCTCGACGACGAGGGCTTCTTCGACACCGGGGATATCGCCACCATCGACGAATACGGCTTCATGCAGATCACCGACCGCGCAAAAGACGTCATCAAATCGGGAGGCGAGTGGATCAGCTCCATCGACCTCGAGAACGCCGCCGTGGCGCATCCGAAGGTCAAGGAGGCGGCGGTGATAGGCGTGGCGCATCCCAAATGGTTCGAGCGGCCGCTGCTCGTCGTCGTGCCGGAGGATCCGGCGGATCCGCCCACGCTGGAGGAGATGCGCCGCCTGCTTGCCCGCGACTTCGCCAAGTGGTGGCTGCCGGACGCCCTCGAGATCGTCGACGAGATCCCGCACTCGGCCACGGGCAAGATCGACAAGAAGACGCTGCGCCAGCGCTTCCGGGACTACCGGCTCGCCACCGAGGAGGCGACCGGCGAGCGGTGACCGGGGAGTGGTGAGCCGCGGGAGGCGAACGGACGGATTCGGCGGCCGTCCGCCCGATCGCAGCTTCTCCCGCGCGGTGCTCCTCGTTACCAGCCGGCTCCCTTCCTCCTCGTCACCCGCCGGCTCCCTTTCTCCTCGTCGCCCGCCGGCTCCCTTTCTCCTCGTCACCCGCCGGCTCCCTTTCTCCTCGTCACCCGCCGGCTCGACCGGCGGGTCCAGCTTCCCTTTCCGCGTCACCCGCCGGCTTGACCGGCGGGTCCAGCCGGCAGAAGAGCCGACCCCCGGCGCCCGGCCCGCGGTCACCGCCTCATGGGTTCGCCGGTCAAGCCGGCGAACGACGCATTGGGGGCAGCGCCATCCGCCGGTGCCCGCTCCGCGTGGTCATCCGTGGGACGCATTCATCGTCACCCGCCGGCTCCCTTTCTCCTCGTCACCCGCCGGCTCGACCGGCGGGTCCAGCCGGCAGAAGAGCCGGCCCCCGGCGCCCGGCCCGCGGTCACCGGCCCATCCAGCGGATGAGCGCCCGGGCCGGCAGCAGCCAGGCGAGGCCCGCGGCGAGGTAGAAGAGGGTCTGCCAGAGGACGGACGCCCCGACGAGCCGGTGTCCGATCTGGATCACGAGCATGGCGTAGACGGCAAGGCCGGCGACGAGCCCGAGCATGCCGACGAGCGACCGCCAGCGCGGGCGGGAGGGCGGCGTCATCGTCCGGCCTTTCCCCGGCGGGCGCCCGCGGGGGATCCGGCGAGCCCGGCCGCCCTGCGGATGACCCGGCGCGTGACCTCCCACATCTCGACCTCATCCAGCCGGTCCACGGGCTGCCATCTGAGCGCCGACACGTCGCTCATCGCCCGCGCGCGCGATGCCTCCTTCTCGCCTATGCGTACCCAGTAGTCCACGAGCACGTAGTGGACGACCACTTGCCCGCGCCCGTCGCGGCTGATGAGCTCCGCCACGTCGGCAAGCCCGCCGAGCGCGGAAAGACGGATGCCCGTCTCCTCCGCCAGCTCCCGACGGGCGGCGGCTTCGAGATTCTCGCCCCATTCCAGATGTCCGCCCGGAATGCTCCATTCGCCCGCCTTCTCGCCCTTCGCGCGGCGCACGAGCAGCACCTCGCAGCCCTTGAAGACGACGACGCCGACGCCGATGAGAGGAGACATCCGGCTGCCGCCTTTTTCGCCGGAAGAGAGGGGATGGGCGGGCGGGACCATGGCTTTCGCGGGCTCTACCACACCCTCTCCACGATCCCGTCAAACCGGCTGCCGGCCGAGATCAGCGGCAGCTTCATCTCCAGAGCCGTCGCGGCGATGATGCGGTCGAAAGGGTCGCGATGCGCCCAGTCCATGCCGCCCGCCAGAATGGCCATTCGGGGAGAAAGGGGGGCGGCCAGTCCGCCCTGCCGGCGCAGCAGCTCGGGAAGCTCCGCAAGCCATTCCTCCATCTCCGGCCATTTCCCGACCCGCACCTTCTGCGCGATTTCGCAGAAGGAAATCGGGCTCAGCCAGACCGCATCGGCCCCCGCAATGGCGGCCAGTGCCGCCTCCGACAATCGCGGATCGCCCCACAGCGTCCAGACCCAGGCATGCGTGTCCAGCAGAACCGCCGTCACGCGTCGTCGCCTTCCCAGAGCCTGATCTCATCCTCGCCCATCTCGGCGAGAAAGTCGGGACCGGGACCGCTCATCCGATCCTTCAGGATGCCGACCCGGAAGGGCCGACAACGAACCGGCTCCAGGCGCACGAGCAGGGGACCGTCCGCGGCGATGACGACCTCTTCCCCGCGGCAGGCGGATGCGATCAACTCCTTCAGCCGTTTCCGGGCTTCTGACACGGACACGCGCATGCTAGGCTCCCGAGCTGGTGAAAATCTCCGGTGTTCCAGCCGGTCTGTCAAGCCGGCGACCGCCGCGCGGGCACGACGGGATACCGACATGTGCGGGCGCTTTCTGTTGACATCTCCGGCCGAGGCGATCCGCCGGCGCTTCGGGGTCGAGGCGGCCGGGCTTGATCTGCGGCCACGCTACAACATCGCGCCGGGCCAGGACATCCTCGTCGTGCACGCCGCGGACGGCGGCCGGCGCGCGGCGCCGATGCGCTGGGGGCTGATGCCCGCCTGGCTGAGCGAGCCGCCGGGCCGCCCGCTCATCAACGCGCGCATCGAAACGGTGGCCGAGCGCCCGGCCTTCCGCGCCGCCTTCCGCCGGCGCCGCTGCCTCGTGCCGGCCGACGGCTGGTACGAGTGGCAGCCGCAGGCGAAGGGGCCCAAGCAGCCCTTCGCCTTCATCCCGCGCGCCGCGCGCGACCGGCCGTTCGCCTTCGCCGGGATCTACGAGGAGCCGCATGCGGCGCGCTGGGGCGAGGAGCTGCCGGCCACCGTCGCCATCCTCACCATGCCGGCCTGGCCGGTCTTCGCCGCGATCCACGACCGCATGCCCGTGCCGCTGGCACCGGAAGGCTTCGCGGCCTGGCTCGATCCCGGCGCGCCGCCGCCCCCGCCGCTTCTGCCGCAGCTGCCGCTGCTGCCCGCGGAGGCCTTCGCGGTGCGCCCGGTCTCGCGCCTCGTCAACCGGGTCGAGATCGACTCGCCGGCAATCCTTGAGACGGCCGAAACACCCGCGGCACGCGGACGGCCGCCCGGCACCCAGGGCGACCTCTTCGGCTGAGCGGCCCGCGCCGAGGGCGCGCGCCGGCCGGGGTCCTCACGCGTCCGCTGGCGCCTCCTCGAGGGCGAAGCGGCTGTGCGGCCGCATCGCGGCGGCAAGCGACATGTCGAGCAGCAGCACGGCGGCATTGATGAGCCCCGCGGCGCCGAGGCTCGCCAGCGTCGGAATCCGCCCGTCCGCCAGCAGCGCGTTGCTGAGCTCCACGACCAGCGCGCCGGCGAGCGCCAGCAGCACGGCCGCGCCGAAATAGGCCGCCCGGTTCCGGCCCAGGGCGTCGAAGGCCTGATGGATGGGCGTGCGCCGGCCCGCGGCCGTCTCCACCACGGCAAGCGCGTAGCAGGCGAACAGCGGCACATAGATCACGAGCGCCAGCACCCCGCCCAGGAGATTCGTGCCCGTCTCATCGAGCTTGAGACCGAGCAGGCCGAAGAGGCCGAGCACCAGGAAATAGAGGGCGAGGTACGGCACGGCGAGCAGGATGCTCCAGCCGAGGAGCGCGACACTGCGCCAGAGAACGCGAAGATAGCTTCCGACGAGCCCCTGCAGCGCCCCCTGCCGGCCGACGCTCAGCACCCGCGTCCAGACGGTGATCGCCAGCAGGAAGACGAGCGCAAGCAGGATGAGCCGCGGCAGCATCGCGGCGCCGAGCCGGGGCCCCTGTTCCTGCATGGCCGCGATGTCCTGGGCGACCGCCGCCTCCATGAGCGCGCGCAGCGGCTCGATCAGGTCGCGCATGAGCAGATAGTTCACGATTCCCATCAGTGCGACGAGCAGGGCGAAGACCTGCCAGTTCGCCAGCGTCCGGCAGGCCATGTCCCTGATGAGGCCGACGACGCCGGCCGTGCTCTCTTCCGTCATGGGCCGTTCCTCCCTCGTTCGGCTGCCCCTCGCCGGCGGGCGCACGCCTGCGCCGGCGCCGCGGCGATCCTGCCTCAGCCCATGCGTTCGTGTCCAGCCCGGCGCTCAGGCGTCATCGGGCGCATGCCCGCGCTTCGGCACCAGCACGGAGCGGATGAACTCGCACACCATCACGCCGTCCTGGTTGAAGCCGCGGGTCTTGACCGTGACGATGCCCTGGTTCGGGCGCGAGCGGGATTCGCGCACCTCCAGCACCTCGGATTCCGCATAGATCGTATCGCCCACGAAGACGGGTGCCGTCATGCGGATCTCCTTCCAGCCCAGATTGGCGATCGCCTTCTGGCTGATGTCGGAGACCGACATGCCGAGCAGCAGCGAGACGGTGAAGGACGAGACCACCAGCGGCCGGCCGAACTCCGTGCGCTTCGCATACTCCTTGTCGAAGTGCAGCGGGTGGGTGTTCATGGTCAGCAGCGTGAACCAGGTGTTGTCGGTCTCGGTGATCGTGCGGCCCGGACGGTGCTCGTAGACGTCGCCGACCTTGAAGTCCTCCAGATAGCGCCCGAAGGATTCGCGGTAGCGCTGCGGGCCGATCTTCTCATGTGTCTGGACCATCTGCCTTTTCTCCTCCTGCCTTGCCGCGGGCGGCCCTTGACTCGACATCCGCCAGGGCCGACTGTCGCGCCGGGCCGGCGTGCCGGCGCGGTGAGGCTATCCCGGATTGTGCAGCGCAGCAAGAGGAGCGGGGCATGGCGGACGGAAGGCCGCAAGGGGAGGTGGCGGCGGGTGCGCTCGCGGGCGTGCGCGTCCTCGACATGACGCGGGTGCTCGCCGGGCCCTTCGCCGCGCAGATCCTGGGGGACCTCGGTGCGGATGTGATCAAGGTGGAGCATCCCGCCCGCGGCGACGACACGCGCCAGTGGGGGCCGCCCTTCCTCGATGCGGCGGACGGCGGGCGGGTCGCCGCCTACTATCTCGCCGCCAACCGCAACAAGCGCGCGGTGGCGATCGATTTCGCGCGCCCCGAGGGCCGTGCCCTCGTTCTGCGGCTCGCCGAGCGCTGCGACGTGCTGCTCGAGAACTACAGGGTCGGGACCCTCGCCCGCCACGGCCTCGGCTACGATGCGCTCGCCGCCCGCAATCCCCGGCTCGTCATGGTCTCCATCACCGGCTTCGGTCAGACGGGGCCCTGGCGGGAGCGGCCCGGCTACGATTTCCTGATCCAGGCGCTCTCCGGGCTCATGAGCATCACCGGCGAGCCCGAGAGGCCGCCGATGAAGGTGGGGGTGGCGATCGCGGACCTGCTGACGGGGCTTTATGCGGCGATCGGGACGCTGGCGGCGCTGGCCGAGCGCGAAAGAAGCGGCCGCGGCCAGCATCTCGATCTCTCCCTTTTCGAGGCCACCGTCGGCACGCTGGCCAACCAGGCGATGAACTATCTGGTGACCGGGCCGCGCCCCCGACACGCCGGGGCAACGCGCATCCCAACATCGTGCCCTATCAGGACTTTCCCACCGCCGACCGGCGGATCGTCATCTGCGTCGGCAACGACCGCCAGTTCGCCGCGCTGTGCGAGGTGCTCCGGCATCCCGAGTGGGCGGCCGATCCGCGCTTTGCCACCAATCCCGAACGGGTGGCCCATCGCGAAATCATCGTCGGGCGCATCAGCGAGGTGCTGATGACGCGCCCGGCCGCCGACTGGCTCGCCGCGCTCGATGCCGCCGGCATCCCCGCCGGCCCGGTCCAGGACATCGCGGATGCGCTCTCCTGTCCGCAGGCGGTCGCGCGCGCGCTGGTGCAGGAGATCGCGGATGCCGCGCTCGGCCGCGTACCGACGCTGGCCAGCCCCCTGCGGCTGTCGCGCACGCCGCCGCGCCTGCATCTGGCGCCGCCGATGCTCGGCGCGCACACCGAGGAGGTTCTCGCCGAGCTCGGGCTTGCCGCCCACGAAATCGCGAGATTGCGGGAATCCGGGGTGATCGCCTAGGCTCGCCGCCGCGACGCGGGCGGGAAGGAGAGCGGCCATGGACTTTCGCGACCAGGTCGTATGGATCACCGGCGCATCGAGCGGGATCGGCGCGGCGCTGGCGCGCGCCTTCGCCCGGCGCGGGGCGAAGCTGATCCTCTCCGCCCGGCGCCGGGAGCGGCTGGAGGCGCTGGCGGACGAGATCGCGGGCGCGGGTGGGCTCGCGCGCGAGGACATCGCCGTCCTGCCCTTCGATGTGACCGACGAGGCCGCGCTGCCCGGGGTCGTCGAGCGGGCGATCGCGGCTTTCGGGCGGATCGACGTGCTCATCAACAATGCCGGCATCAGCCAGCGCTCGCTGGCCTGGGAAACGGATTTTTCCGTCTATCGCCGGATCATGGAGGTGGACTTCTTCGCGCCCGTGCACCTCACGCTCCTCGTCCTGCCGCACATGAGGGCCCGCGGCAGGGGGCTGATCGCCGTCACCGCATCGGTCGCCGGCAAGGTCGGGGTGCAGCTGAGGACCGCCTATTGCGCGGCCAAGCATGCGGTGATGGGCTTCTATGACGCCCTGCGCGCGGAGCTTGCGGGCGAGGGCATCCGGGTCGCCACCATCGTGCCCGGCTTCATCCGCACCGAGATAGGCCGCCATGCGCTCACGGGAAGCGGCGAGGAGGTCGGCACCGACACGCCCGCGATCAAGGGCGGCATGGACCCGGACAGGGCGGCCGCGCGGATCGTCCGCGGGCTCGAGCGGGGAAGGCCCGAGATCCCGGTCGGCGAGGGCCCCGAGATGCACATCCTGTGGATCAAGCGGCTCTTTCCGCGGCTCGCCTTCGCCATCATGGCCCGCATGCGCCGCAGCTGACGGCCCGCGCCGCTCAGTTCCGCCAGAAGCCGGGATCGAGCAGCACGAGCAGCGTAAAGAGCTCGAGGCGCCCCAGCAGCATCGTGCCCGAGAGGATCCATTTGGCGAGATCCGGCAGATCCCGGAAATTGCCGGCCGGGCCGACGATGTCGCCCAGGCCCGGGCCGACATTGCCGAGCGCCGTGGCCGCAGCCGAGAGCGCGGTGACGAGGTCGAGCCCCAGCATCGTCAGCAGCACCGCGGCGACCGAGAACGCGCCGACGTAGACCGCAAGGAAGGCGAGCACGCTCGCCTCCACCTCGCGGTCGACCGGGCGGCCGCCATAGGTCACCCGCTCCACCCGGTGCGGGCGGGCGAGCCGGCGCGCGTAGCTTTTGACCGTCAGCCACAGGATCTGGTGGCGGTAGATCTTGATGCCGCCCGCCGTCGAGCCCGTGCAGCCGCCGATGAAGGTGAGGGCGAAGAACATCCCCACCGCGAAGGCGTGCCAGAGGGAATAGTCCTCCGTCGCATAGCCGGTGGTGGTGACGATGGAGACCACGTGGAAGGCCGCCTTGCGCAGCGCCGGCTCGAAGCCGGCCGTTCCCAGAGCCATCAGCCAGATCGCGACGACGAGGCTGGCGAGGGCGAGGAAGGCGATGAAGGCTCTCACCTGCACATCGCCGAAAAAGGCCCGCCACTGGCCGTTCACCGCCCGGATGTAGGCGACGAAGGGAATGCCGCCGGAGAGCATGAACACCACCGCCGCCCATTCGAGCGCCGGACTGCCGAACCAGCCGAATGAGGCGTCATGCGTGGAGTAGCCGCCGGTGGACAGAGTCGTCATCGCGTGCACCACCGCATCGAAGGCGGACATGCCGAGCAGGCGGTAGGTCAGGAAGCAGGCGAAGGTGAGCGCAAAATAGATCGCGACGATGTGGCTCACGAGCTCGCGCGCGCGCGGCGTCACCCGCTCCGAGCGCTCGGAGGACTCGGTCTGGAAGAGCTGCATGCCGCCCACGCCGAGAAACGGCAGCATGATCATCGCCATGACGACGATGCCCACGCCTCCGACCCACTGCAGCAGCGCGCGCCAGATGAGAATGCCCGGTGGCAGCGATTCGAGCCCGGTCATCACCGTGGAGCCGGTCGTCGTGAGCCCCGAGACCGTCTCGAAGAAGGCGTCCGCGAATCCGAGCCCGCCGCCGTAGAACAGCAGCGGAAAGGAGCCCGCGAGCGACAGCAGCAGCCAGGCCAGAGTCGTGAGCAGGAAGCCCTGGCGACGCGTGAGCGGCGGCATCCGGCTCGTGCGGGTCGCGAGCACCATCGCGCCGCCGATGAAGGCGGTGACCGCCGCCGCCAGCACGAAGACCGCCCAGTCGGGATTGCGCGCGCCGAGATCGACGAGCGCGGGAAAGATCATCGCGCCGGCCAGCACGAGCAGCAGCCAGCCGCAGATGAACATGACGGGCCGGACCGTCAGCATCGCATCGCCCTCACCGGCGGCCATCCGGCCGCATCAGCCGGCCTCACGCGCCGCAGACCGCGCGGGAACCCGCGGGCGCCCAGCGCCTCTCGACCGCCTTCGCGGCGGCGGCCGGATCGAAATCGGCCGGCAGCAGACTGGCGCGCCGGAGCGCCGCGCACAAGACTTGCGGATCGCGGAAGAGATGGGTGCGCCATCCAAGCCGCGCCGCCGATTCGACATTGGCCGGGCTGTCGTCGATGAACAGGCTCCGCCGCGGCCGGATCGCGAATCGCCGCGCCGCGCGGTGGAAGATCTCGGGATCGGGCTTGACCACGCTCTCCTCGCCCGAGACGAGGATGTCGCGGAACAGCCCGAGGAAGGGAAACTGCCGCCGCGCGCGCGGAAAGGTCTCGGCGGAATAGTTGGTGATGGCGTAGAGCGGCACGCCGCGTCCGTGCAGCGCCTCCAGCGCGGCGACGGATCCCCAGATGGGACCGGCGATGGTCTCGTCCCAGCGCTCGCGGTAGGCGGCGATGAGATCGGCGTATTGCGGAAAGAGGCGCTGGCGCTCCGGGATGGTCTGCGCATAGGAGCGGCCGCGGTCGTGCTCGAGATGCCACGACAGCGGCACCACCTCGGCCAGAAAGCGGGCGCGCTCGTCCGGGTCCGGGATCAGCTTCTCGTAGAGGAAGGCCGGATCCCAGCGCAGCAGCACGTTGCCGATGTCGAAGACGACGGCCTCGATCGCGGGACCGCGGGCGCGCACCTCCTCGGACATCGCCATGGCTTCCTCAACGCGCCGCACCGGCAGCCGCGCCGCGGCGCGCAGCGCAGACCGCAGCCCCCGCGCCGCACCGGCGCATGGTCGGCGACGGCGTCAGCCCTGGCGGGCCTTGAAGCGCCGGTTGGTCTTGTTGATGACGTAGACCCGGCCGCGGCGGCGGATCACCCGGCAGTCGCGGTGCCGCGTCTTGAGCGACTTGAGGCTGTTCTTGATCTTCATCGGCGTGCGGTCCTCGATCTTCCCGGTTGCAAGACCAGCTTCCGGCACCGCCTGCGGGCCGGCTCGACGCGCGCGGAACATAGTGGCGGTCTCGTGGGGCGTCAAGCGGACGCGCGCGCGGCCGCTCCCTTGCGCCGCGCGATTGCCTCGGCCCGCCGGCGCCCCTAAAGAGGAACGCATGATCGAGACGCGGCCCAACATCCGCGAATACACCGTCTCGGAGCTCTCCGGCGCGCTGAAGAACGCGGTGGAGGAGCGCTTCGGCCATGTGCGGGTGCGCGGCGAGCTGTCGGGGATCAAGATCCACACCCGCTCGGGCCATCTCTACGGCAGCCTCAAGGACGAGGGCGCGGTGCTGGACATCGTGTGCTGGCGCGGCACGGTGCAGCGACTGGCCTTCCGGCCCGAGGACGGGCTGGAGGTGGTGGCGACCGGCCGGCTGACCACCTATGCCGCGCGCTCCAAGTACCAGCTCGTGGTGGAAAATCTCGAGCCCGCCGGCGTCGGCGCGCTCATGGCGCTGCTCGAGGAGCGCAAGAAGAAGCTCGCCGCCGAAGGCCTCTTCGATACCGCGCGCAAGCGCCCGATTCCCTTTCTGCCGGAGGTGATCGGGGTGATCACCTCGCCGACGGGCGCGGTGATCCGCGACATCCTCCATCGCCTCGCCGAGCGCTTCCCGCGCCGGGTGCTGCTGTGGCCGGTGCTGGTGCAGGGCGAGGGCGCGGCCGAGCAGGTGGCGGCGGCGGTGAGAGGATTCAACGACCTGGCGGCCGAAGGCCGGCTGCCGTGCCCGGATGTTCTGATCGTCGCGCGCGGCGGCGGCTCGATCGAGGATCTGTGGCCCTTCAACGAGGAGATCGTGGTGCGCGCGGTCGCCGCCAGCCGCATCCCGGTGATCTCCGCCGTCGGCCACGAGACCGACACGACCCTCATAGATCTCGCCGCCGACCGCCGCGCGCCGACGCCGACGGCGGCCGCCGAGATGGCGGTGCCCGTGCGCCGGGAGCTCGTCGAGCGGGTCGAAGGCCTCGCGATGCGGCTGAAGCAGGCGCTCCGGCGCCAGGGGGAACGCGCGCGCGACCGGCTGCGCCAGCTCTACCGTCACCTCGCCCGGCCCCATGTGCTGGTCGAGGAGCCGCGCCGCCGGCTGGATGATCTGGACGAGCGGCTGCCGCGGGCGCTCGCGGGGCTGGCCCGGGCGCGCCGGCACCGGCTGGCGGAGCTCGTCGGCCGGCTGTCGCCGCGGGCGCTCGTCGGCGAGCTCAAGGCGGCCCGCACGCGGCTGTTGACGTCCGCCGAGCGCCTTCCGCGCGCCCAGACCCGCCTTCTCGACCGCAACCGCGAACGCCTGCGGCACGCAACGCGCCTGCTCGAGAGCATGAGCCACCGCGCGGTGCTCAAACGCGGCTTCGCGCTCGTGCGCGACGCCGAGGGCCGCGTCATCCCCCGCGCGGCCGGGCTTGCGGGCGGGGACGCCGTGGTGACCGAGTTCTTCGACGGCCGCGTGCCGATGCGGGTGGAGGAGGCCGACGGCGCCGCCCGCGCGCCGCGGCGGTCTTCCGCACCCCGGCGCGCCGGCGGCGGTCCGAAGGGCCAGCCGACGCTGTTCTGAGGCTTGCTTGCGCATCCGGAAACGACATCCGGCGACTTCGGCATTATTTGCCGGCATTTTGGTATGATTCCGAAATGATGCCTTCTGCGGCCCGTCGTTAATGGAATCGCAACCCTTCGCGTCGCAGATTCGCCGCGCGCGGATGGGGGCGATTCTTGGAGGTGCGCGATGGCGATCAGCAAGGCCTATGAACGCTGTCTGCTCGCGTTGACGACGATGGTGCGCGGCACCGGCAGCATTCAGGAGCGGCTGCGGGACGCCTTCCTGCAGCATCTGCGGCACATCGATCCCGAATCGGATCTGACCCCGGCGCTCGCCCAGCAGTTCCTGGAGCTCAAGGCGCTGGTGACGAGCCGCGAGCCGGAAGCCGACGGCGAGACGCGGGTGGAGGCGACGACGCGGGCGATGAGCGATCACGAGGCGCAGGAGACGGCCGACCAGTTCATCGCCTTTGCGACCAATGTCGCGGGCGAATATCACGACCAGTCGCTCGCCGAGGTCCGGCGGATGGTCTCCTAGCGGCGCGGGGCTCACAGTTCACCGACGACCTGCCGCACCGCCGCGACCAGCCGCGCCAGGTCATCCTCCGGGATGGTGAGCGCGGGGGTGAGGTAGATCACCCGCTCCAGCGGGCGCACCCACACGCCGAGCTCGACGAAGCGACGGCCCACCGCATGCCGGTCGAAGGGCCATCCGGGTGCGATCTCGACGGCGGCGATCGCACCCAGCACCCGCACCTCGCGCACCTGGGGAAGATCGGCGAGCCCGGCGAGCCCGTCCCGCAGCGCCGCCGCGATCGCGCGCGCCTGCGCCAGCCGGTCCTCGCGCGCGAAGAGCTCCAGCGAGGCGAGGGCCGCGGCCGCCCCCACCGCATGGGCCATGTAGGTCGGCCCGTGCATCAGCGCCTTTTCCGGATCCTCGTCGAGGAAGGCGGCGAAGACATGGGGGCGCGCGATCGCGGCCGAAAGCGGCGCATGCCCGCCGGTCAGCGCCTTCGACACCGTCATGATGTCCGGCACGATCCCCGCCTGCTCGCAGGCGAACAGCGTGCCCGTGCGGCCGAAGCCGGTGAAGATCTCGTCGGCGATCATGAGCAGGCCGTGGCGGTCGCAGGCCGCACGGATGCGGCGCAGCGTCTGCGCGTCGTGCATGCGCATGCCGGCCGCGCCCTGGACCAGCGGCTCGACGATCACCGCCGCGAGCTCCCGGCGATGGGCCTCGAGCAGCCGGTCGAGCGCCGCCTCGCGCTCGGGATCCGTGGGCAGCTCGGTGAGGAGGTGCTCTTCCAGCATGCCGCGGAACAGCCGATGCATGCCTTCCTCGGGGTCGGAGACCGCCATGGCGGCGAAGGTGTCGCCGTGATAGGCGCCGCGGAAGAACAGCAGCTTCGGCCGCCGCTCGCCCCGGTTCAGCCAGTACTGGCGCGCCATCTTGATCGCGACCTCGACGGCCACCGATCCCGATTCGGCGAAGAAGACGTGGGCGAGATCGCCCGGGGTCACGGCGGCGAGCCGCTCGGCGAGGCGTGCCGCCGGCTCATGGGTCAGCCCGCCGAACATCACGTGCGGCATGCGGTCGAGCTGGCGCTTCATGGCCGCGACGATGTGCGGGTGGTTGTAGCCGTGCGCCGCCGTCCACCAGCTCGCGATGCCGTCGACGAGCTCGCGCCCGTCCGCAAGGACGATGCGGCTGCCCCGGGTCGCCACCACCGGCAGCGGCGCCGGCGCCGTCTTCATCTGGGTGTAGGGGCGCCAGCAGTGCCTCAGCGCCGCCTCGTACCAGTCGGGATGTCCGCCGCCGGTCGCAGCCATCGCCGCTCTCCCTTGCCGCCGCGCGCCGCGGGCCCCAGCTAGAACAGGGAGTTCTGCTGGCGCAAGCCGGAGGCGGATCGCCATGGCGCACGAGAGCGCTGCAGATCGGGCCGTGATCCTGACGCTGCCGCCCAACCGCCGCGGGCGCGACTTCCTGCTTGGCGATCTCCACGGCGAAACGGGGATGCTGCGCGCGGCGCTCGCGGCCGTCGGGTTCGATCCCGCGCGCGACCGGGTGATCGGCGTCGGCGATCTCGTCGACCGCGGGCCGGACAGCGCCGGCGCGCTGGCGCTTGTCACCGAGCCCTGGTTCTTCGCCGTGCGCGGCAACCACGAGGAGATGATGCTGGCCGGGCTCGAGGCCGGCCCGGGCTCGGCCGCCTTCGCCCAGTGGATGCTGAACGGCGGCGAGTGGATCGCGGCCTGCGACGGGGCCGAGCGGGCGCGGCTTGCGGCCCTGGCCGCGGGACTTCCGATCGCCATCACCCTGGCGCGGTCGCACGGCCCGCCCGTCGGCGTCGTCCATGCGGAGTATCCCCATTCCCGCTGGGCGGAGCTCGGCGGGCGGCTCGCCGATCCCGCCTTCCGCGAGCGGCTGCTCTGGGGCCGGCGGATCCTGCGCGACGGCCGGCCCCACTGGACGCAGGACGTCGCCGCCACCGTCCACGGCCACACGCCGGTCCCGGAACCGGTGGTGCGCGGGAACGCCGTCTTCATCGACACGGGCGCCGTCTACGGCGGCGCGCTGACGCTGATCGCGGTCGACGACCTGCTTGCGCGCATCCCGCCGCGGGCTTGACGGGCGGCTTGCGGAGCCCGGCGCCTTCGCGCTAAGAGGCCGGCGCAAGGCGGCAGGAGACGACAAGAAGGACCCGCCTCAGGTGATGCCGGGATCCGAGAGGGCCGAGACCGGTCACGGCCGCAGGGAGCGACCAGCGGCGGCGGAACCCGATCCCTTTCCCCATCGCCATCTGCTCGGCATCGCGGGGCTCGAGCCGCCGGAGATTCTCCATCTTCTCGACGAGGCCGAGCGCTTCGTGGGCACGCGCCGGCCGCCGCAGGACGCCCTGCGGCCGGGGCTGACCCAGATCAACCTCTTCTTCGAGGCCTCCACCCGCACGCTGATGTCCTTCGAGATCGCGGGCAAGCGGCTCGGGATGGACACGGTCTCCTTCGCGGTCGCCGCCTCGTCGATCAAGAAGGGCGAGACGCTTCTCGACACCGCCCAGACGCTGAACGCCATGCGCCCCGACGTGCTGGTGGTCCGGCACGGCAGCTCGGGCGCGGCGCATCTGCTGGCCGCCAAGGTCAACTGCGCGGTGATCAATGCCGGCGACGGCCGCCACGAGCATCCCACCCAGGCGCTGCTCGATGCGCTCACGATCCGTCGCCGCAAGGGCCGGATCGCCGGGCTCGTGGTCGCGATCTGCGGGGACGTGCTGCATTCGCGGGTGGCGCGCTCGAACCTGCTGCTGCTCGGCCGCCTGGGGGCCGAGGTGCGGCTGGTGGCCCCGCCCACGCTGCTGCCGCCGGCGGCCGAACGCCTGGGCGCGACGGTCTACGAGGACATGGAGGAGGGCATCCGGGATGCCGATGTCGTGATGATGCTGCGGCTGCAGAAGGAGCGCATGGCCGGCGCCTATCTGCCGAGCGAGAAGGAGTTCTTCCGCTTCTACGGGCTGACCGCCGAGAAGCTCGCGCGCGCGAAGCCCGACGCGCTCGTGATGCATCCGGGGCCCATGAATCGCGGCGTGGAGATCGCGACGGCGGTGGCCGACGATCTCGCCCATTCGGCGATCGAGGAGCAGGTGGCGATGGGGGTGGCCGTGCGCATGGCCTGCCTGTCGGTGCTCACCCGCAGCCGCAGGGAGGCCGCCTGATGGCCGATCGCAACCGGCCCCTGCTGATCCGCCACGCGCGCCTCCTCGATCCCGTGGATGGCGAGGGCGAGGGTGCGGTGCTGATCGCCGACGGCCGGATCGCCGCGATCGGTGCGGACGCCGAGGCGGACTCGCGCGGCGCCGTCGTGGTGGATGCGCGCGGGCTCGTGCTCGCGCCCGGGATCATCGATAGCGCAAGCTGGGCGGTGGATGCGCGGGCGGCGCTGGCCGGCGGGATTACGACCGTGCTGCTGATGCCCGATGCCGTCTCGCCGGTGATCGACCATGCGGCGATGGTGGCGCTTCATGCGAACGGCCATGGACGCGCGGGGCCCCGGGTGCGGCCCGTCGGCGCCCTGAGCCGGGGACTTGCCGGCGAGGTGCTGGCCGAGATGGGGCTGATGGCCGAGGCCGGGGCGGTGGCCTTCTCCGACGGCCGGCGCGCCGTGCGCTCCGCCCGGCTCATGCGCCGGGCGCTGATCTATGCCCGCCGTTTCGGCCGGCCGGTGATCGCCCTGCCCCAGGAGCCGGAGCTTGCCGAGGGCGGCGTGATGCACGAGGGCGAAATGGCCGCCGTGCTCGGCCTGCCCGGGATCCCGGCCGAGGCCGAGTGCATCCAGATCGAGCGCGACGCCCGGCTGGCGGCCGCCGCCGGCCAGCCGCTGCATCTGTTTCCGGTCACGACGGCGGAAGGGGTCCGCTCGCTCAGCCGGCTCCAGGCGGAAGGCGCGCCGGTGACCGCCGGCACGACGCCCGCCTATTTCCATCTCAACGACATGGCGGTGGGCGACTACCGCACCTTCGCGCGCCTCGACCCGCCGCTGCGCGGCGAGGACGACCGGCTGGCCGTGCGCGCCGCGGTCGCCGACGGCACGATCGCGATCATCGCCTCCGCCCACACCCCGCTCGGCGAGGACGACAAGCGCCTGCCCTTCGAGGAGGCGGCGGCCGGCGCCATCGGCTACGAGACCCTGCTGCCGCTCTCGCTTGTCCTCGTGCGCGACGGCCTGATCGATCTTGCGGCGCTCTGGCGGCGGCTCACCACGAATCCGGCCCGCATCTTCGGCCTCCCGGCGCCGCGCCTCGCGCCGGGCGCCGCCGCCGATCTCGTGCTCTTCGATCCCGACGAGCCCTGGCGGGTGAGCGCGGAGACCCTCGCGAGCGAGACCGACAACACCCCCTTCGACGGCCTGCCCGTCACCGGCCGCGCCGTCTTGACGCTGGTGGGCGGGCGGGTCCAGTTTGACCGCCGCGGTCTCGTCGCCACCGGCTGAGGCGGCGCGGGGGAGAGGACGATGGACCAGAATCTCGTGCACGCGGTGGCCGCAGGCCTGCTGGGCTACCTGCTCGGCGCCGTTCCCTTCGGGCTGCTGTTCATGCGGCTTGCGGGCGGGCCGGACATCCGCCGCATCGGCTCCGGCAACATCGGCGCCACCAATGTCCTGCGCACCGGCCGCAAGGGGCTCGCGCTCGCGACGCTGATCGCGGACGCCGGCAAGGGCGCGGCGGCCTACGCCGTCGCGCGGGCGATCGCGCCGGAATGGGCGGTGCTGGCGGGCGCCGCCGCCTTCGTCGGCCACATCTACCCGGTCTGGCTGGGCTTCAAGGGCGGCAAGGGGGTGGCGACCTTCCTCGGACTCATGGTCGCGATCGCCTGGCCCGTGGGTCTGGCCGCGGCGGCGACCTGGCTGATCGTCGCGGTCCTGTTCCGGATCTCGTCGCTGGCGGCGCTGGTGATGGCGGCGCTCACCCCGCTCTATGCGCATCTGTGGGGACCGCCGGGCCTGCCGCTGCTCGCCTTCGCCATGGCGGTCGTGATCTTCTGGAAGCATGCGGACAACATCCGCCGGCTCAGGGCCGGCACCGAGCCGCGCATCGGCGAGGCGCGCGCCGCGCGGACGGCCGGGCCGGAGGAGGCGGACGGCTGACGGACGCAAAGGGGGCAGGCGGGGCGCAGAAGGGGGGCGATCATGACCGGGACGGATCATGGAGGGGTCGGCTCCCGGCTTTCGGAGCGCGAGCGGCTGTGCCGCCTGAGACTGGCGCGCACGGAGACCGTGGGGCCCATCGGCTTTCGTGCGCTGATCGCGCGCTTCGGCTCGGCCGAGGCGGCGCTTGCGGCCCTGCCCGAGCTGGCGCGCCGGGGCGGGCGGGAAGCGCCGCTGAAGATCCCCTCCGCGCGCGCGGCCGAGCGGATGCTTGCCGCGGCCGAGTCCCGGGGGGCGCGGCTCGTCGTCTTCGGCGACGCGGACTATCCGCCGCCGCTCGCCGCGATCGAGGACGCCCCGCCCGTGCTGTTCGCGAAGGGCCACGGCTCGCTGCTGCGCCGGCCGGCGGTCGCGGTGGTGGGCGCGCGCAACGCCAGCGCCGCGGGCCGCGAGCAGGCCCGGCGGATGGCGGCGGCGCTCGGCGAGGCGGGCTACGTCGTGGTCTCCGGCCTTGCGCGCGGCATCGATGCGGCCGCGCATGAGGCCGCGCTCGCGCACGGGACGATCGGGGTCGCGGCCGGCGGGCTTGATGTCGTCTATCCGCGCGAGAACGCCGGGCTCATTGCGCGCATCGCCGAAGAGGGCCTGCTGCTGTCCGAAGAGCCGATGGGCGTGCGTCCCACCGCCCGGCATTTCCCGCGCCGCAACCGCATCGTCTCGGGACTGGCGCTCGGCGTCGTGGTGGTCGAGGCGGCCGAGCGCTCCGGCTCGCTGATCACGGCGCGGCTTGCGGGCGAGCAGGGGCGCGAGGTGTTCGCCGTGCCCGGCTCGCCGCTCGATGCGCGTGCGGCCGGCACCAACCGGCTCATCAAGCAGGGCGCGCATCTGGTGGAGGACGCGGGCGACGTGATCGCCGTGCTGCGGGATCTCGCGCTGCCCGTCTTCGAGCCGGAACGCGAGGGGCCCTTCACCCTCGGCGGTCCGCAGGAGCCGCGGGCGGCCTCCGAGCGGGTGCGCACGGCGATCCGCGCCCTCGTCGGCTTCACGCCGGTCACCATCGACACCCTCGTGCGCGAGACGGGCGCGGATCCGGCCGAGGTGGCGGCCGCGGTGCTCGAGCTCGAGATCGCCGGCGTCCTCGAGCGGCTTCCCGGCGCGCGCGTCGTGCGCAAGGCGGGGTGAGCGGCGGGGGCCGTCATTGACAGGGCGGGTGCGGCCCATTAGCTCCAAGCCCGAGGCCGCGGCCGGGCCGTGGCATACCGGACACCACGCGATGGGAGCGGCATGGACGTCGTCGTCGTCGAATCCCCCACCAAGGCCAAGACCATCAACAAATACCTGGGCAAGGACACGCGGGTGCTCGCCTCCTTCGGGCATGTGCGCGACCTGCCGGCCAAGGAGGGCTCGGTGGATCCCGAGCACGACTTCCGGATGGTCTGGCGGATCGATCCCAAGTCCCAGAAGCATGTGAAGGCGATCGCGGAGGCGACCGCCAGGGCCGATCGTCTGATCCTCGCAACCGACCCCGACCGCGAGGGCGAGGCGATCAGCTGGCATGTGCTCGAGATCCTGAAGAAGCGCGGCGTGCTGAAGGACCAGGAAATCCGGCGCGTCGTCTTCCACGAGATCACGCCGCGGGCGATCCGCGAGGCGATGGAAAGCCCCCGCGGGATCGACGAGCAGCTGGTGAACGCCTATCTCGCCCGCCGCGCGCTCGACTATCTCGTCGGCTTCACGCTCTCGCCGCTGCTCTGGCGCAAGCTGCCGGGTGCGCGTTCGGCGGGGCGGGTGCAGTCGGTGGCGCTCAGGCTCATCTGCGAGCGCGAGATCGAGATCGAGCAGTTCCGCCCGCGCGACTACTGGACGATCGAGGCGACGCTCTCGCCGGCCGGGCGCGAGGAGGCCTTCCGCGCGCGGCTTGCGGCGGTGGACGGGCGCCGGCTCGGCAAGTTCGCGCTGGAAGACGAGGCGGGCGCCGAGGCGCTCGTCGCGCGTCTCCAGGATGCGGATCTCGTGGTGCGCGCGGTCGAGACGCGACCCGTGCGCCGGATGCCGCCCCCGCCCTTCACCACCTCGACCCTGCAGCAGGAGGCCGCCCGCAAGCTCGGGTTGTCGGCCAAGGAGACGATGCGGCTCGCCCAGGCGCTCTACGAGGGCAAGGCGGTGGACGGCCGGACCATCGGCCTCATCACCTACATGCGTACCGACTCGGTCGCGATGGCCGCCGAGGCGGTGGAGGCGATCCGCGGGCATGTCTCCGCCAGCCTCGGCCGCGAATACGTGCCCGAGCGCCCGCACCGCTTCCGCTCGCGCGCGAAGAACGCCCAGGAGGCGCATGAGGCGATCCGGCCGACCGACCCCGAGCTGACCCCCGAGAGGGTCCGCCCCTTCCTCGATCCGAAGGAGGCCGCGCTCTACGAGCTCGTCTGGAAGCGCGCCGTGGCCTCGCAGGTGGCGGCGGCCGAGATCGAGCAGACGAAGGTGACGATCGCGAGCGCCGACGGCGGCCTGGAGCTCGTCGCGACCGGTCAGGTCGTGCGCTTCGACGGCTTTCTCCGGATCTACGAGGAGGGCCGGGACGAGACGGGCGAGGAGGAGGAAGAGGGCGGCGATCGCCTGCCCGCGCTCGCCGGCGGCGAGGCGCTGCGCCTGATCGCCGCGCGCGCCGAGCGGCATACCACCAAGCCGCCGCCGCGCTACACCGAGGCGAGTCTCGTCAAGAAGCTGGAGGAGCTCGGCATCGGCCGCCCGTCCACCTACGCCAGCATCCTCTCGGTGCTGCAGGAGCGCAACTATGTGCGCCTCGAGAAGCGACGCTTCGTGCCCGAGGACAAGGGCCGGCTGGTGACCGCCTTTCTCGAGAGCTTCTTCGACCGCTACGTCGAATACGACTTCACGGCGCAGCTGGAGGAGGCGCTGGACGCCGTCGCCCGCGGCGAGAAGGACTGGCGCCGGGTGCTGGCCGATTTCTGGCGCGACTTCTCGCAACGGACCGACGAGGTGATGAAGATCCGCACCTCCGAGCTGCTCGAGCGGCTGAACGACTATCTGGCACCCCTGCTCTTTCCGCCGCGCGAGGACGGCGCGGATCCGCGCGCCTGCCCCGAATGCGGCACGGGGCGCCTGTCGCTCAAGGTCGGCCGCTATGGCGCCTTCATCGGCTGCTCGAACTATCCGGATTGCCGCTACACCCGCCGCTTTGCCGACGGCAACGGCGATGCGGCGGGCGAGACGCCGGATGCGCGTACCGCCGACCGGGTGCTGGGCACCGATCCGGACACCGGGAGCGAGGTCTGGCTCAGGTTCGGCCGTTTCGGCCCCTATGTGGAACGCCAGGGTGCCGACCCGCGCCGGCCGGATCGCGCGAGCCTGCCGAAGGGCGTGGATCCCGATTCGGTCGATCTCGCCTACGCCCTCAAGCTGCTGGCGCTTCCGCGCGAGATCGGCCGCCACCCCGAGACCGGCGAGCCGGTGGTGGCGGGGATCGGCCGCTACGGGCCCTATGTCGCGCATCAGCGGGTCTTCGCCAATCTCGAGGACGGCGACGACGTCTTCACGATCGGCATGAACCGGGCGCTGCAGCTCTTGGCCGAAAAGCAGGCGCGGCGGGCGCGCACGGGCGGCGTCATCCGGGTGCTCGGCACCGATCCCGACACGGGCGAGGAGGTGGAGCTGCGCGCCGGGCGCTACGGCCCCTATGTGAGGCAGGGGCGCACGAACGCGAGCCTGCCGAAGGACGCGGATCCGGACGCCATCACGCTCGATGAGGCGCGCGCCCTGCTTGCGGCGCGCCGCGAGCAGGGCGGCGGCCGCCGCCGCGCGGGAGGCCGGCGGAGCCGATGACCGGATCCCGTGCAGGCAGAAAGGAATCGCGCAGCGGCGCCCGCAAGGCCGCCACCCCCCGCAAGGCGAAGCGTGCCGGTGCGCTTCCGACCCGCGAGGAGCTGCTCGGCTATCTGGAGACGGCCGAAGGCAAGGTCACGAAGCGCGAGATCGCCCGGGCCTTCCGGCTCAAGGGTGCGGCGCGGGTGCAGCTCAAGGGCCTGCTGAAGGAGCTCGAGGAGGAGGGCGTCATCGCCCGCGACGAGGGCCGCGCGCTCAGGCTCGCCCACCGTCTGCCGCATGTGATGGTGGTGGAGGTCACCGGCATCGACGAGCTCGGCGATCTGGCGGCCAGGCCCGTGCACTGGGAGCGGCCGGAGCCGCCGCCGCCCATCCACCTCGCCCCGCCGAAGGGCCGCGCGGGCCCCGCCGTGGGGGTCGGCGAGCGCGTGCTGGTGCGTCTGCAGCCGGCGGAAGGCGAGCCGGGCTATGTGGGGCGCATCGTCAAGGTTCTGGAGGGCGCGCCGAAGACCGTGCTCGGCGTCTTCCACGGCGGCGAGCTGGGCGGACGCGTGGTCTCGGTGGAGCGCAAGCAGCGCACGGAGTTCGCGGTCCTGCCCGAGGACACGGGCGGCGCGCGCGACGGCGAGCTCGTGCTGGCGGAGGTCCTGCCCCAGCGGCGCGGGCGCCACTACGGGCTGAAGCGGGTGCGCATCCGCGAGCGCTACGGGGATGTCAGCGACCCGCGCCACATCTCGCTGATCGCCATCCACCAGTACGGCCTGCGCACGGCCTTCCCGCCCGCCGTGCTGAAGGAGGCCGGGCGCGCGCGCCCCTTCACGCTCGAGGGCCGCGAGGATCTGCGGGACATTCCCTTGATCACCATCGATCCGGCGGATGCGCGCGACCATGACGATGCCGTCTTCGCCGAGCCCGATCCGGAGCATCCCGGCGGCTGGCATCTCATCGTCGCGATCGCCGACGTCGCGCATTACGTGCGGCCCGGCTCGGCGCTGGACGAGGAGGCGCTGGAGCGCGGCAACTCGGCATACTTCCCGGATCGTGTCGTCCCCATGCTGCCCGAGGCGCTCTCGGCCGATCTGTGCTCGCTGATGCCGGAGGTCGACAGGCCCTGCCTCGCCGTCCACATCTGGATCGACGAAAACGGCCGCAAGCGCCGCCACCGCTTCGTGCGCGCGGTGATGCGCTCGGCGGCGAATCTCGCCTACGAGCAGGTGGAGGCGGCGGTGGTGGAGGGCCGCCCCGGCATCGTCGACGACGCGTTTCGCGCGCGCGTGCTGCGCCCCCTCTACGAGGCGCACCGCGCGCTCGCCCAGGAGCGCCGGCGGCGCGGCGCGCTCGAGATCGAGTCGGACGAGCGCGAGATCCTCCTCGGCGAGGACGGCCGGGTGGCCGACGTGCGCCCGCGCCCGAGGCTTCTCGCCCATCGCGTGATCGAGGACATGATGATCGCGGCCAATGTCGCGGCCGCCGAGGAGCTCGAGCGCCACGCGCTCCCCCTGATCTACCGCGTGCACGAGCCGCCGGCGCCCGAAAAGGTGGAGGCGCTGCGCGAATTCCTCGAGTCGCTCGACTACCGCTGGCCGCGCGCGGGCACGATCACGCCGCGCATGTTCAACCGCGTGCTCCGGCATTTCCGCGGCACGCCCCATGAGCGGCTGGTGAACGAGGTGGTGCTGCGCACCCAGATGCAGGCGCGCTACGACCCCGAGAACCGGGGGCACTTCGGCCTCGCGCTCAGACGCTATGCCCACTTCACATCGCCCATCCGGCGCTACGCGGACCTCGTGATCCACCGCGGCCTTCTGCATGCCCTGGGCTTCAGGGATGCTGGGTTCGAAAAGATGCCGCTTTCCCGGCTCGACGAGATCGCGGCCCACATCTCGTCCACCGAGCGCATCGCCGAGGCGGCCGAGCGCGACAGCATCGACCGGTATCTGGCCGCCTATCTCGAGGGCCGCGTGGGCGCGGTGCTGCGCGGCGTCATCACCGGGGTCACCCGCTTCGGCCTGTTCGTGACGCTGGAGCCGTCTGGCGGCACCGGGCTCATCCCGATCTCCGAGCTCGGCGCGGACTGGTACGCCTTCGACGAGAAGCGCCACCTGCTCGAAGGCCGCCGGCACGGGCGGGTGTTCCGGCTCGGCGACCGCGTGCGGGTCCGCCTGATCGAGACCGAGCCCATCACGGGCGCCATCCGGCTTGCCCTCGTCGAGACGGAAGCGGGCGAGGAGACGGAGACCGGCCGCCGGCGCGGCCGCCGCCCGGCGGCGGACGGGCGCAACCGGCGCGCGCCGCGGCGACGCCGGAAAACCACATGAGGATGTGTGAAAATTCACCGGAATTGACAGGCCGACCGCCCGCACGATAGCTGTCTCGATGCGGGTGCCGCATCCCGCCCGGTCGAATTGATTTTGAAATGCATACTCGGGACGGAATTTTCATGGAAAGACGCCGACATGTTCTATGCTGACGAACGCCTCGCCGTATTCATCGATGGCGCCAATCTCTACATGACCGCCCGCAGCCTGGGTCTCGAGATCGACTACCGCAAGCTGAAGGAATATTTCGCCGAGAGGGGTCGGCTGCTGCGCGCCTTCTATTACACCGCCATCGCCGACGATCAGGAATACTCGCCCATCCGGCCGCTCGTCGACTGGCTCGACTACAACGGCTACATGGTGGTGACGAAGCCGCTCAAGGAGTTCACGGACGAGAGCGGCCGGCGGCGGGTGAAGGGCAACATGGATGTGGAGATCGCGGTCGACATGCTGAACACGGCCGAGCATGTGGACCACATGGTGCTGTTTTCCGGCGACGGGGATTTCCGGCGCGTGATCGAGTCGGTGCAGCGGCGCGGCGTGCGGGTCACCGTGATCTCGTCCACCGCCACCCAGCCGTCGATGATCGCGGACGAACTTCGGCGTCAGGCCGATCACTTCGTGGATCTGACGGAGCTCGAGGATGCGTTCCTGCGCCCGCGCCGCCCGGCACGCGCCGATGATGCGGCGGAGCCGGGGCCCGATATGCCTTCCCTGGAGGAGGGCGAGGACGCCCCGGACCGGGAGGCCGGGGACGACGGCGGGGGCTGAGGACGTGTGCGGCCGGACGGGCCCGCGCCTTCGTGCCGAGGAAGAAGAACGAAACGACAAGGGGCTGCAGGGAGGATGGAATTGGACAGCAGCGCAACGGCCGAGCCCGCGGTGACGGGAGCGGATTCCGCACCGAGCGAACCCGGCGCCCGTCCCGAGCCTCCGCGAGACTGCGGCCGCTGCCCCCGGCTTGCCGCCTCCCGGCATGAGAACCGGCGCCGGTTTCCGGACTTCTTCAACGGCGCGGTGCCGAGTTTCGGGGACGAGCGGGCGCGCCTGCTCATCGTCGGTCTCGCGCCGGGCCTGAAGGGCGCCAACCGCACCGGCCGGCCGTTCACCGGAGACGCCGCCGGACGCGTGCTCTATGGCGCGCTCATCGCCCTCGGGCTCGCCGAGGGGCGCTATGACGAGGACGGCGAGGACGACCTCCGGCTCAAAGGCGTCATGATCACCAATGCCGTGCGCTGCGTCCCGCCGGAAAACCGCCCGACATCCGCTGAAATCCGCCGCTGCAACCCGTACTTGCGCGCACGCATCGCCGCCCTGCCGGATCTCGCCGCGGTGCTCGCGCTGGGCCGCATCGCCCATGACGCGGTGCTGCGCGCCCTGGGCCGGCCGCTTCGCGCCCATCCCTTCGCCCACGGCGCCGGCCACCGGCTGGACGGCCTCGCCTTGTTCGACTGCTACCACTGCTCGCGCTACAACATGAACACGGGGCGGCTTGACGAGGCGGGCTTCCGCCGCGTCCTTGCCGCCGCGAAGGCCGCGGCCTTCGCCGGCGACGGGGGGTGATGCGGAAGAGGCGGAAGAGGCTGTCACGCGCCGGACGCAGCCGAAATCGTCATCCACGGGCTTGACCGGCGGATCCAGCGGAAGAGCGGGCCGCTCACCGGCGTCGGTAAGTCCCACCACCGGCCGGATTCGCCACTTTTGCGGCACATGACAAGAAAAGAGCGTCACCCCTGGGCTCCACCAGCGGGTCCAACTCCCCTTCGTCATCCGCCGACTTGATCGGCGGATCCAGCCGGTAGCGAGGCCGGCGCCCGGCCTCGGAGCTGCTGCCGCCGCCTCATGGGTTCGCCGGTCAAGCCGGCGAACGACGCGTCCGGGAGCGCGTCATCCGCCATTGCGCACTCACATTTGTCACCCGCAGGCGCACAGCTTCAGGCATCATCTGCCGGGGCTCTCTTCGCTCGTCATCCGCCGGCTCGACCGGCGGATCCAGCGGATGACCGGGCCGCTCACCGGCACCGGGGATGCGCTGCCGGCGGCTGGATCCGCCGCTTTCGCGGCGCATGACGAAAGGAAAGAACCTGACCCGCCGACTTGACCGGCTGTTCCGGCTTTCCTTTTCCTCGTCACCCGCCGGCTCGACCGGCGGGTCCACCGGGCGGCGGTGGCATCGCCCGGCATTCGTGACGTGGTCACCGCCTCATGGGTTCGCCGGTCAAGCGGACGAACGACGCGGGAAGGAAACCTCACCCGCCGGCTTGACCGGCTGGTCCAGGCGGCGGCGGGGCCGGCGGCCGGCCGCCGATCACGGATGGCCGCAGACAGACAGACGCGGGCCGGCTAGAAATTCGCCTCCAGCACCCGGTCGGGCGGGGCGTGGCCGTCGACGAAGGTCTTGATGTTGATGATCACCTTCTCGCCCATGTCGATGCGCGCCTCTTCGGTGGCGGAGCCCATGTGGGGCAGGAGCACGACATTGGGCAGCGCGAGCAGCCGCGGGTCCACCCGCGGCTCGCCCTCGAAGACGTCGAGGCCGGCACCGCCGAGGCGGCCTTCCTCCAGCAGCCGGATCAGCGCCTGCTCGTCGACGATTTCGCCGCGCGCGGTGTTGATGACGACGGCGTGACGCGGGAGCTGGCGCAGCCGGCGCTCGGAGAGCAGATGATAGGTCGCCGGCGTGTGGGGGCAGTGGATGGACAGCACGTCGACGCGCGGCAGCATCTGCTCGAGCTGCTCGAAGTAGCGGGCCTCGAGCTCCGCCTCCACCTCCGCCGGCAGGCGGTGGCGGTTGTGGTAGAGGATGCGCATGCCGGCCGCCCGCGCCCGGCGCGCCAGCGCGCGGCCGATGCGGCCCATGCCGACGATCCCGAGTTGGCGGCCCTTGAGCCGCGCCCCAAGCAGGCCCGTGGGCGCCCAGCCCTGCCAGCGGCCCTGGCGCAGCATCCGCTCGCCCTCGGCAAGCCGCCGCAGCGTCATCAGGATGAGCGCGAAGGCGACATCGGCCGTGTCCTCGGTGAGCACGCCCGGGGTGTTCGTCACCGTGATCCCGCGCGCGCGGGCGGTGGCAAGGTCGATGTGGTCGACGCCGTTGCCGAAATTGGCGATGAGCCTGAGCTGCGGCCCGGCGGCGGCGAGCACGCCCTTGTCGATCCGGTCCGTGACCGTCGGCACCAGCACCTCCGCCTCCGCCACCGCCGCGCGCAGCTCGGCCTGGGTGAAGGGATGGTCGTCCGGATTGAGACGGGCGTCGAACAGCTCCGCCATCCGGCGCTCCACCACCGCCGGCAGCCGCCGGGTCACGATCACCTTCGGCCTCGGCTGAGCATTCATGGCCCGCACACCCTTTCGCGCGTGAAACCGGCGGCGCGACGTCCGCCGCCCCTTGCGCAGCTAGCAGAGGCCGCAGGCCAAGGCAAACCCCGCAAGCAGGGGGAGGGCGCAGCCCGGGCGCCGGTTGCGGCGCCGCCGCCGATCGCCTAGAGCTGCGCGAGGAGGTTCAGGCATGGCGACGACGGACGGCAGGCTTCCCGCCCCGCCCTGGTACCGGCGCAGCCCCAGGGCCGCGCTCACCGCACTGATCGCGGCGGCCGTGCTCGCACTCGGTGCAGGACTGTGGTGGTGGGCGGGCGATGGGCGCGAGAGGCCCGCGGTGGTGGACGACCGGCCGGTGGCACCCAGCGGCCTGCCGCTGCCGCGCTTCGTCTCCATCAGCGCCTCGCGGGCCAATCTGCGCAGCGGGCCCGGGCGCGAGTATCCGGTGCGCTGGGTCTACGTGCGCCGCCACTGGCCGCTCAAGGTGGTGCAGGAATACGGCGTCTGGCGCAAGGTCGAGGACATCGACGGCACCACCGGCTGGATGCACGCGGCCCTGCTCTCGGGGCGGCGCACCGGCGTCATCCGCGGACCCGGCCCGGTGCCGCTCACCGCACGCCCGCGGGCGGACGCACCGGTGCTCTACGCGGCCGAGCCCGGGGTGCTGGTGCGGATTCTTTCCTGCGGGAAACAGTGGTGCCGCGTGCGCATCGCCGGCGGCAAGGCCTGGGTGCGCAAGGAGCGGCTGTGGGGCGTGCTCGCCCGGGAGATCATCGACTGACGCGCAGGCCTAGCGCGGCATGAGGTCCGGGTGGAGCCGGTAGCGCACCACGCCCTGGGCGCCGCGCGAGACGATCAGCGCGCCGACCGAGGCCAGACGGTTCAGGGTGTTGTAGACGGTGGCCAGCGCCAGCGGCACGCCGCTTTCCTTCGCCCGCGCCCTGAGCGCCGAGGCCGAAAGCGCATCGCCATCCGCACCCTCGCGAATCAGCAGATGCAGCAGCCACAGCCGCGCGCGGGTCGAGCGCAGGCCCAGCTTCTGGAGGAGGTCGGCCGCCTGCGAGAAGGTCGGCGATGTCGCCATGATGTCCAGTCCTTCCATCTGCGGATCATCCGATCGTCTCTCGGTCATGGCGCCCCTTGTCCTCCCTTGACACGTGCCGAAGCGATTCGCCGACCGATATGTGACATTTTTTTTCCGCCGGCGTCTAGTAGCCGGTGAGAATGCGCTCGACGAGCTCCTTCACGCTCGGGATGTAGCCGTTCGAGTAGAAGGGATCCTCGGCGAACCGGAAGGCGTTGTGCCCGGCGAAGACGAGATTGTCCTCCACCGAACCGCCGTGGGCGACGTCCTGGAGCGTCTTCTGGATGCAGAAGGAGCGCGGATCCGCCTTGGGCGGGGCGAACCGCTCCGGATCCTCCACCCAGCCCGAGAACTCGCAGCGCGACAGGCAGCCCATGCATGCGCGCTGGTCGCGGCGGATCTGCTCGGCCTCCTCGCGGCTGACGAAGACCAGCGTGTTGGCCGGCGTCTTGAGCGCGATCGCGTGGCCGTCGGCCATCCAGGCCCGCGCCCGCGCGGCATCGGCGGCGGTGACGTAGAACTGCCGCTTCGAGCCGTCGGTGAGCAGGGTGTCGTGTTCGCCGGCCGGCACCAGCGAATAGGCGATCTGACGGGACGAGCGGTCGATGAGGCGCTTGAGGAAGCGGTTGACGATGGCCGAGGAATAGAAACCCGTCGGCGAAAACCGGTGCAGCAGGACATCGCCGGGTTTGAGGGTGAGCAGCTTCTCCTTCCAGGCCTGCGGGATCGGGCTTTCGCGGGTGAGCAGCGGCCGGGTGCCGAACTGGAAGGCGATCGGGCCGAGCTCGGGATTGTCGATCCAGTCCTCCCACTCGCTCAGCCACCACACGCCGCCGGCCATGACGATGGGGACCTCGCCGAGGCCCGCCTCGCGCATCGTCTCGCGCAGGGCCTTCACGCGCGGATAGGGATCCTCCGGCTTTTCCGGATCCTCCGCGTTCGACAGGCCGTTGTGGCCGCCGGCGCGCCACGGGTCCTCGTAGACGACGGCGCCCAGATATTCCGCGAACTTGTGGTAGGCGCGCTTCCACAGGGCCCGGAAGGCCCGCGCGGAAGAGACGATGGGATAGTAGTAGACGCCGTAGCGCGCGCAGATCTCCGCCAGGCGATACGGCATGCCGGCCCCGCAGGTCACCCCGTGGATCAGATCGCGCACCTTCTCCAGCACGCCTTCCAGCACCCGCTGGGCGCCGCCCATCTCCCAGAGGATGTTGATGTTGAGCGCGCCGAGGCCGCGGGAGA
Source organism: Rhodothalassiaceae bacterium (assembly GCA_026004935.1). Classification (NCBI taxonomy): domain Bacteria; kingdom Pseudomonadati; phylum Pseudomonadota; class Alphaproteobacteria; order Rhodothalassiales; family Rhodothalassiaceae; species Rhodothalassiaceae bacterium. The sequence continues at coordinate 678,465 of BPKC01000001.1, forward strand.
GCTCGTAGGCCTTCTTCACCTGGGCGATGCCGCCGGCGATGGCGTAGCGGATGAGCTCCTCGTGGCGCTCGCGGCGGCTGCGGCCGTGGTAGACCTGCGGGATCACCCGGCCCTGCGCATCATAGGAATCGGCGTTGACCGCCGAGACCGTGCCGATCCCGCCCATCGCGGCCCAGGGGCCCGAGGAGGCGCCGGAGGTGACCGAGATCCCCTTGCCGCCCTCGATGAGCGGCAGCAGCTCGCGCCCGCCGATCCTGATGGCGTTCAGGGCCTTCATCGCCGCATCCGCAACCCGGTCCGACCCGGACGCCGCCGTCGCGGTGTCCGCCTGCGGGTCTGATATAAGCCTTCGCGCGCGGAAAAACCACCGACTTTGGTGTAATTGGGGGACGCGCATGGCGAAGCGCACACCGGCGCCACCGGCCGGGGGTACGAAAAAGTCCGCCGCAGCCTGCGGCGGACTCTCGTGTGCGCGCGCGGCCGCGCTCGGCCGCGGGCGTCCGCTCAGCGGCGGCCGCGCCCGCCTGCCGGCGCCCGGCGCGGACCGCGCTCGGGGCGCTGGCGCGGCTCGACCGCCCGTTCCTCGCCGGTCTCCTGGTCCACGGCGCGCATGGACAGCCGCACCTTGCCGCGGTCGTCGATCTCGAGCACCTTGACCTTGACGATGTCGCCCTCCTTGACGACGTCGGAGACCTTGTCCACCCGATGGTCGGCGAGCTCGGAGATGTGCACCAGCCCGTCGCGCGAGCCCATGAAGTTGACGAAGGCGCCGAACTCCATCAGCCGCACGACCTTGCCGGTGTAGATCTTGCCCACCTCGGGTTCGGCGACGATCTCCTCGATCATCTCGCGCGCCTTGGCGATGGCGGCCGGATCGGGGCTGGCGATGCGGATCGTGCCGTCGTCCTCGATGTCGACCTTCGCCCCCGAGACCTCGACGATCTCGCGGATCACCTTGCCGCCGGTGCCGATCACCTCGCGGATCTTGTCCTTCGGGATCACCATGGTCTCGATGCGCGGCGCATGCTTGGACAGCTCGGGCCGCGCATGGCCGAGGGCGCGGGTCATGATCGAGAGGATGTGCATGCGGCCGGCGCGCGCCTGATCGAGCGCCTTGCGCATGATCTCCGCGGTGATGCCGGCGATCTTGATGTCCATCTGCAGCGAGGTGACCCCGCGCTCGGTGCCGGCGACCTTGAAGTCCATGTCGCCCAGATGGTCCTCGTCGCCGAGGATGTCGGAGAGCACGGCGAAGCGCTCGCCCTCCTTGATCAGCCCCATGGCGATGCCGGAGACGGGGCGCGCGATCGGCACGCCCGCATCCATGAGCGCGAGCGAGGCGCCGCACACCGTGGCCATGGAGGAGGAGCCGTTGGACTCCGTGATCTCCGAGACCACGCGCACGGTGTAGGGGAAGTCCTCCTTCTTCGGCATCACCGGATGGATGGCCCGCCAGGCGAGCTTGCCGTGGCCGATCTCGCGCCGGCCGGTGAAGCCGATGCGGCCCACCTCGCCCACCGAGTAGGGCGGGAAATTGTAGTGAAGCAGGAAGTGCTCGCGGAAGGAGCCGATGAGGGCGTCGATGATCTGCTCGTCCTCGCCGGTGCCCAGCGTCGCCACGCACAGCGCCTGGGTCTCGCCGCGGGTGAACAGCGCCGAGCCGTGCGCGCGCGGCAGCACCGCGACCTCGGCGTCCACCGGGCGCACGTCCGCCAGCCCGCGGCCGTCGATGCGCCGGCCCGTGTCGAGGATCTGGCCGCGCACGATGTCCTTCTCGAGCTTCTTCAGGAGGACGTCCACATAGGGCGCGCGCGCCTCGTCCACCTCGTCCGCCAGCCGCGCCTTGACCTCCTGCTTGATGGCGTCGAGCCGCTGGCGGCGCTCCTGCTTGACGATGATGCCGTAGGCCTCGCGCAGGGGCGCCTCCGCCAGCTCGCGGATGCGCGCCTCGAGCCCGGACAGATCCGGGCGCTCGGGCACCTCCCAGGGATCCTTCGCGGCCTCTTCCGCCAGCTCGATGATCATGCGGATGACGGGCTGCATCTGCTCGTGACCGAACAGCACCGCGCCCAGCATCTCGTCCTCGGACAGCTCCTTGGCCTCGGATTCGACCATCAGCACGGCATCATGGGTGCCGGCGACGACGAGATCGAGCGCGCTCGATTCCAGCTCGTCGGCGGTGGGGTTCAGGACGTAGCGGCCGTCCCGGTAGCCGACGCGGGCCGCACCGATGGGCCCGAGGAAGGGGATGCCCGACAGCGTCAGCGCCGCGCTCGCGCCGATCATGGCGACGATGTCGGGATTGTTCTCCATGTCGTGCGAGAGCACGGTGCAGACCACCTGGGTCTCGTTGCGGAAATCCTCGTGAAAGAGCGGCCGGATCGGCCGGTCGATCAGACGGCTGACCAGCGTCTCGTTCTCCGACGGCCGGCCCTCGCGCTTGAAAAAGCCGCCGGGAATCTTGCCGGCGGCATAGGCGCGCTCGATGTAGTTGACGGTAAGGGGGAAGAAATCGACGTTGGGATTGGGTTCGCGTGCGGCGGTGGCGACGCACAGCACGGCGGTCTCGCCATAGGTCGCCAGCACCGCGCCGTCGGCCTGGCGCGCCATCCTGCCCGTCTCGAGCACGAGCTTGCGGCCGCCCCAGTCGATTTCCTTTCGCGTGATCGTGAACATCTCTCTTGTCTTCCTGACGTCCGGGGGCGCCCCTGCGGCGCCCGGTTCCTCTTCACTCTTCAGCTCGAATTCCAAACGCCGCGGCCACGCCCGCCGGCGTCGTGCCGGAGCGGCCGCGCATCGGCGCATCCACGCATGCGTGATGGTTCGACGGGGATGTGGGAAGCACCCCGGCGGCACGCAAGGCCCGCATGACCCGCACGCGGGCGGACCCGCGGCGCCCGCGGGCGCCCGCGCCGGCCCCGCAAGAGATCACAAGGGCAAGGTCGTCCGCCTCGTCGTCCATCCTCAATGGCGCAGTCCCAGCCGCGCGATCAGCGCGCTGTAGCGGTCCTGATCCTTGCGCTTGAGATAGGCCAGCAGCTTGCGGCGCTGGTTGACCAGATTGATCAGGCCGCGACGCGAATGGTGATCCTTCTTGTGCGTCTGGAAGTGCTCGGTCAGATTGCGGATCCGCTCGGTGAGGATCGCGACTTGCACCTCCGGCGAGCCGGTGTCCGAGGGATCGCGCTGAAATTCCCTGATCAGTTCCTGCTTGCGCTCGGGCGTAATCGACATGGCTTCGTCATCTCCGCGACATCGGGTTCATCAGATTGCGGACGAGGCGTGCGCGGCCATTTTCGACCTCGACCAGGGCCACGGGTGCGCGCGCCAGATTGCGGAGCAGCATCGTGCCTTCGGTCTCGGTCGGAAGCCGGATCGTCTGCCCGTTGAGCAGGCGCCGCGCCTCGTCGTCGGTGACGGCCAGCGCCGGGATGTCGGCCAGCGCGGTCGTCATCGGCAGCACGAAGGAATCCCGCGTGGCGGGATCGGCCTCGCGCAGCCGATCGAGGGTCACGGCCTCTTCCTCGGAAAACGGCCCGACCCTGGTGCGGCGCAGATAGCCCAGATGCGCGCGGCTTTGCAAGGCCCGTGCGAGGTCGCGCACCAGCGCGCGCACATAGGTGCCCTTGCCGCACACCATCCTGAGCCTGGTTTCGCGCGCCTCCGGGTCATGGGCGAGCAGCTCGAGGCTCATCACCTCCACCTCGCGCGGTTCGAGCTCGGCGTCGATGTCCTCGCCGGCGCGCGCGCGCTCATAGGCCCGCTCGCCCTTGATCTTGACGGCGCTGAAGCGGGGCGGGCGCTGAAGGATCCGGCCCGTGAAGCGGGGCAGGGCGGCGGCGAGGGCGTCTTCGTCCGGCACATGGTCGCTGGTCTCGAGCGCCTCGCCCTCGCGGTCGTCCGTCGTGGTCTCGGCACCCCAGATCATCGTGAAGACGTATTCCTTCCTGGCCGAGACCAGCCAGGGCATCAGCTTCGTCGCCCGCCCCAGCCCGATGGGCAGGATGCCCTCGGCGAGCGGGTCGAGCGTGCCGGCGTGTCCCGCCTTCTCGGCATCGAGCAGGCGCTTGACCGCCGCCACCCCTTCCGCCGAGGTCATGCCCGCCGGCTTGTCGAGCACCAGCCAGCCGGTGACCGCGCGGCCGCGCCGCCGTCGTCTTGCCATCGCTTCCGTTCCTCAGTCCTCGCCGCGGTGCGCCGGGTCCGCGAGATCGCGCCGGACCGCATCAGAGCGCAGCAGCTCCTCGATGCGCTGGGCCGCTCCGAACTGGCGATCCAGATGGAAGGCGAGCTCGGGCAGGCACTTCATGCGCATGTAGGGCGCAAGCCTGCCGCGCAGGAAGCGGCGGTGGCGGTTGAGCGCCGCCACCATCTCGCGCGAATCGCCTGAGAGCGCCGGCATCACGAACACCCGCGCATGCCTGAGATCGGCGCTCACCTCGACCATGCTGATGGTCACCATCGCATCCCGGAGCGCCGCATCGCGGATCTCCTCGCGGCTCAGAATCTCCGCCAGCGCATGGCGGATCGCCTCGCCGACGCGCTGAAGGCGCACCCGCTGCCGTCCCCGTTCGCTCATGGCATCCGTCCGGTCCGGGCCGCCCGCCGCATCACAGCGTGCGCGCGACCTCCTTCGTCTCGTAGGCCTCGACGATGTCGCCCGGCTTGATGTCGGTGAAGTTCTCCAGCGTCAGACCGCACTCCGTGCCGGCGCGCACCTCGTCCACATCGTCCTTGAAGCGCCTGAGCGAGGAGAGCTTGCCGTCGTAGACGATGACATCGTCGCGCATCAGCCGCGCCCGGGCCGAGCGCCGGATCACGCCTTCGGTGACCAGACAGCCCGCCGCCTTGCCGGCCTTGCCCGCCTGGAAGACGGCGCGGACCTCCGCGCGGCCGATGACGGTTTCCTCGATCTGCGGGCCGAGGCGGCCGGCCATCATCTCCTTCACGTCCTCGATGAGGTCGTAGATGATGCCGTAGTAGCGGATCGCGACCCCCTCGCGCTCGGCGGCCTCGCGCGCCTGGCGGTTGGCGCGGACGTTGAAGCCGATGATGAGCGCGTCCGAGGCCTCGGCCAGCGTCACGTCCGTCTCGGTGATGCCGCCGACCGCGGCATGGATGACCTGGGCGCGGATCTCGTCGTTGCCGATCTTCTCGAGCGCCTGGACGATCGCCTCGAGCGAGCCCTGGACATCCGCCTTGACGATGACGGGAAATTCCTGGGCCTTGCTTTCCTTCAGTCTTGAAAGCAGCTGCTCGACACTGGCCGCCCCGCGCGAGAGGCGTTTGCGGCGCCGCTGCTCCTTGCGGTATTCCGCGACCTCGCGGGCCTTGGCCTCGTCTCCGACGACGACGAAGTCGTCGCCCGCCTCCGGCGTGCCCTGCAGCCCCAGAACCTCGACGGGCTGCGAGGGACCGGCCTCTTTGAGCTTGCGGCCGCGCTCGTCCATCATCGCGCGCACGCGGCCCCATTCCGCGCCGGCGACGAAGACGTCGCCGACCCTGAGCGTGCCGCGGCGCACGAGCACGGTCGCGACGGGACCGCGGCCCTGCTCGAGCTTGGCCTCGATGATCACGCCTTCCGCGGGCCGGTCCGGGTTGGCCTTCAGATCGAGAAGCTCGGCCTGCAGCAGGATCGCCTCGACGAGGTCGTCGAGCCCCTGGCGCTTGAGCGCGGAGACCTCCACATCCAGCACGTCGCCGCCGAGCTTTTCGACCTGCACGTTGTACTGCAGCAGCTCCTGGCGGATGCGGTCGGGATCGGCGCCCGGCTTGTCGATCTTGTTGATCGCGACGATCATCGGCACGCCGGCGGCACGGGCGTGGTTGATGGCCTCCACCGTCTGCGGCATGACGCCGTCGTCGGCGGCCACCACCAGCACGACGATGTCGGTGACCTGGGCGCCGCGGGCGCGCATCTGGGTGAAGGCCTCGTGGCCCGGCGTGTCGATGAAGGTGATGCGCGCGCCGTCGCCCACCACGACCTGATAGGCGCCGATGTGCTGGGTGATGCCGCCGGCCTCGTGGGCGGCGACGTCGGTCTCGCGCAGGGCATCGAGCAGCGACGTCTTGCCGTGGTCGACATGGCCCATGACGGTGACCACGGGAGGACGCGGCTTCAGATCCTCGGGCCGGTCGTCCTCGGTCTGGAGCACCTGCTCGACGTCGGCTTCCGACACCCGCTTCGGCTCGTGGCCCAGCTCGACGACGACGAGCTCGGCGGTATCCTGGTCCAGCGTGTCGTTGATGGTCGCCATCACGCCGAGCTTCATCAGCGTGCGGATGACGGTGGTGCCCTTCTCGGCCATGCGCTCGGCGAGCTCCTTCACGGTGATCGCCTCGGGGATCACGACCTCGCGCTTCTGCTTCTGCACGGGCTGGCCGTCGGTCTTCTTGCGGCGCTTGGCCTGGGCGCGGCGGAAGGCGGCGAGCGAGCGGGGGCGGTCCTCGTCGAGATCCCCGGCGAGCACGCGGGCGACCGTGAGCTTGCCCTTGCGCCGCTCCTCCTCCTCCTCGCGCAGACGCCGCGCGCGGATCCGGCGTTCCTCCTCCTCGCGCTCGCGGCGGGCGCGCTCGCGCCGCTCGCTGTCGAGATCGGTGGCCGGGCGTGCGGCCGCCATCTTCTCGGCCTTGCGGCGTTCACGCTCCTCGCGCTCGCGCCGGGCCGCCTCCTCGACCTGGTGGCGGGCCTCCTCCTCGGCGCGCTGCTCGGCGTCGTCCGCGGGCGCCGGCTCCTCGCCGCGGGCCTTCGCCTCCTCCTCGGCCGCGCGCCGCAGGGCCTCCTCGGCCGCCTGCTGGCGCCGGCGCTCCTCCTCGCGCCGGGCCGCCTCCTCCTCGAGGCGCCGGCGTTCCTCCTCGAGCCGCTCGCGCTCCTTCTCCAGCGCCTCGAGCGCGCGCTTGCGGGCCTCGATCTCCGCCGGGGTCAGATGGGGTTCAGCCGGCTCGGATGCCGGGGGTGCGGCGGGAGCCTCGGCCTCGGCGGCGGGCGGCTGGGCCGTCGCGGGCTGCTGCGCGGCGGGCTGCTCCTCGCCCGGCTTCCTGATCACGCGCTTGCGCCGCCGCTCGACGACCACCGCCTTGCGGCCACCGCCTGCCGGCGGGCGCACGGCGGCGCCTTCGCGCCCCTTCAGGCTCAGGGGCTTGCGGGTGGTCAGCGTCAGTTTCCTGTCGTCACTCATCGGTTCTCGTCAGACCTTCTCATCCGGCGACGCGCAATGCCCCGCCCTCTGCCACATGCCGGCGCCGGGGCTTCGCCGCGGCCCGGCAGGGGCCGTCGTCTCCGCCGGCGTTCAGCCACAGGGAAAGCCGACCGAGCTCGCGCGCGAAACGCGGGCCGACCGGGGCGGTCGCCGCCGCCTGTACCACATTTTCGCGCCCCAAGGCCAAGGCCAATTCGGCGCGGGTGAATAGATCGACCACCGGCAGCCCCGCGGCGCGCGCGCGCGCGGTGATGCGGGCGCGGGTGTTGGGGCCGGCATCGCTGGCGAGCACGAGGACGGTGGCCTTGCCGCCCGCAAGCGCCGCCTCGACCGCGTCGGCGCCCAGCACAAGGCGCCCGCCCGCCCGCAGCAGCCCGAGGCGCGAGAGCACCCGTTCGCGCAGGCCGCCGTCGATCCGCGCGACGAGATCGGCATCGATCGCCTCGCGCGGCACCCGTTCGCGCCAGGAGCCCGCGAGGGCCCTGGCGAGCAGGCCGCTTTCCAGCGCCCGCTCGAGCGCCGCACGATCGACATGCACCCAGGCGCCGCGGCCCGGCAGCTTCTCATGGATGTCCGCGACGACGCGGCCGTCGGGCGCGCGCACAAGGCGCAGCAGGACGCCGTCGTCCGCCGTCTGCCGGCAGAGAACGCACCGCCGCTCGCGCCGCCTTGTGCCCTTGCCCGAAATCGTCCGCTCTCCCCTTCATCCCGCCGGTTTCACGCATCGGCCGCCGGCGTGCCGGCCGCCTCGGCGGCGGCCGCCGCCGCCTCCTCTTCGGCCGCGAGCGCCGCAAGCTCGGCCTGGGCGGCCGCCTCCGCCTTCGCGCGGGCGATGTCCTCCTCCGTGATCCAGCCGAGTGCGAGCCGCGCCCGCATGATCAGATCCTCGGCCTCTTCGCGGGTGATCTCGGCGGTGCGCAGCGGCGCGTCACGGTCGCTGATCAGCTCGTCGACGGCGAAGCCGGCGAGATCCTCCAGCGTCCTCACGCCGGCCTCCGCCAGCCGCTCCGCCCAGACGGGCCGCATGCCCTCCAGATCGACCAGCGCCTCCTCGGCTCCGGCCTCGATGGCGCGCTGGCGGGCCTCCGCCTCCCGGCGCGCGAGCGCCTCGCGGGCGCGGCGCTGGAGCTCGGCCACGAGATCCTCGTCGAAGCCCTCGATGGACAGCAGCTCCTCGGGCTCCACAAGCGCGATCTCCTCGGCGTCGGTGAAGCCCTCGACGACCAGGAGCTGGGCCAGGGTCTCGTCGACGTCGAGCTCGCGCATGAAGCGCTCGGTGCTCTCCTTGAACTCCTGCTGCCGGCGCTCGGACTCCTCCTGGGCGGTCAGGATGTCGATGGTCCAGCCGGTCAGCTGGCTGGCCAGCCGCACGTTCTGGCCGCGCCGGCCGATGGCGAGCGACAGCTGCTCGTCCGGCACCACCACCTCGACCCGGCGCTTCTCCTCGTCGAGCACCACCTTCGTGACTTCGGCCGGCGCCAGCGCCGAGATGATGAAGCTGGCCGGATCGGGGTCGTAGGGGATGATGTCGATCTTTTCGCCGTGCAGCTCGTTCACCACCGCCTGCACGCGGCTGCCGCGCATGCCCACGCAGGCGCCCACGGGATCGATGGAGGGATCGTGCGAGAGCACCGCGATCTTCGCGCGCGAGCCGGGATCGCGGGCCACCGCCTTGATCTCGACCACACCCTCGTAGACCTCCGGCACCTCCTGCCTGAAGAGCTCGGCCATGAACTCAGGCTTGGCGCGCGACATGAAGATCTGGGGCCCGCGGGTCTCGCGGCGGACGTCGTAGATGAGGCCGCGCACGCGGTCGCCGATGTGGAAATGCTCGCGCGGGATCTGCTGGTCGCGGCGCATGATCGCCTCGGCGCGGCCGAGATCGACGATGACGTTGCCGTATTCCACGCGCTTGACGACGCCGGTGACGATCTCGCCGACGCGGTCCTTGTATTCGTTGTACTGGCGCTCGCGCTCGGCGTCGCGCACCTTCTGGAGGATGATCTGGCGCGCCGTCTGGGCCGCGATGCGGCCGAATTCCACCGGCGGCAGCGATTCGGCGATGAAGTCGCCGACCTTGGCGTCGGGCTTCTTCGCCTTCGCGTCCTCGAGGGTGATCTGGCGCGCCGGATCCTCCACCTCGTCGACCACCTCGAGCACCCGGAACAGCCGGGTCTCGCCGGTGCGGCGGTCGATCTGGGCGCGGATGTCGTGTTCCGCGCCGTAGCGGGACTTGGCGGCGCGCTGGATCGCCTCCTCCATCGCCGTGATCACGATCTCGCGGTCGATCGCCTTCTCGCGGGCCAGCGCGTCCGCGACCTGCAGCAGCTCCAGCCTGTTCGCCGTCACACTCATGTTCCGCTTCTCCCTCGGCCGTTCGATCCGCGCGGGCGCCGCCCCGGCCCCGCAAACAGGTCGTCACTCGCCAACAGCTTCGCCTTCGTGATCCGCCGGATGGGCAGGCGCGTGAGCTCGCCCGCCTCGCCCGCGATCAGCAGCTCCTCGCCCTCGCGCCCGACGAGCCGGCCGCGGACGCGGCGCCGGCCGTCCACCGGCGCGTCGACCTCCACCGCCGCCCGCTCGCCCGCAAAGCGCGCAAAATCGCCGACCCGCGTCAGCGGGCGGTCGATGCCGGGCGAGCTCACCTCCAGCACGTATGATTCGGCGATGGGGTCGGCGACGTCGAGCACGGGGTCGAGCTCGCGGCTGATCAGCACGCAGTCGTCGACGCTCAGGCCCCCTTCGGCGCGCTCGGCCATCACCTGCAGCTTGACCCGGCCCGCGCCGCCCATGAGCAGGATGCGCACGAGCCGGAAGCCGAGGCGCTCCACGACCGGCTCCACGATGTCGTAGAGCCGGGCGATGAGCGGCGTTTCCTGCGCCGCGCCCAGCCGGTCCTCGTCCCGCAATGGCGTCTCGTGTTCGTCCACCCTGCGTGCGTCCCGTTCTCGCCGCCTCCATCGTGCGAAAAGAGCGGGCCCCGCCTGGAGACCCACTCCCCACAAGCCGCTCACATGTGAAGGAGGTGCGCTCTTCGCCGATCCATATACGCCCGCTTTCGCGCGATGGCAAGGCCCCGGCGGCGCACGGCGCTGCACCGCGCCCGGCCCTGCCGGTTCCGATGCTGGAAGACGGCGGCCGCCGGCGCCTAGGATGGCATGGCGGCGTCGTCCCCGCCTCGGCCGCGGCCGGCGACCGGCGCATCGCGCAAGGGAGGAGGAAGCAATGGCCGGAGGAGATGAGGCACCCGTGGATGCGGGCCTGTTCGACTACGTCATCGTCGGGGCCGGCTCGGCCGGGGCGGTGATCGCCGCCCGCCTGTCCGAGGACCCGGGCAACCGCGTCCTGCTGCTCGAGGCCGGGCCCGCGGACCGCAGCCCCTTCTTTCACATGCCGCTCGGGTATGCGGAGACGCTGAAATCCACGCGCTACAACTGGCAGTTCCCGACGGCACCCGATCCCGGCACGGGCGGACGGGTCCACAAATGGCCCCGCGGCAAGGCCTTGGGCGGCTCGTCGTCCATCAACGCCATGATCTACATCCGCGGCAATCCCGGCGACTACGACACCTGGCGCCAGCTCGGCTGCGTCGGCTGGGGGGCGGAGGACGTGCTGCCCTATTTCAAGCGCGCGGAGGATTACGAGCACGGGGCCGTGCCCGGCCACGGCGTCGGCGGGCCGCTGCCCGTGCGCGAGCCCGCCTATATCCATCCCTTCACGCCGGTGATCCTGGAGGCCTTCGAGCAGGCGGGGCTGCCGCGGCGCGCCGACTTCAACGTCGGCGACCAGGAGGGCGCGGGGCTGTGCCAGTTCACGATCGCCCGCGGGCGCCGCGCCTCCACGGCGCAGACCTATCTGAAGCAGGCGCGCGGCCGGCCCAATCTCGAGATCCGCACCGAGGCGCTCGCCGCACGCGTGGTGATCGAGGACGGGCGCGCGGTGGGCGTCGCGTATCTGCGCCGCGGCCGCCTCCACCTCGCCCGCGCACGCCGGGAGGTTATTCTCTCGGGCGGCGCCGTGAACTCGCCGCAGCTGCTGGAGCTGTCCGGCATCGGCGACGGTGCGCGGCTGAACGCGCTCGGCATACCGGTGGTGCGGCACCTGCCGGGTGTCGGCGAGAACCTGCAGGACCACTACTCGGTCGGTCTGTCCTGGGCCCTCAAACCCGGCACGCCGTCCATCAACACCGACGTCCACGGCCTCGGCCTGCTGAAGGCGCTCGTGCGCTATCTGCTGCGCCGCGACGGGGTGATGGCGGTGGGGCCCGCGCACATCACCGCCTTCGCCCGCACACGGCCCGATCTCCTGTGGCCGGACGTCCAGTATCACGCGACCCCCGCCAGTCTCGACGCCGAGGCCTATCAGCGCAACGAGCTCGTCTTCCACAAGGAGCCGGGCGCGACGGTCGCGGTGTGCGTGCTCAGACCCGAATCCCGCGGCTCGATCCACGCGACAAGCGCGGATCCGACCGTCTATCCCGAGATCCTGCCCAACTACCTCGACGCCGAGTCCGACCGGATCGCGACCGTCGAAGGTCTCAAGCTCATCCGCCGCGTCTTCGCGACCCCGGCGATGCAACCCCACGTCGCCTTCGAACGCGAGCCCGGCGCGCTGGCGCAGACCGACGAGGAGCTGCTCGATCTCGCGCGCCGCATGGGCACCACCATCTACCATCCCGTCGGCACCTGCCGGATGGGCGCACCGGACGACGAGATGGCGGTGCTGACTCCCGACCTCAAGGTGAAAGGGGTGGAGGGGCTCAGGGTCGCCGACGCCTCGGTGATGCCGCGGCTCGTCTCCGGCAACACCAATGCCCCGGCGATCATGATCGGCGAGAAGGCGGCGGATCTGATCCTGGGGCGCGAGCCGCCGGCGGGTGAGCCCTGGCCCGAGGATCCGCGCCGGCGATCGCGGGCCGCCTGAGCGCGGCCGTCCGCCGGCTGGTGACCACCGAGGTTGACCGCCATTCCAAAAAGGCGGATAATGAGCTTTCCTGTCAACCCGAAATGGAGACCATCCTTGACGACTGCATCACCCGGGGACACTGTCCGCGTCCACTACACCGGCAAGCTTGAAGACGGGCAGACCTTCGATTCATCGGCGGGCGGCGAGCCCATCGCCTTTCAGCTCGGTGCGGGACAGGTGATCCCCGGCTTCGAGGAGGCCGTGGTCGGCATGGCGCCAGGCGAGCGCAAGACGGTGACGCTGGAGCCCGACCAGGCCTATGGCGAGCACCGCGAGGACCTCGTGTTCACCGTGCCGCGTACCCAGTTCCCCGAGGACATGGCGCTCGAAGAGGGACTGCGCGTGACGGCGACGACCCAGTCCGGCCAGCAGATCGACATGACGATCGTGGGTCTGGCGGACGAGGCGGTCACGCTCGACGCCAACCACCCGCTCGCGGGCAAGACGCTCGTCTTCGACATCGAGCTCGTCGAGATCGCGGCCTAAGATGGAGCGCGGGTGCGGGTGGTGCACGCGCCGCCCGTGCCGGCGGACCGACAGGGCCGACGGCGCAGGAGCCCCCTGCCGGATGTGCGATCCGGCGGGGCGGTCTGCGTTGCGCCCGCTTCTTCCCCGCTGGCGCGCGCCCTCTGCAGTCGCCTGAGCCCTGCAGCCGACGTCTTTCCGGCAGTTCGTCGTTTTGCGGCGCGGCCGAAAGGCCGGGGGCGCAAGGGCTTGACCTTGTAGTATACTGCAAGTCCTAGAATTGGAGGCGAATCGGCACATCCCGCGCCGGGGGCCATCGGAAGAGAGGGCCTGCGATGTTGACGATCGGCCGTCTGGCACGGTGCACCGGCACCTCTGCCGAGACGATCCGCTATTACGAGCGGATCGGCCTGCTGCCGCGGCCGGAGCGGCTGCCATCGGGCTATCGCGTCTATCGGAAAGACGACGTCCGCCGGCTCATTTTCATCCGGCGCGCGAAGGCGCTCGGCTTTACGCTCGCCGAGATCGGGGAGCTGCTGGCCTTGAGCGAGGATGAGACGGTCGATTGCGGCGCCATCCGCGCCCAGGCGCAGGCCAAGATCCGCGAGATAGACCGGCGCATGGCGGATCTGGCCCGCATGCGCGACGGGCTCGGGGAGCTTGCGCGCTACTGTCCCGGCGCCGGTCGGCCTCTGGCCGAATGCAGCATCCTGGGTCATTTCTTTGCGGGCGAGACGGGAGAGGCCGCCACCTCTGAAAAGGGGCGAAAGACGGCCCACAAGCAGGCGCGCAGCGAGCCGGCTCATTCTGCCGCGCAGCCGGATTCGGAGACCGCTCATGCCTGAGCGGTGGTCGCGATGGGGGATGGCCGTGGCCTGTCTCGTTCTGGTTTCCGCCGCGGCGGGCCCGGCGCAGGCCGCGCCGATCGGCTTCAATACGGCTCTTCCCCTCTCGAAGGGAGAGTTGCTCTGGCGCCTGCTGTTCGTGACGGGCCGATCCGGCGTACCCGGCATGCCGGGCACGCGCGTGCGCAGGCTGGGGGCGGTCCATGTGGTCGGCTATGGGGTGCATCCCCGGCTTGCGCTCTTTGCCGTCCTGCCGGTGGCGGATGCGAAGCTGATGTCCGCCGATGGCCGTGCGCGCTCTGCCGCCGGCATCGGGGATCTTGCCCTTTTCGGCCGCTGGACCGTGTTCGCAAAAGACGCGCCCGGGCGCACCTGGCGGATTGCGCCCTTCTTCGGCGTCACGCTGGCCACCGGCGAACACCGCCGCGCCGATGCGCAAGGCCCGCTGCCGCGCTTCCTGCAGCCCGGGCGAGGCGGCACCGACCCCTTCTTCGGCATCGTGGTGACCCGCATGGGTGTCGGGGGCGGGTTCGACATCGAATGGCGCCAGGACATCAGGGGAACGAGCGATGGTATCGATGCCGGTGACGGATGGCGGCTCAACGGCTCCTGGCAGCAGCGTCTGGCCGTGATCGGGGCCCCGACGGCGACCACCCATGCTTTCGTCTACGGCCTGATCGAGCTGGGCTACGAACGCCGGTCGGCGGATCGCAGGCGCGCGGATCGCGGCACTCTGGTGCCGGCGCGGCGGACGGCCGTCGTGCGGCCGGGCCTGCAGTTCGCCGCCCGTCGCTTCATCCTGGAAGGCGCGATCGAGCTGCCGTTCGCCCGCACGCGCATCGCGGACGTCCCACGGGAACGCTGGCGGCTGCGCGCGGGGCTGCGCATGAATTTCTGACGTTGAAAGGCAGGAATGGGTCCGGGGCCCTTGGTGAGAGAAGGGTTCTGCAAACGGGAACAGGACGGCAGAGCGGTTCGCACGGAACCGCAGGAAGCAAATAGGAAGCAGAAGGAGAGACCCATGACGACTTCGACCGGAGCCGGGACGCGATCTGCACGCTTCATCGCTCTTGCCGCCGCGCTTGTCGTGATCTGGCTGGTCCAGCCGGCCAGGGCGTCCGGGGGCAAGACCGCGCACCGGCTGGTGCAATACGATCTGCGCGTCGACGGGATGACCTGCCCCTTCTGTGTCGCGACCTCGGAGAAGGCACTGAAACAGATTCCGGGAATCCGTTTCGTCCACACCCATCTCGAGCAGGGCCTCATTCACGTCTGCGCCGAGGATGGGGCGATGCCGGATGACGCGGCGCTCAGGCGTCTGTTCCAGGATCGCGGCTTCACCTATCGCTCACGCAAGAAGATCGGTCCCTGCCCGGTGGACGAGACGGGAAGGATGCGGGAGGAGAGGGAGTGAGCGCCGCAGCGGATGCCGCCGGCGATCGGGAGACGGGAGCGCAGGGAGGGCGCATGCGTGATCAACGGGCTGCGCGCCCACGGCGGCGGTGGGGGATCTGGCTTCTCTTCGCCTCCATGACGACACTCATCTGCTGCGCCCTGCCGATCCTGCTGGTGACGCTGGGGCTCGGCGCCGTGTCGGCCGCGCTGTTTGCGCACGTTCCCTTCCTTGTCGTGCTGGCACAGCACAAGATCTGGCTGTTCGCCGGCTCGGGCCTGCTGCTGGCCGGCGCCGCCTGGGCGATCTGGCGACCGGGGCGGACCTGCCCTGCCGATCCCGAACTGGCCGACTTGTGCGCGCGGGCCGACCGTTGGAACCGGCGCTGGTTCTTGGCCGCGCTTGTGATCTGGGTGATCGGCTTTGCCGCGGCCTATCTCAGCCTGCCGCTCTATCGCTGGCTCGGCGGCTGAATCAAACTCGACCCGCCGCGCAGAGTCCCCTGCCGGATGTGCGATCCGGCGGGGCGGTCTGCGTTGCGCCCGCTCCCCCTGCGCGGACTTGCGCTTGCTAGGCCGCCAGCAGGCCGCGACGCAGGAGGCGGCCGGCCGGTGCATGAGGCTCGGCCGGGGATCGCCGGGGGGCAGACGACAGGGGAGAGTATCATGCGTAAATGGACCATGTCCCTGCTGGCAGCCGTGCTTCTGGCCGGCGTTTTCTGGACGGGCTTTGTGTTGCCAAAACCGGCGCATGCCGTGGTGAAGTCCGTGCGGGAACTGCCGGATGGAACGCTGGAGATCACCTTCAGCTGCAGGCGGATAGTCGGCAATTTGTATGTGCTGAAACATTCGCGGCTCCCTTGTTCCTCGCATGGCCTTCTGATAGCGTGAAGACTGCGGGGAGCAGGGGGCCGCAAGAGAGCGCATTGCCGCGGGGGGGCGCCCATGCAGTGGCTTTTGAGCTTGGTGAAAATCCGATGGCGCCGGCGTGCGGAGTGGAATGCCATCGGGATGATGGCGTTGGTTCTGGCCGTTCTCTTCATCGGCGAGGCGTATGTCTATCACGAAAATCATTATGATCGGTGGGTGCCCGATTACCGCCGAGTTGTACGGGTCGAAATTCCTTACGGGAACGAGCCGGACGGGCATTTGCCGCTGAGCCAGCCCGGCCTCCATCGCCGGTTATCCGGCTTGGACGATGTCGTGGAGCGGATTGCGCGCCTGTCGCAAGTGAAGGCTTGGACCTTCGCGCGCGAAGAAGGGGCATCCATCAAATCAGAGTTCGTCCTTCCCGTCCGCTTTGCCGATCCCAGCTTTGCGGAAATCTTCGGATTGCGCTCGATTGCGGGCGAGGATGCGGCGGTCGCGCTGACCGAACCCGATGCGCTGGTGCTGACGGTCACCCAGGCACGTCGCATCGCACCCGATGTGCCGCCGGCAGCGCTGGTCGGAATGACTTTGTCCCTCAAGAACGGCGCGCGCCGGTTCCGCATCCGTTCGATCATCGCCGATCCACCGTCAAACAGCCATCTGAGACTGGCCGCGCTCGCGTCCCTTGCCCATCCTCCACCAGACATTCCTACAGAGGGTCTCGCATCCCTGCTCACACTTGATGTGTACACCTATCTGCGGCTGCGACCCGGGCTGCCGGTGCGGGCGGCGGAAGAGAAACTGCGAGAGGTGTTTTCCCAGCCTGCTCCTGATGGTGCTCCTTTCATCGTCATGGGCGCCAGCGATGGCTATCGACTGATGCCGGTCAGCCGGATCTATTCCCATGCCCGAGGCATGGGTGAAATGAAGCCGCCCCGCGACCCCGGTCTTTGGCACAGCGTCCTGCTCCTGCATGCGCTGACCTGGCTGCTGTTTGCGCTCAACGTGATGGTTTTCGCGCAAGCGCGGATGTTTGACGGGGTTGGCAATCTTGCCCTCCACAGGCTGTTCGGGATGGGAGGGCATCACGGTTATATCTTCGGCTTCACACAAGCCGTGATCCCAATGGTGCTCGCTGCGGGAGCCGGAATAATTCTTGCCGTGATCATTTTGGGCATCTCTCAAGCCCGCGAGCTGCTTTCGGCATGGTGGCAGTCCGGAGCCGTAGCGGCGGCAATCATGCGGGTTTTCTTGTCGTTGGCCGTTGTGGCCGCCGCAAGTTGCATTCCCCTGGCCGCTCTGATGCGCATCAGGCCGGGTCCCTTGCTGCTTGAGCAGGGCGGCGGTCCCAAAGGCACCCAGTTGCAGTCCGCGCTGATTGCGGTTGAGCTCGGAATAGTCGCACTGGTCCTGCTCGGCAGCATCATTGCGTGGCGCCAGGTAGCCTTCCTTTCCGCCCTGCCACGAGGGATGGACATGACCGACCGCTTCGTCGCCAAAATCTACAGCGATGCGGAACCACAGCGTCTGCACTCGTTTTTGGAGAACATGAGTCGCCAACTCGGTGCCATTTCCTATGCCGCAACCGATATCGTGCTGCCCATGCACTTCGATCTTTCCAAACGGATCCAGCTTGCCGACTCCGATGCGGGCGTTCAGGCCGATGTCTTCCATGTTCACGGAAATCTGCCGCGCGCGCTCGGCATTCCCATTCTCGCCGGTCAGTGGTTTCAGGGACAAGGGCTGGGCGGCAAAGAGGCGCAGAATTTTCAGGGTCCCGGAGGTGCGGTGGTCAGTGCCGCACTGGCCCGCTTGCTGGGTTTCGCGGATCCGGCAGCCATTATTGGTCATCAGCTTCGGATTCCCGACTTTACGGGAACGGAGGAACTGGAACAGGAGAGGCTTCCCGTCGTGGGGGTTGTCGGCGATGTCAGATGGGCCGCCCCCGAAATGCCGGCCCGGCCGGTGGTCTATGTATGGTCTCGGCAAGCTCGACCGTTCTCCGTCTTTCTCCATCTACCGGGCGGCCGGGCCGCCGATCTGGAGCGCGCATTGAAGGCTGCCCATGAGCGCCAATTCGGACCGGCTTTGATGACACCCGTGTCAGTTGCGCCGCTCGAAGCGGTCCTCAACGATCCGGATCCACATCTTCTTGCCCGCCAGCGGCTTTACGGGGTCTTCGCGATCGCCGTGGTTTTCGCGTCCATGCTGGGACTTCTGGGGTATATGCGCATGAATTTGACCAAGATGAGGCGGGCCATGGCGTTGCACCGGCTCTTTGGAGCCGAGGCAGCCGCCATCCATGGTCTGGCGATCAGGCGGCTGATTGGACTTGCGCTGATTGGCACGGCCTTGGGCGTGGCAGTGGGGTGGCAGCGGTCGGCTGCATGGCTTGCCGGGTTTGTGGACCGGGTTCAACTGACCATCGGGGATGTTTTGCTGGCAACAAGTGTGCCGATGGCGCTGGCGATAGGAATTTCAGTGATTCAGGTGGAGGCTGCAATACGGCAGCGCATCGCCTTGCTTCTTCGTCCGACGCCGTAAGGGAATAATGTTGCATTGTGCGCGGGAAGCTCAAACGAAGAGAGGAAAACAAAAGAGGGATGGAAGGACAAGCTGGGATGGAAAAGAGCATAGGCCGCGCGAACGGCAGAAGAAAGCGAGCAACGCAGCTTGTGCTTCTCGTGATGAGTCTCTTCGGAGCGGGTTGGCTGTCGGGCGAGCCCCGGGAGGCCAAAGGCCAAGTGAACGACAATGTGGCTGCAAAAGGGTTAAAAACGACTTCCTCCAGCATGTGTAGCAGGATGAAGGCAGGAATCGTCGTATTGGCCCCGAACTGCCTGTTGGCCGAACGAGGCCTTCAAGAGGCACTCCACGCGAGGAAGATATTTGTGGAACGATTTGGTGTCATGCCGGGACAGGGCGCGGTGGTTGATGTCGGCGTCGCTTCCGCTGCTCATACCTTACTAGACAAGACGGAATGGAAGGTACTTTGGCCGCTTGCACCTTCCTCCGGCAAGGGCGCCCCTCCCGGCGGGGCAGCCATCGCCCTCGAGGGCGGCCTCGCCCATGAGCTTGGGCATGAATGGTTCACCACCTATCTCTGGCCGGCGACGACGGGGAACCAATATGGTGGCGATGCGCCGGACTGGCTGGACGAGCTCGCCGCCATTGTGACGGAGCCGCCCGAAGACGCCGCGCGCAACACCCGGATCATGCGGGGTTTTGCCGGCATGGCGCCGTGCCGGCTCGCCCCCCTCTTCCAGGCCGTCCACCCCGCGCTGGCCGCGGCCCGCAGGCAGGCGGGCGGGAACCAGGGAACGGATAACGGCGCGGGGCAGCAGGTCATCACGTTCACCATGCGCGCCGACGGCGCAGGGCCCGACAACCCCCTCGTTTTCTACGGCCAGATCCGGGCGCTCGCGCAGTTCATTCTCGACAAGGCGCCCCGGGGGGACGGCATCTTCGGCCGGCTCGCCCGGGCGCTCAAGGCGGGCAAACGCTTCGGAGACTGGCTGGTCGCCGAAGGCCTGATCGAGGCGAAGGATCCGACGGCCGCCGAAGAGCAGTTCGAGGCCGCCTGGTGCGCCGCCCAGGGCTGGAGCCGGTAGCCGCCTGCAGCGTCCGCGCGCGGGCGCGGCCTGACACAAGAGGCTGCAAACACCTCCCGCAGCCGAACTATGGCAGGGCTGATCCGGTGGCCCGGGGACTGTCACGCCGCCAGCAGGCCGCGACGCAGGAGGCGGCCGGGGGTCGCACCCGTCGGCCGGTCGTCGCGGAGGATGGGCACGCCCGCCTTGATGGTGGCCACATAGCCTTCCGCCTCCTGGAACAGGCGCCGGCCGCCGGCGGGCAGATCGCGGCGGATTTCCGGCCGCTTCAGTTTGAGACGCGCGAAGTCGATGACATTGATGTCGGCGAGCTTGCCGACGGCGATCTCGCCGCGGTCATGAAGCCCCATGTAGCGCGCGTTCTCGCGCGTCTGGCGGGCGATGATCCATGCAAGCGGCAGCTTCGGCCCGCGCCGGCGGTCGCGCGCCCAGTGGGTGAGCATGAAGGTCGGAAAGCTCGCATCGCAGACGGTGCCCACATGCGCGCCGCCGTCGGACAGCGCCGGCAGGGCCGCGGGATGGGTCAGCATCACCCGCAGGTCCTCCAGATCCCCGCGGGCGTAGTTGTAGATGGGAAAATAGATGAGCTGGTGGCCGTCCTCCTCCAGCATCGCGTCCAGAATCGCCTCGATCACCGGCACGCCGCGCCGGCGCGCCTCGGCTGCAAGGGAGACCTCCGCCGGCGGTTCGTAGTCCGGCGGATCGCCGAGGCGGAAGAAGCGCGCGGCGAAGCTGTCGAGGTTGCGGATGACGATGTCGGCCATTGGCGGCACGGGGCTGCCGGGGCCGGAGAGCATGCGCGGCGTGCCGGAGAGCAGGCGCCGGCGGAAGGCCGGGTCGCGCAGGCGCTTTACCTGCTCCGCGTGCGGCAGCTGCGCGATCTCGTCGAAGGCCGGCAGCGCCATGAGGGGGTTCAGCGTCGTCTCGAGGCCGAAGAAGACGCCGATGCCGCGGGCTGCGACCTGGACCCGCATGCACCGGCCGCGCGCGTTCGCCTGCTCGACGCGCCGCAGCACCCATTTCCACTGCTCGGCCGCAAGATCCCGCTGGTTGAGCGAGAGGCTGAGCGGCCGCCCGGAGACTTCCGCCATGTCCTCGACGAGGTCGAATTCGGGATCGAATGCCTCCGGTCCGTCGGCCAGACGGAAGTCCGAGACGACCTGGATCAGCCCGCCCGCATGCGCCGCCCCGCGCGCGAGCGCGGCCAGCTCCGCGCGGTCCGCATCGCGCGCCGGCGTGTCCGCGCCGCGTGCCGTCTTGTGGACGTCGGTGCGGCCCGTGGACACCCCGAAGGCGCCGGCCGCGATCGCCTCGGCGACGATCCGGCGCATCTCGGCGAGCTCGTCATCGCTCGCCTTCTCGCCGGCGGCACCCCGCTCGCCCATCACATACAGCCGCACCGGGTCGTGGGCGATCTGGGTTGCGACATCTATGGCCCGCGGGCGGGATTCCAGCGCATCCAGATATTCGGCGAAGCTCTCCCAGGTGAAGGGCACGCCCTCGGCCAGGGCGACGCCGGGGATCTCCTCCACGCCTTCCATGAGCTCGATGAGCCTGTCCTGCTCGCCGGGCCTCAAGGGCGCGAAGCCGACGCCGCAGTTGCCGGTGACCACCGTGGTCACGCCATGGCGCGAGCTGGGGCCGAGCTCCGGGTCCCAGCAGGCCTGACCGTCGTAGTGCGTGTGGATGTCGACGAAACCGGGGGTGACGATGGCGCCCTGCGCATCGATCACCTTGGCGCCGGATGCGGCGATGCGGCCGATCTCGGCGATCCTGCCTGCGCGGATGCCGATGTCCGCCTCGTAAGGCTCGCCGCCCGTGCCGTCGTAGATCAGCCCGCCGCGGATCACGAGATCGAAGGCCATGGATGATGCTCCCGAACCTGCCCTTTCCTGCCGCCATTAAACCCCGGATGCGCGGCGCGCGGCAGCTGCCACAAGCAGGAAGGGCTGCGCCCCCCGGCGGTCCCTCAGGCCGCCGAGGGCCGGGATTCGGCATCCGGAAACGGGTCCTCGGCGAGATTGGGCCGCAGGCGGCGCGCCGCCTCTTCGAGATCGAGACCCATGCGCCGGGCGTAGTCTTCCAGCTGATCGCGGCCGATCTTGCCGACGCCGAAGTACTGCGCGGCCGGATGGGCGAAGTAGAAGCCGGAGACGCTGGACGGCGGCAGCATGGCAAGATTTTCCGATAGCGTCATGCCGGCGTTCGCGGGCGCATCGAGCAGCCGGAAGATCGTTTCCTTTGCGGAATGATCAGGGCAGGCCGGATAGCCCGGGGCCGGGCGGATGCCGCGGTAGCGCTCCTTGATGATCTCCTCGTTGGTCAGATCCTCATCCGGCGCGTAGCCCCAGAACTCCTTGCGCACGCGCTCGTGCAGCCGCTCGGCGAAGGCCTCCGCCAGCCGGTCGCCGAGCGCCTTGACGATCACGGCCGAATAGTCGTCGCCGCGCGCCTCGAAGGCGCGGGCGCGCTCCTCCACGCCATGGCCGGCGGTGACGGCGAACAGCCCCAGATAGTCGGGTTTTCCCGATTCGACCGGCGCGACGAAATCCGCAAGACAGAAGTTGGGCCGGCCTTCGCGCTTGTCGACCTGCTGGCGCAGGAAGGGAATGCGGGCGATCACGGTGCGCCGGCTTTCGTCCGCATAGAGCAGGACGTCGTCGCCCTCGGCGTTCGCCGGCCAGAAGCCGATGACGCCATGGGCGGTGAACCAGCCCTCGCGGACGATGCGCGCCAGCAGCGCCCCGGCATCGCGAAAGAGCGTGCGCGCGGCTTCACCCACGGTCTCGTCCTCCAGGATCGCGGGATAGTTGCCGGCCAGCTCCCAGGAGCGGAAGAAGGGCGTCCAGTCGATGCGGTCGACGAGATCCGAGAGCGGATAGTCCCGCAGCACCTTCACACCCAGTGCGCGCGGACGCGGGGGCTCGTATGCCGCCCAGTCGATCGGCACGCGATTGGCGCGCGCGGCCGCGAGCGGGATCAGCCGGTCCGCCTTCGGACGCTCCGCCCGCGCCGCCCGCAGCGCCGCATAGGATTCTTTCGTTTCGGTAACGAAACGGTCACGCAGCTCGTCCGAGAGCAGGGTCTGCACCACGGCCGCGGCGCGCCCGGCGTCGAGGACGTGGATCACGGGGCCGGAATAGCAGGGATCGATCTTGAGCGCCGTGTGGGCCTTCGAGGTGGTCGCCCCGCCGATGAGCAGCGGAAGCTTCAGCCCCTCGCGCTCCATCATGCGGGCCACCGTCACCATCTCGTCGAGCGACGGCGTGATGAGGCCCGACAGCCCGATGATGTCGACCTTCTCGGCGCGCGCCGTCTCGATGATCTTTTCCGGCGGGACCATGACGCCGAGGTCGATCACCTCGAAATTGTTGCAGCCCAGCACGACGCCGACGATGTTCTTGCCGATGTCGTGGACGTCGCCCTTGACGGTGGCGAGCAGCACCCGGCCCTTGGGGCGGCTGTCGGCGGCCGCCTTCTTCTCGGCCTCGAGATGCGGGGTCAGCCAGGCCACCGCCTTCTTCATCACGCGTGCGGCCTTCACCACCTGCGGCAGGAACATCTTGCCCGCGCCGAAGAGGTCGCCGACCCGGTTCATGCCGGCCATGAGCGGGCCTTCGATGACGGCCAGGGGGCTGCCGATCTCGTCCAGCGCCTCGGCGACATCGTCGACGATGTGGCGGTCGATGCCCTTGACGAGGGCGGTGGCGATGCGCTCGGCCACCGGGGCCGTACGCCAGGCGTTGTCGTCGTGGGCGCGCGCGGCCGACGAGCCCGCATCCCGGTAGCGCTCGGCGATCTCGAGCAGGCGCTCGGCGGCATCCGGGCGGCGGTAGAGGATCACGTCCTCGACGCGCGCGCGCAGCTCGTCCGGAATCTCGTCATAGACCACGAGCTGGCCGGCGTTGACGATGCCCATGTCGAGCCCCGCGCGGATGGCGTGGTAGAGAAAGACCGCGTGCATCGCCTCGCGCACGGTGTTGTTGCCGCGGAAGGAGAAGGACAGGTTCGAGATCCCGCCGGAGACCTTCGCCAGCGGGAAGCGCTCCTTCAGAATCTTCACCGTCTCGATGAAATCGAGGGCGTAGCGGTCGTGCTCCGGCATGCCGGTGGCGACGGCGAACACGTTGGGATCGAAAATGATGTCCTGGGGCGGAAAGCCGATGCCGGTGAGCAGCCGGTAGGCGCGCGAGAGGATGGCGACGCGGCGTTCCACGGTATCGGCCTGGCCCTCCTCGTCGAAGGCCATCACCACCGCCGCCGCGCCATGGCGACGCACGATCCGGGCCTGACGCAGGAATTCGGCCTCGCCCTCCTTGAGCGAAAGCGAATTGACGATCGCCTTGCCCGCCACATGCTTGAGACCCGTCTCGATGACGGAAAACCGCGAGCTGTCGATCATGACCGGCACGCGCGCGATGTCCGGCTCGGCGGCGATGCGTTTGAGGAAGGTCGCCATCGCCTCTTCGGCATCGAGCAGCGCCTCGTCCATGTTGACGTCGATGATCTGCGCACCGTTCTCGACCTGCTGACGCGCGACCTCGATCGCCGCATCATAGTCGCCGGCCATGATCAGCTTGCGGAAGCGCGCGGAGCCCGTGACGTTCGTGCGCTCGCCGATGTTGACGAAGCGGGCGATGTTGGGGGCGCTGGTCATGGTCTTCGTCCGGTCTTCCGCACGCGTTGGAATGCCGTCGCCACGAGGGCCACGGGCAGTCCGTTTCGACTACAGAACGAATGGCTCCAGTCCGGCGAGCATCAGCCGCGGCTCGGCGGGTTTCACCTGCCGCGGCGGCAGGCCCGCCACCGCCTCGGCGATGGCGCGGATGTGCTCGGGCGTCGTGCCGCAGCAGCCGCCCACGAGATTGACGAGCCCGTCCGCGGCCATGGCGCGGATGGCCGCGGCCGTCTCGGCGGGCGTTTCGTCATATTCCCCGAGATCGTTGGGCAGCCCCGCATTCGGGTAGACCAGCACCAGCGTGTCCGCCAGCGCCGCGAGCCGCTCCAGATGCGGGCGCAGATGCGCGGCCCCGAAGGAGCAGTTGAGGCCGGCCGCGAGCGGGCGCGCATGGGCGATCGAGATCCAGAAGGCTTCCACCGTCTGGCCCGAGAGGTTGCGCCCGGCCATGTCGGTGATGGTGCCCGAGATCATCACGGGAATCTCGATGCCGAGCGCATCCTCGAGCTCGCGGATGGCGAAGACGGCCGCCTTGGCGTTCAGCGTGTCGAAGATCGTCTCAATCAGCAGGAAATCGACCCGCCCTCGACCAGCGCGGTGGCCTGCTCGCGGTAGACGGCGACCATCTCGTCGAAGGTGACCGCCCTGAAGGCGGGATCCGCGACATCCGGCGACACCGACAGCGTCCTGTTCGTGGGCCCGATCGCGCCGGCGACGAAGCGCGGACGCGCGGGATCCGCCGCCGTCGCCTCGTCCGCCGCCGCGCGCGCGAGCCGCGCCGCCGCCGTATTCATTTCGCAGACGTAATCTTCCATGCCGTAATCCGCCTGCGAGATGCGGTTGGCATTGAAGGTGTTGGTCTCGATGATGTCGGCGCCGGCGGCCAGATAGGCGCGGTGGATGTCCGCGATCAGCTCCGGCGCCGTGAGCGAGAGCAGGTCGTTGTCGCCCTTCAAGGGCCGCGGCCAGTCGGCAAAGCGCGCACCGCGGTAGACGGCCTCGTCCGGCCGGGCGCGCTGGATCATCGTGCCCATGGCGCCGTCGAACAGCAGGATCCGCTCCCGCGCCGCATCCGCAAGACGCCGCGCGGCCGCGGCCATGTCGCGCGTGAGCGGGCGGGTCATGAGACGGCCTCCTTTCCGGCCGCCGCCGCTGAGGCGGCCGCCGGCCGCCGCGGGCGCAGGCCCATCAGATGGCAGATGGCGTAGACCAGCGGCGCGCGGTTCAGGGTGTAGAAGTGGAAGTGCCGCACGCCGCCGGCATAAAGCCGCGAGCACAGCTCGCCCGCCACGGTCGCCGCCACCAGCGCCCGCGTCTCGGGCCGGTCGTCGAGGCCCTCGAAGAGGTGATCCAGCCAGGCCGGCACGCTCGCCCCGCAGAAGGCCGCAAAGCGCTTCAGCTGTCCCACATGGCTCACCGGCAGGATCCCCGGGACGATCTCCATGGTGATCCCGAAGGCCCGCGCGTGATCGAGGAAACGGAAGAAGCGCTCGGGCTCGAAGAAGAACTGGGTGATGGCGCGCGTGGCCCCGGCATCCTGCTTGCGCTTCAGGTTTTCGAGATCGGCCGCCAGCGTCGGAGATTCGGGGTGGCGCTCGGGATAGGCGGCGACCGAGATCTCGAAATCGGCGACCCGCTTCAGCCCCGCCACCAGCTCGGCCGCATTGGCGTAGCCGCCGGGCGTCGGACGGTAACGCTGGCCCCGTTCGGGCGGATCGCCCCGGAGCGCCACGATGTGGCGCACGCCGAGCGCCCAGTAGTCGCGGGCGATGGCGTCGATCTCGTCGCGCGTGGCATTCACGCAGGTCAGATGCGCCGCCGGGGTGAGCGCGGTCTCCTTCAGGATCCGCTCGACCGTGCGATGCGTGCGCTCGCGCGTCGAGCCGCCCGCCCCGTAGGTCACCGAGACGAAGCGGGGTCCGAGCGGGGCGAGCGTCGTGATCGCCTCCCAGAGCTGGTCCTCCATCGCCGGCGTCTTCGGCGGGAAGAACTCGAAGGACACCGTGATGTCGCCGCCGATCCCGGCGAACAGCGACGGCGCGAAGGCGCGGGGGTTGTAGACGGGTGCGGGCATCAGGCGGCGGCCTCCGCTCTCGACCGGCGCGCGGGAGCCCGCGATCCGGGCTTCTCGAGCAGCCACAGGGTGACCGTCAGCTCGCCGCCTTCGAGATGCTCGATCGCCGCGGGCCTGAGACCGCACTGGCGGCCCCAGCCGTCGACCTCCGCGTCCGCGAAGCCGAGCCGGCGGTGCTGATGCTCCTCGCGCAGAAACTCCTTGTCGTGGGGGGCGAAGTCCACGACGACGATGCGCCCGCCCGGGCGCGCGACGCGGGCGGCCTCGCGCAGGGCGGCGGCCGGATCGTCCGCGAAATGCAGCACCTGATGGAAGACGACGAGATCGAAGCTGTCGTTCGGGACCGGGACGTCATACATGTCGCCGAGCCGCACCTGGCAGTGGCCGAAGTCGCGCGCGGCCAGTGTCGCGCGGGCCACCGTCAGCATCTCCTGGGAGAGATCGATGCCGAGGCCGCGCTTGATGTGCGGGGCGAAGATCTCGAGGATGCGGCCGGTGCCGGTGCCGATGTCGAGCAGATCGTCGACCGGCGCGTCATCCAGCAGCTTCAGCAGCCGCGCCTCCACCCGCTCCTCCGGCACGTAGAGCGAGCGGATGCGGTTCCAGTGCGGCGCGTGCCGGCGGAAGTAGGCCGCCGCCTCCTGCGCACGCTGGCGGCGCACCTCGGCGAGGCGCTCGAGATCGCGCTGATGCTCGAGGTCGTCCTCGGGAATGAGATCGACGATCGTGCGCGCGAGATCCGCGGCCGGCCCCTGCTCCTGCAGCCGGTAGAAGACCCAGGCGCCCTCGCGGAAGCGGTCGAGGAGGCCGGCTTCGGTCAGCAGCCGCAGATGCCGCGAGACCCGCGGCTGGCTCTGGCGCAGGATCTGGGTGAGCTCGGTGACCGTGAGCTCCCCGTGGCCGAGAAGCCCCAGTATCCTCAGACGCGTCGGCTCGCCCGCCGCCTTCAGTGCCGCCAGCAGTCGCTCCATGCCCGTCATGCGCTCCCGTCCTGCCGTCGCCGGCCGGCCGGGACCGGCCCCGGCGGCCATTGCGATCTCATATAAACATATCTTTATGTCTCGTAAACGGCAAAATGGGGCGGATGGAAAACGGATGGCGGCGCGGCGCGTCCGGCGCGGGCACGGCGCCGGCGGCGCCTGCGCCCGTTGAGCCGGCACGGTCCGCGAGGGGCCGTGCCGGGCGGCGGGACGGCCACATGCGCCATCGCCTTCTTCGCCCTTCGCCTTTACCCTGCGCGCGGCGTGATGCTAAGGCCTGATGCTGCGGGCCGGATCCGGGCGGCGGCGGGCCCGGGTGCCCCGGGATCGGGAAGGACGGGTGGCGATGGGGAAATCCCTTCGGAATGCGAGGCGGCCGCGTCCGTCGGCGCCGGTGGTATGGGCATGCGTCGTCGCGGTGGCGTCCATGCTTGCGGGCTGCGCCGGCACGCCCAAGCCCGATGCCGCGGCGCGCGCGCGCGCGAGGGTCGAGGAGGCGCGCGCCCCGGCGGACGGCATCCGCCGCATCGATCCCTTCGAGTCCTGGAACCGCCGGGTCTTCAAGGTGAACATGGTGCTCGACCGGTATCTGATGCGCCCCGTCGCCTGGGTCTACCGCACCGTGCTGCCGGATTTCCTCGAGCGGATGATCTCGAACGGCTTCGCGAATGCCGGCATGCCGCTGGTCTTCGCCAACACCCTGCTGCAGGGAGACCTGAAGCGCTCGGGCCAGGCGCTGGGGCGGTTTCTCGTGAATTCGACCCTCGGGATCGCGGGGGTGGCGGATCCGGCGAGCGAGATGGGCATCCCGAAGGTGGACGAGGATTTCGGCCAGACGCTGGCGGTGTGGGGCGTGAAGGAGGGGCCGTATCTGGTGCTGCCCTTCCTCGGGCCCTCGAATCCCCGCGACGCGGTGGGCTTTGCCGTCGACGCCGTCGCCGATCCCTTCATGATCGGCATGGACAAGCTGGATGTGCACAATCTCCAGCTCTCGCTATCGCTCGGCAACGTCGTCGAGGCCCGCGCGCGGCACTGGGACGATGTCAACACCCTGCTGGAGGCGACCGATCCTTATGCGCTGGCGCGGTCCGCCTACCGCCAGCGCCGGGCCTATCTCATCAGCAACGGCAGGGCCGTGCAGAGCGAGGAGGAGAGCATCTTCGAGGACGAGTTCGAGGAGCCGCCGCCCGAATCGGGCGGTCCCTCCGCGTCATCGTCTTCGCCCGATGCCGCGACCCGCGTGCTCGCCGACCCGCTCGGCCATCTCAGCGCCCCCCGGCCCGCCGGCGACGACGCGCTGCTGCTGCCCGGCGCCGTTCGGCCGAGGTGAGGGGACCGAGCCCTCGCGGTGCGGCGGTCGGTCGCGGTGTGGCTTTCAGGTAACACCGCGCCGAAAAAAGCGGATGGCCAGACGGTTTCCCCTTACGCGCCCATCCACCGTGCGGATATGATCTCGCCTACGCAGGTGCTTCGGCACAGGGGGCGGCGCCGTGGAGGCGCCGGGCGCACGTCACGCACATGCAGAAAGAGGGAGCTCAAGCGATGAGGAAGGCGACATCACCCTATCTGGCCACCGCCAGTCTGCTGGCGCTGCTGATGGGTGCACCCGCACTCGCCCAGCAGGCGGCACCCCAAAGCGACAACCAGGCTGTCGAAGAGATCGAGGAGGTCGTGGTCACCGGTTCGCGCATCCGGCGTTCGCCGCTGGAGGTGCCGCAGCCGATCCTGAACTACTCCTCAGAGGACATCGCCAAGACCGGGCAGGCCTCCCTCGGCGAGTTCCTGCAGAGGCTGCCGATTGCGGGGTCGGCCATCAACCGCGCCAACAACTCCAGCGGCAACCTCGGCTTTCCGCCCGACGGCGGCGGCATCGGCGCGGGCGCGAGCGAGATCGACCTGCGCTATCTCGGTTCCAAGCGCACGCTCGTGCTGGTCGATGGCAAGCGCTGGGTGAAGGGCTCGTCGGCTTCCGGCGTCTCGGGGGCGGTGGATCTCAACACCATTCCGGTCAATGTGATCGACCGCATCGAGATCCTGCAGGACGGGGCCTCCACCATCTACGGCTCGGATGCCATCGGCGGCGTCGTCAACATCATCACGAAGAACGCCTACGAGGGCTTCGACGTCAGCGCCTATGGCGGCACCTTCCTCAACAAGGGTGACGGCACGACGCAGGAGTACACCTTCCGCTGGGGCGCCCAGACGGAGACGACCCGCGTCATGCTGGCGGCGAGCTTCACCGACCAGGGCAAGGTGTTCGCCGGCGACCGCAAGATCTCGCAATTTCCGATTGCGGGTGTCTCCGACGGCAGTGGCGGCTCTTCCGCCACCCCGCAGGGGCGGTTCATCTTCTTCGATCCGCGCGTGGGCGAGGTCTTCTCGATCACGCTCAACGACGGCGTGCTGAATGACGGGGTGACGAAGCCGGTCTTCGATCCCAATGATCTTGCGAACAGCGACTTCCACCCCTTCACCACCGCGGACCGGTTCAACTTCCAGCCGTTCAACCTGCTGCTCACCCCGAACAAGCGGGTGAACATCTTCGGCAAGGCGGAGGTGGATCTGGCCGACAACATCACCTTCCGCGGCGTGGCCGCCTACAACAACCGCCGTTCGGTGAACCAGGCCGCGCCGGTGCCGCTGTTCCTCGGCTCGGATGCGGGCTCGGGCTTCTTCCTCGACAACGTGTTCATCCCCGCCGATCATCCCTTCAACCCCTTCGGGATCGACCTCAACGGCGGCGGCGATGACCCGAACCTGATCCTGCTCGCACGCCGGCCCATCGAGGCGGGGCCGCGCATCTTCCGCCAGAATGTCGACACCTGGCTGCTGTCGGGCACGGTGGAGGGCGAGCTGGAAGTGGCCGAGCGCCCGGTGTACTGGGACGTCAACGTGACCTGGGCGCAGAACAACGCGGTCCAGCGCTTCTTCAACAACATCAACGCGCGCCGGCTGGCGATCGCGCTGGGCCCGGTGGACCGCTGCCTTGCCGAGCCCGGCTGCGTGCCCTTCAACATCTTCGGCGGCCAGGGCCCGGACGGCAAGGGCTCGATCACCCAGGAGATGCTCGACTACGTCCGCTTCACCCAGCAGGACACGAGCCGGCAGGAGTTCTTCGACGTCACCGTGAACGTCTCGGGTGACGCGATTGATCTGCCGGCGGGACCGCTGGGCTACGCTTTCGGCTACGAGCACAGGAAGGAAACGGGCTTCTTCCAGCCCGATGCCGCCGTGATCGCCGGCGAGACCGCGGACGTGCCGGCCTCGCCCACCGCCGGCGGCTTCAACGTCGATGAGGTCTATGGCGAGATCAACGTCCCGCTCGTCGCCGATGCGCCGTTTGCGCGGCTTTTCGAGGTCTCCGGCAGCTTCCGCGTCTCCGACTACAACACCTCGGGCTCCGAGACCGTCTTCAAGGCCGGCGGCAACTGGCGGGTGAACGACGATCTGCTCATCCGCGGCGCCTGGTCGGAGGGCTTCCGCGCGCCGGGCATCGGTGAGCTGTTCAACACCGGCTCGCGCTTCGACTCGACGATCAACGACCCCTGCTCGAACGCGACCGGCCAGACCGCGCAGAACTGCGCCCAGCTCGGGGTGCCTTCGGGCTTCGTCCAGATCAACCCGCAGATCAGCGTCCAGACGGGCGGCAACCCGAATCTCGAGCCCGAGACCTCCGACACCTGGACCGCGGGCTTCGCCTACAGCCCGAGCTGGCTCGAAGGCGGGGTGATCGAGAGCGCCGTGATCGAGGCCAACTACTACAACATCGACCTCAAGAACGCGATCCAGGCGCTGAACGCCCAGGAGCAGCTCAACAACTGCGTGGCGACCCTGGATCCCGCCTTCTGCAACGGCATCGTCCGCGGGCCGGGTGGTTCGATCATCGCCTTTGCCAACCAGCTCACCAACATCGGCCGGATCAAGACGGACGGGATCGACTGGTCGGTCGTGCTGACGACGCGTCAGTACGATGTCGGCCAGTTCAGGGTGACCTGGCACAACACCTGGCTCAACAGCTACAAGGAGTTCACGCCGGGGCCGGGTGGCGTGCTGATCAAGAACGAGAGGGCCGGCACGGAGCTCGGCTCGCCGGAGCGCGGCTTCATCGAGTACAAGTCGACCCTGGCGCTCGACTGGTTCTGGCGCGAGTTCTCGGTCAACTTCATCCTGCGCTACATGAGCTCGCTCACCGAAGTCTGCGGCGGCAGCCTCCACGACTTCGGCAAGCAGGACCTGTGCAGCAACCCGGGGCCGAGCTCGGATGACCCCGGCACCAACAAGATCGGTGACCGGCTCTACGCCGATCTCGCGATCAACTGGTCGCCGGAGTATCTGGGCGGCAGCTGGACGCTGACCGTCGGCGTCAACAATCTCTTCGACACCTCGACGCCTCTGTGCTTCAGCTGCGACCTCAACAGCTTCGACGGGACGCTCTATCCGATCCCGGGGCCCTTCGGCTTCGTGCGCCTGACCTATCGGCGCTGACGGACGGGCCGGGCGGAAACGATGGGACGGGGAGGGCCGCGGCCCTCCCCGTCCTGCATCCGCCCCCTGCGCGCCTGCCGGAATTTCCTCGCCCGACGTGACCTTTGCGCAGGTCGGGCGGGGCGTGCTAGGCTGATGCGTGATGGACGACGACGAACGGATCGATGGGTCTTCGCTCGGCGGCCGGCGCGTGCTGGGCTGGCGCGAATGGGTGGCGCTGCCCGGGCTCGGAATTCCGGCCATCAAGGCCAAGGTGGACACCGGCGCCCGCACCTCGGCGCTGCACGCCTTCTTCGTCGAGACCTGGCGGGCGAGGGGCGGCGTGTGGATGGTGCGCTTCGGCGTCCATCCGCTCCAGCGTCTGAAGGATCCGGCGATCGTCTGCGAGGCGCGGCTCATCGACCGGCGCATCGTCTCGGATTCCGGCGGCCATCGGGAGCGGCGCTGCGTGATCGAGACGGATGTGTCGCTCGGCGGCGACAGCTGGCCGATCGAGGTGACGCTCACCGACCGGGACACGATGCGCTTCCGCATGCTGCTCGGCCGCACGGCGCTCAAGGGCCGCTTCATCGTCGATCCGGCGCGCTCCTACTGCATCGGCCGCCGGCCCGCGGTGATGCCCCAACTCCGGCAAGAGGGGGTCGAGGCATGAAGATCGCACTGCTCGCCCGCAATCCCAATCTCTACTCCCATCGCCGGCTCGTCGAGGCGGCGGAGGCGCGCGGCCACGAGATCCGCGTGATCGACACGCTCAAGGTCTACATGAACATCACCTCGCACCGGCCGCAGATGCGCTACCAGGGCAGGCCTCTCGACGGCTTCGACGCCGTGATCCCGCGCATCGGCGCATCCATCACCTTCTACGGGACGGCGGTGCTGCGGCAGTTCGAGGTGATGGGGGTGTATCCGCTCAACGAGTCGGTGGCGATCGCGCGCGCCCGCGACAAGCTGCGCAGCCTGCAGCTGCTGGCGCGCAAGGGCATCGGCCTGCCGGTGACCGCCTTCGCCCACGGCACCAAGCAGGCGGAGGACGTGATCGCGATGGTCGGCGGGCCGCCCGTCGTCATCAAGCTGCTGGAAGGCACCCAGGGCATCGGCGTCATCCTCGCCGAGACCATGCAGTCGGCCAAAAGCGTGATCGAGGCCTTCGCCGGCCTGAAGCAGAACATCCTCGTGCAGGAATACATCAAGGAGGCGGCGGGCTCGGACATCCGCTGCTTCGTCATCGGCGGCAAGGTGGTGGCCTCCATCATCCGCCGCGGCCGCAGCGACGACTTCCGCTCCAACCTCCACCGCGGCGGCTCGGCGGAGCCGGTGCGGATCACGCCCGAGGAGCGCTCGACCGCCGTGCGCGCGGCGCGGGCCATGGGGCTCAACGTCTGCGGCGTCGACATCCTGCGTTCCAACCACGGCCCGGTGGTGATGGAGGTCAACTCCTCGCCGGGTCTGGAGGGGATCGAGACCGCCACGGGCAAGGACATCGCCGGCATGATCATCCGCTTCCTCGAGGAGAACGCGCGCCCGAACCGCACCCGCACGAAGGGCAAGGGCTGATCCATGGCGCGGAGCGGGCGCGGCGACTTCGTGATCGACGGCGAGCGCGTGCCCGCGGGCAGCCGGCGCAGCCTGCTGCTGCCGCTGCCGGCGCTGTCCACCTTCACCTCGATGGCGCTGCCGGTGCATGTCGTCCACGGCCGGCGCGAGGGCCCGGTGCTGTTCGTCTCGGCGGCGATCCACGGCGACGAGATCAACGGGGTGGAGATCATCCGGCGGCTCATCGCGCATCGGGCGCTGAAGAATCTCGCCGGCACGCTGATCCTGATCCCGATCGTCAACGTCTACGGCTTCGTCACCCATTCGCGCTATCTGCCCGACCGGCGCGACCTCAACCGCTCGTTTCCCGGTTCGCCCCACGGCTCGCTGGCGGCGCGGCTCGCCCACGCCTTCGTCGACAAGATCGTCTCGAAGGCGAGCCACGGCATCGATCTGCACACGGGCGGCATCAACCGGTTCAACCATCCGCACATCCGCGCGAGACTCGCGGATCCCGAAACCCTCGCGCTCGCCCGGGCCTTCGGCGCGCCGATCGTGATCGACGCCAATCTGCGCGACGGCTCGCTGCGCCAATACGCGGCGGACGCGGGCATCCGGATGCTGCTGTTCGAGGCCGGCGAGGCGCTGCGCTTCGACGAGCTGGCGATCCGCGCCGGGGTCGCGGGCGTCATCAATGTCATGGTCGCCCTCGGCATGATCTCGCCGCGCTACCGGCACCGGGCCGCCGAGCCGGTGATCGCGCGCCGCTCCCAGTGGGTGCGCGCGCCGCAGAGCGGAATCCTGCGCATGTTCGCCCGGGTTGCGGACCCGGTGGAAAAGGGCGGCGTGCTCGGCGTGATCGCCGATCCCTTCGGCGCCAATGCGGCCGAGGTGCGTGCGCCCGCCAAGGGGCTCATCGCCGGCCGCACCCAGCTTCCGGTCGTCAACGAGGGCGATGCGCTCTTTCATGTCGCCGAGCTCGAGGATGTCGAGCAGGCGGTGAGCGAAACCGAGGCCTTCCTCACCAATCTCGAGGGCCTCGGGCCCGGCGACTATCCGCTCGAGCCCGTGTGAGGGCAGGCTCGCCCCGTCCTGGGATCAGTCGTCCGCCCCGGGACCATCGCCGCTCGGCCCGGCGGCGGCCGATGCCACTTTCCACCGCATCCGCCACGTGAGCCGCTGGGCATCCTGGGCCTTCAGTTCGACGCGATACGCCCGCTCGAGCTGAATGGCCTGGGTCAGGCGATGGGCGAGATCGGTGACGGGGATGTCTGCAAGTTCCGGCATGGTCGATTCCTTTCGAGCGTTTGCGGGACGGATCAGCCGCCCCGGCAGGCGGGATTCGCGTTCAGCGCCTCATAGGCCTGCCTGCGCCGATCCGCGTATTCGGCCGCGGTCAGCAGCAGAAGGGGCGACAGCTCCCGCGCCTCGGCCCAGGCCACGAAGGCGTCCTGACAGGCTGGCGCACGGCCGATGAGTCCTTCGAGCGCATGGCTGTGGACGTCCGGCGCGTAGTGGCCGACCGCCAGGCTTTCCTTCGCCGTCGCCTGGTAGTCCGGTGCGACCCGTGGCGCGAGCGCCTCCGCGGCGTCGCCGGTCGCAAAGAACTGGTCGAGGGCCATGCCGGTGTCCTGGATCGTCCGGCCGACATGGGGGCCGACCTTGATGCTGGCGAGCACGGGCGGATAGATGTCCGGTCCGTCTGCGCGCGTCTGCACGGGGATGCGGGAATATTCGATGCGCTTGTAGCCGAGCGTGCCGCTCTGGGGACCCGCCGGGCCGAAACCGAGCTGCAGGCCGAAGAAGGTCGCGGTGCCGAAGAACATGGAGCGCCGCTTGCCTGCGAGGACATTGCTGTCGGTGGGTGCACCGCCGGCGACGATGCGCGCGGCATCGCCGGTCGCATAGAGCTGGCGGATCTCCGGCCGGAAGACGTTGAGATTGGATTCGAGCTTGGCGAAGACGGGCGGCAGCGCACCTTCCTGATAGGCCGGCCCGAACACCCCCTCCAGCCGGCCGTAGCCGATGCTCGTGGACTGGGTGCGGCTGTCGGCATCGAGGCCGACGACCGTGGAGGTGACGAAGCTGACCCGGTCGGTGCTGGAGCAGCCCGCGGCGAGCAGCGCAAGAACGGCGGCGGCTCCCGCACCCCGGCTAATCCTCCGGACGCTCGCGCGGCGGCGGGCAGTGCGCGGGTTGAAGAGGCGGTCCATCATCGGTCTTCTCCCGAGTTTGGGGGTGTCCGGCTTCGGCCGGAACGGACGGTCCGGCGGGCGCATCCCGCCTGCCGTCGAGAAGGACGGGGCCGAGGACCAGCGCATCGTCCTTCAGCGTCGCGAAGGCGAGCCGGCCGTATCCCAGCAGCCACTGCCGGCCCTGGCCGACATCGAGCGCGGCGAGCCCCAGCGTGTCGATCCGCACCGTCGCGCCCGCGATCGGCGCATCGGGCGGCGGGCGTGCGAGCACCACATGGGCAAGGCCCAGAATGTGGCAGCGCCCCTCCTCATCCACCCAGGCCGTGGCGCAGCCGCCGGTCAGCAGGGCAAGGAGGATGGCTGAAAGCCGCGCGCAGCCCTGAAGGCCGCCGCTGCGCGCCGGTTGCGGCCGCCTCACCGGAAGGCCGATGCGCGGGAGGGGATCACCTCATCGGATCCTTCGCATTCGCTTTCCCGTTTCCGCTTCCTGACACAAATTCCCGCTGCCAGGAAGCGGAATCGTTCGAGCATGGATTGTGCCGCCCCGGGTGGATGCGAACGATCCGCCCGTCGGCGACGTTTGTGGAGATGGAGACGAGGAAGCGTCGGAGAGCATCGGAGGAAAGGAGGCGGTCATGAGCGCGACGGGTCTGGAGGTATTCGACGAGACGGTGCAAAAGACCAACATCTGGCTGAAAGAGATCATGGAGGAGCTGGGGCTTTCGCGCCGGCGCGCCTACGAGGTCCTGCGCGCGGTGCTGCAGAGCCTGCGCGACCGGCTGACGGTGGACGAGGCCGCGCATCTGTCCGCGCAGCTGCCGATGCTGGTGCGCGGCATCTTCTTCGAAGGCTGGCACCCCGCCGGGACGCCCCACAAATGGCGCTCGCTTGACGAATTCCTCGCCGAGGTGCGTGCGCACATGGGCAGCGCCGATGTCGCGGACATCGATCTGGAAGAGGCCGCGCGCGCGGTGTTCGGCGTGATCGCCCGCCATGTCTCGGCCGGCGAGGTGGCGGACGTGCGCCAGAGCCTTCCCGAGCCGGTGCGGCGCCTGTGGCCGGAGGCGGCGCCGGCGGCCTGAGCGGACGGGCGGGTCCTCCGCCTACTGGGCGGAGAGCCCGCCGTCGATCACCAGCTCCGCGCCGTTGACGAAGCCGGATTCGTCGCTGGCCAGATACAGCACGGCCCAGGCGACATCGTCCGGCTTGCCGAGGCGGCGCATCGGATTCGTCTCGGCCAGCTTTTCCACCAGCACCTCGCGCGGCACGCCGGGCAGGGCGTCGTCGAGGATCGGCGTGTCGATGAAGGCCGGATGGACGGAGTTGCAGCGCACGGGGTAGCCCATGCGCGCACAATGCAGGGCCACCGCCTTCGTCAAATGCCGCACCGCCGCCTTCGCCGAACAGTAGGCGAGCAGGTTGGAATCGGCGATGATCCCGGCGATGGAGCTGATGTTGACGATGGAGGCGGCCTTCGCCTTCTTCATCAGCGGCAGGGCCGCCCGGCAGCCGTAGAAGACGCTGTCGAGATCGACGCGGTGGATGCGCGCCCAGTCCTCGTCCGTGGTGGTTTCGATGTTGCCCATGGCGCCGATGCCGGCATTGTTGACGAGGATGTCGAGCACGCCGAAGCGCCGGTCGATCTCGGCGATCACCTCGTGCCAGCGTCCGCGGTCGGTCACGTCCTGGACGAGGATGAGGGCCGGCGCGTCTTCGCCGGATGTGAGGGCGTGAAGCCCCGCCTCGTTGATGTCGGTCGCGATCACGGTCGCGCCCTCGCGTGCGAGCAGCCGCGCGGTGGCGAGCCCCAGCCCCGACGCCGCCCCCGTGACCAGCGCGATCCTGCCTGCCACCCGTCCCGCCATGTGTTCCTCCCTTCCCTGTCGCTTCGTCGCGCGCAAACGCCGCGGTCGGCGCGGCCGGATGATGCGACGGGTCTCCACCGCCTGCAACCACCCGCATGAGGTGACGCAAGGGCAACTCTCCAGCCGATTTGAGCAGGTGTTGCAGCGGCACAACGGTCCGCCGCAAAAATCATTCTCCCGCTTGACGCATCTTGCATCATTCTGAGAAAAATTTACCCTGCTTGGACGCATGGGGCCATCGAGCTTGGGGATGGCCCCGTTGCGCACGACGGTTGAGGGCGCAGGCGGCCGCGGTTGCCGTTGCGGCGCATCCGATGCGCGGACCTCCGCGGTCCGTGCGGCAGTGGTCGGAGGGAGGAAACATGAACATCCGCAAGCATTCCCTTGGAATCCTCGGCATTCTGGCGGCGGGTGCGTCCGTGCTGGCGCTCGCCGCGCCGGCCTTGGCCCAGCAGCAGGGCGAACAGACCGGCGAGGAGCTCGAGGAGATCGTCATCGTCGGCTCCTACATCCGCCGCGCGTCGCAGGCGAACACCGCCACGCCCATGAGCGTCATCGACGCGGAGGATTTCCGCAACATCGGCGCCACGACGATCGCGGATCTCGTGCAGACGCTGACCATCAACAACGGCTCGCAGAACAACCCCGACGCCTTCACCCAGAACGCGACGACGGGCACGTCCAACTTCAATCTGCGGGGGCTCGGCGTGTCGTCGACGCTGGTGCTGCTCAACGGCAAGCGCCAGGTGACGACGGCGGTCACCACCAACGACGGCATCAGCTTCGTCGACACCTCGTCGCTGCTGCCGACCATCGCCATCCAGCGCATCGACATCCTCGAGGACGGGGCGGCCGCGATCTACGGCTCGGACGCGGTGGCGGGCGTGGTCAACTTCATCACGCGTTCCGACTTCGAGGGTCTCGAGCTCGATGCCGAGTACCAGACGAACACCGACGAGGATCAGACCGACTTCCGCATCGCCGGCATCGGCGGCGTCCAGGGCGACCGCTACGGCATCATCGCCGCGATCGAGTATCTCGACCGCACGCCGCTGACGACGGCGGAAAAGCGCCTGTCGCTGCCGACGGACGACCTCTCCGCGCTGGGCATGCCCGGCGCGTTCTTCACGGTGGCGCCGATCCCGGTGAACCCGCTGACCGGTGCGCCGACGACAAGCCCCGTGTTCATCCCCGCACTCGGGAATTTCGCGACGATTCCGGCGCGCACGCCCTTCATCGACCCGACGGGCTGCGCCGAATTCGGTGGCATTCCGCGGCGCGCCAGCGCCTCCGCGCCGCCGCCGGAGACGGGCATCGGCTTCTGCGGCTTCGACTTCGGCGACTTCTTCAACCTCGTGGCCGAAGAGACGCGGCTGACCGGCTACATCGAAGGCAACTACGACATCACGGACTGGTTCACCATCGGGGTCGAGGTCGGGTTTTCGCGCAACCGTGCGGTGCGCAACAACTCGCCCACCTTCCCGGTGCTCACCTTCCCGATCATTCCGCCGAATCACCCGAACCTGCCGGACTTCTTCAAGAACATCCCGTATCTCGTGGGCGTCGACCCGTCGACGACGCCGCCGACGGCGATCGTCCAGGTCGGCGGGCTGCCGCTCGCCTTCTTCGGCCGGCCGCTTGCCAATGGCGCCGATCCCTCCCCCAACCGCTTCAAGAACGACACCTGGCGGGCGGCGGTCAAGGGCACCATCACGCTGCCGAGGAACTGGTATATCGACTGGCACTTCCTCCATGCCCAGAACGACTTCACGGTGATCACGCGCGACGTGGTGGCGGACGCCTTCCAGGCGGCGCTGCTGGGGCTTGGCGGCACGGCGTGCGACCGCATCCTCGGCACGCCCGGGGTGGGGCCGTGCAAGTTCTTCAACCCGTTTGCGACGAATTTCACCACCGCGCCCAATGATCCGGATGTGATCAACAGCTTTCTCGCCTTCCAGATCCTGGCGGCGGAAAGCGACCTGACGGTGGGCGAGGTGGTGATCTCCGGCGATCTCTTCGATCTGCCGGCGGGGCCGGTGGGGCTTGCGGTGGGCGCCCAGTACCGCAAGGAGAAGGTGCTCGCCGACTATGACGCCATCTCCAACAACGACGGCTTCGCCTTCCTCATCGGCAACCCGGACTTCCGCGGCGACCGCGACATCGCCGCGATCTTCGGCGAGCTGCGTATTCCGCTCACCGAGTGGTTCGAGCTGCAGGCGGCCGTGCGCTACGAGGACTACGGCGGGCTCATCGGCTCGACGACCGATCCGAAGGTCGCGGGGCTGATCACGCCGGCCGAGTGGATTTCCTTCCGGGGGTCGTGGGGCACGGCTTTCCGCGCGCCAAGCATCTTCCAGCAGTTCGGGTCCTCCACGGTGCTCGAGCAGGTGAGCGATCCGATCACGGGCGGCACCTTCTTCGCGGCGGTGCGCACCTTCGGCTCCGACGCGATCCAGCCCGAGGACTCGAAGGCCTACAACCTGGGCGCGACGCTGACGCCCGTGGAGGGGCTGAGCCTCGATGTCGACTACTGGCACTTCAAGTTCACGGACGTGATCATCCGCGAGAACAGCCAGGCGGTGCTGAACGCCTTCCCGCAGGATCCGACGCGGGTGATCCGCGCCGGCGATCCGCTCATCGGTCCGGTGGTGCAGATCAACACGAATTTCGTGAACGCCAGCCGCGTGACGACGGACGGCATCGACTTCAAGCTGCGCTATGATCTCGACACGGGGCTCGGCACGTTCGTGCCCACCTTCACCGCCACCTATGTCGACAGCTACACCATCGTCGATCCGCAGGCGGGCGTCGTGAAGGGGGTCGGCAGCCGGAACTTCACGAATTTCGGCAGCCCGACGCCGCGCTGGCGCTTCAACGCCGGGCTCAACTGGGCGAGCGGCCGGCATTCGGCCAACGCCTTCGTGCGCTACATCGACAGCATCAGGGACGACCAGAATCCGGGCGAGAAGGTCGGCACCTTCACGACGGTGGACGTCCAGTACAATCTGGATCTGAGCGACCTGCTGTCGATCACCAACAACCTCGTGCTGACCGTCGGCTCCATCAATCTCTTCGACAAGGAGCCGCCGCATGTGGCGACCAACGGCGGCTACGAGAGCCGGCTGCATGATCCGCGCGGGCGCATGGTCTATGTGCGCATGCGCATCGGGTTCTAAAGAGGTGCGAAGGGGCCGCGGCGCAAAGGGGAGAGCCGCCGCGGCCCCGGCTTTCCACACAGTTGCGGAAGAGGGTGAGGGAGCGAACACCATGGGACGCATCAAGGGCAGGAAGACCGCGGCTCTGACCGGGATCAGCACGGTGGCGGTTCTGGCGCTTCTGGCCGGCCTCGCCGGGACGCCGGTGCTGGCCCAGCAGGCGCAGCCGGCGCCGCAGCAGCAGGGCGAGGGGCAGGAGCTGGAGGAGATCGTCATCACCGGCACATACATCCGCCGGCCGTCCCAGGCGGGGATGGCCTCGCCGATCCAGGTGGTCGGACGCGAGAATCTGGAGGACATCGGCGCCTTCGACATCGCCGATCTGACCCAGACGCTGACCATCAACAACGGCGCCCAGAACAATCCCGACGCCTTCACCCAGAATCTGACGACCGGCACCTCGAACATCAATCTGCGCGGGCTCGGCGTGCAGTCGACGCTGGTGCTGGTCAACGGCAAGCGCCAGCCGAGCTCGGCCGCGCCGACCGACGGCGGCCTGCTGTTCGTGGACACCGCCTCGCTGATGCCCATGATCGCGGTGGATCGCGTGGAGATCCTGAAGGACGGCGCATCCGCGCTCTATGGCTCTGACGCAGTGGCCGGCGTCGTCAACTTCATCACCCGCGACGATTTCACGGGCTTCGAGATGCAGGCGGAGTTTTCCGCGATCACCAACCAGACCCAGAACGACGTCAAGATCTCCGGCATCTGGGGCGGCGGCAACGACCGCACCCATGTCGTGATCGCGGCAAGCTACTTGAACCGCACGCCGCTGTTCACCTTCGAGAAGGACCTGCGCCCGCTCGACAAGCGCGGTCCCAACGGCCTGTCGGTGGCGGACACGACCGGCCAGCCCGGCAACATCGTGATCCCCGCGATCCCCGTCCAGGCCGTGCTGGGCGGGCTGGTCGATCCCGGCACCTTCGCCGCCTTCCAGCAGGCTTACGACCAGTTCACGCCCTTCGTCGTGAACCCCATCACCGGCCAGCTCGTGCTCGACGGCAGCGGCAATCCGATCCCGAACATCGACCCCGTCACCGGCCAGTTTCTCGGCTTCAACCAGGCCTCCGACGGCATCGCCGACGGGCTGACGGCCACCGTGCTTGCCGGGCTCGGCGTGCCGGGCTTCATCCTCGACCAGATCGCAGCCGCCCAGGCGCAGCAGACGGGGTCGACGTTCCAGACGCCCTTCTTCGCGGATCCGGGCTGCGAGGCGGCGGCGCAGAAGATGCCGTGGGTGCTGCCCGACTTCCAGACGATCAACGGCGTGAACGTCGGGCTGTGCCAGTACGACTTCTACCCCTTCTTCACCTTCGTGCCGGACGAGACGCGGCTGAAGTCCTTCGCGAAGGTGACGCATGAAGTGAGCCATTCGCTCGAGCTCTATGGCGAGTTCTACTTCTCGCGCAACCGGGCGACCCGCAACACCTCGAACTTCCCGATCACCCGCACGATCCCGCTGCCGGGCATCGGCTCGGCCTTCGTCGGGCCGGACACCACCACGCCTTCCGGCCAGCGGCCGGCGGCCTATCCGTTCAACCCGTTCAAGATCGACGCGCTCTACGTCGGCCGCAGCCCCGGCATCGGCCAGATCGAGGACTTCTTCACCAACCGCCCGAACGACAACAGCTTCCGCTACGACACCTGGCATTTCACGGGCGGTGCGCGGGGCGACATCGGCGATACGGGATGGTACTACGACGTCTCCTATTCGCGCGGCATCAACGACTACAAGCTGCTGAGCTCGGACGGCCTCAGGGACGAGACGCTGCTGGCGCTCCAGGGTCTCGGCGGCAAGGACTGCAACCCGGTGACCGGCATTCCGGGCGTCGGCCCCTGCCAGTTCTACAACATCTTCGGCTCGGGCTTCCTGGCGGATCCGAACGCCAAGGTGCCGGTCTTC
The DNA here is from genome assembly GCA_026004935.1 of Rhodothalassiaceae bacterium. Lineage (NCBI taxonomy): Bacteria > Pseudomonadati > Pseudomonadota > Alphaproteobacteria > Rhodothalassiales > Rhodothalassiaceae > Rhodothalassiaceae bacterium. Next base: position 720,740 of record BPKC01000001.1, read on the forward strand.
GACGTCGACGGCAATCCGATCATCGATCCGGCCACCGGCGAGCAGGTGCTGGCGCCCGTGCGCAACTCCAAGGAGATTCTCGACTTCATCAATGGCGAGATCGTGATCGACGGGCGCTCGGACATCACGGTGGTGGACGCCGTCGTCTCCGGCGATCTCTTCAACCTGCCGGCCGGTCCCGTGGGGCTCGCGCTCGGCTTCCAGTACCGCGACGAGCGGCTGGCCTGGGATCTCGACGACAACACGAACCGCGGCAATTTCCTGTTCGTGTCGGTCGGCGTGCAGGACTTCGACCAGTCGCGCGATGTCGCGGCCTTCTTCGGCGAGTTGAACCTGCCGCTGTTCGAGAATTTCAACGTCCAGGCGGCCGTGCGCTACGAGGACTACGGCGGGCAGACGGGCGATACCGTCGATCCCAAGGTCTCGGTGCTCTACCAGCCGACGACATGGCTGGCGCTGCGCGGCTCCTACGGCACGTCCTTCCGTGCGCCGTCACTGTTCCAGAGCTTCGGCAACCAGACGACGCTGAATTCCGTGCTGGATCCGCGCACGGGCGAGCGCAGCTTCTTCGCCATCCGCACCATCGGGGATCCGGCCCTGAAGCCCGAGACCTCGCGGGCCTGGAACGCGGGCGTGACGCTGACGCCGATCGAGGGGCTCAACATCGACGTCGATCACTGGCGGTTCTTCTTCCGCAACGTGATCATCGAGGAGAGTCCGGACGACATCGCCTTCAAGGCCTTCACGACCAATCCGGAGTTCATCGGCACCAAGGTGTTCCTCGATCCGAACACCGGCGCGCTGGTGCAGATCAACACGAATTTCGTCAACGCGGCCTTCATCCGCACCAACGGCTTCGACCTCAATGTCAGCTACACCTTCGACAGCCCGCTCGGCATCTTCCGGCCGGGCTTCGAGGCCACCTATGTGGCGGACTACGAGGCCCCGCTGGGGCCCGGCGGCGCGAAGCTCGACGTGGCTGACCGCCGCAACCGCCAGAACTTCCTCGATCCGGTGCCCGACTGGCGGTTCAACGCCTCGCTGGCCTGGCTGAAGGGCGGGCATCAGGCGGTCGTGTTCGTGCGCTACATCGACAGCTTCCTCGACGACGAGAACACGGTCTTCGCCACGCAGCCGAACGGTCTGCCGGACTTCTCGCAGGTCATCGATCCGGTCAAGGTGGGCTCGCACACGACGGTGGACGCCCAGTACAGCTACACCTTCGGCGGCTTCGGCCCGGTCGAGTCGATGACGATCACCATCGGCGCGATCAATCTGTTCAACAACCAGCCGCCCTTCGTGAACACGGACGGCGCCTTCGAATCGCGCACCCATGATCCGCGCGGCCGGCTGGTCTACGCGCGGCTCAAGGTGGGATTCTAGCCAGCGTCTTCCAGGCGCGGCCCCGCGCCCGGGGTGACGGGGAGGGAGAGGCGACCTCGCAAGAGGTCGCCTCTTCGATTCCGGACCACAAGCCTGCCCACGGCGGCCATGCGCGGGCTCTCCCCCTTCCCGTTCCGGCCCCCTTCCTTTCCGGGCCGCAAGATGCCAAACAGATGCCGGTGACGGCACGGATCCTCTCCATGCCCGCCGGGCCGCGGGCGCGGGAAAAGGGAGCAGGCGCAAGTGGCGATCCATCTTCACGAGGGCGATCTGCCGGAGGGGCTCGACCTCGGGCCCGCGGTCGCCGTGGACACCGAGACGATGGGCCTCAAGCCCCATCGCGACCGGTTGTGCCTCGTGCAGCTGTCGGCGGGTGACGGCGACGCCCATCTCGTGCGCTTTGCCCCCGGCGGCTGCGACGCCCCGCGGCTGAAGGCGCTGCTCGAGGATCCGGCGGTGCTCAAGATCTTCCACTACGGCCGCTTCGACATCGCCGTGCTGCGGCGCTGGCTTGGCGCACGCACGGCGCCGGTCTGGTGCACCAAGATCGCGTCGCGGCTGACCCGCACCTACACCGACCGCCACGGGCTGAAGGATCTGTGCCGCGAGCTGCTGGGGGTCGAGATCTCGAAGGAGCAGCAGTCCTCCGACTGGGGTGCGCCGGTGCTCTCGGACGCCCAGCTCGCCTATGCCGCGGCCGACGTGCTGCACCTTCACCGCCTCAAGGACGAGCTGGAACGGCTGCTGGAGCGCGAGGGACGCCGGGAGCTCGCCGAAGCCGCCTTCCGCTTTCTGCCGTGGCGGGCCGAGCTCGATCTGATCGCCGGCGAGGACGAGGACATCTTCGCCCACTGAAGCGATGCGGGGAGCGGAACAGCGCATGGACAGCGGCGGCCTCACGCAGCCTCCCGTCACCGTCACCGCCTACGACCGCTGGGTCGTGGCGATGCGCTTGCTTACCACCGCGGTCGCGGTGGCGACGGGGCTCGTCGTGCTGCTTCTGCCGCTGCTTCACGAACAGCCGCTCACCATCCATGTCGCGCGCGAGAAGCTGGAGCGGCACGAGGGCGCGATCGTCGTGGTCTCCCCGCGCTATCGCGGGGTGGACGACAAGGGCCGGGCCTTCCTGATCGAGGCGGCGCGGGCGCTTCAGGAGACGGCGGACGCCCCCGACATCGCGCTCGAGGAGCTCGGGGTCAATCTCGTGACGACCGACGGGCGCACGGTCTCGCTCCATGCGCCGCGCGCGCGCTATTTCCCGGAGGCCGACGAGGTCCGGATCACGCGCCTCGAGGGCCGCACCTCGGACGGCTACGTCTTCCGTTCCGCCCGCGGCGTTCTCGCGATCAAGGAGCGGCGGCTCGCTCTCGAAGGCCCGGTGACGGGCGAGGGGCCGCTCGGGCGGTTCACGGCGGCCGGCGCCGTCTATGACGCGGAAAGCCGACGGCTGCTTCTCGCCGGCCCGGCGCGCTTCACCATCACCCCGGCGAAGGGATAGCATGACGGTCATGCGGGTGACGCGGGCGAGAACGAGGCGGATGGGATGGCGGGCCGGGGTGGTGCTGCCCGTCCTTCTGGCGCTCGTTGCGGCGCTGGTGCCGGGATTGCGGGCGGCGGCCCAGGTCGTCTCGGCGCTCAAGGCGCACGACGACAGCCAGCCGATCATGGCCGAGGCGCGCAGCCAGCTGCTGCTCGAGGACGAGCAGGTCGCGGTGCTCGAGGGCGATGCGGTGATCCGCCAGGGCGATCTCGAGCTCAAGGCCGACCGCATCGCGATCCGCTACGAGACGGGAGAGGATGCCGCCCGCCCCCGGGTCCGGCGCATGGAGGCGAGGGGGCATGTGCGCCTCAAGAGCCCGAGCGAGGAGGTGACGGCGGACTGGGGCATCTATGACGTGGAGAGCCGGATGATTCTCATGGGCGGCGGGGTGGAGCTGAGGCGCGCCGGCAATCTGCTCACCGGCAGCCGCATGGAGATCGACCTCGACAGCGGCCTCATCCGGCTGAGCGCCGAGGAAGCCGAGGACGGGCGGGTTAAGGGGCTCTTCCGCCCGCCCGAGCGGGCGCCGCAGAAGGAAACGCCGCCCCCCTCCGGCCCGCCCACGGGCGGGAAGGACCGGTCATGACCGGCCCCCTCGCCTCCGGATCGCGGGACGGGCCGGCGGGGGCCGGGGAGGGGCTCGCGGCCGTCGAGATCGCGAAAAGCTACGGCGGCCGGCCGGTGCTGCGCGGGGTCAGCCTCACGGTGCGCCGGGGCGAGGTCGTGGGCCTTCTGGGGCCCAACGGCGCCGGCAAGACGACGAGCTTCTATACCCTCGTCGGCATGATCGCCCCCGATTCGGGCCATGTCATCCTTGACGGGCGCGATGTCACCCGGCTGCCGATGTACCGCCGTGCGCGGCTCGGCATCGGCTATCTGCCGCAGGAGGCCTCGATCTTCCGCGGCCTCAATGTCGAGGACAACATCCGCGCGATCCTCGAGCTTCACGAGCCCGATCGCGCGCGCCGCGAGGAAAAGCTCGAGGCGCTGCTCGAGGAATTCGGGATCGCGCGGCTGAGACGCACGCCGGCGCTGGCGCTGTCCGGCGGCGAGCGGCGGCGCTGCGAGATCGCCCGCGCGCTCGCCTCCGATCCCGCGATCCTCCTGCTCGACGAGCCGTTTGCCGGGATCGATCCCATCGCCATCGCCGACCTGCGCTATCTCGTCGCGCACTTGAAGGACCGCGGGGTCGGCGTGCTGATCACCGATCATAACGTACGCGAAACATTGGACCTCATCGACCGCGCCTATATCATCTACGAGGGACGGGTGCTCATGGAGGGCGACAAGGCGGCGGTGCTGTCCCATCCGGAGGTGCGCCGCGTTTACCTTGGAGAAGCCTTTAGCATCTAGCCTCGGGTCCCATGGCAGTTGGTCCGCGATTACAGCTCAAGGCCAGCCAGCAGCTGGTGCTCACCCCCCAGCTGCAGCAGGCGATCAAGCTGCTCCAGATGCCCAATCTGGAGCTCGCCGCCTATCTGCAGCAGCAGGCGGAGATCAATCCCTTCCTCGATCTCGCTGCACCGCCCACCGAGGTGGGATTCGCCGAGGAGGCCGCGGGCGGCGAGGCGGTGCTGTCGGGCTTCGAGGTCTCGGAGGGCGTCTATGCGGCCGATGCGGGCATGGACGGCAGCGGCATGATCGAGGGGGCGGCGGCGCCGCTCGATGCCGATTTCGAGGACAACGTCTTCGACGACGCGCCGGTCGACCGGGCGGGCGTCGGCCGGGACGGGCCGGCCGGCGGCGGCCGCCGGGATCCCTGGGACGACGAGGGCCCGGACCTCGACAATCTGGCGGACCGGGCGGGGGATCTGCGCGGCCATCTTCTCGCCCAGCTTCCGCTCGTCGTCGCCGAGGGGCGCGAGCGGTTCCTGGCCGAGCGGCTGGTCGATCTCGTCGACGAGCGCGGCTATCTGACCGCGGATCTTGGGGAGCTCGCGGGCGAACTCGGGGTCGAGGAGGCGGAGCTGGAGGCGTTGCGCCAAAGACTCACGGCGCTGGAACCCACGGGCGTGTTTGCGCGCGATCTCAAGGAGTGCCTCGCGCTCCAGCTCGCCGAGCGCGACCGGCTCGACCCCGCGATGGAGGCGCTCATCGCCCATCTCGACCTTCTCGCCCGGCGCGACATGGCGCGGCTGCGCCGGCTGTGCGGGGTCGACGCCGAGGATCTCATGGAGATGATCCGCGAGATAAAGAGCCTCGACCCCCATCCGGGGCTGCAGTTCGGTGCGGCGACGGCCGAGCCGGTGGTGCCGGATGTCATCGTCCGGCCGCTGCCGAAGGGCGGCTACGCGGTCGAGCTCAACGAGGCGAGCCTGCCGCGACTCATCGTCGACCGCCGCTACTATGCCGAGGTGCGTGGCCACGCCCGCGGCAGACGGGAAAAGCGCTTCCTCGCCCAGTGCTGGAGCGACGCGAACTGGCTGGTGCGCGCGCTTGACCAGCGTGCGCGTACGATTCTCAACGTCGCGACCGCCATCGTGCGTCGGCAGGAGAACTTCTTCCGGATCGGCGTGGCGGGGCTCAGGCCGATGACGCTCAAGGACGTCGCCGACGAGATCGGGATGCATGAGAGCACCGTCTCGCGGGTCACCTCCCAGCGCTTCATGGCCACCCCGCGCGGCGTGGTGTCGTTCAAGTCCTTCTTCACGACCGCCATCTCCACCACCTCGGGGGATGCGACCCTGTCCGCCGCCAGCGTGCGCGCGCGCATCCGTGCGCTGATCGATGCGGAGGATCCCAACCGCGTGCTCTCCGACGACCAGATCGTGAAGCTGCTGAAGAAGGAGGGAATCGACGTCGCGCGGCGGACCGTCGCCAAATACCGCGAGGCGATGGGCATTCCCTCCTCGGTGGAGCGCCGGCGCATGAAAAAGCTGGCGCTTACATAGGTCTTCGATGCCGCCGTGCGCCGTCGCCGCCATCCCCCTTGCTCTCGCCGAGCCGGCGCGATAGAAGCAGGCCTCCGCAAGCCCCGGGATGGGCCGGCGCGCCGCAAAGCTTGAGCCGGCGGGGATCGGATCGAAGCGGGGTTGACCGCACGGACGAACCAGGAGTCCGGCCGAAGCCGAAACCGGACCCGTGAACGCGCCATTGTCGCGAATCGCAATTGGTTGGGCGATGAACATCGACAGGATCATTCCGGCCCTGAAGGGCCGCAGCAAGCGTCAGGTTCTGGAGGAGCTCGCCCGCGCCGCGGCTGCGCTCACGGGCGCGGATGCGGAGGCCATCCTGTCGGCGCTGATGGAGCGCGAGCGACTCGGCACCACCGGCGTCGGCCAGGGCGTCGCGCTGCCGCATGCCCGCATCCCGGGGCTCGAGCGCCTTTATGCCATTTTCGCGCGCGCGGCCGAGCCGGTGCCCTTCGATGCCGTCGACGACAAGCCGGTCGACCTCTTCATCATGCTGCTCGCTCCCGGCGAGGCCAGCGCGGAGCACCTGCGGGCGCTGGCCCAGGCCGCGCGGCTGCTGCGCAACAGGGAACTGTGCCGGCAGCTGAGAGGCGCGGACGGCGAGGAGGCGATCGCCGCGCTGCTCAACCCGCGGCTGGCCGCCTGAGCGCCTGCCCGCGCCCGGCCGGCGGCCGGATCCCGACCAGTACCCGCAGCCCCGGTACCCGGCGCAGCAGCTCGTAGCCGACGAGGCAGCCCGCCACCGTCGCCGCCGTCACGACAAGGAACTCCTGCAGCGCCGAATGCCCGGCGCCCTTCAGGGCATGCACCGTGAGCACGATGATGGTCTGGTGCAGCACGTACCAGCAGAACACGGCGGCCGTCAGATACCGGCGCAGCGCGCCGTCGCGGTTCCAATGGCGGTGCGCAAGCCCGATGAGCGCGATCGGGATCGCCGCCTGCTGGGCGCAATAGAGCGGCGCGTCGAGGCCCGCGCGCAAAAGGGGCGGCAGGCCGCCCGCCCATCCCGCGAGCAGGGGGCGCATCCCGAAGGCCGCGATTCCCAACAGCAGCAGGGGTCCGGCGAGGCGTGCGGCATCCTCCAGCAGACGCCGCTCGCGGGCGATCAGCCAGCCGAGGGCGAAGGCGCCGGCGAACTGGGCGTGGGCATACCAGTCGTCGACGAGCGCATGGGTGACCGGAAAGAGCGGCCCCAGAAGCAGCCGGGCCGCGAGAAGCGTCCCGAAGGCCGCCGCCGGCAGCCGCCAGCCGGCGAGCAGACCGGCCCAGCGCCGGCACCAGGCCGCCCGCCGCCGCGCCGGCACGATGGCGACGAGCGCGGCCGCCACCGCGATGTAGGCGAGGAGATAGGCCAGATACCACAGATGATTCCAGGTCGGCAGGATGATGCCGAAGCTCCAGTCGAAGGCCAGATAGTGGTGAAGATAGAATGACAGAAAGTCGCCGGAGAAAAGGCCCTTCTCCCTGACCTCCGCCCAGCTCTGGGGCGGCACGACCACCAGCACGCCGAACAGTAGCGGCAGACCGAGGAAGGTGAGCCGTTCCCTCATCATCCGGCCCGGGGCGCCGCGCTTGTCGAGAAGATGTGCGGTCGCGAATCCGGAAACCGCGAAAAGCAGCAGCAGGCGCCAGGGATTGACCGCGCGCATGGGCCAGATGGCCCGGTCGACGATCCCGTCCGCCTTCACATGCCAGTCCCACGGCACGAAGGCCATGCCGACATGATAGAAGATGAGCAGGATGAAGGCGCCGGCCCGCAGCCAGTCGAGGCCGTGGTGGCGGGTCGGCGACCCCGGCGCATGGGCGGACATCTGTGCTCCCTTCTTGCGGCCCGTCCCCACTCTCGCCGAGAATTGCCAGGATCGTCCACTGCCGCTAACTAGGGCGGACCCTCGCGCCGCGCGGACTGCGCCGCCGGCCGGGGACCACGAGGGCCGTTCACGCCCCGCAAACCAGGGAGGTGGGATGTCGGCGCCGTTCAAGAAGATCCTGATCGCGAACCGCGGCGAGATCGCCTGCCGCATCATCAGGACATGCCGGAAGATGGGGATTGCGACGGTCGCGGTCTATTCCGAGGCCGATCGCGACGCACTCCACGTCGACATGGCGGACGAGGCGGTGTTCATCGGCCCGCCGCCGGCCTCCGAAAGCTATCTCAAGATCGAGCGCATCATCGCCGCCGCCAGGGAAACGGGGGCGGAGGCGATCCACCCCGGCTTCGGGTTCCTTTCGGAAAATCCGGCCTTCGTGAAGGCGGTGGAGGAGGCCGGCCTCGTCTTCATCGGCCCGCCCGCGCCGGCGATCGCCGCCATGGGCGACAAGATCGAATCGAAGCGGCTGGCGCGCGAGGCGGGGGTCAACGTCGTGCCCGGCTTTCTCGGCGAGATCGCGGATGCGGACGAGGCCGTGCGGATCGCCCGCGAGATCGGCTACCCCGTGATGATCAAGGCGTCCGCCGGCGGCGGCGGCAAGGGCATGCGCATCGCCCATTCGGATGCCGAATGCCGGGAAGGTTTCGCGCGCGCGCGCTCCGAGGCGAAGTCGAGCTTCGGGGACGAGCGCGTCTTCATCGAGAAATACATAACCGAGCCGCGCCACATCGAGATCCAGGTGCTGGGCGACAAGGCGGGCAACATCCTCCACCTCGGCGAACGCGAATGCTCGATCCAGCGCCGGCACCAGAAGGTGATCGAGGAGGCGCCCTCGCCCTTCGTCACGCCGGAGATGCGCAAGGCCATGGGCGAGCAGGCCGTCGCGCTCGCCCGCGCCGTGGGCTACCACTCGGCCGGCACGGTCGAGTTCATCGTCGACCGGGACCGCAACTTCTACTTTCTCGAGATGAACACCCGGCTGCAGGTCGAGCATCCGGTGACCGAGATGACGACCGGGCTCGATCTCGTCGAATGGATGATCCGGATCGCGGCCGGGGAAAAGCTCACTTTCGGCCAGGATGATGTCGGCTTCGACGGCTGGGCGATCGAGTGCCGGATCTACGCCGAGGACCCCTTCCGCAATTTCCTGCCGTCCATCGGCCGGCTCACCCATTATCGCGAACCGCCGGACGGCGCGCGCCACATCCGCGTCGATTCCGGCGTGCGCGAAGGCGACGAGATCTCGATGTTCTACGACCCCATGATCGCGAAGCTCGTGACATGGGGGCGGGACCGCGAGGAGGCCGCCGAGCGCATGCTGCACGCGCTCGATGCCTTCTACATCCGCGGCATCCGCCACAACATTCCGTTCCTGTCCGCGGTCGTCGAGCATCCGCGCTTTCGCGAGGGGCGGCTTTCCACCAACTTCATCGCCGAGGAGTATCCCGAGGGCTTTCACGGCGCCCCGCTCACCGAGGAGAAGCGCGAGACCCTCGTCGTGACCGCCGCCTATGTGGAGGCGGTGGAGCGCTCGCGCGCAAGCTCGCTGCCCGGCAAGGTGCTGGAGCCGCCGGCGGTGGCGGGCCGGCCGCTCACCGTTCTCGTGGGACCCGGCGAGGCGGAGGTCGAGGCCGTGCTGGTGCCCACCGACAAGGGCGCGACGGTTACGGTCGGAAATCGCCGCCACGCGGTCGAGACCGGCTGGACCCCGGGGCACCCCGTCTTCGAGGCGACCATCGACGGCCGGCCGGTCACAGTGGAGGTCGACCGCACGGTGATGGGCTGGCGGCTGTCCACGCGCGGAGCGAGCCGCGAGGTGCTCGTGCTCGACCCGCATGTGGCGGCGCTGCTGCGCCACATGCCGGAGAAACGCGAGAGCGAGAGCGCCAAGGAGCTGCGCTGCCCCATGCCGGGCGTGGTGGTCTCGGTGGCCGTCACCGAGGGCGAGGAGGTCAAGGCCGGCGAGCCGCTGGTCACCGTCGAGGCGATGAAGATGGAAAACGTCCTGCGCGCGGAGCGGGATGCCGTCGTCAAGACGATCCATGTGAAGCCCGGCGACAGCCTGGCCGTCGATCAGGTGATCCTCGAATTCGCCTGAGCCATCCCGCCACAGGGTCGGTTGAAACCTGCTGCCTGTTTCGCACAATGGCTCTCAGCGGCGGTCGTCCTCCCGCGTCCCAGCCTGATCGGCCGCCGCCATACGGCAGCGTTCGTCCGGGGTGGGCAGATCGTGCTCATGCCAGAATGCCTTCATGCGCTCCGGATCGGCGATGGGGGGTGATCCCACCCGCTCCCCGCGGGGACCGCAGCCGCCATAGGTGCCGTAGATCTGCTTACCGGCCTTCAGGAGTGCCACCTGATCCTCATGGACGGCATAGGTCACCGGCGCGACACGGCCTTCGCGATAGGCGCGAACGACGGCATCGTGAAAGAAAAGGATGTCCTCCTCGTCAGCGCTGTGTCCGCCGATCAGACTGGCTGCGCCTTCGAGCACATACTCCGTGGTCACGCGCCACGGATCGTATCCGTCCTTTTCCATCAGCCGACGCAGCCAACGCGTGTTCTCGTGCTTGATGATGGTATCGGTCAGGGCAAGAAGGCCGATACAGATGGGGGGCATCCGTTCACCCGTGGCGACGATGGGGGCGGTGCCAGCTTGGGAGATCTCCAGTTCCTGAGTCGCCTGATCCAGCGTCACCCGTACCACGAGCTCGGTATCGGGATTTCGGATCGGCATCTTCCATCGGAGGGGGTGTCGCGAAAACATGAGCGATTGGGCTGCGAAGGTCCGCCGCACCAGCTCGCGCAGGGACGAGCAGGTCTCAAGCAGATCATCGGGATCCCGACCGGCCAGATGAACGCCTTTGTCCGTCAGGATATAGCTCACCATTGCCGTCTGAACGGACAGGCGGTTCTGCCCGCCGCTTGCCGAGCAGATGTAAACGAGAGACCGGAGGGAAAATCCGTTCTCTGTGCAGTCCGCGTCACATTTGCAGGCCTGTCGCACCGCCTCCTTGGACAGAGAGGGGCTGCGCACGAGGGCGGCCGCCGCCTGCTGGAGGGCGTTCTCGAATATCCGGGAAGGAGAGAGCCCACCGCTGGCAGGGCCGTGGGCGCTGGCCTTGAGGGGCAGGATCGGCGCTACGGACAAGAGGATGAAGATGACGGAAGAGCGCAGGCCCTGCCGAAATGCTGCTCTGCCGGGCGGCGCGCCGGCACGAATGCGAGAACGGCAGCCGGCGACGGCGGGCTGCCTGCCTTCACACGCGGGACGCTTTGGCATCGGGCGACTCTTCGCAGCGTTCCGCATGGTCGTTTTCGCCGTCATTGTATCGTGCATGGTCCATCCCCTCCCTCTCCTCATGGCCGGTTGCCTGGTCCTGCAACAGCGACGCGATCTCGCGGGCGAGCATCCGCGCGATCGGGCCGTCCCAGTAGGGCTCGAGCCAGGCCCATTGCCCCTCGCTGTTGCATTCGAGAAACCATGCGCGTCCCTGTCTGTCGACTGCGATATCGAACACGCCGCTGTGAAGACCGGCAAGCCGGAGATATGCACATGCGGTGGACCGCAGATCGGCCGAAAGCGCCATCTTCCGGAAGATCGGCTCCATCTGCCCCCGGCGCCAGTCCAGCCTTCCGAGCCGGCTTCTCTGCGATTCGATGCGGTAGCCGATGGCGGAATTTCCGCATGCTACGAGACGGATCTCGTAATCCTTATCAATCTCACGCTGGTATATGGATGGTGCTGCCGCAAGGCTTTTGCCCGGCGTGTCGCGAATTTCCGGATGGGACACGCGGTTCGTCATCAGAACGATCATGGAGGCCGAGCCATCCATCGCCGGTGGAACGAAATTCGTATGCAGAGGCTTGATGATCGTCGGCCCCCTTCTTGACGAATCCGCTGATCGTCCGTTTGTCGGAAGATATCAGTGTTTCCGGCACCAGAAACCCGGCTTTTTCCGCCGTCGCAAGCTGCAGCAATTTGAAGCGCTGCAGATGGGTGCTTATGATATCGTTGAAATGGATCAGATTGAAGGTGGTGATGACACCGAAAATGAATGCGCCATTCTCCCGCGTGGAAAATAATCTGACCTGATCCTCATAGGTTTCAATTGTGTCCACAAAACGTTTGTTGCGGAACCAAATGGCCTTGACGTCCTTTCCCAGTTCGATCCGCCGGACAGGAAACTTTGGTTCGTCATTCTTCCAGACGATCTCCCGGCCCCAGATGACAGGTCGGGAGATCTCGCCCGTTCGATACCGGCAGGCCGTTCGAACGTTCCCCCACGGATCGTAGATGAAGCTGCGGATTCCCTCTTTTTCAAGGGAATGGGCAACAAGGCGGATATGGGCGTCAGTGATGGCGCCGTATATGAGCAATCCAGCCAAGAACGAACCCTGGGTATTTGCACAATACGTGACGAAGAGAGGCAGGCGTAGTTGACATGACGCCTGCCCCTCGACTCTCAATCAGTTGAAGTCGACGCTAGGGTCATCCGCGAAGCATTTCCGTCGAACCGGCCAGACATCTACAGAATTTATATAACAAGTGGTCGTGTTCTGATTGCCGATTCCCGTGGGCGGTGTTCTGGGCGGCCGGCCGCCGCCTATTGCATCGCATTCCTGCTCGGTCAGCTCTCTGGCGATTTTCTCCTGGTCCGCCCGAAGGGCAAAAACATCCTCACGTTTAGAAAAGATGAATGGACGGTGCGCAGCGCCCTGCATTTCGTTTGCCATGTTCCGGCCCTCCCGTCGGTACCTGCCGCCCACTTGCATGAAATCTCATAGCAAAAAAGGGGGGGTGTCATGTCAATCCCTCGCGCAAATTCTGGTATATCAGCCGAGGATGGGCAAGGCGAGGGTGGCCGGTGAGGCACTTCTGGCCGGATCTGGCCGATCGAGCTCGCCGCGAACGAGGATGGTTCCTGGGCCGCACGGGAATGAGTGCACACGACACAGAAGGAGGGGACTTGCAAAGAAGGCAGCTTGCGGATGGTATCCATCGTCATCCTCGCAAGCAGGGTGATTCCTGCGGCAGCAGCTGGGAGCGATATAACGAAGGCTGGGGTCCCGCGGCGCGCGCGCTGCCGCTAAGCAGGAGGTGACGAGGGGAGCGGCCGCCTCCGCCGCGGCCGCTCCGGGTCAAGGGGAGGACGGCAGGATGCGCGCATTCCGGATGATGCTGGCGGCCGGGCTGGTGGTGGCGGCGGGCGCGATGGGCGCATGGCCCGCAGCCGCGGCGGAAAAGGACGGCAAGGCGGCCGCCGCCGCGCCCGAGGCGGCCCCGCGCGTCTGGCGCAAGGAGGAGACGATCGCGCTCGCCGGGCAAAAGATCGCCTACGAGGCGCGCGCGGCGACCCTCATTCTCAAGGACGACAAGGGCCGCCCGGAAGCCGAGATCTTCCACATCGCCTATCTGAAGAAGGGTGCGGATCCCGAGCGCCGGCCCATCACCTTCCTGTGGAACGGCGGGCCGGGCTCGGCGTCGCTGTGGCTGCACATGGGCGCCTTCGGGCCGAAGCGGGTGGTCGCACCCGCGGACGCGCGCGACGACGGCGGCCCGCCCTATCCCATCGTCGACAATCCGGCCTCGCTGCTCGATGTCACCGACCTCGTCTTCGTCGATCCCGTCGGCACCGGGTTTTCACGCGCGCTCGGCGAGCGCAAGAACGAGGACTTCTACGGCATCGAAAAGGATGCCGAGGCGATGGCCCGCTTCATCCGCCGCTTCCTGTCGGAGAACGGGCGGTGGAACAGCCCGAAGTTCATCGGCGGCGAATCCTACGGCACCACGCGCACCGCCGCGGTGGTCCGCGCGCTCGAAGGCGGCGTGAATGACGTCGCACTCAACGGTCTCGTCCTGATCTCCACCATCCTCGACTTTTCGGCGCGCGCGGAGGTGCCGGGCAACGAGATGGCCTACGTCGTCCTGCTGCCGACGATGGCGGCCACGGCCTGGTACCACGGCAAGGTGAACCCGCGCCCGCCGCTTGAGGAGTTCCTCGCCGAGGCGCGGGCGTTCGCCGCCGGCTCCTATCTTCAGGCGCTGATGAAGGGTGCGGCGCTGACCGATCCCGAGCGTGCCGAGATCCGGCGCCGGCTGGCGCATTTCACCGGGCTGTCGGAGGAGTATCTCGATCGCGCGCATCTCAGGGTCGGCCTCTTCCGCTACATGAAGGAGCTGCTGCGCGATCGCGGGCTCGTCGTCGGCCGGCTGGATTCCCGCTATACCGGCCGCGACGCGGACGATGCGGGCGAGCGCCCGGAGATGGATCCCAGTTTCTACGGCATCGACGGGATCTACACCGCCGCCATCAACCGCTACCTGCGCCAGGATCTCGGGGTCGATGTCGACCGCGAGTATCTCACGATCAGCGGGCTGGGTGCCAGGTGGGACTGGACGATCTCCGACGGGCGCCGGCCCTTCTATCTCAACCTCGCGCCCTTCATCGGCCAGGCGCTGCGCCAGAACCGGGATCTCGGCGTCTTCGTCGCGGCCGGCTGGTACGATTTCGCGACCCCCTTCTTCGGGGCGGAGCTCGCGCTCTCGCGGCCCGGCATCCCGCAGGACCGGATCGCCTTCCACTACTATCCGGCGGGACACATGATGTATGTGGAAGAAGAATCGCTGAAGCGCCTGGCGGAGGATCTGCGCGCCTTCATCCGCGCCCGCACGCACCCGCCGCGGCCCTGACCGCCCGTGGCGCCGGCGCGCCGGGGCGCGGCCGGCTGTTCAGTCCTCCACGATCTCGCGCGCGCCGGGCGCGGTCTCCATCAGCACGGCGAGCCGGCGGCGGTATTCCGCCTCGTCGATCTCCCCGCGTGCGAAACGTTCTCTGAGCGCGAGGATGGCCGGGTCGACGGGGCCTTCCTCCCACTCGGGAGCGATATCGTCCGATCCGCCGGTCGCCGGGCGGGTCAGCCAGTGGGCGAAGCCGGCCACCAGCGCGAGCGCGAGGAAGAACAGCAGGAACAGCATCACGGGGCCGATCCACACCCCGTGGCGCGCGCCGCCGTCAGCGGTCAGATCCACCACCGCGACGACGCCGAAGACCGGCAGGAACACGAAGCCCACCGGCCAGAGCCGGAATCGCCAGCCGCCCTTGCCGCGCATCTGATGCCCTTCCATCCGGCTGCCTCGCGACGGGAACGCCGCGGACGGCGGAATCGTTCCATGATCCGGCGGCCGCCGGCGGTTCACGCCGGGTTAAGCCGCCGGCGCGCAGATTGCGTGCCGTCGCATCGGCCCGCAGGGGCGGATGCGGCGGCAAGGGTCGGGCTCATGCGCAGCTGTTGCGGAGGAGTGCGGCCATGACGATGAGGTTTTTCCCGAAGGCGATCGGATTTCTTGCGGCCACGGCGCTGACGGCGGCCGGCCTTTACGGCCGAGATGCCGCCGCGCAAGAAACGCCCCGGCTGCCGGATGAGGGACTGTTTGGGCCCCGCGCTCGCGCTGAGGCCACGCCCGCGGCGGCGCAGTCCGCCGACGCACGGGCCCAGAGCGGAGCCGCCCGCCCCCGGCTCGAGCGCGACGAGCTGCCGCGCAACTGGTATGCGGGGCTGTCGTTCCTCGGAAACTTCGTGCCGGACCAGCCGAGCACGATGAACGACACCTCGATCTTTCCGTCCGCGGGGCGGGCCGACTTCGATGCCGGCACCGGGATCTCCGGCACGCTGGGGCGCCGGATCGCCAAGGATTTCCGCGTCGAGTTCGAATTCGCCTACAACAACAACGAGTTCGACCGGTTTGCGCTCGAGGACGCCGACATCTTCGTGTTCCCGAGCTTCTTCTTCGGCCCCATCCTCGTGATCGACCCGCCCAATCTGCAGAGCTTCGACGTCGCCGTGAACGGCTACTGGGATCTGCCGAATATCGGGCCCGTGCGGCCCTATGTGGGCGGCGGCGGCGGGATCGCCGTGATGGATGTGGCGGATGCCGCGCTGCGTGATGATACGGACGTGGTGTGGCTGGCTGAGCTGCGCGGCGGGATCAGCTACCCGCTGCCGAGTCACCTGGAGCTCTTCCTCGGCTACCGCTACCAGATCACGGGCGACCCGCATTTCCGCGATGCGGCCGGCAACCGCTTCCACAGCCGCTATCGCGGGCATGCGGTCGAAGGCGGGCTCAGATTCTGGTTCTGAGCGCGGCGGCGGGCCTCACGCGCCGGCCTCGGCGGGGGCGGCGGCAAGCGAGTCGATCGTCCGCTTCAGGAGATCGCGCACCTCGCCCGCGATCCCGGCGAGCTTCGGATTGTCGATCGCGGCCATGGAGGCGACGGGATCCACCGCCGCCACCTCGACCCGGCCCGGCGCGATCTCCTGGACGATGACGTTGCAGGGCAGCATCGTGCCGATCTTGTCCTCGACCTGAAGCGCCTGATGGGCGTAACGGGGATTGCAGGCGCCCAGGATCACATAGGGCCGGAAATCCGCGCCGATCTTCTTTTTCAGCGTCTTGTCGACATCGATGCGCGTGAGCACGCCGAAGCCCCGCTCGGTGAGCGCCGCCGTGACGCGCGCGATCGCGTCCTCCATCGTCGCATCCAGCACCGTCGCGAAATAGTAGCTCATGACCGCCTCCGTGGTTCGCCTTTCCGATCCATCACGTCCGCCATATATTCGAAGGCGCGAATATTTCAAGACCGGGATCTCGGCGGCGGCGTGGGCGGGAGCAGTACGCCGGGGTTGAGGATTCCAGCGGGATCGAGGGCGCGCTTGATGCGGCGCATGGCATCGATCCGGCCGGGATCGCCGAGCCGGGCGATCTCCTCGCGCTTCAGCCGGCCGATGCCGTGCTCGGCCGCGATCGAGCCGCCATGGGCGACGACGAGATCGTGGATCGCGCGCTGGACTTCGGGCCAGCGGGCGCGGAAGGCGCGCTGCGCATCCGCATCCGCGCCGGCGGGGGCCTGGATGTTGAGGTGGAGACTGCCGTCGCCGAGATGCCCGAAGATGCACGGCCGCGCCCCGGGCAGCTCGGCGGCGATGAAGGCCTCGGCCTCGGCAAGAAAGGCGGAAAGGGCATCAAGCGGGACCGCCACGTCATGCTTGAGCGAGGCGCCCTCCTTCTTCTGCGCTTCCGACAGGCTCTCGCGCAGCCGCCACAGCGCCCGCCGCTCGCCCTCGTTCTTGGCGATGACGGCGTCGCGGATGACGCCGGCATCGAGTGCGGCCCCCAGCAGGTCCTCCATCGACCCGGCGAGGGCGGCCGGATCCTCGCCGGCCGCCTCCAGCAGCAGATAGGCGGGGTGGGGTGCTGGGAAGGGATCGCGGGTCGCCGGAATGTGGCGGAGCACGAGCTCGAGCCCGAAGCGCGGAAAGAATTCCGCCGCCTCCAGCCGCGCGCCCAGCCGCTTTTCGGCCTGCAGGAAGACGGAAAGCGCCCCGTCCACCGAATCCGTCGCCACAAGAGCCGCCGCAAGCGCCGCCGGACGCGGCACGAGCTGGAGCACGGCGGCGGTCACCACGGCGAGCGTGCCCTCGCTGCCGACGATGAGCGGGGTGAGCGCATAGCCCGTATTGTCCTTGTGGACGCGGCGCAGCTCGTCGATGACGGTGCCGTCGGCAAGCACCGCCTCCACCCCGAGGGTGAGCGCGCGCATGCTGCCATGCCGCAGCACATGGACACCGCCGGCATTGGTCGCGATAGCCCCGCCCACGGTTGCCGAGCCGCCGGAGGCGATGGAAAGCGGGAAGCGCAGGCCCTTGTCCGCGGCCGCGGCGTCGGCCTCGGCAAGCGTCACGCCGGCCTCCGCCACCATCAGGCGGCCCGCCTCCTCGATCCGACGGATGCGCCGCAGGCGCTGCAGCGACAGCAGCACGGACCGGCCCGTCTCGTCCGGCACGCCGCCGCCGACCAGCCCCGTGTTGCCGCCCTGGGGAACGATGGGGATCCGCCTCGCATGGGCGACCTTGAGAGCGGCGGCGACCTCGGCGGTCGTCTTCGGCAGCAGCAGAAGCGGCGTGCGGCCATGCCAGGCTCCCCGCCACTCGACGAGATGCGGGGCGATCCGCTCCGGGTCGCGGGTCCAGGAATCCGCGGGCAGAGCCTCGGCGAATGCCGCGATCTCGGCATCCGTGAGGCCGTCCTTCATGGCGCCGTCTCTCCAGGCGCGGGCACGGCCTCCAGCACCGCACCGCCCAGCAGGGCGAGAATTGCGAGTTTGGCGAAGACCAGCAGATGGATGGGCGCCATCGCCGCCGTTTCGAGGTCGCCCGGCAGCGCCGGCACCAGCCAGAAGCGCGGCAGGAGCGCCGCTCCCGCCAGCGCGAGGGCGAGCAAGGCGACCGCCGGCAGGACCTCGGTGCGCGCGCGCGGGGCGGGCACGAGCACCCACCACAGCGCCGCCATCCGGAAGATGGCGAGCAGAGGTTCGATTCGCGGCGCGGCCTGCCAGCCCAGCCAGGCGAGGAAATAGGGATCCAGAGCGGCCGCGAGCATGACCAGCACGACCGGCTCGCCGCGAAAGATCCGCGGGCGAAGGCACAGGCGGGCAAGCGGCCAGGCGAGCGCGAGGGCCGCGAGCAGCCCCGTGGCCGCGACGATGAGGCGGAAGCGCCGGCCGATCAGCCAGTCCGGCTGGATCATGTAGCGCAGGACGTTGAAGCCGATCTGGATCGCGCCCGCGATCACGATGCCGAGGATGAGCAGCAGCAGGCCGCGGACAAGATATCCTCCGGCCCGCCGCAGCGCCGGGGCGCGCTGCGCGGGTGTCGGCGGCTGCCGGACGGCTTCGTGCGGCGCATGGTCGTCTCCCATGGGCTTTATCCCTCCCCTTCCTTTTCGCCCGATCCCGCCGCCGCGCGGATCAGCCGGTCGCGGATCGCCCGTCCCAGCCCTTCGTCGGGGATCGGGGCGACGGCGATGCGCGGCTTGGTGCTTGCCTCCGCCTCCCGCAGGAGCGCGAACAGGCGCGCGGCCGCTTCCGTCAGATCTCCCCGCTCGCTCAGGTTCGCATCGGCCCGCTGCCTGCCGAAGCCGATGTAGAACTCGTCCCGCCCGGGCCTCGTCACGTCGATCCGGAGCGGCTTCGTCGGCGCATAATGCCTCAGCAGCCGGCCCGGGGAAAGCGGCCGGTCGGGGCTGTCGGGCGCATCGCCGGCCGGCGGACCGAGCAGGGCCGCGATCTCCTCCTCCGTCACCGCGCCGGGTCGCAGCGGCCGCCAGCGCCCGTCCGCCTCCACCCGCACCACCGTCGATTCGATGCCGACCGCCGAGGGCCCGGCATCAAGGATCACCGCGACCTCCGCACCCAGGTCCGCCGCCACATGCGCGGCCGTCGTGGGGCTGACATGGCCCGAGCGGTTCGCGGACGGCGCGACCACCGGACGCCCCAGCCGCGCGATCAGCTCGCGCGCCACCGGATGGGCGGGCGCGCGCAGCGCGATCGTCGGCAGCCCGGCGGTCGCAAGCTCCGCCACGGGGGCATCCTGTCGGCGGTCGAGCACGAGGGTGAGCGGCCCGGGCCAGAAGCGGGCGATGAGGGACTCGGCGGCCGGCGGGATTTCGGCGATCCCCGCCGCCATGTCGCGACCCGTCACATGCACGATCAGCGGGTTGAAGCGCGGTCTGCCCTTCGCGGCGAAGATCCGCGCGACCGCCGCGGGGTTCAAGGCGTCGGCGGCCAGCCCGTAGACCGTCTCGGTGGGCATGCCGACGAGCCTGCCCGCCGCGAGCGCCTCCACCGCCTCGGCGAGGGCGGATTCGGCCGCCGCCGGCAGGATGCGCGCGGCGCTCCCTTCCCGGGCGGTTGCGCGGGATGCGGTTTCCGTGCGATCGGACATGGCGGCCGATGCCTTCGTCTTGCGCGGGGTGGATGACTCGCGCGCTTCCGGCATTCCTAGCGCAGCGGGGGCGCGAACCCAAGGGACGAGAGGGACAGGACGACCATGACCGGATACCGCCCGCCCGTGGACGACATTCTGGCCGCGCTCGATGCGGCCGCGGGGCTTGCCGCGCTTGCCGAAACGGAACGCTTCGCCGAGGCCGGCGGCGAGCTCGCCCGCCAGGTGGTGGAGGAGGGCGGACGCATGGCGGCCGAGCTTGCCGCGCCGCTCGACCAGCCGGGAGACCGCACGGGCGCGCGCTTCGAGAACGGCGTCGTGCGCATGCCGGACGGTTTTGCGGACGTCTACCGCGCCTATTGCGAGGCGGGCTGGAACGGGATCGCCGCCGATCCCGCATACGGCGGGGGCGGGCTGCCCTTCGTGCTGGCGCTGGCGGTCCAGGAATGCTGGACGGCGGCCAACATGGCCTTCTCGCTGTGCCCGATGCTGAACCAGGGCGCGATCGAGGCGCTCTCGCAGCACGGAAGCCCCGAGCTCAAGGCCCGCTATCTGCCGAAGCTCGTCTCCGGCGAATGGACGGGGACGATGTGTCTGACCGAGCCGCAGGCGGGCTCGGACGTCGGCGCGCTCAAGACCCGTGCGGAGCCCGCGGGCGACGGCAGCTACCGCCTCTTCGGTCAGAAGATCTTCATCACCTACGGCGAGCACGACATGGCCGAGAACATCATCCATCTCGTGCTCGCGCGGCTGCCGGATGCGCCGGCCGGCACGAAGGGCATCTCGCTGTTTCTGGTGCCGAAATTCCTGCCGGATGCGGACGGCCGGCCGGGCGCGCGCAACGATGTCGCCTGTCTGTCCATCGAGCACAAGCTCGGCATCCATGCGAGCCCGACCTGCGTGATGGGTTTCGGCGAGCGGGGCGAGGGCGCCGTCGGCTTCCTCGTCGGCGAAGAGAACCGCGGCATGCGCCACATGTTCACGATGATGAACCATGCGCGCATCAATGTCGGCCTGCAGGGGGTGGCGATCGCCGAGCGCGCCTTCCAGCGGGCGCTCGCCTTCGCGCGCGAGCGGCTGCAGGGCCGCGATCCGGTGAGCGGTGCGCATCCCGCGCCGATCATCGCGCATGCGGACGTGCGGCGGATGCTGATGCGGATGAAGGCGTTGACGCTGGCCGCGCGCGCCATCGTCTATCACACCGGCTCGGCCGTGGACCGCGCCCATGCGCTGGCGGATGCGCAGGCGCGCGCCGCGGCCCAGATGCGCGCGGATCTGCTGACCCCCGTCGCCAAGGCGTTTTCGACGGACATCGGGGTGGAAGCCGCCTCTCTCGGCATCCAGGTCCATGGCGGCATGGGCTACATCGAGGAGACGGGCGCGGCCCAGCATCTGCGCGATGCGCGGATCGCGCCGATCTACGAGGGCACGAACGGCATCCAGGCGATGGACCTCGTCACCCGCAAGATCCCGATGGCCGACGGCGGCGCCTTCCGGGCGCTCGCGGCGGAGATCCGGGAGGAGGCGGCCGGCTGGCGGGACGGGGACCCGCGCGCGTCCTTCGCCGCCGCCATCCGCGCGGCCGCCGACCGGCTGGAGAAGGCGAGCGCATGGGTGCTGACGGCGCTCAAAGAGGGCCGCGAGCTCGACGCCCATGCCGCGGCCGCGCCGCTGGTGCAGCTCTATGGCGGGGTGGTGGGCGCCTGGCTTCTCGCGCGCGAGCCGATCGCGGCCGACGCCGAGGGTGCCGCGGCGATGCGCGCTGTGGCCCGGCGCTTCTTCATCGCGCAGATCCTGCCCGAGAAGCTCGCACAGTGGGATGCGATCACCGCCGGTGCCGACGTCCTCTATGCGCTCCCCGCCGAGGCGTGGCGGTGAGGGGCGGGGCTTTCGCCGGCCGTTCCGGCGCGCATGCGCCATGCCCTGGCTGAGGCGGGCCGCGGTCGGCCCGCGGCGGGGCGAACCCCGGCCTCGTGCGGCCGGGCTGCCCTCACAGGATCTTGAGCTGGACCAGCGTGCCGTCGGCCTGGTCGATCCCTCCGCGCGGGTGAGGCTTTCCCATGCATGCGCTTGGGCTGCGCTGGCACTCCGCTCTGGCGTGGCAGCAGTGTGTTTCGGGCAATTGCACCTGACGATCGGCGAGCGCGGGCGTCCATTTATTAGCCAGCGGAGCACTGGCCGCGAGCTTCCCGGTTATGAGGACATCTTCGAGGAAGATGTGTAAGGGTGTCTGCAGCACGAGGAATCCGCCCCTCGTACAGGGGAGTCGGGGAATCGCCATCACGACACCTGTCGCGCACGCTGCCGCATCGGCGCCTCATATCCGGGCGACCAAGACCGGCGCCAGCTACAGGTGACCGCGTGCGTACAGTCGGGGCAGATGGCGAGAGAGAATAAGTATATTAGAATATGATATTCTCTCTCGTCTAAAAGTCGCCCTATTTTTTCCTTCCACCGAGAGTATATGCAATCTTGTCCAACAATTTAATGTCTCCCATGTAGAATTTATCCGCCTGTTTAAGCGCATCGAGATTTATCTTATCAATCTTTCCGATAATCACGTCCCGTATGATCGAAAGAGTGGCATGATAATGCTTCGCATTATAATTAGCATTAGAGGCGGGCAAGCGATAAAATCTTCTTGCACGACTATCAAGAGGAATGAATATATCTGGCCGAGAGAAATGAAGCCATTTGGTTGCCGCTGTAAATGCAAAATATGAGGATTCGTTCGGTATGAGAGCATGAAATGGTCTCATGATTTCGGTAATAGTGTCCATGTCTGGGAGTGTATCTTTGAGAGGCGGCATATCCAACAACGAATCTATGTAACCTTCTGAACTCATGATGTTTTCAGCAATTAAATTGCAGCATGTCTCCACGAAAATGGGGGGCCTACGCATTATTCCGCCATACTCAGTTGTGATCCACCATAGGGTATCAGCCAATGAGTGCGGGTTCCGCAGGTCCGCTTTCCTGAATTTTTCTCGACCCTCTTGGTCAAGTTTCACATTGGGAACGGATGGTGAGAGAAAATATCCGGAATTATACTCTCGAATGGCTTTCTGCGCCATCTGTGGTGAGATATCCTCGAAGGGATTTCGGATGGCAAAGTAGCTCATTGGAATCTCCCCGCTGCGCCTGCTCTCCCTCTACCCCCTATAGCAGAAATATCTTTAGGTTGCAATACAAGTTTGTCCTGCCCGATTTCCATGTGGGATGCGGTTCCTGCGGAGAAGAGCTCCGGTCAGGCTCCGACCGCATGCCGCTGGCGGGGATGCGCCCGCCTACTCCGCCGCGCTGTGGGCGGGGGCGGCGGTGCGCGAGAGGATGCGCGCGAGATAGCGGCCGGTGTGGCTTTCGGCCACGCGGGCCACGTCTTCCGGCGTGCCTTCCGCGACGATGCGCCCGCCCGCATCGCCCCCCTCGGGCCCCAGATCGATGATCCAGTCCGCGCATTTGATGACGTCGAGATTGTGCTCGATCACGAGCACCGTGTTGCCCTGGTCGACGAGCGCCTGCAGCACCTCGAGCAGCTTGCGCACGTCCTCGAAATGCAGGCCCGTCGTCGGCTCGTCGAGGATGTAGAGGGTGCGGCCCGTCGCGCGCCGCGAGAGCTCCTTTGCGAGCTTGACCCGCTGCGCCTCGCCGCCTGATAGCGTCGTCGCCTGCTGGCCGACGCGGATGTAGCCGAGCCCGACCCGCTCCAGCATCTCCAGCCGGTTGCGGATCGCCGGCACCGCCTCGAAGAAGCGGTGGGCCTCCTCGACCGTCATGTCGAGGACGTCGGCGATCGATCTGCCGCGGTAGCGGATCTCCAGCGTCTCGCGGTTGTAGCGCGCGCCCTTGCACTGGTCGCAGGTCACATAGACGTCCGGCAGGAAATGCATCTCGATCTTGATGACGCCGTCGCCCTGGCAGGCCTCGCAGCGCCCGCCCCTGACGTTGAAGGAGAAGCGCCCCGGCCTGTAGCCGCGCGCCTTCGCCTCCGGCAGACCGGCGAACCATTCCCGGATCGGCGTAAACGCCCCGGTGTAGGTGGCCGGATTCGAGCGCGGCGTGCGGCCGATGGGGCTCTGGTCGATGTCGATGACCTTGTCGAGATGCTCCAGCCCCTCGATCGCGTCATGCTCCGCCGGCACCCGGCGCGCGCCCATGATCTGGCGGGCGAGCGCCTTGTAGAGCGTCTCGTTGATGAGCGTCGACTTGCCCGATCCCGAGACGCCCGTCACGCAGACGAAGCAGCCCAGGGGTATCGCGACGTCGATGTTCTTCAGATTGTGGGCCCGCGCCCCGCGCAGCACGAGCCGCGGCCCGTCCGCGGGGCGCCGCTCGGCCGGCACGGGAATCTCCCGCCGGCCCGCGAGATAGGCGCCGGTGAGCGAGCGGGGAGCGGCCATGATGTCGGAAAGCGTGCCCTGGGCCACCACCTCGCCGCCATGCTCGCCGGCGCCGGGGCCCATGTCGACGATGTGGTCGGCGGCGCGGATGGCCTCCTCGTCATGCTCCACCACGATCACCGTGTTGCCGAGGTCCCGCAGCCGCTCGAGCGTCGCGATCAGCCGCGCGTTGTCGCGCTGGTGGAGGCCGATGGAGGGCTCGTCCAGCACGTAGAGCACCCCGGTCAGCCCCGAGCCGATCTGGGAGGCGAGCCGGATGCGCTGCGCCTCGCCGCCGGACAGCGTGCCGGCCGCGCGCGAAAGGGTCAGATACTCCAGCCCGACGTTCTGCAGGAACCCGAGCCGCTCGCCGATCTCGCGCAGCACCTTGTCGGCGATCGCCCGCTCCTTCTCGGACAGCCGGTCCGGCAGCGCCGCGAACCAGGCGAGCGCGTCCTTGACCGAGAGCGCCGTCACCTCGCCGATGTGCCGGCCCGCGATCTTCACCGCCAGCGCCTCGGGCTTCAGCCTGTGGCCGCCGCAGGCCGGGCAGACGTGCTCGACCTGGTAGCGGGAGATCTCGTCGCGGATCCAGGCGGACTCGGATTCGCGCCAGCGGCGCTCGAGATGCGCGATCACCCCCTCGAAGGGGCGGGTGACGCGGAAGCTGCGCCGGCCGTCGTTGAGGCGGAAGGTGACCGCCTCGTCGCCCGAACCCTCGAGGATCAGCCGCCGCTGCTCCTCGGGCAGCTCCCGCCAGGGGCGGTCGAGGTCGATGCCGAAGCCGGAGGCGAGGGATTCGAGGAGCTGGCGGTAGTAGGCGACGATGCCGCGGTTCCAGGGATCGATCGCGCCATCGCGCAGAGATCTGTCGGGATCGGGGACGATGAGCTCGGGATCGAAGACGAGCTTCACGCCCAGCCCGTCGCATTCCGGGCAGGCGCCGTAGGGGCTGTTGAAGGAGAACAGCCGCGGCTCGATCTCCTCGATCGTAAACCCGGATACCGGACAGGCGAATTTGGCGGAGAACAGGATCGGCTCGCGCGGCCGGCCGTCGGGCCCGGGATCGGCGAACTCGGCCACCGCCAGGCCGTCGGCCAGCTCCAGCGCCGTCTCCAGGCTGTCGGCCAGCCGCGTCTCGAGGCCTTCCCGGATGACGATCCGGTCCACGACGACGCTGATCTCGTGCTTGAATTTCTTGTCGAGGGCGGGCGCTTCCTCGATGTCGTAGAAGCCGCCGTCGATCTTCACCCGCTGGAAGCCGCGGCGCTGCAGCTCCTTCAGCTCCTTGCGGTACTCGCCCTTGCGCCCGCGCACGATGGGGGCGAGCAGGTAGAGCCGCGTGCCCTCGTCCAGCGCCATCAGCCGGTCCACCATCTGGCTTACCGTCTGGGCGGTGATGGGCTCGCCCGTGGCCGGCGAATAGGGGACGCCGATGCGCGCCCACAGCAGGCGCATGTAATCGTAGATCTCGGTCACCGTGCCGACGGTGGAGCGCGGGTTGCGCGAGGTCGTCTTCTGCTCGATGGAGATCGCCGGCGACAGCCCCTCGATGTGGTCGACATCGGGCTTTTGCATCATCTCGAGGAACTGGCGGGCATAGGCCGACAGCGACTCCACATAGCGCCGCTGGCCTTCGGCGTAGATGGTGTCGAAGGCGAGCGAGGACTTGCCCGAGCCGGACAGCCCCGTGATCACGATCAGCCGGTCGCGCGGCAGATCGAGATCGATGGATTTCAGATTGTGCTCCCGCGCGCCGCGGATGCTGATGAAGCGGGTCATGGGGTCGCCGTCTCGTGCCGGGATTCGCCGGGCATGTGCGCGCCCGTTCCGGTCCCAGCAAGTGGGCGGTCCCGGCGCGCGAGTCAAGCCGGGCGCGGGGCGGCCGGGACGCCGCCCGGCTCGGCCATCCGCAGCAGCGCGGATGCCACCGCGAGGCGGCTGCGGGGATCGAGCAGGCCGTGGTCGTCGCCGCCGAGCAGCAGCCTGCGGTCGCCGCGTCCGGGCGCAACGGTCCGCCAGCGGGGATGCCGCAGCCGCACCAGCGCATCGCGTCCCGTCGGATCGGTGCGGGCGATCACCCACAGGATCGGCGCCGGACATTGCGCCGCCGCCCGTCTCAGCCGCGCCTCGAGCCGGCCTTCCTCGCGCGCGCGCGCATGGCGCAGGCTCGCGAGCAGCCCCGGCAGCCCGCCCGGTCCACCCGGGGCGCCGGGCCGCAGCACGCCGTCCCCGCCGGCGGCGCGCCGGTTCCGCGCGAGGCGGCGGGCGAGCGCGAGCCCGAACCAGCCCCGCGGCGGGGCGAGATCGTCGTCGCGCATCCAGCAGTTGACGAGCACGAGGCCGGCGAGACCCGGTGCGGGATCCTCTTCACCGGCATGGATCAGCGCGGCGCTCGCGCCGTCGCAGATGCCGAGCAAGACATGGCGGGCGAGGCCGGTGGCCCGGGCAAGCGCCCGGCGGGCGCAGGCGATCTGGGGACCGCGGCGGTCGAAGGGCACGACCCCGCCTTCGCTGTCGCCCTGGCCCGCCCAGTCGAAAGCGAGCGCCGGCACCCCGCAGGCGGCGAGCGTGCGGGCGAGCGCGAGAAGGCCCCGGCCCGCGCCGCTGCGCGTCTGCGCGCCGCCGGGCAGCAGAAGGGCGGCCAGGGCCGGCGTCCGTCCATCCGCCGGCAGGTGCAGCATGCCGACGATCCGCCGGCCCTCCCATTCCCACAGGAGAGGCCGTTGACGGGCGCAGGGCGCCACCGTCATGACGCCGCCCTCCGGTCGAGCCGCGCGGCGATGCGCGCCGCCATGGCGGCGACCAGCTCCGCGTCCACCCGGCCCTCGCGCCCGGTCCAGATCCGGCCGGCCTTATCGGGCGAGCGCAGCGTCCGCACCGCGGCGCGGCGCGGCGACGCACCGGGCCCGCGCGCCCAGAACGGCGGGGCCAGCGGCTCGGCCGCCGCCGGCGCGCCGGCGGGGAGGGGATCCCACAGCAGAACCGGGTCGAAGGCATCGCGCGGCAGCAGCGCCAGCAGCCGCTCCCTCAGCATCCCCGCCATCCTGCGGCAGGCGAGCAGGGCGGGCGGGCCGGCCGCGCCTGTCAGCCGGCTCAGCGCCGCGCCCGCCTGCGCGAGCTCCGCCGCCCATTGCCGCGGATCGGAAGGCGGGATCGCCGGCCAGCTTTCGCCCGTGCCGGAAAGATTGAGGAGCGAGACCGCGATGCCGGCGCCCGCGAGCCTGCGGGCCAGGGCCGCGAGCAGGGCGCGGCTGCGGTTTTCCTCCTCGCCCCAGGGCGGCAGAACGACGAGCGGTCCGCGGGGCCGGCCCCGGACCGGGGCGTGGATCACCGCAAGGAGGGCGGCACCGGCCGCATCCAGCATGCGCGCATCGAAGCGGGTGGCGAAAGGAGAAACGGACGCGGGCTCACGTCCCGGCACGGCCCGCCCCCGCGGCGGCGCATTTGTCCGCGACATAGGCGAGGAGAGTGCCGAATGTCGCGAAGGTGTCCGCGCTGATCTCGTCATCGGCGATGACGATACCAAAGCGCTCCTCGATTGTCGAAAGCAGCTCGATGACCGCAATCGAGTCCAGCTCCGGCAGCGCGCCGAGCAGCGGCGTCGATTCCTCGAGCGCGGCTGCGCGCGGGCCCAGCTCCAGGACCTCGCCCAGCACCGCGCGCAGGCGTTCGCGCAACATGCCGTCCGCCGTCACCCGCCTCTTCCCGCCAGTCCGCCGGCCATGCGGCCGCGCCGCCGTCCGATCCCGCCCGCTTGCCGCGGAGCGGGGTCAGGCTCTATGGATCCGGCCATGCCGCTGTCAAGAAGAGAGGGCTGAGCCCCCGTGCCCCGCCGATCCGCGAGCCCGCCCGATCCGTGGCTGCCGCCGCGGCTGCTCCATGAGCTGCCGCTCCTTGCGGCGCGGCGCGACGGCGCGGCCCCGGCGCTGGTCGCGGCCGGCCGGCGGCTCACCTATGCGGAGCTGGCCGAAGAGATCGCCGCCTGGACGGGCCGGCTCGCGGCCGCGGGCGTCGGGCCGGGCGCGCGCGTCGTGGTGTGGCTCGACAAGCGCGTGGAGACGGTGGCGGCGCTGTTCGCCGCCCCGGCGCTCGGCGCCATCGCGGTGCCCGCCAACCCGGCGCTGAAGGCCCCGCAGCTCGCCCACATTCTGGCGGATTGTGCGCCCCGCGTGCTCGTGACCGCGGCGCCGCGCCTTGCCGCGCTCACCACCGAGGGCTGGGCGCCGCCCGGCGGGCTCGCCGTCATCCTGGTGGACGAGGCCGCCGATCAGCCGGGTGTGCGGCCGGCGCTCCCGCACGGCGTGGAGACGGCGCCGGCGATGATCTTCTACACCTCGGGCTCGACGGGCCGCGCCAAGGGCGTGGTGGTGAGCCACCGCAACCTGCTGGCGGGAGCCGAATCGGTGGCCGCCTATCTCGGGAACCGGCAGGACGACCGCCTGCTCGGGGTGCTGCCGCTCAGCTTCGATTACGGCTTCTCGCAGCTCACGACCGCCTTTCTCGTCGGGGCCTCCGTCGTGCTGATGGATTTTCTGCTGCCGCGCGACGTCCTGCGCACCATCGCCGGGGAGCGCATCACGGGGCTGGCCGGCGTGCCCGGCCTGTGGGCGCAGCTCGCCCGCCTCGACTGGCCGGCCGCGGCGCGCGGCCTGCGCTACATCACGAACTCCGGCGGCCGCATGCCGCGCGCGGTGCTGGAGCGGCTGCGCGCCCTGCTGCCCGGCACCCGCATCCATCTCATGTACGGGCTGACCGAGGCCTTCCGTTCGACGACGCTGCCGCCCGAGGAGGTCGACCGCCGCCCCGACTCCATCGGCCGCGCGATCCCCAATGCCGAGATCGCGGTGGTGGACGAGGCGGGCCGGCCCGTGCCGCCCGGCACGCCCGGCGAGCTGGTGCACCGCGGGCCGACGGTGGCGCTGGGCTACTGGAACGATCCCGTGCGCACGGCCGAGCGCTTCCGCCCCTGGCCGCTGGCCGGTCCCCATCCGCTCGACGGCGAGCGGGCGGTGTTCTCGGGCGATCTCGTGGTCGCGGATGCCGACGGCTTTCTCACCTTCCTCGGCCGGCGCGATGCGATGATCAAGTCGGGCGGCTACCGCATCAGCCCCGAGGAGGTGGAGGAGGCGGCGTACGGCGTCCCGGGCGTCGCCGCGGCCGCCGCCTTCGGCGTGCCGGACGAGCTGCTGGGCGAGGCCGTCGTGCTGCTCGTCGAGCCGGAGGGCTCGATGCCGGCCGGCGAGGCCGCCGCTCTCGTCGAGGCCGTGCGTCAGGCCGCGCACCATCACCTGCCGGCCTGGATGCAGCCGCGCGTGGTCGCCCTTGCGCCCTTTGCGCTGCCGCGCTCGCCGAACGGCAAGCTGGACCGGATCGCGGCCCGCCGGCTGTGGCTCGAGGCCGCAAGGGAGGAACCGGCGTGAGCGGCGATCACCACGGCGCCACACATCCCGCCCGCCGCTTCGGCTGGCGCGACGGCGTGCTGCTGATCGGCGGCCGGCCGGTGACCGCGCTGTATCGGGCCGCCGGCAACCGGCCCTTCTATGCCTACGACGCCGGGATCATCCGCGCGCGGGTGGCGGAGCTGCGCCGCCATCTGCCGCAGGGCGTCGCTCTCCACTATGCCGTCAAGGCCAACGGGTTCGCCCCGGTGCTGGGGCTGATGGCGGGGCTCGTGGACGGCTTCGATGCGGCATCCGCCGGCGAGATCGCGGCGCTCGTGGCGGCGGGCGTCGCGGGCGCGCGCATCAGCTTCGCCGGGCCCGGCAAGGGGGCGGACGAGATCGCGGCCGCAATGGCCGCCGGCGTGCGGATCGTGATCGAGGACCCGGGCGAGCTCGACGACATCGCCGCCGCCCGCCGGCGCCTCGGCTGGGAGCGGCCCGTGCCGCTCGCCGTGCGCATCAACCCGCCGTTCGCCTTGAAGCGCGCCGGTCTGCGCATGGGCGGCGAGGCGACGGCATTCGGCATCGCGCCCGGGGATCTCGGGGCGCTGCTCGCGCGCGCGCGCGCGCTCGGGCTTCAGATCGACGGCATCCATGTCTTCGCCGGGTCGCAGATCCTGGACGGGGCCGCGCTCGCCGAAAGCCACCGCCGCGCGGCGCTCCTCGTCCGCGAGCTGGCGCAAGCCCACGGGCTCGACCCCGGCTGGGTCAACCTCGGCGGCGGCTACGGCATCCCCTATGTGGCGGGAGAGCGGCCGCTCGACCTTGCGGCCGCCGCAAAGGGGCTCGCGGACGCGCGCGCGATTCTGGGCGGCTCCGGCGGCGGGAGGCATGTCGCCATCGAGCTCGGCCGCTTTCTGGTCGGCGAGGCCGGGGTCTACGTCATGCGCGTGCTCAGGGTGAAGACGGTGCACGGCCGCCGCATCCTCGTGACCGACGGCGGGCTCCATCACCACCTCGCCGCCACGGGCAATTTCGGCCAGGTGCTGCACCGTGCCTTTCCGCTGGCGCTGGCGACCCGCATGCCCGAGGGGATCGCGGCCGGGTCGGGTGACGGGGGCGGGCGCGAGAGCGTCACGATCACGGGGCGGCTGTGCAGCCCCCTCGACGTCTTCGCCCGCGATGTCTCGCTGCCGCCGGCGGGATCCGGCGATCTCATCGCCATCTTCCAGTCCGGCGCCTACGGATTCGAGGCGAGCCCCCAGGCCTTCCTCGCCCATCCGCCGCCGCGGCGCTTTCTGCTCGGCCGATGAGACCCGGGCTTGACCCGCGCCGCCCGGATCGCTAGAGGGCCGGGCATCAACGAACATTCCGCATGCATCGCGGGGGGCCAGAGGCGAAGACGATTTCCGGACGCGGGCACGGAACCGCAGGACCGTTCCGCACCACATGCCTGTGGTGCGGTGCCGGGCGGGGCGGGCCCGCCGGCCGGACGCAGACACGGCATCTTGTGCCAGAGATTGGGGTTGTGTTACCCAATTGCGCAAGATGATGTCTGACTGCGGCCGACCGGATAGCGGACCCAGGGCACGAAGCGGATGCGGGACGCCATGAAATTCTTTGCTTTGACCGGCAAGTTCGCCTGTCTGTTACTTGTATTCTTGTTGGCGGCATGCGGCGGGCGGCTGGAACGGCTGCCGTCGGCGATGTTCGTGTCGCCCGATGAGGGACCCGGCCCGAACTACCGCATCGGGCCGCTCGATTCCATCACCGTCTTCGTCTGGCGCAATCCGGAGCTGACCACCACGGTGACGGTGCGGCCGGACGGGCGCGTGTCGGTGCCGCTCATCGAGGACATCCCGGCGACGGGCAAGACGCCCTCCGAGCTTGCGCGCGACATCGAGGAGGCGCTGTCCGTCTACATCCAGCAGCCGATCGTGACGGTGATCGTCGAGCAGTTCACCGGCCCCTTCGCGCAGCAGGTGCGCGTCGTCGGCGAGGCGACCAATCCGCGGGCGATCCCCTACCGCGCGAACATGACGCTGCTCGACGTCATGATCGAGGTGGGCGGGCTGACCGAGTTCGCCGCGGGCAATTCCGCCCGCCTCGTGCGCGTGGTGGACGGCCGGCAGCGCGAATACCGCCTGCGCATCGCCTCGCTGATCAAGGACGGCGACATCAGCGCCAATGTCGAGATCCTTCCCGGGGATGTCATTATCATTCCGGAAAGCATATTCTAGCATGGTGGGCGCGGGCCTCCGGTGGGCGGGGGCGGCAGGGGCCGGCGAGAGGCTGACGGGGACGAAGGTGCGGACGGCCGCGGATGCATGAGCTCTATCAGAATGTCCTCCTCATGCTCTATGCGCTGTGGCGGCGGCGGTGGTACGGGCTCGCCGTCACCTATGTCGTCTGCGCCCTGGGCTGGACCTACATCGCCCTCATCCCGAACACCTACCGGTCCCAGGCGCGCATCTATGTGGACACCGAGTCCCTGCTGCGCCCGCTCATGCGCGGGATGACGGTGGATGTCGACGTCTTCCGCCAGCTCGATCTGCTCCGTCAGACCATCGTCAACACCGAAAACCTGGAAAGGATCATCCGCCGCACGGACATGGACATCCTGCTCGGTGCCGGCGACGATCTCGCGCCGCTGATTGCGGATCTGCGCAGCAAGATCCAGATCTCCACGCCCGGCGAGAACATCTTCGTGCTGAGCTATGAGGCGTCCTTCCCGCAGCTCTCCGACGAGCAGAACGCGCGGCTCGCCCGCGACGTCGTGGCCCAGGTGCTCAACATCTTCAAGGAGGCCCATCTGGGGCTCAAGCGCGAGGACATCGAGGCCGCCAAGGCCTTCATCAACTCGAAGATCCAGGATCTCGAGCGCAAGCTGGAGGAGGCGGAGCGGCGCCGGGCGGAATTCCGGCGTCAGAACATGGGGCTCCTGTCCTCGCAGGGCAGCTATCTGGCGCGGGTGGAGAAGCTGCGCGACGAGCTCAAGGCCAAGGAGGACGAGCTCGCGGATGCCCGGCTCAGCCGGGACGAGCTCGCGCGCCAGCTCAAGGACATCCCCGCCTATCTGCCGGCCTCCGCGTCGGGCGAGGCCAGCGGCGGCTTCAACCCGCGCCTGCAGGCGCGCATCGAGCAGCTCCAGCAGCGTCTCGACGAACTCAAGGTGCGCGGTTTCACCGACCAGCACCCGGATGTCGTCTTCGTCCAGCGCCAGCTCGACACCCTGAAGGAGCAGATGGAGGAGGAACGCCGCCGTGCCGAGGAGGCGCTGAAGGCCGACCCGGAGACGCCACCGGAGGGCAACTTCGCACCCAATCCGGTCTGGCAGGAGCTCAAGGTGAAGCTCGTCGATGCCGAGACCCAGGTCACCCGGCTCACGGCCCAGCGCGACAAGCTGAAGCGGGAGCTGGAGCAGCTCGAATCGGAGGCCGGGCGGATCCCGCTGCTCGAGGCGGAGCTCAAGCGGCTCGACCGCGACTACGACGTGTTGCGCGAAAACTACGAGGATCTCGTCAAGCGGCGGGAGCAGGCGGCGCTGTCCCAGGATCTCGAGGCGAGCGCGAAGAACGTGGGCTTCGAGGTTATCGACCCGCCGAGTCTGCCGAGCCGGCCGTATCGCCCGGACCGGCCGCAGCTCCTGTCGCTGGTGCTCGCCGCAGGGCTTCTGTCCGGCGTCGGCATAGCCTTCGTGCTCTCGCAGCTCAGACCCGTTTTCCTGAGCAGCGAGCGGCTGGCGGAGACCTTCGGGCTTCCGGTCTTCGGTGTCGTGACCCTCGTGGTGCTGGAACGCGACCGGCGCCAGTACCGGCTCGAGGTGACGGGATTCCTCGCCTCTCTCGCGCTTCTGCTGATCGGCTATGTCAGCCTGCTCGGGCTGGCGCTCGCCAGCGGCGCGCTGCTGTAGGAGGACGCCGGCATGGCTGATGACCGCAGGCCCGGCCGACCCTCGCTGCTCGAGCGCGCCGCCCGGCGCATGCGCGAACAGAAGCGGGAGACCCCCGGCGAAAGCGTGCCGCGCGAGGCCGACACGGCGGCCGCCGAGGAGGCGCGCCGTCGCCGGCAGCAGCGGTTGATCGAGCGGGCCGCCGAGCAGTTGCGCGAACACGCCCGTGCCGCATCCGCCGCGCCGCAGGCCGAGGCGGGCCCCGCGGTTGCCGCGGCGGTCGCGGCGAGCCAGGCCGCGCCGGCCGCACCCCCCCAGGTCAAGAAGCGCAGCCGCTACCAGGAGCTCGACGTGGACCGGCTGCGCCGGCTCGGCTTCATCACCCCGGATGCGGGGCCGTCCACCACGAGCGAGGAGTTCCGGATCATCAAGCGGCCGATCCTGCTCAAGGCCTTCGCCCAGGGCCAGCACCGCATCCCGAACGGCAATCTGGTGCTGGTCACCTCCTGCCGGCCCGGTGACGGCAAGACCTTCTGCGCCATCAATCTCGCGCTTTCCATCGCGCTCGAGCAGGACGTGCGGGTGCTGCTCGTCGACGCCGATTTCCCGAAGCCGGAAGCCCTGCGCACGCTCGGGATCACCGCCACGCGCGGGCTGATGGACGTGGTGCTGGATCCGGAGATCGATCTCTCCGACTGTCTGATCCGCACCAATGTGCGCAATCTCACCGTGCTGCCCGCCGGCCGCCAGCACAATCTGACGCCCGAGCTGCTGACCAGCGCGCGCATGGGCAACATCCTGAACGAGATCGCGCAGCGTTATCCCGACCGCATCGTGATCTTCGACTGCGCACCGGTGCTGGCCAGTTCGGTGGCGTCGGCGCTGGCGATGCACACCGGCCAGACCGCCTTCGTCGTCGAGGCCGAGCGCACCACCGAGCAGCAGATCCGCGAAGGCCTCAACATGCTGGCAAGCTGCAAACACGTCGGCTTCATTCTCAACAAGGTGCGCTTCCTCGGGCCGGACCGGCGGTTCGGCGCCTACTACGGCTACGCATACGGACGATAGGCGGAAAGGGCGGGCGCGCAGCGGTGTCGGCGAAGACGAGCCATCGGCGGCCGGTCCGGGCCCGTCCGGCATGGCGCGCTCCGGCCGGGATGCTCGCCGGCGCGGCGCTGCTGGCGGCCGCCGCGGGCACGGGCGCTGCCGCCGAACTCAGGTTCACGCCGTTCGTCGGGCTGTCGGTGGCGGCAACCGACAACGTCTTTCTCGACGCGCAGGACCGCAAGGCGGATTTTTCCGGCCAGGTCGAGGGCGGCTTCTCGTTCGTCGCCAACGGCGCGCGGTTCAAGGCCAATGTGCAGTACGCCGCCGACTACCTCTATTTCGCGCGCACCGGCCGCGACGATCTCCAGCACGACGGCTCCGGCATCATCCGCTACGAGGTGCTGCCGCGGTTCCTGAAGATCGAGGCGAGCGGCGTGGTGCGCGAGGCCTTCACGAGCCGGGCGGGCGCCTTCTCCGGCAGCCGCTTCAATCTCGCGCAGGGGCGCCAGACGGTCCAGGGCTACCAGATCGGCCCCGACGTCACCTTCCGGCTCGGCCCGCTTGCGGAGTTCCAGGGCCAGTACCGCTTCTCGCTGACCCTCAACGACAGCGGCCGCAAGAATGCCCCTCCCGGCCGACCGGTGGTGCCGTTTTCGGATTCCCGCGGCCACCAGGTCTCGCTCGATCTGGGTGGCAGCCGGGACCGCCTGTGGCGGCTCGAATGGCGGCTGTTCGGCCGCTTCAACCGCACGGTGCGCTCGCGCCCGCCGCAGGGCATTCCGCTGGCGGAGCCGATCCTGCCCGTCTTCCAGAGCGCTCAGGGCGGGCTCGATCTCGGCTATGCGGTGACACGGGCTCTCAGGATCGAGGGCAGCATCGGGTATTTCACGACCAACACCCGCTTCGCAACGGGCCGGCTCAGGGGACTGCGCTGGGACGCGGGGCTGCGGCTCAAGGGGCCCCGGCTGGAGCTCGGGGTCCGGGGCGGCCGGCGCGCCGGGCAGACGACGGCCGAGGCGACCGCCGCCTGGCGCCTGAAGCACCTGACGTTGAGCGCCCGCTACACCGATGTCGTCGGCTCGAGCCAGCAGCAGCTCCTGGATGACGCGCTGCGTCTGACGGCCCCGCGGCTCGATGCCGCGCAGCCCGGCCTGCCGCCGGGCTTCGTGCTGGAGCCGAATCTGCCGCTGCTCGCACCGCCCGGATTCGACTTTTCCGATCGCAACTTCCGCCAGCGCCGGGCGGGCATCGAGCTCGACTACCGCCGCCGGCGCGAGGCGCTGAAGCTGACGGGCTACTGGGAGCGGCGCCGGTTCGACGATGGCGCGGTTGCGCGCGGCTTCGGTGGCGATCTCGGCTTCCGCCACGAGCTCACGCGGCGCGGCGCCTGGATCGTCGAGGCGAGTTTCCGCCACGACCGGTTCGAGAGCGGCACGCGCAGCGACGATAACGTGATCGTCTCCACCGGGGCCAGCTGGACGCTTTCGCGCAACATCACGGCCGAACTGCGCTATACGTGGAGCCGAAGATTCAGTAATGTCGCGACCGTGACATTCGCCGAGCACGCGTTCTTCGGCGGTCTGCGCGTCGGACTCTAGGACGGAGCGGTGAAGGAGGAGGGGTGTTCGAGGAATTCTACAAGCTTTCGGGCCGGCCGTTTCAGCTGACCCCCGATCCGCGCTTCTACTTCGACGCGCGCACCCATCACAAGGCGATGGCCTACCTGACCTATGGCCTGAGCCAGGAGGAAGGCTTCATCATCATCACGGGGGAGATCGGGACGGGGAAGACGACGCTGCTCGGCCATCTCCTGGAGCAGCTCGACCCGGCCGAGTATCTCGTCTCCCAGGTGGTCTCGACCCAGCTCAATGCCGACGACATGCTGCGGGCGATCGCACGCGGCTTCGGTCTTGATCTCAGGGCGAGCGACAAGGCGGGAATACTGCGCGAGCTGGAAGCCTTTCTGCGCGAAATGCGCGCCGGCGGAAAGCGCGCGCTTCTCGTGGTGGACGAGGCGCAGAACCTGCCGCTGGCCGCGCTCGAAGAGCTCCGGATGCTCTCGAACTTCCAGGATCGGGGTGCACCCCTCATCCAGTGCTTTCTCGTCGGCCAGCCGGAGTTCCGGGTCCGCCTGTTCCAGACGCCGGCGCTCGAACAGCTGCGCCAGCGGGTGATCGCCACCCATCACCTCGAGGCCATGGGTCGCGAGGAGGTGAAGGGCTACATCGAGCACCGCCTCACGCTCGTGGGCTGGCAGGGCGACCCGGCGTTCACCGACGACGCCCATGATGCGATCTACGAGTACACCCAGGGCGTGCCGCGCCGGGTCAATCTCTTGTGCTCGCGCATTCTCCTGTTCGGGGCGCTCGAGGAGCTGCACCGCATCGACGCGGATGTCGTGCGGGCCGTGATCGAGGATCTCGAGGCCGACAATGTCTACCAGGCGCGCGAGGGCGCGCGACGGCTGGAGCTCGCCGATGCGCCCGGAGCCACGCCCGAAGCCGGTGCCGTCGGCAGCCCCGCGCCGGAAGAGCTTGCGGAGCTCGAACGCCGGCTCACGGTCCTCGAGCATTACATCCGCCGGCACGAGGCGCTCATCGCGCATGTCGCGAAGGCGGCCGGGCTGCGCGAGCTGCCGAAGCTCGAGGATCCGCCGCCCGCGCCGGAACCCGGCGACGACGTCGACGCGGAGCCGGCCCGGCCCGCCGGGACCGGGGACTGACGCGCGGTGGGCGGTTCCGCCATGGCGGCGGCGGCAACCGGTGCGGATCGCTCCGACCTTCCCTTCGCCTTCAGCGTGGACGTGGAGGAGTATTTCCAGGTCGCGGCCTTCGCCGGGACGATCGCGCGCGAGAACTGGGACCGCCGGCCGAGCCGGGTGGAGACGGGGCTCGCCGTCGTCACGGAGCTTCTCGCCGCGGCCGGCGTGCGGGCGACCTTCTTCGTGCTGGGCTGGATCGCCGAACGCCACGGCCCCGCGATCCGGGCGCTGGCCGAGGCCGGCCATGAGATCGCGCTCCACGGCTTCGACCACCGCCCGGTCTTCCGCATGAGCGAGGCGGCCTTCCGTGAGGATCTGCGCCGGGCGCGGGCGGCGGTGGAGGATGCGGCAGGCGTCGCGGTCACCGGCTATCGCGCGCCGAGCTTTTCCATCGACGAGCGCACGCCCTTCGCCCATCGGGTGCTCGCCGAGGAGGGCTTCGGCTATTCCTCGAGCATCTTTCCCGGCCGCACCGACCTCTACGGGATGGCCGACGCACCGCGCCTGCCCTATCGGCCGCTTGCCGATGCGCCGGGATTCTGGGAGATCCCGGTGCCGACGCTGCGGATTGCGGGCCGCAACCTGCCCTGGGGCGGGGGAGGCTGGTTCCGCCTGATGCCGGATGCCCTGTACGAATGGGGAATCGGGCGCATCGCCGCGGCGGGGCGGCCGGTGTTCTTCTACTGCCACCCGTGGGAATTCGATCCGGACCAGCCCCGGGTGCCGGCGTCCTTCCGGTCGCGGTTCCGGCACTACCTCGGTCTCGGCCGCATGCGGGCGCGGATCGCGCGGCTCCTGGCCCGGCACCGCTGGGGCCGGATGGACGAGCTGCTCGCCGCCTGGCAGGCGCGTGCGTCCATCCGCGGGGAAGGCGAGGCATGACGGACGCGGATACTTGTGGGAACCTGGACGCGGCGGCGGATCCGGCGATCCGGGTGCGGCCGATGGACCGCGGCGATGCCGGGCGCTGGAACGCCTTCGTCGCCGCACATCCTGCCGGCCGCTTCTTCCACCGTGCCGAATGGGCGCAGGCGTTCCGGGAGGGATTCGGCCTCGAGCCCGTCTATCTGATGGCCGAGCGCGCGGGCGGCGACGGCGGGCGGGCTGCGATCGCGGGCGTGCTGCCGCTCGTGATCGTCCGCAGCCGGCTGTTCGGATCGCGGCTCGTTTCGCTGCCCTTCCTGCCCGAGGCGGGGCCGCTCACCGCGGACGATGGGACGGCGGCCGCGCTCATCGCCGCCGCGCGCCGTCTGGCCGAGCAGGAGCGGCTCGCCTGGGTCGAATACCGTTGCGGCGAGCCGGGGGTTGAGGGGGCGGTCGCGGTCGGCGGCCGCCATGCGGACTTCACGGGCGAGATCGCGGAGGATCCCGAGGCGCGGCTCGCCGCCATTCCGCGCAAGCAGCGCGCCTGCGTGCGCAAGAGCCTGGCGGCCGGGCTGGACCACCATGTGACCCGCGCGCTCGAGCCCTTCGTTTCGCTCTACCTGCGCAATCTCCATCACCATGGCACCCCGGCCTTCCCGCAGGCCTGGTTCAGGGCTCTGCTCGAGACCTTCGGGGAGCGGGAGCTCGACATCCTCGTCGTCACCCATGAGGGCGAGCCGGTGAGCGCGGTGATGAGCTTCTACGAGGCCGACACGGTGCTGCCCTATTACGCCGGCACGGCGCCCGCGGCGCGCCGGCTGTTCGCCCACGACTACATGTACTGGACCCTGATGGAGCATGCCCTGGCACGCGGCTGCCGGCGCTTCGACTTCGGCCGCTCGCGGGTCGGCACCGGCCCCTACCACTACAAGCGCCACTGGGGATTTGCGCCGCGCGAGCTGGTTTATCAGTATGATCTGGTGACCGCCCGCGAGCCGCCGGACATGCGCCCCGAGAATGCGAGATACCGGCTGTTCGTGCGGCTGTGGCGGAAGCTGCCCCTTGCGCTCGCCAACCGCCTGGGGCCGCTTGTGGCCCGCGGCCTCGGCTGAGGGCGAAGAGGCAACCGGTCCGGACCGGGGAGATCATGCGCATCCTCTGTCTCTTCCATCGCGTTCCCTTTCCGCCGGACAAGGGCGAGAAGCTCAGGGCGCATCACCAGCTGCGCGCGCTCGCCCGGCATTTCACCCTCGAGGTCGCGGCCTTCCACGACGAGGGACCGCGCGAGGAGGCCGAGGCGTTCCTTGCCGCGCACGCCGAGCACTGGACGCTGGTGCCCCTCGGCCGGTTGCGGCCGCTCCTGCGCGGCGCGCTGGCGCTGGCGGCCGGCCGGCCCTTAAGCGCGGGGTATTTCCGGCATTCCGGGATCGCGGCGGCCGTGGAGGCCGCGATCGCGCGGGGTGCGGCGGCGGCCCACGTCTTCTCGGGGCCGATGGCCCGATACCTGCTCCCGCCCGACGGGCGGGCGCGCCTGCCCTTCCTGCTCGATCTGGTCGACGTCGATTCCGCGAAATGGGAGGCCTACGCCCGGCGCGGGCCCGGGGCACTCGGGCCGCTTTATGCCCTCGAGGCGCGGCGCCTTGCCGCCTTCGAGAGGCGCGCGGCGGCGGCGGCCGGGCGGGTGACGCTGGTGAGCGCGGCCGAGGCGGCGCTGTTGCGCGCGCGCGCGCCGGAACTGGCGGATGAGCGGGTCGCCGTGCTCGAGAACGGGGTGGACACCGCCCATTTCGCGCCGCGCCCGCGCGAGGAAGATGCGCCGCCCGCGCTGATCTTCACCGGGCGCATGGACTACCGCCCCAATGTCGAGGGAATCTGCTGGTTCGCGGAGCATGTCTGGCCGCAGCTCGCCGCGCGCCATGCCGGGCTGCGGCTGCTCGTCGTCGGGGCCGAGCCCGCGCCGGCCGTGCGTCGTCTGGCGCGCGATCCGCGCATCACCGTGACCGGGCGGGTCGCGGACGTGCGCCCCTTCTACGCCCGGGCGGATGTCGCCATCGCGCCGCTTCTCATCGCCCGCGGCATCCAGAACAAGCTGCTCGAGGCGATGGCGATGGCCCGGCCCGTGGTCGCCTCGCCCGCGGCCTTCACCGGTCTCGACGAGCGGGCGGCCGCCATCGTCAAGGTCGCGGATGCGCCCGGGGAATGGGTGGCGGCGATCGAGGCGCTGCTCGCGGATCCGGCGGCGCGCGCGCGGCTGGGCGAGGAGGGACGGCGATTCGTGACCGCCCGCTACGGCTGGGCGGCGCGCGGCGAGGAGCTGGTCGCCATGATCCGGGATCTGGCCGCCGGCGGCAACGGCGTGGGGACGGCGCCGTGAGCGGGCCTGTCCAGCCGATCGGCCGCAAGCCGGCGCGGGCGCTGCCGCTGCCGGCCGCGCTGCCGCTTGTCTGGCTCGTCCTGGCTGCGCTGTTTCTGCCGACCCTTCGGCATCTAGGGTCCGTGTGGTTCGGCAATGTCGTCTTTCACCACCAGCCGCTGGTGGCGGCGATCGCGCTGGCCCTGATCGCAGCGCGGCTGCCGGCTGCGGGCGGGCCGGCTGCCGGCGCGGCGCGGCCGGTCTGGCCGGTGGCCGCGGCGGCGGCGGTCTCCTGGGGCTGGTTCGTCGCCTGGCTTGCGGATCTTGCGATCGGGATGCACGCCGCGCTGCTGCTGCTTGTCGATCTGGCGGTGCTGGCGCTCGTGCCGCGCGAGGCCTGGCGGCGGCTCGCCTTCCCGCTCGGCTATCTGCTGCTCGCCATTCCGGCCGGACTGGCGCTCGTCCCGGCGCTCATGCACTGGACGGCCTGGCTGGCGCTCGCGATCCTGAACGTCCTCGACGTCCCCTTCTGGCGCGACGGCTTCGTCATCGAGCTTGCGACGCCCCGGGGGCTTGCGCGGTTTTCGATCGAGGCGGCGTGCTCGGGGGTGCGCTACCTGTTTGCGAGCCTGTCCATCGGCGTTCTCTTCGCCTGGATCGCGGCCCGCGGCTGGCGTCGGGGCGCCGTGGTGGCGCTGTTCGCGCTGGTGCCGCCCGTCGCCAACGCCCTGCGCGCGGCCGGGATCCTGTGGCTGGCGGCCGCCGCGGGCCCCGCCCGCGCCCAGGCGATCGACCACCGCCTCTACGGCCTCGCCTTCTTCCTGCTGACGCTGGCGCTCAGCTTCGCTCTCGCCTGGCCGCTGACCGAAAGGCGGCCCCCGCGGCCGCCGGCCCGGGCCGGAAGGCGCGCGGGGGCGGTGGTGCCCGCGGGGCGCCTGCTCGCCTTCATCGCCGCCGCGGCCCTGGGGCCCGCGCTAGCCCTGCT
Source organism: Rhodothalassiaceae bacterium (assembly GCA_026004935.1). Classification (NCBI taxonomy): domain Bacteria; kingdom Pseudomonadati; phylum Pseudomonadota; class Alphaproteobacteria; order Rhodothalassiales; family Rhodothalassiaceae; species Rhodothalassiaceae bacterium. The sequence continues at coordinate 761,895 of BPKC01000001.1, forward strand.
GTGGCGCCTGCTCGTCTGAGGCGGGAGGCGGCTCGAAGGCGTAGCCGGCCGCGCGGACCGTGCGCACCGGGTCCGGCTCGCCGGGGGCGTTCAGCGCCTTGCGCAGGCGGCGGATGTGGACGTCGACGGTGCGGATCTCGATGTCGCTGTCGTGCCCCCAGACCGCGTCGAGCAGCTGCTCGCGGCTGAAGACGCGGCCGGGATGCTCCATCAGATGCCTGAGCAGCCGGAATTCGGTGGGGCTGAGATGCACGCTCCGGCCCGCGCGCGTGACCCGGTGCGCCACCGGATCGAGCCGTATGCCGCCGGCCTGAAGCACCTCGCCGTGCAGCGCGGGCCGCAGCCGCCGCAGCACCGCCTGGATGCGGGCGATCAGCTCGCGCGGCGAGAAGGGCTTGGTTACGTAGTCGTCCGCGCCGGTTTCCAGCCCCCGCACCCGGTCCGCCTCGTCGCCGCGGGCGGTGAGCATGATGATGGGCAGGTTGCGCGTCTGCTCGCGCCGGCGCAGGCGCCGGCAGAGCTCGAGCCCCGAAAGCTCCGGCAGCATCCAGTCGATGATCGCGAGATCCGGCGGCTGCTCGATGATCCGCAGCCAGCCCTCCTCGCCGTCGTGGACCGCCTCGGCCGCGAATCCCGCGGCCTTCAGGTTGTAGGCGAGCAGCTCGACGAGATGCGGATCGTCCTCGACGACGATGATGCGGCCCCGCTCGCCCATCGCCGCGTCAGCGCCGCTCGTTCTCGCCGCGGTCCGCGGCATCAGAGATCACGGCGCTCTCATCGCTCTTGGGGCGCTCGTCGGGCAGTTGTTCGCCCTTGACCATGAAGTAGACGACCTCGGCGATGTTGGTGGCCTGGTCGCCGACGCGCTCCAGATTCTTGGCGATGAAGAGCAGATGGGTCGCGGCCGTGATCCGGCGCGGCTTCTCAACCATGTAGGTGAGCAGCTCGCGGAACAGGCTGGTGTAGAGGGCGTCGACCTTCGCATCCGCCTGCCAGACCGCCACCGCCCCCTCGGCATCGCGGGCGATGAAGGCGTCGATCACCCGGCTCAGCATGCCCCGCACCTCGTCGGTGAGCACGGGGATGAGCTGGGACGGCGCATCCGGCAGCGAGCCGATCAGCACCGTCGTGCGCTTGGCGATGTTCTTCGCGTAGTCGCCGACGCGCTCCAGCGCATTGATGATCTTCACGATCGCCATGATCTCGCGCAGGTCGTCGGCTACCGGGGCGCGCAACGCGATGATCTGCAGCGCCCTGCGCTCGCCCTCGGCCTCCATGGCGTCGAGCGCCCTGTCGCGCGCGATCACGTCCTCCGCGAGCGCCGAGTCGCGCTCGACCAGCGCACGCACGGCATCCGCCAGCGCCTCGTCCGCGCGCGCCGCCATCTCGCCGACATGGGCGCGCAGCCGTTCCAGATCCTCGTCATAGGCGCGCAGGGTGTGCTGGACCGTCATGGCAGATTACGGCTCCTTCGCTCGCATCGGGTACGGGGCCCGTCCGATCCCCACTATGGCCCGAAGGCGCGGCACAAGTCGAGACCGGGCCCGCGCCGTCACCCGCACGCGCATAGGCGCGCAATGTGACGGTTTCATTGCGCCGCCACCGGCCCTTGCCCGGTACCGGCCGCGACGGCTGTAACCAAACTGTCGCATGAGCCGGGCATGAAGATCCCGCCCGGGGGCCGAATCGATCGCTCCCGGGGCGGAAACAGCGGATGCAAGCGAGGTGGAAGATGAAGAAGACACTGGGCGCCCTGGCGGGCATCGCGTTCGCCCTGTCGATCGCGGGCGAGGGCGGCAGCACGGCGCAGGCGGCGCCGGAGCTGATCAAGATCGACGGCTCGTCGACCGTCTACCCGATCACCGAGGCGATGGCCGAGGAATTCCAGGCGGCGACGCGCGGCAAGTATCGCGTTACCGTGGGCATCTCCGGCACCGGCGGCGGTTTCAAGAAGTTCTGCCGCGGCGACACCCACATCTCCGACGCCTCGCGGCCCATAAAGGCTTCCGAAATGGAGCTGTGCAAGGCCAACGGCATCACCTTCATCGAGCTGCCGGTCGCGCTCGATGCGCTGGCGGTGGTGGTCAACCCGAAGAACGACTGGGTCGACTATCTGACCGTCGCGGAGCTCAAGAAGATCTGGGAGCCGGCGGCCCAGGGCAAAATCACGCGCTGGAACCAGGTGCGGCCGAGCTTCCCGGACCGGCCGCTCGTGCTCTTCGGCGCGGGCACCGACTCGGGCACCTATGACTACTTCACCGATGCGGTGGTCGGCGAGGAGGGCGCAAGCCGCGGCGACTACACCGCCAGCGAGGACGACAACGTTCTGGTCCAGGGTGTGGAGAGCGACGTCAACGCCCTCGGCTTCTTCGGCTTCGCCTATTACTGGGAGAACCGCACCCAGCTGAAGGCGGTGCCGATCTCCTGGAAGGGCAATCCCCCGGTCGAGCCTTCGATCGAGAATGCGCGTGCCGGCAAGTATCAGCCGCTTTCGCGGCCCATCTTCATCTACGTCAACAGCAAGGCCGCCGACGAGCACGAGGGCGTGCGCCGGTTCGTCGAATTCTATCTCGATCCGGCGAATGCCCTGCCGCTCGTGGAGGAGGTGGGCTATGTGCCGCTGCCCGAGGAGGCCTACCGGCTCGCCCTCGAGAACTTCCGCGAGCGGCGCACCGGCACGGCGTTTGCCGGCGGTTCGCAGGTCGGCGTGTCCATCGAGGACATCCTGAAGGCCGAGCGCAGCCACTAGGAATCCCGGGTGCCGGCGGCCCGGGCGGGCGGCCTGTGAGGCCCCCGCCCGGGCCCGGCCGCGGGCCGCGTGGCGTCACCCCGTGGCGCAAGGGGTTTTCCTCGCCCCGGCCTTTCGTCTAGATGCGGGTGCGCACGGCGCGGGCGCGAGATGCGGGTGAACGCGATGGCCGAATCGCAGACCGCCAGTCCGGCAGTCCTGGTGAGCGGGGCGATCACCGCCTCGCCCGGCTTTCTGCTGCGCCGGCGCATCATCGGCGAGGTGATGCGCGCTCTCCTGTTCCTTGCGGGCTCGGTGTCGGTGCTGACGACGATCGGGATCCTCTACGTCCTGATCAGCGAGAGCGCCGTCTTCTTCGCGCATGTCCCGCTCAAGGAATTCCTGACGGACACGATGTGGACGCCGCTGTTCGCGGATCCGCATTTCGGCATCCTGCCGCTGGTGACCGCCACCCTTCTCGTCTCCGGCGTGGCGCTCATGGTCGCGATCCCGCTGGGGACCGTTCTCGCCCTGTATCTGAGCGAGTTTGCGCCGCCGCGCCTGCGCGAGATGGCCAAACCCGTGCTCGAGCTGCTGGCCGGCGTGCCGACCGTCGTCTACGGCTATTTTGCGCTGCTGTTCGTCACCCCGCTGCTGCAGAAGATCATCCCCGGGCTGTCCGGCTTCAACATGCTCTCCGCCGGTCTCGTCATGGGGGTGATGATCATCCCCTATGTCGTCTCCTTGAGCGAGGATGCGATGCGTGCCGTGCCCGACAGCCTGCGCGAGGGCGCCTTCGCGCTCGGCTTCTCGCGCCTGCGCACGGCGCTCAGGGTGGTGCTGCCGGCGGCGCTGTCCGGGATCACGGCGGCCTACATCCTGAGCATGTCGCGGGCGGTGGGCGAGACGATGGTGGTGGCGATCGCCGCCGGGCAGAATCCCAACTTCACCTTCGACCTGCGCGAGGGGGCGGCGACGATGACGGCCTACATCGTCCAGGTGTCGTTGGGCGACGTGCCCCACGGCTCGCTCGCCTATCAGACGATCTTCGCCGTCGGCATGGCGCTTTTCGTGATCACGCTGGTGTTCAACATGCTGGGTTTTGCGCTCCGCCGGCGCTTCCGGGAGGTCTACTGAGCCATGAACGGCGCATCGCGGCCGGCCAGTGAGGGGACCATCGCGCGGGTCGTGCACCGGGCCCGGCGCAGCGACCTGCTGTTCGCGGGCCTCGGCGTCGTCGTGCTCGTCATCGCGCTCGCGATCCTGTTCGCGCTGATCGGAGACCTCTTCATCCGCGGCGCCGAACGGCTGAGCTGGGACTTCTTCATGAACTTCCCCTCCCGTCGGCCCGAGCGGGCGGGCATTCTCTCGGCCTGGGTCGGCACGGTCTACGTGATGATCGCGACCGCGGCCGTCGCGATCCCGATCGGGGTCGCCGCCGGCGTCTACCTCGAGGAATACGCCGGCAAGAACTGGCTCTCCGACGTCATCGAGATCAACATCACCAATCTGGCCGGCGTGCCCTCGATCATCTACGGCCTGTTGGCACTCGGCCTGTTCGTCTACGGCTTCGGCATGGGCGAGACGATCAAGGTGGCCGGGCTGGTGCTGGGCCTGCTGATCCTGCCCATCATCATCGTGTCCACGCGCGAAGGTTTGCGCAGCGTCCCGCAGCAGCAGCGCGAGGCGGCGGTGGCGCTGGGCGCGGACAAGTGGCAGGTAACCTGGGGCTACGTCCTGCCGGCGGCCCGGCCGACGATTCTCACGGGCATCATCGTCGGCCTGTCGCGCGCGATCGGAGAGACGGCGCCGATCATCACCATCGGTGCGCTCACCTTCATCGCCTTTCTGCCCGATCCGCCGATCACCGGCCATTTCCCCTTCATCAGCTTCGCCTGGCTCGACAGTCCGTTCACGGTGCTGCCGATCCAGATGTTCAACTGGGTCTCGCGTCCGCAGGCGGCCTTCCATGTGAACGCGGCCGCCGCCGGCATCGTGCTGCTCGGGCTGACCCTTGCGATGAACGGACTGGCGATCTGGATCCGGGCGCGGCTGAGGCGGCGCTAGCCGGCCGGTACCCGGGGCTTGAGGAGCGCAGGAGCATGAAGAACGCGGAATACGGGGCGATCATCGAGCGCCGTGCCAGCGAGGGCAAGCTCGCCGGCGCCAACGCCCTGCGTGCGGACGTGCGCGGGCTGAACTTCTGGTACGGCGACTTTCACGCCTTGAAGGACGTCTCCTTTCCGGTTCACGACCGGCGGGTGACGGCGCTGATCGGTCCGTCCGGCTGCGGCAAGTCCACGCTGCTGCGCTGCTTCAACCGCATGCACGATCTCTACCCGGGCAACCGCTACGAGGGCGAGATCCGGCTCTATCCCGAAGACGAGAACATCGTCGATCCGAGAACGGATGCCATGCTCGTGCGCATGCGTGTCGGCATGGTGTTCCAGAAGCCCAATCCGTTTCCCAAATCGATCTTCGAGAACGTCGCCGCGGGGCTACGTGTGCGCGGCATCCGCAATCGCCGCTTTCTCGAGGAGCGGGTCGAGGCGGCGCTCAAGGGGGCTGCGCTGTGGGACGAGGTGAAGGACAGGCTGGACGCGAACGCCTATTCGCTCTCGGGCGGCCAGCAGCAGCGCCTGTGCATCGCCCGCGCGCTCGCGACCGAGCCGGAGCTGCTTCTGCTGGATGAGCCGACCTCGGCACTCGATCCCATCGCCACCGCGAAGATCGAGGATCTCATCGAGCAGATCAGCGAGCACATCACGATCCTCATCGTCACACACAACATGCAGCAGGCCGCGCGCATCTCGCATTACGTCGGCTACATGCATCTCGGCGAGATGGTGGAATTCGGCGAGACCACGCAGATCTTCGTCTCGCCGCGCGAGGAGCGCACCAAGGACTACATCACCGGCCGCTTCGGCTGACCGCCGTCGGCACCGTCGGCACCGTCGGCTCCGGCCGCGGCCGCGGGCAGGCGGACGCTCACCGTCGTGCCCGCGCCCGGGCGGCTCGCGATCTCCAGCCGGCCGCCGTGGCGGCGGACGATGTGCTTGACGAGCGCAAGCCCCAGTCCCGTGCCGCCGAGGCTGCGCGAGCGCGCGGCGTCCACGCGGTAGAAGCGTTCGGTCAGCCGCGGCAGATGTTCGGGCGGAATCCCGGGCCCGCGGTCGGCGACGGTGAGCAGCCAGGCGCCGTTCTCGGCCGCAAGCGAGATGGTGACGGGTCCGGGCCGGCCGTACTTGATCGCGTTGTCGACGAGATTGGTGAGCATCTGCACCAGCCGGTCCTCCTCGCCGGCGACCGGTGCCGCATCCACGGCGATCTGCGCGGCGAGCGTCACGCCGGAGTCTTCGGCAAGACCGCCCATGACCGCAACGACGCGGCGCACCACGGCCACGAGGTCGGCCCGGGCATCGGCGGCGAGCGGCGGCTCGGCCTCGAGTCTGGACAGCGACAGCAGGTCGTCCACCAGCCGGTTCATGCGCCGCGCTTCCGCCTCCATCAGCGCGAGAAACCGCGCGCGGGCCGCGGGGTCGTCGCGCGCCGGGCCGGAGAGCGTCTCGATGAAGCCGAGGAGGGCGGCAAGGGGCGTCTTGAGCTCATGGCTCACATTCGCGACGAAGTCGGCGCGCATGCGCGCGGCCCGCTCCTCGGCGGTGACATCCTTGAGGACGATGAGGATGCGGCCGCCCGCGTCCTCCCGCCCGTCGACGGCGACGCGGCGGGCATAGGCCGCAAAGCCGCGCTCGCCATGCCGCAGGGTGATGGGCCCGCTGCGCGCGGCGCCGGCCGCGATTTCCGAGAGGGCCTCCGCCATGGCCGATGCGCGCAGGAAAACCCGCACGTCCCGCCCGGGCTCCGCCAGCGGAAAAAGCCGCCGCGCCGCCGCATTGCACCACTGCAGCCGCAGCCTGCCGTCGGCGACGAGAACCGGATCCTCGAGCACCTCGAGGACGGCGGGCGTGAGCGCGGCGGGCGGGCCGTCGCGCGCGCCCGCGAGCTCTGCGGGCGCGGGCCGCGGCGATGGGCGAGCCGGCTGCCGCGCCCCGGTGCGCCGCACCCCGAAGAACCTGTCGCGAAGCCGTGCCAGAAGCCCGGATGGCGAGGTGGTCATCACCGCGATCTTTACGCTTCCCTAACCGGTCCGTCCTAAGTTACAATTCGACGGAAATCCAGAAGATCTGCGGAGTTTCGACCAGTGAGTGCGGACGACGACCGCATCGGAACCGACGAGAAGACGGACACGGAGGACGAGGCGCTCGCCTCGCTGCGCGCGGGGCTGGAGGCGACGCCGGAAGCCACCCGGCGCTTCGTGCTCGGCACCTTGCTGGCCGCCGGGCCCATCGTGCTGACCGCGCGCCCGGCCTGGGCTCACCAGGCGATTTCGGTCCCGGATTGCGAGATCGTCATCTGCCTGGACAGGAAGCGCTGCGAGCGCGACGACGACGATGACGACGATGACGACGATCGTCACCGCAACCAGACCGGCCGCGGCCATGACGAGCATGGGCAGGGGTACGGCTACGGCCATCACAAGGACCGTGACGACGACGATGATGACTGCGACGACGATGACGACGATGACGATCGTCACCGCAACCAGACCGGCCGCGGCCATGACGAGCATGGGCGGGGCCACGGCTACGGCCATCACAAGGGCGGCGGCGGGGATGACGACGACTGCGACGAGACCGTCGTCGTGAATGCCCGCAACTACATCGATTTCGCCGCCGACGGCCGCTTCGACGAGCCGATCTATCCGACGAGCCAGACGGGTCCCCATGTCTCGCCGCAGGAGGCGGCGCGCATCCGCAAGGCCATCCGCCGGCTGGCCCGCGGCAGGGCGCGGGTGATCGCCTCGACGAGCTGCTGGACGTCGGCGATGGATTTCCTGACCCAGAACCGCCGGCGCCACTGACGCCATGGCGGGAGATGGCGCCGGCAGCCGCTTCGTCCTTCACAGCCTCGGGGCGCTGGTGGCCGTCCACGACCGCCGCTACGCCCAGAACCATCTGCTCGATGTCGTGAGCGCGGCGCATCTCCTCCTCGATCCCGAGGCGGCGCTTGCGCCGGCCGCATTGTGCCGGCGGCTGGAGAAGCGGCTGGGGCTCGCGCCGGGATCGCTCGCCGAGAAGCATGTGGAGGCGGCGCGCGCGCGGCTCAGGGCGCTGGGGCTCGTGGCGACGGCGACGGTGGTTCCGGGCTGACGCGGCAACGACGGGGCGCCATGCAGACCACGCTTCAGATCGGCGCCGTCGCCTATGCGCTTCAGGTGGAGGGGCCGCGGGCCGCGCGCGCTGCGGTCGCCCGGCATCTGGCCTTCTGCTATGGCGACTACCCGCCGGCCCGGGACTTCATCGACCATGTGATCCGCCTCGCGCCTCCGAATCCCTGGCGCCGGCATGTCAGGCCCAGTCTCGTCTCCGACGTGCCCGCGCCCGTGCCGCTGGTGCCGCTTCCGGCGCGGCTGGCGCCGGTGGCGCTGGAGAGCGCCATGAATCTCGCGACCGCGGGCGAGAACGAGCGCTTCATCCTCTTCCATGCCGCGACCATCGCCCGCGGGCGGGACGCTCTCGTGCTGCCGGGCGACAGCGGTGCCGGCAAGTCGACGCTCGCGGCGGCCACCATGCTGGCGGGCTGGACGCTGCTGTCCGACGAATACGCCGCCTTTGATCCCATGGCCGCGCGCGAGCTCGCGCCCGTGCCGCGGGCCGTCTCGCTCAAGAACGAGTCGATCGCCTATCTCGCCGACCGCTTCGGCGCCCGGGCGCGCCTCGGCGAGCCCTGGCCCGGCACGCCCAAGGGCACCATCGCCTTCCTGCGCGCCGCGCCGGTCCCACAGGAGAGGCGCTTTCGCCCGGTGGGCGTCGTCTTCCCCGACCGCCGGCCGGGAGCGGGCGCGGGGCTCTCCCGCCTCGATCCCGTCGAGGCGGCAACCCGGCTCATCGAGACGGCGATGAATTTCGCCGTCCAGGGCGAGCCTGCGGTCGCGGTGCTCGGCGATCTCGTGACCCGCGTTCCGGCCTGGGCGCTCACCTATGATGACGCCGCCGATGCCCTGCCCGTGCTCGAGGACGTGCTCGCGGGGCGGGCGAAGGGGGCGCGGCCATGAGCGGGTTCGACCGCAGCCCGTTGCTCGCGGTGCTTTGCGATCCGCGGCGCTTCCTCGCCCTCGACCCGCTCGCGCAGGGGCTCGCCTTCCAGCGTGCGCGGCGGCTTGTGCTGGCCGGGCGGCTGGCGGCGGGGCTTGCCGCCGTCGTCGATGAGGGGGACCCGGCACCGCCACTGCGTGCCGCGGTTGCGGGAGCCCTGCGCAGCCAGCGGTACCGCGAGGGGCTGATCCGGCGCGAACTGGACATCCTCGCCCGCGACTTTCTGCCGCGGTTCGGCGCGCCCGTGGTGGCGCTCAAGGGCGCGGCCTATCTCATCAGGGGCCTTGATGCGGCGCTCGGGCGGATCGCCGCGGATGTCGATCTGCTCGTGCGCGAGAGGGACGTAGACCAGGCGGCCGCCCTGCTGGGTTCGCTCGGCTACACGGTCGCCGAAGAGAAGGACAACCCTTACGACCGCCGCTACTACCGCGTCTTCATGCACGAGGTCGCGCCGATGCGCCATGACGAGCGGGGCGTCGAGCTCGACCTTCATTTCCGGCTGCTGCCGCGCACCCATCGGCTGGCCTTTCCCATGGATGCGGTGTGGGAGCGGATCCGGCCGGCCGGGACCGGGGGCTATTTCGTGCTCGATGACGCGGATCTGTTCATCCACGCCGCCATCCATTTCCTGATCGACGGGGAGGGACGCGAGGCGACGCGGCGGATGCTGGAGCTCCACGATCTGCTGCGCCTGTGGCCCGATCCCGCCGCCGCGCGCGCGGCGGTGCTGCCGCGGGCATCCGAACTGGGACTCCTGCGTCCGCTCGAGGCCGCCTTCCTGCTGCTGGACGAGCTCGACGACGCTCTGGCGGGCCGCCGCCCGGGGACGCGGCCGGGGCCGCTGCGGCTTGCGCGCAGGGCGCTGTGGCGCGTGCAGGAGGAGGAAGAGGGCGGCCGGCCGGCGGCGCTCGCGCGTTTCGCACTGTGGCTGAGGGGCCATCTGCTGCGCATGCCCCTGCCGCTTCTTGCGCGCCATCTCGTCACCAAATGGTGGCGGCGCCGGCGCGGGGAGTGAGGGCGGATTCCGCCTCACGCGGGCAGCAGCCGCTCCAGCAGGGACGGGAAATCGGCCAGCACCGCGTCGGCGCCGAGCGCCCCGGCCGGCTCGGCCGCATAGCCGTAGGGCACGACCAGCACCGGCATCCCGGCCGCGCGTGCGGCGGCGACGTCGGTCGCGCTGTCGCCCACCATCACCGCGGGCCCGCCGTTGCCGCTCAGGGCCAGCGCATGGTCGAGATGGGCGCGGTCGGGCTTGGGGCGCGGGGCGGCGTCGCGGCCGACGATCGCGGCGAACAGGGGCGCGAGCGAGAGCTCCGCGAGCAGCTTCTCGGTCAGATGCTGGGGCTTGTTGGTCGCGACCGCGAGCACATGCCCGCGCGCGGAAAGCGCCTCCAGCGTCTCCACCACGCCCGGATAGGGGCGGCTCAGCGCCGCAATGCGCGCCTCGTATGCGGCGAGGAAGGCGGGCAGGATCCGCTCCTCGAGCAGCGCGTCCTCCACAGGCGCGCCGGTGGCGGCGAAGGCGCGCTGAAGAAGCAGGCGCGCCCCGCCGCCGACGAAGCGGCGCAATGCCTCCATCGCAAGCGGCGGTCGGCCGTAGAGCGCGAGAATGCGGTTGGCGGCGGCAGCCAGATCGGGCGCGGTGTCCACCAGCGTGCCGTCAAGATCGAAGATCACCGTGCGCGCACGAAACATCCGCCCGATCCGTCGTCTCGCTTTCCGGGTTGCGGCTTCATAGGGCCGTCGCGGCGATCAGAAAAGCCCGCGATGCCGGGCACCGCGGGCTCTTCCGATGTCGCCGGGCATCGGCGCTGCCGACGCCCTTAGAGGGGAGGGAGGAAAACCTGTCAGGCCGCCTTCTGAAGCCGGCGCGCCTCTTCCAGACCCTCCTCGAAGCGCTTCGCGATCACCGCGAAGGCCTCGCGCTGGGTCTTGACGGAGATCTCCGCGAGCTCGCGCCAGTTCTCGACCTGCTTCTTCACATGGTTCTGCGCGATTTCGATCTGCGCGGAGGCGTTGAGCTCCGGCGTCTTGCCGGAGAACAGGGAGCGCGTCGCGGTCTCGGCCTCCGCGATCAGCTCGCGCGCCAGCTCCGCCTGCCGCTCGAGGAGCTCATGGTAGCCGTTGAAGGCCGCCCGGCCCGCCTCGAACAGCGCCTCGGCGTTCTTGCGGCCCGCCTCGAGGAACAGCTCCATGTCGAAGAAGGGCAGCGCAAAGGGCTGGAACGCCTTCTGCTCCTTCTTCGCCGCGCCGTTGGTCTTCGTCTCGGTCTTCTTCACATTCTCGGTCATCGCCCGTCTCCTTGCACCTTCTTCCGACCCGCTTCGGCCGGCCGGTCCGGCCGTCATCCGGTGATCCACCGGCCGGCCTCCGGCTCCCCATATAGTGCACTGCACAAAATCCGTCAAGGGGAATTGCTGCACTGCAACAATTCCGTCACGAACGCCCTCTCGGGCGTCGTTCACCGCCCGGTCAGGCCTGCGCCCCGGCTTTCAGCGGGCGGATCAGGATATCGATCTGGCGTTTGCCGTCAGGCCAGGAATCCAGGGGTTTCGGAGGCTTCGGAGGCCGGCGTTCGAGAAGGTCGATGAAGTCGTAGCGGTTCTCGAGCAGAAGGATTTCGAGCCCCAGCGCCTCCAGCCCCGCGCGCAGGCCGGCAAGATCGAGGCCGGCGGCCGCAAGCCCGTCCAGGGACAGCTCCGCGGCGGTCGTAATGCGGCGCAGCAGATCCGGATCGTCCTGCATCAGGCGGGCGAGGACGGGGATGTCGGCGCCCTCGATGTCGAGCTTGAGGAAGGCGAGCCGCGCGCGTTCGTCCGGGCTCAGAATCCGGGAGAGCGGCAGGGCCGGCACGGTCGCGGTTTCGGCATAGCCGCCCTCGCGGGCCCTCGCGGCCGAGGTCGTGGTCGCGCCCCTGTTGGAGTCGGGTGCAAGATAGAGTTCGAGCTCGCCCGGCTCCGGCGCGAGCGCCGCCTCCACCACCCGGATGCGGCGGGCGAGCTGCGGATTGCGGGCGAGGTTGGCGCGCAGACGCGCGGCGATCGGGGGCGCCGCCTCGATGGCGACGACCTCGGCCCCCAGATGCGCGGCCAGCAGGCTGAAGTAGCCGGCGTTCGCCCCCGCATCCACGAAGACGTCGCCGGGGCGCAGGCTCCCCGTGATGACCGCGGTCAGATTGGGCTCCCAGCATCCGAAATAGTAGATCGCGTGTTCGACGAGATCGTCGAGCCGGCTCCGCATCCGGGCGCCGAAGCGGGTGCGCGCCGGGCATTCCGCGCCGCGCCAGTTCACATGGCGCTCCGCCCACCGCCACAGGCGCCGGCGCGGGCCCGCCCCCGGCAGCGTCTTCAGCGCCAGCCGGATGAGCGGCGCGGCCATGCGTGCGAGGCCGCGCAGCACCCGTTCCCTTGGCGCCATTCGCCGTCCCATCCGCTCGTCTTCCCGCGCCCGTCCTTCGCCCGCCCTTGCAATCGACAGCGCCCCGCCGTCCTGCTATGGCCGGGTCCGTGGACGCCGTTCTATCACGGCCGCGGGCAATAGGAAGCAAGGGGTTCGACGATGGATATCGACGCACGCCTGAAGGAGCTCGGCATCGTGCTGCCCGAGCCGGCGAAATCGGTCGCAAATTACGTGCCCTATGTGCTGGCCGGCGAGCTGCTTCTCATCTCCGGCCAGCTGCCGTTCGCGGACGGGCGCGTGATCACGGGCCGCCTCGGCGAGGACATGTCGCTCGCCGAGGGTGTCGCCGCCGCGCGCGCCTGCGGCATCGGCATCCTCGCCCAGATCCGCGCGGCGGTGGACGGCGACTGGTCGCGGGTGCGGCGGATCCTGCGTCTCGGCGGCTTCGTCAACAGCGCCGATTCCTTCACCGACCAGCCGAAGGTGGTGAACGGCGCCTCCGATCTCATGGTCGAGGTCTTCGGCGAGGCGGGCCGGCACGCGCGCGCGGCCGTCGGCGTCAACACCCTGCCGCTCGGTGCCGCGGTGGAGGTGGAGGCGACGGTGCTCATCCGGCCGTGACCGTCGTGGCGGACGGCCCGGTCATGCGCGTGGTGGTGCATGACAGTCTCCACGCCATCCCGGAGCAGGCCTGGGCCGCTCTCGACACGCATGGCAATCCCTTCCTCGAGCGGGCCTTCCTGCTCGCGCTGGAGGACAGCGGCGCGGTCGGCCCCGGCACGGGCTGGACCCCGCGCATTCTCGCGCTCGAGGAGGAAGGAACGGGCGCGGCGCCCGGGCGGCTTCTCGCCGTGCTGCCCGCCTGGCTGAAGACCCACTCCTGGGGCGAATACGTCTTCGACCACCACTGGGCCGAGGCCTATGCCCGCGCCGGGGGGCGCTACTATCCGAAGCTTCTCGTCGCGGTTCCCTTCACGCCGGTGACGGGGCCGCGCATCCTCCTGCGCGCCGATCTCGATCCGGCCCGGCGCGCGGCCGTGCGGCGGCGGGCGCTTGCGGCGCTGTGGGAGGAGACCGTGCGGCTCGGCCTGTCCGGCGCGCACATCGACTTCCTGACCCGCGAGGAGGCCGAGGTCGGAGCCGAAGAGGGCTGGCTCTTGCGCGTGGACCAGCAGTTTCACTGGACGAACCGCGGCTGGGACGGCTTCGACGCCTTCCTCGCCTCTTTGAAAAGCGCGCGGCGCAAGCAGATCCGGCGCGAACGGGCGGCGGCCCTTCACGGCCTGGATATCGTCTGGCGGCGGGGTGACGAGCTCAAGGCGGACGAGATCGCCTTCGTCCACCACTGCTACCGGGCCACCGCCCTCAAACGCGGCGGCTGGCCCTATCTCCATCTCGACAGCTTCCGCCGCCTGTTCGCGACGATGGGCGAGCGCTTTGTCGTCACCTTCGCGCTGGCCGGGCGCCGACCGGTCGCGATGGCGCTGCACGGCCTGGGGGCCGGGACGCTCTACGGCCGCTACTGGGGCACGGTGGAGGACCGGCCGTTCCTGCATTTCGCGCTGTGCTACTACGAGGCCATCGCCTATGCGATCCGGCACGGCATCCGGCGCGTGGAGGCCGGCGCCCAGGGTCCGCACAAGCTTCAGCGCGGCTATGCGCCGCACCCCACCTTCTCGCTCCACCGTTTCACCGATCCCCGCATGCAGGAGGCGGTCGCCGCCTATCTCGAGGCCGAGCGCCGCGAGGTCGCGCTCGCCCGCGCGCTGCTCGCGCGCCACCTGCCGTTTCGCCGGAACGACGGGGCTACTTGACGAAGGCCGTCTCGCTCCGGTCCATGCGCGCGCGCAGCCGCGGCGCGACCTCGGGATCCTGAAGCCCGAGGGCGAGCTGGGCCTCGAGATAGCCCGCCTTGTGGCCGCAGTCGAAGCGCTCGCCTTCGAAGAGGAGGGCGTGGAAGGGCGCGCGGCCGATGCGGGTCGCCATGGCGTCGGTGAGCTGGATCTCGCCGCCCTTGCCGCGCCGGCCGGTGGACAGCGCCGCAATCACCTCGCCGTCCAGGATGTAGCGGCCGATGACGGCACAGGTCGAGGGCGCCTCGCCCGGATCCGGCTTTTCGACGACGCCGGTCACCGTGATCAGCCGGCCGCGGCGGGCGCCCGGTGCGATGATGCCGTAGCGGCGGGTCTCCTCCGGCGCGACCTCGATGGTCGCGACGAGATTGCCGCCCGTCTCCCGCCATGCGTCCATCATCTGCTTCAGGCAGCCGGGCTCGGCGAGGATGAAGTCGTCCGGCAGCAGCACCGCGAAGGGGCGCTCATGGATGAGATGCCGGGCGCACCAGACCGCATGGCCGAGCCCGAGCGGCTGCGGCTGACGCACCGAGACGATGCTGCCCGTCTCCGGCGGAATGGTGCTCGCGAGGCGGTCGAGGGCATCCTCCTTGCCGATCCTCTCCAGATACTGCTCGAGCAGATGGGCGCGGTCGAAATGGTCGACGATGAGAGACTTGCCCATGGAGGTGACCAGCACGACGCGCTCGATCCCCGCCTCCCAGCACTCCTCCACCGCATACTGGATGAGCGGCTTGTCGCCGACGGGCAGCAGCTCCTTCGGCACGACCTTGGTGGCCGGCAGCATCCGCGTGCCGAGGCCCGCCACCGGGATGACCGCCGTGATGATCCTGTCCGTCGTGGGCATGGTTCCGTATCCCCGCCGTGTCGCCTCTTTCGTTTATTATGTTCGCGCCCGAGCTTGCACCAAGTGATACACGCCGCGCCAGCGAAAATTGTGCCAGCCGCGCCGCGGCCCGTCCCGCTCAGCCGCCCGTTTCGGGGTTCGTCATGCCGCCTGCGGGCACCGCCGCCCTGTCGATGACCACCCGCTCGCCCACCACCCGCACGCGTCCCTCGGCGATCAGCCGGATCGCCTCGACATAGATCCGGTGTTCGAAGGCGAGCACGCGAGCGGCGAGGCTGTCGGGCGTATCGTCCGGGGCCACCGGCACCGCCGCCTGGATGATGATGGGCCCCGCATCCATCTCCGGGCGCACGAAATGCACCGTCGCCCCCGTGAAGCGGACGCCGTCCATGAGCACGCGCTCATGGGTGCGCAGCCCGCGATAGGCGGGCAGCAGCGAGGGGTGGATGTTCACGATCTTGTCGCGCCAGCGGTTGACGAAGTCGGCATCGAGCAGGCGCATGAAGCCGGCGAGGCACACGAGCTCGACCCCGGCATCCACCAGCGCCGCATGGAGCGCGTCCTCGAAGGCGGCCCGGCTGTCGAAGTCGCGGTGGTCGATCACCAGGGCCTCGACGCCCGCCTCGGCCGCAAAGCGCAGCCCCCCCGCATCCGCATTGTTGCTGATGACGATCACCACCTCCGCCGGATAGGCGGGATCGGCCGCCGCATCGAGAATCGCCTTGAGATTCGACCCGCGTCCCGAAATCAGGACGCCGAGGCGAAGCCGACGGGCTGACGTGGCGGGCGCGACCATCAGAGCGGTGGACCTTTCTCTTTCAGCCGTCTCGCCTCAGGACGGCTCGCCGGTGCGGGCCGTAAAACCCTCCGCGATCCCCCACACGCCCGGCGCGGCCTCCACCACGCAGCGCGGCTCGCCCGCGCCGGCGCGGATCTCGCCGATGATCCAGGAAGCGAGCCCCCAGTCCTGCGCGAGCTGCCGGCGGATCGCGTCGCCCGCCGCGGCTTGCGCGACGATCGCAAGTCCGATGCCGCAGTTGAAGGTGCGCACGAGCTCGGGCCCCGGGATGCCACCCTGATCCCGCAGCCACGCGAACACCGGCGGCAGCGGCCAGGCGGCCGCGTCGAGCACCGCCTCGACATCCCGCGGCAGGCAGCGCGGCAGGTTCTCGGTCAACCCGCCGCCGGTGATGTGCGCAAGACCCTTGACGAGCCCCGCCCGGTGCAGCGCGAGCGCCGGCCGCACGTAGATGACCGTCGGCTCCAGCAGGCAGTCGGCAAGATTGCGGTCCGGTGCGAACGGCGCGGGTGCGTCGAGCGCCGCCCCGCCTTCGGCCAGGATCCGGCGGATGAGGGAGAAACCGTTCGCATGCGGCCCGCTCGATTCGACACCGATGACGAGATCGCCCGGCACGATGTCGGCGCGCGGCAGCAGCGTCCCGCGCTCGGCCGCGCCGACGGCGAATCCGGCGAGATCGTACTCGCCCGGCCCATACATGCCGGGCATCTCCGCGGTCTCGCCGCCGATCAGCGCGCAGCCGGCCTCGCGGCAGCCGTCGGCGACCCCCGCGATTACCTCGCGCGCGACCGCCCGGTCGAGGCGCGCCGTCGCATAGTAGTCGAGAAAGAAGAGCGGCTCGGCGCCCTGGACGACGATGTCGTTGACGCACATGGCGACGAGATCGATGCCGATCCCGCGGTGGCGGCCGGCCGCGATCGCCAGCTTGATCTTGGTGCCGACGCCGTCGGTGGAGGCGACGAGAACGGGGTCGCGGAAGCCGGCCGCCTTGAGATCGAAGAGCCCGCCGAAACCTCCGAGCTCGGCGTCCGCGCCCGGCCGGCTCGTGGCCCTGGCGAGAGGCGCGATGTCGTCGACCAGCGCCTCGCCCGCGGCGATGTCGACCCCCGCATCCCGATAGCGCAAGCCCTTGCCGGCCATCCCCGTTTCCGTCCCGATGCTCCGCGGCCGCCGCAGGCAAACCGACCGGTCCCGGCCGCCTGCGCCGCCGCCGCTTTGAATCCGCAATTCCGCCATGCCATAGAGACACGGTGTCGAGCTTGCAAGCATCGGCGCGGCGCGGGCCGCGCGCGGCGGATGAACGGGAACATGCTCCGGCGCGTCATCGCCATCCTGGTTCTGGCAATGGTTCTGGCGGGCGGTGCGGCTTCCGCCCGGCAGGCCGGCACCGATTCGCCGGGCCCGCCCGGCGATGCCGGCGATCCCGCGGTCTCGGCCTACACGATCCGCGGCATCGAGGTGGACATCTCGGCATCCGACGCCGCGGGTGCGCGGGCCGAGGCGCTGGCCGAGGCCCGCCGGCTCGCCTTCGCGCGGATCATCGCCCGCCTCGTGCTGGCCGCGGACCGCCCGCGCGTGCCGGCGCCCGACGACGGCCTGATCTCGTCTCTCATCTCGGGGATCGACATCGTCTCCGAGCAGTTCAGCAGCCGCCGCTACATCGCCCGGCTCGACGTCCACTTCCGGCCCGAGGCCATGCGCGCCTTCTTCGCCGCCCACGCGCTGCGCTACAGCGAGACCGAGGCGGTGCCGCGGCCCTTCCTGCTCTTCTGGCGCGACGGGCCGGCCGGGGCCATCTCGCTGCCGGGCGAGGAGAGGCGCCGGCTTCTCTTCAGCCGCGCGGATCTGGCGAACCGCCTCGTGCGGCTCGAGCCGGGGCCGTCCGGGCTTGACGCAAGAGAGATTCGCCAGCGGCTCGAGGCGGCGCTGCGCGGCGCGGAGCCGGGTGGTGCCGCGGGCGATGACGACACCGGCCGCGCGATGCTGGCGGCAGCGGCCGCGGCATCGGACGTCCCTCTCGTCGTCGCGCTGGTGACCGCCGAGGCCCCCATCGGCCCGCTGCCGGGGCGGGTGCGGCTCGACCTCGTCTCCACGCGCGATCCCGCCCTCGTCTTCGCGCGCCGCGACGCGCTCGCACCGGGCCTTCCCTTCGCCCAGGCCGCGGGCGAGGCGGCCGCCGCCCTGCTCGCGAAAGCGCTCGACGTGCTCGATGCCGCCTGGCGGCAGGCCACCGTGATGCGCCCAGGCGTGGCCGATTCGATCCTGCTCAGGATCCCGAGCAGGACTCTCGCCGAACTGCTGGACGGCGAGCGGGCGCTTGCCGCCGTGCCCGCGGTGCGCGGCGTCTCCCCGGTGCGCATCGCGATACCCGAAAGCACGCTTTCGGTCACCTTCGAGGGCGGACTTGAGCTGCTGGCCATCGCGCTGGCCGAGCGCGGCTATGTTCTGCATGAGACCGCGGACGGCTTCGTGCTGCGCCGGACCGCGCCCGCGGCCGGGAAACCGCAGCCGGCAGGGGGCGGGAGCGGACCATGAGCGCGCCGGGCGATCGCCATCCGGAAAGGATCCTGCCGCCGTGGGGCTGGATCGCGGCCGTGCTCGCCGCGGCCGTCTTCATTCATGCGGTGCGGGGCGTGCTGCTGCCCTTCGTGCTGGGGATCGCCATCGCCTATCTGCTCGATCCCGTGGCCGACCGCCTGGAGCGGCTGGGATGGCCGCGCGCCGTGGCGGCGCTGGTGACGCTCGCCGGCTTCTTCCTTGCCGGTCTGCTGCTGCTCGGCGCCTTCTGGCCGCTTCTCAAGGCCCAGGTCGCCGGACTGGTCGCCGCGCTGCCGGGGCTGATCCAGCGCCTCGAGGCGCTCTACCGCACGCTGCTGGAAAGCTGGGCGAGCCGGCTGCACGACTGGGGCATGGACGAGGCCGGACGCGACCTTTCCGGCCCGCTCGTCAGCGGGCTCGGCGGTCGCCTGAGCGCGATCGCGCGCGAGCTGCTGCTGTCGGGCGTGGCGGTGCTCAACTTCGCCGGGCTGCTGCTGATCACGCCCGTCGTCGCCTATTATCTGCTCAAGGACTGGGACCGGATGACCGCCGGCCTGCTGGCGCTGGTCCCGCCGGCCCGGCGCGCGCGCGTCCGCGAGATCGCCGCCGACATCGACCGGGCGCTCGCCGGCTTCGTGCGCGGCCAGCTTCTGGTGATGGCCGCCGATGCCGTGCTCTATGCGGCCGGCTGGCTTGCGATCGGGCTGCCCTATGCGCTCGTGCTGGGGCTGCTGGCGGGGCTGCTTGCGATCGTGCCCTTCCTCGGCCCCTTCTTCGCCCTGCTCACGGCGCTGGCCGTGGGCTTCGGTCACTGGGGCTTCGATCCGCTGATGCTGGGCGGCGTCGTCGCGGTCTTCCTCGTCGTGCAGGGGATCGAGGGCAGCGTGCTGAGCCCGCGCCTCGTCGGCAGCCGGGTCGGGCTGCATCCGGTGCTCGTGCTGTTCGCGGTGTTCGCCGGCGGCGAGCTCGCCGGGCTGGTGGGCGTCTTCCTCGCCGTGCCCGTCGCGGCGGTGGCGCTGGTGCTGGTGCGCCATGCCTTCCGCCGCCATGTCGAAAGCCTGCGCCGCGAGGAGGAAGGCGCGGGCGGGCCGCCACCCGCCTCTCCGGCCGGAAGGGAGCCGGCAGCGCCGTCATGACCGCCGCCCAGCTCGTCCTCGATCTGCCCCATCGTCCTGCGCTCGGGCGCGAGGCCTTCTTCGTGGCGCCCGCGAACGAGGCGGCGCTCGCCTTCATCGAGCGCTGGCCCCGCTGGCCCCATGGCGCCGCCGTCCTCGTCGGGCCGCCGGGAGCGGGCAAGACGCATCTTCTCGCCGTCTTCCGGCGGATCTCCGGCGCCGGCTTCCGGGAGATCGAGGCCGGCGGTGCGCCGGAGGCGGACGCGGCACCGATGGTGATCGACGATGCGGACGCCGCGCTCGCCGCCGGCGGTCCCGCCGCCGAGGAGGCGCTCTTCCACCTCCTCAACCGCGTCTGGAACCGTCCCGGCGGCCTGCTGATGGCGGCCCGCCGTCCGCCCGTGCACTGGCCCGTCCGCCTGCCGGATCTCGCCTCGCGGCTCAAGGCGCTGCCGGTCATCGAAATTTTACCGCCCGATGATAGCCTGCTTGCGGCCGTCATGGTAAAACAGCTGGCGGACCGGCAGCTCGCCATCACGCCGGCGGTCGCGGGCTATGTGCTGGACCGCATCCCGCGCAGCTTCGCGGCGGTGGCCGCCGTGGTGGCGGCGCTCGACCGGCGGGCGCTGGCGGAACGGCGCCGGATAACCATTCCGCTGGCCCGGCGCGTGCTCGCCGAGCTCGAGATGGAGGGATGAGGAAGGTGACGGGCCCCAGCCCGGCAGGCCGCGAGCCCGCCGCACCCGCCGCCCGCGAGGACGGGCCGCGGCCGGCCGCCGGCGATCATGAAGGCGGGCAGGACGGGAAGGCGCGGCGCTATCTCGCCTCGCTGCCGCCGCAGTACAAGTATTTCAATCGCGAGCTGTCCTGGCTCAAGTTCACGGGCCGCATCCTCGAGGAGGCGCAGAACCGCCGCCATCCGCTCCTCGAGCGCCTCAGGTTCCTCGCGATCTCGGGCGAGAATCTCGACGAGTTCACGATGGTGCGCCTCGCCGGCCTGCGCAATCTCGCCGACTCGGGCGTCAAGGTCACGAGCGAGGACGGGCTGACCCCGGCCGAGCAGCTGGAGCGGGTCACGGCCGCCATGGCCGAGGTGATCGCCGAGCAGCAGCGGGTGTGGGCCGGACTCGTCGAGGAGATGGCCAACAACGGCATCCGGGTGCTGGAGGAGGGCGAGGTCACGGCCGAGGAGGCGCTCTGGTGCCGGCGCTACTTCCTCGACAACGTCTTTCCGGTGCTGACCCCGCTCGCCATCGATCCGGCGCATCCCTTCCCCTTCCTGCCGAACCGCAGCTTCGCGCTGGTGCTCTCGCTCAGGCGCGCGAGCGACGGACGCGAGATCCATGCCCTGATCCCGGTGCCCGAGCAGATCCCGCGCTTCGTGCGCCTTCCGGACCAGGGCCGGGAGATCCGCTTCCTGCCGCTCGAGACCATGATCCAGATGCATCTCGGCGAGATCTTTCCGGCATCCGAGCTCGTCGGATGCGGGATGTTCCGGATCCTGCGCGACAGCGACATCGAGATCGAGGAGGAGGCGGAAGACCTGATCCGCGTCTTCGAGATCGCCTTGAAGCGCCGCCGGCGCGGGCGGGTGATCCGGCTCAAGTTCGCGCGAAGCACGCCGCCGGTGCTGGCGCGGCTGGTGAGCGAGCAGCTCGGGGTGCCGGAGGATTCGGTGATCCTCGTCGACGGCATCCTCGGGGTCGGCGAGACCCGCCAGCTCATCGTCGACGACCGCCCGGACCTGCTGTATCCCGCCTACCAGCCCCGGTATCCCGAGCGCGTGCGGGACTATGGCGGCGACGTGCTGAAGGCCATCCGCGCCAAGGACTTCGTGGTGCACCACCCCTATGAGTCCTTCGAGGTGGTGCACCATTTCGTGCGCCAGGCCGCCCGCGACCCGCAGGTGGTGGCGATCAAGCAGACGCTGTACCGCGCGGGTTCCCAGTCGCAGATCATCCAGGCCCTCAAGGAGGCCGCCGAGGCGGGCAAGTCGGTCACCGCGGTGGTCGAGCTCAAGGCCCGCTTCGACGAGGCCCAGAACATCGAGCTCGCGCGCGAGCTCGAGCGCGCCGGAGTCCAGGTCGTCTTCGGCTTCCTCGACATGAAGGTGCACGCCAAGGTCGCGATGGTCGTGCGCCGCGAGGGCGGCCGGCTGCAGACCTATGTGCATTTCGGCACCGGCAACTACCATCCGGTGACCGCCCGGACCTATGCGGATCTCTCCTTCTTTACCGCCGATCCCGCGCTCGGGCGCGATACCGCCAAGCTGTTCAACTTCCTGACCGGCTATGCGCGCCCGAAGGCCCTGGAGAAGCTCGCGATCTCGCCCTTCGACCTCAAGCAGCGGGTGATCGCGCTGATCGACGAGGAGATCGCCCATGCGCGCGCGGGCCGGCCGGCCGCGATCTGGGCCAAGCTCAACGCGCTCATCGATCCCGAGATCGTCGACAAGCTCTACGAGGCCTCGATGGCCGGCGTGCAGATCGATCTCATCGTCCGGGGCCTGTGCTGCCTGAGACCCGGGCTGCCGGACATCTCGCGCAACATCCGCGTGAAAAGCATCGTCGGGCGGTTCCTGGAACATGCCCGCGTCGTCTGCTTCGGCGCCGGCTACGGCCTGCCGCACGAGAAGGCGAAGGTGTTCATCTCGTCCGCGGACTGGATGCAGCGCAACTTCCACCGCCGCGTCGAGCATTTCGTGCCGATCGAGAACCCCACCGTCCACGAGCAGATCCTGCGCCAGGTGATGGTCGCCAATCTGAAGGACAATCTGCAGTCCTGGCGCCTCGAGGCCGACGGAAGCTACCGGCGGCTGGAGCCGGGTGATGCGCCCTTCAGCGCCCATGAGTACTTCATGCACAATCCCTCGCTGTCGGGCCGCGGCAGCGGGCTCAAGACCCACCGGCCGGCGCCGCTGGACGTGCCCGCGATGGCGCCCCCGCCCGCCGGCCCGCAGGACCGGGACCGGCGCTGATGGCGGACCGCCGCGAGCCGGCTCTCGATGCGCCCGCAGCCGGCCCGCAGCCGGAAGGCCCGATCGAGGCCGGGCCCGCCCGCGAGCCGATCGCCGTCATCGATGTGGGATCCAATTCCGTGCGCCTCGTCGTCTTCGAGGGGCTCGAACGCCACCCCCGGGTGCTGTTCAACGAGAAGGTGCTGTGCGGGCTGGGGCGCGGCGTCGGTGCGGCGGGCCGGCTGGAGGACGAGGCGATCGCGCGGGCGCTCGCGACGCTCAGGCGCTTCGCCCTGCTGTGCCGGGAGATGGGCGTGCACGCCATCGAGGCGGTGGCGACGGCGGCCGTGCGGGAAGCGGAAAATGGCGAGGCCTTCCTTGAGCTCGTCGCGCGCGAGACGGGCATCGCGCTGTCCGTCCTGTCCGGCGCGCGCGAGGCGGAGCTTTCGGCCCTGGGAGTCATCTCGGCCTTCCCGCACGGGCGCGGGGTGATGGGCGATCTCGGCGGCGGCAGCCTCGAGCTGGCGGCGATCGCGTCCGGCGCGGTGGCGGCGCAGGTCTCGCTGCCCATCGGCTCGCTCAGGCTGCGCGGCGCCTTCGGAGGCGAGATCGCGCCTGTGCGCGAGGCGACGCGGGCGGCGCTCGCCCCCCACCGCGACTGGGCGGGCCGGGCCGCCGGCGGCGCCTTCTATGTCGTCGGCGGCGCATGGCGGGCGCTGGCGCGGGTGATGATGGTTCAGGAACGGGCGGTGCTGCCGATTCTCCACGGGTTTTGCGTGGAGGCGGAGCGCGCGTGCGAGCTGGCCGATCTCGTCGCGCGTCAGGAACCGGAAAGCCTCGCCCAGATCCCCGGGATCGCCGCCTCGCGCGCGCTGGTGCTGCCCCAGGCGGCCGCGGTTCTGAGCGAGCTTTTGACATTCCTGCGCCCCGACCGCCTCGTGGTCTCGGCCTACGGCCTGCGCGAGGGGCTGATCTACGCGCAGCTGCCGCGGCGGCTGCGCGCGAAGGATCCGCTGATCGCGGCCTGCGAGGTGCTGGCCCGCGCCAACCGCCGCTTCGGCACGCCGGCGGCCCTGCTGCGGCGCTGGATCGATCCGCTGTTCGCACCCTCGGGTCCCGTGGTGCTCGAGGCGGCGGAATCCCGCCTCGTCGGCGCTGCGGCGGTGCTCGCCGACGTCGCCTGGCATGCGCATCCCGACTTCCGGGCCGAGCGGGCGATGCTGGAGGTGCTCGCGGGCCATTTCGTCGGCGTGGATCACGGTGAGCGCGCCTGGCTCGCGCTCGTGATGAACGCACTCTATGGCGGCGACGAGGACGAGCTCTTCCCCCGCCGCGCACGGCGGCTCGTGCCGGAGGACGCCGCCCGTCGGGCGCGGATCGCGGGGCTGGCCCTGCGACTCGCCCAGCGGCTTGCCGCCGGCACGCCGGGTCCGCTCGAGGCGAGCGCGCTGCGCTGCACGGACGCGCATCTCGTGCTCGAGGTCGAGCCCGCCGCCGCCGCCCTGGTCAACGAGGTCGTCGAGCGGCGGCTCGGCGCGCTCGCCCGCCTCGTCGCGCGCGTCCCCCTCGTGCGGCTGCGCTGAGCCCCGGGGCGCTTGCCAGCGCCCGGCGGCTGTTGGCAGTATGGCGGCAAGATAGGAGCGCGCGGCGGAAGGCATGCGCGCGATCGACGGGTGAGGGAGACGGATCATGGCGTCAGCGCATGGCACGCGGGTGGCGGCGGTCATCGGGCCCGGCGGTGTCGGCAAGACGACGCTGGCCGAGGCGCTGGCCCGGCTCGAGGATCCCCATGTGAAGCGGGAGGAGAGCGGGCCGCTCGGGATCTACGCCTTCTCGCATCTCGGCGATCCCTGGGTGCTGCTGGATGCGCCCGGGCTCGTGGATCTCGCCCAGCATGCGCTGGATGCCCTCCAGTTCGCCGACGTGGCGCTCATCGTCGCACCGCCGGATCCGAACGCGGCGGTGCTCGTCGCGCCGGCGATCCGGATGGTGGAGGACGCGCACATCCCGGCGGTCCTCTTCATCAACCGCATCACGGAAGCCGAGGACCGGCTGTCGGATCTCGTCGCCGCGCTGCAGCACTTCTCGAAGCGGCCGCTGCTGCTGCGTCAGATCCCCGTGCGCGAGGGTGACAGGGTGGTCGGCGCGGTGGACCTCATTTCCGAGCGCGCCTGGCGCTACCGCCCGGGCCAGCCGGCCCAGCTGGTGGAGGTGCCGGAGGACCTCAAGCCCGCGGAAGAGCAGGCCCGCGAGGAGCTGCTGGAGACGCTGGCGGATTTCGACGACTTCCTGCTCGAGCAGCTCATCGAGGACCAGGCGCCGCCTTCGGATGCGCTCTATGCCTTGTGCGCGCGGGTGCTGAAGGAGGACCGGGCGCTGCCCGTGCTCTTCGGTGCCGCGGGCGAGGGCGTCGGGCTCAGACGCCTCATGAAGGCGCTCCGGCACGAGACGCCCGAGGCGGCCGAAAGCCGGGCGCAGCGCTGGCACGAGGAGGCGGTTCTCGGCGTCGTTCACGCGCATCAGGAGCGGCATCTCGGCAAGGTGCTTGTCGTGCGCGCGCTCAAGGGATCGATCGCGACCGGCAAGGAGATCGCCGGCGCCAAGATCGGGCAGATCACCGCGATCGACGGCGCCGGCGTGGTGCCGGCGCTGGAGGAGGGCCAGGTCGGCCGGCTGGTCAAGACCGACGCCTTTCTCGCCGGCGCGGCCTACGGGCCGGGCGGGCCGGTCGAGCTTCGGCGGCCGGTGCCGGTGCTGCCGCCGCTCGCCCGCGTGACGATCGCCGCGCGCCACGCCAAGGACGAGGTGCGTCTCGGCGAGGCGCTGGCCCGGCTGGCGGGCGACGACCGCTCGCTCAAGGTCGTCCATGACGAGGAAAGCGGGGCGCTGATCCTCGAGGGCCAGGGCGATCTGCACTTCCGCAGGGTCGCCGAGATCCTGGAGAAGGACTTCGGGATCGAGGTGGATCTGGGCGTCGCACAGCCGAGTTACCGCGAGACGATCGCCCGCGAGGTCGACAAGCATTACCGCCACAAGAAGCAGACGGGCGGGGCCGGGCAGTTCGCGGACATCAAGTTCCGCCTGAAACCCGCCCCGCGCGGCTCGGGCTTCCAGTTCGAGGAGACCATCCACGGCGGCGCCATCCCGCGGCAGTTCATTCCCGCGGTGGAAGCCGGCATGCAGGAGGGCCTCAAGCAGGGGCCGCTCGGCTTTCCGGTCGTGGATGTCGCCGTCACCCTCTACGACGGCCAGCACCATTCCGTGGACAGCTCCGACATGGCCTTCAAGATCGCCGGCATGATGGGTGTGCGCGAGGCGGTCAAGGAGGCGGGTTCGGTGCTGCTCGAGCCCATCTACGCGGTGGCATTCGAGATCCCCGACGCCTTCTCCGGTGCGCTCAATCCGCGGATCTCGCAGCTGCACGGCCAGATCCAGGGCTTCGCCCGCGATCCCGATCATGAGGGCTGGGAGATCCTGAAGGCGGAGCTGCCGGGCCGGGCGCTGCCGGCGCTGGTGGGCGAGGTGCGCAGCGCCACCCAGGGCACCGGGCGCTTCACCACGCGCTTCCTGCGCTACCAGGAGGTCTATGGTCGGGACGCCGAGACGATCCTGGCCGAGACCGCCCATGCCTGAGCGGGCGGACGGGCCGCCGCCGGCCGCGTGATGGCGGGACCGGCCGGGGATTCCCGCGCCGCGGCGGCGCGCCGCATACGGCCGGCGGGTGCGGCCTTCGCGCTGCTTTTCCTCTACGCGGCGGTGGTGGCGGCGGGCGCGGCGGGGGTGAGGGCAGGCCTCGTCGCGCCGCCCGCGCTTGCTCTCTGGCACGGCCACGAGCTGCTGCTCGGTTTCGCGCCGGGGCTGATGGGCGCCTATCTCGTCGGCGTCAGGAAGCCGGCCGATCTCGCACCGCTCGGGCTCGCCTGGCTTGCGGGGCGCGCGGCGGTGCTGGCCGCCTGTTTCGGTGCGCCCGCGCTCTGGCTGGCGTTGACGCTCGCCTATCCGGTGGCGCTGGCGGCGGATGCCGCGCCGCCCTTCCTGCGCCGGGACACCCGCTGGCGCAACCGGCTCATCGCGGCGCCGCTGCTGCTGCTCGGGATCGCCGAGACGGTCTTCGTGCTGGGTGCCGTCGTGGCGCCCGCCCTGGAGCCCGCCGGGCTTCTGCTGGCCGCCGGCGCGGTGATCGCGATGATGCTGACGATGGGCGGCCGGCTGGCGGCGGCGGCCGTCAACGGCGCGCGGCAGAAGCGGGGGCTGCCCCGCGCCATGGGGGCGCTGGACGGCCGTCTCGAGACGGCGATGCTGGCCGCGCTCGCCCTGTGGCTGGCGGGCGAGCTTGCGGGCGTCGCCCCGCTCGCCCGATCCGCGGCCATGGCCGCCGCGGCCGCGGTGGTCCTGCGCATGCTCGCGTGGCGGCCGGGTCCGGCGCTCGGCCTGCGCCGTGTGCGGCTGTTCGGCCTGGGGCTGGGCTGGGTCGCGACGGGGCTGATGTGGCGGGCGGGCGATGCGGGCGCGGGGCATGCGGCGCTGGTGATGCTGCATCCCGCCTTCGTGGGCGGGCTGGGCGTGCTGGCGGCGACCGCAAGCCTGCAGCTCAGGCTCCAGCGCATCGCCCCGATCGCGGAGCTCGGAGCCCCGGCCGAGGTCGTGGCGGCACTGGTTTCGCTGGCGGCGGGTGCACGGATGGCGGCGCTCGCGGGCGAAGGCGACGGCTGGCTTGCGCTGTCCGCGGCGGCCTGGGTGCTCGCCGCCGGCATCGTCGCGGCGCATCACCTGCTGCTGGGCCGCCGGCCGAGGGGGCGGGCCGGCCGCTCAGCCGGCGCGCCGGCTTCTTAGCTTCTTGTCGGCATACATGGCGGCGTCGGCCTCGCGCAGGAGCTCTTCGAGTTCGCTGTCGCCGTCGAAGGGCACGATGCCGATGCTGGCGCAGACCCGGATGCGGCGCTCGCCGAGCCGCAGCGGCTGATGGGCGAGGGTCGATCTCAGGCGCTGGAGGCGGCGGGCGCCGGCGCGCGGGCTGCAGCGGGCGAGCACCACCACGAACTCGTCGCCGCCGACGCGCGCGGCCGCATCTTCCAGCCGCGTCTGCATCCGCACGAGCCGCCCCACATGGCGCAGCACGCGGTCGCCGGTCGCATGCCCGTGGGTGTCGTTGATGGCCTTGAAGCCGTCGAGATCGAGATAGCCCAGCACGCCGGATTCGCGGTGGCGGCGGGCCGAGGCGAGGGCGCGCTGCAGGAACTGCAGGAGGCCGCGGCGGTTGAGCAGGCCCGTCAGCTCGTCCGTCATGGCCAGCGACTCGAGGCGGCGGATCCGCGCCTCGCGCTCGGCAAGCGCCTGCTCGGCCGCTTTCGCGTAGGCGAGAAACCGCGCGATGAGATCGGGCGGGACGGCGAGCCGCCCGCCGCCCGCCTCGGCCCGCAGCGCGGCCGCCGCGGCAGGGTCCGCAAGCGGCAGCGCCCGCGCCGCCATGGTCGGAATCCGGGAGAGCATGTTCATCGCAACGGTCCTCACCTTCCTCTTGTCCGCGCGCCTCGGCGACCCGCTTCAGCACGGGACAAGCAATAACCGTGCCGGCATCGCCGGCGGCCGGCGGCACAAACCGCACGGGCCGCATGGCGCGCAAGACGGCGATTCCGGCACTCGCGGCCGCGATTTTCCGCGACGAGCGGGAAATTCCTGACCGTGCAGGAATTTCCCAAGGTGACAACCACGCGGATCGTTTCTTGCATTCGACGAAGGAAACGGGGATAACTATTCATTAGGAGACGACGAATACGCTGCCGCCGAGGCGGGATGTGCGGCGGCGGCAAGGCGGAACCGACCGGGGCGGTCCGATGGCGAAGAAGATCCTGATCGTCGAGGACAACGAGCTCAACATGAAGCTCTTCAGCGACCTCCTCGAGGCGCATTCCTACGAGACGATCCAGACCAGCGACGGCCTGGAGGCGCTGGATCTCGCCCGCGAGCACAAGCCGGACCTGATCCTCATGGACATCCAGCTGCCGGAGGTCTCCGGGCTGGAGGTGACCAAGTGGATCAAGGAGGATGACGAGCTGCGCCACATCCCGGTCGTCGCGGTGACCGCCTTCGCCATGAAGGGCGACGAGGAGAAGATCCGCGAGGGCGGCTGCGAGGCCTACATCGCCAAGCCCATCTCCGTGACCGACTTTCTGGCCACCGTGCGCCGCTTCCTTGGCGAAGAGGACTGATGACAGCACGCGTTCTCGTCGTCGATGACGTTCTGCCGAACGTCAAGCTGCTGGAGGCGAAGCTTTCCAGCGAGTACTTCGACGTGCTGACCGCGACCAGCGGTCCGGCGGCGCTCGAGATCGTCCAGCGCGAGCATCCGGACATCGTGCTGCTCGACGTGATGATGCCCGGCATGAACGGCTACGAGGTCTGTCGCCGGATCAAGGCCGACGCGGCCACCGCCCACATCCCGGTGGTGATGGTGACGGCGCTCGATCAGCGTTCCGACCGGATCGCGGGGCTCGAGGCCGGCGCCGACGACTTCCTCACCAAGCCGGTCGACGACACGGCACTGTTTGCGCGCGTGCGCTCTCTCGTGCGCCTCAAAGTCATGGTGGACGAGCTCAGGAACCGCGAACGCACGAGCCAGGCCTTCGGGATGAAGACGGAGGAGCAGAAGGAGGAGGTTTTCGATCCCTCCAACACGCAGATCCTCGTGGTCGACGACCAGCCGAAGTCGGCCGCGCGCATCGCCCGGGCGCTGCAGGAGATCGCCACCGTGCACCTGTCCTCGGGGGGCGAAGACGTCGCCGAGCGCGCGCGGGAGAAGAACTTCGACCTCATCATCGTCTCGCTGGCGATGGAGGAGACCGACGGGCTGTGGATCTGCTCGCGTCTGAGATCCTACGACGAGACGAGGCGCGTGCCCATCCTCGTCATCGTCGACGAGAGCGAGCAGGGGCGGCGCCAGCTCGTGCGCGCCTTCGAAATGGGCGTGAACGACTATCTGATCCGGCCCGTCGACCAGCTCGAGCTCATGGCCCGCGTGCGCACCAATCTGAAGCGCAAGCGCTATGCCGACCGGCTGTGGGAGAATTTCCATCTGTCGATGCAGCTTGCGACGACGGATGCGGTCACGGGGCTCTACAACCGCCACTACATGACGAGCCATCTGGACAATCAGCTGCGCATCGCCCGCGCCCGCAACAAGCCGCTGTCGCTCATCATGATGGATCTCGACCACTTCAAGCAGATCAACGACCGCTACGGCCATGCCGCGGGCGACGAGGTGCTGCACGAATTCGCCCAGCGCATCAGCCGCAACATCCGCGGCGTCGATCTGGCGGCGCGCTATGGCGGCGAGGAATTCGTCATCATCCTGCCCGACACCCGCCTCGAGGAGGCGGCCCGCATCGCCGAGCGGCTGCGCGAGGTCGTGGCGGAGAAGCCCTTCGAGCTGAGCTCGGGCGAGCGGATACCGGTGACGGCGAGCCTCGGGCTCGCGACGCTCGGTCCCGACATCCAGACGGGTGCGGCCCTCATCGACCAGGCGGACATGGCGCTCTACGAGGCCAAGGCCCAGGGCCGCAACCGGGTGGTGACGGCCGCGGCCTGAGGCCCGCGGCTTCCCGCACAGCCAGACCCGACCGACCGGGCGGCGGCTAGAGCCGTTCGTCGAGGGCGAGCGAGCCCGCGGCCGGCCGGCGTGCCGCGGCCGGGCCGTATCCTCTGAACGGGGTGCGGCGGCGCTCGACCTCCTCGGCCACCGCGCGCACGACGCCTTCGGTGAGCAGGCGATAGCGCTGGATCGTGCGGGCGTGGCGGTCGATGTCGGCTGCAAGCCGGTCGAGCTCCTCCCTCAGGCGGCGGCGGGCGTCCGCGCGCGCCGGATCCTTCAGCCAGGCCTCGTCCTGCTGCAGGGCTTTCGCCGCGGCGCGATACTCCTCGGCAAGCCGGGTCTTCTCGGCGATGAGGGTGTCGGCCTCGCGCGGCCGCCCGGCCCGGTGGATCGCGGTCTCCTCGGCCATCACGCGCCTCAGCTCGCCCGCGAGCCGCAGCAGCACATCGGCCGGATGTTCGGGTCGTGCGTCCGTCATGATCCATTCTCCCTTGCCGTGATGCCGCCGAGCGCCGCCGCCCGGCGATAGGCCGCAAGCCCCGCATCCGCCGGTGCGCCCGCCTCATCCCCGCCGCGGAGCCGGGCGATCTCGCCCTCGACGGCCTTCGCGACCCCGATGCCGCCGGCCTCGGCCAGCGCTCTGGCCAGCGCATCCACCAGAAAGTCGCGGTACATCTCGGCCTCGCCGCCGCCGCCGAAGAGCGGATCCTGGCCGATGCCGGCGAACATGGGTTTGAGCATCTCCTGCAGGAACACGGCCTCGAAGGCCCGGGCGGCCTCGCGGGCGCTGCGGGGCTGGCCGTGCGGCGCGGGTGCCGGCGGGATCGGGCCGGGCAGGGCGGCGAGGGCTTCCGTCATGTCCGCGCGTCTCCCCTAGATGATCTCGATCTCGGCCTGGAGCGCGCCGGCCGCCTTGATCGCCTGCAGGATCGAGATGATGTCCCGCGGGCCGACGCCCAGCGCGTTGAGGCCGTCGACGAGATCCTGAAGCGTCACCCCCGTCTGCAGCACCGCCATGCGCCGGCCTTCGCCGGTGTCCACCGAGATGTTCGTGCGGGGCACGGTCGTGGTCTGGCCGCCCGAGAGCGCGCCGGGCTGGGAGACCTGCGGCGTCTCCATCACGCGGATGGTGAGATTGCCCTGGGCGATGGCGACCTCGGAGATGCGCACGTCCGCGCCGATCACGATCACGCCGGAGCGGTCGTCGATGACCACCTTGGCCGGAAAGTCGGGCTCGACGGTGAGCTGCTCGATGCGGGTGATGAGCTCGGCCGCCGACCCCATGAAGCTCGGCGGGCGCATGAGCTCGATGGTCGCCGCATCCAGCATCCGCGCGGCCGGCGCGCCGAGCGCGGCGTTGATGGTGCGCGTGATGCGGTCGGCGGTCGTAAAGTCGGGATTGCGCAGGGCGAGCCGCACCCGCTGCATGGACGAGAAGTCGAAGGGGATCTCGCGCTCGACGATCGCGCCGTTCGCGATGCGCCCGGAGGTGGGCACGCCCTGGGTGATGCCGCCGGCCTGGCCCTGGGCGGAGAATCCCGCGACCGTGATCGGGCCCTGGGCGACCGCATAGACCTCGCCGTCCGCGCCCATGAGCGGGGTCACCAGCAACACGCCGCCGCGCAGATCGCTGGCATCGCCCATGGCCGCGACATTGACGTCGATGCGCTGGCCCTGACGGGCGAATGGCGGCAGATCGGCGGTGACCATGACGGCCGCGACATTGTCCGTCTTGATGTTCTGGGCGTCGCGGGTGTTGACGCCGAGGCGCACCAGCATCGCCTCCAGACTCTGCTCGGTGAACGGCGCGTTGCGCAGGGTGTCGCCCGTGCCGTTGAGGCCCACCACGAGGCCGTAGCCGACGAGCTGGTTCTCGCGCACGCCCTCGACCTGGACGAGATCCTTGAGCCGGGAGGGCGCCGCCGAAGCCGCCGCGACCCAGCCCGCCGCGAGCCCGGCCAGGATGACGCATGCGAGAAGCTGCAACCTCGATCCCGTCTTCATCCTCTTGTCCCTTTCCCGCGGTCCGGATGGCAACGGCACACATCGCCGCGCATGGCCCGGTTCCGGCAAAGCAAATCACATGCCAGCACCACGGGCTCCGGGCGGCCTGATGCCTCGGGCGCCGGCGATGCTTGGCGCGCGGGCCCGTCCCGTGTTAGCGACCGGCGGAATTGGCGGAGGAAAGATGCCGATGCGGCTGTCTTCGATGCGGATGGCGGACGCGGGCCGGGCGGCCGCGATCGCGGCGGCGCTGCTGGTGCTTGCGCTCGTCCGGGGCGCCGGCCCCGCCGCGGCGGCCAGTCCACCCGCGGTACGCGGGCTGGTCATGGGCGAGGTCGTGCCGCACCGGCTCGCGCGCGAGGACACCTTCATCCAGCTCGCCGCCCGCTATGACGTGGGCTACATGGCGCTGCGCGCCGCCAATCCGGACGTCGACCCCTGGGTGCCACCGGAAGGACGGGTGATCCGCATTCCCACCCGCCATGTCGTGCCCCTCGCGCATGGTGCGCGGATCGTGATCAACCGCGCCTTCCTGCTGCTCTTCCATTACGACGACAGCGGCGGATTGCGGCATGTCTTTCCCGTCTCGCTCGGCCGCGAAGGGCTCGCGACCCCCTTGGGCGAGATCCGGATTTCGGCGCGTGTGGCGAGCCCGGCCTGGTATCCGACGCCGGAGCACCGGCGCGAGAATCCGGAGCTTCCCGCCCTCGTGCCGCCCGGCCCCGACAATCCGCTTGGCGCCTTCGCGCTGCGGCTGGGGGAGACCTCCTACCTCATCCACGGCACGAACAGGCCGCTGTCGATCGGCAGGCAGGTCAGCCGCGGTTGCATCCGGCTTGCACCGGCGGACATCGAGATGCTGTTCCGCGAGGCGCGGCGCGGCGATCTCGTGCGGATCATCGATGCGCCGATGATGGTGGGGGTGGATCCGAACGACGGGCGGATATACGTCGAGATCGCGCCCTCGCCGCTCCAGCAGCGGATGCTGGATGCCGGCAGGCCGATGCCGGACGATCCCCTGCTCGATGCGGCGGCTCTCCTCAAGGCCGCGCTTCCGGCGGCGCTTCTGGCGAAGATCGACTGGGCGGCGGTCGAGACGGCGGCGGCGGCGCGCGCCGGGATCCCCGAGCCGGTGAGCCCGCCGCTTGCGCCCCGCGAGATCGCGGCCTTCTGGGGCGGGGATGCGGCCGCCGCGACCGCGCTCAGTGGCGGCCCCGGCGCCGGACCCGGCTCCCAAGGCGAAAGGGCGCCCGGACGGTGACCCGCCCGGGCGCCCGGTTCGTCCGCCGCCGCGGCGTCCGCCCGCGGCGTCCTCCGCTGCCCGCTACTTGCGCAGACGGCGGTTGAAATTCTGCTCGATCTGCTCGGCGATGCGCGAGGCGCGCTCGGCCGCGGCGTTCGCCGTGTTGGCCGCGGCTTCCGCCTGGGACGCCGCCGCCTGGGCGCTGCGGGCCGCGTTCTCGGCCGCGCGCTGCGCCGCCTTGGCCGCATCGGCGGCCTGCTGGGCCGCGTTGCGCGCATCGGTCAGCAGCTGGCGATCCTGATCCGACAGCTCGGCCGTGCAGGCACCGAGCAGCAGGCCCAGCACCATCACCGTGCCGGCGGTTCTCGCAGTGCCGAAAATCCTCTTCATCATGCCCTCTCCTTCGTCCCTTGGCGAACCTCTCGTGCCGTCCGTCTCCGGCTCCCGCGCCTCGACCCGGCATCGGCGACGCGGGCGGCCGCTCGCCCCGGCCATCGCGACAATAGCAGCACGCCCGACACTTGGCCAGTCCCCCTCAGCGCTCATGCACGATCGTCTTGCCGATGGGGGCGAGCGTGATGGGAATGAGCTTGAGATGGATCCAGGCGAACGGCAGCCCGATGATCGTGATCGCATAACCGAGCGCGAACAGGATGTGGCCGAGCGCGAGCCACCAGCCGGCGAGCAGGAACCAGACGACATTGCCGATCACGCCCAGGGGCCCGGTGCCGATGTCCTCGCGGCCGGTCACGAGCTCGCGGTCCACCGCCTCGCTTCCGAACGGCCACAGCGTGAACAGGCCGATGGTGAAGGCCGCCCGCGCCCAGGGCAGGCCGATGATCGAGATCGCGAATACGAGGCCGGCGAGCCACCAGCCCACCGCCATCTGGAAGCCGCCAAAGATCACCCAGAGGATGTTGAGGATGAAGCGCAGCATCGCCCGTTCCCTTCGCCCGTGTTCGCTCGCGCCGCGACCGGCCGCAGCAGCCTAGGCGAGCACGGGGCCGGTGCCAAGGGCCGGACGGTGCCGGGGCCTCAGCGGTATTCGATCTTCGTGATCTCGTAGTATTTTTCGCCGGACGGCGTGTGCACCTCGACCTCGTCGCCGAGCCTGCGGCCGATGAGCGCGCGTGCCAGCGGCGAGGTATAGGAGATGCGCCCGGCCTTCACGTCCGCCTCCTCCGTGCCGACGATCTGGTAGACGACCTCGCGGTCGTCCTCGTCGACGAGGGTCACGGTGGCGCCGAACATCACCTTGTCGCCCGAGAACTCCGACGGATCGATCACGGTCGCCCGCGCAAGGCGGTCCTCGAGCTCCATGAGCCGCGCCTCGATCAGGCCCTGACGCTCCTTGGCGGCGTGGTATTCCGCGTTCTCGGAGAGGTCGCCATGTGCACGGGCCTCCTCGATCGCCTTCGCCACCGCGGGCCGCTCCACGTTCTTCAGGCGATGCACCTCGGCCTTGAGGGCCTCGTAGCCGGAAGGCAGCATCGGAATCCGTTCCGTCATCGCGTCCGTCATCCTTCCCTCGGCCGCGTGCCCCGAAGGGGATCGCGGCATCGCTCGCGCCCGCAACCGTCAGACGATCACCACCGCTGCGGCGCACCGCCCCTTCGCGGGACGACCGGCGCCGCGGCGATCGGGCCGCGGTGATCGGAAGCGCCGCGCCCTTAGCCGAGGCGCGGCCCCAAATCAAGCTTCACGAGCGCCATCAAGTATAGGGGCGCCGCCCGCGCGATCAAGCCGGGGCGGCGGCATAGTCCTGGATCCGGCGCACCTCGAGCCCGCCTTCGCGCAGGACCTTGAGCGCCGTCACCGCCGCGCGCGCCTCGGCCATGGTGGTGTAATAGGGGATGCCCTCCATCAGCGCCGTGCGGCGGATCTCGTAGGAGTCGCGGATGGACTGCGCGCCCTCGGTGGTGTTGAACATGAGGTCGATCTTGCCGTCCTTCATGTAGTCCACGATGTGGGGGCGCCCCTGGGCGACCTTGTTGACCACCGCCGTCGGCACGCCGTGCGCGGTCAGGTATTGCGCGGTGCCCCTCGTCGCGATGAGCGCATAGCCCATCTCCACGAGCTCGCGCGCGATGGCGAGCGCGCCCGGCTTGTCGGCGTCCTTCACGGAGATGAACACGAGCCCCGCCTGCGGCAGCCGCACGCCCGCCGCCAGCTGGCTCTTCAGGAAGGCGCGGGCGAAGTCGCGGTCGATGCCCATCACCTCGCCCGTCGACTTCATCTCCGGGCCGAGCAGCACGTCCACGCCGGGGAAGCGCGCGAAGGGGAAGACCGATTCCTTGACCGCGACATGGCCGAGCCGGGCCGGATCCCACGGCCGCTCGGGCAGGTCCAGGTCGCGGATGCGCGCGCCCAGCATCACCTTGACCGCCATCTTCGCGAGCGGCACGCCGATCGTCTTCGAGACGAAGGGCACGGTGCGGCTCGCCCTCGGGTTCACCTCGAGCACGAAGACCTCGCCGTCCTTGACCGCGAACTGCACGTTCATGAGGCCCCTGACGGCGAGCCGCCGGCCGAGCCTGCCGGTCGCCTCCACGATCTGCTCGATGACGTCCTCCGTCAGCGAGAACGGCGGCAGCGAGCAGGCCGAGTCGCCCGAATGGATGCCCGCCTCCTCGATGTGTTCCATGATCCCGGCGACATAGACGTCCTCGCCGTCGCCCAGCGCGTCCACGTCCACCTCGGTCGCATCCTTCAGATAGCGGTCGACGAGCACGGGATTGGCGCCGGAGACCTGCACCGCATCGCGCATGTAGCGCTGGAGCTCGGCGCGGTCGTGAACGATTTCCATCGCCCGCCCGCCGAGCACGTAGGAGGGCCGCAGCAGCACCGGATAGCCGATGCGCTCGGCCACGGCCTCGGCTTCCGCGACCGAGCGGGCGATGCCGTTGGCCGGCTGCCTCAGTCCCAGCTCCGCGAGAACTGCGGCGAAGCGGTCGCGGTCCTCCGCGCAGTCGATGGCATCCGGGCTAGTCCCCAGCACCGGCACGTCGGCCGCCTCCAGCGTCTTGGCGAGCTTGAGCGGCGTCTGACCGCCGAACTGCAGAATGACGCCGAGCAGCGCGCCGCGGCTGCGCTCGGCCTCGATGACGGAGAGCACGTGCTCGCCGGCCAGCGGCTCGAAATAGAGGCGGTCGGAGGTGTCGTAGTCGGTGGAGACCGTCTCCGGATTGCAGTTGATCATGATGCTTTCGACGCCCTCTTCGGCAAGCGCGAAGGCGGCGTGGCAGCAGCAGTAGTCGAACTCGATGCCCTGGCCGATGCGGTTCGGGCCGCCGCCCAGGATCACGACCTTGCGCCGGTCGCTGACACGCGCCTCGTCCTCCGGGGGAAGCGCCGTGGTGGTGCCGCCCTCTCCGAGCTGCAGGATCGGCGATTCGACCGAGGAGTAGAGATAGGGGGTGCGGGCCTCGAACTCGGCGGCGCAGGTGTCCACGCGCTTGAACACGAATCCCGCCTCGGCGGCCGCCACGCGGCGGACCACCTCGTCCTCCGGCGTGCCGGACAGCTCCGCCAGCCGGCGCACCGAAAACCCGAGCTGGCGCAAGGCGCGGAGCCGGTCGGGATCCGCGGGCAGGCCGCTGTCCCGGAGCGCGCGCTCGGCATCCGTGATCCGCTTGATCTGGGCGATGAACCAGGGATCGATGCCGCTCGCGCGGGCGAGCTCGTCGATGCCGAAACCGAGCCGCAGGGCCTCGCCCAGCTTCAGCAGCCGGTCGGGCGCCGGCTGCGCGACCGCGGCCAGCACGAGGTCCCTGTCCGGAGAGCGGGGATCCAGGCCCTCGATGGCGACGGGGTCGAGGCCGTCGAGCCCGGTTTCCAGCGACCGCAGCGCCTTCTGCAGGCTTTCCGGGAAATTGCGGCCGATCGCCATGGCCTCGCCCACCGAGCGCATGGAGGTGGTGAGCACGGGTTCCGCGCCCGGGAACTTCTCGAAGGTGAACCGCGGCACCTTCGTCACCACGTAGTCGATGGTGGGCTCGAAGGACGCCGGGGTGACCCCCGTGATGTCGTTCATGATCTCGTCGAGGGTGTAGCCGACGGCCAGCCGCGCCGCGACCTTCGCGATCGGAAAGCCCGTGGCCTTGGAGGCGAGCGCCGAGGACCGCGACACCCGCGGGTTCATCTCGATCACGAGCTGGCGCCCCGTGCGGGGATCGACCGCGAACTGGACGTTGGAGCCACCGGTCTCCACCCCGATCTCGCGCAGGATCGCGATCGAGGCGTTGCGCATCTCCTGATACTCGCGGTCCGTCAGCGTGAGCGCGGGCGCGACCGTGATCGAATCGCCGGTGTGCACGCCCATGGGATCGACGTTCTCGATGGAGCAGACGATGATGCAGTTGTCCGCGCGGTCGCGGACGACCTCCATCTCGTATTCCTTCCAGCCGAGCACCGATTCCTCGACGAGCACCTCGTGCACCGGCGAGGCGTCGAGGCCGCCGCGCACGATCTGCTCGAATTCCTCGCGGTTGTAGGCGATGCCGCCGCCGGTGCCGCCGAGCGTGAACGACGGGCGGATGATCGCCGGCAGCCCCACCTCGTCCAGCGCCTCCAGCGCCTCCTCCATCGAGGTCACCGCCCGCGAGCGCGGGACCTCGAGCCCGATCCGCTCCATGGCGACGCGGAACAGCTCGCGGTCCTCGGCCTTCTCGATCGCCTCGGCATTCGCGCCGATGAGCTCGACGCCGAGCCGCTTCAACACCCCCTTCTTGTGGAGCGCGAGCGCGCAGTTGAGCGCCGTCTGGCCGCCCATCGTCGGCAGCAGGGCGTCGGGGCGCTCCTTCTCGATGATGCGGGTGACGATCTCGGGCGTGATCGGCTCGATGTAGGTCGCATCCGCAAGCTCCGGGTCGGTCATGATCGTCGCGGGGTTGGAGTTGACCAGGATGACCCGGTAGCCCTCCGCCGTCAGCGCCTTGACCGCCTGGGTCCCGGAATAGTCGAACTCGCAGGCCTGGCCGATGATGATCGGGCCCGCGCCGATGATGAGGATGCTCTCGATGTCGGTGCGCTTCGGCATCTCAGGTGATTCCGCTCCTGCGACTGCTCCGGGGCGGCGCGTAGGGCTTGTCGCGCCAGCGGGCCGCGCGCGCGAGGAATTCGGCGAACAGGCCGAAGCTGTCCTGCGGTCCGGGCGAGGCCTCGGGATGCTGCTGCACGCCGAGGATCGGCGGCTCGTCCGCCTCCAGCGCGCACAGCGTCCCGTCGAAGAGCGACACCTGCTTCAGCCGCACGCCCCCGTCTTTCAGCGAATCGGCGTCCACCGCAAAGCCGTGGTTCATGGAGACGATCGAGACCCGATGCGTGCCCGCCTCGAGCACCGGGTGGTTCGCGCCGTGGTGGCCCTGGTGCATCTTCACCGTGCGTCCGCCGAGCGCGAGTCCCAGAAGCTGGTGGCCGAGACAGATCCCGAGCAGCGGCATGCCCGCATCCACGAGCGCGCGGATCATGGGCGCGGCGTATTCCGCGGTCGCCGCCGGATCGCCCGGGCCGTTCGAGAGCACCACCGCATCGGGCTTGCGCGCGAGAATCTCCTCCGCGCCCGTCGTCGCGGGCACCACCTCCACCGCCGCGCCCGCCGAGACCAGGTTGCGCAGGATGTTCCGCTTGACGCCGAAGTCGACGACGACGACCCGAAGCGCGGGTTCGCCCGCCGGCGCGAAGCCGCTGCCGAGCCTCCACAGCCCCTCGGTGAAGGCGTAGGGGGCGGCCGTCGTGACGCTGCGGGCGAGCTCCATGCCGGCCAGCCCCGGGAACGCCCGCGCCCGCGCCAGCAGGGCCTCCAGATCGAAGCGGCCGTCGCGCCGGTGCGCAATGACGCCGTTGAGAAAGCCGCGCGCGCGCAGATGCCGGGTGAGCCGGCGCGTGTCGATGCCGGCGATCCCGACGAGCCCCGCATCATCCGCCCAGTCCCGCAGATCCCGCTCGGCCCGCCAGTTCGACGGCGGGAACACCGGCTCGCGCACCACGAAGCCGCGGGCGGCGACGCGCTCGCTCTCCCGGTCCTCGGCATTCGTGCCGACATTGCCGATGTGGGGGAAGGTGAAGACGATGATCTGCCCGGCGTAGGACGGATCCGTCAGGATCTCCTGATAGCCGGTCATCGCCGTGTTGAAGATGAGCTCGCCTTCCGCCTCGCCCTCGCGCCCGATCCCCTCGCCCGGCCAGACGGTGCCGTCCTCCAGCACGAGGACGGCGGTGCGGCGGGGGGAAGAGGGGGAGGAATCGGGGGCGTGCGGCTGTGGTGCGGCGCTGGCTGGTTTGAGCGCGTCCGGCATCGACATCCGACCCTCAGCGGTTGCGGCAGGGCGAGGCATCCGGCGTGCGGGAAGCGGGCACGCATGTCCTGCCGCCTCGACAAATTGGCGGGAACCTAGTGAAGGCACCCCCGTGCGTCAAGCCGGCTTCGGCCGCCCGCGGCTTCATTGAAATGGCGTGCCCGCACGGCTATGATCCCGCGCCCGCAGCGGCGGGGTGCGGCGGCGGACGCCGGCGCCGCCCGCGTTGAGCACAGGGAGGTCACATGGGCTTGCGGCAGGAGTTGCAGGACGCGCTCAAGGCGGCGATGCGCGAGAAGGATCGCCGGCGCATCTCGACCTTGCGCCTCATTCTCGCCGCCATCAAGGATCGCGACATCGCCCGCCGCACGGAAGGCGACGAGCGCGACGACGACACCGTGATCCGCGAGATCCTGACCAAGATGATTCGCCAGCGCGAGGAATCGATCCGCGCCTATGAGGAGGGCGGGCGCGTGGAGCTGGCGGATCAGGAGCGCGAGGAGGTGGAGATCATCCGCTCCTTCCTGCCGCCGCAGATGTCGGAAGAGGAGGTGCGCGCGGCCGTCGATGCGGTGATCGCGGAGCTCGGGGCCGCGGGGCTCAAGGACATCGGCCGCTGCATGGCCGCGCTCAAGGAGCGCTACACGGGCCGGATGGACTTCGCGCTCGCAAGCCGCCTCGTCAAGGAGCGGCTTTCCGCCGCGGCCGGGTCCTGAAGGCGGGCCGGCGCCGGCCCGGTGCGGCGTGGCGGCGGCGGATCGGGATCGGGCGCCGCGGGTGAGCGGGATCACACGGGATGCGGTTTTCCCCCTCCTTTCTTGACGAGCTGAGAAGCCGCATCTCGCTCGTCGACCTGATCGGCCGCAGGGTCGCGCTCAAGCGCGCGGGGCGCGAATGGAAGGGCCTGTGTCCCTTCCACCGGGAGAAGACCCCCTCCTTCCACGTCGTCGAGGACAAGGGCTTCTACCACTGCTTCGGCTGCGGCGCGCACGGCGATGCCATCCGCTGGCTTGAGGAGACGGAGGGGCTGTCCTTCACCGAGGCGGTAGGCGAGCTCGCCGCGCGCGCCGGGATGCCTCTGCCCCGGCCTTCCGCCTCCGCGGACGAGGAGGCGCGCGCATCCGCGCGCGCCCGGCTCTTCGAGCTGCTCGAGCGTGCGACCCGGCAGTTCGCCCGCATGCTGGCCGCGCGCGAAGGCGCCCGGGCGCGGGCTTACCTGGAGCGCCGCGGCGTCGCGCGCGCCACGGTGGCGGACTTCCGCCTCGGCTACGCGCCCGACGGCGAGGCGGCGGCGCGGCTGCTCGCGGAGCTCGCCCAGGCCGGCTACCGGGAGGACGAGCTCGTCGCGGCGGGACTCGTCGTCAGGCCCGAGGAAGGATCGGGGCGCATCCTGCCGCGGTTCCGCGACCGCCTGATGTTCCCCATCACCGATCCGCGCGGACGGGTGGTGGGCTTCGGCGGGCGCACGCTCGGCGACCATCCGGCCAAATACCTGAACTCCCCCGACGGGCCGCTGTTTCACAAGGGCCGCCTGCTCTACAACTATGCCGGCGCCCGGCGCGCCGCCCGCGACGGCAATCTGATCGTCGTCGAAGGCTACATGGACGTGCTGGCGCTGGTGGAGGCGGGGTTCGCGGCCGCGGTCGCGCCGCTGGGGACCGCGGTGAGCGAGGAGCAGCTTGCGCTCGCGTGGAAGCTCGCGCCGGAGCCCGTCTTCTGCTTCGACGGCGATGCGGCCGGGCGCGCGGCGGCCGACCGGGTGATCGAACGCGCGCTGCCGCTGCTTGCGGGCGGCCGGTCGCTGCGCTTCGTGCTGCTGCCCGAGGGTGAGGACCCGGATTCCCTCCTGCGCCGGGAGGGGGCCGCCGCCTTCCGCCGGCTTCTGGAGGGAGCGGTTCCCCTCGTGGACATGCTGTGGGAGATCGAGATCGGATCGGCCGACCTGTCGACGCCGGAGCGCCGCCGGCGGGCGGAGGAATCGCTCATGCGCCGCATCGAGGCCATCGCCGACCGCAGGCTTGCGGCGCTCTACCGCGACACCTACTGGCGCCGGC
Source organism: Rhodothalassiaceae bacterium (assembly GCA_026004935.1). Classification (NCBI taxonomy): domain Bacteria; kingdom Pseudomonadati; phylum Pseudomonadota; class Alphaproteobacteria; order Rhodothalassiales; family Rhodothalassiaceae; species Rhodothalassiaceae bacterium. The sequence goes on from BPKC01000001.1 coordinate 803,473, forward strand.
TGCGTCCGCCCGCGGCACCGCGCGGGCACCGCCGCGAGCGGCGCATGCCGCAGCAGCCGGCGACGAGCGCGCTCAAGCGCACGGCGATCGCCCGCGGCGGAATCGTGGAGCGGGTCCGGCTCGGGGCGCGGCTGCTGGCGCTTGCGCTGGACCGGCCGGCGCTGATGGAGGCCGAGGCCGAGGAGATCGCAGCCCTCGAGCTCGGCGACGAGCGGCTTGACAGGCTGCGCGACGCCATGCTTGAGGCGCTCCATCTCGAGCCGGGGCTTGACCCCGTCCGGCTCGATGCCCATCTGAGGCAGCGCGGCTTCGGATCCGACCTCGACCGCCTGCGCCTTGACGCAACGGGCGGACTCGTCCGGGATCCGGAGACGCCGCAGGACGAGGAACGTGCGCGCCGCAGCTGGCAGGAGATCAAGCTGCGGGTGCGCGATTTCGTGCTCGAGGCGGAGGAAGCCGAGCTGACGGCCGCCATGAACGCAGACGAGTCCCACCGGCTCTGGGAGCGCCTCAAGGCGGTGCGCGCCGAGCGGCGGGAGATCGCGCGTGCGCTGAAGACGGCGGCCGATCGCGCCTGGCTGGCGGACGGCTGATTCGGCTGCGGCCGGGGCCTGCGGTCGCGGGGCTGACGGGAAGACGGACATGGGCCAGATGGCGAACGCAAAGAGCGGCGGCGGAGCGACCATGACGAAGACGCGCGGCGAGGGCGACGCCCCGATCCTCGACATGACCAATGCCGCGGTGAAAAAGCTGATCAAGCGCGCCAGGGACCGCGGCTACATCACCGTCGACGAGATCAACCAGCTGCTGCCCGAGGACGAGGTTTCCTCCGAGCAGATCGAAGACATCATGAGCATGCTCTCCGACATGGGCATCACGCTCGCCGAGCAGGAGGAGCCGGACGAAGGCGAGGCGGCCGATGCCGACGACGGCGCGGATGCGGCGGGCGATGATGCGGCCGGCGAGGAGGACGCCACCTTCGAGGTCAGCGCCCCGAAGTCCGACCTCGACCGCACCGACGATCCCGTGCGCATGTATCTGCGCGAGATGGGGGCGGTCGAGCTGCTCTCGCGCGAGGGCGAGATCGCCATCGCCAAGCGCATCGAGGCCGGCCGCAACACCATGATCGAGGGGCTGTGCGAGTGCCCGCTCACCTTCCGGGCGCTGGTCGAGTGGACCGAGGCCATCAACGAGGGCCGCATGCTGCTGCGCGACGTCATCGATCTGGAGGCGACGATCGGCGGCGGCCCGGATCAGGAGAACGGTGCGGCGAGCGGGGCCGCGGCGCCGGCCTCCTCCGGCGCGGCCGGCGGCGATGGCGCCGCGGCCGCCGAAAAAACCGGCGAGGACGGCGATGACGAGGAGGACGAGGAGGATCTCCTCAACATGTCGCTCGCCGCGATGGAGGAGCATCTCAAACCCGAGGTGCTGGCGAAGTTCGACGAGATCACGAAGACCTACGCCAGGCTCGCCCGGCTTCAGGAGGCGCGGCTGGCCGCCGCCGCCCAGGGCGAGGACGGGCTCACCCCCGCCCAGGAGCGGCGCTACCGCAAGCTGCGCGCCGATCTGATCGAGCTCGTGCGTTCGGTGCAGTTCAACAACGCGCGCATCGAGGAGCTCGTGGAGAAGCTCTATGCGATGAACAAGCGGCTGATGCAGCTGAGCGGCCAGCTGCTGAGACTCGCCGAGTCCTACCGCATCCCGCGCGAGGAGTTTCTTGCCGAATACATGGGCCAGGAGCTCGAGGAGGGCTGGCTCGAGCGGCTTGCGAAGAAGAACAGGAAGTGGGCGAAGTTCGCCGAGCGCGAGGCCGAGGCGGTCGCCAACATCCGCGAGCAGATCCGCCAGATCGCGTCCGAGACGGGGCTGCATGTCGGCGAATTCCGGCGCATCGTCCAGATGGTGCAGAAGGGCGAGCGCGAGGCGCGCATCGCCAAGAAGGAGATGGTGGAGGCGAACCTGCGGCTCGTGATCTCGATCGCGAAGAAATACACGAACCGCGGCCTGCAGTTCCTCGACCTCATCCAGGAGGGCAACATCGGGCTGATGAAGGCGGTGGACAAGTTCGAGTACCGCCGCGGCTACAAGTTCTCCACCTACGCCACCTGGTGGATCCGCCAGGCGATCACGCGCTCGATCGCCGACCAGGCGCGCACCATCCGCATCCCGGTGCACATGATCGAGACGATCAACAAGATCGTGCGCACCCAGCGGCAGATCCTGCACGAGTACGGCATCGAGCCGACGCCCGAGCAGATCGCCGAGCGGCTCGGCATGCCGCTCGAGAAGGTGCGCAAGGTGATGAAGATCGCAAAGGAGCCGATCAGCCTCGAGACCCCGATCGGCGACGAGGAGGACAGCCATCTCGGCGACTTCATCGAGGACAAGAACGCCGTGCTGCCGATCGAGGCGGCGATCCAGTCCAATCTGCGCGAGACGACGACGCGGGTGCTCGCCTCGCTCACCCCGCGCGAGGAGCGCGTGCTGCGCATGCGCTTCGGCATCGGCATGAACAGCGACCACACGCTGGAGGAGGTCGGCCAGCAGTTCTCGGTGACGCGCGAGCGCATCCGCCAGATCGAGGCCAAGGCCCTGCGCAAGCTGAAGCACCCTTCCCGCTCGCGGCTGCTCAGAAGCTTCCTCGATACCTGAGGTCTCCGGGACACCGGGGTTCGCACCCGGGACCGGATGGATCAGCCGCATCTGAGCGAGCGGCCGCGCGCGCGCGCCTTCATCCGCCGGCACTCTCCTTTCGTCATCCGCCAGCTGCCTCTCTGCGTCACCCGCCGGCACTCTTTTTTTTCGTCACCCGCCGGCTTGACCGGCGGGTCCAGCCGGCCGCGGGGCCAACGACGGGCGCCGGGGCTGTCATCACCGCCTCCTGGGTTCGCCGGTCAAGCCGGCGAACGACGCGATTGGGGGGAGTCACCGCCGGTGCGCGCTCCCTATCGTCCGTCGCCGCGCACTGTTCATCGTCACCCGCCGGCACTCTTTTTTTCGTCACCCGCCGGCTTGACCGGCGGGTCCAGCCGGCCGCGGGGCCAACGACGGGCGCCGGGGCTGTCATCACCGCCTCCTGGGTTCGCCGGTCAAGCCGGCGAACGACGCGATTGGGGGGAGTCACCGCCGGTGCGCGCTCCCTACCGTCCGCCGCCGCGCACTGTTCATCGTCACCCGCCGGCACTCTTTTTTTCGTCACCCGCCGGCTTGACCGGCGGGTCCAGCCGGCCGCGGGGCCAACGACGGGCGCCGGGGCTGTCATCACCGCCTCCTGGGTTCGCCGGTCGGGCGGGTCCGGACTGCGGCCCGTAGCCGGCGGGGGCGGTGCCGGGGCGCGGGCTCACCAGTCCGAGAGCATGGTCGGCTTTTCGGCCTTCTTGCTGGCGAGGATGCGGCGGACCTGGATCTTGCCCTCCTTCAGCAGTTTCACGCGCCGCGACCAGAATTCCGCCTCGCGCAGAAGCGTCTTGACCAGTTCCTCGCCGTCCTCCTCGCGGGCGACCTCGGCGGCGACCTTGTCCGCGCCCTTCCAGCTCTCGTTGATGAGCTCGATGTAGTGCGGGCTCACATCCTCGTTGACGCGGATGTTGAAGCGCACCTTCTTGAGCAGCGCGATCATGTCCTCCGTCGTCGCAAGATAGGGGCGGCGGCGTTCCGCCTCGGCGTCGCGCCAGGCCCGGTATTCGTCGGTCGCCACCCAGGATTCGTCGGCGAGCACATAGTCCGTGATGAGAAACAGGCCGCCCGGCTTCATGTGCTGCTCGACGACGGTGAGCAGATGCGCCTTGTTCTCGACCTGGTAGAGGGTCTCCTTGGCCAGCGCCCGGTCGAAGCGGCGGTCGAACTTGTCCACGGTGTTGGGGTCGTAGTGGAAGATCTCGGCCTTCTTCAGCAGTCCCTTCATGTAGGACATCTGGTTGCCCATCTCGACGAGCGTCGGCGAGGACTCGTAGCCGGACACCCAGACCCCGAACTTCTGCGCCAGCGTGCGCGCCGGGCCGCCGAGATTGGAGCCGATCTCGAGCAGGCTCTGTTTCGGCGAGAGCGCAAGCAGCTTGGACATCGAGATGACATGCTCCGGCCCGCCCGGGCCGCAGTAGCCCTCGCCCCAGATGTACTGGACGATCCTGGCGCGCCGCTTGTCCCAGGGATCGACGGGCAGCAGCGGATCCTTCGGTCCCTCGGGCTCGGGTTCGGGCTCGGGTTCGGGCTCGGGTTCGGGTTCGGGCTCGGGTTCCGGGGCCGGCGCGGATGCCGCGCGCGCGGCCGCCTTGCGCTCCAGCCACTCGGCGTACTGGACGGGGTCATACCCCTCCCACCACGCCTTGAAGCGCAGCGAGAAGGGCAGCTTGCCGGCTGACGGAGATGATCTCGTCGCGTCCGCCATCTCGGTGGCTGCCTGCGTCATCGTTCCGGCCTTCGAGGGCCCGGCGGCCGCCGGCGGCGGCCGCATGCCTTCGTCCGCTCCCTTCGCGATCCCGTTCGCGCGATGCGCCAGTATCGCGGGGGATGGTTACCGGTCTCTTAGCGGAGTCCCGCGCCGTAACGGGCGGGCGGTCAGCCGCGCAGGCGGGCGCCGACGGCTTTCGCGGCCGCGGCGACCACGGCGCGCGCGATTTCGTCGATCTCGGCATCGGTGAGGGTGCGCTCGCCGGGCGTCAGCCGCACGCGCAGCGCGAGAGAGACCTCGCCCTCGCCGAGCGGGGGCCCCTCGTAGCGGTCGAAGACGAGAACGTCGGAAATGAGCGGCGAGGCCCTGCGCACGGCCGCCACGAGGTCACCGGCGCGCACATCGCGCGAGACGATGAAGGCGAAATCCCGCTCCACCGATGGCAGGCGGCTCGGCGACCAGGCGGCGCGGGCACGGCCCTTCTTCGCCTTTTCAGCCGGCAGCCGGTCGAGGAACAGCTCGGCGGCGACCACCGGCACCGCGACATCGCGCTCTTTCAGGATGCGCGGGTGGATCTCGCCGAACTCCGCGATCACGCGCCCCTTGCCCAGCATCAGCCGCCCCGAGCGGCCCGGATGATACCAGGCCGGGCCCGGCTCGGCGATCTGCAGCCGCTCCGCCGGCAGGCCGAGGGCTGCGAGCAGGGCGAAGAGATCCGCCTTGATGTCGAACACGTCCACGAGGTGGTCGCCTTCACGCCAGTGGGGCGGATGGCGCCGGCCGGCGCGCAGGAGGCCGGCCACCTCCTCCTGGTCGGCGGGTGCGAGTCCCCGGTAGACGGCACCAACCTCGAACAGGCCCGCCTCCTTTGCGCCGCGGGCGAGATTGCGCGCGGCAGCCTGCAGCAGCCCGGGCAGAATCGACGGGCGCATCACCCTGAGATGCCGGGCGATGGGATTGTCGAGCGCGAGCGGCTGTTCCGCCCCGAAGGCGCGGGCGCTCTCCTCGTCGATGAAGGACCAGGTCACCGCCTCGCCGAGCCCCCGGCTCGCGAGCAGGCGCCTCGCGAGCCGCGCGCGCTTCTGGGCGGCGGTCAGGATGGGGCGGGCCACCGGCGTCGCCCGCGGCAGCGACACGCCCGGGATGCGGTCATAGCCGGCAATCCGCAGCACCTCCTCGACGAGATCCGCCGGCCCCTCGACATCCGGCCGCCAGCCCGGAACCGTGACGGTCACCTCTCTCGACGCCGCCTCCTTCCAGCCGAAACCGAGGCTCTCCAGGATGCGGCGCTGCTCGGATGCGGGAAGATCCAGGCCGCCGAGCCGCGCGGTGAACGCCGGATCGAAGACGATCTGGCGCCGCGCATCGGGGATATGGCCCGCCAGCACCACCTCGCCCGGCTCGCCGCCGGCAAGTTCCAGGATCATGCGGGTGGCAAGCTCGAGGCCCGGCAGGGTCGATTCGGGATCCACGCCGCGCTCGAAGCGGTAGCGCGCATCCGATTCGATGCCGTGGCGCCGGCCCGTCTCGGCGGTGAGCACGGGATCGAAGAGCGCGGATTCGACGATGACGTCCGTCGTCTCCGCCGTCACCCCCGATTCCTCGCCGCCCATCACCCCGCCGAAGCCGAGCGGACCGCGCTCGTCGGCGATCAGGCACTCGCCGCCCGCACAGGTGTAGCGCCGGCCGTCCAGCGCCAGCAGCGTCTCGCCGGGGCGGGCGCGCCGGGCCGTGATGGCGCCGTGGACCTTGGCCGCGTCATAGACGTGGAGCGGCCGCGCCCGGTCGAGCATGATGAAATTGGTGATGTCGACGAGCACCGAGATCGGGCGCAGGCCCACCGCCTCGAGCAGCCGTTTCAGCCAGGCGGGGCTTTCGCCGTTGCGCACCCCGCGGATGAGACGGCCGGCGAAGGCGGGGCAGGCGGTCTCATCCTCGATCCGGATCTGAAGGCCCGAGCGGAAGGCGGCTGCCACCGGCTCGATGTCGCCGGGCTTGAGGGTCCCGAGGCCGGCAGCCGCCAGATCGCGCGCGATCCCGCGCACGCCCAGCGCATCGGGCCGGTTGGGCGTGACGGCGATGTCGATCACCGGATCGTCGAGCCCGGCATATTCCATGAAGGAGGCGCCCACCGGGGCATCCTCCGGCAGCTCGATGATGCCCTCGTGATCGTCCGAGAGCATCATTTCGCGTTCGGAACAGAGCATGCCGCGCGATTCGACGCCACGGATCTTCGTGGGCTTCAGATGCAGATCGGTGCCCGGCACATGGGCGCCCGGCGGGGCGAACACGCCCTTCATGCCGGCTCTGGCGTTCGGAGCCCCGCAGACCACCTGCACCGGTCCCTCGCCCGCATCCACGATGCAGACCTTGAGCCGGTCGGCGTTCGGATGGGGCTTCGCCTCCAGCACCCGCGCGATCCGGAAGGGCGCGAGCAGCCTGCGCGGGTCGCGGACGTCCTCGACCTCGAGCCCGATGCGGGTGAGCGTCCCGGCGATCTCGCCGACCTCCGCCGCGGTGTCGAGATGGCGCTTGAGCCAGGCGAGCGTGATCTTCATGGCCGTCACAGTCCCCCTGCCAGGCTCGGCACGTCGAGCGGGGAAAAGCCGTAATGGCGGATCCAGTCCAGATCACCCTCGAAGAAGGGCCGCAAATCCGTCATCCCGTATTTGAGCATCGCCAGCCGGTCGATGCCCGCGCCGAAGGCGAACCCCTGCCATTCCGCGGGGTCTAGCCCGCAGTTCCGGAGTACTTTGGGGTGCACCATTCCGCAGCCCATCACCTCCAGCCAGTCGTCGCCCTCGCCGACGATCAGCCGTCCGCCTTCGAAGCGACAGCGCACGTCCACCTCCGCGGACGGTTCGGTGAAGGGAAAGTAGCTGGGGCGCAGCCGCATCTCGATGTCCTCGACACCGAAGAAGGCCGACAGCCAGGCCTCGATCGTGCCCTTCATGTGGCCCATGTGGATGCCGCGGTCGATCACCAGCCCCTCGACCTGGTGGAACATCGGCGTGTGCGTGGCATCCGAATCGGCCCGGAAGGTGCGCCCCGGCGCGATGATCCGGATGGGCGGCGGGCTCGCCAGCATCGTGCGGATCTGCACCGGGCTCGTATGCGTGCGCAGCAACCGCCGCTCGCCGGTTTCGGGGTCCGGCGGGAAGTAGAATGTGTCGTGCATCTGCCGCGCGGGGTGGTGCTCCGGGATGTTGAGCGCCGTGAAATTGTGGAAATCGTCCTCGATGTGCGGACCTTCGGCCACCGAGAAACCGAGGTCGGCGAAGATCTCGACGAGCTCGTCCATCACCCGGCTCACCGGATGGATCCGGCCGTCGGGAATCGGCGGCGGCGGGAGCGTGACGTCCAGCTTTTCGCGGGCGAGGCGGGCGGCGAGGGCCTCTTCCTCCAGCACGCGCCGCCGCTCCGCGATCGCCGCCGCGATCTCCTCCTTGAGCGCGTTGAGCGCCGCCCCGGCCGAGCGCCGCTCCTCGGGCGCAAGCCGGCCGAGGCCCTTCAGCCGCTCGGAGATCACCCCCTTGCGGCCCAGCGCGCGCACGCGCAGCTCCTCCAGCGCGGAGAGATCATCGGCCTCCGCGATGCGCTGCAGCAGCTCCGCGCGCAGGGATGCCAGCTCGTCGGCCACGGCCTCCTCCTCCCTCGGGCTGGGCGGGGCGGGCGATGCGCCCGCTCGCCCGGCGGCGGCTCAGGCCTCGCCGGCCCCGGCGATCGCGGCCTTCGCCCGGTCGACGACGGACGCGAACCCCTTCGGATCGCGCACGGCGAGATCCGCCAGCACCTTGCGGTCGAGCTCGATGCCGGCCAGCTTCAGGCCGTGGATGAGGCGCGCATAGGTCATGCCCAGTTCGCGGGCCGCGGCATTGATCCGCTGGATCCACAGGGCGCGCATGCGGCGCTTGCGCTGGCGCCGGTCGCGGTAGGCGTACTGCCAGGCGCGCTCGACGGCCTGCACGGCCGTGCGGTAGGTGTTCTTGCGCCGGCCGTAATAGCCCTTGGCGAGCTTGATCACCTTCTTGTGGCGGGCGTGGGACGTGACCCCTCTCTTGACCCGGGCCATGGTGGTTCTCCTCGTCAGTCAATCGGTTGCGATGGCGGTTCTTGAGCGTCCCGCATGGACGGTCACGGCGGCTCGGCCGGCGGCGGATCGGGGACATCCGGCAAGCGGGCGCAAGACCGCCGCGCCCCCTGTGCGGCCCCTGCCGCGGCGCCGCCTTCCGTCAGCCGTAGGGCAGAAACTTCTTCACGATCCGGGCGTCCGAATCCGAGAGCACCTTGGTGCCGCGCAGGTTGCGGATCTGCTTGTTGGATTTCTTGATCATGTTGTGGCGCTTGCCGGACTGCTGAACCTTCACCTTGCCGGTCGCGGTCAGCTTGAAGCGTTTCTTTGCGCCACTCTTGGTCTTGAGCTTGGGCATTTTCGGCTCCTGTCCGTTGCGACGGCCCGCAGGCGGGCCGATCTCTTCTGTTCGCGGGGCCGCCGCGGCATGCCCTCTTGCGCCATGCGCATCCGGCCGGGCCGCCCCTTCTTTCACGACGAAAGCTCCGCGCGTGGCGAACGCCGGAGCGCGGCGCTTATAGCGGCACCCGCGACCCCGCGCAAGGGCGCAGCGCGGCCTATTCCGCGGCCAGCAGCCGCTCGGCGCGCTCGAGATCGACGCTCACCAGCTGCGAGACGCCCTTCTCGCGCATCGTCACCCCGTAGAGCCGGTGCATCCGCGCCATCGTGAGCTCGTTGTGGGTGACGATCAGAAACCGCGTGCCCGTGCGCCGCACCATCTCGTCGAGCAGATCGCAGAAGCGCTCGACATTGGCCTCGTCCAGCGGCGCGTCCACCTCGTCCAGCACGCAGATCGGCGCCGGATTGGTGAGGAAGACGGCAAACACCAGCGCCAGCGCCGTCAGCGTCTGCTCGCCGCCCGAAAGCAGGGACAGCGACTGCAGCCGCTTGCCCGGCGGACGGGCCATGATCTCGAGCCCGGCTTCCAGCGGGTCGTCGGATTCGACGAGCGCAAGCTCCGCATGCCCGCCCTCGAACAGCCGCGCGAAGAGCTCGCCGAAATGGCGGTTGACCGCCTCGAAGGCCTCGAGAAGCCGCACCCGGCCCTCGCGGTTGAGGCTGGAGATCGCCTGGCGCAGCCGCTGGATGGCGGCCTCGAGATCCGCCTTCTCGCCGCTCAGGTGCTCCAGCTGCTCGGCCAGATCCTTCATCTCGATCTCGGCGCGCAGATTGACGGCGCCGAGCCGCTCGCGCCGGGCGCGCGCCTCGGCCAGCTCCGCCTCGAGCGCGGCCGCGTCTTGCGGCAGGTCCTCCTCGCGTTCGGCCATGCGCGTGCGGAACTGGGCCGCCGTCATCTGGAAGCGCTCGGAGATGTCGTGGATCACCTCCTCGAGGCGCCGGGCGGCGTGCTCGGCCTCGGCCTCGGCGCGCGCCCGCGCCTCGCGGGCGGTGGCCATCTCCTCCTGGGCGGTCTTCAGCGTCGCCTGCGCCTCGCGCCTTGCCGCTTCGGCCGCCGACAGCCGGTCGGCGATTCCGCGCAGACTGCGTTCCGCCTCTTCGCCGAGCCGCGCGAGCTCGGCGAGCCTGTCCGCGATCTCCTCCGGGCGCCGGGCGAGCGCGGCCTCCTGGGCGGCGAGCTCCTCGGCGCGCTTCTTCAGATTTTCGAGCCGGCGCGTGGCGGTGTCGCGCCGCTCGGACCAGGCCTTCCGCTCGGCGAGAAGCGTCTCGCGCCGGCGGGCGATGTCCTCGGCCTCGCGCTGGACGGCCTTGAGCTCGCCGTCGGCGGCGTCGAAGGCCTCGCGCGCCTCGCGCACCGCCTCTTCCGCCGCGGCGAGCGCGGTCTCGAGCCCGCCGGCGTCCGCGAGCGCCGCCCGCTCGGCCTCCAGGCTTTCGCGCCGTGCGACGAGCTCCGCCCGTTCGCGCGCGAGCGCCTCGAGCCGCGTCTGTTCCGCCTTGCGCCGGGCCTCTAGCTGAACGCGCGCGGCTTCCGCCTTCTGCAGGGCGTTGCGGGCCTCCCGCAGGGCCGTCTCCAGCTCGCGCTGGCGACTTGCGAGCGCCTCGCGCTCCTCGCGCGCGGCCGCTTCCGCCGCCGCGGCCGCCTCGAGGGCCTGACGGGCCTCGTCCTCCGCGCGGCGCGAGTCGGCGAGGCGGCCTTCGAGTGCCTTAAGCCGGTTGCGCGCCTCGAGCAGGCGCGCGTTCTCCGCCGCCGCATCGGGCCGTCCGAGCCGCCCGTCGGCCGCAAGCAGAAGCCCGCTCCGGGTCACGACCGCCCAGCCGGGGGGCAGATCCCGCTGAAGCGCGAGAAGCCGCCCGGCCTCCTCGGGGCCCTCCCACAACAGCACCGTCTCGAGCCGCCGCGCCGCCGGCGGCGGGCATTCGGGAAGCAGCCGGGCGAGCGGCACGAGCCCGCCCGGCGCCTCGGCCGCATCCCCGAAGGGCGGCAGCGGGCGCAGGGCCGGCTCCTCGGGCAGCACCCCCGCATCGTCGACGACGGGCAGATGCGCCAGATCGGCAAGCGCGCCCGCCACGGCCGCCTCCAGCCCTTCCGGGACGGAGATCCGCAGCCAGGGCTGTTCACGGTCCTGCGCGCGCGACAGCGAATCGGCGAGCGCCGCATGCTCCGATTCTTCCGCGACGCGCCGGGCGCGGGCGGCAGCCAGCTCCTCCTCGCGGGCCTTGCGCCGCTCCCGCTGATCGGCAAGCGTCGCATCGGCGGCCGCGATCGCCTCCGCGATCCGCCCGAGCTCGGCTTCGCAATCCGCGAGCGCCGCCCGCCGCTCGGCAATTTCCGCATCGAGCCGCTCGAGCTCCGCCGCATGGCGTTCGAGGCCGGAATCGGCGAGATCCTCCTCGATCGCCTCGATCCGGCGGGCGAGCGCAAGCAGGTCGCTCTCGAGCCCCGCCCGGCGCCCGCGCGCCTCCGCCAGCCGGCGCGCCGCCTCGTCGCGCGCGCGCTGGACCTCCTCGAGCGCGGCCCGTGCCGCCTCGCGCGCGGCTTCCGCCTTCCCCCGCTCGGCGGCCAGCGCGGGCAGACGCCCGTCCAGCCGCGCGATCTCCTCGGACAGGCGGGCAAGGCTCCGGCGCGCGTCGGCGAGACGCTCCTCCTCGTGGGCGACGTCCTCAGCCAGCAGCCGGCGCTGGCGGGCGAGTTCCGCGCTCTCGCGGGCCAGCCGCTCGCGCTCCTCCTCCGCGGTGCGGCGCTCGAGGAGAAGGCGATTCAAGGCCGCGCGCGCGGCGTCCATCTCCTCGCGCAGAGGCTGGATGGCCTCATCCGCCGCAAGCGCCGCCTTCTCCGCCTCGGCCAGCCGGCGCGCGGCTGCGGCCAGCACCGACTCGCCGCGGGTCAGCGCCTCGCGCGCGGCGATCCCGGCGGCCTCCGCCTCGCGCAGCCGGCACCACAGCAGCCAGGCCTCGAGCAGACGGATCCGCCGCGACAGCTCGCGATAGCGCTCGGCGCGGCGGGCCTCGCGCTTGAGCTGGGCGATGCGGGCCTCGAGGTCGGCGATGACCTCGGCGACCCGCGCGAGATTGTCCTCGGCATGGGAGAGCTTCTGCTCGGCCTCCCGACGGCGGCTGTAAAGGCCGGAAATGCCGGCCGCCTCCTCGAGCACGATGCGCCGGTCGGCGGGTCCGGCCTGGATCAGCTCGGCGATCCGGCTCTGACCGATGAGCGAGGGCGAGCGCGCGCCGGTGGCGGCATCGGCGAAGAAGCGCTGCACGTCCTTCGCCCGCACCTCGCGGCCGTTGATGCGGTAGAGCGAGCCCATGTCGCGCTCGATCCGGCGCAGGATCTCGATTTCGTCGGAATCGTTGAACTCGCCCGGCGCGTCCCGGTCGCGGTTGTCGATGACGAGCGCGACCTCGGCGATGTTGCGGGCGGGCCGCCGGTCCGTGCCCGCGAAGATCACCTCCTCCATCGCCTTCGAGCGCAGGGTGGAGGGCGCATGCTCGCCCATCACCCAGCGCAGCGCCTCGACGAGGTTGGACTTGCCGCAGCCGTTGGGCCCGACGATGCCGGTGAGCCCGTCCTCGATCCGCAGCTCGGTCGGATCGGCGAAGGACTTGAAACCCGCGATCTTCAGACGGTTGAAGTGCACGGCTCGGACCACCCCGGCATTGCGCCCGCCGCCGCAGCGCCGCTCACGAGAGTTCCCTGTCGATCTCGCGCGCGAGCTCCTCGAAGCTGCCGATGGCAGGCAGCTTGCGGCCGTTCAGGATCAGGGTCGGCGTGCCCTGGATGTCGTAGCGCTCGCTTGCGGCCTTGTTTGCGTCGATCAGCTTCTGCTGCAGCGCCTTGTCGGCGATGCAGCGGTCGAAGTCGGCGCGGCTGACGCCGGCGCGGCGGAAGACCGCGGCGATGTCGGAGAGGATCGTCTCGCGGTCGCCCGAGCGCAGATTGCGCATCCACTCCGCCTGGCGCGCGAAGATCATCTCGATGAGCGGCCACTGGACCTCCTGCGGCTGGCAGCGCACGGCCGTGGTGACCACGAGATCGAGGGGGTTGAGGATGAAATTGCGGAAGACGTAGCGGACCTTGCCGGTGTCGATGTAGGTCTCCTTGAGCTTGGGGTAGATCTCTTCGGCAAAATGGGCGCAGTGGGGGCAGGTCAGCGAGGCGTATTCGATGAGGGTGAGCGGCGCATCCGGCGCGCCGATCACGATGTCCGGAATGCCGGCCGTCACCTCGGAATCGTCGATCGGCGCCCCCGCCTCCGTCGCGGCGCTCCCGGCCGCGCCCGAGGCCGAAGCCGGCTCCTCGGCCTTGCGCTCGCAGGCGGCCAGCCCCGCCAGCATCAGCAGCAGCACGGCGAGCACGCCAAGGCCGCCGCGCGCGCGCGTCATTGCGCCTGAAGCGAAACCCCGCATCTTCTTCTCCCTCGTCCCTCGGCCCGCGGCCTGCATCCGTCGCGTCCCGGCGGCCCGCGGCCCATGCATGTCGTGGTTCAAGCTGCGTGGGCCGCAAGATGTGCCGTTCCACAGGCGGGAAGTTACGCGAGACTACCCCGCTTGGCCAGCCCCATTTTGCGGCCCGCCGCCGCGCTTGCTGCGCGCATCGGCCGCGGAAAGGACGAAGGCGCCCCAGCGCGCGAGCAGGGCGCCGAGCTCCGGGTCCGCGACGCGCGCAGCCAGCCGGCCCGCACGGGCGCTTGCCGCCGCCGAGGGAGCCGCCGGGGGGGCCGGCGCGGTGCGCTCGGGCGGCCGGACGGGGCCCTGGCGGATCTGAAGGCGCGCCACCGCGCGGTGACCGAAGTGCCGGTTGACGGCCGCCAGAATCCGCTCCTGGTCGTGCTGGACGGCCGGCGCGAAGCCCGGCGCGACCTTGAGCTCCAACGTGCCTGCCCCGTTCGGCCCGCGGGCGCGCCGGATGGCGAGCGGCAGCGTCACGCGCGCGAGATCCTCGCCGACGATGAGCGGCCAGCGCGCGACGATCTCGTGATGGAGGAAGCCGCGCTTGCGGTAGAGCGCCACCACCTCCTTCGGCAGCAGGCGGCCGATGCGCATGGCCCGCGCAAGCCGTGCGGGCTGCCTGCGCCGCCGCACGGCGGGGCGTTCCGTCTGGCCGTTTCGTTCCGCATCCGCCGCCATGGCTCTTCCACTCGATCCCGCGCGCGCGCCATGCTAGCCGAGATGCCATGGGCAGGCAAAGCACGAGCCGGCAGGATCTCGCGGCGGCGCTGGCCGCGGTGCTCGACGACGCTGCGGTGGTGGAAGTGCTGCTGGCATGGGAGCGCGGGCATCGCCCGCTCGCCTGGCGCAAGCGTCCGGCCGGGCGGCGCGACCCGTACGCCACCTGGATCGCGGAGGTGATGCTGCAACAGACGACGGTCGCCGTCGTCGCCGAGCGCCTGCCCGCCTTTCTCGCGCGGTTTCCGGATGCGGCGGCGCTCGCACGCGCGGGGGTGGAGGCGGTCGTCGACGCCTGGGCCGGGCTCGGCTACTACGCCCGGGCGCGGCATCTGCACCGGGCGGCCGAGGAAATCATCGCCCGCCACGGCGGGCGGCTGCCCGCGGACATCGACGCGCTCGCCCGGCTGCCCGGCATCGGGCCCTATACGGCGGCGGCGATCGCGGCGCTCGCCTTCGGAGCGCCGGTGATCGCGCTGGACACGAATGTCGCGCGGGTGCTGCTCAGACTGTCGGGCCAACCGGCGACCGTGGCCGAGGCGCGGCGGGCGACGGGCGGCCGACTGGAGCTTGCGCCGCCGGCCGCGGCACGGGCCGGGGCGCTGCTCGAGGCGCTCATGGATCTTGGGCGCGAGATCTGCCGGCTGCGCGGGCCGCGCTGCGATCTCTGCCCGCTCGCATCCTTCTGTGCCGCCCGGAGATCCGGCCTCGTCGCGGAGATCCCGGCCCGCGAGACCCGGCGCCCGCGCCGCCGGCTCGAGGTCGACGCCTATGTGCTGCGCGACGAGCGGGACCGCGTCTTCGTCCACCGCCGGGGCAGCGGATTCCTGAAGGGAACCTGGTGCGTGCCCCTGGCGGCCGCGGCCGCGCAGGACGCATGCGGGAACGGCATCGGCACCGGCCCGCCGGCCGCGGTCGCCTGGCGGGCGGGGGCGGGTGTCGTGCGGCATCTTTTCACCCATGTCGAGCTCGTCGTCCGCCCCCTTGAGGGCCGGCTCGGGCGCGGGGATCCGGCGCCCCGCGGCGAGGGCGAATGGCTGTCGGCGGATGCGGCGCGCCGGCGCGGCAGCACGCTTCTGCGAAGGATCCTCGACGCCGTGGAGGCCGGCGGAGGGCGCCGCCGCCGCCCGCGCGCCCCCGGGGGTCAACCGCCGCCGAGCAGGGGATCGCGCTGAGCCTGCGGCTTGCTGCGGCCGGATCCCGCACTGCGGCGCAGGGGGAGCCGCAGCCCGCACAGATCCGCGACCGTGCGCGCGCCCGAGCCGTCGGGGCCGATGGTCTCGATCCGTTGCGCGATGATGCGGTCACCCTGGAGCAGGAAGAAGCCCGCCCGGTCGCCCGGCTCGATATGGGCGCACAGGCGCCAGCCGTAGAGCCACTCGCCCGTCTCGGGATCGCGCAGCGCGTGCGGCCGCGGCGGCAGGAGGATCTCGACGCGGTTCGCGTCGGCGACCTCCCTGATGATCTGCTCGGGATGCCGCGGAAGCGGCCCGTAGCCGGAGCCGTCCTCCCCCGCTCCGGCCGCCGCCGGAAGAAGCACCACGATCGCCAGGTACGCGAAAAGCGGCCGGCATCCGCCCGTCGCAAGTCCCCGCATGTCTGATCGCCCCCGTTCTGCTCCCGGTCCAACCCTTGCGAAGCTCAAGCCCCGATCGGCGCCCGGATGTTCTCGTTATGCGCCCCGGGCTTCCGACATGACGGATCGTCGCATCCGCCAATGGCGAAAATAGGGCGGCGGGATGGGAGAGACAAGTCCAGTTTGTTTCAAATGCAATATAATGAAAAAGGTGTTGGTGATGCGATCGGACAGAGATCCATTGTCACGATGTAATTGGAAAAAATTTTCTGAAATTTACATTTTTCACATGTTATTTCTCTGATCCCCATCCTGACGCGGCCGGCCGGACCTGCGCCGGGCGGGGCCGCATCGGGCGGATTCCGGCACGGCGGATGCGGGATGGTCCTGCGGCCGGTGGTGCGGGAGGAATGCCGGGCGCCTTGCGCCTAGCTGCGCAGTTCCGCCGGCAGGAGCTCCTGGCGCAGGCGGTCGATCGGGACGAGGCGGCCCTTGTGCTCGACGTGCCAGAAGGTCCAGCCGTTGCAGGCGGCGGCGCCGATCGCGCGCGCGGCGATCTCGTGGATCGAGCCGATCTGCTCGCCGTCGCTGAGACTGCCGTCCGATCGCACGCGCGCGGCATGGCGGCGCCTTGCGTCGTAGAGGGTGGTGCCCGGCCTGATGAGGCCGTGCTCCAGCAGACGTCCGAAGGGCACCCGCGGCATCTGGCGGCGGGATTTCGTGAAGCGCGCGGCGTCCTCGGCGATCGGCCGGACGCGGGCGAGCCGCTCGCGGGCGAGCGCGATGTAGCGCCGGTCGCGCTCGATGCCGATGAAGCGCCGGCGCAGCTGCTTGGCCACCGCACCCGTCGTGCCGGTGCCGAAGAAGGGATCGAGCACGACGTCGCCGGGATTGGTGCTCGCCATCAGCACGCGATAGAGCAGCGCCTCGGGCTTCTGCGTCGGATGGGCCTTGCGCCCGTCCCCGTCCTTCAGGCGCTCGGCGCCCGTGCAGATCGGCAGATACCAGTCCGAGCGCATCTGCAGGTCGCCGTTCATCGTCTTCAGCGCCTGATAGTTGAAGGTGTAGCGCTTCTGCTCCGGGCTCCTGGCGGCCCAGATCAGGGTTTCATGGGCGTTGGCGAAGCGGGTGCCGCGGAAGTTCGGCATAGGATTCGCCTTGATCCAGACGATGTCGTTGAGGATCCAGAAGCCGAGATCCTGCAGGATCGCCCCGACGCGGAAGATGTTGTGATAGGTGCCGATCACCCAGAGCGTGCCCTCGTCCTTGAGCACGCGCCGCGCCGCCTTCAGCCAGGCCCGCGTGAAGTCGTCGTAGGTCTTCAGGCTGTCGAAGCGGTCCCAGTCCTCCGCGACGCCGTCGACCGCGGACTGGTCCGGACGCGTGAGCCCGCCCTGAAGCTGGAGGTTGTAGGGCGGATCGGCGAAGACGACGTCCACCGAGCCCGCGGGAAGCGCGTTCATCACCTCCACGCAGTCGCCTTCGAGAATCCGGTCGAGCGGCAGATCCGCCCCTGCGCCTTCCGCCTGCCCAGCCCTCGTCATGATCGCCTCCCGAAAGCCGGCCCGCGCCGGCATCCTCGTCGCCGCCGGCCGCCCGCTTGCCGGTCCGTCCAGCGGCGGCGGCGGAGCATGCCCGAAGCCCCGACTCGACGTCAAGAAGAATTCAGTAGATGAATCAAGTTATTGGAAGGTTGCCTTGGAGCAGAATCTCAGACACGGGTGCGAAGCTCCTGCGGTGATGGGGACTCACTCCTACCACCCGTAGAGTATCGAGATGCTCGCGCACACCATATCCTGCGTTCCTGTCCCAGCCGTAGCACGGGTAGCGCCGGGCCAGCCGCGCCATGATCTCATCGCGCGTGACCTTGGCGAGGATGCCGGCGGCGGCGATGGAGAGCACGCGTCCGTCGCCGCGCACCACCGGCACGCAGCGGGGTCCGGCGGCAAGGCGCGGGGCGAGGTTGCCGTCGACGAGGCAGGTGGCCGGGCGCGGGGCAAGGCGCGCGATGGCTCGGGTCATGGCGAGCATCGTCGCCTTGAGAACGTTGAGCCGGTCGATCTCGGCGACCGATGCGGCGGCGACCGCCCAGGCGCGCGCCGCCTGCCGGATCTCCTGCGCCAGCGCCGCGCGCCGTGGCGCGACCAGCGTCTTCGAATCGCGGATGCCGGCCGGGATGCGGGCGGGGTCGAGGATCACGGCCGCCGCCACCACCGGCCCGGCGAGCGGGCCGCGCCCGGCTTCGTCGACACCGGCGACCGGCCCCGCAAATCGGGCTTCGAAGCCGTAGTCGAAGGCGCAGGCCGCACCATCGCCATCATCGGGGCCTGCCAGCGGCAGCTCCACGGCGTCCTCCCGCCTCGATCCTTCCCGCGCGCCGCTTCCGCCTTCGTTCTCGCGCGGCTAGTCCGCTTCGTGCAAGTGTTCCCAGATCCGTCGCGCGAGGTCGCGGGAAATCCCGGGCACCGCCGCGATCTCGGCCAGTGAGGCGCCGGCGACCGCGCGCGCGGAGCCGAAGCGCGTGATCAGCGCCCGCTTGCGCTTCGGCCCGATGCCCGGGATGCCGTCCAGCACCGAGCGGCGCTGGCCCTTCAGCCGTGCGGCGCGGTGGCCGGAGATCGCGAAGCGGTGGGCCTCGTCGCGCAGCCGCTGGAAGTAGAAGAGGACGGGATCGCGCTCGGGCAGGGTGATCTGCCGCCCGTCGGCGAGATGGAAGGTCTCGTGGCCCGCGTTGCGCTCCGGCCCCTTGGCGATGCCGATGACGGGGATGCCGGCGACCCCCAGCTCGGCCAGCGTCTCGCGCACCGCGGACACCTGCCCCGCGCCGCCGTCGATCAGCATCAGATCCGGCAGCCGCTCCGCCGCGCCACCGCCTTGGAAGCGCCGGCGCATCACCTCGCGCATCATGGCGTAGTCGTCGCCGCGCGCGCCCTCGCCCCCGGCGATCCGGAAGCGGCGGTAGGCCCGCTTGTCGAAGCCTTCCGGGGTCGCGACCACCATCACGCCATAGGGTTCGCGGCCCATCAGATGGCTGTTGTCGAAGACCTCGATGCGCCGCGGCGGCCGAGCGAGGCCGAAGCGCGCGGCGAGGGCGGCGAGCTGGGCGCGGGTGGCCTCGCGCTCGGACAGCCGGCGGGCCAGCGCCTGCTCGGCGTTGCGCGCCGCCGCCTCGACGAGGCCGACGAGCCGCCCGCGCTGCGGCCGGTGCAGCCGCACCGGGCCGCCGCGCAGGGTGGCGAGCGCCGCCTCCACCTCCGGCGCGGCGGCGGGCATGACATTGACGAGGATGCGCGCCGGGACGGGATGCGTCTGGTAGAACTGGAGCAGGAACGCGGCCAGCACCCGCTCGATTCGCTCTCCCGGCTCGTGGCGCGGAAAGAAGACGGCGCTGCCCCGGTGCTGGCCGCCGCGCAGCATGAAGAGCTGCACGGCGCTCATGCCCGCCTGGGCGGCGATCGCCAGGACGTCCGCCTCTCTCACCCCCGCGCCCATCATCTCGGGCGTGCCGTGAACGAGAGCGAGGGCGCGCAACCGGTCGCGCAGCATCGCCGCGCGCTCGAAGTCGAGAGCCTCCGCCGCCTCCTCCATCTCGCGCCGGATGCGCTGCTCGAGCCCGCGGCTGCGGCCGGAGAGAAAGGCCGCGGCCTCCTCCACCAGCGCGGCGTAGTCGGCTTGCGCGATGCGGCCGACGCAGGGCGCCGCACAGCGCTTGATCTGGTGGAGCAGGCAGGGCCGGCTGCGCCCCGCGAACTCCGCGTCGCTGCACGAGCGCAGCAGAAAGGCCTTCTGCAGCGCGACCAATGTGCGGTTGACGGCGCCGGCGGAGGCATAGGGACCGAAGTAGTGGCCCTTCGCCCTGCGCGCGCCGCGGTGCTTCAGGATCTGCGGGAAGGGGTGATCCGTGCGGATCAGGATGGACGGGAAGGACTTGTCGTCCCGCAATACGATGTTGAAGGGCGGCTGGTAGCGCTTGATGAGGCTGGCCTCGAGCAGCAGCGCCTCAGATTCGCTGGCCGTGGACACGAAGGCCACCGAAGCCGTGCGCTGCACCATGCGCTGCAGCCGCACGGGCAGGCCGGCGAGGCGCGTGTAGGCGGCGAGCCGGCGCCTGAGCCGCTTCGCCTTGCCCACGTAGAGCACCTCGCCCCCCGCGTCGATCATGCGGTAGACGCCGGGCCCGGGCGGCGCCTCCTCCACCGCCCGCCGGATCACCTCGAGCCCTGCAAGGCGCTCCATGCCCGCTTCCATCCGCTCCGCCATCGCCGCACCCGGGCCGCCTGCCCGTCTCCTTCTCAGATAGGTGCGCGGGCCGCCCCTTTGCAAAGAAACCGTCATCGACCGGCTGCATGATCCGCCCGCCGGGCACATGTGCGGCTGCGGGCAAACCTGTGCCCGCGGCACGATCCCGTCGTGGAATCAATGGCTTTGCGCGGCTGTCCACGATTACTGTGGACAACTCTGTGGACAGGCGCTGGGCGCCGCGCCGCGAGCCCAGCCGTTTCGCGGCCTTCGAGCCCCTTGCCCAATTTTTGGGCATTCATGACAAGACTTTGAAATGCATATGCTTTTGTTTTGGCGCCCGGCGCGGGCGGGGCTGCGGGCAGGTGCCGGGAACGAAGCGCGAAGGCCCGATTCGCGCACATGCGCCGATGTGAACAAAGGACGCCGACCCAGGGTGGCGGACGGCGCTCAGCCGTGCTTGCGGCGGGTGATTTCGACGCCGACGCTGGCCGCCTCGGGAATCGCCTCGAGCTTTTCCACCCGGACGTGGACGCCTTCCACCCGGTGGTCGGCCAGCGCCACGGCGGCGATGCGCTCGGCGAGCGTCTCGACGAGGTTGACGTGGCCCGCCGCCACCACCGCCTTGATGCCGTCGACGATGCGCTCGTAGCAGACCACGTTCTCCAGCCGGTCGCCATGGTCGCGGTCGTCGACGACCTCGATGTCGAGATTGATTCGGATGCGCTGGCCGGCATGCTTTTCGTGGTCATGGGCGCCGATGCGCGCCACGAGTTCCAGATCGCGCACGAAGACCTGCCGCAGGCCGCGCCGGCCGGTCTCGAGCCGGATGGGGTGAAGGCGCCGTGCCTCGCGGTCCATTCCTGCGCATTCCCTGTTCGTGCCGCCGCGGACAGCCGGGAGCTCAGCCCCCGCTTTCGCCGCCGCTTGCTGCCACATCGGGCGTCAGCCACGCAAGATGCTGGCCCGAATCGACCGCGATCATCTGGCCCGTCACCTTGTCCGCCGTGACGAGATAGCGCAGCGCCGCGGCGAGATCGGCAGGGCTGACGGGCACCCCCAGCGGGGTCGCCTGCGCCTCGGCGAGAAAATCCTCGGGCTTCTGGTAGGGGCTCGGCAGCACGGGGCCGGGGCCGATGGCGTTCACCCGGATGCGCGGGGCGAGCGCCTGGGCCATTGTGCGGGTGAGATGCCGGAGGCCGGCCTTGGCGAGGGTGTAGGTCATGAACTGCGGCGTGGGGCGCAGCACCCGCTGGTCGATGATGTGGACGATGAGGCCGCGCGCATCCGGCTCGGCCAGCACGTGGCGGGCGAAGGCCTGGGAGAGGAAGAAGGGCGCCTCCAGATTGACCGCCATGTTGCGCGCGAAGCTGTCCGCCGTGGCGGAGAGAAGGTCGTCGCGCAGGAAGACGGAGGCGTTGTTGACGAGGATCCGCAACGGCCGGCCGAGCGCGGCCGCCGCCCGCTCCACGAGCCCGGCACGCGCATTCCCGTCGGCAAGATCGCAGGCCACCACCGCGGCGCGTCCGCCGTCGGCCGCGATCAGCTCCGCCAGCTCCCCGGCCTCCTTCACCGAGCGGTGGCAGTGGATCGCGACCGGGTGGCCGTCCGCGGCGAGCGCCAGGGCGAGCGCGCGGCCGACGCGTCGGGCGGCTCCGGTGACGAGGGCGGCGTCCTTGGTCATCGCTGGGCGATCCTTCTTTCTCAGGGGTGGGCGCCGGCCAGATAGGCGAGCGAGGCGCCGTCATGAACGAGCCAGGCGAGATAGAGACCATAGCACAGCAGCATCAGCGCCCCCGCCGGCCGGCCGACGGGGCGGCGCGGAAGAACGAAGGCGAGCAGCATGGCGGATGCGGCGAGCATCACCCACAGATCCACGCGCATGAAGGCGAGCGGCACCGGGATGCGGCCGATGAGCGCGGTGATGCCCAGGATCGCCAGCAGGTTGAAGAGATTGCTGCCGATGACGTTGCCGATGGCCACCGCGCCCTGGCCCTTGCGCGCCGCCACCAGCGTGGTGGCGAGCTCGGGAAGCGAGGTGCCCACGGCGACGATGGTGAGTCCGATCACCGCCTCCGCCACCCCCATCAGCCGCGCGATCGTCACCGCGCCGTCCACCAGCCAGTCCGATGCGATCGGCAGGCCCACGAGTCCGGCAAGCGTCAGCAGGATCGCCCGCGCCAGCGTCAGCCGGGCGACATCGAGCTCCTGCTCGAACTCCAGCACGTCGCGGGCGGCATCGGGATGCGTGCGCGCATAGCGGACCGCCGCGAGCACGAAGAGCACGAGTCCGGTGATCAGGATCGCGCCGTCCGCAAGCGCGAGCTCGAGATCGATCGCAAGCGCGATCGTCGCCAGCGTCGCCGCCAGCATCGCCAGCAGATTGCGGGCGAGCCGGCGCGCGGTGCAGGCGACCGGGGCGACGAGCGCCGCCGCGCCGAGAATCAGCCAGACATTGGCGATGTTGCTGCCCACGACGTTGCCGATCGCGAGCGCGCCGGCACCCCTCAGCACCGCCTGAACCGACACGAAGAGCTCCGGCAGCGAGGTGCCGAAGGCGACCACCGTGAGGCCGATGATGAGCGGCGGCACCTTCAGCCGGTCCGCGATCCCGACGGCGCCGCGCACCAGCAGCTCGCCGGCGACGAACAGCAGCACGAGTCCGGCCAGGGTCTGGATCAGGGCGATGAACATGCGATCAGGGCCTCCTTCAGCGTCCGGCTCTCCGCTCGCCGAGGCTCATACGCGCAAGCCGGACCCGCTGCCAAGGCCGTCCGGCGGCGGAAGGGGCGTCCGGCCTGCCGGTTGCGGGCCTTTCCAGCCGGCTCGATCCGCGGCATGGAGGAGGCGGATGAGGAGGGAGAAGACGCGCATGGCCAGCTTTCCGCCGGGCGAAAGCATCGCAACGAACGGGATCCGGCTCGCCGTCCACCGCGCCGGTCCGCCGCCCGGCGAGGCGCGGGCGACGGTGCTGCTGCTTCACGGCTGGCCGGAGCTCGCCTATTCCTGGCGCCACCAGATTCCGGCGCTGGCGGAGGCGGGCTTTCACGTCGTCGCACCGGACCTGCGGGGATTCGGCGAATCGGACAAGCCGGCCGGGCGCGAGGCCTATCTCATGAGCGCCCTCGTCGGCGACGTCACGGGGCTGATGGATGCCATCGGCATCGAGCGGGCCGTCGTCGTCGGCCACGACTGGGGCGCGATCATCACCTGGGCGCTGCCCTTCTATGCGCCGGACAGGCTGCTGGCGCTGGCCGGACTCAACGTGCCCTTCCGCCCGCGCGGCAGCACGCCGATTCTCAAGGCCATCGAGGCCGTCTACGGCCCGCAGATGTACATCCTGCGCTTCCAGGAGGAGGGGCCGGCGGAGGCGATCCTGGAGCGCGATGTCGCACGCACCATGCGCTTTTTCTACCGCCGGCCGCGCGCCGGCGAGAGGCAGGGCGGCGGCGCCTTCTCGACCCCGGACCTCGACCTGCTGTCCTGGCTGGAGCGCGAGGAGGAGACCTGGCCGGGCGAGCCGCTGCTCGATGAGCGGGATCTCGCCGTCTACGTCGAGGCGTTCCGCAAGGGCGGCTTCCGCCAGACGCTCCACTACTACCGCAACCTCGACCGCAACTGGGAGGAGATGGCGCGCCACCAGCCGCCGATCGAGCGCTTGCGCATCCCGCATCCGGCGCTCATGATCACGGCCGAGCTCGACGGCGTGCTGCCGCCGCGGCTGGCCGACGGGATCGAGGCGTTCTTCGAGCGCTACAGACGCGTCGACATCGAGGGCGCGGGTCACTGGGTGCAGCAGGAAAGGCCCGCCGAGGTGAACGCGGCGCTCCTCGGCTGGCTTGCGGAAGACGTGGGCGTCTAGCCGCGGGCCGGGTGCGCCGGAACGGAACAGGGAGGACCGGGATGACGAAACCGAAGCTCTATGGTGCGCGGGTAAGCCCCTATTACGAGCGGGTGTGGCTCGTGCTCGACGCGAAGGGCCGGCTGGACGCCGTCGAGGAGGCGGGGGTGCCCGGCGGCACGCCGCAGGCGGGCGAGTACCGGGCGATCACTCCGATCGGCAAGATCCCGGCGCTGCATCTGGCGAATGGTCGGGTCATTCCCGAATCGGACGTGATCTGCCGCTACTTCGACCGCCTCTACCCCGAGCCGCCGCTATGGCCGGCCGATGCGGAGGCCGCGGCGGTTGTCGAGGCGGTCGCCCGCATCGCCGATCTCTACGTGGCACCCGAGATGGGCGCACTCTTCCAGGCCATGCGCGAGAACTGGCAGCCGGGGCCGAAGCTCGCCGCGGCGACGACGGCGCTGGCCGAGGCGCTGGGCAGGCTCGAGCACTTCTTCACCCTGACCGCGCCGAAGGATGACGAGGGCTGGACCTATGCGGATTGCGCGCTGCTGCCGCTCGCCTTCTATTTCCGGCTGGCGGGCGACCGCTTCGCCTTCGATCCCTACGCCCATGCGCCCAGGATCAGGGCCTGGCACGAGGCGATCGCGGCCACGCCGCGGGCCGGGCGCTCGCGCGAAGGCATGCGGGCCTCGCTCGCCGAGCTCATGAAGCGGATGCAGGAGCAGCATGGCTGAGACCGTCGTCGACATCGCCGTCCACGTCAACGGCGGCCGCAGGACGCTGCGCGTGCCGGCGGAGCGCCTGCTCGTCGAGATGCTGCGCGAGGATCTGGGGCTGACCGGCACACATGTGGGTTGCGACACCAGCCAGTGCGGCGCCTGCGTCGTGCTCGTGGACGGGCGGCCCGTCAAATCCTGCACGATGCTCGCCGCCGAGGCGGACGGCGCCGAGATCCTCACCATCGAGGGGCTTGCCCGCGAGGGGCCGGACGGCGAGCCCGTCTGGCATCCGATGCAGGCCGCCTTCCACGAGCATCACGGCCTGCAGTGCGGGTTCTGCACACCGGGGATGGTGGTCCAGGCGATCGCGATCGTGGAGGCCGCCGAAGAGCCCCTCACCGAGGCCCGCGTGCGCGAACTCCTCGAGGGCAATCTCTGCCGCTGCACCGGCTACCAGAACATCGTCGAGGCGGTGCTGGACGGGGCGCGGCGCATGGGCCGCGCCGTGGCGGAGCGGGGAAGGGAGCCGGCCTGATGCAGCCCTTCGCCTTCGCGCGCCCGCAGACCGTGGAGGAGGCGGCGCGGATTCTCGCCGAGGCCGGCGGCGAGGCACGGCTGCTCGCCGGCGGCCAGACGCTGATCCCGACCATGAAGCAGGGGCTGTCGAGGCCGGGCGTGCTCGTGAGTCTGGCCCGCTGCCGGGAGCTTGCGGGGATCGCGGAAGAGGACGGCGCCATCGCCGTCGGCGCGATGACGACCCATGCCGCCGTCGCGGCCGACCCGTTCATCCGGCGGGCGCTGCCGGGGCTTGCGCGGCTCGCCGCCCTCATCGGCGATCCGGCCGTGCGCAGCCGGGGGACCATCGGCGGCTCCGTCAGCAATGCGGATCCGGCCGCCGACTATCCGGCGGCGCTGGTCGCGCTCGATGCCGAGGTCGAGACGGACCGCCGGCGGATCCCGGCGGCGGCTTTCTTCACCGGGCTGTTCGAGACGGCGCTGGAGGACGGTGAGATCGTGACCGCGATCCGGTTCCCTCCGGCCCGGCGCACGGCCTACGCCAAGTTCCGCCATCCGGCCTCGGGCTATGCGGTGGTCGGCGTTTTCGTCGCGGAGGCCGCCCACGGCAGCCCGCGCGTCGGCGTGACGGGCGCAGGCGCCCACGCCTTCCGCTGGCGCGAGGCCGAGGAGGCGCTCGCCCGTCACGGCTGGCGGCCGGATGCGCTTCGCGATCTCGCGCTGGAGCCGGAGGGGCTCAACAGCGATCCGCACGCCGATGCGGATTACCGCGCGCATCTAGCGGGGGTGATGCTGCGCCGGGCCGTGGAGGCGGCGGCGTGAGCCGGACGCTTGCCGACGAGCCGCCGGTCGATGCCGATCCCGGGCTGCTCGCCCGCTTCCTCGACATCTTCAAGAGTCCGGCCTTCGATCTCGTGGGCGGCGAGGTGCTCGCGCTCGACGGGCGGCACGGCCGCGCGCGCCTGCGCTTCCTGCCCGGCGAGCATCTGCTCAACCCGCTCGGCACCGTCCAGGGCGGGATGCTGACGGTGATGCTGGATTCGACCGCGGCCATTGCGGCGATTGCGAAAAGCGGGGTCACCGTCTTCCTGCCCACCCTCGAGATCAAGACGAGCTTCATCGCCCCGGCCCGGCCGCGTCCGCTCATCGGCATCGGCCAGTGCATCCATCTCGGCCGCTCCGTCGCCTTCGTGGAAGGGGCGCTCTATGACGAGGCGGGCGGGCACCTCGTCGCCCGGGCATCCGCCACCGCGCGGCCCATTCTCATGGCCCGGGCCATGGCCGGAGGGGGCGTCAAAAGCTGATGCTGAGGCCGGCGTGGCCGAAGGCCTGGCCTTCGCTCTGGCCGCGGAACTCCTTGCCGCGCAGGGTGTAGCCGTAGGTGAGCGCGACGTGACGCCAGGAAAGGCGCCCGCCGATGGTGAGCTCGAACAGCGCCCGCTGGACCGGCACCGTCACCGGCGCATCGCGCAGGAAGGGCCCCTGGAGCAGCCGGTTCCAGCCGACGAGGCGTCCTCCGAGCCCGGCGAAGACCTCGAAGCTCGCGCGCCGGTCGGCCTCGGGCACGAACGGGCTGCCGACGATCATCGGCCCGATCCGGGCGGGCAGCCGCCGGCCGATGCGCCAGCCGCCCCGCAGCACCACGCCGGCATCCGCCGCCAGCGACACGGTTCCGATCTCCGCGCCCGCAAACGGGGCGAGCTGCAGCGCCGCGCCCTCCGGATCGCCGGCCAGCGTCAGATACCGGCTCTGGCGGTAGGCGAGCTGAAGCGCGGGAGAATTGGGCAGCTGATTCGCCCAGCCGAGCGGGCGCGGCGAATCGACGAGCTCGTGGACGGCGGTCTGCGTCTGGCGCGCGAGCGCGGCCGGCCCCACGACCCCCGCCGAGATCAGCCATTCGTCGCGGCGGTCGCCGGCAAGCGCCGTGCTGCCGGCCTCCAGATACAGCCAGCCCGCATAAGGCCGGTCCCCGAAGAGGGGCGAGGCCACCTTGATGGTCCGCGGCGTGTACATGTTCTGGCCGAGCGCGAAGAGATGCCGGTGGGCATGGGGTTCGGCGGCGAGATCCGCGCGGTCAAGGCCGAGGCTCAGACGGAGCAGCGCGTCGCTCGCCCGGTTCGGCCAGGGTGTCGCCCGATCGCGCGCCCGCCAGGTGACGACGAGCCGCGCGCCGTTCGTGTACCAGCGGTCCTCGCCGTCGCCGTAGAGGTCATTCTCGCTCTGGAAGGTCACGGTTCCGGCCGGTGCGGGAGCGGGTGCCAGGGTGCAGAGCAGCAGCGCGCATCCGGCAGGAAGAAGCCGCCGCGCCCGGAGCTTGCGCCCGCCGCGCGCGCGGGAGGCTTCTCGTGGGGGAATTCTGGTCATGCGCTCTCCGTCACGGGTTGGCGATGCGGCACGGTCGCGATGCCGCATGCTCCAATCGCGGGAAGATGTCCATTTTGCGGCCGCTTGACGAAGGCCGGGGGCCTGCGGCGCCGGGCGGCTGCTTCCGCAACGTTCCGGCGAGGCAACATATTACTGATCAACCGAGTGAGTTTTAAGCATTTTTAAATAAATTTTTTCACATTTTTTCCGCGGCAAGGGTGCAGGGGGCGGCGAATCGCCGGCAGTTGAGCCGGCAGTCCCGCCTGGCGCGGAAGGCGGCCGGGCAATCACCGCGAGAATGTCGCGCCGTCCCGAGGCACGAGAGGCGCAAGGGAGGGAACGTCCATGAGCCTTCATGAGGAGGGGCGATCGGAGGATGCCGCCGGCAGCCGAGGGGGCTGCGCAAGGGTGGCCCCGCTCGTCGCGCTGACGGTGACGCTGCTTGCGGGCCTGATCGCGGCCGATGCGTCGGCAGACGGTGACGGCCTGGCATCCGCCTCCGCGGCGGTGGCCACCCCCTTCGGCGCCCTGCCGTCTTCCCTGATGGCCGGCGCCCGCCCGCCCGCCGGGCCGGCCTCCGGGAGCTTGTCGGCGGTGGCGGTGGAGCGGGGGGAGGTCAGACAGCTTGCGGCCTGCCGGTCGCTGTTCTTCGTCGTCACGCACGAGGCGGGCTACGCGCCGCCCGAGGACGGGCAGGCCCTGCGCGCGCTGCTGCGCGGCTTCTATCTCGGGCTCGAGCCGGAATGGCCCGACGGGCTGCGCGCCTATCCGCTGGCGCGTCCGGCCGACCATCCGGCGAGCCGCATGATCGAAAGGGAGGTGATCGCTGCCGCGCCGGCGGAAATCGCCCATCACTGGCAGGTGATGGCGCAGCGCTTCGGCCAGACTCCGCCGCCGGTGGTCGAAAGCCCGCGCCTGATTCTCGAGCTCGTGGCGCGGCGCCCCGGCGTCGTCGCGATCCTCGCCGGCGACGAGCTGCCGCCGCTGGCCCACTGGCCGCGCCAGGTGGTGATCGCGGCCACGCTCGGCGCCCCGGCGGCCCGCGCGCAATGCCCGCTCGCGCAGCGGCGGCTTGCCTCCGTGCGCCACGAGGGGCCGCAGTCCACCGATGCCACGGGCCTCCTGGCGGCTGCGGGCGGCCGCGCGAGTTCCGACGGTCGAGACCGGGCGGGCGGGCTTGGGCCATCGTTCGTGCCCGGTTACCGCGTCCCATGAGCAGGGCCCGCCGATCGCCGCCGCGCCCGCTTGCGCGCATCGCGCCGCCCGTGCTCGACGAGGCGCCGGTGCTGGCCGACTGGCGCGGCCGGCTGATCGTCGTCACGCTGCTGTTTCTCGTCGTGATCGTCTTTGCCGTCATTCAGGTGGCCGGATCGGCGCATCGCGCCGAGCGCGCGGTGCGCGCGGTCGACGGCGACATCGAGGCCTTCCGCATGCTGTTCGAGGCGCAGGCGGCGCTGGACGAGCTCAAGCGCGCCGCCTTCGCGCTGGTGCAGACGCGCAGCGAATGGGCGCTGACGGAGACCGAGCGGGCCGAAAGCCGCTTCCTCGCCCTCGTCGAGCGCCTGCCCGAGGCCGACGAGATCGACCGCAAGGCGCTTGCCTACAATGCGAAGCGCGTGCGCGACCTGCTGGAGGATGTTATCGCGCGCTCGGTGTTCGACGGCGCCTCGCGCATGAGCGAGAGCATGCATGCGCTGCGGGTGCTCTTCGAGGAGAGCGGCGAGATTCTGACCACGCTCCACGCCAAGCAGGAGCGGGCGACCAGCGCGCGCCTCGCCGCACATGCCCGCGCGCTGGGATCGGCGGTCACCCGCAGCATCCTGCTGCTTGCGCTCACCGCCGCCTTCCTGATCGCCATGGCGGCGCTCTTCGAGTGGCTGTCCGCCCGGCGCCGGCGATTCCTGGCAAGGAGCGTCGCCGCCATCGCGGAAGGGGCGCGCGATCTGCGCTTCGGCGCCTACGACATCCGCAGCGATCTGGGGCGCACGCTGTCCCACCTCGAAGAGCTGCAACAGCAGCTCACCGACCTCGAGCTTGCGGTCTCCTCCTCCCAGCTCGAGATCGGGGACCTGCGCAAGAGGCATGCGGACGAGCGCAGCGGGCTCGAGCGCGAGCTTGCGGCCCTGCGCGAGGAGCTGGAGAAGACGCGCCTGCGCGAAGAGGCGCTGCGGGATCTGCTCGCCCGCCACGCCCCGGCCGTCGGGCGCGGCGATGCACCCGCACAAGGGGCAACCGATTCGCCGGGCGGGGCGGTGCATCCGCTGCGCAACCAGTCGCCACGCTCCGCCCGCGCCTGACGGCCGGCCGGATGCGGCGCGGACGGGCCGTCAATTTCCACAACGGCTTGTTAAAACCTCAAGGCGATTCCGCGCGTCCGCCCAATTTCCAGAAAAACCATCAGTAGCATATTCCAAGCTTGGCAAGTAACGAACTACCAATTCTTCTAAGGCACCCCTCGTCAAGCCGCGGGCGTTCCCTTTTTAGCTTCCCGTTAACTTTATTCTGCGAGGATCCCTCCCGCTGTTGAGAGGGGCTGCCATCCGCCACAAACCAGGAGAGGACGCCGTGATCATCACGAGAGGGACGGACATGGCGCGCCGGCGCACAGCTTCTGCGGGTGCGCTCGCGCTTGCGTTGCTGGCCGCGGCTGCGGCCGGTACCGCGGCCGCCGCCCAGCAGCCGGCGGGCGACGACGAGGTCGCGCGGCTGCGCAAGGAGGTGGAGGTTCTCAAAGGGCTGGTCGAGCAGCTCGGGGCCGAGGTCGCGCGGCTCAAGGCCGAGAAGGCGGCCGGCGGCGGCGACGTCTCGGCCCTGCCGCTCGCCGAGCGCATCGACAGGCTGACGAGCAAGGTCGAGGCGGCCAATGCGCGCCTCGACGAGGTGGAGAATATCGTCATCGAGACCGACGAGAAGGTGGGTTCGCGCGCGATCGCCCATGCCTTCAACGCCGACAAGCTGGACATCGGCGGCTTCCTTCACACCGCCGCGACCCTGGTCGACGGGCGGGACAATACGGAGGTCGCCGTCAACCGCCTGACCTTCGAGCTGCTGGGACGCGCGCAGCTGTCGGAGAACTGGTCGGTCTTCGTGGCCCAGGCCTTCATCCGCGAATCGGACATCAACTACACCGATCCCTTCGGGCGCTTCGACCCGAATTTCAATGTCGTGGTGAAGACGCCGCTCGTCATCGCGACGGCAAGCTACCGTCAAAGCGACCTGCTCGCCATCGATCTCGGCCGCTTCATCACGCCGCACGGCATCATCAACATCGAGCACTTTCCGGCGATCCTGCTGGATACGGAGCAGCCGCAGTTCCTGCGCCCCTTCGGCGGCCAGACGATCTTTGCGAACTTCATGAACGGGGCGCGGATCTCCGGGCAGACCTTCACGGGCTTCGGCGGCAAGGGCACGCTGGGCTACGCCGCCTATGTGGGCAGCTTCGTCAACAACGCCGACAGCTTCAACTACGGCGGCCGCCTGTTCTACAGCTTCGGCGACAGCGGGGTCACCGCGGGCCTCAATCTCGGCGGCGGCCGGCGCGCCGGCGAGGGTTCGCAGTACTGGCTGTTCGGCGGCGATCTGCTCATCGACCGCGGCCCCGTGCTGTGGAAGAGCGAGATCTTCGCAACCGACGAGGATCTGGGCGGCAACCGGCTCGCCTTCTACACCCAGCCCGCCTGGCGCATCGACGACCGCTGGACGGCCTTCTACCGCTTCGACTTCCTGGACGACGGCACCGGCACGGGCGACCGCATCGAGCATGCGGCGGGCATCACCTTCAAGCCGGATCCGGACATCCATCTCAGACTCATCTTCCACCGCGACCGGTTCCGCGCGGCGCCCGGATTCCCGAAGGCGAACGCCGAATCCTACCAGTTCGCCGCAACCTTCTCGTTCTAGGGCAGGGGAGGGACGCCATGATGAGAGCATGCGCAGGCTTCCGGTACGCGGCGGCGCTGCTGCTGGCCGGAGTGATGCTTGCCGCCGGCGGGAGCCCGGCGGCGGCCGCCGAATACGCGGTGATCGTGAACGCCGCCAATCCCGATGCGGGCAAGGGCGAGGCGCTGCGCGAGGTCGTCAAGCGGCTCTTTCTGAAGGAGCAGACGACCTGGCCGTCGGGCACGCCCGCCCAGCCGCTCGCGCGGCCGGCGGATTCGCCCGCCCAGAAGGCCTTCGTGGCCAAGGTGCTGGGCATGGATCAGGCCGCGCTCGACCAGCACTGGCTCAGACTGAAGCAGACGAAGGGCGAAACCCCGCCGCGCGAGGTGGGCTCGGCGCTGATCCTGACGCGGCTGGTGAGCAAATACGAGGGCGCCTTTTCGGTCGTGAGCGCCGAGGAGGCCGCCGCTCTGCCGGAGGGTGTGGCGGTGCTGTTCCGCTTCACCGACTGAACGGGTCCCGCATCCCGGTGCGAACGGGGGCGCCGGGATGCGGGAACGGAAAGGCCGACGAAAGGGCGCACGCCGATGAGGAAGAGGTGGCAGACAATGCTGTCGTGGATCACCGACCGTCTCGCCCGTGCCTCGGTGCGCGCCCGGATCTTCGCGCTCGTCGGCGCGCTCGCCGGCGTCGCGCTGCTGGGCTCGCTCGTCGTCGTCGTCCAGAACATGCGCGCGCGCTCGGCCGTGGAGGAGCAGGCCGCGGAGCTGGCCGCCCTCGAGACGGCGAACGCCGCGGTGCGGGCCTTCGACCGCATGCGCTACTGGTATGCGGATCTCGCGATCTCGCTCGCCGATGACGCGCTCAAGAACGCCGAAGCCGCCGGTGCCGAATACCGCGAGGGGCTGGCGGGTATCGCGGCGCTGGCGGATGCGGACCGCGCCCGGCTGCTGGCGGATGTGGAGAAGGTCAAGGCCCTCTCGCTCGAGGCTCTCGACCATTTCGTCATGGAGGAGCAGAAGGAGGGCGCGGCGAAGATGGCCGAGATCCGCGCCATCGTCGCGGCGGACGACCTGATCCTCGCCGATCTCCTCGAACGCCTGCGCGCGGGTGCGCGCGCCCGCGCCGCCGCCGTCGAGGCGCGCAGCGTCAGCGCAAGCTGGTCGGCCGCGGTGACCCTCGTCCTGATCCTGCTCGGCGCCGGTGCGATCGCGTTCACCACGGAGCGCACGGTCATCCGCCCGCTCGTCGCCATCACCGGGGCGACCGAGGAGGTCGCCGCCGGTGCGCTCGATACGCCGGTGCCCTTCACCGATCAGACGAGCGAGCTCGGGGCACTGGCCCGCGCGGTCGAGATCTTCCGCGAGAACGCGAAACGCATGCGGGACATGCAGGCCGAGCGCGAACGAATGGCGGCCGAACGCGAGGCCGAGCGCGCGCGGTTGGAGGCCGAAAGGCGGGCCGCGGAAGAGGAGCAGCGCGCGGCGCTGGAGCGGGAATTCGCCCGTCAGCGCGCACTCGCGCAGTCGGTGATCGAGCTTCTGGAAGGCCGCGTCTTCCAGTCGCTGGACGCCGTGGTCGCGTCGGCCCACGAGCTCGAGACCGCATGGCGCAGCATGGACCATTCGCTCGCCACCTCCCAGAAACGCGCCGCCGAGGTCTCGAGCGCGTCCGAGATCGCGAGCGAGAACGCGCAGATGGTGGCTTCCGCGGCCGAGCAGCTTGCGGGCTCCGTCAAGGAGATCACGCAGCAGATCACCCGCTCGTCCGCGATCGCCCGTGAGGCGGTGGCCAAGCAGGAGTCGGTGGCGGCTTCCGCCCAGCGGATGCATCAGCTCACCGGTGAGATCACCAATGTCATATCGGTCATCGACGACATCGCCGACATGACCAATCTGCTGGCGCTCAACGCCACGATCGAGGCGGCGCGCGCCGGCGAGGCCGGGAAGGGATTTGCGGTGGTGGCGGCCGAGGTGCGCGCGCTCGCCGGGCAGACCCAGCGCGCGACCGAGAGCATCGCCGAGCAGCTCTCGCTCATCCGCGAGGCCAGCGAAGAGACGGTGCGCGCCGTGGCCGAGATCGGCGACCGGATCCGCGCGATCGACGAGGTCTCCTCCACGGTCGCGGCGGCGGCCGAGGAACAGGAGGCCTCCACCGGCGAGATCAGCCGCACCATCGCGGATGCGGCCGAGGCGACCCGGGGGATCTCCACCAAGATCGCGGAGGTCGTCCAGGACATCCAGGAAACCGGCGCATCCGCCCGTCAGGTGGCGGAGGCGGCCGCGCAGCTCAAGACGATCGCCTCGCAGCTGCGCGCGGAGGTCGAGCGGTATCTCGCCGGCCTCGACACCGACCAGCGCGCCGCCTCCTGAGACCCGCGCGGCTCCCGTCCGCCGGGCGATTGCCAAGAGGCCCGCAATCCGGCTAGCGTCCCGCCCCGGGACGGCGGGACGGCCGGTCCCGCACGCGGCTTGCGGGTGGAACGGCATGGACGAGACGAGGGCAGGGCGGGCGATGGACGGCGCGCGGGAGACCGGGGCGCCGGCGCACCGGCTGACGCTTCAGGACAAGGCGGCGATCCTGTCGGAGGCGCTGCCCTACATGCGCCGCTATGCGGGTTCCATCTTCGTCGTCAAATACGGCGGCCACGCCATGGGCGACGAGGCGATCCAGCGCCAGTTCGCCGAGGATGTCGTGCTTCTGCGCCAGGTCGGCATCCGCATCGTCGTGGTGCACGGCGGCGGCCCCCAGATCGGGGCGATGCTGGAGCGGCTCAAGATCAAGAGCGCCTTCGTCGACGGGCTCAGGGTCACCGACCGCGAGACGGTCGAGATCGTCGAGATGGTGCTCTCCGGGGCCATCAACAAGGCGCTGGTGGCGGCGATCACCCGGGCGGGCGGGATTGCGGTCGGGATCTCCGGCAAGGACGGCGGCTTCGTCGAGGCGCGGCCCCTGCGGCGCAGGCGGCGCGACCCGACGAGCCACATCGAGGAGGTGCTGGATCTCGGCTTCGTCGGCGAGCCGGCGCGGGTGGATGCCGGTCTGCTGCTGCGCTTCCTCGATGCCGGGCTCATTCCCGTCGTGGCGCCGATCGGGCTGGGGCCGGCGGGCGAGACCTTCAACATCAACGCCGACACCATGGCCGGCGCGGTGGCGGCGGCGCTCAACGCCGAGCGCTTCATGCTGCTGACAGATGTCGACGGCATCCTCGGCCGTGACGGGCGCCTGATCCCCGAGCTCGATCACGACGAGGCGGCGGCCATGATCGCGGACGGCACCATCCACGGCGGCATGATCCCCAAGGTCGAGACCTGTCTGAAGGCCGTCGAGAACGGGGTGAAGGCGGCGGTGATCATGAACGGCCGCGTGCCGCACGCGCCCCTGCTCGAGATCTTCACCGAGACCGGCGTCGGCACCCTGATCCGCGCGGCGGGCGGGGCTTGAGGCCATGGCCGGCGCCGCCCTTCAGGCCCTGCTGGCGAGCCTCGTCGCCGCCGCGCTCGGGGTGCTCGGGATCGTCGCGGCGCGGGCCGCGCGCGGAATCGAGTCGCGGCATGCCACCGCGATCACGGGGCTGGCGGCGGGGCTGCTGCTGGGTGCCGCGCTGCTGCATCTGCTGCCGGAGGCCGGGCACCGGCTGATTCTCGCCGAGCGGCCGCTGGTGGAGGCGGGGCTGGCCGCGCTCGCCGGCTTCCTGCTGCTGTTCCTCATCGCCGCGGCGATCGGGCGGGCGCGCGATGCGAGCGCCCATGAGGAGGCCGAGGCGCTCTTCTGGCTGCCGGTGGTCGCCATCGCGCTGCACGCGGCCAGCGACGGGCTGGCCTACGCGATGGCGGCGGCCGCGGGCGAGCCGACGCTCTGGCTGATCCTGCCCGGGCTCGCGCTCCACAAGGTCCCGGAAGGCTTTCTCGCCTATGGCCTCGTGCTGGCGGCGCGCCGCAGCCCGGGCGCGGCGCTGGTCGCGGCGGGGCTGGCTGTCGCGGGGGCGACGGTGGCCGGCACCGCGGGGGGGATCCTGCTCCTGTCCCGGCTCGATCCGGCGGCGCTCGCGCTCATCATGGCGTTCACCGCCGGCGCGCTGATCCATGTCGCCGCCGCCCATCTGCTGCCCCATATCGAGCATGACCGCGGCCGCGGCGGCGGCCCCGCCTTCGTCGCGGGTCTTGGGCTCACGGCGCTCGCCGCCCTCGTCTTCGCGCATTAGCCGCCGGCCGAAGGATATTGTTTCGATGTCGAAACGAGCATGCATCGCGCTGACAGGCCTGGTGGCGCTGCTCGCGCCGGCGCTGCTGGCGCTCGCGCTCGTGCCGCCTCCCGTGGCGGGGACGGAGCCGGCCGCCCCGCCGGTCGTCACGGTGACCGGCCCGCCCGGCGCGCGGACGGCCGCCGGTCCGCATCTCGTGGGCATCTCGCCGGTGATGGCGGCGTCCGACTACGCTACGCCCGCGGCCTTCCGCGCGAAGATCGCCGGTTATCTGGAGACGGCGCGGGCCGCCGGGCTGCTTGCGCCGGGCAGCGTCGTCGTGCTGCCGGAACATCTCGGCACCTGGCTCGTCGCGCTCGATGCGCCGGGGCTCGTCTTCCGCGCGCCGGGCGCGGGTCCTGCGCTGGCCGCGCTCGCGCTTGGCGAGCCCGTGGCGCTGTGGCGGGCGCTTGCGCGTTCTCACGAAGAGGACCGGCTGGCCGCCGCCATCTTCCGCAGCCGTTCGCAGATCATGGCGGCCGCCTATCAGGACGTGTTCGGGGATCTGGCCGCGCGTTTCGGCGTCACCATCGTGGCCGGCTCCATCGTGCTGGAAAATCCGGCCGTGGTGGACGGACGGCTGCGCGCGCGGCCGGGGCCGCTCTACAACGCCAGCGTCGTTTTTCACCCGGACGGCCGAGCGGATCCGAAGCTCGTGCGCAAGGTCTACCCCATCCCGAGCGAGCAGCCGTTCACCACCGCCGCCGATGTCGCCGACCTGCCGACATTCGACACGCCGGCGGGGCGTCTGGGCGTGCTGATCTGTGCGGACTCCTGGTATCCCGAAACCTTCGCGCAGCTCGCCCGCCAGGGGGTGGAGATCGTCGCCGTTCCCTCCTTCCTCCAGCCGCGGGGCGTCTGGGACCGGCCCTGGGGCGGCTACGTCACCCGCTGGGCCGCGGATGCCGACCGGGCCGATGCGGGCCGGCTCACCGAAGGCGAGGCCTGGCTCAGATACGGGCTCGCGGGCCGGTTCCCGCGCACGCATGCGAAGGCGGGGACCAACGTCTTCCTCAAGGGAAACCTGTGGGGCCTCGGCGGCGACGGCCGCACCACCGCCGTCTGGCGCGGCGGGACATTCGTTTCGCATGTGAAACGGAATGACGAAATCGTCGCGCTTGCGCTGGCAAGCGCCGAGGCGCCCGCCCGCTAGCGCAGCTTGACCGCCGTGCCGTAGGCCAGCACCTCGGCGGCCGAGGGTGCGATCGTGGAGGTCGCAAGCCGCACGCCGACGACGGCGTCCGCGCCCTTTTCGGCCGCGGCCTCGGCGAGACGCCTCAGGGCCTCGTCGCGGGCTCCCGCAAGGAGCTTGCTGTAACCGCCAAGCTCGCCACCCACGACGTTCTTCAAGGCCGCAAGCATGTCGCTGCCGATATGGCGGGCGCGCACCGTCGCCCCCGTGACGACGCCCAGCGTGCGGGCGATCTCGCGCCCGGCGACGGTCTCGGTCGTGGTGATGATCATCGCTTTTCTCCCTCTTTCGGATCGGCTGACCCCCTGCCCGCGTCTTCCTGCGGACGCGGCAGGCGTCCCGCGCGGCGCAGCGCCTCGCGCAGCACCCATTCGATCTGGGCGTTGAGCGAGCGCAGCTCGTCATCCGCCCAGCGCTGCATGGCGGCATAGATGCGGGGATCGAGGCGCAGCGGCAGGGACTTCTTCCGGCCTTTCGTCTGACGGGCCATCATCTTCCTCGCTGTCGTGACCCGGGCCTGCCGTCTGCGGCCTCGATCCTCCGCCGCCGCGGGTTCCTCAGTAGAGGCTGCCGGTGTTGATCACCGGGCGCGGTGCATGATCGGCGCAGAGCACGACGAGAAGATTGGAGACCATCGCCGCCCGGCGCTCGTCGTCGAGGGCGATGCGCCTGCTCTTCTCCAGATGGTCCAGCGCCATCTCCACGATCGAGACCGCCCCGTCCACGATCCGCCGGCGCGCGGCGATCACGGCCGCCGCCTGCTGACGCTGGAGCATGGCGCCCGCGATCTCCGGCGCATAGGCGAGATGCGAGATGCGCGCCTCGATCACCTCGATGCCGGCGCGATCCAGCCGCTCCTCGATGTCCGAGCGCAGCTGATGCGAGATCTCTTCCGCATTCGAGCGCAGGGCCAGCTGGCCGGCCTCCGCCTCGTCGGCGTCATAGGGATGGCGGGTCGCCGTCTGCCGCAGGGCGGCTTCCGCCTGGGTGGCGACGAAGTCCTCGTAGTTGTCGACGCCGAACAGCGCCTCGGCGGTGTCCCGCACCCGCCAGACGACGACGGCGGCGATTTCGATCGGGCTGCCGCCGAGCTCGTTCACCTTCAAGGTCGCGGTCTCGAAATTGCGCACGCGGGTCGAGACCTTGTGGCGGCGGTAGAAGGGGTTGGTCCAGCGCGGCCCCGTCTCGCGCACGGTGCCCTTGTAGCGCCCGAAGAATGTGAGCGCGGCGGCCTGGTTCGGCTCCAGCATGAAGAAGCCGGCAAAGCCGATGAGCTCGGCAACGAGCGCCAGCGTCCACAGGCCGCCGGCCAGCGGCGCCCGGGCCTCGAAGCTGACCGCCATCTGCCAGACCGTCGCGAGCATGACCCCCAGCAGCAGGACGAACATGAGCACGCCGTTGATGCTCCAGCCGGGCCGTTCACGAAGCTCCGTCATGATCGTTCTCCCCGAATCGCTTCTGACATACACATTAATATCATTTTGTATCTCCATGGTCAACAGGCTCGGTGCGGGCCGGTCCGCCGGTGATCCGGGAGGGGGAAAGACCGGCCGTGCTGTCTTCTGCCCTGCGCGTCGTCCGCTGGCTTGGCCGGCGAACCACTGGGTTCGTCGCGGCGTCCCCGGCGCAAAAGGTTGGCTCGGCCGTCGGCTGGACCCGCCGGTCGAGCCGGCGGGTGACGAACGAAGAAATGCCGGCGCATGACCATGAACGTGGTTACGGCGGGTGATGAGTGGGCGTGCGCACGGGCGGTGACGCATCCCCGAACGCGTCGTTCGCCGACTTGATCGGCGAACCCATCGGACGGCGCTACGTCTGCCGGCGCTGGTAGTTGGCTCCTCTGGCGGCTGGACCCGCCGGTCAAGCCGGCGGGTGACGAAGAAAAAATGCCGGCCGATGACGATGAACGTGCTTACTGGGGCCAGTGAGTGGAGTGCGCACCGGCGGATGACTCTTCTCCATTCGCGTCGTTCGCCGGCTCGACCGGCGAACCACTGGGCTGGTCGTGGCGTCCCCGGCGCAGGGGACTGGCTTCCCTGCCGGCTGGACCCGCCGGTCAAGCCGGCGGGTGACGAAGAAAAAATGCCGGCCGATGACGATGAACGTGCTTACGGCGGGCGAGTGAGTGGAGTGCGCACCGGCGGATGACGCTTCTCCATCGCGTCGTTCGCCGACTTGATCGGCGAACCCATCGGACGGCGGCACGTCTTCCGGCGCCGGTAGTTGGCTCCGCTCGCGCTTGGACCCGCCGGTCGAGCCCGCCGGCGGTGCATTGCCTCGCGCGCATCGCCTCTGCTAAGGGGCCGCGGGACGCGGTCGGCGGCGCGGCGGTCAGGCCGTGCGGGCCGCCCGCATATTCCGGACATCGGCGAGGACGAGCGATGAAGATCGACGGCAACGAGATCCGCCCCGGCATGGTGATCGAGCACAGGGGCTCGCTGTGGCGGGCGGTCAGGATCCAGCACACCCAGCCGGGCAAGGGCGGCGCCTACCTGCAGGTGGAGCTCAGGAATCTCCTCGACGGCACCAAGCTCAACGAGCGCTTCCGGGCCGCGGAGAAGGTGGAGCGCGTGCGCCTCGACCAGCGCGACTTCCAGTTCCTCTACCGCGAGGGCGACATGTTCACCTTCATGGATCTGGAGACCTACGACCAGATCCAGCTGCCGCTCGAGCAGATCGGCGAGGATGCCGCGCGCTTCCTGCAGGAGGGCATGACGGTCAAGATCGACCTCTACGAGGGCCGGCCCATCGGCCTCGAGCTGCCCGAGCAGGTGACGCTCGCCGTCGCCGAGACCGAGCCGGTCGTCAAGGGCCAGACCGCCGCCTCCTCCTACAAGCCCGCGATTCTCGAGAACGGCGTGCGCGTGATGGTGCCGCCCTTCATCAATGCGGGCGACCGCATCGTCGTGGCGACGGCGGACGCGACCTACGTGAAGCGGGCCGACTGAGCCGGCCGCAGGCGAACCGCCCGGCGCGCGCGCCGGGATCGAGGAGACAGGGGCCGGACCGAGCGCGATGTCGAGACGCCACCCGCTTGTGACCTGCATGCTGCGCGCCGCGATGAAGGCGGCCCGCTCGCTGCTGCGCGACTTCGGCGAGGTCGAGCATCTGCAGGTCTCGAAGAAGGGGCCGGCCGACTTCGTTTCCCATGCCGACCGCGCCGCCGAGCGGATCCTGAAGGAGGAGCTGGCGCGCGCGCGGCCGCATTTCGCCTTCCTGATGGAGGAGGCCGGCGAGGAGCCGCCGCCGGCGGGCGGCGCACCGAAGGGCCGCTGGATCGTGGATCCCCTCGACGGGACCACCAATTTCCTCCACGCGATCCCGCATTTCGCGATCTCGCTCGCGGCCGAGGAGAAGGGCCGCGTCGTGGCCGCGGTGGTCTATGATCCGGTGCGCGACGAGCTGTTCTGGGCCCAGCGCGGCGGCGGCGCCTTCCTCAACGACCAGCGGCTGCGGGTCTCGGCGCGCCAGAAGCTGGAGGAGGCTCTCGTCGCGACGGGCATTCCCTTCGCCGGCCATGGCGAGCACGAGCGTTTTCTCGCGGAGCTCGGGGCGATCATGCCGCGGGTCGCCGGCATCCGCCGCTTCGGCTCGGCGGCGCTGGATCTCGCCTATGTCGCGGCCGGCCGCTATGACGCCTTCTGGGAGCACGGCCTTCATCTGTGGGACATCGCCGCAGGGGCCCTCATCGTCCAGGAGGCGGGCGGGCTGGTGAGCGACCATGCGGGGCTGCCGCGCGCCCTGGAAACGGGCGAGATTCTGGCCACCAACGGCCATCTTCACCGGCCGATGCTGCGTCTGCTGGCGGGCGTCCGCGGCGCGGCGGCGAGGAAGCGGGCATGAAGCGCGCACCGGCGATCGCGATCGCGGTGATCGTCGCGGCCTCGGCGGCCGCCGCGCAGGCCTTCGCCCAGCAGGCGGACGAGCCCGTCGGCTGGCCGCTGCCGAAGCCGGAAAAGAGCGCGCCCAGGCCGGAGCGCCGGCCGCTGCTGCCCGTCGCACCGGAGCCGAAGGCGCCCGCGGGCGGGGCGCAGCCGGCCGACGAGACGCCCGCTGAACCCGCCGCAGGCGGGCCAGTTTCCGCGGCTGTCGGCGCGGCCCGCGTCCCGGACAGGCCGAGCGAGGACCGGACGCCGGGCGACGAGGAGACGCTGCGCAGCCTCGTGCCGCTCGAGCAGGTGACGCTGGGGGCGCGTCCCCTCGTCTTTTCCTTCGCGCCGGACCAGGTGGCGCTCACGGCCGACGACGTGCGCCTGCTCGAGCGCTTCGCCTCGGGCGTGCGCAGCGCGAACGGCGTCATCGACGTCTTCGTCTGGGTGCCGCCGCCGGCCGGCGAGAATGCGGAGGCGCGCCGGGCGGCGCTCGAGCGGGCGTTCGCCCGCGGCCTGTATCTGAGGGAGCTGCTGCGCGAGGCCGGGATCCCGGCGGCGCGCATCGACATTCTCGCAAAACTCGCACCGCCGCCCGCGGACAAGGAGATGCCGTCGCCTCCGCCGGCCGAGGGCGCGCGCATCCGGCTCGTCTCCGATTTCATGACCGGCGTGCGCTGAGCACGCTGTACCGGTCATCGGTCGTCAGTCATCGGTCTTCAGTGATCCGAATACCGGCGGATCTGCGCGGCCTTCGGCAATGCCCCGTGCGCTTTCTTCTTCGCGTCACCCGCCGGCCTGACCGGCGGGTCCAGCCGGCAGCGGGGCCAACGACGGGCGCCGGGGCTGTCATCACCGCCACATGGGTTCGCCGGTCAAGCCGGCGAACGACGCGATTGGAGCAGAGCCATCCGCCGGTGCGCTCTCCCATTCACTGCCAACAGTAAGCACGTTCGTAGTCATCCGCCGGCACTTCTTCTCCGTCACCAGCCGGCTCGACCGGCGGGTCCGTTCCCTTCCCTCGTCACCCGCCGGCTTGACCGGCGGGTCCAGCCGATGGCCGGGCCGGTACCCGGCGTCCGGGCCGTGCCCACCGCCTCATGGGTTCGCCGGTCAAGCCGGCGAACGACGCGATTGGAGCAGAGCCATCCGCCGGTGCGCTCTCCCATTCACTGCCAACAGTAAGCACGTTCGTAGTCATCCGCCGGCACTTCTTCTCCGTCACCAGCCGGCTCGACCGGCGGGTCCGTTGCCTTCCCTCGTCACCCGCCGGCTTGACCGGCGGGTCCAGCCGGCGGCCGGGCCGGTACCCGGCGTCCGGGCCTGTGCCCACCGCCTCATGGGTTCGCCGGTCAAGCCGGCGAACGACGCGTTGGGGAATGCGTCACCGCCCGTGCGCACCCACCCGCGTCACCCGCCGGCTTGACCGGCGGGTCCGTTCCCTTTCCTCGTCGCCCGCCGGCTTGACCGGCGGGTCCAGCCGATGGCCGGGCCGGTACCCGGCGTCCGGGCCTGTGGCCACCGCCTCATGGGTTCGCCGGTCAAGCCGGCGAACGACGCGAGAGGGGAGGGCGCCGGCCGCGGGTGCCATCCACCGGGCGCCGCGCCCCGCCCTTGCCCCGGGGCGGGTTTTGCGGCTAGGCATCGGCGGCGGACGGGAGACGGACGCGCGGAAAGGCGGCGAGGCGATGCACGCTCTCTTCATGCTGATCGACGCGGTGCTCGGCATCTACCAGTGGGTGCTGATCAT
The DNA here is from genome assembly GCA_026004935.1 of Rhodothalassiaceae bacterium. NCBI lineage: Bacteria > Pseudomonadati > Pseudomonadota > Alphaproteobacteria > Rhodothalassiales > Rhodothalassiaceae > Rhodothalassiaceae bacterium. The sequence continues at coordinate 845,694 of BPKC01000001.1, forward strand.
CTGGGTGATCATGAGCTGGCTCGTCGCCTTCAACGTCATCAACACCTGGCAGCCCTTCGTGCGCACGGTGATGCAGGCGCTTGATGCGCTGACCCGCCCGGTGCTGCGGCCCATCCGCCGCATCGTCCCGCTGATCGGCAATGTCGACATCTCGCCGCTCATCGCGCTGCTCCTCATCTTCTTCCTGCGCAACTTCCTGTGGCTGGATCTGAGACCCATGCTGCTCGGCTGAGGGCGCGGGCGGTGACGGAGCCCTCCTTCTTCCGCGCGCGCGCCGATGGGGTGGAGATCGCCGTCCGCGTCCTGCCCAGGGCCGGGCGCGAGGGGATTGCGGGGCTGAGGCCCGATGCGGACGGCCGTGCGCGGCTCGTCATCCGCACCACCGCCCCGCCCGAGAAGGGCCGCGCCAATGCCGCCGTCATCGCGCTGCTGGCGAAGGCGCTCGGGGTGCCGAAGGCGGCGGTGACGCTTGCCGCGGGCGAGACCGCGCGCGAGAAGACGGTGCATGTGGCGGGCCCGCCCCGTGAACTCGTGGCGCGGCTTGCGGCGCTGGCGGCCCGTGATGGGGACTTGACGGCGCCCGGGCGCGCGGGCGACAGGCGCCCCGCTGAGCGGCGCCCGCGGCCGCCGGGCCCGCCGGCCGCCGCATCGGCGTACGCATCAGATGAGTCAGATGAGAATGAAGGGATCGGGCGAGGATGACCGCCAGCATCATCGACGGCAAGGCAGAGGCCGCGCGCATCCGCGCCGGGCTGAAGGAGAAGGCGGCGGCCTTCCGCCGGCTCGCCGGGCGGCCGCCGGGACTGCACGTGATCCTGGTCGGCGAGGATCCGGCGAGCGAGGTCTATGTGCGCAGCAAGGCGCGGGCGGCCGAAGAGGCGGGCTATGCCTCATGGGTCGAGCGCCTGCCGGCGGAGACGACCGAAGAGACGCTGCTGCAGCGCATCGAGGCGCTCAATCTGGATCCCAGGGTGGACGGCATCCTGGTCCAGCTCCCGCTGCCCGGCCACATCGCCGAGGAGCGCATCATCGAGGCGATCGATCCGGCAAAGGACGTGGACGGCTTCCACCCCGTGAACGCGGGCCGGCTGCTCACCGGCGGCGACGGGCTCGTGCCGTGTACGCCGCTCGGCTGTCTCCATCTCATCCGGACCGTCCGCCCGGATCTCTCCGGCGCGCGGGCCCTCGTCATCGGGCGCTCCAACATCGTCGGCAAGCCGCTGGCGCTGCTGCTGCTCGCCGCGCATGCGACGGTGACCGTCGCCCATTCGCGCACCCGCGACCTGCCGGCGCTCGCGCGCGAGGCGGAGGTCGTGGTGGCGGCCGTCGGCCGGCCGGAGATGGTGCGCGGCGACTGGATCCGGCCCGGGGCCGTCGTCATCGACGTCGGCATCAACCGCCTGCCGCCGGAGGACGGCGCGGGCAAGGGCCGGCTCGTGGGCGATGTCGCCTTCGCGGAGGCTGCCCAAGTGGCGGGCGCCATCACGCCCGTGCCGGGCGGCGTGGGCCCCATGACCATCGCGATGCTGCTCGCCAACACCTTGAAGGCCGCGACCCGCCGCGAAGGCCTCTCGGACCGCCTGCCGACCGACCTGTAGAGGGGTGCTCGTTTTTTCAGTGACCCCCGAGTCCAAGACGCGGGCGGCGCCCTGCGCGGAGCAGGACGCCGCCCGGGAAGGCCGTGCGGCCGTGTGCGGCCTCAGGCGCTGTAGTACATGTCGAATTCCACCGGATGCGGGGTCAGCTCGAAGCGGGTGACCTCCTCGAATTTGAGATGGATGTAGGCCTCGATCTGGTCGCGCGTGAAGACGTCGCCCTTCAGAAGGAAGTCGTGGTCCTCCTGCAGCGCCTCCAGCGCCTCGCGCAGCGAGCGGGCGACCGTCGGCACGCCGACGAGCTCCTCCGGCGGGAGCGCGTAGAGGTCCTTGTCCATGGCGTCACCCGGATGGATCCGGTTCTCGATGCCGTCGAGCCCGGCCATCAGCATCGCCGCGAAGCCGAGATAGGGGTTGGCGGTCGGATCGGGGAAGCGGACCTCCACGCGCTTGGCCTTCGGGCTCGTCGCGAAGGGGATGCGGCAGGAGGCCGAGCGGTTGCGGCTGGAATAGGCGAGCAGCACCGGCGCCTCGAAGCCGGGGGTCAGCCGCTTGTAGCTGTTGGTCGTCGGATTGGTGAAGGCGTTGATGGCCCGCGCATGCTTGATGATGCCGCCGATGTAGTAGAGCGCGGTGTCTGACAGATCCGCGTAGCCGCCGCCGGCGAACAGCGGCTTGCCGTCCTTCCACAGTGACTGATGCACATGCATGCCCGAGCCGTTGTCGTCCTTGACGGGTTTCGGCATGAAGGTCGCCGTCTTGCCGTAGGAATGCGCCACCTGCTGGACGACGTATTTGTAGATCTGGACGTTGTCCGCGGTGCGCAGCAGGGTGTCGAAGGCGATCCCCAGCTCGTGCTGCGAAGCGCCGACCTCGTGGTGGTGCTTGTCGGTCTTCAGCCCCATCTCGCGCATCAGCGCCACCATCTCCGAGCGCAGGTCCTGAGCCGAATCGACCGGTGGAACCGGGAAGTAACCGCCCTTGATGCGCGGCCGGTGGCCGGGATTGCCGTCCGGATACTCCTTGTCGGAGTTGTAGGGGCCCTCGATGTCGTCGAGGACGTACATCGCGCCCTTGTAGTCGACCTTGAAGCGCACGTCGTCGAAGACGAAGAACTCCGCCTCCGGCCCGAAATAGGCGGTGTCGCCGATGCCCGAATACTTGAGGAAGGCCTCGGCCTTCTTGGCGGTCGAGCGCGGGTCGCGGTCATAGGGCTGGCCGGTGGCGGGTTCCAGCACGTCGCAGAAGACGAACAGCGTGCCCTGGGCCGTGAAGGGATCCGTGAACACCCGCGACAGATCCGGCTTGAGGATCATGTCGGACTCGTTGATCGCCTTCCAGCCGGCGATGGACGAGCCGTCGAAGAGGATGCCGTCCTCGATCTGCCCGGGATCGAGCGCCGCGGCGTCCATCGTCAGATGCTGCCACTTGCCGCGGGTGTCCGTGAACCGGAGATCGATCCACGGCAGGTCCTCGTCGCGCGCCAGCCGCAGCAGCGCTTCCGCATCCAGATTCTCGTACATCGCCATCGTCGTGTTCCTCACCTTGCCTTGCCCATGTGGTCGCGCGCACCCGTCCGCTAGACGGCCTCGTCGCCGCGCTCGCCGGTGCGGATGCGGATCGCCTCGTCGATCGTGCTGACGAAGATCTTGCCGTCGCCGATGCGCCCCGTGCGGGCCGCGTTCTCGATCGCCTCCACCGCGGCCTCGAGCTTGGCGTCGGGGACGACCACCTCGATCTTCACCTTCGGCACGAAGTCGACGACGTATTCGGCGCCGCGGTAGAGCTCGGTGTGGCCCTTCTGGCGGCCGAAGCCCCTGGCCTCCAGCACGGTGAGCCCCTGCACGCCCACCTCGCTCAAGGCCTCCTTGACCTCCTCCAGCTTGAAAGGCTTGATGATCGCCTCGATCTTCTTCATGTCGCGCCCGTCCGATCCTCTGCCGCGGCTCCGCACGCACCCGCCGGGCGGCACCTTGGGGCGCGCCCGCGGGTCGTCCCTGCGCTGCAGGATGCATGCCAGCCCGGGAGCGGCCCCGCATGCGGGCCGCCCCGCGCCGGGGCGGGGCCGGCGGAGCCGCGCATCCCGCCCGCTCGCGCGGCCGGCGGGGAGGGCGGCATGGGTGCGGGCGCCCGTCGCCGTGCCGCGACATGTTGCTCCGGCATGCGGCGGAATGCCGGTCCGATGGGCAGAATGCCCAATTCATGGGCAGCTGCCGGTGGTGCCGGGGGCGCGGACGAGGGCCGCGGGGTCCGCTTGACGCCCGATCGGCCGCTGGGATATGAGGGCGCGCCACGTCGGTGGGCGTTTCGGCATCGGCTGTCCGGTGCGCGCCGTTCTCCGCGCCGTCGGGCTTCGTGGCGGGCGTAGCTCAACTGGTTAGAGCGCCGGGTTGTGGTCCCGGAGGCTGTGGGTTCAAGTCCCATCGCTCGCCCCATTCCGGTCGTCGGTCATCAGTCATCAGGCTTCAGGCTCCAGGCTCCAGGCATCAGGGACGGGCGGCCGGCCCTGCCTTTGCCGCCCCCGCAGGTCAAGCCGTCGGGTGATGCGGGGAGGGAATGGACCCGCCGGTCAAGCCGGCGGGTGACGAAGGGGAAGTGCAACGGCGGGCGACGCCTGCCTTCCGCGTCGTTCGCCGGCTTGACCGGCGAACCCATCGTGCGGTGATGGCAGCCCCGGTGCCGGTGACCGGGTTCTTTTCCGGCTGGACCCGCTCAGGCCAGCGGATGAGGAGTGCGGGCCCGGCTCCTCCGAGCGGGCGGACGGCCGACAAAGAGAAGAAAGGCGGGTTCGCCACCCTCATGGGGGGCGGGAGCGGGACGGCCGGTCGCGCAGCCCGACCGGGATGCGGGAGGCGCCGGCCTGCGGTGGCGGGGCCGCCGCAGCCATGCTACATCATGCCGCTCAGGTGACGCAGGCGGCGCGCAGGCGGCGCAGCGCAGAGCGGGGAGGTGACCGGCATGCGCTTCTTCGATCCGCGGGATCCGGCGGTGCTGCTCACCAACGCCGAGTCGCGCGCGGCGGACGAGGCCGCGGTGCGGGCCGGGGTGTCATTGGCCGCGCTCATGGAGCGGGCCGGCCGGGCGGTCGCCGAGGTGGCCTGGCTGACCTGGCGGCCCCGGCGCGCGCTGGTGCTGGCCGGGCCCGGCAACAATGGCGGCGATGCCTTCGTCGCGGCGGAGCATCTGCGGCGCATGGGGGCGGAGGTCGCGATCGCCGCGCTGCCGGCTGCCGCGCGGGAATCCGAGGAGGCGCGCGCCGCCCGCGCCCGCGTCGCCGATCTTCCCCATCTGGAGCCGGCCGCGCTCGTGGCGCGGGAATGGGGCGGCTGGGACCTCGTCATCGACGGGCTGTTCGGTGCGGGGCTCGCCCGCCCGCTCGCCGGTGTGGCGGCGCAGATGGCGGCGTTTGCCAACGACTGCCCGGCCCCGACGCTCGCCATCGACATCCCGAGCGGGGTGAGCGGAGACGACGGCCAGGTGCGCGGCGAGGCGGTGCGCGCGGATCTCACCGTCACCTTCTTCCGGCCGAAGCGGGGTCATCTGCTGATGCCCGGCCGCCTCCACTGCGGCCGGCTGGCGGTTGCGGACATCGGCATTCCGGAGGACGTGCTGGGCGAGATCCGGCCGGGCGCGATCGCCAACGACCCGCGCTGGTGGCGCGGCTTCTTCCCGCATCCTGCACCTGACGTCCACAAATACGCCCGCGGCAGCCTGCTCGTCATCGGCGGCCGGCCGCCGACACTGGGCGCCTGCCGTCTGGCCGCGCGGGCCGCGCTGCGCACGGGGGCCGGGATCGTGACGCTGGCCACCCCCGCGGACTGCTGGGCCGTGCAGGCGGCGGCTCTGGACACCGTGCTCGTCGCGCCCTTCGACGAGCCCGATGCGCTGACGGAGCGTCTCGAAGATCCGCGGCTCAAAGCGGTCGTCTTCGGCCCGGGCGCGGGGCGCGATGCCTGGACGCGCCGGATCGTCGGCCTCATCCGTGCGGCCGGGCGCCCGGCGGTGCTGGATGCCGATGCGCTCTCCGCCTTCGCGTCGGATCCGGACGCGCTGTTTGCGCTGCTCGGCGACGACGTCGTTCTCACACCCCACGAGGGCGAGTTCGCGCGGCTGTTTCCCGATCTGGCCGGCATTCCCGACAAGACGGAGCGCGCCCGGCTTGCGGCCACGCGCGCCGGCGCGGTGGTGCTGCTCAAGGGCCCCGACACCGTGATCGCGCATCCCGCCGGCGCCATCGTGATCGATGCCGCCGACACCCCCTGGCTCGCCACCGGCGGCAGCGGCGACGTGCTGGCGGGGATCATCGGCGCGCTGCTTGCCCAGGGGCTGCCGGCGCTGCTGGCGGCGGCCGCGGGCCAGTGGCTGCTGAAGACCGCGGCCGGCCGCTTCGGCCCGGGCATGATCGCAAGCGACCTGATCGACGCCATTCCCGCCGCCCTCGCCGCGCTCGATGCGCCGCCCGGCGCCGCCGGCCCGCTGCCGCCCGGTGTGGCGTGGGCATAGGGGCTTGCGCATCCGCGCGCGCATTGCGTAAAGCGTCAGGCCGAAAGTCCGCCGGATCGGCGATCCGCGGGCGGTGCCGCTTGGCCGGGTCGATGCGCGGCGGGCGTGGCGGAACTGGTAGACGCGCCAGATTTAGGTTCTGGTGTCCGGCAGGACGTGGGGGTTCAAGTCCCTCCGCCCGCACCACGGGCCGCCGCCGGCCGGGCGAACTTTCCCGCACACGCTTGAGCGGGCCGGGCGCTCCAGCACGGCGGTGCGCCGGGGCGGTGGGCGGAAAACCGCCGGCGGGTGCCGCGGCAGGTGAGATGGAAACACGCGAAGATGGCCTGTGAAGTCGAGGAAATCGAAAAGGTCGGGCTGCGGCGCAAATTCGCCGTCAGCATCGACCGCGCGGAAATCGACCAGCGCATGCAGATGGCGCTGATGGACCTGCGCGACAAGGTGCGGCTGAAGGGCTTCCGCCCGGGCAGGGCGCCGCTGTCGCTGCTCGAGAAGCTCTACGGGGATGCGATCTTCGGCGAGGTCGCCGAAGAGGCGATCAAGGAGCACACCGAGCGCCTGTTCCGCGACCGCAAGCTGCGCCCCGCGCTGCAGCCCGACGTCTCGGTGGACAAGGTCGACCGCGAGGAGGGCATCCGCTACGAGGTGGCCGCCGAGGTCCTGCCGGAGATCGACGTCTCCGGCTTCAAGGCGCCGGAGATCGAGCGCCTGGTCGCCGAGATCACGGATGAAGACGTCGATGCCGCGCTCCGGCGGCTCGCCGAGCAGGCCAGGCGCTACGAGCCCAAGGGCGAGAAGGCGAAGGCCGAGGAAGGCGACATGGTCGTCATCGACTTCGAGGGCCGCATCGATGGCGAGCCCTTCGAGGGCGGCCGCGGCGAGGACGCCCAGATCGTGCTCGGGGCCGGCCAGTTCCTGCCCGGCTTCGAGGAGGGGCTCAAGGGCGCGAAGGCCGGCGAGACGCGCGATGTGGAGGTCACCTTCCCGGCCCACTATCCGCGCGGAGAAATGGCCGGCAGGACCGCGGTGTTCACCGTCACCGTCAAGGAGGTGCGCAAGCCCGTCGTCCCGGCGATCGACGACGATCTCGCCCAGCAGTTCGGGATGACGGATCTCGAGGCGCTGAAGAAGGCCGTGCGCGACCAGCTCGAGCAGGAGGCCCGGGCGCTTTCGCGCCAGGCCGCCAAGCGCATGCTGCTCGACAGGCTCGCCGCCGATCACGACTTTCCGGTGCCCGAGGGGATGGTGACGCTGGAGTACCGGCAGATCTGGGATCAGATCAAGCGCGACATGATCGCCTCGGGTGCGGCGACACCGGAGGAGCTCGAGGGCAAGGAGGAGCCCGACGACGAGAGCGAACGCGCCGAGTTCCGGGCGATCGCCGAGCGGCGCGTGCGCCTCGGCCTGCTGCTGTCCGAGATCGGACTCGCCAACAACATCGACATCAGCCGCGACGAGCTGATGCGCAAGGTGGCGGAAGAGGCGCGCCGGTTCCCCGGCCAGGAGCGGCAGGTCTACGAGTTCTACACCAGGAACCCCCAGGCGATGGCCCAGCTGCGCGCGCCCATCTACGAGGACAAGGTGGTGGACTTCGTGCTCGAGATGGCGCCGGGTGAAGAGCGCAGGGTGCCGCTCGAGACGCTGAGGCGCGTGGTCGAGGAGGGGCCGGAGGTTCTCTCCGAACGGGCGGTCGGCGCCGGCGGAGCCGCAAAGAAGAAGGCTTCTTCCAAAGAGAAGGCCGCGGCGAAGAAGAAGGCGGACGGGAAGGCGGACAAGGCCGCATCCGCAGAGAAGACCGGCGCCAAGAAAAGCGGCGCAAAGAAGGGGGGCGCCGCCAAGACGGCTGCCGCGGCCGCGAAGGCCAGGAAGAAAGAGTGAGCGCTCCCCCTGGACGCAATGGCCGAATGAAGGATGGTGAGGCGATGACGGACAGGATCGAGGAGATCACGGCCCAGCTCGTGCCCATGGTGGTCGAGCAGACACCGCGGGGCGAGCGGGCCTTCGACATCTACTCGCGGCTTTTGAAGGAGCGCATCGTCTTCCTCACCGGCCCGGTGGAGGACCATGTCGCGAGCCTCGTGGTCGCCCAGTTCCTGTTTCTCGAGGCCGAGAATCCGAAGAAGGACATCTTCTTCTACATCAACTCGCCGGGCGGCGTGGTGACCGCCGGGCTCGCGATCTACGACACGATGCAGTACATCAAGCCCGATGTCGCGACGCTGTGCATCGGCCAGGCGGCCTCCATGGGCTCGCTGCTGCTGGCCGCCGGCGCGCCCGGCAAGCGCTATGCGCTGCCCAATGCGCGGATCATGGTCCACCAGCCGTCCGGGGGATTCCGGGGACAGGCCACCGACATCGAGATCCAGGCCCGGGAGATCCTGCGGCTGAAGGAGCGCCTCAACCGCATCTACGTCCGGCACACCGGTCAGCCGCTCGAGGAGGTGGAAAAGGCGCTCGAGCGCGACCGCTGGATGAGCGCGGACGAGGCGCGCGAATGGGGGCTCGTCGACGAGGTGATCGAGAAGCGTCCCGGCGGCGGCGAGGAAGAGAACAAGGGCTGAGGCCCCGCGCGCGCCTTCCGGCCCGCGCGCCCCGAGGGCCCGCGGGACGCGTTAACCCGGAAGGAAGACTTGAAATCCATCATGCGAAGGTGCCATCTCTAGATGGCGGCCTTGCGGCCGGCCTGCCGCGGAAGGGTGCGGGACCGGCGGCGCGCCGGCGGGTGGCGCCGGCGCAGAACCGGAGGATCGGAGACGGATGAGCAAGATCGGCGGCGATTCGAAGAACACGCTCTACTGCTCGTTCTGCGGCAAGAGCCAGCACGAGGTGCGCAAGCTCATCGCCGGGCCGACGGTCTTCATCTGCGACGAGTGCGTCGAGCTGTGCACGGACATCATCCGCGAGGAGAACAAGAGCAGCGTCACCCGCTCCGGTGACGGCGTCCCGACGCCGGCGACCATCCGCAAGGTCCTCGACGACTACGTGATCGGCCAGGACCGGGCGAAGAAGATCCTCTCGGTCGCGGTCCACAACCACTACAAGCGGCTGCAGCACCAGGGCCGCAACGACGTCGAGCTGCAGAAGTCCAACATCCTGCTCATCGGCCCGACCGGCTGCGGCAAGACGCTGCTGGCCCAGACGCTCGCCCGCATCCTGGACGTGCCGTTCACCATGGCGGACGCGACGACGCTGACCGAGGCGGGCTATGTGGGCGAGGACGTCGAGAACATCATCCTGAAGCTGCTTCAGGCGGCCGACTACAACGTCGAGCGCGCCCAGCGCGGCATCGTCTACATCGACGAGATCGACAAGATCAGCCGCAAGTCCGAGAACCCCTCGATCACCCGGGACGTGTCGGGCGAGGGCGTCCAGCAGGCCCTGCTCAAGATCCTGGAAGGCACGGTCGCGAGCGTGCCGCCCCAGGGCGGGCGCAAGCATCCGCAGCAGGAATTCCTGCAGGTGGACACCACCAACATTCTGTTCATCTGCGGCGGGGCGTTTGCGGGGCTCGACAAGATCATCGCCAACCGCCTCGAGGGCCGCTCCATCGGCTTCGGGGCGAACGTCGCCGCGCCCGAGGAGCGCAAGATCGGGGACATCCTGGCCGAGGTCCAGCCCGAGGATCTGCTGAAATTCGGCCTGATCCCCGAGTTCATCGGCCGGCTGCCGGTGATCGCGACGCTCGACGATCTGGACGAGAAGGCCTTGATCGAGATCCTCTCCAAGCCGAAGAACGCGCTCCTGAAGCAGTACCAGCGCCTGTTCGAGATGGAGAACGTGAAGCTGACGTTTACCGAAGAGGCGCTCAAGGCCGTCGCGCACAAGGCGCTGGAGCGCAAGACGGGCGCCCGCGGCCTGCGCTCGATCATGGAGGACATCCTGCTCGATACCATGTTCGAGCTGCCGTCTCTGGAAGGCGTGGAGGAGGTGGTCGTCAACGCCGACGTCGTCGAAAAGCGCGCGCGGCCCCTCTATATCTACTCAGAACGCGCCCGGCCCGAGGCGGGCAAGCCGGCCTGACGCTGTCATTGCTGGCCGCCGCGGCGCGGGCATGCGGCGCAGGCGGCTCGCGCGGGCGAATCATTCCCGCAAATTCTTGAAGAGCTTGGCCCGCATCCCCACATCGTGATGCGAGCGCGGCTTGCCCTTCGGGGCCGGTCGCGGAATGATGCGGGAGTGGCATGCGGCCTGCTTCGGGGGAGGGCCGTGTGCGGGAAGATGCAAGATGGTCTGCCATGACAGAGATGACTGAAAAGTTCGAAGCCGCCGAAATCCTGCCCGTGCTGGCGCTGCGCGACATCGTGGTCTTTCCCCACATGGTCGTGCCGCTGTTCGTCGGGCGCGAGAAGAGCATCGCGGCGCTCGAGGCCGTGGTGAAGGAGGACAAACCGATCCTTCTGCTCACCCAGAAGGATCCCTCCGAGGACGATCCCGGGCCCGACGGGCTGTATCACGTCGGCACGCTCGCCCAGGTGCTGCAGCTTCTGCGCCTGCCGGACGGCACCGTGAAGGTGCTGGTGGAAGGGCGCGAGCGCCGGCGCGTGTGCAGCTTCACCGACCGCAGCGAATATCTCGAGGCGGTGGCGGAACCCGTGGTCGGCACGGTCCGCGACGAGGCGGAGAAGCGGGCGCTGATGCGCTCGATCCTCTCGCGCTTCGAGGAATATGTGAAGCTGAACAAGAAGGTGCCTGGCGAGGTGCTCGTCACCCTCACCCAGATCGAGGACGCCTCGAAGTTCGCCGACACGGTCGCCGCGCATCTGGCGCTCAAGATCGCGGACAAGCAGGCGCTGCTCGAGACCGCCGACATCGTCGAGCGGCTGGAGAAGGTCTTCGCCTTCCTCGAAGGCGAGATCAGCGTGCTCGAGGTCGAAAAGCGCATCCGCGGCCGCGTCAAGCGCCAGATGGAGAAGACCCAGCGCGAGTATTATCTGAACGAGCAGCTCAAGGCGATCCAGAAGGAGCTGGGCGAGGGCGACGACAGCCGCGAGGAGATCGCCGAGCTCGAAAAGAAGATCAAGAAGACCAAGCTGTCCAGGGAGGCGCGCGAGAAGGCGCTGGCCGAGCTGAAGAAGCTCAAGGCCATGAGCCCGATGTCGGCCGAGGCCACCGTCGTGCGCAACTATCTCGAGTGGCTGCTGTCCCTGCCCTGGGGCAAGCGCACGAAGGTCTCGAACGACATCGCGAAGGCCGCCGAGATCCTGGACGCGGACCACTACGGTCTCGAGAAGGTCAAGGAGCGGATCCTCGAATATCTCGCCGTGCAGGCCCGCTCGGGCAGCGCGCGCGGGCCGATCCTGTGCCTCGTGGGACCGCCGGGTGTCGGCAAGACCTCGCTGGGCCGGTCGATCGCGAAGGCGACGGGCCGCAACTTCGTGCGGTTCTCGCTGGGCGGCGTGCGCGACGAGGCGGAGATCCGGGGCCATCGCCGCACCTATGTCGGAGCGCTGCCGGGCAAGATCATCCAGTCGATGAAGAAGGCCGGGTCCATGAACCCGCTCTTCCTGCTGGACGAGATCGACAAGCTCGGCCAGGACTTCCGCGGCGATCCGGCCTCCGCGCTTCTCGAGGTGCTGGATCCCGAGCAGAACGCCCATTTCCAGGATCATTATCTGGAGGTCGATTTCGATCTCTCCGACGTGATGTTCGTGACCACCGCGAACACGCTTGCCATGCCGCAGCCGCTGCTGGACCGCATGGAGATCATCCAGCTGTCCGGCTACACGGAGGATGAGAAGGTCGAGATCGCGAAGCGCCATCTCATCCCCAAGCTGCTCGAGCGGCACGGGCTGAAGCCCGAGGAGTGGTCGATCTCCGATGGCGCGCTGCGCGACCTCATCCGCTACTACACGCGCGAGGCCGGCGTGCGGAATCTCGAGCGCATGCTGGCGAAGCTTCAGCGCCGCGCCGTGCGCGAGATCGTCCAGGGCGAGGCGAAGGCGGTGCATGTCACGCGCCGGAATCTCGCCAAATACGCCGGCGTGCGGCGCTACCGCTTCGGCCGCGCCGAGGAGCAGGATGCGGTGGGTGTCACCACCGGTCTCGCCTGGACCGAGGTCGGCGGCGACATTCTGATGATCGAGGCGGTGGTGACCCCCGGCAAGGGCCGGGTGCGCACCACCGGCAAGCTCGGCGAGGTGATGAAGGAGTCGATCGAGGCGGCGCGCTCCTACGTGCACTCGCGGGCGATCGCCTTCGGCATCGATCCCAGGCTGTTCGAGACGCGGGACATCCACATCCACGTGCCCGAAGGCGCAATCCCGAAGGACGGTCCGTCGGCCGGTGTCGCGATGGTCACCTCCATCGTCTCGGCGCTGACCGGGATTCCCGTGCGCGCGGACGTCGCCATGACCGGCGAGGTCACGCTTCGCGGCCGGGTGCTGCCGATCGGCGGGCTGAAGGAGAAGCTGCTCGCCGCCCAGCGCGCCGGCATCAAGACGGTGCTGATCCCGGAAGAGAACGTGAAGGATCTCGCCGAGATTCCGGACAAGGTGAAGCGCGGCCTCAGGATCCTCCCCGTGAAGACGGCGGAGGAGGTTCTCAGGCACGCGCTCACGCGCCCGCTGGTCCCGCTCGAATGGGATGCGGAAAGCGAGACGCTGAAGCCCGTGCCCGCCGAGCGGGCCGAGCAGAAGCCGGAGCTGCCCGTCGCCCACTGAGGTCTCGAATCGGCGGAAATCCCGGAAATCGAACGGCCGCCGCCGGCCCCGCGCAGCCGGCGGCGGTTTCTTTCGGGCCGTTTCCAGCCGGAACCGGGAGGGGTCGGCGGCAGGCGGTGCGCGCCGGGAATTCATCTCCACGACAAAGCTGTGGAAAACCGCACGGATCCCGCATTTTTCCTTTTGACAGCCCGCCCGCCCGCCGCCTACACTCCGGTCACAATCCTTGGAGGAAACCCACAGCAGCCACGAGGGGGTTTGACCTTGAACAAGAACGATCTGATCTCCAAAGTCGCCGAGACCACGGGCCTTTCCAAGGCGGACGCCGGCAAGGCCGTGGACGCGGTGTTCGCTGCCATCACCGATGCGCTGAAGAAGGGTGACGACGTCCGTCTCGTCGGCTTCGGGACCTTCTCGGTCGCCAAGCGCGCCGCTTCGACGGGCCGCAATCCGCGCACCGGTCAGACGATCCAGATACCCGCCTCGAAGCAGCCCAAGTTCAAGGCGGGCAAGCAGCTCAAGGACGCGGTGAACGGCTGATCGCGCGGCCGGAACCGACGTCCGCACCGAGGGGGCCGCATCCGTGGCGGCCCGAGATATTGCGGCTGCCTCTTGTCATGAGAGGCAGCCGTTTTCTATGGGGCTGCCGGGGATGGCGGCGACGGGCGGTTAGCTCAGCTGGCAGAGCGCCTCGCTTACACCGAGGAGGCCGGGGGTTCGACTCCCTCACCGCCCACCATTTCGCGCCCGGCACGCCCCCGCGACCGACGGTGCCGCCCCGCGGCCCGGCGCATGCGCGCCGGCAGGGGACAGCGTTCCGGAAGGGACGGGCAGGATGACGAGCGCGCCGGCCGAAAACGGGGCGCAGCCCTGGATCGCCGCCCTCGCCCGCCGCGGGCTTCCGGACGGCGGCGCGGTGGGGCGGATCGACACGCACATCTCCGTCGTGCTGCTGACCCGCCGGCGGGTCTTCAAGTTCAAGAAGGCCGTGCGCCTGCCGTTCCTCGACTACGGCAGTCTGGCGGCCCGCCGGCGCATGGCGCTGCGCGAATACTGGATCAACGGCCTGTTCGCGCCGCCGCTCTATCTCGGCCTGCGGCCCGTGCTGGCGGCGGAGGATGGGGCGGGCTGGCGCCTCGGCGCGCGCATCTCGCCGCCGATGCCCGATGATCTGGAGGCGGCGCTTGCAGCGCTTGCGGACCCCGGGTGCGCGGCGCGGATTCCGGGCGAGCCGGAGGAGGGTGCGGCGGTCGTCGACTGGGCCGTCGAGATGCGGCGCTTTCACGACGGCGACCGGTGGGACCGCCTCGCCGAAGAGGGCGGGCTTTCCGATGCCCTCGTCGATGCGCTGGGTGACGTCATCGTCGCGAACCACGCCCGCGCTCCCGTGCATCGCGCGCGCCCGGCCGCGCCCGCGTTCGCCCGCAGCCTCGCGGGGGTGGTCCGCACGCTCGAAGAGGAGGGCTGCGGGCCATGGAAGGAGAGAGCGGCGCTCGCCGCGCATCACCGGCGGCTTGCGGCCGCGCTCGATGCGCGCGCGCCCCGTCTCGAGGCGCGGCGCCGCCACGGCTTCCAGCGCCGCTGTCACGGCGACATGCATCTCGCCAACATCTGCGCGCTCGACGGCCGGCCCTGGCCCTTCGATGCGATCGAGTTCTCCGACGACATCGGGATCATCGACTGCGCCTACGATCTCGCCTTTCCGGTGATGGATCTGCTCGCGCGCGGCCACCGGGCGCTCGCCTGGCGGCTCATGAACCGCGTGCTGGAGGCGCAGGGCGATGTCGGCGCCCTCGGCTTCTGGCCGCTGTTTCCGGCGCTCAGGGCCACGATCCGCGCGATGGCCGAATGGGGTGCCGGCAACGCCGATGGGGCGTGCCGCTACCGTGCGCTCGCGGACGCCCTGCTTGCACAGCGGCAGGGGCCGTCCCGGCCCGCGCCATGGATCGCGATCGGCGGCCTGTCGGGCAGCGGAAAATCGGCTCTCGCCCGGGCGCTGGGGCCGCTTCTCGACCCGGCGCCGGGGGCGCTGTGGCTGCGCAGCGACGGGATCCGGAAGCGCCTGTTCGGCCGCGCGCCGGAGGAGCGGCTCCCGCCCGAGGCCTACGCGCCGGAGGCGCACCGGCGCACCTACGGCCGGCTGATGGCGCGCGCCCGGGGCGCCGCGCGCGCCGGCTGGCCCGCGCTGCTGGATGGCACCTGGCTCAACCCGGACAGCCGCGCGGCGCTCGTGAACCAGGCGGCCCGCCTCGGCGTGCGGTTCTTCGGTTGCTGGCTCGATGCACCGGCGGATGTGCTGCGCGCGCGGGTGGCGGGGCGCGGGCGGGACGCATCCGATGCCGATCTCGCCGTGCTGGAGAGGCAGCTTGCCGAATACCGCGGTCCGCCGCCCGGCTGGCACGCGGTCGGCGCCGACGCGCCGCCGACGGAGCTTGCCGCGCGCGTTCTCGCCGCCATCCGTTCCCGCGGCTGAGGGGGTCGCGCCTTTTTTTCGTCGCGGATCGCGTCTAGATAGCCGCGCCGAGGCCGCGACGGGCGAGCAGGAGGACGGGACCGAAGATCATGGTGACCCGCCGCAGCATCGAGGGCTTCGTGGAAGGCTGGGTGCGGCACGTCGTCGCCCGCCCCCGGCTCTGGCTTGCCGCGGTCGCGACGCTCTCGCTGCTGCTCGGGATCGTGGCGGCACGCGATCTTGCCATCAACACCGACAGCTCGGACATGATCGACCCGCACGAGACCTTCCGGGTCGTGGGCGAGCGGGTGAAGAGGCTGTTCCCCCTCGTCAAGGATCAGATTCTCGTCGTGCTCACGGGCGACAATCCGGATCGCCTGGACGCGCTCGCCGCGGATCTCGTCGCACCGCCTCAAGCGGCGCGGATCGACGTCTTCTCCGACATCTTCGCGCCCAGCGTGGATCCCTTCTTCCTCAGCGAGGCCCTGCTGCTGATGAAGCGTGACCGCCTCGACGATCTCATCACCCGCCTCGGCCAGGGCGCGCCGCTGCTGCAGGACCTCGTGGAAAAGCCCGATCTTGCGACCTTCTTCGACAATCTCTCGCGCGCGGGCAAGGCCGAGGAGCACGGGGTCAAGCTCGGCATCGTCGCGCGCCTCTACGACGAGGTCGCCCGCGTGCTCGACGAGACGGCGGCCGGCCGGGATGCGGTGCTGTCATGGCAGCGGCTGTTCGCCTTCGACGATGACGCGGCCGGGCCGGCGCAGCGCGTGATCGCGATCAAGCCGCGGCTCGACTTCGGATCTCTCACCCCCGCGAAAGAGGCCATCACGGCCGTGCGCGAGGCGGTGGCGGCGCTTCCGGCCGACGAGACCGCGGGAGTCCAGATCGGGATCACGGGCGACCCGGTCCTGCGCACCGAGGAGCTCGCTTCGGTCGCGAACGGCATGGAGGTCTCGGCGGCCCTCTCGCTGCTGCTCGTCGCCATCCTGCTGGCGCTCGGCATCCGCTCGCCGTCGGGGGTGTGCGCGAGTCTCGTCGCTCTCATCCTCTCTCTTTCGGCCACCGCGGGATTTGCGGCGCTGGCGGTCGGCACGCTCAATCTCGTGTCCATCGCCTTCACGGTGCTGATGATCGGACTCGGGATCGACTTTGCGATCCATCTGCTGCTGCATCTCGAGGAGCGGCTCGGACCCGCCGACACGCCCGCGCGCGTGTGGCCGATGGCGGCGCGGCATGTGGCGCGCGGGCTGCTGCTGGCGGCGGTGACCACCTCCGCGGCCTTCTTCGCCTTCTCGCCGACGCGCTTCGTGGGCATGGCGCAGCTCGGCGTCATCTCCGGCACGGGCGTGCTGATCGCGCTCGTCGTCACTCTCGTCGTCGTGCCGGCGCTGACCACGATCTGGAGACCCCGCATCCGGGCCCGGCGCGCGCTGCCGCATCGCGCCCGGCTGATCTACGCCCTCGAACGGGCAAGCCCGTGGACGGTGCTCGTCACCCTTGCCGTCGTGGCGCTGGCCGCGATGCGGCTCGGCGATGTGCGTTTCGATGCCGATCCCATGAACCTGCGCGATCCGGCAGCGCCCTCGGTGCGGGCCTTCCGCGCCCTCGTCGCCCATGGCGAGGATTCGCCCTACCGGCTCGATTATGTCGGCGAGGATCTGGCGGCCGTGCGCCGCTTCGCGGCCGCCGTCAAGCCGCTGGCCGAGGTCAAGGAGGTCATCAGCCTCGACAGCTTCCTGCCGGCGGATCAGGACGCGCGCATGGCGGACATCGACTTTCTTGCCGGCGACCTCTGGTTCCTCGACGGGGTGGACCCCGCATCCTGGCGGGCCGGCCATGGCCCGGCGCCGGCTGCGGAGGTCGCCGCCGCCCTCGCCAAGCTCGGCCGTGCGGCGCGGGAGATGGAGAACGAGGACCCGGCCGTGCGCCGGGCGGCCGACCGGCTGGCGGCGGCAGTGGCGGCGGTGCTGGCGCACGTGAAGGACGGCGAGGACGGTGAACTTCTCGTCCGCCTCGATCACGCCGTCTTCGCCCATTATCCGGACGTCCTGCGGCGCCTGAAGGCGATGCTGGCGCCGCAGCCGCTGACGCTGGAGACGCTGCCCGATCGCATCAAGCGCCGCTATCTCGCGCCGACGGGCGAGGCGCTGGCGCAGGTCGTGCCGGCGGTGGATGCGAGCGAGCCGCAGGCGCGCGCGCGCTTCGTGCGCGCGGTGCTCGCGGTCGAACCCGCCATCGCCGGCAGCGCCTATGCGGTTCTGCGCGCGGGCGAGGTGGTGGCGGAGGCGATGATCGAGGCCACCCTGCTGGCCTTCCTGCTCGCGACGATCCTGGTCGCCGCGGTGCTGCGGCGGCTGTGGGCCGTCGTGATGGTGATGCTGCCGCTCGCGTTTGCGGGCGTGCTGACGCTGGGCGCGGGCGTGTGGCTCGACATCCCCTTCAACTTCGCGAACGTCATCGTGCTGCCGCTCATGATCGGCATGGGCGTGGACGCCGCGATCCATCTGGTGGCGCGGGCGCGTGACCTGGATCATGCCGAATCCGTGTTCGACACCAGCACGCCGCGGGCGATCCTCTTCAGCGCGCTGACCACCATGGCCTCCTTCGGCACGCTGATCCTCTCGCGCCACCGCGGCACCGCAAGCATGGGCGAGCTGCTGCTGATCGCGCTCACGCTTACCCTGCTCGCAACCCTCATCGTGCTTCCCGCGATGCTGGAGCTCAGGAAGCGCTGGCTGCTGCGCGCCGGCGCGGCGGCCGCCCGTGACGGAGACTGACGCATGGACCAGGATGCCGGCGACGAGAGGATCTGCACACAGGTCACGGCCGGGGCGATCCGCGAGGCCGCGGCGCGGATCGCGGACGTGCTCCATCCGACGCCGCTCATGCCCGTCCCGGTGCTGGCGGAGCGTCTGGGGCGCCCCGTCTACGTCAAGCCGGAATGCCTGCAGCGGACCGGCTCCTTCAAGATCCGGGGCGCGATGAACCGGCTCGCGCAGCTTTCGGCGGCCGAGCGGCGCGCAGGCGTGGTGGCCTTCTCCTCCGGCAACCACGCCCAGGGCGTGGCCGAGGCCGCGCGCATCCTGGGCATCCGCGCGACCATCGTGATGCCGGCGGACGCTCCCGCGATCAAGATCGCGCGCACCCGCCGGGCGGGGGCCGAGGTGGTGCTCTATGATCGTCGCGCGGAGTCGCGCGAGGAGAAGGCGGCGGCGATCGCGGCCGCGCGCGGGGCGGTGCTGGTGCCCTCCTTCGACGATCCCATGATCATCACGGGTCAGGGCACGGTGGGCCTCGAGATCGCCGAGGAGGCGGCCGGGCGCGACATCATTCCGGGAACCGTGCTGTTTCCGATCGGCGGCGGCGGGCTTGCGGGGGGCAGCGCCGTCGCGCTGAAGGCGCGCTTTCCCGAGGTCCATCTCTACGGCGTCGAGCCCGCGGGCCATGACGATGCCGCGCGCTCGCTGCGTCTCGGCCGGCGGGAGACGGGAAGCGACCCCGGCCGGGCGAGCCTTTGCGACGGGCTGCTCGCCGCGCACCCCGGCCGCCTCACCTTCCCGCTGCTCCACCGCTATCTCGAGGAGGGGCTGGTGGTGACCGACGAAGAGGTGCGCGCCGCCATGCGCTTTGCCGCTGCCGAGCTCAAGCTCGTGCTGGAGCCGAGCGGGGCCGTGACCCTCGCGGCGCTCCTTGCGGGCCGGCCGCAGGTGCTGCGCGGGGCGGTGATCTGCGTGCTCTCGGGCGGCAACGTCGATCCCGCGCTGCTTGCGGGCGTACTTGCCGGCGAGGACGGGACGGAGCCGCTCGCGCCATGACGGACCTTCCGCCGCTGCCGCAGGATCCGCCCGCGGATGCGGACTGGCTCGTGATCCCGCGCGGGCCGCTGCCCGCGGCGCGGCGGGCGAGCGGCGTGCGGTGCTGCGCCTTCACGGCGGCGCCGCCTTCGCGGCGGCCGAGGTAATCCTCCACAGCGGTCCCGGGCGGCTGTGGCGGGCGCTGCTGCCGGCCCCCGTGCTTGCCGATCTCGCGGCCCGGCTGCCGGCACAGCTTGCGGCGCGGCTCGGCAGGCGACTCGATGCCCTGAGCCGGCCCCTGCCGCCGCTGAAGCTCGCCGACGGCCGCAGGCTGGCCTTTCGTGACCGGCCGCTCGTCATGGGCATCGTCAACGTCACGCCGGACAGCTTCTCCGACGGCGGGCGCTTCGCCGACGCCGGGGCCGCCGTCGCCCATGGGCGCGCGCTCGCGGCGGCCGGGGCCGACATCCTCGATGTCGGCGGCGAATCGACGCGTCCGGGTGCGGAGCCGGTGCCGGCCGACGAGGAGCTGCGGCGGGTGCTGCCGGTCGTGGAGGCGCTCGCGGGCGCCGGCCACGTCGTCTCCATCGACACCCGCAAGGCGGCGGTCGCGCGCGCGGCGATCGCGGCGGGGGCGGCCATCGTCAACGACGTCTCGGCCGGCACCCATGACCCGGAGATGGCGCAAACCGTGGCCGATGCTGGCGTGCCCGTCGTGCTCATGCACGCGCGCGGCGACCCGCGCGAGATGCAGCGGGATCCGCGCTACGAGGATGTCGTGATCGAGGTCCGCGCCTGGCTCGAAGAGCGCATCCACGCCTTCACCGCGGCCGGTGTCGCGGCGGAGCGGATCATCGTCGATCCCGGCATCGGCTTCGGCAAGCGCGTCGCCGACAATCTCGTCCTGATCCGGGACCTCGGCGCTCTTCACGGCCTGGGCCGTCCGGTGATGCTCGGCGCCTCGCGCAAGAGCTTCATCCGCGCGCTCGGCGGGGCGGAGGCCGCCGCCGGCCGGCTCGGCGGCTCGCTTGCGGCCGCGCTGGCCGGCTGGCAGGCGGGCGCACAGATCCTGAGGGTGCACGACGTGGCCGAGACCATGGAGGCGCTGACGGTTGCGCGCGCCGTCGCGACCGGCGCATAAGGGCGCAGGAAACGGCGTGGCGGATCGGAGGGAGAAGAGGCGTGGGCCGGCGCTATTTTGGAACCGACGGCATCCGCGGCCGCGTCAACCGGCCGCCGATGACGCCCGAGATGGCGCTCCGGGTCGGGCTTGCGGCCGGGCGCAGCTTCCGGCGGGGCACCCACCGGCACCGGGTGCTCATCGGCAAGGATACGCGGCTGTCCGGCTACATGTTCGAGCCGGCGCTGACCGCGGGGTTCACCGCCGCCGGCATGGACGTCATCCTCGTCGGCCCGATGCCGACACCGGCGGTGGCGATGCTGACGCGGGCGATGCGCTGCGATCTGGGGGTGATGATCTCCGCCTCCCACAACCCTTACGAAGACAACGGCATCAAGCTCTTCGGACCCGACGGCTTCAAGCTCTCGGATGCCCGCGAAGCGGAGATCGAGGAGCTGATCGACTCCCCGCTCGATGCCGGGCTCGCCGCGCCGCCGGATCTCGGCCGCGCGCGCCGCCTGGAGGACGTGGAGGGCCGCTACATCGAGTTCGTCAAGGCGACCCTGCCGCCGGGTTTCACGCTGGATGGTCTCAGGATCGTCGTCGACTGCGCCCACGGCGCCGCCTACAAGGTGGCGCCGACCGTGCTGTGGGAGCTGGGCGCGGAGGTGATCCCGATCGGGGTCGCCCCGAACGGCTTCAACATCAACGACGGCTGCGGCTCCACCCATCCCGAGGCGATGGCCGGGCGCGTGCGCGAGGCGGGTGCCCATGTCGGCATCGCCTTCGACGGCGATGCGGACCGCGTGCTGTTCGCCGACGAGACGGGTGCGGTCGTGGACGGCGACCAGCTGCTCGCGCTTCTCGCCGAAGGCCTCGCGCGCGACGGGCGGCTCAAGGCCGGGGCGGTGGTCGCCACCGTCATGTCCAACCTCGGCCTCGAGCGCCATCTCGCGGGCCTCGGCATCCGCCTCGAGCGCACCAGGGTCGGCGACCGCTACGTTCTGGAGCGCATGCGCGAACTCGGCGCCAATCTGGGCGGCGAGCAATCGGGGCACATCGTGCTGCTCGACCACACGACCACGGGCGACGGCCTGCTGACGGCGCTGCATGTGCTGCGGCTGGTGCAGGAGGCGGGCCGGCCCGCGAGCGAAACTCTGCCGCCGCTTCGCCCCGCTCCCGCAGGTGCTGCGCAACCGCCGCTTCGACCCGGCCGCCGGCGATCCGCTGGCGGATCCGGTCTTCCGGCGGGCCCTGCGCGAGGCGGAGGCGCGTCTTGAGGGCTCGGGCCGGATCCTCGTGCGCAAGTCGGGCACCGAGCCCGTCATCCGGCTGATGGCCGAGGGCGAGGACCGCGCACTCGTCGAAGAGGTGCTGGATGCGCTGGAGGCGGCGCTTGCCGGCGCCCCTGCGGCCTGAGCGCGGCGCTCCACGGCCGGGGAGAGGGCGATGGCGCGGCCGCGCGTGCTGATCATCGCGGGACTGGATCCGTCCGGCGGCGCCGGGGTCGCGGCGGACATCCGCACCGTCTCGGCGCTCGGCGGCTACCCGATGCCGGTGCTGAGCGCGGTGACCGTGCAGAACACCTGCGGCGTGCGCGCGATCAGCATGCTCGCGCCCGAGCTCGTCGCGGACCAGATCCGGACCGTGGTGGAGGACATCCGCCCCGATGCGGTCAAGACCGGGATGCTGGGCGATCCCGCCATCGTCGCCGCGGTGGCCGAGGCGCTGTGCGGGCTCGCCGACGTGCCGCTCGTCGTGGATCCGGTGCTCGTGGCCGGCACGGGCGACAGCCTGACGAGCCGCCCCATCACCGAGGCGCTGCTTCGGCATCTCATCCCGATGGCCGCGGTCGTGACCCCGAACGTGCCGGAGCTTGCGGCGCTCACCGGCCAGACCGTGACCGACGACGCCGGTCTTGAGGCCGCCGCCCGCGCGCTGCTCGCGCGCACGGGGACGGGCGCCGTCTTCGCCAAGGCGGGGCATCTGGAAGGCGCCGTCCACCGGGATCTGCTGATCGCGGCGGGTGGCGCGGCGCTCGTGCTCGAATCGCCCCACATCCCCGCGGTGCGGGCCGGTCACGGCACCGGCTGCACGCTCGCAAGCGCTCTGGCGGCCGGGCTGGCGGCGGGGCTTGCGCTTGCCGAGGCGGCGCGCCGGGCGCACGCCTTCGTGCGCGAGGCGCTGCGTCACGCCGAAGCCGGGCTCGGCCACGGCACCGTGCCGGTCGATCCGATGTGGATGGTCCCGCCCGCCGGCGGCACCGGCTAGCGCCCGGCTCCCGTCTCGGCGGGCGCCCCCTTGTGTTTTGCCGCGTTCTCGCCCATTTTGCCGGCGAAGGCGAGACACCGTGCCGGGCACGGCTGACGAGGGCCGGATTGATGAGCGTCAGACCCTATCGCGACATCCATCGCCGCAAATCCCGCCAGATCATGGTGGGCTCGGTGCCGGTCGGGGGGGACGCCCCGATCTCGGTGCAGTCGATGACCAACACGCTCACCTCCGACGTGCGGGCGACCATCGACCAGATCCGCCGGCTCGAGGAGGCCGGGGTGGACATCGTGCGCGTCTCCTGTCCGGACGAGGAGTCGACGGCGGCGCTGAAGACCATCGTCCGCGAGGCGAAGGTGCCGATCGTCGCCGACATCCACTTCCACTACAAGCGCGCGCTCGAGGCGGCGGATGCGGGGGCGGCGTGTCTCAGGATCAACCCCGGCAACATCGGCTCGGCCGAACGCGTGAAAGAGGTAGTGCGCGCGGCCAAGGCCAACGGCTGCGCGATCCGCATCGGCGTGAACGCCGGCAGCCTCGAGCGGCATCTGCTCGAGAAATACGGCGAGCCCTGCCCGGAGGCGATGATCGAATCCGCGCTGGATCACATCCGCCTGCTGGAGGACAACGACTTCTTCGAGATCAAGATCTCCTGCAAGGCCTCGGACGTGTTCCTGGCGGTCGCGGCCTACCAGGGCCTGGCGGAGGCCTGCGACTACCCGCTCCATCTCGGCATCACCGAGGCGGGGGGGCTGAGAGACGGCACCGTGAAATCCGCGATCGGGATCGGCTCGCTGCTGTGGGCCGGCATCGGCGATACCATCCGCGTGTCGCTGTCCGCCGATCCGGTGGAGGAGGTCAAGGTCGGCTTCTCGATCCTGAAGGCGCTGGGCCTGAGGCACCGCGGCGTGCGGATCGTCTCCTGCCCGTCCTGCGCCCGCCAGGGCTTCAACGTCATCAGGACCGTCGAGATCCTGGAGGAGCGGCTGGCGCACATCGCGACACCCATGTCGCTGTCGATCATCGGCTGCGTGGTGAACGGGCCGGGCGAGGCGCGCGAGACGGACATCGGCCTCACCGGCGGGGGCAACGGCATCCACAAGGTCTACATTTCCGGCGTGCCGGACCACAATGTGCCGAGCGAGGAGATGATCGACCACATCGTCGCCCTCGTCGAGCGCAAGGTGGCCGAGATCGAGGCGGCGAACGCCGCAAAGGCGCAGGAAGAGACCGCCGCGGGCCCCGTGGCCGAGTCGCCGGCGGCCTGAGCGGACGCGTCCGCCGTCGGGTGGCGGGGGCGGCGCCCGGGAGCCTTGAAGGCTGCGTCGTGAAGCGGTGTTTCCATCATGGCCCGCCCGCCTGAACCGCCCTTCCTGCTGTTCGAGGACCACGGCGCAGCGGACCGGCCCTATCGCGGCCGGCTGTATGCGGGCGCGGCGCGCATCCTGCAGGCCCGCCGCTTCGACGAGGTGGGGCCGCTGCTGGACGAGCTCGACGCCGCGCGCCGGGCCGGTTTCCATGTGGCGGGGTTTCTCGCCTACGAGGCGGCCGGCGCCTTCGAGCCGCGGCTTGCCCGCGTGCTGCGGGAGCCGGGACCGGGCGAGCCGCCCCTCGCCTTTTTCGGCATCTTCCGCAGCGTCCGCCATCTCGACCGCACCGCCCGCGACGCGCTCGTGCCTTTGGGCCGGGAGGGGCCGCAAGAGGTGGGGCTCCGGCCGGCATGCTCGCGCGAGGTCTTCACACGGGCGGTGGAAGCCGCGCGCGAGGCGATCGCGGCGGGCGAAATCTATCAGCTCAATCTCACATTCGCCGTGCGGCTCGAGGGGATCGGCGAGCCGTTCGCCTTCTATGACCGGCTGTGCGCGATGCAGCCGGTGGCGCACGCGGCGTATCTCGATCTCGGAGAGCGGCAGATCCTGTCGCTGTCGCCGGAGCTGTTCGTCGCCGCCGAGGGCGAACGGATGGTGACGCGGCCGATGAAGGGCACGGCGGCCCGGCACCGGGACCCGCGGGCGGACCGCGCCGCCGCCCGCGCGCTCGCAGCCGATGCGAAGAACCGGGCCGAGAACCTCATGATCGTGGACCTGCTGCGCAACGACCTCTCGCGCCTTGCGCTGCCCGGAAGCGTCGCGGTGGAGCGGCTGTTCGCGGTCGAGGCCTATGCGAGCGTCTGGCAGATGACCTCGACGATTGCGGCCCGCACTGCGGGGCCGGTGATGCTGAAGGATCTCTTTGGGGCGCTGTTTCCCTGCGGGTCGGTGACGGGCGCGCCGAAGATCCGGGCGATGGAGTGGATCGCCCGCCTCGAGCGCCATCGCCGCGGCGTCTACACCGGGGCCATCGGCTGGGCGGAGCCCCTGTCCGGCGAGGGAGGCCGGCCGCCGCGGCTCAGCTTCAATGTCGCGATCCGCACCGCGGTTGCGGACGGCGGGGGCGGTGCCGTGCTTCCCGTCGGCGCCGGGATCGTCTGGGACAGCAGGGCCGGGGCCGAATACGAGGAATGCCTGCTCAAGGCCCGCTTCGCCCTCGAGGCGGCCGCCGCGCCGCTTGCGCTGATCGAAACCATGCGCTTCGAGCCGGGCCGCGGATTTCCCCTCGCCCGCCGCCACATCTGCCGCCTGCTCGCCTCCGCGCGCGCCTTGGGGTTTCTCGCCCGCCGCGACGAGATCGAGGCCGCGCTCGCGGAATGGGAGACCACGCAAGGGGGCCACGCCGATGCGCCGATGCGGGTGCGCCTGAGACTCTGGCGCGACGGGCGGATCGCGGTGGAAAGCCGACCGCTGGACGGGCGCGCCGAACCCCTCAGGGTTCTGCCGGTTGCCGGCGGCCGGGACCCGCGGGATCCCTTCTGCCGGCACAAGGTGTCGGACCGGGCGGTGCTCGACGAGGCCCGAGAGCGGGCGCGGCGGGCGGGGGCGGACGAGGTCCTCTTCGTCGGCCGCGGCGGCGAGCTGCGCGAGGGCAGCTACACCAGCGTCTTCATCCGGATGCCGGACAGCGACCTGCTGCTGACCCCGCCGCTGTCCGCGGGAATCCTGCCCGGCGTGCTGCGTGCGGAGCTTCTCGCCACCGGCCGGGCCCGGGTGGCGCGGCTCGGGCTTGCGGATCTCGCCCGCGCCCGCGACGTCTTCATGGGCAATGCTCTGCGCGGCCTGATGCGGGCCGAGGTCATCGGCGCCGATTGCCACAATATCGCCGTGAATTATTAAAGATATGTTCAGCGATTTCGGCTATCCCCGGATCATGGTCGCGATTCCGACATCGGGATCGCCAGCATGACCGGCAAGGAGAAGAGGCCATGTCCCCGCAGGCCGAAAAACGCGAGCTGGGCGCCGGCCGGATGGCGCTCGCCCGCCAGCTGATCCGCCATCTCGGCTTCGAGGCTGCCGCGGAGACCTGCCGCCAGAACGGCTGGCAGGACATCCTGGAGGAGATCGAGCGGCGCCGCGCCGCCGTCTCGCCCGGTACGGCGGGCTGAGCGCCGCACCGCCGCCCGGGCCTGATCGGGTACGCCGACATCACGCTCGGCTGCGGCAGCCGCCCGGCGTTCCCGCCGGCTTGCCGCGGTGCCGATGGCGCCGGGTGCCGGAACCTTCGGCAAAGCGCAGCAACCCCGCAGCGGGAGAATCGGCCGCCGCCGGTCTTGCGCCGCTTGCCGCTGCGCCGGTGCACTGCCGGCACCACAAAGCGATCCCGCACCATCGTTTAACGCCATGGCCGGCCGACATAAGATCCTGAAAAGCCGTATATTTTAAGCTTCAACCAATTCTTCGTGATACGGCTGCGTGCCCGCGGGCGCCCGCTCGTGAAATTTTCCCTTGGCAAAGCGGGGGCCGCGTGGAATATGGTGCGCCGCGCTCGTGCCCCGGCACGACGGAGGAGAGAGAAGGCGGCCGAGGCTCCGCCCTTGCCTGTCGGGCAGGTGATGCCGTAGAAGCCTTCCTCTCAACCGAGAGCGCACGGGCCATCGGCGGCACGTCGCGGGACCGGTCCTTCGGGATCGCCACTGCTGCCGGTCCATGGAAGAAGGAAAGGGGAGGCTGCTCCGGCAAGAGCGGGGCCTGCGGCGATGGCGGGCGGAGACCGCATCGGCGGGCGCGAACCCGTTCCGGACCGGATCCGGCAGGCGCAAGCAGTCCTGACGGTGCGGCGTTGACGGCCCCTTTCCGTTCCGGGATCGCACGTGCCGGTCATCGGCCCGGTCATGGATCCGTCGTCTCGCCCGGCGGGGCGCGATGGCACGAACGGGCCCGGGAAGGGTCGACAAAGCATGAGGGAAGAGTCAGTGGGACGGACAATGCAGCGAACACTCAAGACACTCGCCTGCACGGGCCTGATCGCTGCGACGGCATGGTCGTTCGCCGCGACCGTGCGCGCGCAGGAGGCCGAGCAGACGCCGCCGCCCGCGCCGCCTGTGATCGAGCCCGGTCCGAAGCTTGATCAGGTGTTCTCGGAGGCGCTTCAGGTGATCAAGACGGCGCAGGCCTCCCAGGAGCAGATCGACAAGATTGCCTCCGAGACCGACCGCCTGTTCCGCGAGTATTCGACGAAGCTCAAGGAGATCGAAAGCCTGCAGGCCTACAACGCCCAGCAGGAGCGGGTGATCCGCGATCAGCAGGCCAAGATGGCGGAGATCCAGAAGTCCATCGACGGGGTCGTCGCGGTGCGCCGGGGCATCACGCCGCTCATGCTCGAGATGCTGGAGGGGCTCGAGAAATTCGTGGAGCTCGACGTTCCCTTCAAGATCGAGGATCGCAAGGCGCGCCTCGAGAGGCTCAAGGACTACATGGACGATTCGGACATCTCCGCGCCGGAGAAGTTCCGCCTCGTGCTCGAGGCCTATCAGACGGAGGTCGAGTACGGCCGCACGATCGAGGCCTATGAGGGCACGGTCAACATCGATGGCACCGACCGCGTCGTGAACTTCCTGCGCATCGGTCGCGTGGTGCTCGCCTATCAGACGCCGGACGGCGAGGAGCAGGGCTTCTGGAACCCCCACACGCGTCAGTGGGAGCCGCTGCCCGACAGCTATTCGACGCAGATTCGTGACGCCCTGCGCTACGCCCAGAAGCAGGCGGCGCCCAATCTCTACATCCTTCCTGTGACGGGTCCGGAGCAAGCGAAATGACCATGAAGAAGACCATGATCTCACTCGGCCTGTTCGCGGCCGCCCTGATCGCGAGCCCGGCGCTCGCCCAGGAGTCGGGCGGACAGGCGGACAGGCCCCAGACCGAGACCGCCAAGCCCGCGGATCTCGACGCGCTCTTGCAGCTCGTCGAGCAGGGGCAGCTCACGGAAAACAGGCTGCACCGTCAGCGCGAGGCCGAGTTCAAGGCGCGGCGCGACCAGCAGGCCAGGCTGCTCAGGGAGGCCGAGGCCGAGCGGGACCGCGAGGCCGCGCGTGCGACCCAGCTCGAGCGCCAGATCCAGCAGAACGAGGAGCGCCTGCGCGATCTGCAGCGCACGCTGCAGGAGCGTCTGGGCGAGCTCAAGGAGATGTTCGGCGTGATCCAGCAGGTTGCCGGCGATGTCCGCGGCCAGGTGGAAAGCTCGCTGATCTCCGTGGAGACGGGCCGCGATGCCCGCGTGCCGGCTCTGGACAATCTGATCCAGAAGGCGTCCAGCTCCTCCTCGCTGCCGTCGATCGACGAGATCCGCGTGCTGTGGACCGAGATGATGCGCGAGATGGTGAAATCGCGCGAGGTCGCGAAGTTCCCGCACACGGTGATCACGGCGGCCGGTGACAAGAAGACCGTGGATCTGGTGCGCGTCGGCAACTTCAATCTCGTCTCGGACGACCAGGGGGTCTACTACAAGTACGACTCCGAAAACGACAAGGTCGTCGAGCTGCCGAAGCAGCCGTCCTCGCGATTCACGGCCACCGCCGCGGCGCTGGCGGAGGCCCAGCCGGGCGAGGTCGTCGGTTTCGGCATCGACCCGACCCGCGGTCAGCTGCTGTCGATGTTCGTGCAGGCTCCGTCGCTGCGCGAGCGCATCGACCAGGGTGGCGTCATCGGCTACGTCACGATCGCGCTCGGCATCTTCGGCGTGCTGCTTGCGATCTACAAGATGATCGCGCTCGCCATCGTGAACGCGAAGGTGCGCGCGCAGATGAAGGCCGAGACCGCGAGCGACGGCAATCCGCTCGGACGCGTGCTCAAGGTCTACGAGGAGAACCGCAACGTCGACGTCGAGACGCTGGAGCTCAAGCTTGACGAGGCGATTCTGCGCGAGACGCCGGCGCTCGAGCGCGGGCTCACCATGATCAAGCTGATCTCGGCGGTGGCACCTCTGCTCGGTCTGCTCGGCACCGTGACCGGCATGATCGCGACCTTCCAGGCGATCACGCTGTTCGGCACCGGCGATCCGAAGCTGATGGCGAACGGCATCTCCCAGGCGCTGGTGACCACCGTGATCGGTCTCGTGGTCGCCATCCCGACGCTGCTGCTGCACAGCTTCGTCTCGGGCATGGCGCAGCGGGTGATCCATGTTCTGGAAGAGCAGAGCGCGGGTCTCGTCGCGCTGCATGCGGAAAAGGAGCATGGCGGTGCAAGTGCTGCTTGATGCCTACAACGCCATCCTGATCTTTCTCGAGAAGGGCGGTCCCGTCCTCTACGGGGTGATGATCGTCACCTTCTGGATGTGGATGCTGATCATCGAGCGGCTGTGGTACTTCTTCGCGGGTGCCAAGGCCGACATCCAGAAGGTTGTGGCGGCCTGGGAATCGCGGCCGGAGCGCCGGTCCTGGTACGCCCACAAGATCCGCCAGGCGATGATCGCTCAGGTGTCGGAGAACCTGAACGCCAATGTCGAGATGATCAAGACGCTGGTCGCCACTTGCCCGCTGGTCGGGCTGCTCGGCACGGTGACGGGCATGGTGACGGTCTTCGACGTGATGGCGGTGCTGGGCAGCGGCAACGCGCGCGCCATGGCCGACGGCGTCTCCAAGGCGACCATCCCGACGATGGCCGGCATGGTGGCGGCGCTGTCCGGCGTGTTCGTGAGCAGCTGGATCGAGCGGCGCGCGCGCCGGGAGACCGAGCGGCTCGCCGATTCGCTGACGATGGACCACTGATGCCGGCGGGGCCGGGCGCGACAGGCGTCCGGCCCCGGCCATCGGTGGCGGGGGCCGGCATCCGCGTAGTGCCCGCCGTCCAGGAAAAGCGGCGGTTCCGGGCGGCCCGGCCCGGCAGACAGATGGGTTGCGAGATCGATGCGCAAGTTCAGCAAACGCAAGGATGAAGCCGAGATCAACATGACGCCGATGCTCGACATCGTGTTCATCATGTTGATCTTCTTCATCGTCACCGCCTCCTTCACGAAGGAGATCGGACTCGAGATCAACAAGCCGCCGCCGTCCGAGGATCAGCCGAAGGACGACGAGAACAAGGCGCTGCTGATCCAGGTCGACCGTGCGAACCGCATCTTCATCGATTTCCGGCTGGTCGACATCGGCTCCGTGCGGGCCAACATCGAGCGTTTCCATGCCGAGCATCCGAAGGGGCCGGTTGTCATCCAGGCCGCGCCCGACACCAAGGCGGGCATCGTGGTCAGCATCTACGACCAGGCCCGCCAGGCGGGCGTCTACAACGTCTCGATCGCGGAGCCGCGCGAGTACTGATGAACGCCGGTCGGCGGACGCCGGCGGCGGATTGTCGGAAGCCGCACGGGCTCCTATATTGAGAACGGGGAGAGGCCAGCATCAGCGGGCGATGTCGATCCGGACCAGCGGTGCCAGGATTCGTCGGCGCGTGTGAGGGAAGATCGCGGAATGCGTGAAAAGCAGCAGGAAGAGGAACTCGAGATCAACATGACGCCGATGCTCGACATCGTGTTCATCATGTTGATCTTCTTCATCGTCACCGCAACCTTCATGAAGGAGGCGGGGGTCACGGTGGAAAAGCCCGAGGCGCTCACGGGCGAACGGCAGGATCAGGCCAGCATCATCGTCGCGGTCACGGACAAGGACGAGGTCTGGGTCAACAAGCAGGTCGTCGACATCAAGGCGTTGCGGCCGCTGATCGAAAAGCTGCACGCGGAAAACCCCAAGGGCACCGTGGTGATCGAGGCGGACAGGGATGCGCGCGCCGGGCTCATGATCCAGGTGGCCGATGCCATCCAGGCCGCGGGTGTGGGCACGGTCGCGGTCTCGACCGAGGAGAGGCGGTAGTCATGACCAGATATGTCCCGGCAGTGCTGATCGCGGCGGGCGTCACCGCGCTGCTGTTCTTCTTCATGCAGGCGCTGGTCGCCAATCCCGAGGTGAAGCTGTCAAACATCAAGCCCGTGGTGTTCACGGACGTGATCCAGGTCGAGAGGCCCGAGACCGTGCATCGCGAGACGCCGGAGGTGCAGAAGCCCGACATGCCCGAGGCGCCCCCGCCGGATCTCAACATCCCGAAGGCATCGGTCAGCGGCGCGCGGCAGTCCATCAGCTTCTCGCGGGTCAGCCTTGACGCAGGGATCGATATCGGCCGGGTCGACATAGGCGGTGCCACGGAAGGCGACTATCTGCCCCTGGTCCGCATCCAGCCGGAGTACCCGCCCCGGGCGGCCGAGCGCGGGATCGAGGGCTATGTGATCGTGGAGCTGACGGTCACCCCCGACGGCACCACGAAGGACATCAAGGTCATCGAGGCCGATCCGCCGGGCTATTTCGAGCGCGCGGCCATCCGGGCGGCGGAGAAGTTCCGCTACAAGCCGCGGGTGGTGAACGGCCAGCCCGTCGAGGTGCAGGGCGTGCGCTACATGTTCACGTTCCAGCTTGACGACAGCGATGGGCGGCGCCGGCGCTAGCGTGCGGCATTCGACAGTTCCGGCCCCAATGAAGGAAAGCCCGCGCCCGGCCGGCCCCAGATCATGACGGCGTCATGCGGCGGTGCGCCGCGGTGCGGGAGGAGGAGCACGAAATGACATCTATGGGATGGGCAGGACGGGCGGTCACCGGTCTTGCGGCGGGCGCGCTGATGCTGTGTGCGGCCCCCGCGCTGCAGCCCGCCGGAAAAGCCGCGGGCGGCGCATCCGCACTGGTCGTCGAGCTTTTCGCCGGGGCGGCGCTTGCGCAAAGCGATCAAGCCAAGCCGGCGCGCAAGACGAAGCGGGTCGACGCCATCCGGCAGCAGTACATGTCGGAGTTCGACAAGATCAACAAGCTGCTGGATGAGAAGAAGAATGCGGAAGCTCTGGCCCGGCTCAAGGAGCTCGCGCAGGAGAAGCTGAACGATTACGAGAAGGCGATCGTCTATCAGTTCATCGGTCAGCTGCTGGCGCAGGATGGCAAGTACAAGGAGGCGATCCCCTATTTCGAGGAGATCCCGACGCTCGAGCGCGCGCCGGACGCCCAGATCGACACCGCGCTGAACATCCTCTCCCAGCTCTATCTGGCGACTGACGAGTACAAGAAGGCCATCGAGACCAAGCAGAAGTGGATGGCGCGACAGGAGGTGCTGTCGCCCAGCGACTACATATTCCTGGCCCAGGCCTATTACGGCCTCGAGGACTACAAGAACGTCGCGAAATATGCGGAACAGGGCATCAAGATGGCGCGCGAGACGGGCAGACCCGTCGAGGAGCGCTGGTGGCTGCTGCTGCGCGCGGCGTACTGGGAGCTGAAGGATTTCCAGAACGTCAAGCGCGTCATGGAAATCCTCGCCCTCAACTACGACAAGCCCGAATACTGGCGCAATCTGGCGGGCGTCTATGGCGAGCTCGGGATGGACGACAAGGCGCTGGCCGTCATGGAGATCGCCTATCGCCGCGGATTCCTCGATGAACGCGAGCGGTATCTCATCAATCTCGCGCAGATGTACATCGCCCGCGGCGCCCCCATCAAGGCCGCCTGGCTGATCGAGCGCGGGATGAAGGAAGGAAAGATCGAGAAGACGGCCGACAACTACGAGCTTCTCGGCCAAGCCTATCTCAACGCGATGGAGATGGACAAGGCCGAGCGGCCGCTCCGGCTGGCGGCCCAGATGAAGAACAAGGGCGAGCTGTGGATGCGCCTCGGCCAGGTCCTCGTCCAGCGCGAGAAATGGAACGAGGCGATCGAGGCGCTGCAGAAGGCGATCGATGCCGGCGACCTCGACAAGCCGCAGTACGCCTATCTGCTGCTGGGCACCGCCTATTTCAACATCGACGAATTCGACAAGGCGAAGGAGGCCTTCCGCGCGGTGCTCAAGATGAAGGACGAGGATGCGCAGCAGAGCGCCCGCAAATGGCTCGGCTACATCGACAGCGAGCTGAAGCGTCGCCGCCAGCTCACCGAATTCTACGACAAGAGCGGCAAGCGCCGGAAGCGCAGCTGAGCGCGCCTCAAGGACATTCCTGACGACGGGCCCCGGGAGGCATCTCCCGGGGCCTTCCCGTTGCCGGCCGCCCCCTTGCGATCGGCCTTCGAAGGTGGTCTTCTGCGCACGGATGACGCCCTGACGGCCGGACCCTCCCGGCCTGGCGGCTTTGCGGAAAGGAGGTCTGCGATGACGGCGGCGACGAGAGCGGCGGCGGTGGCGCTCGCCGCAGCGATGGCGGTGGCGCAGGTTGCGGGGGCGGCGCGGGCGCAGGCTCCTCATGCAGAGATCGGCGAAGACTACGCCCATCTTGAGCAGCTCTACCGTCACCTCCACAGCCATCCCGAGCTCAGCTACCAGGAGGCCGAAACCGCGAAGCGCATCGCCGCCGAGCTCAGGGCGCTGGGCTTTGCCGTCACCGAAGGTGTCGGCGGCCATGGCGTCGTCGCGATCATGGAAAACGGCGACGGGCCGACGGTGATGCTGCGCACCGATCTCGATGCCCTGCCGGTGGCGGAGCAGACGGGCCTGCCCTATGCGTCGCGCGTGAAGGCGGTGGAGCAGACGGGCCAGGAGGTCCCGGTGATGCACGCCTGCGGGCATGACGTGCACATGACGGTGCTCGTCGGCACCGCCCGCTGGCTGGCGGCGCACCGCGACCGCTGGTCCGGCCGGCTGATGCTGATCGGGCAACCGGCGGAGGAGCGCGGAGCGGGCGCGCGCAAGATGCTGGAGGACGGCCTGTTCACGCGCTTTCCCAAGCCGGACTATGCGCTCGCCCTGCATGTGAACGCGGCGCTGCCCGCGGGCACGGTGGCCTATGTGCCGGGATACGCGCTCGCCAACGTCGACTCGGTCGACATCACCGTGCACGGCATCGGCGGCCATGGCGCCTATCCGCAGGCGACGAAGGATCCGATCGTGCTGGCTTCCGAAATCGTGCTGGCGCTGCAGACCATCGCCAGCCGCGAGATCGACCCGCAGGATCCCGTGGTGGTCACGGTGGGATCCATCCACGGCGGCGCCAAGCACAACATCATTCCGGACCGCGTGGATCTGCAGCTGACCGTGCGCAGCTACTCCGACGAGACCCGGCACAAGGTGCTGGAGGCGATCCGGCGCATCGCCGTCAACATGGGCCGGGTCGCGGGCCTGCCCGACGATCTGCTTCCCGAGGTGAAGATCCACGAGGAGGAATACACCCCGGCCACCTACAACGACCCGGAGCTTACCGAGCGGCTGGCCGCGGCGCTCGCGGCGCGCTTCGGCTCCGAACGCGTGATCCGCGCGAAGCCGGTGATGGGCGGCGAGGATTTTTCGCGCTACGGCAGGGCGGGGGTGAAGGCGGTGATGCTGTGGCTGGGTGCGGTCGACCCCGACAAGTGGAGACTCGCCCAGGAGGGCAAGCTTTCCCTGCCGTCGCTGCACTCGCCCTTCTTCGCCCCGCTGCCGCGGCCCACGATCACGACGGGGGTGGAGACGATGGTAACCTCGGTGCTCGCTCTGATGGGCAGGAGAGACGGCGCGGGCTGATCCGCATCATCCCTCCGCCCCCTCGTCGAGCGGGCGGCCGTGCCGGCCCGCGCCTTCGCCGAAGCGCGCGGCCCCGGCCAGCGCCTCGCCGCCTTGGAGCGTAAGAAGGCCCAGTCTCGTCTCCTCCGCAAGCGCCGCGGCCTCCGTCAGCCCCCATTGGCGGATCGCGGAAAGCCGGTCGTGCTCAAGACAGGTGCGGGGGTGGCGGGCGAGCTCGTGAGCGAGCCGGACCGCCTCATCGAGGGCCGTCCCGCGCGGGACGAGGCGGTTCGCAAGGCCGATCGCGAATGCCTCGCGCGCATCGACCGGCCGGCCGGTCAGGATCATGTCCATCGCGCGCGCGTGGCCGATGAGCCGCGGCAGGCGGACGCTGCCGCCGTCGATGAGCGGCACCCCGAAACGCCGGCAGAAGACGCCGAAGACGGCACCCTCGGCGGCCACCCGGAGATCGCACCACAGCGCAAGCTCCAGCCCGCCCGCGACCGCGTAGCCCTCGATCGCCGCAATCACCGGCTTGCCCAGCAGCAGACGCGTCGGGCCCATGGGTGCGAAATCGCCTTCCGTCTTCACCCGCTCGTCGAGCGGTTCGGCGGCGAGGGCCTTCAAGTCCGCCCCCGCGCAGAAGTGGCCGCCGGTGCCCGTCAGCACGGCGACGGCGAGACTGTCGTCGGTGTCAAAACTCTTGAAGCAGGCGTGCAGAGCGCGCGCGGTGGCGAGATCGACCGCGTTGCGCCGGTCGGGCCGGTCGATCGTCACCACCATCACCGGGCCGTCCCGCATCACGGTGAGGCCGGGCGAAATCGCGCCCGGTCCTTGCGGCATCTCCGTCATCTCCCATCCCTTCCGCCGTCGGCGCCGACATCTGCGCCGCGCCGCGCGCGGCCTTGAAAACCTTGCGCGCCCTGCCGCCGTTCGTGTTGGTGCATCGCGCGGGCAGCCCGGTTTCGCTTCCCAGCCCGCGCGGGCCGGTGTAGGATGTCACGAGAAGGCAGAGAAGAGAAAGGTGTCGCGATGAACGCTGGCGATCTGCAGGTGGTGTTTCGCGGTCTCGATCATTCGGACGCGCTGGAGGCGGCTGTGCGCAAGGAGGCCGAGAAGCTCTTCCGGCTTCACGACCGCTTCACCAGCGGCACGGTGACGATCGAGGCGCTGCACCGGCAGAACCGCTGGGGGGTGCGCTATGCTGTGACGATCTCGCTGCATTCGCCCGCGCTGGGCGATGTGGTCGTCTCGCACGAAAGCGGGGAAGGATCTGCCAAGCCCGATCCCTATCTCGCCGTGCGCGAGGCCTTCGAGGCGGCGCTGCGCCAGGTGCGTGACCGGCGCGAGAAGCTGATTCACAAGAGCAGGGCGGCCGGCTGAGGCGGGCCCGCAAAGCGCGCTGGACCGCCGTGGGCGTGACGGCGCAGGCGGCAAAGGGGGTGGAGAGAGATGGTGACCCGGCAGATCGAGGAAGAGCGCCGCGACGACGAGGACTATCCGCTCAATGTTTCGGTCGCGACCGTTTCCTACATCATCGAACGCATCCATGAGGCGATCGGCGAGCTCGCGCTGGAGGACTCGGGTCTCGAGGATGAAGAAGAGGATGGGGCCCTGCCCCGCGGGGCGGAGACCGAACTGGCCGAGGTTGCGGAATTCATCGACAATCTGAGCGAGGAGGAGCGCATCGATCTCGTCGTGCTGATGTGGATCGGGCGCGGCAGCTACGAGGTCGACGAGCTGGAGCAGGCGCGCGCGGACGCCGCCCGCGAGGCGACGCAGAAGACCTCCGACTATCTGCTCTCCACGCCGCTCGTCGCCGACTATCTCGCCGACGGGCTCGAGGCCTTGGGCTACGCACCCGAGGAATACTGACCGCGTTCCGGCCGCCGTCTCACGAGGACAGCTGATAGCGGCGGTAGCTGCGCGCCGCCACCGCGAGCATCGCCAGCGCGAACAGGGCGAGCAGCGGCAGGCAGCGCCAGAGCTCCTCGTATTCGAGGTCGAAGAAGCCCACGCGGGCGATGGTCACCGCCCAGTCGACGGGGTTGATGAGGCTCAGGTGCAGCATCCAGATCGGCATCGCCGAGCGGGCGATCATCATCGTGCTGGTGAACACCAGCGGCAGCAGCAGAAAATTCATCGTCCCGATCACCGCGTCATGCCGGCGCAGGATCAGCGCGAGCGCGTTCGACAGCGAGCCGAAGGCGATGCCGGTCAGAAACACCGCCGCGAACACGAGCAGCATGCCCGTCGCCCCCCCGGCGACATGGGCGCCCGCGAACCAGCCCACCGCAAGGATCACCAGCGACTGCACGACCACGACGATGCCGGCCCGCAGCACGTAGCTCGCAAGGAGCACCGCCGCCGGCACCGGCGCGGTGCGCAGACGGTCGAGATAGCCGCGCTCCTCGTCCATCAGCAGACTCATGCCCGCGAAGGCCGAGCCGAAAAGCGCCGTCATCACCATGAGCCCCGGCGTGAGGAACGCCATGTAGTTCTGGGTCGGAAACCCGGCCATGCGGGTGACGCCCGAAAACAGCGAGCCGAAGAGCAGGAGCCACACCAGCGGCTGGATGATGTTGAGGACCACGAAGGTCGGCATGCGCATGTCGTGCAGCAGCAGCCGCGCGACCAGCGCGCCGAGCGCCCGCAGCAGGGCGGGGCGCGCCGGCGGCTCGAGCGGGTCCCCGACACCGCGCATGGAAGCCGGCCGCGCGCCGGGCTCCCGCCCGTCGTCCCGCGCCGGGGCGACTTCCGGTTCCATGAATCTCATGATGCGAGCTCCTTCGGCACGGCATGGGCTTCGGCATCCGCCTCGGCCATGGTGCGGCCGGTGAGGGCCAGATAGACCTCGTCCAGCGTCGGCTTGCGCAGCTCCGCGCGGGTCACCTGCATGCCCGAAAGCGCCGCGAGCAGCGCCGGCAGGGCTTCGGCACCGTCCGCGACGGTCACGTGAAGCCGGTCGCGGTGGACGCGCAGTTCCCTGACGAGGACATGGGTCTTGAGCCGGGCCGAGGCCGCATGCGCCTCCTGCGGCGAGGCGAAGCGCAGAATCAGCACATCGCCGCGGATGCCCGCCTTGAGTGCCGCCGGCGTGTCCTCGGCGACGAGCCGGCCGCGGTCTATGATGCCGAGGCGGTCGCTCAGGCGGTCCGCCTCCTCGAGATAATGGGTGGTGAGCAGCACCGCGACCCCGTCCTCGTCCGCGATCTGCCGCAGACGCCGATGGAGATTGGCCCGCGATTCGGGGTCGAGCCCGGTGGTCGGCTCGTCCAGAAACAGCACGCGCGGCCGGTGAAGGAGCCCGAGAGCCAGATCCAGCCGCCGGCGCATGCCGCCCGACCATTCCCGGGTCACGCGATCGGCCGCCTCCTCAAGCTCGACGAGGGCGAGAAGCTCCGCGATGCGGCGGGCCAGCGCGTGTCCGCCGATCCCTCTCAGCCGGCCCTGGACCCAGAGATTCTCGCGGCCCGTGAGATTGAGATCCACCCCCGTGCCCTGGCCGACATAGCCGATGACGCGCCGCACCCGGGCGGCATCACCGGTCACGTGCCAGCCTGCGACGAGGGCGCGTCCGCCCGTCGGCCGGGTGAGGGTGGCGAGAATGCGCACGGTCGTCGTCTTGCCCGCGCCGTTCGGACCGAGCAGGCCGTAGATCTCGCCCGCCGCGACGGAAAAGCTGACACCGTCCAGCGCCACGACGCCGTTCGCATAGACCTTGCGCAGGTCCTCCACCGCAACGAGCCGCTCACGCATCGGCGGGCCATTCGTCCGGGATCTGCATCTCGCCGGCGATGACCTCGACGCAGTGGCCGGCGATATGGATGCGGTCGCCCTGCATCCTGAGCCACAGCTCGCCCCCGCGGGCGCTGAGCTGGCGGGCGTAGAGCGCCTCCTTCTTGAGTCGCGTCGCCCAGTAGGGGCCCAGCATGCAATGGGCCGAGCCCGTCACCGGATCCTCGTCGATCCCGAAGGCGGGATAGAAGCAGCGCGAGACGAAGTCGCAGTCCCGCCCCGGGGCGGTCGCCACGAAACCCTTCAGGCCGAATTGCCGCAGCCGGGCGAAGTCGGGCTTCAGCGCGCGGATCGTTTCCTCGTCCTCGAAGACGAGAAGCTGGTCGCGGCCGCCGCTCCAGTACTCGCGCGGGTGCGCGCCCATGATGTCCGGCAGCTCCGCAGGCATCTCCGCCGCCCGGGGCACGCGCAGCGGAAAATCGAGCGCGAGCCGGTCGTCATCGCGCGTGACGATGAGAAGGCCGGAGCGGGTCTGAAAGCGCACCGCCTCGCCCCGCCCCTTCAGATTGCTGAGGATCGCATAGCCGGCGGCCAGCGTCGCATGGCCGCACAGATCCACCTCCACCTCGGGCGTGAACCAGCGCAGATGAAAGTCCACGGACCGGTCGTCGTGGTCGGCCGGCACGAAGAAGGCGGTCTCGGAGAGATTGTTCTCGCGCGCGATGGCCTGAAGCAGCGGGTCCGGCAGCCAGGAATCGAGCGGACAGACGGCCGCCGGATTGCCCCCGAAGGGCTCCCGGGTGAAAGCGTTGATCCGCAAGAAAGGTATCCGGTTCATGACCCTCGACCGCTCCGCCTTCCCCGCTTAGACCGGAAATCCGCGCGCGTCAAAACCCCATTCCGGCGAGACGGCGGAGCACCCGCGTGCGCCCGGGCGAGCCGGGGGCGGCGGGCACGCGGCCCCGTGCCGCCGCCTCACCGGCCGGTCTCCGCACCGCCCAGCGGCAGCACCGCCCCGCTTTCCGGCGGGCCGACCACCGGTTCGTGGGGTTCGAGACCCAGGGGATCGACGTGGATCAGGATCTCGGCGTGGGGGAATTCCTCGCTCAGCGCCGCCTCCACCTCGGTGGCGACGAGATGCGCGTCGCGGACCGTCATCTCGGGATCGACCTCGAGATGGAGCTGGATGAAATCCTGGCTGCCCGATGACCGCGTCTTGATCTCGTGCACGCCCTTTACCGCCGTGTTGCCCATGGCGATCTCGAAGATCCGCTCGCGCGCGGCCTCGGGAAACTCCCGGTCCATCAGGATGTCCACCGCCTCGCGGCCGATGCCGAAGGCGGCCTTCGCGATCCAGCCGGCGATGCCGAGGCCGAAGAGGCCGTCGATCCATGGGGCATCAAAGATGCGGATGAGCACGGCGGCCGCGATCACCGAAAGATTGAGCAGGAGATCGCCGGCATAATGCAGGCGGTCCGCATCGATGGCCAGAGAGCCCGTGCGCGCGATCACCCGGCGCTGGAAGGCGACGAGCGCACCGGACAGCAGGATGGCCGCGACGCTCACGCCGATGATCCAGGCGTCATGGGTGATCGGGCTGGGCGAGACGATCTCGCGCACCGATTCCACGGCGAGATAGAGCGCGGAGGCCGTCATCAGCAGCGCCTGGATCAGCGAGGCGATGCCTTCGGCCTTGCCGTGGCCGAAGCGGTGGTCGGCATCCGGCGGAGCGAGCGCCACGCGCACGCCGAAGAAGATGATCGCCGAGGCGAGGAAGTCGAGGGCCGAATCGAGGAGCGAGCCCAGCATCGCCGCCGAGTCCGAAAGCGTCCAGGCTGCGGCCTTCGCCAGCGACAGGCTGCCCGCCACCACCAGGGAGGCGACGGTGGCAAGCCGCATCAGCCGCCCGCGCTCCGGATGGCCGCGGCCCGTGGCGGTCATCGGGGCGGGCGGCGCCGGGGAGTTGTCGTCGGCTGCGTGCGTCATCCGCCGCCGCCTTCCTGCTGGCCTCGGCCGGTCATGGATAGAGCCAGGTCATCGTCCAGCCGCCCGCCTCGTCCCGGCGGAACAGCCGCCGCTCGTGCCAGCGGAAGGGCTGCTCCTCCCAGAACTCGATGGCCTCCGGTTCGACCCTGAAGCCGGACCAGAAGGGCGGCCGAGGCACGGGGCCGTCCGCGAAGCGCCGCGTGATCTCCTCGAGCCGCCGCTCGAAATCGGCGCGCCCGCCGGGCATCTCGGCCGACTGCCGCGAGGCCCAGGCGCCGAGCTGACTGCCGCGCGGGCGCGTGGCGAAATAGGCGTCGGCCTCCTCATCAAGAACCTGCGTCGCCAGGCCGTCTATGCGCACCTGGCGGGCCAGCGACTTCCAGTAGAACAGCAGCGACACCCGCGGGTTCGCCGCGATCTCGCGGGCCTTGCGGCTCGCGAGATTGGTGTAGAAGACGAAGCCGCGCTCATCCCAGTGCTTGCACAGCACCATGCGCACGCCGATGCCCTCCGGCCCGCCCGTCGCCAGCGCCATGGCGTTCGGATTGTCGGGCTCGGCCAGCTCCGCCTGCCGGTACCACTCGGCGAACAGCGAGAAGGGCTCGTCCATCGCGTCTCTCCCGTCGGGGCCCGATCGGCTTGCATCGCGGGCCGGGCTCGGCGTATCGCTTTTCGGGCGAGGCGCAAGCCGCGTCAAGGCTTGCGTCAGCGGCATCACGAGAGCAGGCATGCGGGATCCCTACGAAGTGCTCGGCGTGTCCGAGACCGCCAGCGCCGACGACATCAAGGCGGCCTATCGCCGGCTGGCGAAGCGCTGGCATCCGGACAGCAACCCGGGCGATACCACGGCCGCCGAGCGCTTCAAGGAGATCTCCGCCGCCTACGCCGTGCTCTCCGATCCCGCCCGACGCGCGGCCTTCGATGCCGAACGGCGCATGGGCTACCGCCGCGAGGCGACGGCGGGCGGCGCGGGCGGGCGCTTCTCCCACGTTTTCGAGCAGGCGAGCTCGGCGCGCGACATCTTCGAGGAGATCTTCGGCCGCCGTCCCGATCCGGCCGACGGGCCGCCCCGCGCGGCGGGTAGCGGGCGGCGCTATCGCCTCGAGATCGACTTCATCGAGGCCTGTCTCGGCGCGAGCAAGCGGGTGGAGCTCGCCGACGGGCGCAAGGTCACCATCCGGATCCCGCCGGGCGTGACCAGCGGCCAGCGCATCCGCGTGCGCCGGCGCAAGAAGGGGCTGGCGGCGCTGGCCCGTCAGGTGGATGCGGTGATCGAGATCACCGTCAAACCCCACCCGTGGTTCCGCCGCGCCGGCCGCGACATCCTCGCGCGCCTGCCGCTCGGGCTGGACGAGGCGGTGCTCGGAGCGAAGGTGAAGGTGCCGACGCTGGAAGGCTGGGCGACGCTGAACGTCCCGCCCGGCACCGACGGCGGGCGCAAGCTGCGTCTCAAGGGCAAGGGCGTGCCCGACGCCGAAGGCGGGGCGCGCGGCGATCTCATTTTCGAGGTCGAGCTGCGCCTCGGGCAGGCGGCCCGCGACGCCGCGTTCCGGGACGATGTGGCCGCCTGGGCCGCGCGCGCGCGGCCCGCACCGCCCGAGCGCTTCAGCGACGAGGACGGCCGATGAGGCCGGAGGCGTGAGCATGCGCGGCGGGCGGCGGGCCGGCTCGTCTCCCGGGCGCCGTCAGCGCCGTCTTTTGCGCGACGGCCGGGAGGTGGCGGCCGAGGCGGTCCGGCGGATGTTCGCCACCCACGGCTTCGAGCACGCCGGCAACCTGGCCTTCCTCGGGCTGCTCGCCCTCTTTCCCTTCCTCATCGTGCTGGTGACGCTCGCGGGACTGATGGGCCAGACCGATGCCGGCGGCGAGGCGCTGCGGCTCCTGCTCCAGCTGATGCCCGAGCGCATCGCCCAGACTCTCTCGCGTCCCGTTGCGAGCGCCGTGCAGCATGCGGACGAGGCGATTCTGACGGGGGCGATCCTGTTTGCGCTGTGGGTGGCGGTGGACGCGGTGGAGGCCGCGCGGTTGACGGTGATCGAGGCGTTCGACGCCTGGCCGCACGCGATGCCCTGGTGGAAGCGGATCCTCGTGGATCTCCTGCTCGTGCTGCTGGCGGCGGTGGCGCTTGTGACCGTGATGTCGATCCTGGTGGCGCTGCCGATCGTCGTCGAGGAGGGCGCGGCGCTGCTGCATCTGGGCGCGGATTTCCCGGCGCTGGCCCGCCGGCTGCAGCTCGTGGCGGCGCCTCTGGTCCTGGGTGCGAGCATCCATCTCGCCTACCGTCTGTTCACCCCGCGCCTGCCCGTGCGGC
This sequence comes from Rhodothalassiaceae bacterium, assembly GCA_026004935.1. Lineage (NCBI taxonomy): Bacteria > Pseudomonadati > Pseudomonadota > Alphaproteobacteria > Rhodothalassiales > Rhodothalassiaceae > Rhodothalassiaceae bacterium. The sequence goes on from BPKC01000001.1 coordinate 887,924, forward strand.
GGGCCTTCCTGCCCGGCACGCTGTTTACGCTCGTCGCCGTGTGGGTGGCGGCGCGGCTGTTCTCTCACTTCCTCGCACGGGCGCCGCGCTATGACGTGATCTACGGCTCGCTTGCCGGGATCATGCTCACCCAGATCTTCTTCTTCACGCTCGCGGCAAGCTTCATCTTCGGCGCCCATCTCAACGCCGCCGTCACCCGCCACCGCGCACGCTTCACCCCGCGCGATTGACGAAACCGCCGCCGGCAGTAGGATAGCGCGCCGATGACCGCCGGGGTGCGCCAGGATCGGCGCATCATCCGGGAAAAGGGAAAGACGGGGAAACACGCCATGGCAGACGGGATCATGCGGGGCCGGCGCGGCCTCATCATGGGGGTGGCGAACGACCGCTCGCTCGCCTGGGGCATCGCGAGAGCCGTGCACGAGGCGGGCGCCGAGCTCGCCTTCACCTATCAGGGCGAAGCGCTGGAGCGGCGCGTGCGCCCGCTGGCCGAGCGGGTCGGGGCCGAGCTCGTGCTGCCCTGCGACGTGACCGACGAGGTCAGCATGGCCGCCGTCTTCGACCGGCTTGCCGACGCCTGGGGCAGCCTCGACTTCGTGGTGCATGCGATCGGGTTCTCCGACAAGAACGAGCTGCGCGGCCGCTACATCGACACGACCAGGGGCAACTTCCTGAAGACGATGGAGATCTCCTGCTACTCCTTCACCGAGGTCGCGCGCCGCGCCGAGCCCTTGCTCAACCCCGGCGGGGCCCTGCTCACGCTCACCTACTACGGTGCGGAGAAGGTGATGCCGCACTACAATGTCATGGGGCTGGCGAAGGCGGCGCTGGAGGCGAGCGTGCGGTATCTGGCGAACGACCTGGGGCCGAAGAACGTCCGGGTGAACGCGATCTCGGCCGGGCCGATCCGCACGCTGGCGGCCTCCGGCATCGGGGATTTCCGCTACATCCTGAAGTGGAACGAATACAACGCGCCCCTCAGGCGCAACGTGACCATCGAGGATGTGGGGTCGGCCGCGCTCTTCCTGCTGTCGCCGATGGCGGCCGGCGTGACGGGCGAGATCCTCTACGTGGACGCCGGCTACCACATCATCGGCATGAAGCAGGTGGACGCGCCGGACCTCTCGCTCGCGCGGGACGACTAGGCGCGCACCCGCGAGGCGGAAGGCGGGGCGGGCGATGTCCTGGAACAGCTTCGGCCATCTCCTGCGGCTGACGAGCTGGGGCGAATCCCACGGGCCCGCCATCGGCGGCGTGCTGGACGGCGTGCCCCCCGGCATCGCGCTCGCCGAGTCCGACATCCAGCCCTTTCTCGACCGCCGCCGGCCGGGGCGGAGCCGCCACACCACCCAGCGCCGGGAGGAGGATCGCATCGAGCTCTTGTCCGGCGTGTTCGAGGGGCGCACCACCGGCACGGCGATCGCCTTCCTCATCCGCAACACCGACCAGCGATCGAAGGACTACGCCGCGATCGCGGACCGCTACCGGCCCGGCCACGCGGACTACACCTATGACGTCAAATACGGCCTGCGCGACCCGCGCGGCGGCGGCCGGTCGTCGGCGCGCGAGACGGCGGTGCGGGTCGCCGCCGGCGCGATCGCCCGCCGGATCCTCGAGCATCTCCTCGATGGCGGCGTGCGCATCCATGGCGCCGTCGTGGAGCTCGGCGGGCTGGCGGTGCCGGAGGACGCGCGCGATCTCGCCCGCGCCGCAGACGACCCCCTCTTCTGTCCGGATCCCGCCACCCGCGCGCGCTGGGAGGAGATGCTGGACGCCGCGCGCAAGGCAGGCGATTCGCTCGGGCGCCGTCGTGGAGGCGGTGGCCGAAGGCGTGCCGGCGGGGCTCGGCGCGCCGGTCTACGCCAAGCTCGATCAGGACCTCGCGGCGGCGATGATGTCGATCAACGCCGCGAAGGGCGTGGAGATCGGCGCCGGATTCCGCGCCGCGCGGCTCAAGGGCAGCGAGAACGCGGACGAGATGGCGCCCGCAGGGCAGACCGGCATCCGCTTCCTTTCCAACCACGCCGGCGGGATCCTGGGCGGGATCTCGACCGGCGCACCGGTGGTGGTGCGGGTCGCCTTCAAGCCGACGAGCTCGATCCGGGTGCCGCGGCGCACGGTGACCCGCGCCGGCGAGCCCGCCGAGATCGTGACGAGGGGCCGCCACGACCCCTGCGTCGGCATCCGCGCGGTGCCGGTGGTGGAGGCCATGCTGGCGCTCGTGCTGGCCGATCACCTGCTGCTCGACCGCGCCCAGTGCGGCCGCGCCCGCCCGCCCGGGATCTCGCCGCTGCCGGGAGCACGAGGGGGAGGGGACGTGATCGGCGTCGTCCTCGTCAATCTCGGCACGCCGGATGCGCCGACGCCGGCGGCGGTGCGGCGCTACCTGCGGGAATTCCTCTCCGACCGGCGGGTGGTGGAGCTGCCGGCCGCGCTCTGGCGGCCGCTGCTCTTCGGCGTCATCGCGCCGCTCAGATCCCGGCGCGTCGCCCGCCTCTACCAGGCGATCTGGGATGCGGAACACGATGACAGCCCGCTCAGGCTCATCACCCGTCATCAGGCCGAGCGGCTGCAGGACCGGCTCACCGCCATGCTGGGGCGCGGGCGCGTGCGGGTGGCGCACGCCATGCGCTACGGCACGCCCGGGCATCCCCGAGGTCCTGGAGCCGGCTGCTCGCCGAGGGCGTCGAGCGGCTGCTGTTCGCACCGCTCTACCCCCAGTATGCGGGCGCGACCACCGGCAGCGCGCTCGATGCGCTGGCGCGCTGGATGAGGGGGCGCCGCCGCCTGCCGGCGCTGCGCACGCTTGCGCCCTATTGCGCCGAGCCCGCCTATGTCGCGGCGCGTGGCCGAAAGCGTCCGCGAGGGGCTGGCGGAGGCGGGAGAGGGCGCGCATGTCCTCTGCTCCTTTCACGGCCTGCCCGCAGGCCCAGGTGGCCGCCGGCGATCCCTACGCCGCCCACTGCGAGGCGACGGCGGCGGCCCTGCGCGCCGCACTCGGCCTGGCCGGCGGAGCGCTTCCATCTTGCCTACCAGTCGCGGTTCGGCCCGGCGCGCTGGCTCGAACCCGCAACGGATGCCACCGCCCTGCGGCTTGCGCGCGAGGGTGCCGAAAGCCTCGTCGTCGTCGCACCGGGCTTTGCCGCCGACTGCCTGGAGACGCTGGAGGAGCTCGACGGCGAGCTGCGGCGCCGCTTTCTCGAGGCCGGCGGGCCGGCGCTTCGTGCGCGTGTCCTGCCTCAACGCCGGTCCGCGCCACATCGATCTTCTCCAGCACCTCATCTTGCGGGAGCTTTCGGGCTGGCTGTAGTCTGCCGCCCGCGGCGCGGAACGTGCCGCGGCGGGAAGGAGGAACGGCCATGGCCAGGAAGGCGCAGCGCGGGCCGATCGGGCGCTTGCTCACGCGTCTCGTGCAGCTCGTGATCGGTCTCGTCATCCTCGCGGTCTCGATCGGATACGTGTGGCTCTACACGCCCTCCATTCCGCGCGCGGCGCTCGAGCGGATGTATGCCGGGCCGGCCTCCCGGTTTCTCGACCTGCCGAGCGGCACCCGCATCCATTACCGGGACGAGGGCCCGCGCGATGCGCCGCTCACGCTCGTGCTGCTCCATGGCACCGCGAGCTCGCTGCACACCTGGGAGGGCTGGGTGGCGGCGCTGAAATCCCGCTACCGCGTCGTCACCATGGACCTTCCGGGCCACGGGCTCACGGGCCGCACGGCCGAAGACCGCTACGACCGGCAGGGCATGGTGGCGGCGATCGCGGCGGTGGTCGGACCATCTGGGGCTCGAGCGCTTCGTCATCGGCGGCAACTCCATGGGCGGCGAGATGGCGATGGCCTATGCGCTCGCCCGTCCGGAGCGCATCGAGGGCCTCGTTCTCGTCGACTCGGCGGGGCTTTCCCTCGATCTGTCGCACCGCAAGGTGCCCATCGGCTTCCGGCTCGCCAGCATCGGCTGGCTGAGGCCGCTCATCGTCCGCATCACGCCGCGCGCGCTCATCCGGCGCAGCATCGAGGCGGTCTACGCGGATCCCGCGCGCGTCACCCCCGAGCTCGTCGACCGCTACTGGCGGCTGCTCAGGATGGACGGATCGCGCGAGGCGCTGATGAAGCGCTTTGCGGCGCTGACCGGGGAACCGCCCCTGCCGGTCGAGCGCATCACGCAGCCGGCGCTCGTGCTGTGGGGGCGCGAGGACCATCTGATCCCGCTTGCGGTCGGCGAGGAGCTGGCGCGCCGGCTGCCGCAGGCCGAGCTCGTGGTGCTCGACGGGCTCGGCCACGTGCCGCAGGAGGAGGATCCGGCCCGCTCGCTCGAGCCCGTGCGGGCCTTCCTCGGCCGGCTGGAGGAGATGAAGCGCGCGGCGCCGGCCGCCGGGGTCGAGACATGAAGGAGCCGCTTGCGCTGCCCTTCGATCCGGCCCGTCTGCCCCGGGCGGTGACCGTCGCCCTCGTCGAGGCCGCGCCCGTCTATTTCGATGCCGAGGCGGCCCTGTCGCGTGCGCGCAGCCTCGTCACGCGCGCGGCTGCGGCGGGGGCCGCGCTCATCGCCTTCCCGGAGACCTGGTGGGGCGGCTATCCCGTCTGGGTCGACACGGCGCCCGGTGCTGCGCTGTGGGAGGAGCCGGGGATGAAGCAGCTGCACCGGCTGATGCTCGCATCCGCGCTCGCCATGAACTCGCCGGAGCTCGCCGCCCTCGGGGAACTGGCGGCGGAGGCCGGCATCGACATCGCGCTCGGGGCCAACGAGCGCCACGGCCGCAGCCTGCTCAACAGCATCTTCCTCATCGGCCGGGACGGGAGCCTGCGCGTGCGCCGCAAGCTGGTGCCGACCCATGGCGAGCGCCTGGTCTGGGCGCCCGGTCACGGCCAGGACTTCGCGCCGCTTGCCACGGGCTATGGCGGCGTGAGCGCCGCGATCTGCTGGGAGCACTGGATGCCGGAGCTGCGCGCGGTGCTGCACCGCGGCGGGGCGCTGCTGCATGTCGCCGCCTGGCCCGTCCTGCGCGAGCCCTATCGGCTCGCCAGCCGCCATTTCGCCTTCGAGGGGCGCCGCTTCGTGCTCGCCGCCGCCTGCCGGCTCGAAAAGGACGAGCTTCTCGGCGCCCTGCCGGCGGACGCGGATGCGGCGCGCGCCCTGCTGGAGGCCGTCCCGGCGGGCGGCGACGGGCTGGTTCTTGAGGGAGGCGCCGCGGTGTTCGGGCCGGACGGGCGCGAGATCGAACCGCGCGCGGCTGCCGACGACGGGCTTCATCTCTTCACCCTCTCGCCGGCCGAGGCGCTGGAGGCGGCGGCCAATCTCGATGTCGCGGGCCACTACGCCCGGCCGGATCTCATCACCGTGGCGGTGCGGGAGCCGGGCGCATGAGAATCGCCGGCCGCCAGCTGCCCGCTCTTCTCGCGCTCCTCGCTCTTCTCGCGCCGGTCATGCCTGCGCGCGCGGACGGGCCCGCACCGGAGATCACGCTCGCCGGCCCGCTCGCCCAGGGCGGGCTCGTCATCGGCCGGGCGCCGGGCTGCACGGCCGTGCGGCTCGACGGCCGCCCGATCAGGATCGATGCGGATGGCCGCTTCGTCCTCGGCTTCGGACGGGATGCGCCCCCTGACCATGTGCTTGAAGCCGAATGCGGCGGGAAGCCCGTGAGCCGGCCGCTCGTGGTCGCACCGCGGTCGTTTCCGGTCGAACGTGTCGACGGCCTGCCCGAGCGCATGGTCACGCTGCCGCCCGAGGACCTCGCCCGGCGCGAGCGGGAGATGGCGGCGATCGCCGCGGCACGGGCCGCGCGCTCGGATCTCGCCGACGTCTTCGCCGGGTTCATCCGCCCGGCCGAGGGACGCATCTCCGGCGTCTACGGCGCCCAGCGGATCCTGAACGGCCGCCCGCGCACGCCGCACTACGGGCTCGACATCGCCGCCCCCGAGGGCACGCCCGTCGTCGCGCCGGCCGGCGGAATCGTGCGGCTCGTCGACGACTTCCTGCTGGAGGGCCGCATCATCGTCATCGACCACGGCATGGGGGTGACATCGACGCTCTTTCACCTGAAGGACATCTGTGGTGGGCGAGGGCGAGCGGGTGCGCCGCGGCCAGCTCATCGGCCACGTGGGCCGCTCGGGGCGCGCGACCGGCCCGCATGTGGACTGGCGCATCAACTGGGGCGAGGTCAGGATCGATCCCGCGCTGGCGCTGACCCTGGCCGATGGGGACGGCGCGCGATGAGGGCCCGCCGCCTTCACCCGGCATGGCTCGTCGCGGCGGCACCGGCGCTGTTCGCGGCCACGGCCCGGCCGGCTGCCGCCAAAGACGCCTGGGAGCTGTCGGGCAGCGTCCATGTGGCAAGCGACGAGCGCGACCGGGGCCTGTCGCTGACCGGGAAGGATCCGGGAGGCGGCGGCGAGCTGTTCCTCGACCACCGCGCCGGCTGGTTCCTCGGTCTCACGATCCGGCGCGTCGATCTGCCGAGCGGCGAGGAGGCGGAGATCGCCGGCGTTCTGGGACGCACGGGTGCCGCCGGCGCCTATGACTGGGCGGTGAATCTCTCGTTCACCGGTCTTGCCGGCGGCCGCGGCCGCGTCTTCGCCGAGGCCGGGCCGAGGTCTCGCGCGACTTCGGCCTCGCCATCGCCTATGCGCGGCTCGCCGCGGCGCCGGACGGGCGCTGGCTGGAGCGCGACGGATTCGTGGGCGATGCGAGCTTCGGTCTCGAGGCGCCGGTGCCCCATGCGCCGCGGCTTGCGCTGTTCGCGGAGATCGGCGTCGAATGGCCCGCCGAGACCCGTGCCCGCGGCCACTGGCGGCTCGGCGGGCGCCTCAGGGCCGGGCCGCTGCTGCTGAGTGTGGCCTATGAGGACACGACGAGCGCGCTCCGCATCGGTCGCGCCGGGGTGCTGGCCCGGCTGTCACTGCCCTTCTGAGCGGGGAGCCGCCCCTCTTGCGCGGGCGGTGGCGCCGTCCTGCTTCCTGCCGGCAAGCCGCTGCGCGATCTCGTCCGCAAGCAGGGCGTTGCTCGCCCAGATCGGCCCGGGGATCATCCGGCCGTCTTCGAGCGGGATCGCCCGGCCGCCGCCCGCGCCGACGGCACCGCCCGCCTCCTCGACGAAGAGCAGACCGGGCGCCAGATCCCAGGGCGCCTTCGGCGTGAGGCTGACGAGCAGATCCGCCTCGCCCGCCGCCACCTGCAGCATCCGCAGCACGAAGGAGTTGCGCTGGAGATGGGTGAGCTCGGGCCAGGGCCTGCGCCAGCCGCGCGGGTTCGCGAGCCGGCCGCGGTCGCCGAAGACGCGCGCGCCCGCAAGCCGGCCGCGGCCGCTCACGCGAAGCGGCGTGTCGTCGCGGAAGGCGCCCTTTGCGCGCTGCGCCCACCACAGCCGGCCGGCCGCGGGCTCCGCCACCGCGGCCAGCAGCGGCCGCCCGCTGCACGACCAGGGCGGCGGCCACGCACCAGTCGGGCCCGCCCGCGAGATAGGCGCGGGTGCCGTCTATCGGATCGACGAGCCAGGTCGGCGCATCGCCACCGGCCGGGACATGCTCCGACTCCTCGGACCACCAGCCGTAGCCGGGCCGCGCCGCCCGCAGCCGCTCGGCGAGCAGCCGGTCGACGGCGAGATCCGCCTCGCTCACCGGCGTGCGGTTCGCCTTGCGCCAGGCCCGCGGGCCCGTCGCCTGAAGCTCTTCGGCAAGCCGCCCGCCGGCGGCCACCGCCTCCTTCAGCAGGGCGAGATCGGCGGCCGGGTCTGCGGGCAGGGCGGGCGACCCGGAAGGCCGGTCGGGGGCGCGGGCCGTCATGTCCTCACGCCCCTTCGGCGCGGCCGGCGACCGTCATCTCCGGGATGAGCAGCGTCGGCGAGTCGATGCCGTAACGAAATTCCAGATCATCGGCCGGCACCAGGGTGCGGAACATGTCCTTCATGTGGCCCGCGATCGTGATCTCGTGCACGGGCCAGGCGATCTCGCCGTCCTCGAACCAGAAGCCGGCCGCCCCGCGGCTGTAGTCGCCGGTCACGAGATTGACGCCCTGGCCGATGAGCTCGGTGACGACAAGCCCGCGGCCGGCCTCGCGCATCAGCTCCGTCGGCGTGCGCGTGCCCGGCGCGAGATAGAAATTGGCCGGTGCGGGGCTCGGCGGCTCGGCGAGGCTGCGGCAGGCATGGCCCGTCGTCTGCCGCCCGAGCTCGCGGGACGTGGCCGAATCGAGCAGCCAGGTGAGCAGCCGGCCGCCGCGCACGATCTCGCGCCGGCGGGTCGCGACCCCTTCGGCATCGAAGGCGCGCGAGCGCAGCCCGCGCGGGCGCAGCGGATCGTCGATCACCGCGACATCGGGCGCGAACACCGGCTCGCCCAGCGCATCCTTGAGGAAGGATGTGCCGCGTGCGATCCGCTCGCCATTGATGGCGGCGGCGAGATGGCCGACGAGCGTGCGCGCGACCCGCGGCTCGAAGAGCACCGGATGCCGCCCCGTCGGCGCCGAGCGCGCGCCGAGCCGGGCGAGGGTGCGCCGGCGCGCGCGCGTGCCCACGACCTCCGGGCTTTCCAGATCGCCGAGATGGCGGCTCGCATGCGAGGCGTAATCGCGCACGCCCGCATCCCCGGCCCCGGCCATGACGCTGGCCCAGAGCCCGTAGCTCGTGGATTCGCCGGCCGCGAAGAAGCCGTCGGTCGTGGCATGCCAGCGCCTTGCGCGCGCGGCGCTTGCGCCCGCCCCGCCCGAATTGGTGATCCGGGGATCGGCGCGCGCGGCCTCCTCCGCCGCTCGCGCCAGCTCTTCCAGCACCGACGGGCCGGGATCGGCGCCGTCGGCGAGCGCGAGGCGCTCTTCGCCGGCCGAAGGATCGGCATGCAGAAGATCCGGCGGCGCCAGCCCGGCATGGGGATCGGGCGGGCTGACCCGGGCCATGGCGACCGCCCGCGCGGCAAGCTCCCTCAGCGCCGCCATCCGCCGCGAGGCGGTCGAGACATGAGCCTGCCGGCCGTCGATGAAGACCCTGAGTCCGATCGCGAAGCTGTCGTCGCGCTCCAGCGATTCCAGACCGCCGAGGCGCACCCGCGCTTCCAGCGCGCGGCCCGCAACGAGCACCGCCTCCGCCGCATCCGCCCCGGCGCGCCGGGCCGCATCGAGCACCGCCTCGAGCAGAAGCGAGGCCTCGGCCTCGGCGATCGCGGCCGCATGCTGCGGGGGCGTGATGATGCCGGGCTGCATGGCGTCCTGATTTCCTTCCTTGCCGCGCGCCGGCGCGGGCCGCCCTGATGTCGTCGCTCCTGCCGCAAAAGGCAAGTGGCGGCGCCGTGCCGGCCGGGATGGGTGCTCTCAGCCGATCGCCGCCAGGGTAGCCTTGAGCCGGGCGAGGCGGGCCGCAAGCCGCGCGATGGCAAGCTCCTCGCCGGGCAGGGCCCGGCCGGCCGCCTCGAGCTTGAGCTCGGCTTCGGTCAGCGCGACGGCAAGGCGGCTCGCCTGCGCGCGGCGGACCTCCGCGGCGGCCCAGTCCGGCCCATGGCCTTGCGCCTGCGCGCCCGTTGCCCCGGCGGCGGGTGCCGCGCGCTCAAGCGCCGCGATCTCGCGCTCCCACTCGTCGAGCCGGGCCGGCAGCGCGGCAAGAAAGGCCCGCGCCTCGTCCGCGCTCGCGAAGGCGAAGACGGGCTCGGGCGCGACCAACCGCATCGGCGGCGGCGCGGGCGGCGCGCTTGCCGGCGCCGGCCCCGCGAGCGGCGGCCATTGCCCGCCCGCGCACGCGGCCACCGCGAGCGGGAACACCAGGGCCGAAAATTTCCCCGGGCTGCGCGTCACGCGAGGTCTCCCTTGCCGTCCGGCATCCGCGCCAGGCGCGGGATGCCCGCGCCGGTGAAAGGGGCTTGATCCCCGGCCGCCCCCCTACTATGTTCCGCGCGCGTCCGGCAACCGTGCCAGCCAGGCCGCCGGATGCCTGCGCGCTCGTAGCTCAGCTGGATAGAGCACCAGACTACGAATCTGGGGGTCGGGGGTTCGAATCCTCCCGAGCGCGCCATTTCCCTCCTTTCTTCCTCCTCCTGCAGGACGCGCGGGCGGGCGGGCGCGCAGGCCGGGTGCGCATCGTCGCGTGCGGGCCGATCTGCTGCGGCCCGGGGTGTCCCCGGCGCGGCGGGGGCTTGTCAGCCGCAGGCGGGATGACTATGTTCCGCGCGCGATTCGCCGAGGGCCGGGTTCACGGCTTTTGGCGGATGCGACCCGCGGGGCCGTAGCTCAGTTGGGAGAGCGCAGCAATCGCACTGCTGAGGTCAGGGGTTCGATTCCCCTCGGCTCCACCAACCCTCCTCGATTTGATGCTGATCCCTTCACCGCCCGGGTGATGCGCAGCCCGGGGCAGGGTGTCGCCTGCCGGTAACCGATGTACTTGGCCGCCGGGACCGGCGCGCCGGAGGCGGGACCCGTCACCGGGAGCAGGCGGCCTCCGCCTCGTGCCGATGTGATGAGGGCCTTCGCGGCATCGGGTGCGGCCTTTCTCGCGCTTTTGGGCGATGGGGCGTCCCAGCGGTCCGGCTTTTCCCGGCCATGGCCGCAGGACGGCGGCTCAAGGTGATCTGATCGCCACGGGTGCCACGAAGACGACCGGCTTGAGCTGCGCGGCGCGGGCTCTGGTGACCTCCATTTCCTCCGCCTCGAGGGAATCCAGCAGACCGCTGTGCATGATCGTCCGGAAGGATTTGCGCTCGCCCGGGGCAAGCTCCGCCTCGCAATACGTGTCGCCCGCCGCAAGGACATCGCCATCGGGATCCAGCAGTCCGAGGAAGCAGAGCCCGCTCGTGAGCTGCTCGGCGGTCGCGTTCACGAGGTCGAAGCTGACGTAGATGTAGACGCCATAGCCCCAGGAAAACCGGGTCTGGAGATTTTCGACGCGCGGCACCGCCGTCCACTTCTGCGCGATGCGGGCCTTCCAGCGCATGCCGTAACGCAGATCGCCTTCCGCCGGCAGCTTCCTGTCCATGGAAAAGCTTATGGGGATCCTGGCTCCGGGCGGGGCTACGATCGGATTGATCCCGGGGATCGAGGAGACCGCCATGGAACGGCCGACCGGCACGTCCCCCTTGAGAAACATCAGCTCCAGGTGGATGTCGGTCAGCGCGGTCGAGCCGCGATTCTCGAGGATGGCATACGCGAACTGGCCGTCGCGTGAAAGCCCGGAAAGCCGGAGATCGCGATCCCCGCCGCCCGCCTCCTTTTTCGCTTCGGCCGTCTTGGCGCAGGCATCGCGCGCCTCTTCGAGCGCCTGCCGGATGCAGGCGTCCGCCCTGGCGCGGGCTTGCGCGATCTGCGCCTCGAGCGCCCGGTATCTGGCGTAACCTTCGCGCCAGCGGTCCGCGAGGTAGCGTCTCTTGTCCGCGTTGTCGGAGCCCTCGTCGTAGAGATCGACGAGTTCATTGAGCTTGCGGGCGAGGGTGGCGCGCTCGACCTCGAGGCTGCTCTCGTCGATTTCTGCGCATTTTTCCGCAACGCGCCGGCGCATGGCATCGTCGACGCACCGGTCGCCCGCCGCGGGAAGGGTGCGGCGGCCGGAGCCGGTGACGATCCGGTCCGGCAGGCGGCTCATGGCGATGGCGGGAGGCGTCCGCGGCTCTTCGCCGGTGCCGGCCTTCCGCCCGGCGTCTTCCGCCGCATCAGCCGGTTTCTCCAGCTCCGCGAGTTGCCGGGCGAAGAGATCCTGCGTCCGCACGCAGGCGTTCGCTTCCAGACAGCTGCGATACATCGTCATCAGGCTGTTGTAGCGTGCGAGAGGGTTCCCGGTGGCGGGAGCCGGCACCGGCACGTCGGGCGGGGACGGGACCGTGCGCATGTGCTCGGCCTGCGCGTTGAGCGCCGCCGCAAGATCGCGGCAGGGGGGGGCATGCGTCCGGCACCGTCATGAGCGGGTAGCCGGCGCGCGATGCGATGAGCGTATAGGTGCGCGGGTTGATGTCGGAGATCGCCTCCGGTATCCCTGCGCGGTCGATTGCGGTCTCGAATGCCGTCATGCGGTCGGGCCCGGGCGAGGCGGAATCGGGGACGCGCGCGTTCAGGTTCTGCCGATACAGCCGCATGACGTTTTCAGCCCAGGCCACGACCGCCTTCTTCGCCCGGGCCAGTTCGGCCGGCGTGTAGCAGAACAGATCCAGTTTTTCGGTGCTCCCCGGAGCCGGCACGAGCACGCGGGTCCCCGCCGCCTTCAACTGCGACGGCCGCGACCAGAACTCGGCGGGATCGAGATCGCGGCTGAGGAGAATGCCTTTGACGCCCGCGTAATAGGAGGCGACCCGGCCGTATTTCTGCCAGACCTTCGCTGGTCCATGCGGGTCCTGTGCCAGCGCTTCGGCTTCAGCCCGGGCCCGCCGCGTCAGTTCCGCGAACATCTCGTCCTTGTCGGGGTCCCAGGCCCCCTCCGGCAGGAAGGAATGGGCGGGGCCCGGTTGCAGCGGTTCGTCGGCCTTGGCGAAGGCCTCCCATGTCTGGGCTTCCATCGCCGCCACGAACAGAATGTCGAGACGCCCGCGGATGCATGTGCCGAGCGCCTCGGTATGGAAGCGGGCCACGGTCTGGGTGCGGGAGAGGTGGACCGCCCATTCCGCCTTTTCCGGCGTGACGGTGACATCCACTGCCCCCTGCGCCGCAACGCGCCCCGGGGTGGCGGTCACGAAGACGAGGATCGGAAGCAGGAGCGCGGAAGGAAAGCGAAATCGCCGCCCCTCCGGGCGGAAATGCGGGCCCGCGCGCATGATGAACCCTCCCCCTGTTGCCGGACCGGGATGCGCACATCGGCCCGCAATGGGGCCCGGAGCGCAGCCCATCGCCTGACCGTCATGCCACGGTCGGGCGACGGATGCGGTCAAGCGGACCCGCCGGGTGATCCCGAAGGCGGACGTCACGCAGGGCTGCGGACCGCATCCTTGAGGGTGACGGCCGGATCGCCGGCGCGGGCGGGATCAAGGCGCAAGCCCGATGCGATCAGCTTCTTCGCCTGCATGAAGTCGCGCGCGGTGACGATGCTGTCGAGGGCGAGCAGCCTGTCGTCCGCGTCGAGATGCAGGACGGAGAAGGCGCCGTCCTCCGGCCGGCCGCGCAGGATCCGCCGCACCGCGCCCGCCGCCAGCCCCACGCTCTGCAGCCGCACGCCGAACTGCTCCGTCCAGAACCAGGGCACGGGGTCGTAGGCCGCCTCCCCGTCGCCGGCGATGACGCGGGCGGCGACCTCGGCGCTCTCGGTCGCGTTCTGGATGGACTCGAGGCGGAGCGAGCCCCAGCGGCTGGTCTTGAGCCGCGCGACGTCGCCCACGGCCAGAACGTCCGGAGCATCGGTCCGCAGCCGCGCGTCCACCGGCACGCCGTCGTCCGCCGCGATGCCGGCCTGCCGGGCCAGATCGTCCGCCGGCTCGGCGCCGATGCCGACGAGGGCGAGCTCAGCCTCGAGCCGCGTGCCGTCGCCGAGCTCCGCCGCAACGCCGCGCGCATCACAGACAACACGGACGAGCCGGGCGCCCAGGTGGATCGTCACGCCGGCCTCGGCATGGCGGCGGGCGAAGAAATCGCTGGCGGGCGGGCTGGCAAGACGGGGCATCAGCATGTCCGCCGCCTCGATCACGGTGACGGCAAGCCCCAGCTCGCGCGCGGCAGACGCGACCTCGAGCCCGATGTAGCCGCCGCCGATCACCAGCAGGCTGCCGGCCTCGGCGAGCCGGGTCTTCAGCCGCCGGGCGTCCGCAAGGGTGCGCAGGTCGAGCAGCCGCTCGGCGCCGCCGTGCTCCAGCGCAACCAGCTCCTCAGGCAGGCGCCTGGGCCTGGCGCCGGTGGCGAGCACGAGCGTGCCATAGGTGATCTCCTCGCCGTCGGCGAGCCGGATGCGATGCGCCGCCGGCGCGATCGCCACGACGGTCCGGCCGAGAATGAGGTCGATCCCTCGCTCCGCATAGAAACCGGCCGGGCGCAGTGCGAGCCGCTCCTCGGCCAGCGCGCCCTTGAGGAAGGCCTTCGAGAGCGGCGGACGGTCGTAGGGCGGGACCTCCTCGGCGCCGATGAGCAGGACGGGGCGCGTCGAGCCGAGCCGGCGCAAGGCGGCGGCGCAGTGAAACCCCGCATGTCCCGCCCCGACGATCACGACTCGCTCGTCCATTACGATGACCCCTCCCGTCTGCCGCCGTCCGGGTGCGCATTCCGCATTGCCGGCGGCCGGCACCGGCTCACGGGCTCGTTAGCGGCAAGGCCGGCTCAGCGCAATCATCTTGCGCAGGCGGCGCAAGGCTCCGGGCGCCCTTGTCAGACGCGGGCCGTGCCCGTAAGCAACGGGGGCGGCCGGGAATGGGCGGGGCAAGACAAGATGGGATGCACGGCGATGACGAGGACGGTTCTTTTCGGCGCGCTCGGTTTCATGCTGATGGCCTCGGCGGCGGTCGCGGACGACGGGTCCGCGGGTGATCCGGCAAAGGGCGCGAAGATCTTCCGCATGTGCGTCGCCTGCCACACGATCGAGAAGGGCGCGCCGAACCGCATCGGCCCGAACCTGCACGGCGTCGTGGGGCGCCCGATCGCGAGCGTGCCCGGCTTCAACTACTCGCCCGCCCTCAAGAAGATCGAAGGCGTGTGGGACGAGGAGAAGCTGGAAGCCTGGCTTGCGAATCCGCGCCAGTTCGCCCCCGGCAACCGCATGGCCTTCGCGGGCGTGCGCCGGCCCGAGGACCGCAAGGACCTCATCGCCTACCTGAAATCCATGAGCGAGGACTGAGCGCCACCGGCGCCGATCCCCGCTCCCGGATCCCTGCTGCGATCGGTGCCTGCGGGCGCCACGGTGGCGGCTGCCCGTCCGGCCCGCCGTTCATCTCGTGTTGAGCGGCGGTTCAGGACGCGTTCAGCCAGAGGCCGGCAGATTCAGCCGTGACGGCCGGGCGGCCCGGCTGCGGCCGCCGGGAATCGCAGAGGAAAGGAGCAGGCGATGGCTGAACGCAGGATGCACCGTGCGCCCCTCGTCCTTGCCGCGGCCGCGCTCATGGGCGCGGCGGCTGCGCGCCCGGCGGATGCCGGCGGGGCGGTTGGCTTCGGCTACGGCTATCACGGGCCGGGTGCCCATGTCGGCGCCCATGTGGGCTACCATCATCGCCACCACCACCACCACCATGGCCGGTTCCATTATCGCCACCATCACCATGGGCATGGTGCGGCCTACACCCTGCTCGGGGTCGGTCTGGGCCTCATCGCCTACGACATCGCCCGCAAGAGCGCACGAGCGGAGCGGATCGCCGAGCGGGAAGTGCGCTACCTGTCGCCTCCCCCGCCCGTGCCCCCTTCCGACCGGGATGGCGGCTGCCTGCAGATCCGCGAATATCAGACGACGATCACCGTCGGCGGTGAAGAGAAGGAGGCCTACGGG
Source organism: Rhodothalassiaceae bacterium (assembly GCA_026004935.1). Lineage (NCBI taxonomy): Bacteria > Pseudomonadati > Pseudomonadota > Alphaproteobacteria > Rhodothalassiales > Rhodothalassiaceae > Rhodothalassiaceae bacterium. Next base: position 903,278 of record BPKC01000001.1, read on the forward strand.
GACGCCTGCCTCATGCCCGACGGGTCCTGGCGGCTCGGCGCGCCGAAGCTCGTGCCGGAGCCGTGACTGGTCGCCGGTGATCGGTGGCCGGTCAGGGCGCCGGTCTCGCGCGCCCGGTTTCTGAACGCGCGCATCCGGCGCAGCGGGCGGTCCAATCCTTGACCCGCCACGCGCGCCGGCGCGACCGACGGCTCCAGACGGTTTCCTCGTCACCCGCCGGCTCGAGCGGCGGGTCCGTGTCTTTCGTCCTCATCCGCCGCCGCCAACCCCTGATCGTCATCCGCCGACCTGATCGATGGATCAAGCAGAAGATGTGGCCAACCGCCGGCGCCGGCGATGTCTCCACCGCCCGATGGGTTCGCCGTTCAAGCCGGCGAACGACGCGTTTGAGAAGCTGTTGCTCCTGGGCGCTCACTCACCCTCGTCAGCGGCCGGCTCCCCTTCCACGTCACCCGCCGGCTCGAGCGGCGGGTCCAGCGGCTACGCAGGCGCTTTCGCGCCGGGGGACCGTTGCGGGCGGCGATTCCGGCGGCCGCGCCCGCGGGCTCAGTCGATGATGTCGATCCAGCCCTTCTTGATCGCCTTCGCCACCGCATGGCTGCGCGAGGAGGCGCCGAGCTTGGCGATGGCGTTGCGGACGTGGAAGCGCGCGGTCTCGGGCGAGCGGTCGATGATGATGCCGATCTCGCTGTCGGTCTTGCCGCAGGCGACCCAGGCGAGGCACTCGCGCTCGCGTTCGGTGAGCGGGCAGTCGTCGACGAGACGCCGGCCCTGTGCCTCCACCACCTCCTCGACGCGGTTCAGGAAGGCGTGGGCGGCGACGAAAAGATCGCTCTCATAGGGCTTCACCCAGCGGCGCATCTCGGCGAGCGGCTCCTCGCTCACCCAGCTGACGAAGCCCGTGCGGCCGCCCGGCTGATGCACGGGGACGATGATCCCCGAGCGCACGCCCACCTCCTTCAGCACGCTGATGGTCTGCTGGCCGATGGCGGTGAACGGCCGCTCCAGCCAGCCGGGATCGACACCGAGATTTTCCTCGTCCAGCCCCCAGGTGAAGGGCCAGCGCCTGAGCCGGCAGGGGGTGACCAGAGGACAGGCGAGATTGTAGCCGCTCTCCACCCAGCGGCGGATGAACTCGGGGCTCCAGCCGAGCTCGACACCGAGGATCTCGCCGTTCTCGTCGACCGGCAGCACCGAATGCTGCACGTCCAGGTCGAAGGCGACGCGCGAGAAGGGCAGCGCGCGGGTGTAATGGGCGAGAACGAGGCAGAGGTCCCGCAGATTGCGGGCCCCGGGGAGCTCCTGGAGAAGCTTCTGCGTCGGATCGGCAAGCATGGTGGGGACCGTCTTCTCTTTCCTGCGCTGTCTGTTCCGGGGCAGGCGGACCGGCCGCAGGGCTTGCGCACCACCCCGCACAAGGGTTCGCGCGTGACGCCCGCGCCGACAACGCGGCCTGCCAACCTTGGCAGGATACGACAAGAGAATGATTCCTCCACGCCGTCAGCCGCAAGAATCGATCAAAACCTGTCGAAATCGGGAGGATCAAACCCCGGAATTCCGGGAGTTGACGCAACGTCACCCGGGCCGCCGGAACGGATGATCCGGCAGCGCGAGTCGCGCCGGTGATTCGGCGGCAGGGCTTCAATGAAGTGGGCTCGCGAAGCTGCGGCGTCCGGAGCGGCATGGGCCGACGCGCGCGCCGCGGGTGGCGCGCCATCCCGGCAGCCGATCGCAGCGGCCGGCAGCACGGGACCCCGTGCACCCGCAGGCCGAAGGTGAAGGGGCCGCAAAGGGGCGCGCTGCGGCAGGGTCCGTGCGAGGGGTTCAGTCGACGGGTTCGGCGTCGTCCTCCTCGGCGCCGGCGAGCATGCGCTCGCTCACCAGTCCGGCCTGTGCGCGGATCGCCTGCTCGATCTCGGCCGCGATCTCGGGATGCTCCTTCAGGAAGGCCTTGGCGTTCTCGCGCCCCTGGCCGATGCGCTGGGAATTGTAGGAATACCAGGCGCCCGCCTTCTCGACGATCCCCGCCTTGGCGCCGAGATCGAGAAGCTCGCCCGTCTTCGAGATGCCCTCGCCGTACATGATGTCGAACTCGACCTGCTTGAAGGGCGGCGCGAGCTTGTTCTTGACCACCTTCACCCGGGTCGCGTTGCCGACGATCTCGCCGCCCTCCTTGATCTGGCCGGTGCGCCGGATCTCGAGCCGCACGGAGGCATAGAACTTGAGGGCGTTGCCGCCGGTCGTCGTCTCCGGATTGCCGTACATGACGCCGATCTTCATCCGGATCTGGTTGATGAAGATCACCATGCAGTTGGACTTGGCGATCGAGCCGGTGAGCTTGCGCAGCGCCTGGCTCATGAGCCGGGCCTGCAGGCCCACATGGCTGTCGCCCATCTCGCCCTCGAGCTCGGCGCGCGGGGTGAGCGCGGCGACCGAGTCGACCACCAGCACGTCCACCGCGCCCGAGCGCACCAGCGTGTCGGCGATCTCGAGCGCCTGCTCGCCGGTGTCCGGCTGGGAGATCAGCAGGTCCTCCAGATTGACGCCGAGCTTCTTCGCATAGGCGGTATCGAGCGCATGCTCGGCGTCGATGAAGGCGGCCACGCCGCCGCGCTTTTGCACCTCGGCCACGACATGCAGCGCAAGCGTCGTCTTGCCCGAGGATTCGGGGCCGTAGATCTCGATGATCCGGCCCTTCGGTAGGCCGCCGATGCCGAGCGCAAGATCGAGCCCCAGCGAGCCGGTGGGCACCACCTCCACATCGACCTTCGGCCCGCCCTCGCCCAGCCGCATGATCGAGCCCTTGCCGAAGGCCCGCTCGATCTGCGAGAGCGCCGCCTGCAATGCCTTCTCGCGGTCCACGCCCTTGTCCTCCACCAGTCTGAGCGCCGTGTTCGTCATGCCCCGTCCTCCTTATTCCATGAAGCCCGGGCGCGCGCAACGGCAAGCTGCGTGGCCCGCGGGTCGGGAAGGAATGTATCCGGTTTGTTCTCTTTTGGCAAGCGGTATTCGCTTGATGTTCTTCGCCCGGGCCAAGCGCGGCCGTGCGGAGCCATGGGGTGTCCGCGCCGCCGTCACCTTGACTTCACGCGGGCGAGCCGCGACATGGCAGGAGAATGCCGCCTTGGGCGCGGCCCCGGAACGGGGGCGGCCAGCCGCCGCCCGCAGACAACCGGATGATCGCGATGCCGACGAGCAACGAGATCCGCAAGACCTTTCTGGAGTTCTTCCGCGAGCGCGGCCACGAGGTCGTCCCCTCCGCCTCGCTCGTGCCGGCGAGCGACCCGACCCTGCTGTTCACCAATGCCGGCATGGTGCCGTTCAAGAACGTCTTCCTGGGGCTCGAGAAGCGCCCCTATGTGCGCGCGGCCTCCGCGCAGAAATGCGTGCGCGCGGGCGGCAAGCACAACGACCTCGACAATGTCGGCTACACCGCGCGCCACCACACCTTCTTCGAGATGCTCGGGAACTTCTCCTTCGGCGACTATTTCAAGGAGGGCGCGATCCGGTACGCGTGGGAGCTGGTCCACGGCGTCTTCGGCCTGCCGAAGGAGCGGCTGTGGGTGACGGTCTACCACGAGGACGACGAGGCGCATGATCTCTGGCGGCGCATCTCCGGCCTGCCGGAGGGGCGGATCGTGCGGATCGCGACATCCGACAATTTCTGGTCGATGGGCGATACCGGCCCCTGCGGGCCCTGCTCGGAGATCTTCTACGACCACGGCCCAGATGTTCCGGGCGGCCCGCCCGGCAGTCCGGAGGCCGACGGCGACCGCTATGTCGAGATCTGGAATCTCGTCTTCATGCAGTACGACCAGCAGGCCGACGGCACCCGTCTGCCGCTGCCGAAGCCCTCGATCGACACCGGCATGGGGCTGGAGCGCATCGCCGCGGTCCTCCAGGGCGTGCACGACAACTATGACATCGACATCTTCCGCCGCCTCATCGCCGCCAGCGTCGAGCTGACGGGCGTGCCGGCCGAAGGCCGCCACCGGCCCTCGCACCGGGTGATCGCGGATCATCTGCGCGCCGTCTCCTTCCTGATCGCCGACGGCGTGATGCCCGCGAACGAGGGACGCGGCTACGTCCTGCGCCGGATCATGAGGCGGGCCATGCGCCACGCCCACATGCTGGGCGCGAAGGAGGCGCTGATGCATCGCCTCGTGCCCGTGCTGGTCGACGAGATGGGCGCCGCCTATCCGGAGCTCCGCCGCGCCCAGCCCTTGATCCAGGAAATCCTCAAGCTCGAGGAGGAGCGCTTCCGCAGCATGCTGGAGCGCGGTCTGCAGCTGCTCGAGGAGGAGGTGGCGAAGCTGCCGCCGGGAGCGCCGCTGCCCGGCGAGGTCGCCTTCCGCCTCTACGACACCTACGGCTTTCCGCTGGATCTCACGGAAGACGCCCTGCGCGCGGAAGGCCGAGGAGTGGACCGCGCAGGCTTCGAGAAGGCGATGGCCGAACAGCGGGCGCGGGCGCGCGCCGCCTGGGCCGGCTCGGGCGAGAAGGCGCTGGACCGGCTGTGGTTCGAGATCAAGGAGCGGGTCGGCGGCACGGAGTTCATCGGCTATGTCGCCGAAGAGGGCGAGGGCGAGGTGCGCGCGCTGGTCAGCGGAGAGGCGGAGGTGGCCGCGCTCGAAGAGGGCGAGGAGGGCTTCGTCATCCTCAGCCAGACGCCGTTCTATGCCGAATCCGGCGGACAGGTGGGCGATTCGGGGTGGATGCGGGGCGAAGGTGTGGAAGCCGAGGTGCGTGACACCCGGAAGGTCCTCGACAATCTCTGGCTTCACAAGGTGCGGGTGAAGAAGGGCCGGATCACCACGGGGCGCGTGCTGCATCTCGAGGTCGATCACGCGCGCCGCACCAAGATCCGCGCCAATCATTCCGCGACCCATCTGCTGCATGCGGCGCTGCGCCGGCTGCTGGGCGAGCATGTGACGCAGAAGGGCTCGCTTGTCGCGCCTGACCGGCTGCGCTTCGACTTCGCGCATCCGAAGGCGCTGAGCCGTGAGCAGATCGTCGCCGTCGAGCGGCTGGTGAACGCGATGATCCGCCAGAACCGCGCCGTCGAGACGCGGCTGATGACCTATGAGGAGGCCGTGGAGGCCGGCGCCATGGCCCTCTTTGGCGAAAAATACGGTGACGAGGTGCGCGTGCTCGCCATGGGCTGGGACGAGGAGGCGGACCGGCCGTTCTCGGTCGAGCTGTGCGGCGGCACCCATGTGAAGCGCACCGGCGACATCGGCTTCTTCAAGATCGTCTCCGAAACCGCGGTCGCCGCCGGCGTGCGCCGCATCGAGGCGCTCACCGGCGATGCCGCGGTCGTCTTCGCCGAGGAGCTGGAGGATCGCCTGCAGGCCCTGAGCGAGGTTCTCAGGGCCCCCGCCGATGCCCTTGCCGAGCGCGCGACGCAGCTTGTCGAGGAAAACCGGCGGCTCGAGCGGGCGCTTGCCGACACCCGCAAGAAGCTCGCGCTTGCCGGTTCCGCGGGCCGCGGCGGCGGGCCGGAGCCGAAGGCGGTGGCCGGCGTCGCCTTCCTCGGCCAGGTGCTGGAGGGCGTGCCGCCGAAGGAGCTGCGCGGGCTTGCCGACGAGGCGAAGAGGAGGCTCGGCTCGGGCGTCGCGGCCTTCGTGAGCGTGAACGACGGCAAGGCGGCCGTCCTCGTGGGCGTGACGAAGGACCTTGCGGGCCGCATCGATGCGGTGGAGCTGGTGCGCGCCGGGGTTGCGGCTGTCGGGGGGTCGGGCGGCGGCGGCCGGCCCGATCTCGCCCAGGGCGGCGGGCCGGACGGCGGGAAGGCGGCGCAGGCGCTCGCCGCCATCGAGGCCGCGCTCGCCGCGAAGGCGAAGGCCGCCTGAGCCCCCGCGTGCGGGCGGAGAAGGAGCGGACCATGGCGGGCGGGCAACGGGTTCCGGACGGGCTGGCCGAGGCGATCTTCGCCGGCGGCTGCTTCTGGTGCGTGGAGGCGGTGTTCAAGGATCTCAAGGGCGTGCACGCCGTCATCCCGGGCTATACCGGCGGCCACAAGCCGAACCCCACCTATCAGGAGGTCTGCACCGGCACCACCGGCCATGCGGAGGCGGTGCGCATCCTCTATGATCCGCGCGAGATCAGCTACCGCCAGCTGCTCGAGGTCTTCTTCACCACCCATGACCCCACGCAGCTCAACCGCCAGGGCCCGGACATCGGCACGCAGTACCGCTCGGCCGTGTTCGTGCGCACGCCCGAAGAGCGCGCGCTCGCGGATGAGATGAAGAAGCGGGCGGCGGAGTGGTGGGACGGGCCCGTCGTCACGGAGATCGCCGATGCGGGGCCCTTCTGGCCGGCGGAGGACTACCACCGCGACTATTTCGCCCGCCATCCCGACCAGCCCTATTGCGCCGGCGTCGTCGCGCCCAAGGTGGCCAAGGCCCGCAGCCGCTGGGCGCATCTGCTCAAATCCGCGGACGCTTGACCGGCGCGCCATTCCTTCGCGGCCCCTCCGGGACCGGCGACCATCCGGCACCCGTCCATCGACCCCCGATCGCGCATCCCGCACGAGGGGGCGGGCGGCATCTCCGACTTGCCCCTTCCTGTCGCCGGCCGGCTCTCCGGGCTTCGCCACCGGCCGGCTCTCTCTTCGTCACCCGACGGCACTTCTCTCTTCGTCACCCGACGGCACTTCTCTCTTCGTCACCCGCCGGCGTGACCGGCGGGTCCAGCCGCCGGGGACACCGGCACCGGCGCCCGTGCCGTCGACATGCCACATGGGTTCGCCGGTCAAGCCGGCGAACGACGATTCAGTCATCAGTCGTCAGTCATCTGTGATCAGGGACCGGCATGGCGGGCGTCACCCGCCGTTGCCCACGCTCCGCATCGTCACCCGCCGGCGTCATTTTTCCTCACCCGCCTCCTCTCTACATTCGTCACCCGCAGGCTCGACCGGCGGGTCCACCGCGCAGCGGAGACGGCCGCAAGCGCTGGGTCCGTCCTCCGTGGCGGCTGGATTCGCCGCTTTCGCGGCGAATGACGAAAGAAGAGAACGTCACCCGCCGGCTTGACCGGCGGGTCCACCGCGCAGCGGAGACGGCCGCAAGCGCTGGGTCCGTCCTCCGTGGCGGCTGGATTCGCCGCTTTCGCGGCGAATGACGAAAGAAGAGAACGTCACCCGCAGGCTCGACCGGCGGGTCCAGCGAACGGCGGAGCCGACTACAGGCGTGGGAGCTGTTGTCACCGCCGGCCGGGTTCGCCGCTTTCGCGGCGAATGACGAGGAGAACGAGAGTCACCCGCCGTTACGCACACTCCAGATCGTCACCCGCCGGCTCGACCGGCGGGTCCAGCAGGAAGGCGCAACGATCTCATGCGGGCGGGATGTCTCGGCCTGAGGCCGGGTCCGCCGGTTGAGCAGGCGGATGATGCGACCGGGGATGGCCGGCGCGGGCGGCGCCTTCAGGCCGCCTCGTCGGCCGCCGTGTCGGCGGGGCCGCCTTTGAGGATGAACAGGCGGTCGCAGTAGGGGCACTCGACCCGGCCCTCGTCGCCCATGTTGAGGAACACCCGCGGGTGGCCGACGGCGCCCTCGCCGCCGTCGCAGGCGACGACCCTGCTCTCCACCCTGATCACCTCCGGCGGCTCGGGGATCCTGTTCATGGACGCTCTCCCTGCGTCGTGCCATCCCGGCGCTCTCGACGGCGCCGCGGCGATGGTTAGGCGAGACGTGGCGCTTTTTCAAGCGCACCCGGACGGGCCGCGCGATTGACCGCGGTGCGGGCCGGGTGATAGCCGGAACGGGCGGCAAGCGAGGGAGCAGAGCATGAGCGGGCCGGCCATCCGCGCCACGAATCTCGTCAAGCGCTACGCCGGCGGCGTGGAGGCCCTGAAGGGCATCGATCTCGTCGTCCCGCAGGGTGCGATGTTCGGCCTTCTGGGGCCGAACGGCGCCGGCAAGTCCACCTTCATCAACATTCTCGCGGGGCTCGTCACGAAGACCGCGGGCCGCGTCGAGATCTGGGGCTTCGACATCGACGAGAACCCGCGCAACGCCCGCGTATCCATCGGCGTGGTGCCGCAGGAGATCGTCTTCGACGCCTTCTTCACCCCGCGCGAGATGCTGGAGGTGCAGGCCGGACTCTACGGCGTGCCGAAGCATGCCCGCCGCACCGAGGAGCTGCTCAAGGCCGTGCATCTGTGGGACAAGCGCGACGCCTATTCGCGCACGCTCTCCGGCGGCATGAAGCGCCGGCTGCTGGTGGCCAAGGCCATGGTGCACAGCCCGCCGGTGCTGGTGCTGGACGAGCCGACCGCCGGTGTCGACATCGAACTCAGGCAGCAGCTCTGGGAATTCGTGCGGCGCCTCAACCGCGAGGGCGTGACCATCGTGCTCACCACCCATTACCTCGAGGAGGCCGAGGAGCTGTGCGACACCATCGCCATCATCAACCATGGCGAGGTGATCTGCTGCGAGCCGACGCCGCAGCTGCTCGCGCGCATCGACGAGAAGGAGATCGTGCTCGACCTCAACAGGCCGGTCACGGAGATCCCCGAGGCCTTCCGCCGCTTCCGCGTGCGCCAGCCGCGGGCGAACCGTCTGGTCATCCAGCTCTCGCGCTCGGAGGCCGATCTCAACGCCGTGATCGCGGCGATCCAGTCGGCGGGGCTGTCGATCGCGGATCTGTCGACGAGCGAAACCGATCTCGAGGACATCTTCCTGCAGCTGACGCGTGCGAGCGACGACGCCGCGGGCCGCGCCCGCGCGGGCCGGGGGACCGCGTGAATGGCGGCCGGGCCCATCCGCTGCGACGTCCTCGTCATCGGCTCGGGCGCGGCGGGTCTGACCTGCGCCCTGAACCTGCCCGGGACGCTCGATGTCGTCGTCACCTCGAAGACGGCGCCCGATGACGGCTCCACCGCCTGGGCGCAGGGGGGGATCGCCGCGGTGCTCGCCGAAGGCGACAGCATCGAGGCGCACATCCGCGACACCCTCGAGGCGGGGGCCGGGCTGTGCCACGAGGATGTCGTGCGGCTCGTCGTCGAGCGCGGGCCGGCGGTCATCGCCCGGCTGATCGCGCTCGGCGTGCCGTTCACGCGCATGGTGCCGGGCGAGGAGGTCTCGCCCTATCATCTCACCCGCGAGGGCGGGCATTCCCGGCGCCGCGTGATCCATGTGGAGGACGCGACGGGCCGTGCGCTGGAGGACACGCTCCTTGCCCGGGTGCGCGAACGGGGAAACATCCGGCTCCTCGACCATCTGATGGCCGTCGACCTCATCCGCGAGCGGCATCTGGCCCGGGGCGACGGGGAGATCGCGGACTGGCCGGTCCGCGCGGATCTGCCCGTGCCGGCGCGCACGGAGCGCGGACGCATTCACGGCGCCTATCTCTACGACCGGCGGGCGGAGCGCGTGATCCCGGTCGCCGCGCGCGTTACCGTGCTTGCGACCGGCGGGGCGAGCCGGGTCTATCTCTACAGCTCGAACCCGGACGGCGCGACGGGAGACGGCATCGCCATGGCCTGGCGCGCGGGCGCGCGCGTCGCCAACATGGAGTTCAACCAGTTCCACCCCACCTGCCTCTATCATCCCCGCGCCAAGACCTTCCTGATCTCGGAGGCGCTGCGCGGGGAGGGCGCGGTGCTGAGGCTGCCAGACGGCACGCGCTTCATGCCCCGCTTCGATCCGCGGGCGGAGCTCGCACCCCGCGACATCGTCGCGCGCGCGATCGACCACGAGATGAAGCGCCTCGGCCTCGACCACGTGCTGCTCGACATCACCCACAAGGATCCCGACTTCGTGATCGGCCATTTCCCGAACATCTACCGCCGCTGCCTGGAGCTCGGGATCGACATCACGAAGGAGCCCATCCCGGTGGTGCCGGCCGCGCACTACACCTGCGGCGGCATCGTCACGGACACCGCCGCCCACACGGACCTGCCGGGGCTCTATGCCATCGGCGAATGCGCCTTCACCGGCCTGCACGGGGCGAACCGCATGGCCTCGAACTCGCTGCTCGAATGCCTCGTCTTCGGGGAGCTGGCGGCGGCCGACATCACCGAGCGGATCGCTGACGTGCCGCCCGCCGGCGAGCCCCGGCCCTGGGACGAAAGCCGGGTGACGGATTCGGACGAGGAGATCGTCGTGCGCCACAACTGGGCGGAGCTGAGGCGCTTCATGTGGGACTACGTCGGCATCGTGCGCACCAACAAGCGCCTTGAGCGCGCCGCCCACCGCGCCGAGTTGCTCAGCGCCGAGATCCGCGAATACTACGGCCATTTCCGGGTGACGCCGGATCTGCTCGAGCTGCGCAACCTCGTCGAGGTCGCCTCGCTGATCATCCGTTCGGCGCGCGCGCGCAAGGAATCGCGGGGCCTGCATTACACGCTCGACTACCTGCAGCCCCTGCCCGAGGCGCAAGACACCGTCCTCGTGCCGGACTGACGCCGGCCGCCGCCGCGCTCCATTCCTCTTCGGCGGTGTCGCCGCCGGACCCGGCCGCGGTTCGGTGCATCTCCCGGGCGGGTGACCGGTCCCTCGGGCCGCTGGACCCGCCGGTCAAGCCGGCGGGTGACGAGGAAGAAAGAGCGCCCGCGCGTGGCGACGTAAGCACTCATTCCGGATGATGACTGAGAGGGCGCATCGGCGGATGGTGCTCTCCTCCCGCGTCGTTCGCCGGCTTGACCGGCGAACCCATGAGGCGGTGACCTCGGCGCGGGCGCCGGTGCTGATGCCTCCGGCGGCTGGACCCGCCGGTCAAGCCGGCGGGTGACGAAGAGAGAGTGGCGGCGGGTGGCGATGGAAGCACTAACTCGGCGGTGATGATCGGGGAATCGCCTTGGCGGGTGGCGAGAAGATAGTGCCGGCGGGTGACGCTCTCTTCTTTCGTCATTCGCCGCGAAAGCGGCGAATCCAGCCGCCGCGTGCCACAATAGCTGCGCCGGGATCGCCCGCCCTCCCGCCGGACCCGCCGGTCAAGCCGGCGGGTGATGACGAGAAAATGGCGCCGGCGAGTGACGCCCCCCCCCTTTGCGTCGTTCGCCGGCTTGACCGGCGAACCCATGAGGCGGTGACCTCGGCGCGGGCGCCGGTGCTGGTGCCTCCGGCGACTGGACCCGCCGGTCAAGCCGGCGGGTGACGAGGAAGAAAGAACGCCGGCCGGGGATGAGGAAGAAAGAGCGCCGCCTGTTGCGAAGAGAGGGGACGGCTGGTGACGAAGGGAGGAATGCCGGGCCGCGACGCGCCCCTTCTCACGGATCCCGGGCTGCATGACGCTCTCGTCCCCGGCCCGGATTCACGCCCGCGGGGTCGCGGCTCTCCTTCACGGCTTCAGAATTTCTCGGCGCCGCGGGCGCGCTTTTCGGCAAGGCCGCTCACGCCCTCGCGGCGGGCCAGCTCTTCCAGCACCTCCTGCCAGCCGACGCCGAGGGACTCGAGCAGAACGAGGAGGTGGAAGACGGTATCGGCGGCCTCGGCGATCTGCGCCGAGCGGTCCTCTCCGAGCGCCGCCGCGACCAGCTCCACGGCCTCCTCGCCGAACTTGCGCACCGTGCGCGCCGGCCCGGCGGCGAGCAGCCCGGCGACGTAGCTTTCGGCCGGGTCCGCCTCCCGCCGGCTGCGGATGACGGCCACGAGGCGGGTGATGATGTCGTCTTCCCTGTCGGTCATGCCGGCCATCTTACCGCAATCCGGGCCGCCGCCATAGCCTCCTTGACGGCCGCGATGCGGATTTCGCCGAAATGGAAGATCGAGGCGGCGAGCACCGCCGAGGCGCCTCCCTCGCGCACGGCCTCGATCAGGTGATCGATGCCGCCGGCCCCGCCGGATGCGATCACCGGCACGCTCACCCGGCGCGTCACCTCCTGAAGCAGGGCGATGTCGAAGCCGTCGCGGGTGCCGTCGCGGTCCATGGAGGTGAGCAGGATCTCGCCCGCCCCGCGCGCCACCAGCGCTTCCGCCAGCGCCGCCGCCTCCCATTCGCTTGCCCGCCGGCCACCGTGGGTGTAGACCCGCCAGCCGGTCCCCTCGCGCCGGGCATCGATGGCGGCGACGATGCACTGGCTGCCGAAGCGGTTCGCCATCTCGGCCACGACGTCCGGGTCCTCGACCGCGGCGGTGTTGACCGCCACCTTGTCGGCCCCCGCCAGCAGCAGGCGGCGGACGTCCTCGGCGCTGCGTACCCCGCCGCCGACGGTGAGCGGCATGAAGCAGACGTCGGCCGTGCGCGCCACCACGTCGAGCATCGTCTCGCGGCCCTCGTGGCTGGCGGAGATGTCGAGAAAGCAGAGTTCGTCCGCGCCTTCGGCGTCATACAGGCGCGCCTGTTCCACCGGGTCGCCGGCATCGCGCAGGTTCTGAAAGCGCACGCCCTTGACGACGCGGCCATGGTCGACGTCGAGGCAGGGGATGATGCGCACCGCAAGCGTCACGGCCGCGCCTCCCTTCTCCTCGTCTCCCCCGCCGGCGCCGCGGCGAGGGCAAGCGCGGCCTCAAGATCCAGCCGGCCGTCGTAGAGCGCACGGCCCGCGATCACCCCGACGATCCGCCCCCGCGCCCGGCCGGCGGCCTCCTTGAGCGCGGCGAGATCGGCGAGATCCCTGAGCCCGCCGGATGCGATGACCGGCAGATCCACCGCCTCGGCCATGGAGACGACGGCGGCGATGTTCACGCCCGCCCCGGTGCCGTCGCGCGCGATGTCCGTGTAGACGATGCCGCCCATCCCCCATCGGCCGGCCCGGCGTGCGAGATCGAGGGCGCCGACCCCGGTGCCGCGCTCCCAGCCGGCGACCTTCACCTCGCCGTCGCGCGCATCGATCCCGATCCACACCCGCCCGGGAAAGCGGCGCGCGGCCTCCGCCGCCCCGGCCGGATCGTCCACCGCCATGGTGGAGACGATCACGCGGGCGACCCCCGCATCCAGCCAGCGGGCGACATCCCGGACGCTGCGGATGCCGCCGCCGAGCTCGACGGGCACCGGCACGGCGGCCAGAATGGCCTCCACGGCCGTCCGGTTGCGGCCGCTGCCATCGCGCGCGCCGTCGAGATCGACGACATGGATCATCCGCGCGCCGGCATCCGCAAAGCGCCGGGCGACGGCGACCGGATCGTCGCCGTAGACCGTCTTGCGGTCGAAGACGCCCTCGGTCAGGCGCACCACCTCGCCGTCCTTGAGATCGATCGCGGGGATGACGTCGAAGCGCATCAGATGATCTTCCGGCCGTGCGGGCCCGCATCCAGCGTCTTGGTGTAGAAATAGCCGGCATGAAAGCGGCCGTCGATCAGGGCGTAGTGGGGCTTTTCCGCCCAGCGCCGGTAGCCGAGGCGCTCGACGAGCTCGATCGCGCGCGAGCGGTCGGCCCGGATCGACAGGTCGAGGACGATGAGCTGCTGGCGGCGCGCCAGCTCCTCGGCCTTCTCCAGCAGCGCTCTCGCCAGCCCGTGGCCGCGGGCGAAGGGGGCGACGAAGAAGGTCTCGATCGTGCCCTGGTGCGCGCCCGCCTCGTGGATGGTGCCGGGCAGCACGAGCTGGACGGCGCCGGCGATCCGGCCCTTGAAGCGGCCGATGACGAGCTGCCGGCGCGGGGCGCTCAGCACGCCCTTCCAGAAGGCCCGCAGCTTGTCGACGGGCGGCGGCGTCAGCCAGGCGATGTCCTCGCCGTCGGCCACCGCAGCCCGCGTCGCCTCGGCGAGCGCGTCGAGCTCCTCGTCCTCCAGTGCGTCCACCGCCTCCACCGAGATCATCGGCGGCCCGGGATCGTCGCGTCGCTCGGCGGCTGTCGTCACGGCTGCCACTCCAGGAAATTGCGCAGGATTCGGATGCCCGCCTGCTGGCTTTTCTCGGGATGAAACTGCACGCCCGCGACGCGCCCGCGCCCGATCGCGGCGGCGAAGGTCCGCCCATGGGTGCAGGTGGCGAGAAGCGGGGCCTCCTCCACCAGATCCATGGCGTAGGAATGGACGAAATAGACCCAGGGGGCGTCGGTGAAGCCGCGAAAGAGCGGATGCGCGCGTCCCGCCGGCGTCAGCGCGAGGCGGTTCCAGCCCATGTGCGGAACGCGGACGTCCGGCAGGCGCGGCTCGAGCGCGCGGACCTCGCCGCGGAACCAGCCGAATCCCTCGTTCAGCCCGTGCTCGCGGCCCACTTCCGCCATGAGCTGCATGCCGACGCAGATGCCGAGGAGCGGCCGCCCGCTTTCGGCGAAGGCCTGAAGCGCCTCCCACATGCCGGGAAGGCGGCGGAGGGCCTGACGGCAGGCGGCGAAGGCGCCTACTCCCGGCAGCACCGCGCGATCGGCCGCGGCCAGGTCTTCGGCGCGGTCGCTGCGTGCGACGACGACCCTGCGCCCCGCTTCCCCGGCGGCGCGCATGAGCGCGCGCTCCACCGAACGCAGGTTTCCCGACCCGTAATCGACGATGACGACGCGTTCGCTCACGGCCGCCCGGTCTCCGGCTGCCCGCCCAACACGCCCTTGGTCGACGGCACCTCGCCGCCCGCGCGCGGGTCCGTCTCCGCGGCCGCACGCAGCGCGCGCGCCACGGCCTTGAAGCAGGATTCCGCGATATGGTGGTTGTTCGCGCCGTAGAGGTTTTCCACGTGCAGCGTGATCTGCGCCCGCGTTGCCAGCGAGCGGAAGAAGTGCTCGATCATCTCGGTGTCGAGATCGCCCAGTCTCGGCTGCGAAAACCGCGCCCGCCAGACGAGATACGGGCGGCCGGATACGTCGACCACCGCGCGGGTCAGCGCCTCGTCCATCGCGATGTAGGCATGGGCGAAGCGGCGGATGCCGGCGCGCGCGCCCAGCGCCTCGTCGAGCGCGGTGCCGATCGCAAGCCCCACGTCCTCCACGGTGTGGTGGCAGTCGACCCCGGTGTCGCCAGCGGCCTCGACCGCAAGATCGAGCCCGCCGTGGCGGGCGAGCTGCTCCAGCATGTGGTCGAGAAAGCCGATGCCGGTGCGGATCTCCGCCCGGCCAGTGCCGTCGAGATCGAGCGACACGGCGACCCGGGTCTCCTTCGTCTCCCGTCGGCACTGACCCTTGCGCATCGCGCCCGCCCCTGTCTTCCGGCCCACCCGCGACGATGGCGGCGTGGGTGCTGCGGCCCGGGCCGGCTATATCACCCGCGCCGGCCGCGGCCAAGCCCGCCCGCGCCCCCGTCCGCGCCGTCCTTGCCGGCGACGGGTCGCGGGCCTATATGCCGCACGGGCCCGGCGCGCGCCCCGGCATGCGCCGGGATGCGGCCGCAAGATGAAAGAGACGTCACGGTGCAGCAGCATTCCGGCTTCCCCCACTGGCACGGTACGACGATCCTGTGTCTGAAGAAGGACAACCGCGTCGTCATGGCCGGCGACGGCCAGGTGTCCATGGGCCAGACCGTCGTGAAGGCGAAGGCGCGCAAGGTCCGCCGGCTGGCGGAGGGGCGCGTGCTGGCCGGCTTCGCGGGGGCGACGGCGGATGCCTTCACGCTGCTCGAACGCCTCGAATCCAAGCTCGAGCGCTTTCCGGCCCAGCTCGCGCGGGCCTGCGTGGAGCTCGCCAAGGACTGGCGCACCGACCGCTATCTGCGGCGGCTGGAGGCGCTGCTCGCCGTCACGGACGGGCGGGTGAACCTGCTGGTCTCCGGCAACGGCGACGTGCTCGAGCCCGATGACGGGATCATCGGCATCGGCTCGGGCGGAGCCTATGCGCTGGCGGCCGCCCGGGCGCTCATCGATCAGGATCTTTCGGCAGAGGAGATCGCCCGCCGCGCGCTCGCCATCGCCGCCGACATCTGCGTCTACACCAATCACGAGATCGTCATCGAAACCCTGGAGGTGCCCGAGTGATGCCCGACGCCGAGCCCGCGGTCGCGACGCGGCCGGACGAGCCCGCCATGTTCACGCCGCGCGAGATCGTCCACGAGCTGGACCGCTTCATCGTCGGCCAGCAGGCGGCCAAGCGCGCGGTGGCGATCGCGCTGCGCAACCGCTGGCGCCGCCGGCAGGTGCCGCCGCCGCTCAAGGACGAGATCCTGCCGAAGAACATCCTGATGGTGGGGCCCACCGGCGTCGGCAAGACCGAAATCTCGCGCCGGCTCGCGAAGCTTGCGGGCGCGCCCTTCATCAAGGTCGAGGCGACGAGCTTCACCGAGGTCGGCTATGTCGGGCGGGACGTGGAGCAGATCGTCCGCGATCTCGTCGAGGTCGGCCGCCAGATGCTGCGCGAGCGCCGCCGCAGGGAGGTCCGCGCCCGCGCCGAGGATGCCGCAAGCCGCCGGCTGGTGGAGGCCCTCGTCGGCCGCACGGCGAGCGACGAGACCAGGGCGGCGTTCGCGGCGCGGCTCGCCCGCGGCGAGCTCGACGACAAGGAAGTGGAGATCGAGCTGCGCGAAAACCCGTCGGCGGGCCTGCCGCTATTCGACATCCCGGGCATGCCCGGTGCCCAGGTCGGCATGATCAATCTCGGCGAGGTCATGGGCCGGCTGATGGGGGGCGGCCGGCCGGTGCGCCGGCGCATGACGGTCGCGGCCGCGCGCGAGGCGCTGATCGCCGAGGAATCCGACCGCCTGATCGACGAGGAGGCATTGAACCGCGAGGCGCTCCGGCTCGTCGAGGAGGAGGGGATCGTCTTCATCGACGAGATCGACAAGGTCTGCGCGCGCGAAGGCGCCCGGGGCGCGGATGTCAGCCGCGAGGGCGTCCAGCGCGACCTGCTGCCCCTCATCGAGGGCACGACGGTCGCGACGCGATACGGCATGGTGCGCACGGACCACATCCTTTTCATCGCATCCGGCGCCTTCCACCTCGCCAAGCCGGCGGATCTGCTGCCGGAGCTGCAGGGCCGGCTGCCGATCCGGGTGGAGCTGAAGCCGCTCACGGAGGAGGATTTCCGGCGGATCCTGACCGAGCCCGAGACCTCGCTCCTGCGCCAGTACGAGGCGCTGCTCGCGACCGAGGGGGTGCGGCTCGACTTCCGGCCGGACGGGGTGGCCGAGATCGCGCGCATCGCCACCGAACTCAACCAGTCGGTGGAGAACATCGGCGCACGCCGGCTGCACACCGTGCTCGAGAAGCTGCTCGAGGAGATCAGCTTCGAGGCGCCCGACATGCGCGGCGGCAGCACGGTCGCCGTGGACGCGGCCTATGTCCGCGACCGGCTCGCCCCGCTTCTTCAGCCCGGCGACGTCGCCCGCTACATCCTCTAGCTCCTGCGCCGTTCCGGCCTTCCGCCCGCCGCGCCCGTCGGCCTGCCGGCTCGAAGATGCGCAGCCGCGGTTTGACGCCTTCCCCAATGCGTCGTTCGCCGGCTTGACCGGCGAACCCATGAGGCGGTGACACCAGCACCAGCGCCGGTCATCGGCCCGGCCGGCGGCTGGACCCGCCGGTCAAGCCGGCAGGTGACGCAGAGAGAGTGGCGGCGGGTGACGAGAAAGGGGGGGGGCGCTGGGCGATAATTCGGAGCGTAGAGCAGCCGCCGGCGAGTGGGAGTGCGCGCCGGCGGGTGACGCTCCCTTTCTCTCGTCATTCGCCGCGAAAGCGGCGAATCCAGCCGCCGCTCGGGCCGCTCCCGGCGCATGGGGTCTTCTCCGATCCCCTCTGGATCCGCCGGCCAAGCCGGCGGATGAGGAATGAAGAGGAAGCCGGCGGGTGGCGGTGGCCGCTCCGATCACTGATTACTGATGACGGATGACCGATAACTGACATGTCGTTCGCCGGCTCGACCGGCGAACCCATGAGGCGGTGACGGGGGCACCGGCACCGGGAATGAAAATCGCTTCTTGCCGGACCCGCAGATCAAGCCCGCGGGTGACGACGGGAAAGCATGGACCCGCCACCCCGCGTCCTCAGCGCCGGCCGCGGGCGAGGCCGAGCGCAAGGCCGACGGCGGCCGCGGTGACGAGCCCGGTCTTCGGATGCCGGCGTGCCGCCTCGGCCAGCGGGGCGAGCGCGAGAATCGCGGGAAGCAGGGTCTCCGGCCGGCTGCCCACCGCCTCGGCAAGCACGCGGGTGAGAAGCTCGTCTTCGCCGCCACCGGGCTTCGGCGAAGCCGCCGGCGCACGCGCGCCCGCCCGGCGGCGCGCAAGCAGCATCACCGCGCATCCCAGCAGCAGATGAACGCCCGCCACCAGCAGCCACACCCAGTGGCCCGCCCAGAAGGCTCGCAGCCACCACGCAAGCGCCGCCCAGCCCGCAAGCCAGGCGATCGCCAGCAGAAACACTCCGGCAAGCACGGCAATGCCCCGGCGCGCGGCGTCCGCAGCCCAGGCGGCCGCCCTGGTTTCCAGTCCGTGCATGGCCCGCCCCTTCCTGCGGCCGCAGACCTTTCCGGCTTGCGGCGTCCGCCGTCAGCGCCGGCTCAGCAGCGCGCCGACGAGAAAGCCGAGGCCGACTGCGATCGCGAGCGCGGTGAGCGGATTGTCCTCGACCGCGTCCTCCACCTGATCCAGGGCCTGGCGCGAACGCGCCCGCGCATCCGCCAGCCGGCGGCGCGCCTCCTCCTTGAGCTCGGCACCGCGCGCCTCGACCTCGTCTCCCAGCGCCGCGACGAGCCGCGCGACATCCGCCTTGAGCGCGCCCAGATCCTTCTGCAGCGCCGCGATCTCGTCCTGATAGCTCTTGTCCGCCATCGTCATGCTCCCTTTCCTGGGCCGTCATCCTAAAGATCCCGCCCGCATGCGGGACCGGATCCGTCCAGACCAACGGCCCGGCCCGGGCTTTGTTCCGCCGCCGGCGCGCCGCCGGAACCAGCGCCGTCGCCGTCCCGGTTGCGCTTGCACGCGGAGCGGGCGCAGGCTAGAGACGGTGCGTGCGGCCCCAGGTGGCCGGCGGCGGCGGACGAGGAGACGGTCATGGCCGATGGGGGAAACGGTGCCGCGAAGGCGGATGCCCCCCGCCGCGCGGAGTCCGCGGGTGACGGCATCGGCCGGGTGATGTGTCTCGCCTGCCCGGCTCGCGACAGCTTCCTGTGCTCCGGCTTCGAAGATGACGAGCTGCGGCATCTGGCCGCGCGCGCGACCCGCTTCACGCTGCCGAAGGGCCGCACGCTGATCCTCGAGGGCGATCCCGCGACCGACGTCTACAACGTCATCGAGGGCGACGTGATGCTGTCGCGGGTGGCCTCCGACGGTCGGCGCCAGATCCTGGGCTTTCTCGGCCAGGGGGATTTCATCGGACTCACGCTTGCGCCCGAATATCAGTTCACGGCGGAAGCTCTGTCGGATTCGCGCCTGTGCCGCTTCGACCGCCGCGCCATCGACGAGCTGATGGAGCGCTTCCCCAATGTCGCGCGCCAGGTCCAGCGGATGGGCGCGGCGATGGTGGACCATCTGCTCGAGATGATCTTCGCGCTGGGGCGCAAGACGGCCGAGGAGCGCGTCGCCAGCTTTCTCTACTACGAGGCCCAGCGCCAGGGCTGCTGTCTCGATCCCGCGAAGGAGCTGAAGCTCGCCATGACCCGCGCCGAGATGGCGGATTATCTGGGGCTCACGCTCGAGACCGTGAGCCGCGTCGTCTCGCGCCTGCGCAAGCAGGGGGTCGTGGAAACCCGCGGCATGGGCCGAATTCTCATCCGCGATCTCGACGCGCTGCGCCGGCGCGCGGACGCCGCGGCGGCCTGAGAGCGGCAGGCGGCGGGCGGTCCCTCCGGTTCCGCTCTTCTCCTACAGATGCGGGCCGTGCACCAGCCCCATCCATGCGGCGGCGATCAGACCCAGCGATATCGCGAGCTGCACCGCCAGCACCCGTGGGCCGATCGCCTGCAGCACGGGTGCCAGCGTCTCGGCGGACGCCTGCTCCGGCCCGCGGTGATGGAAGAGGGCGAGCAGCCGGTCGTGCATCACGTCGCTTGCAAGCGTCAGGAACAGCACGGCGCCGAAGATCGCGATCTTCGCCGCAAGCCAGCCGGGCACCGCCGCCTCCTGGCCGATCGCGCCGAGCACCGCCCAGCCGAGGAGCAGGGCGCCCACCACCGCGAGGAAGACGCGGCCCACCATGCGGCTGGCGCGGGCCGCGCTGTCGCCGGTTTCCGGCGGGCGCAGCCACAGCACCACGACCCAGACGATGCCGACGAGCCAAGCACCCAGCGCGCCGAGCCCGGACAGGGTGATGAGGCCGAGGTCGCTCGCAAGCTGCAGCCCCGCCGGCAGCATCAGCACGAAGGCGGTGCGCGCGATGCGCTCGAGCAGAAGCGCGGTGCCGACCATCGCGGGCGCGGCCGCGGCGGACCGCGCCGTCCGCGCGAGCACGATCGCGCCTGCAAGCCCGGTCCCGAACCAGATCGCGAAGAGGACGACATGAACGAGGATCTGCCAGGTGATCGTCATCGCGTGCCTTTCCGAGCCTGCCTTTTCGCGCCCGTCCGCCCCGGCCGTGCGGCCGCGGGCCGCGGAGCCGCCGCCAATCTTCCCGAAGCGGGCGGGCGAGACAAGTCTTTTCGGACCACCGCCGCTTCCCCGCCGCCCGCTTTTGCGCTATGGATCCGCAAGCGACGGGAGGCGGCTGGGCCGTGCTGCAAGGGGCCGATCCATGAAGTCGGTGCGGCTGCGGATCACGGGGCATGTGCAGGGGGTCTTCTACCGGGCCTGGGCGGAGGCCGAGGCGCGCCGGCGTGGGCTGCACGGCTTCGTGCGCAACCGGCGCGACGGCTCGGTGGAGATGCTGCTGGTCGGCCCGCCGGAAAAGGTGGACGAGATGATCGCGGCCGCCCATGTCGGCCCGCCCGCGGCACGGGTGGAGGGCGTGACCGTCGAACCCGCCCACGGCGTCGTGCCGGCCCGATTCGAGATCAAGCCCACCGTCTAGTGCCGCCGGAGCGGGCCGGCCGCCGGCTTTCCCGCTCCCTCCGCCGCAGCGCGCCGCACACCCGACGAGGATGCGGAAACGGCACCGGCGCAGGGCATCGGCCCCGCCGGCGGCTGGACCCGCCGGTCGAGCCGGCGGGTGACGAAGTAAGGGTAGGATCCACCGGTCGCGCCGGCGGGTGACGCTCTCTTTTTTCGTCATTCGCCGCGAAAGCGGCGAATCCAGCCGCCGTGCGTGACGGCTTCGGCATCGGGGATGGGCCCTGCCGCCTGCTGGACCCGCCGGTCGAGCCGGCGGGTGACGAGAAAGAACTGCCAGCTGGTGAAGGGAAGCGACCGTGCCCGGCAGGCTTGTCGGTTTGCGCGGATTAAGAATGTGCGACGGCGGGTGACGCACTCCCAAGCGCGTCGTTCGCCGGCCTGACCGGCGAATCCATGAGGCGGTGACACCAGCACCGGCGCCGGCCATCCGCCTGCCAGCGGCTGGACCGCCGGTCGAGCCGGCGGGTGACGCTCTCTTTTTTCGTCATTCGCCGCGAAAGCGGCGAATCCAGCCGCCGTGCGTGACGGCTTCGGCATCGGGGATGGGCCCTGCTGCCTGCTGGACCCGCCGGTCGAGCCGGCGGGTGACGAAGTGAATGTGGGACTCGCCGCTCGAGCCGGCGGAAAGTGAGGATAGGGGATGCCTGGGAATCTGAAGAGGTGACCGGCTGCGTGCGTGCCCGCTCGGCCCGGTCCCGTGACCGGTCAGGCCCCGATCACCGTTGACCGGCGGCGGCCCGCCGGCCGTAGACAGGGCCGGCGCCGGCGCGCGACACCGCGCCGGGCAGCGGATGCCCGAGCACATCCGCCATCCAGCGCGCCGCCGCGATCAGCTTCTCGAGGTCGAGGCCGGTGCGAATCGCGGAACGCTCGAAGAGATAGACGATGTCCTCGGTGGCCGTGTTGCCGGTCGCCTTCGGCGCAAACGGACAGCCGCCCAGCCCGCCGAGGCTGGCATCCACGACGCGGGCGCCCGCCCGCCAGGCGGCCCAGGCGTTGGCGACGCCGGTATGGCGGGTGTCGTGGAAATGCGCGCGCAGCGGGATCCCGGGCACCGCCTCTGCGGCGCGGGCGAAGACCTCCTCGACATCCGTCGGCACCGCGACACCGATCGTGTCCGCGATCCCGATCTCGCGCGGCTCCGCTTCCGCCAGCCGCCGCACGATCTCGATGACGCGCGCGTGCGGCACCGGCCCGTCGAAGGGATCGCCGAAGCAGACCGAGACGGTGACCTGCGCCGACAGGCCCTCGGCCTTCGCGCGCCGCACGAGCCGATTGGCCACCTCAACCGATTGCGCCCAGCCCATGCCCTGGTTGCGTTCGCCGAAGCCGTCCGAGGCGACCGCCACGCAGCCGATCTCGTCCACCCCGCGCCCGTTCGCGTCGCGGCAGGCGAGCGCACGCTCGAGCCCGCGGTCGTTGAGGACGAGACCGATCCAGGTGACGTCACGCCGGTCGGGCAGGCCGGCGACGACGGCCTCGGCGTCCGCCATCTGCGGCACCCGCTTCGGATGGACGAAGCTTGCGACCTCGATGCGGCGCGCACCCGCCTCGACGAGCCGGGCGATCATCTCGAGCTTGGTCGCGGTCGGCACCACCTCCGGCTCGTTCTGCAGGCCGTCGCGCGGGCCGACTTCGACGATCTCGACCTGTGCCTGCCGGGTCATGGTTCCGCCTTCCCCTGCAGCTGCCGCGCATCCCCGCCACGTCCCGATTGCCGGGCCGGCCCGGGTCGTGCTAGCGGCGCGCGGGCGGCGACATGCGCCCGCAGCCGCCGCGGCGGAAGACAGGCGTTAGCATGGAAGAGGTCGCGCGGTCCATGACGGCACTCCTGCCGGAGCTCGGGCGCGGCGTCGTGCTCGCCGTGTTCGCGGCGGTCTACGTCGGCATGGCGCTGGGCCGCTGGCCGGGGCTCAAGGTCGACCGCAGCGCGATCGCGCTGATCGGCGCCGTGCTGGTCGTCGTCTTCGGCGGGCTGCCGGCCGAGCGGCTGACTGCGGCCATCGACTGGGACACGCTCGTCGTCCTCTTCGGGCTGATGCTGGTCTCGGCGCAGTTCGCGCTCTCGGGCGCCTGGGATGCGCTCGCCTTCCGGATCGCGTATCTGAAGCTCTCGGAGCCGGCCCTTCTTGCGGTGATGATGACGGCGGTCGCGGTGCTGTCCGCCGTGCTTCTCAACGACGTCGTCGCCTACGTCGTCCCGCCGGTCCTGATCGCGGCCATGGCGCGCCGGGGTCTCGATCCGCGCCCCTTCCTCATCGGCCTCATGATGGCGGCCAACATCGGCTCGGCGGCCTCTCCCATCGGCAATCCGCAGAACATCCTGCTGGCCAGCGCGGGGGACCTCGGCTTTGCGGCGTTCCTTGAGGCGAACGCCCTGCCGGCCGCGCTCGCACTGGCCATCGCCTGGATCGTCATCGTTCAGGCCTGGCGGGGGCGCTGGCGGGCGCAGACGCCCGTTGCGGGCGGGCGCGAGGCCGCCTTCCACCGGCGTCATGCCGCCAAGGGGCTCGTCGCGCTCGTGCTGCTGCTCCTTGCGCTCGCCAGTCCGCTGCCGCGCCCGGCGGCGGTGATGCTGGCGGCGGCCTTCGTGCTGATCAGCCGCGACATCGCGAGCCGCGAGCTGTTCGCGCTCGTCGACTGGCCGCTGCTGATCCTCTTCGCGAGCCTTTTTCTCGTCACCGACGCCTTCGCGGCCCTGCCCGTCGCACGCGGGCTCGCGGCCGCGATCGCCGAACATCCGGCCGGCGCGGGCGGCGGGGCGGGGCTTGCCGCGCTGCTCGTGGTCGGCAGCAACACGGTCGGAAACGTGCCGCTGGTCACCCTGCTGCTGGCGCTGATTCCGCCGCCGTCCGCCGACTGGCTCACGACCGTGGCGCTTTATGCGACGCTGGCCGGGAATCTCCTCGTCACCGGCTCCATCGCCAACATCATCGTGATCGAGCGGGCGAAGGCGGCCGGCGTCGTCATCGGCTGGGGCATGCATGCGCGTGTCGGCGTGCCGGCGACCCTGGTTGCGCTCGCCGTGGCCGTGGTCATCGCGGCGGTACGCTGACGCCCCGCTCCCGGGCTTCGCGCCCGTCAGCCCACCTCGTTCTCCACCATGAAGCTTTCGCCGCAGCCGCAAAGCGCCGTGGCGTTGGGATTGTCGAAGACGAAGCCGGTCTCGAAGCGGTCCTCGCGCCAGTCCATCACCGTGCCCTTGAGGTAGGGCAGAGAGGCACGGTCGATGAACAGCGTCACCCCCTTGTCGGTGACCGCCACGTCATCGGGACGGGGCGCGTCCACATACTGGATGTCGTACATGAAGCCGGAGCAGCCGGCGACCTTCGTCGTCAGCCGGATGCCGGCGGCCGGCGGGTCGCGGCGCGCGAGCAGGGCGCGCACGCGTTCGGCCGCGCGTTCCGTGATCGTGAAGACCTGCTCGTCGGTCATGGCGTCCTCTCCATCTGCGCACGCAGGGCTACAAAAGCCCGAGCTCCAGCCGCGCCTCGTCGCTCATCCGCGACATGTCCCAGGGCGGATCCCACACGAGATGGACCTCCACATCGCGCACGCCTTCCACCCCGAGCAGCCGCGCCTCGACCTCGTAGGGCATGGACTCCGCGACGGGGCAATGCGGCGTCGTCAGCGTCATGATGACCTTGACGTCGCCCTCGTCGCTGACCGTGACATCGTAGACGAGCCCGAGGTCGTAGATGTTGACGGGGATCTCGGGATCGTAGATCTGCCGCAGGGCCGCGATGATTCGTTCCTTCAGCTCGTCGGCCGTGGGCAGCACGTCGG
The DNA here is from genome assembly GCA_026004935.1 of Rhodothalassiaceae bacterium. Lineage (NCBI taxonomy): Bacteria > Pseudomonadati > Pseudomonadota > Alphaproteobacteria > Rhodothalassiales > Rhodothalassiaceae > Rhodothalassiaceae bacterium. Next base: position 927,844 of record BPKC01000001.1, read on the forward strand.
CGGCGGGAAGCTCCGCCTTCCCTTCCGCTGTGGGAGCCTGTTCGGATGCCTCGGTCCGCGCCGGCGCCGGCTGCGGCGCGCCCGCCTGCGTGGCCGCGAGCGCATCCTCCTCGGTCTCGCCCTTCAGGAACCGCTCGAGGAATCCCTCTTCCGTCTTGTGCGACCAGACGGGGCGTTCCGGCTTCTTCTTCCTGCCCGAGAACATGGCTCTCACCCGAAAATCTTCCGCACCTTGCGCAGGCCCTCGACGAGCTGCGCGATGTCCTCATCCGTATTGTAGAGGGCGAGCGAGGCCCGCACCGTGCCCGGCACGCCGAAGCGCGCCATCGCCGGCTGGGCGCAGTGATGCCCGGCCCGTACCGCCACCCCCTCACGGTCGAGAATGGTCGCGATGTCGTGCGGATGCGCGCCCTCCATGACGAAGGAGGTGAGCGGCGCCTTCGCGTCCGCCTCGCCGATGATCCTGAGCCCCGGGATCTGCCTGAGTGCGCGTTCCATTTCGGCATGCAGGCGGTGCTCGTGGGTGGCGGCTGCGGCACGGTCGACGCCGGCCAGCCAGTCGAGCGCGGCGCCGAAGCCGATCACGCCGGCGATGTTGGGCGTGCCCGCCTCGAACTTGTGGGGCAGATCCGCCCAGGTGGTGCCGGCGAAGCTCACCTCGTCGATCATGTCGCCGCCGCCCTGCCAGGGCGGCATCGCCTCCAGCAGCGCGCGCCGGCCGTAGAGCACGCCCACCCCCGTCGGCCCGAACAGCTTGTGGGCGGAGAAGGCGTAGAAGTCCACATCGAGCGCGGCGACGTCGACGTCCATGTGCGGGACCGCCTGCGCGCCGTCCACCAGCACCTTCGCGCCCGCCTCATGGGCCAGCGCCGCAAGCTCGGCCACCGGCAGGGTGCTGCCGATCGCGTTCGAGACATGGGTGAAGGCGGCGATCTTCACCCGCCCGTCGGCGAGCTTCGCCCTGAAATCGGCGACGTCGAGCGCACCCGCATCGTCCACGCGCGCCACCCGGATCTCGAGCCCGTATTCCTGGGCCGCGAGCTGCCAGGGCACGATGTTGGAGTGGTGCTCGATCTCGGTGAGCAGGATGGCGTCACCCCGTTTCATGAAGGCGCGGGCGAAGCAGCGGGCGACGAGATTGATGCTCTCGGTGGTGCCGCGGGTGAAGACGATCTCCTCGCGGTGCGATGCGTTGAGCAGGCTGCGCACCCGGTCGCGCACGGCCTCGAAGGCCTCGGTCGCGCGCGCCGACAGCTCGTAGATGCCGCGATGGATGTTGGCGTATTCGGCCTCGTAGAAGCGGGTGATCCGCGCGATCACGGCCGCCGGCTTCTGCGCCGAGGCCGCCGAATCGAGGAAGGCGAGCCGCCGGCCGTGGGGGCTGGCCTCGGCGAAGATGGGAAACGCCCGGCGCACGGCCTCGACATCGAAGCCGCGGGTGTCGACCCGTGGCAGGCTGAGCTCGTTCATCGCCCACCCCTCCCGTCCGCCGCCTCGCTGAGCCGCGCGAGCGCCGCCTCCACCACCCGCGCCGATGCGCCGGCGAAGGGATCCTCGGCCGGCCAGGCCGCGAGCACGTCGGCGACGAAGGCGTGGATCAGCATGCGCCGGGCCTCGCGCGGCGGAAGGCCCCGCGCGAGGAGATAGAAGAACGCGAGAGGATCCAGCTCGCCCACCGTTGCGCCATGGGCGCAGGCGATCTCGTCGGCGAAGATCTCGAGCTCGGGCTTGAGATCGATCTCGCCGCCGCGGGCGAGCAGCAGGCCCTTCGCATCCTGGCGCGCGTCGGTGCCGTCGGCTCCGTGCGCGACGTGGACGAGCCCCTGCCAGGCCGCCCGGTCCGCCGCCCCGGCCAGTGCCCGCAGGCTCTGGCGCGAGACGGTGCGCCCGGCCGCATGCTCGAGCCGGGTGAAGATGTCCGCATGGCCGCCGTCATGCGGCAGGGCCGCAAGAGACAGCGTCGCCCGCGCGTCCTCGCCCGCCAGCCGCCAGCGGTGCTCGCCGCGGGCAAAGCCGGTGCCGCCCGTCACATGAAGGAGCTCCAGACTCGCCGCCGCGCCGAGGCTGGCATCGATGCGCAGAAAATGGTGGGCGTCCGCCGCCACCTGCTGGACGACGAGCACGCGCGCCTGCGCGCCCCTGCCCAGCTCGAGCCGCAGCCGCTCGCTGGCCGCGCGCGAGCGGCCCTCCGCCGCCAGCAGGATGAAAGCCTCGGCCCCGTCCGCGATGCGGACCCGGCTTAGGCCGTGCGCCGCAAAGTCCCGGGCCGTGGAATGAAGGGCGAGGCGGCGGGGCGAGCCGGCCGCGACCGCGGCGTCGATCCCGTGGGTCGCGAACGCCCGCGCCAGCAGCCAGACGGCGTCATCGTCGCCTTCCGCGCCCGCCGGGGGAAGCGTGCCGGCGGGATCATGGATCGTGCCGCAGATCTCCTCATCCGGGCGTGCGACGCAGTGGCCGTCGAGAAAGCGCAGCGCCGGCACCGCATCGCCCGCCTCCGGTTCCACAGCGTGCAGGCTGCGGGCGAGCCCGGGCAGGAAATCCGCAGGAGCGAGATCCTTCAGATCCGCGTAGCGCCAGGCTTCGACCTTCGGGCCCGGCAGTCCCGCCTCCGCCGCCGCATGGAAGAGGCGGCGGCGCAGCGCGCGCTCGTCCTCCGGCACGGGCGCGCGGGCGAACCATTCGTCGGCCGCGCGCGCGGCCCCGAGATCCGCGACACCGGCCGCGGCGCGGTTCGCGGGTGCCGTCGTCGCACCCTCAGGCAACGGCCGCATAGCCCTTCTCCTCCAGTTCGCGCGCGAGCTCCGGGCCGCCGGAGCGCAGGATCCGGCCGTCCTGGAGGACATGGACGACGTCGGGCGCCACATGGTCCAGCAGGCGCTGGTAATGGGTGATGAGCAGGATGCCGCGCCCGGACCCGCGCATGGCGTTGATGCCGGCGGCGACCGTCTTGAGCGCGTCGATGTCGAGCCCCGAGTCCGTCTCGTCCAGGATCATGAGCCGGGGCTCCAGGAGCAGCATCTGCAGCACCTCGTTGCGCTTCTTCTCGCCGCCCGAGAACCCGACGTTCACGGCCCGCTTCAGCATCTCCATGTCGATGCCCAGAAGCTTCGCCTTCTCGCGCACCAGCTTGAGGAAGGATGCGGCGTCCAGCTCCGGCTCGCCGCGCGCCTTGCGCTGGGCGTTCACGGCCGTGCGCAGGAAATTGAGATTGCTCACCCCCGGAATCTCGACCGGATACTGGAAGCCGAGAAAGACGCCGGCGGCCGCCCGCTCATGCGGCTCCATCGCCAGCAGATCGCGGCCATCATAAAGCACCCGGCCACCCGTCACCTCGTAGCCCGGCCGGCCCATGAGCGCGGCCGCCAGCGTCGACTTGCCCGCGCCGTTGGGGCCCATCACGGCATGCACCTCGCCCGGGTCGATGACGAGATCGAGGCCCTTGATGATCTCGGTCTCGCCGACCGTGACGTGAAGGTCGCGGATCTCGAGCAGATGGGTCATCTCTCGTCCTGCCTTTCCCGTGCCGTCGTCTCGGCTCAGCCGACCGCGCCCTCGAGCGAGATGCCGAGCAGCTTCTGGGCCTCGACCGCGAATTCCATCGGCAGATGCTGCATCACCTCGCGCGCGAAGCCGTTTACGACGAGCGCCACCGCCGCCTCCGGATCGAGCCCGCGGGCCATGCAGTAGAAGAGCTGGTCCTCGGAAATGCGCGAGGTGGTCGCCTCGTGCTCCACCTGCGCCGTCGGGTTGCGGACCTCGATGTAGGGTGTGGTGTGGGCGCCGGCGTGTGGCGAGAGGATGAGGCTGTCGCACTGCGTGTAGTTGCGCGCGCCCTCCGCGCCCGCCAGCACGCGCACGAGCCCGCGGTAGGTGTTCTGCGAATGGCCGGCGGAGATTCCCTTCGAGATGATCCGCGAGCGGGTGTTGCGGCCGATGTGGATCATCTTGGTGCCGGTGTCCGCCTGCTGGCGGTTGTTGGTGACAGCGACCGAGTAGAACTCGCCCACCGATTCGTCGCCCTTCAGGATGCAGCTCGGATACTTCCAGGTGATGGCCGAGCCCGTCTCCACCTGGGTCCATGAGATCTTGGCCCGCGGGCCCGCGCACAACCCGCGCTTGGTGACGAAGTTGTAAATGCCGCCGCGGCCTTCCGCATCACCCGGATACCAGTTCTGGACGGTGGAGTAGCGGATTTCGGCATCGGCCAGCGCGACGAGCTCGACGACGGCCGCATGCAGCTGGTTCTCGTCGCGCATCGGCGCCGTGCAGCCTTCCAGATAGCTCACATAGGACCCCTCGTCGGCGACGATCAGCGTGCGCTCGAACTGGCCGGTATTGGCGGCGTTGATGCGGAAATAGGTCGACAGCTCCATCGGGCAGCGCACGCCCTTCGGCACGTAGACGAAGGTGCCGTCGGAGAAGACGGCGGAATTGAGCGCGGCAAAGAAGTTGTCGCGCACCGGCACCACCGAGCCCAGCCAGCGCCGCACGAGATCCGGGTATTCCCGGATCGCCTCCGAGATCGACAGAAAGATGACGCCCGCCTTCTTCAGCTCCTCGCGGAAGGTGGTCGCCACCGACACCGAGTCGAAAACGGCGTCCACCGCCACCTTCGGCGCGCCTTCGACCCCGGCCAGCACCTTCTGCTCGGCGAGCGGGATGCCGAGCTTCTCATAGGTGCGCAGGAGCTCGGGATCGACCTCGTCCAGGGACTTCGGCCGCTTCCTCTGCTTCGGCGCCGCATAGTAGTGGATCGCCTGGTAGTCGATGGGCGGATGGTGGACCCGCGCCCAGGTCGGCTCCTTCATGTCGCGCCAGATGCGGTAGGCCTTGAGCCGCCATTCCAGCATCCACTCCGGCTCGCCCTTCTTCGCCGAGATGAAGCGGATGATGTCCTCGTTCAGCCCCGCCGGGGCCAGCTCGGATTCGATCGGCGTCACCCAGCCGTGCTCGTAGCGGCCGGAAAGCGCCGTGATCTGTTCGAGCGTGCGCGCCTTGCTCATCGGCCTGCCCTATCTGCCTTCCGCCGCGGCCACCGCCCGCGAATCCGCCTCGGGCAGCTGGGCGGCCGCCGCATGCGCGAGATCCGCAAGCGTGATGGAATCCAGCGCCTCCGCCAGCGTGCGGTTGATCAGCATCCAGTGCGGCCGGATCCCGCAAAGGGACTCGATGCCGCAGTTGTCCTCGCTCTCGCCGAGACAGCTCACAAGCGCGATGGGGCCGTCGGCCGCCTCGATGATCTCGCGCAGGGTCACCGCCGCCGCCGGACGGGCGAGCGCGAAGCCGCCGCCCGCACCCCGGCGCGAGACGAGCACGCCCGCCCGCGCCAGGGCGTTCAGAAGCTTGGCGACCGTCGGCTGCGGCACGCCGGTTACCTGCGCGAGCCGGGCGGCATTCATCTGCTCGCCCGCGCGCTCGGCCAGCGCACCGGCCAGCACCACCGCGTAATCCGCCATCTGGCTGAGCCGGATCATCCGAAAAGCATCCTCGGCTGCCCGCCACCCGTAAAGGTGACCAAATCGGTCCGGTTTGCACATGGCGAAGCCGACCCCGCCTGTCAAGCCCCGCAGGCCTCGGCGGGCGGGGGCACGAAGGCCGGAAATCGCGGTCGGCAGACGCCGTGCGCGAGGTTCTCCGGCCGCGGGCGCTCCGGGGAGGCCCCGCGCCGCTGCGGCAGGCGCACTGTGGCCGCTGCGGCGTCTTGACGCGCCGCGTCGGGCGCTCGTAGGATCTTTGCGGGCGGACGGTCCCGGAGCGGGCCGGTTCCGCTCCGGCGGGGCGACGGGGGCCGGAGGCGGCGATGGGGGCGACTCTTTCCGGTGGCTTCAGGCGATGACGCCGCGGGCGCGCAGGCTTCGGGTCCGTCGGTCCCGTCGCGTGGGGCGTTGCGCCTGCATGAAGATCGGGAGGGAGGCGGCGATGGCGAAAGATGTGACGACGGGTGGGATGAGGCGGCGTGAGGGGCTGCGGCCGCTTGCGGCATCGGCGGCGGTGCTGGCGCTGATTCTGGCGCAGCTGCCGGTGCCGGCCGGGGCGGGGCCCTTCGATCCGGGGCTGGCCCGGCGGGCGGAGCGGGGCCTTCAGGAGATCCCCTACGGCCGGGCGGCTGTCGCCGCGGGCATCTCGGTGACGCTGCCCTTCCAGACGGTGCGGGGCCGATCGGCGCTCGCGGAAACCCGGCTTGCGGCGGGGCTTGCGCTGCGGCGCACGGCGCGGCTTGCCACTTCCGCGGCCGCGTTCGAGCCTGTGCGCGTGCGTCCGCTTGCGCGGCTGTCCGTCGATCTTGGCGGCCAGCCGGGTTCGCTTCGCCTCAACGGCCTGCCGCTCCTTGTGCCGGATGCGCTTGCGGCCGGGGAGGATGCGACCGAACCGGCAAACGCCCCGCGCAAGAAGCACAAGAACCGCAAATGGTGGTGGATCGGCGGCGGGGTGCTGGTTGCGGGTTTCGTGACCGCCTTGGCGGTTGCGTCGTCCAATCTGCCGGGAGATCTGGGTTTCGACCAGCAGCAGTAGCGTCGATCGCGGATGCGATGTCCACGGGACCTGGCCGGGGGCGCGCGCCCCCGGCTTTTTCGTGCCGGTTGCCGGCTCTGCCGGTCGAGACGGCGTCTCGCGACGGGAGAGGACGCCGTGTGACGCGAAGGGACCACGGCGATGGACGCAAAAAGAAAGTCCCAACCGACGCGGGAAAGGGGCGTCCACCGCAAGCATGGGCGGAAGCGGCAGCCGGAAGTGCCGCACCGGCCAGAAGCACCCGCTTCTTCTCGCGGCGGCAGGGTCAGCTGAGCGTGCGCATGGCGCGTTCCAGCCCCTCGGGGGTCAGCGGGAACATCCGGTCCTCCATGAGCTCGCGGATGAGCCCGATGGAGGGCGTCCAGTCCCAGTGCTCCTCGGGAACGGGATTGAGCCAGACGGCCTTGTGGTAGACGGCGAGCAGGCGCTTCAGCCACACGGCGCCCGGCTCCTCGTTCCAGTGCTCGACCGAGCCACCCGGATGCGTGATCTCGTAGGGCGCCATGGAGGCGTCGCCCACGAAGATGAGGCGGTAGTGCGCCGGGTAGCGATGGAGGATGTCGGCGGTGGCGATGCGCTCCTCATGGCGGCGGCGATTGTCCTTCCACACGCTCTCGTAGACGCAGTTGTGAAAATAGAAGAATTCCAGATGCTTGAACTCGCTGCGCGCCGCGGCGAAGAGCTCGCGCGAGAGCTCCACATGGTCGTCCATGGAGCCGCCCACATCCAGCATCAGCAGCACATTGACGGCGTTGTGCCGTTCGGGCCTGAGCTTCAAATCCAGCCAGCCCTGTTTGGCCGTGGCCTTGATGGTGGCGTCGAGATCGAGCTCGCTGGGCGCGCCGATCCGGGCGAACCGCCGCAGGCGCCGGAGCGCCACCTGGATGTTGCGGCGCGAGAGCGCCTCGTCATCGTCCAGATTGCGGAATTCGCGTCGATCCCAGACCTTGATCGCGCGCCGGTGGCGTGATCCCTGCTGGCCGATGCGCACGCCCGCCGGGTTGTAGCCCCAGGCGCCGAAGGGCGAGGTGCCGGCGGTGCCGATCCAGCGGTTGCCGCCCTGGTGACGGTCCTTCTGCTCCTTCAGCCGCTCGGCGAGCGCCTTCATGATCTCCTCGAAGCCGCCGAGCGCCTCGATCTTCGCCATCTCCTCCGGCGTCAGATGCAGCTCGGCGAGCTTCTTCAGCCATTCGGCCGGCAGCGCGACGCCCTCCTCTCCTTCCGATTCGAGGCCCTTGAAGACCTGGCCGAAGACGCGGTCGAAGCGGTCGAGAAAACGCTCGTCCTTGATGAGGGTGGTGCGCGCCAGATAGTAGAAGTCCTCCACCGAAAAGCGGGCGAGACCCGCCTGCAGCCCCTCCAGCAGGACGAGATATTCCTTGAGCGTCACCGGCACGCCGGCGGCCTTGAGCTCATAGAAGAAGCGCGTGAACATGCCGCCCTTATAGCCGCGGCGCGCCGCCGAGGCGAGGGCCCCGCCCTTGCCGCAATGAAGAGGGCCGCGGCGGCCTCGCGCCACCGCGGCCCCTCATGAGGTCGGGTTGCCTGCAGGTGCTAGAAGTTGCCCGTCACCCCCAGGAAGAAGAAGGTGCCGACGAAGCCGGCCGGACGCGTGAGGCTGGCCAGATAGGGCTTGCGGCCCGCCAGGTTGTTCACGCCCGCATAGACCTGCAGGTTTTCCTTCACCTGATAGCGCACCGACACGTCATGAACGAAGGAGTTGCCGGTGTGCGTCGGGTCGACGAAGAGGGGATCGCTGATCAGATCCTCCACCTCGACGCCCGGCAGCAGCTGGCTCGACTCGAAGCGGGTCTGCCAGGCCACCGTCCACGGCCCGCGGTTCCAAGTGATGTCGAGATTGACCACCCAGTCCGGGAAGGCGAACTCGCCCTTCACCCGGTCCTTCTCGTCGGGGAAGTCCTGGAACTCGAAGTCGTTGCGCTTCAACAGATGCGAGCCGGTGACTCCGAAGGTCAGGCTGCCCGCGTTCTCGAAACCGAGATCCGCGAGCTCGACGAGATAGGTGGCGCCGAAGTCGATGCCCTGGGCGGTGAGCTTGGCCACGTTCTGCTCGCCCGAGCGGAAGAAGGTGATGAAGCCGAAGGTGGGATCACGATCGACAAGATCGCAGAACACGTTGTCCAGCGTCGGCGCATCCACGCAGTTCTCGATGATCCGCTCGGGATCCACGACGATGATCGCATCCTTGATGCGCACGTCATAGAAGTCCACGGTTGCCGTGAACCCGGGCAGGAAGCGCGGCGTGATCACTGCGCCGATGGTCAGCGTGTCGGCGGTCTCTTCCTTCAGATCCGGATTGCCGCCGGCCCGCCCCGTGATGAAGGCGGAGACGAACTTCGTCGAGTCGAAGTCCGGCCCCACAAGCTGCAGGCAGTTCTTCTTGCGGAATTCCGTACCCGCATTGATCTGGTTGGGATTGCACGGGTCGAAGTCCGCCTGGATGAAGATCGGCTGGGGCGGCGAGAACAGCTCGTTGATGTTCGGCGCCCGGATCGCGCGACCATAGGTGCTGCGCAGGCGGATGTCGTCGATCGGCCGCCATGCGCCGCCGAAGTTCCACGTCAGCGTCGAGCCCACTGTCGAATATTCTGAGAAGCGCACGGCGCCGTCGATCTCGAGCTCCTTGACGAAGGGCTTGTCGGCCAGCACCGGCAGACGCACCTCGCCGAACAGCTCCCAGACGTCGAAGCGGCCGCGCACCGGCTCGGAGCGGGTCGTCACCGTATTGAACAGCAGACCGCCCTTTTCGAAGTCGCTCGGATCGAAGTCGCTCTGCTCTTCCCGATACTCGAAGCCCGCGGCGAAGCCGACCGGGCCACCCGGAAGCGAGAAGTACTCCGTGGTGTCGCCGCTCAGGACCGCCGAGACCACCTGCTGCTTGATCTTGATGGTGTCGGTCGCGCGCACGAAGATGAAGTCGATGGCCTCCTGGCTGAAGTTGCCGAAGCCGAAGATGTTGAGCGGCTTGCACTGGCCGTCGCCGGGGCTGAAGCTGAGGAAGCCCTGGCGCACGTCCGGGAAGGGGGCGACCGGCGGGATCGCGTTCGGGTCGAGATCCGAACGGCAGACGATCTCGCCCGTATCCGGGTCCCGCACGGCGTCGATCGCGGCAAAGAAGCGGTCTTCGACGCGCGCCTTCAGGTTCGTGATGTTGGACTGCGTCTGGCCGTAGTTGAAGGAGATCTCGTAGTGCCAGCCGTTGTCGAAGTCGCCGTCGAAGCCGCTCACGATACGGAAGGTGTAGCGGTCGGTGCGCCCCTCGGAGGGGACATCCAGATTGTCGCGCGAGACCGTGATCCGCGGCGTGATCCCCTGATCGATCAGCGCATCGATCTGGGCGCGCAGGGCCGCCGGGATGAACGGATTGTCGAGCGAGATGGGGATGTCGTCATTGAAGCCGTTCACCTGATCGAGCGAATGGGTGTTCGTGTAGGCGAACTTTGATTCCGTGAAAAAGCGGATCCCCTTCGCGACCTCGTAGTGGAAGTTTCCGTTCACGACGATCCGGTTGATGTCGGGCTGGAGCCAGCCGACGTTCGGATTCACCGGGATCGCGTCACCGCCGATCGCGTTGAACAGATTCACGAAGATGTCGCCCGGATTGAACGGGCGCAGATTGCCGTTCTCGTCCACGATCTGGGCGACGGGGAAGCCGCCGACGGTGGCACCCGGAAACAGCAGGTTGATGAAGCCCGGATCGAAGAAGTCGTCGGCGTCCTGCAGCCAGATGATGCCGAACTTGGACGACACCGGCAGCGTCCGGTTGGGCGCGAAGGTGTTCGCCGCATCGGGGTTGACGCCCAGAAACTCCGCAAGCTCCGGTGAATTCGGCATGAAGGAGGCGAGCCCCCGGCCCGCGAACTTGCGGTCGGCGACATTGATGTGTTCGTTGTGGGTGTATTCGACGCTCACCACCGCATTGCCGCGGCCGTCGTCGAAGTTGAAGCCGCCGACGGCGCTCAGGAACCATTCCTCGCCGTCGCCATTGTCCGTGATGCCGCCCTGGCCACGATAGGTGAGGCCCTCGAAGTCATCCTTGAGGATGAAGTTGACGACGCCGCTCACACCATCCGCGCCGTAGACCGCGGATGCGCTGCCGGTCTGGACGTCGACACGCTCGATGAGGTCGACCGGGATGGTGGCGATATCCACCGCAGCGGTGCCAGAGACGCCCGCCACATGGCGCCGGCCGTTCACCAGCACCAGCGTCCGCTCCGTGCCGAGCCCGCGCAGGTTGAGCAAGCCGACGCCGGACGGTGCCGCGTTCTGATCAGACTGGTTGGCCGGCAGCGACTGATGCAGCGCCGGGATCTCACGCAGAAGCGTCGAGATGTCCGTCTCGCCGGAGGCCAGGATCTGCTCGGCGTCCACGATGGTCACGGGATTGGGCGCGGTCAGGTTGGGACGCGGAATGCGCGAGCCCGTGACCACGATCTCCTCGAACGAAGCCTCCTCCTCGCTCTGCTGCTGCGGGGCGGCTTGCGACTGCGGCTGCGTCTGCTCCGCGGTCTGGGCCAGCGCCGGCGCAGCCACGAGCAGAGCCAGGCCGGCCGACGCCGCAAGCAGACGGGCCCTGAGCTGCTGCGTGTCGGACGTGTGACAGAAGGATCTCGTCATGATGTTTCCTCCCTCGCTTGCGAGATGTCAGATCAATGGGGGTTTGGACATGTGAGGCAGCCTCGCGGGCTGCACAATATTGCAAGCAGACCTCGAACGGTGACGCAAGAACATTTCGCCGAGCCGCACGCCGGCCGCTGCCGGTTCCTGCGGACAGTTGCCGGAATGTCACAGTTGAGGGAGCCGCGCCGTCAGGACGCGCGCAGGTTCTTGCACCGCGCGCTCAGATACCGGCCGGCCGCGGTGCCGGCGGCGCGCGGCCTGGCGAGGTCGCCCGCCGTCATGGCGCCGATGACGGCGCGCCGCATCTCCTCCTTGATGAGGGAATCGCCGCCGGCGCAGAGCTCGGCCAGCGGCAGCCGCCGCAGAACGCGGCGCACGAGCATCTGCGCATCCGCGGACAGGGCGGCGTAGGCCTCGTCCTCGCCGATCTCCGCGAGCACGACCTCAAGCGGGCGCTGCGGCTCGGGCGCCGGCGCGGGGCCGTATGCCCCGCCGCCGCAGGCCGAGGGCAGCACGGCAAGAACGCCGACGATGACCGCCATGACCACTCTGCGCCGCCGCCCGCCCGGAACGGGCGCACCGGTGCGGCCGGAAGGGTCCCGCGTCATCGTGCTCTCCTTGCGCGAATGCTCACCTTGCGCGGCTCGACGGATGCCGCCCGCTGGCCGGACCGGTCCGTGCGGTCCTAGCGGACTTCTTCGATCACGCCGCAGGCGATCCGCCCGCCGGCGGCTCCCGACGGCTGGGAGCGGTAGTCGTCCGGCCCCTCGTGGATCACGAGCGCTGCGCCGTCCTCGTCCAGCAGGCCGTCGTGGCCGACGAGCAGCTGCTCGGGCAGGAAGACCTCCACCGTCAGCTTGCCGTCCGCCGGCACGTGGATGTTGGGCATGTCGCCCGCGTGCGGGCCCTCCTCGCTGAAGAAGCCGTGCTGGGCGCCGTCCGGGTTGAAGTGGCCGCCGGCCGACTTGAAGTCGCTCTCGCAGCGGCCCGCGGCATGCAGGTGGAAGGCGTGGGTTCCGGCGGGCAGGCCGCTCAGCCGCGCGGTCACGAGAAGCCCCGTGGGCGTCTCGGCGAAGTCCGCCTCGCCCACCACGTTGCCCGATCGGTCATGGAGCGTCGCATGGGCGCGCAACCCGCCATCCTGGGCCGCGGCCGCCCCAGCCGTCGCCAGCATGAGCGCGGCCGCCGCCATCGCGCCCGCTGCGCCTGCACCCCTGCGGTTCGTCACGATCGTCATCGGCTCTCTCCCCGTCTGCGACCATCCGGGCGGGAGGGGATCCCGCCGCGTCCCCCGTCCCGGCCTTGCCTTTGCAATCTAGGCACTCTATGTGCCGGGCGCAATCGCCATGCGGCCCATTCCCGCAACCTCGACGCCACGATATCCGGCCGGCCGCCGGAGAAGGCCGGGTGTGCCGCCGCGGACGGAAGACGACATGACGGACCTTGTACTCGAGCAGGAGATCGCGCGCCGGCGGACCTTCGCGATCATCTCGCACCCGGACGCCGGCAAGACCACGCTGACCGAAAAGCTGCTGCTCTACGGCGGCGCGATCGATCTGGCCGGCGAGGTGCGGGCCCGGGGCGAACGCCGCCGCACGCGCTCGGACTGGATGAAGGTCGAGCAGGAGCGCGGCATCTCGGTGACCTCCGCGGTCATGACCTTCGCGGCGGAAGGCTGCGTCTTCAATCTGCTGGATACGCCGGGCCACGAGGACTTCTCCGAGGACACCTACCGGGTGCTGTCGGCGGTCGATTCCGCGATCATGGTGCTGGATGCCGCGAAGGGCATCGAGGCGCAGACGCTGAAACTCTTCGAGGTCTGCCGCCTGCGCGACATCCCGATCATCACCTTCATCAACAAGATGGACCGGGAGGCGCGCGACCCCTTCTCGCTGCTCGACGAGATCGCCGAGCGTCTGGCGCTCGACGTCGCGCCGCTGACCTGGCCCATCGGCATGGGGCGCGACTTCAAGGGCTGCTACGACCTCGCAGCCGACCGGGTGCTGCTGCTGGACGAGACGGCGCGGCGCGCGCGGGTCGAGGGGCGGGTGCTCGAGGGCCTCGCGGATCCCCGTCTGCCGGAGGTGATCGGCGATGCGGCGGCGGAGCGGCTTGCGGAGGAGGTGGAGATGCTGCGCGCGCTCACCCCCGCCTTCGACCGCGAAAGCCATCTTGCCGGCCACATGACGCCGGTGTTCTTCGGCTCCGCGCTCATGAGCTTCGGCGTGCCGGAGCTGGTCAGGGCGGTGGCGACGCTGGCGCCGGCGCCACGGCCCTATGCTGCGATCGAGCGGACGGTGGCGCCGGCGGAACCCGCGGCGAACGCCTTCGTCTTCAAGATCCAGGCGAACATGGACCCGAAGCACCGCGACCGCATGGTCTTTCTGCGCCTCGTCTCTGGCCGGCTGAAGCGCGGCGACAAGCTGAAGCACGCCGGAACGGGCAAGGTCATCGCCATCACCCAGCCGCAGTTCTTCCTTGCGGCGGAGCGCGCGCGGGCGGACGAGGCGGTCGCCGGCGACATCATCGGCATCCCCTCCCACGGCGGGTTCCGGATCGGGGATTCGCTGTGCGGCGGCGAGATCCTGCATTTTACCGGCCTGCCGCATTTCGCTCCCGAGCTGCTGCAGCGGGTGCGCAGCGAGGATCCGATGAAGGCCAAGCACCTGGGTCGCGCGCTCGTCGGGCTGGCGGAGGAGGGCGCGGCGCGGGCCTTCAAGGCGCTCGTCGGCGGCGAGTGGATCATCGGCGTGGTGGGGCCGCTCCAGTTCGACGTGCTCGCACGGCGTCTCAAGGACGAATACGATCTCGCCGTGCGCTTCGAGCAGGTGGACGTGCATGCGGTGCGCTGGCTGGACGGCGAGCCGCGGATCGTCAAGGACTTCATCGACCGGCACCGGTCCCAGATCGCCTTCGATCACGAGGAGGTGCCGGTGTTTCTCGCCCGCAGCGCCTGGCAGCTGGACAAGGTCCGCGAGGACTGGCCCGCCATCCGCTTCCTGAAGCTGCGCGAGGCCGCCCACGCGGCGGGCGGTTGAGGCCCGCCGGCGCCGCCGCCGGCCGCAGGGCGCCGCTCTTGCCAGAAGGCCGTGCATCGCCGAGAATGGGGGCGGTGGTCGCGGCAGGGGAGAGCGGCTCATGATCGCCCATGTGATCGCAAGACTCCGGGCGATGGTCCGGGCGGATGCGCGGCTGCGGATCCTCCTCATTCTGCTTGCCGTCCTGTTGATCGTCCTGCTGGCTCTCGCCCTTTGCAGCCGGCAGGTGCCGCAAGTCCCGCCACCGTCGGGCGAGGCACCCCGTGCGCCGGCTGCGCCGGGGACGGCGCATCCCGCCCGCTACCCCGTCTATCAGGGGTGCTGGACGATGGATTTCCATCCGATCGTCTCGATCCGGCTGCATCGCGACCCGCAGAGCGGCCGGCCGGTGGCGGAGGTCGCCTATGCTCCCAAAGAGGAGACGGCCAATATCGAGTGGCGCAGCGATCCTCTCTCATTCGCCGGTCTTGAGAAGAAGGATTTTGCCGCCGAATGGAACCCGCCCGTCCTGACGCTGACCCATCCGATCGAGACGGTGGAGGAATGGGCCTGGTTCAATGCCGACCGCTTTCCCGAGGGACTTGAACAGGTGCTCACCTACGAGGGAGACCGGGCGACATTGACGGTCGGCGACATGGCGGCGCGTCTGGTGGAGGCCGGAACCGACGTGCGCTACCGCATCACCTTCCGGAAGGCGCGCGGGGCGGATGAGGACGGCGTGTTCCTCTCTCATGATCCCGCCTTTCCTGCTCCGACCGTGGCCGAGGTCATCTACTGGCCGAGCACGCGCGGCTTCGTGCTGGCGGAGGACGGCTTCAAGACCATCTTCATGCCCGATGTCGACAGGGACATGATTTCCGACGAGGCGGCCACATCGGGCTGGATCTCGCCCGGCGGGAGGATGCTTCCCATCCTGGAGGGGCGCGCCATCAGTTTCAGCCGGCTCGTCGTGCGGGATGGCGACGGCCGCGCCCTTGACGCCCTGCCGCGCGCCGTGCCGGTCACGCTCGTCGCGCAGGCCGCGAGCCATTGTCCCTACGCCCGGGAGACCGCGCGCCTCGAGGTGCTTGCCGACAATTTCTCGCCGTTCGACGACGCGCATCCGTGGGAGAGCAGATTCGTCGAGCTCGTCGAAACCGCGCCGGCAAGCGGAATTTTCGTGACACCGCAGCCGTTCGTGCTGGAATGGCCGGTGTTGACGCTGTTCGAGGGCGCGCAGGCCCCGATGCTGCGTTTCGTGCCGGAGGGGCTGGGCAGCAGCGTGCCGGAGGAGGCCGGCCGCGTCTTCCGTCTGCCCTACGCGGATGGAGGAGATTCCTGAGCGGGCGGGCCGGTCCGGTCCTTTTTCGCCGCTGCACGGCGACCAGATGACCGTGTTCCGGGCCGAGGCCCCCGCGACCCGGCGCGCGGCGATCACGCCGCTTCCTGCCGCGACGCCACGGCCGGCTGCCTCATCCCGCCGCCGTGTCCGCGCCTTGCGGCCGGAAGCCCTTTGCGACGAGGTAGGTCTCCACGGACTCCGGGCGGCTGGCCGGCGGCTTCCAGTGGCGGACATGGCGGAATGCGCGCTTGATCTCGGCCAGAAGGTCGCCTTCGGCGCCGCCCTGGTAGATCTTGGTGACGAAGCTGCCGCCCTCGGCCAGCACCGTGCGCGCGAAGGCGAAGGCGGCCTCGGCGAGCGCGAGCGTGCGCAAGTGGTCCGTCGCGCGGTGGCCGGTGGTGGGCGCCGCCATGTCGGAGACGACGATGTCCGCCCGCCGCCCGCCCAGCGCCGCGCGCAGCTTCTCCTCGGTTTCCTCGGCGAGAAAATCGCCGGTGAGAATCGTCACGCCGGGGATCGGCTCGATCGGCAGGATGTCGACGGCGAGAACCACCGCGTTCGCCCCCATGCGTGCGCGCAGCACCTGGCTCCAGCCGCCGGGTGCGGCGCCCAGATCCACCGCCACCTTCGCCTGCGCCAGCAGCCGGAAGCGGTCGTCGATCTCGGCGAGCTTGAAGGCCGCGCGCGAACGCAGACCGCGGCGTCTGGCCTCCTGCACGTAGGGATCGGAAAGCTGGCGGGCGAGCCAGCGGGTGGAGGAGGCCTTGCGCCCGGCCTTCTTCTTCAGCTTCGGCCGCGCGCCGACGCGCCGCGCGGGCCCGCGTGCGCGCCTTCCGTCTCGGCCGCTCATCGCCGCGGCTCCCAGACCACCATGTCGTCGAGGCCGATGAGGGTGCGCAGCACGCCCTCGCGCAGCCCCCGGTCGGCGACCCGGAGCCGGTCCGCCGGCCAGACGGCGAGCAGCGCCTCCAGCACGGCGCAGCCCGCGACCACATAGCGCGCCCGGTCCGCACCGATGGACGGCAGCCGCTCGCGCCGCTCGAGCGGCATCAGCGCCACCTTGCGCGCGAGCGCCGCCAGCGCGTCCGCGGCGAACCAGGTGCCGTCCACCCGCCGCCGGTCGTAGCGCGGCAGCTTGAGGAAGGTGCTCGCCAGCGTCGTCACCGTGCCCGAGGTGCCGATGAGCTGCACCCGCCCGGCCCGCGCCTGTTCCGCAAAGCCCGCCCGCGCCTCGACCTCCGTCATGAGCGCGCGCATCTCCTCCAGCGTGCGGGCATAAGCCTGCGGATCGCCGCCCGGCAGGTCACGGGCCTCGCTCAGCGTGATGACGCCGGCGGGCAGCGACGCGAAATCGCGGATCGCGACCCGGCCGTCCGGGAGCCGCTCGAGGAAGACCACCTCGGTGCTGCCGCCGCCGATGTCGAAGACGAGGGCGTAGGGAAAGCGCGGATCGAGCAGGCTCTGGCAGCCGAGCACGGCAAGGCGCGCCTCCTCCTCCGGCGAGATGATGTCGAGCCGGATGCCCGTCTCCGCGGCGACCGCCTCCACGAAGGCGTCGCGGTTTGCGGCGCGCCGGCAGGCCTCGGTGGCGACCGCCCGCACGGCGGTGGCTCCGGCGCGGGCGATCTTGCGCCGGCACACCGAGAGCGCTTTGAGCGCGCGCTCGATGGCGGCCGCGCCGATGGCGCCGTCCCGCTCCAGCCCCTCGCCGAGCCGGACGATGCGCGAATAGGAATCGAGGATGCGGAAATCGCCGGCCCCGGCGCGGGCGATGAGCAGGCGGCAGTTGTTGGTGCCGAGGTCGATCGCCGCGCACACCTCGCCCGCGCGGGCCGCCTTCGCTGCGGCGCCGCGGGCAGCCTCCCGCATGGGCGCGCCGTCCGGCGCCGCCCGCGACCAGTCCATCCTGTCGAGCGCCATGGGGACCTGCGCTCCAGATTCCGTGCGGTCGCCGCACCCCCGGCATTGGCGCGGGGGGCGCATGACCTCTCGCCTTCCTTAAACCACGAAGCGCGCCGCAAGGAAAGGCCGGCGCGGACCGCGGCGGGCCGCGGCGGGAGGCCTTGCCGGCGCCGCGGCCGGCTGCTAGCAGGTGCGCGCCCGCGCCAGGAACGCCCAGGAGAAGGAGCAGCCGACCATGGTGCCCCGCTATGCCCGGCCCGAGATGACGGCGATCTGGACGCCGGAGAACAGGTTCCGGCTCTGGTTCGAGATCGAGCTTGCTGCGCTCGAGGCCCAGGCGGAGCTCGGGCTCGTGCCGCGCGAGGCCGTGGAGGCGGTGCGCGCGCGCGGGCGCTTCGATGTCGCGCGCATCGACGAGATCGAACGCGAGGTCAAGCACGACGTCATCGCCTTTCTCACCAATCTGGCCGAGAACGTCGGCCCCGAGGCGCGCTTCGTGCACCAGGGCATGACCTCCTCCGACGTGCTCGACACCTGCTTCAATCTCCAGCTCGTGCAGGCCTCCGACATCCTGCTCGCCGATCTCGACGCGCTGCTGGCCGTCCTCAAGCGCCGGGCCTTCGAGCACAAGGACACGGTGACCATCGGCCGCTCCCACGGCATCCATGCCGAGCCCACGACCTTCGGGCTGAAGCTCGCCTTCGCCTATGCGGAGTTCGCCCGCGCCCGGGCGCGGCTCGAGCGGGCCCGCGAGGAGGTGCGCACCTGCGCGATCTCGGGGGCCGTCGGCACCTTCGCCAACATCGACCCGCGGGTGGAGGAATACGTCGCGCGCAAGCTGGGCCTTGAGCCCGAGCCGATCT
This sequence comes from Rhodothalassiaceae bacterium, assembly GCA_026004935.1. NCBI lineage: Bacteria > Pseudomonadati > Pseudomonadota > Alphaproteobacteria > Rhodothalassiales > Rhodothalassiaceae > Rhodothalassiaceae bacterium. Next base: position 946,122 of record BPKC01000001.1, read on the forward strand.
CGACCCAGGTGATCCCGCGCGACCGGCACGCGATGTTCTTCGCGACGCTGGCCGTGATCGCGAGCTCCATCGAGCGCATCGCCGTCGAGATCCGGCATCTCCAGCGCACGGAAGTGCTGGAGGCGGAGGAATATTTCTCGCCCGGCCAGAAGGGCTCGTCCGCCATGCCCCACAAGCGCAACCCGGTGCTTTCCGAGAATCTCACGGGGCTTGCGCGGATGATCCGCGCCTATGCGCTGCCGGCGATGGAGAACGTGGCGCTGTGGCACGAGCGCGACATCTCGCATTCCTCCGTCGAGCGCTTCATCGGTCCCGACGCGACGATCACCCTCGATTTCGCGCTCGCGCGGCTGACCGGCGTCATCGACAGGCTCGTCGTCTTTCCCGAGCGCATGCGCGCCAATCTCGAGCGCCTCGGCGGGCTCGTGCATTCCCAGCGCGTGCTGCTGGCGCTGACGCAGAAGGGCTTGAGCCGCGAGGAGGCCTACCGCCTCGTTCAGCGCAACGCGATGAAGGTGTGGGAAACGGACGGGCGCACGAGCCTGCTCGAGCTCTTGGAGAACGATCCCGAGGTCGCCCGCCACTTCGCGCCCGGCGAGCTCGAGGCCCTCTTCGACCTCGGCTACCACACCAAGCATGTCGACACGATCTTCGCCCGGGTGTTCGGGAAGGCGTGAGACCGCGCCGGCCCCGTCCCGGAAAAAGCCCTTGGAGCGGGCGGGAGGCTGGGCTATAGCCCGGTCGCACATTGCGACGCCGCCGGCCGGCGCGCCCGCGCGCGCGGCGGTGCCCCGTGGACAAGGATCTTCGCGATGGGCGACATCCCCTTGAGTCTCACCTTCGACGACGTGCTGCTCGTGCCGCAGTATTCCGAGGTGCTGCCCGGCGAGGTGGACACGCGCACCCGGCTTGCCCGCGACATTGCGCTCAACATCCCGCTGCTGTCGGCGGCGATGGACACCGTCACCGAGACGGACCTCGCCATCGCCATGGCCCAGAACGGCGGCATCGGCATCATCCACCGCAACAACGCCATCGACGAGCAGGCCGAGATGGTCCGCCAGGTCAAGAAGTTCGAGGCGGGCATGGTGGTGAACCCCGTCACCGTCCATCCGGACCAGACGCTGGCCGAGGCGCTCGAGCTGATGCGCCGCCACCGGATCTCCGGCATCCCCGTGGTCGCCCGCGAGCCCGGCGCGGGGCCGAAGAAGCTGCTCGGCATCCTGACCCACCGCGACGTGCGCTTCGCCACCGACGAGCGCCAGCCCGTGAGCGAGCTGATGACGAAGGAGGGCCTCGTCACGGTGAAGCCCGGCGTGACGAGCGAGGAGGCCAAGCGTCTCTTCCACCAGCACCGGATCGAGAAGCTGCTCGTGGTGGACGAGGATTTCCGCTGCATCGGGCTGATCACCGTCAAGGACATGGAAAAGGCCGTCGCCTATCCGAACGCCGCCAAGGATTCCCACGGCCGCCTGCGGGTGGGCGCGGCGGTCAACGTCGGCGATGCGGGCCTCAAGCGCGCCGAGGCGCTGGCCGAAGCCGAGGCCGACGTCATCGTGGTGGACACGGCCCACGGCCACTCGAAGCGCGTGATCGAGACCGTCCGGCGCATGCGCGCCGCACTTCCCGATGTCGCGATCATCGCCGGCAACATCGCCACCGCCGAGGCCGCCGAGGCGCTGATCGAGGCGGGTGCGGACGCCGTCAAGGTCGGCATCGGGCCGGGCTCGATCTGCACGACGCGGGTGGTGGCCGGCGTCGGCGTGCCGCAGCTGTCGGCCGTGATGGAGGTGGCGAAGGTCGCGCATGCCAAGGGCGTGCCCGTGATCGCGGACGGCGGCATCCGCACCTCCGGCGACATCGCCAAGGCCATCGCCGCGGGTGCCGACGCCTGCATGGTGGGTTCCCTGCTCGCCGGCACGGCGGAGGCGCCGGGCGAGGTCTTCCTCTACCAGGGGCGGTCCTACAAGGCCTACCGCGGCATGGGCTCGGTCGGGGCCATGGCGCGCGGATCGGCCGACCGCTATTTCCAGGAGGACATCAAGGACAGCCTGAAGCTCGTGCCCGAGGGGGTGGAGGGCCAGGTGCCCTACAAGGGCCCCGTCGCCAATGTGCTGCACCAGCTGATCGGCGGCCTGCGCGCGGGGATGGGCTATGTCGGCGCGCGCACGATCCCCGAGATGCGGCAGAAGGCCCGCTTCGTGCGCATCACCAATTCGGGGCTGAAGGAAAGCCACGTCCACGACGTGGTGATCACCCGTGAGTCGCCCAATTATCCGACGAACTGACCGGCCGCGGTCCGGCCGCGCCGCCGCATGACGCCGGCCGCCCGCATCGCCTCCGCCGCCGAGGCGCTCGGCGGCATCGCACATGCCCGAGAAAGCGGCGGGCCGGCCGCGGACGTCCTGCTCGGCCGCTTCTTCCGCACCCGCCGCTACGCCGGCGCGAAGGACCGGCGTGCGATCCGGGATCTCGTCTACGCAGTGCTGCGGCGGCAGGGCGAGCTCGATGCGCGCCTTGCCGCGAGCGGCCTTCCCGCCGGCACGACGAACCGGCTGCTTCTGGCGCTGCTGCTGGCGGAGGGACGGCTCGAGGAGTCCTGGTTCGGCGGCCCGCACGGGCTTCCGCCTCCCGGGGAGGCGGCCCGGGCCGCGCTTCATCGCGCCGCCGCTCTGCCCGCATCCGTCCTGCCGCAGGCGGCGCGGCTTTCGCTGCCCGACTGGGCGCTTGCCGGGCTTGCGCACCGATTCGGCGAGGCGCTCGCGGCCGAGGCGGCCGGCTGGGAGATGCAGGCGCCGATCGATCTGCGCGTCATCACGGCGCGGACATCGCGCGAGGGGCTGCTTCAGGCTCTTGCCGGCGCCGGCGTCGCTGCCGGGCCCACGCCCTTCAGCCCCGTCGGCCTGCGGATCGCGGGGCGCCTCGCGCGCGGGCGGCTGAAACCCTTCCTCGACCGCGAGGCCATTCTTCAGGACGAGGGCTCGCAGCTTGCCGCGCTGCTGGTGGATGCCCGGCCCGGCATGACGGTCGTGGAACTCGGCGCGGGCGGCGGCGGCAAGACGGCGGCACTGGCCGACATGATGGCCGACCACGGCCGCATCGTCGCCGCCGACATCGACAACCGCCGCCTTGCCCGCGCCCGCGCCCGCCTCGGCCGTCTGGGCTTTTCCTGCGTCGACTGGCTCGCGCTGCCCGATGATGAGGCGAAGGCAGCCGAGCTGCTCGCGCCCTCGCGCCGGCGGGCGGACCGGGTGCTGGTGGACGCGCCGTGCTCGGGCTCGGGCACCTGGCGGCGCAACCCGGACCTCAAGTGGCGCTGGCGCGCGGCGGACGTCGTGGCCTTCGCGCGCAGGCAGCGGGCGCTGCTTGCGCGGGCGCTGGAGCTCGCGGCGCCGCACCCGCAGGCGCGTGTGGTCTATGTCACCTGCTCGCTGCTGCCGGAAGAGAACGAGGAGGTCGTCGAATCCGTGCTGGCGGCCCATCCCGGCTGGGCGCTTGCGGACTGGCGCGGCATCGCCGGCGCGCAGCACTGGCCAAGAATGCCCGAAAGCGCGGCGCTCATCCGGGAGGCGCTCCAGCTTGCGCCCGCGCGCCACGGCACCGACGGGCTTTTTGTTGCGGTGCTGCAAAGAAGGCTCTAGAAGCCCACGGCATCACGGCACCGGTGGAAGAGACGAGGCATGATGCAGGCGAAGATCATCGCGCTGGCGCTGGCGGCGGCGCTGGCCACGGGCTCGGCGGCCCAGTCGCTTACCGCGCCGGCCTATCAGCGCGCCTCGCAGCAGCTGCTGGAGGAAGGCCGCAAGGCGCTCGCGGCCGGCGAGCCGGCCACGGCCTTGAAGCGTTTCGAGGAGGCGCTGGTGGCCGATCCCGCCAATGTCGCGGCATTGGTCGCCATCGGCCGGGCGCATGAGGCGATGGGCCAGCAGCAGGCCGCGCGGGGCTACTACCTGCGGGCGCTCACCGTCGATCCGGCCTATCTGCCGGCGCTCGAGGCCGAGGCCCTGCTGGCGCTCAAGATGGGCGACCGCGAGAAGGCGCTGGCGGATCTGAAGGCGATCCAGGAGATCTGCGCGCCGCGGGACTGCCCCGAGCAGGCCCGGGTTGCCACCGCCCTGCGCGAGGCCGGGGAAGAGGAAGCCGCCGGATCGTCATCCGCAAGGCCCGACGCATCCGCGGGGCCGCCGCGGAACTAGCATGCCGCAAGGCCCCGGATCGCACCGGCCGCAGGGCGGGCCGTCCGGCGGGCATGCGCGGCATCAGGAGACGGAACCGATCGTGGACGAGACCATCCTCATCATCGATTTCGGCAGCCAGGTCACCCAGCTCATCGCGCGGCGCGTGCGCGAGGCGGGCGTCTATTCCGAGATCGTGCCCTTCCAGAAGGCCGAAGAAGGCCTCGCGCGGCTGCGGCCGAAGGGCGTGATCCTCTCCGGCGGACCGGCAAGTGTCACGGATCCGGGAAGCCCCCGTGCGCCGGAGGAGCTGTTCCGCATGGGCCTGCCCATCCTCGGCATCTGCTACGGCCAGCAGACGATGGTCGCCCAGCTCGGCGGCCGGGTGGAGGGATCGGACCACCAGGAATTCGGCCGCGCCTTCCTCGATGTCGTCGACGACTGCCTGCTGTTCGAGGGCGTCTGGGCGAGGGGCGACCGCGAGCAGGTGTGGATGAGCCACGGCGACCGCGTCGTCGCGCTGCCCCCCGGCTTCAAGGTGGTCGGCCGCTCCGAGGGCGCGCCCATGGCCGCGATCGCCGACGACGAACGGCGCTTCTACGGCCTGCAGTTCCATCCCGAGGTCGTGCACACGCCCCAGGGCGCGAAGCTCATCGCCAATTTCGTGCGCCGCGTCTGCGGCTGCCGCGGAACCTGGACCATGGCGGCCTTCCGCGAGACGAAGATCCGCGAGATCCGCGACCAGGTGGGCAAGGGCCGCGTGATCTGCGGGCTATCCGGCGGCGTCGACAGCTCGGTGGTCGCCGTCCTGCTGCACGAGGCGATCGGTGATCAGCTCACCTGCGTCTTCGTCGACACCGGGCTGATGCGGCTCAACGAACCGCAGGAGGTCGTCTCGCTGTTCCGCGACCACTACAACATCCCGCTCATCCACCGGGATGCGAGCGAGCTGTTCCTGTCCGCGCTGAAGGGGGTCACCGACCCCGAGGCCAAGCGCAAGACCATCGGCAGGCTCTTCATCGACGTCTTCGAGGAGGAGGCGCGCAAGGTGGGCGATGCGGAATTCCTCGCCCAGGGCACGCTCTATCCGGACGTCATCGAGAGCGTCTCGTTTACGGGCGGGCCGTCGGTGACCATCAAATCCCACCACAATGTCGGCGGCCTGCCGGAGCGCATGAAGCTCAAGCTCGTCGAGCCGCTGCGCGAGCTCTTCAAGGACGAGGTGCGCGAGCTCGGCCGCGAGCTGGGGCTGCCGGAGGCCTTCGTCAGGCGCCATCCCTTTCCGGGGCCGGGGCTCGCCATCCGCATCCCCGGCGAAGTGACCCGCGAGAAGGCGGACGTCCTGCGCAAGGCGGACGCCATCTTCCTCGAGGAGATCCGGCTTGCCGGGCTCTACGATTCGATCTGGCAGGCCTTCGCGGTGCTGCTGCCGGTGAAGACCGTCGGGGTCATGGGCGATGCCCGCACCTATGACCATGTCTGCGCGCTGAGAGCCGTCACCTCGGTCGACGGCATGACCGCCGACTCCTACCCCTTCGACCATGGCTTCCTGTCGCGGGTGGCGACCCGCATCATCAACGAGGTGCGCGGCATCAACCGCGTCGTCTATGACGTGACCTCCAAACCGCCCGGCACCATCGAGTGGGAGTGATGCGGCCGCGTCCGCCGCGCGGGCGGTTCTCCTGGGGCTCCGGCGGCCCGACCGGCATGTCCCGTTCCGCTCCTGCGCCCCCCGCCTCCTCTCTTCGTCATCCGCCGACTTGATCGGCGGATCCAGCGGACGGCCGAGCCGATCGCCACCGTTCGGCTGGTCCCGCACGCCTCGTGGGTTCGCCGGTCAAGCCGGCGGACGACGCGGGAGAAAAGCATCACCGCCGGCGCGCACTCGCCATCGTCACCCGCCGGCATGACCCCGTGGTCTGCTCTGTTTTCCGCGCTACCCGCGGTTACTTTCTCTTCGTCACCCGCGGGCTCGACCGGCGGATCCAGCGGGAAGCGGGGATACCCGCAGGCGCAGGGATCGTTCTCCACGGCGGCTGGATTCGCCGCTTTCGCGGCGAATGACGAGAAAGGAGCGCGTCACCGCCGGTACGCTCTCTTCCGCGTCACCCGCCGGCTTGACCGGCGGGTCCAGCGGGCAGCGGAGCCGACGACAAGCGCCGGGCCTGCCATCACCGCCTGCTGGGTTCGCCGGTCAAGCCGGCGAACGACGCGGGAGGGGAAGGCGTCACCCGCGGCGGCGCACTTTCGATCCCAGCGGGCCGCCGGACGCGGCAGACGTCGGCACTTTACTCGACCTGCCCGCATTTTTTCTGCGTCACCCGCCGGCTCGACCGGCGGGTCCAGCGGGCAGCGGAGCCGACGACAAGCGCCGGGCCTGCCATCACCGCCTGCTGGGTTCGCCGGTCAAGCCGGCGAACGACGCGGGAGGGGAAGGCGTCACCCGCTGCGGCGCGCTTTCGATCCCGGAGGGTCGCCGGACGCGGCAGACGTCGGCACTTTACTCGACCTGCCCGCATTTTTTCTGCGTCACCCGCCGGCTCGACCGGCGGGTCCAGCCGACGGCGGAGACAGTCCCGAGCGCCGGGGCTGGCGTCACCGCCTCATGGAATCGCCGGTCAAGCCGGCGAACGACGCAAGAGGGGCATCACTGCCGACTTGTCGCCCGTTTCTGATGACTGATCACCGATGACCGGCCGGGTTTGCCGGTCAAGCCGGCGAACGACGCGGAATGGTGCCACCGCCGGCCGGACTGCCGCTTCCGACGACTGGCGACCGATGACCGATCCGTGACGACCGAGGAGTGCGCCGCGCGCTTGGCGGATGGCTCTCCGGCCGCTAAGAGGGGCGCATGATGGAAGACCGCCTCGACCCCTCGCATGCGCTCTACGGCGCGGACCTGCGGACGCTCGGCCGCGTTCTGCGCCGCCATGGGCCGGTCGCGCCCGAGCGCCGGGCCGTCGTCCGGCGCGCGCTGCTCGCGGCGCTGGGCCGGCTGCCGTTCACGGCCCTCGAGCGTCTCTACGAGGCGGTCCGGCCCGACCCGCCGCCCGGGCCGGAGCCCCTCTTCATCCTCGGCCACTGGCGCTCGGGCACGACCCATCTCTACAACATCCTGAGCAAGGCCGACGATGCCGCCTATGTCTCGCCCTTTGCGACCGCGCTGCCGCACGACTTCCTGATCCTGGGCCGCCTCCTGCAGCCGCTTCTCGCGCGCAAGCTGCCGCGTCACCGCTACATCGATCGCGTCTCGGTGACCCCGGACGCGCCCCAGGAGGACGAGATCGCGCTGGCCAACATGACGCCGGTGTCCTTCTACCACGCGCTCTATTTCCCGCGGCACTTCCACGCGATCTTCGGCCCGGCGATCTTCTTCGACGGCCTCGAGGAGGAGCGGCGGGAGGAATGGGAGCGGGTGCTGAGGCGCTTCTACCGCAAGCTCAGGATCGCCCAGCCGGGCCGGCGGCTCATCATCAAGAACCCCGTCTACACCGCCCGCCCGGCGCAGATGCGGCGCCTGCTGCCGGACGCGCGCTTCGTGCACATCCACCGCGACCCCTACCGGGTCTTCGTGTCGATGCGCAATTTCTACCGCCAGCTTCTGCGCCAGTTCGCGCTCCAGCCTTATGACCACCTCGACATCGACGAGATCATCCTCGAGACCTATGCGCGGATGATGGATCGTTACGAACGCGAAACGAGAGACTGGCCGCCCGGGCGGCTGATCGAAATCTCGTTCGCCGAGCTCGAGCGCGCGCCCATCGAGACGGTTGCGCGCATTTACGACCAGCTCGGGCTCGAGGGCTTCGCCCGCAACCGCCCGCGCTTCGAGGCCTATCTCGCCTCGGTCGCGGGCTATGAGAAGAACCGCTACCGCCCGGTGCCCGAGGACGTGCGCCGGAAGGTGGAGGAGCGATGGGGGCGGTATCTCGCCCGCTACGGGGACGCGGCGGCGTGACGGGCCGATGGATCGGGCTGCCGTTGTGCGTCGCCGTGCTGGCTCTCGCGGCGTGCGGCGGCGGCGGGCAGGCGCCGCCGGATCGCGAGCTTGCGGCCATCGACTGCATCGGCCGGCCCGTCATCGATGCCGAGACGGGGGCGACGATCAATGGAGCCGAGGATCTGGCCGTCGTCGACGCCGGCCGGCTGCTGCTGGCCGCCTACGACCGCCGGGCGGTCGCACGTGCGCTCGCGCGCGGCACGCGGCCACCCGAAGGGGGCGTCTATCTGCTGAGGGCCACCGGGCTGAAGAGCGCGGGCGCGGGCGCGCCGCTGCGGCTTCTGCCGGTGGTGAGCCCCGTGGCGCTCCGCCCCCACGGGATTGCGGTCTGGCGGCAGGAGGGGCGCATCAGGCTGGCCGTGATCGACCGGCACCATGCGGCCGGCGAGCCCCGCGTGCGGATCTGGGCCTTCACGCTCCTGGATGATCCGCCGCGCCTTGCGGACGCCCGGCTGCTCGCCGACGGGCCGGCGTGGTGTGCGGCGAACGATCTCGTGGCCGGGCCCGAGGGAAGCCGGCTGTTCGTCAGCCTCGATCACGCGGCCTGCACCGGGCCGCGGCGGCTGTGGGAGGACCTGCGCGCCGCGGCCTCCGGCCGGATTGTGGCCCTGCCGCTCGATCCCCCACGCCCGCTTGCCGCACCGGCCGAGGTGATCGCCGCGGGCCTGCGCTGGCCGAACGGACTGGCCCTGGTGGCCGGTCCCGGTGGCGCGCCGGTGCTCGCGGTGGCGGAGACGCGCGGGTACCGGCTGACGATGCTGCCGCTTGCGTCGACGGCTCCCGCACCCCGGCGGATCCGGCTGCCCGCGGCGCCCGACAATCTCACCGTCGCCCCGGATCCTGAAGGCGGGGCGGGCGCGGATCTGATCGTGGCCGCGCATCCCTCGCTTCTTGCTCTCGCCTTCTTCCGCGACCACCTCTTCGGCGTGCGGCGGGTCAAAAGCCTCATTCTGCGGGTGCCGGCGGACGGCCGGGCGGGACGGCTGCATGCGGGTTCCGGCGCGCTTCTGTCCGCCGCGACGGCGGCCGCCGTCTGGGGCGGTCTGCTGGTCGCGACGAGCGCCTGGGACCACCGCATGCTGATCTGCCGGCTCACGGCCGCGGCCGGTCACGGGGAGCACCGCGCATGATCGCCGAGCCCGTTCTCGTCACAGGCGGCGCCGGCTTCCTCGGCCGGCGGCTGGTTGCGCGCCTCGTCGCCGAAGGGGCCCGGGTGCGGGTGCTGGATCCGGCGGCGAGCGAAGACGACCCGGCGCTCGCCGGCGCGGAGATCGTCGCGGGTTCGGTAACCGACCGCGAGGCGGTGCGGCGGGCGCTCACGGGCGTGCGGACCGTGTTCCACATGGCGGCGATCACCCATCTCTGGCTTCCCGACCCCCGGGCCTTTCGCCGCGTCAACTACGAAGGCACGGTGATCATGCTCGAGGAGGCCTGGCGTGCCGGGGTGGAGCGCTTCCTCCACACGGTTTCCGAGGTCGTGCTGCGCGGCTGGAACGATCCCGACCCGACACCGATCACCGAAGACAGCCCGACGGCGCCGGTGACCCGCATGGCCGGCCCCTACAGCCGCTCCAAGTGGTGGGCGGACCAGGCCGTGCGCAATGCGATCGCCGCCGGTTTTCCGGCCGTGATCCTCTATCCCGCGATCCCCGTCGGCCCCGACGACCGCTCGCGGACGCCGCCGACGCGAATGCTGGAGCAGTTTCTGTTCGACCCGCCGCCCGCCTATCTCGACTGCGCCCTCAATCTGCTCGATGCGGACGACATCGTCTCGGCGCATCTGCTCGCGGCCCGGCGCGCGCCGGCCGGGCGACGCTACGTGATCGGCACGCGGGCGACACCGATGGCGCGGCTTCTCGCCATCATCGCCGAGATCACGGGCCGCCCTCCGCCGCGCCGCCGGGTGCCCTTCCGGCTGGCCCTGCTCACCGCATGGCTGGCCGAGCGCCGCGCCGCGCGCAGCGGCAGGACGCCGCTTGCGAGCTGCGAGGGGGTGCGGCTTGCGCGCCATCCGCGCCCCCTGGATGCCCGCCGCGCGGGGGCCGAGCTCGGCTGGCGGCCGCGGGATCCCGCCGATGCCCTGCGCGCGGCAGCCGAACGGCTCTGGCGCGCCCGTGCCCGCGACTGAGGAGGCCGGCGCGGCGGATTGACGACGGCCTGCGGCCACCGCTAGTCTCAATGCGGGAACGAGGGGCGATCGGCCCGGCCGGCGGCGGTTTTCCGGCATCCTGCCGCCGGCCGCGGGGGCGGACGGGGAATGGCGGCGGCAGCCCGATACCAGGCGAGAAAGCTTGCGCATCCGGCGGCGCGGGCGGTCATGCTCGTCGCCGTCGCGATCCTTCTGACCGGCTGCATCCAGACGACGCGTCGCGCCGATCCCGCGCTCGAGGCCTCGCCGCCGGAGATCCGCAGCGTCCTTCTCATGCCGCCCGACGTCACCCTGGCGCGGCTGACCACCGGCGGCGTCGAGGAGGTGGAGCCCGACTGGACGGCGGCCGCGCGGCGCAATCTCGCGGATGCGCTGCAGGTGGCGCTCGCGGCGCGGGTGGTCGATCTCGTCGCCTACGCGCCCGCGGACGAGGAGGGCGCGCGCATGCCCGCCGAGGATCTTGCGCTCGTGCGCCTCCACCGGCTGGTCGCGGCGGCGGTGCTCCAGTACAAGTATGGCGCCGCGCGGCTGCCGACCAAGAAGGGACGGTTCGACTGGACGCTGGGCGGGACGGCACGCCGCCTCGCCGGGCGCTTCGGTGCGCAATACGGCCTGTTCATCCATGTCCACGACACCTACGCGAGCTGGGGGCGCAAGATCGTCGCCACGCTCGCCGGCGGTCTCGGCATCTATCTGCCGCAGGGGGAGACGATCGGCTTCGCCTCGCTGGTCGATCTGAGGACCGGACAGCTCGTCTGGGCGCAGCTGCTGCGGAGCCGCTTCGCGGATCTGCGCAGGCCCGAGGGCGCGGAGGAGGTGGCGGCGGCCCTGCTCAGGGGCTTTCCGACCGACCGGCGCGGGCCGCCCGCGGAGCCGGCGGCGGAGGAGGCGAAGCCATGAGGACGCCCGCCGTCATGCTGCTTGCCGCGGTCCTGGTCTCCGCCCCGTTCGTCCGGCCCGCCGTCGCCGGGTCCGCCTCCTGCGCGCCGGTCCGCACGGAGCCGGCGTGGCCGCTGCCCGAGCTTCGGCCCGAGGTCCCGCCCGGTTACGCTCCCGCGCCCGAGCACGAGGTCGAACGCGGGCTGTGGCTCATCGGCGAACGGGCGGAGCGGGAGATCGTCTCTTCCGCCTATCGGGTGCGCGACGCCGCCGCCGAGGCGCTGATCGACCGCATCATCTGCCGGCTCGTGCCCGAATATGCGGCCGACATCCGCGCCTATCTCGTGCGCGTGCCCGACTTCAACGCCAGCATGATGCCGAACGGCGCCATGCAGATCTGGACGGGCCTGCTGCTTCGCGTGGACGGCGAGGCGGAGCTTGCCGCCGTCATCGGCCACGAGATCGGGCATTATCTCCGGAGCCATTCGCTGACGAACTTCCGCAAGCGCCGGAACACGCTCTCGCTCACGGTCGCCGGTTCGCTGGGGCTGGCGGCGGTCGGCACGTCGTCGAATACCCTTTCGCTCTTCCAGATCACCATGATCGCCGGCATCTTCACCTTCAGCCGCGCCCAGGAGCGGGAGGCGGATGCCATCGGGGTCGCGCTGCTGGCGCGCGCGGGCTACGACCCGATGGCGGCGAGCCGCGTGTGGGCGAAGCTCCTTGACGAGCTGCCCGAGCAGCGCAGGCGCCGGCCCGCCCTGTTCGACACGCACCCGCCCACCCCCCGGCGCATGGAGCGGCTCGCGACGCTCGCCAAAAGGCTGCGGCCCGACGGCGGCGGCGAGGTCGGCGGCGAGTCCTTCGAGAAGGCCGTCGCCGGCATCCGGGACATGCTGTGGGAGGACCAGCTGGAGCGGGGCGAGGTCCCGCGCACGCTCGTGCTCGTGGACCGCATGATCGCCGCGGGCCGCGACCCGGCGCTCGCGCACTGTCTCAAGGCGGAGGCGCTGCGCCGGCGCGGCAACCGGGGCGACCTTGCGGCGGCGCTCGCCGACTATGAACGCGCCCGGGCGATGACGGACGACCTGCCCGCCTGGTGCTGGCGGGGTCTCGGGCTTGCGCTCTGGCGCACGGGCCGGCGGCAGGAGGCGCGGGCGCCGCTCGGCCGCTATCTTGCGCGCGCCGGCGATCCGCCGGACCGCGCGGCCATCGAGTTCTATCTATCCTCCGACGAGGGGGCGGGGCGGAACGGCCCGGAGCCACCATGACGACGGCGGACGTGATGCGGCGGGCAGGGCGAAGGAAACCCGGGGCGGGCATGTGGGCCGCCGTGCTCCTCGGCCTTCTCCTTTCCGGCTGTGTCGATTCGGCGTGGCTGGTGCGGCCCGGCCCGCAGCGCGTGGCGCGGGCCTTCCTGGTTACCCCGGACGCGCCGTGGAATGCGGTGAACCCGACCCTGTTCGCGGGCCGCAAACGCAATGCGCTGTGGACCATGAACGGGGTGCCGCTCGATTTCGTCGCCTTCATCGGCGGCATCCCGAGCGGCGGCACCCTGTTCCGGCTCCCGACGAAGCAGGTGAAGAAGCGGGAGGTGCCCGTCTTCCGCTCGTCCATGCTGCTGCCGGAGATCGCGGAGTTCATCGAGGCCTCCTACGCGCGCGCGCTCGAGGCGCAGGAATTCCGGACGCTTGCGCTGGCACCCTTCTCCTTCGGCGGCCATGACGGCTTTCGCATGGAATTCCGCACGGTCCTGCGCGACGAGGTGCCGCGGCGGGGGATCGCGGCCGGCGCCATCGTCGACGGCAGGCTCTATCTCGTCCTCTACCAGGCCGCCGAGCTGCACTATTTCGCGCACAACCGCGAGCGGGTCGAGGCCCTGTTGCGGAGTCTGTCCCTTGCGCCCGCCCGTCGAAGCTCGTGAAAAAGGGGGTGATTTGGCGCCGGGGCCGGTCTATAAGGGGCCGCGGCCCGCGGCCGCGCGGACAACGACAATGCCAGGTGATGTGAAACGCGCCATGCAGCTCGTGATCGAACGCAACCCGCTCCTTCGGGCCCTCTCGCACATCCAGAGCGTCGTGGAGCGTCGCAACACGATCCCGATCCTGTCCAATGTCGAGCTGGTCGCGGACGGAGAGACCCTGCGGCTGACCGCAACCGACCTCGACATCGCGCTGGTGGAGGAGGTGCCCGCCAACGTCGCGGCGGCGGGCGGCACGACGGTGCCCGCGCACACGCTGCACGACATCATCCGCAAGTTCCCCGACGGGGCCGAGCTCGATCTCGCGCTTCAGGACGGCCGGCTCACGCTGCGCGCGGGTGGCGCGCGCTTCCAGCTTGCCACCCTGCCGCGCGACGACTTCCCGCAGCTGGCCGCCGACGACCTGCCGCACCGCTTCTCCCTCGGCGCGGACGTGCTGAAGAAGCTGATCGACAAGACGCGCTTCGCGATCTCGACCGAGGAGACGCGCTACTACCTCAACGGCATCTATCTCCACGTGGCCGAGGGCGCGGACGGCCGTCTCAAGGCGGTGGCGACCGACGGCCACCGCCTCGCCCGCGTGGAGACCGCGCTGCCCGAGGGGGCGGCCGGGATGCCGGGCGTCATCGTGCCGCGCAAGACGGTGGCGGAGCTGCGCAAGCTGGTGGAGGAATACGACGGCACGATCGCCGTCTCGCTCTCCGACACCCGCATCCGCTTCGCCTTCGACTCGGCGGTGCTCACCTCCAAGCTCATCGACGGCACCTTCCCCGACTACGAGCGGGTGATCCCCACGGCGAACGACAAGATCCTGCGCGTGGACGCGAAGCTGCTGGCGGAGGCGGTCGACCGGGTTTCCACGATCTCCAGCGAAAAGACCCGGTCGGTGAAGCTGACGCTCGAGGCGGAGCGCATCGTTCTTTCCGTCACGAGCCCCGAGCACGGCACCGCCACCGAGGAGCTCTCGGCGGTCTACGAGGGGGCGCCGCTCGAGATCGGGTTCAACGCGCGCTACCTTCTCGACATCCTGGCCCAGATCGAGGGCGCCGAGGCGGAAATCCGCCTGATGGACGCGACCTCGCCGACGATCATCGTCGATCCCGAGGACGAAAGCGCGCTCTACGTGCTGATGCCGATGCGCGTCTAGGCCGTCCGGCCGCCGGGATCCGCCCGCGGGCGGCCCGGCCGTGGGCCGGCGTCTTGAGGCGATGGAGAACGGCCGGATGGCGATGGACGAGCATCCCGCCCGCGCGCCGGACAAGAGCCCGGCCGAGGCGGGTGGCGGGCCGTCGCTGCTGGCGCTCGAGACCCGGGCGTTCCGCAATCTCGCGGACGGCCGCCTTCGGCTTCCCGCCGAGGCCCGGCTGCGGATCCTCGTCGGCCCCAACGGCGCCGGCAAGACGAGCCTGATGGAGGCGATCTCGATGCTGGCGCCGGGGCGCGGCATGCGCGGCGCGCGTCTGGGCGAGATCCTGCGCGCGGGCGCCGATCCGGGACGCGGCTGGACGGTCGCCGCGGCGCTGGTGGATGCCTACGGCGGGGAGCGGCGCGCCGTCGTCCACGCCCTGCCGGCCGCCACCGGCGAGGAGGCGGAGGAGGGCGATGACGACGACGCGCCGGGGGACGCCGCGCCAGCCGGCGGTCCCGTGCGGCTGCGGCGGCAGGTGATCCTCGACGGCCGTCAGACGATCCCGGCCGCGCTTTCGAGCCTTGCGACGATCGCCTGGGCCACGCCGGCGATGGACCGCCTGTTCGTCGAGTCCGCCGGCGGCCGGCGCCGCTTCTTCGACCGCATGGTGGCAAGCTTCTTTCCCGAGCACGCCCGCCTGCTCGCCCGCCACGAGCGCGCCATGCGGCAGCGGCTGCGCCTGCTCGCGGAGCGGGGGCCGGCGGCCGATCCGCACTGGCTCGCGGCGCTGGAGGCGCAGCTGGCCGAAACCGGTGCGGCGATCGCCGCCGCGCGGGTGGAGACGGCGGCGCTTCTCAACGCCCACGCCCGGCAGCTCGCACCGGAGGATTTTCCGGTTCCGCGCGTGGCCTTCGCCGGCGAGGCGGAAGAGCTGATCGCGGCGGGGACGCCGGCGCTCAAGCTCGAGGAGCGGCTGCGCGAGCGGCTGCGGGCCCGCCGGCGCGCGGATGCGGAAGAGCGGCGCACGGGTGCGGGGGTGCATCTGAGCGACGTCGTGGTCCACGGCATCTTTCCCCCCGCGCGCGCCGAACGTCCCGCGCGCCTCGCCTCGACCGGCGAACAGAAGGTGCTGCTGCTCGCCCTCGTTCTGGTGCACGCCGAGCTTGCGGCGCTGCACAGCGGCGCGCCGGTGATCCTGCTGCTCGACGAGGTCGCGGCCCATCTCGACGCCCGGCGCCGCGCGGCCCTGTTCGCGCGCATCGCCGCGCTGCGCGGCGAGGTGTGGCTGTCGGGCACCGACCGAACGCTCTTCGGCGCGCTCGCACGCCGGGGCGATTGCGTGCTTTTGAGGATCGACGAAGGCCGCATCGGACACTAAATAGAAGGCATGGCATGCACATCGTGGGGCGCGCACCCGCATCCTTCCCGCAGGCGCACATGCGCACCGCCTGGATGGAAAGACTTCCGGGCCGCTCCGCGCAACGGTATGAGTAGCAGATGACCCAGGAACACGCAGCGATGAGCCCGCAGGAGGGTTCGGAACGTTACGATGCGGAATCCATCAAGGTGCTGAAAGGCCTTGATGCGGTCCGCAAGCGCCCGGGCATGTACATCGGCGATACCGATGACGGCTCGGGGCTGCACCACATGGTGTTCGAGGTGGTCGACAACGCCATCGACGAGGCGCTGGCCGGCTACTGCGACCGCATTCTCGTCACGCTCAATCCCGAGGGCTCGGTCACCGTGGAGGACAACGGCCGCGGCATCCCGGTCGCCATCCACCCGCAGGAAGGCGTCTCGGCGGCCGAGGTGATCATGACCCAGCTGCATGCCGGCGGGAAGTTCGACCAGAATTCCTACAAGGTCTCCGGCGGTCTGCACGGTGTCGGCGTGTCGGTGGTCAATGCGCTGTCCGAATGGCTGGAGCTCGTGATCTGGCGCGAGGGCGGCGAACACCGCATGCGCTTCCTGCGCGGCGTGCCCGAGGCGCCGCTCGAGCGCGTGGCGGATGCCGGCGCGCGCACCGGCACGCGGGTCACCTTTCTGCCGGACGCGGAGATCTTCTCGAACCGCGAGTTCTCCTTCGAGCGCCTGGAGCATCGCCTGCGCGAGCTCGCCTTCCTGAATTCGGGCGTGCACATCACGCTGACGGATCTCAGACATGTGGAAAAGCGCTCCGTCACGCTCCACTACGAGGGCGGCGTGGCGGCCTTCGTGCGCTATCTCGACCGCAACCGCACGCCCCTCATTCCGGAGCCCATCAGGATCCAGGGGGAGAAGGACGGCATCTTCCTCGAGCTCGCGCTGCAGTGGAACGACGGCTATTACGAGAACGTCTTCTGCTTCACGAACAACATCCCCCAGCGCGACGGCGGGACGCATCTGGCCGGCTTCCGGGCGGCGCTGACCCGGACGATCAACGCCTATGCGCAAGAGTCGGGGATGCTGAAGCGGGCGAAGGTGGCGCTTTCCGGCGATGATGCGCGCGAGGGGCTGACCGCGGTGCTCGCCGTCAAGGTGCCGGATCCCAAATTCTCCAGCCAGACGAAGGACAAGCTGGTCTCCTCCGAGGTGCGCCCGGTGGTCGAGGGGATCGTCGCCGACCGGCTGGCCCAGTGGTTCGAGGAGCATCCCAACGAGGCGCGGGCGGTGATCCAGAAGATCATCGATGCCGCGGCCGCGCGCGAGGCGGCGCGCAAGGCCCGCGAGCTCACCCGCCGCAAGGGCGCGCTCGACGTCGCGTCCCTTCCGGGCAAGCTCGCCGACTGCCAGGAGCGCGACCCGGCCAAGGCGGAGCTGTTCATCGTCGAGGGCGATTCGGCGGGTGGCTCCGCGAAGCAGGGCCGCGACCGCGCCTTTCAGGCGATCCTGCCGCTCAGGGGCAAGATCCTCAACGTCGAGCGCGCGCGCTTCGACCGCATGCTGGCCTCCAACGAGATCGGCACGCTGATCACCGCGCTCGGCACCGGCATCGGGCGCGACGACTTCGATCTGTCGAAGCTGCGCTACCACAAGATCATCATCATGACGGACGCGGATGTCGACGGCGCGCACATCCGCACGCTGCTGCTCACCTTCTTCTTCCGCCAGATGCCGGAGCTGATCGAGGCCGGGCATCTCTACATCGCGCAGCCGCCGCTCTACAAGGTGAGCCGCGGCAAGTCCGAGGTGTATCTGAAGGACGACCGGGCGCTGGAAGACCACCTGATTGCGCTCGGCCTCGAGGGCGCGGCGCTGACGGACGCCGAGGGCGTCGTGCATGTCGGCGCGGAGCTCGGCGAGATCGTCACCCGCGCGCGGCAGATCCATCAGGTGATGCAGCACATCCCCGCGCGCTACCGTGCGGATCTGCTGGAGACGCTGGCGCTCGTCGGCGGCCTCGATCCCGCCGTGCTCGACCGGCCCGACGAGATGCGCCGCTTCGCCGAGCTTGCGGCCGAGCGCCGCAACCGCTTCGCTTCGAGCGAAGAGAAGGCGGGCTGGCGGGTCGTCGATGCGGAGCCGGGCGCCTATCATTTCACCCAGACCGTGCGCGGCGTGACCGACCGCCACCACTTCGACGCCGACCTCCTGCATTCGGCCGAGGCCCGGCGCCTGCACGAGCTGACCCGGCCGCTTGCCGCGATGTTCGCCGAGCCGGCGGTGCTCAGCCGCGGCGAGGAGGAGCGGCGGCTGCCGCGCCCCAGCCGGCTGTTCGAGGAGGTGCTGGCCTTCGGCCGCAAGGGGCTCGCCATCCAGCGGTACAAGGGGCTGGGCGAGATGAACCCGCAGCAGCTCTGGGAGACGACCCTGGACCCGGCCGCGCGCACGCTGGTGCAGGTGAAGATCGAGGAGGCGGACGAGGCCGACGAGATGTTCACCCGGCTCATGGGCGACCTCGTCGAGCCGCGCCGCCAGTTCATCGAGGAAAACGCGCTGGCCGTCGCCAACCTCGACGTGTAAGGGGCCGACCGCGGCCGATTGCCGGCGTGACGGGAAGAAAGGGGTGTTTGTGGGCAGGATCGACATCGCGAGCGTTCCCGAGCGCGTCGGCAGCGGCTATCCCCCGCCTCATGACGCACGCTGCAGGGCGCGCCGCAGCCGCGCGCTGGGCTTGGCGGCCGGGCTGACGCAATTCGGGGTCAACCTCGTCACGCTGCCGCCGGGCAGCTGGTCCAGCCAGCGGCACTGGCATGCGCTGGAAGACGAGTTCGTCTTCGTCGTCTCGGGCGAGGTCGTGCTCGTTACCGACGAGGGGGAGACGCCGATGGGGGCCGGGGAATGTGCGGCCTTTCCGGCGGGCGTGCGCGATGGTCATCACTTCCAGAATCGCGGAGACCGGGATGCCGTGCTTCTTGCCGTCGGCACCCGCGATGATCGCGACTGGGGTGAATATCCGGACATCGACATGATCTTCGAGCCCGGTCGCTACTCGGGCAGGGGATCCGTCTTCCGCCATCGCGACGGGCGCCCGTTCGAGACGGACGCGCGCAGGGGCGATGCCGCGCAATCGTGATCACTCTTGCGTCCCGACCCGGACATCCCGCCCGGGCGGGGGCGGAAAGGACGAACCGGGCGGCGGGCGGCGACGCCTGCGCCCATGGCGGCTCATCCTCGCCGCCTTCGTCTGGGCGCTCTTCTTCGCGCTGCTGTGGCTGCTGTGGATCGCACGGGATCTCCCGGACATCTCCCATCCGCCGCCGCTGCCCGAGCCCGCGCGCGCAACCGTGCTGGCCGTGGACGGCAGCGTGCTCACCACCTACGGCCCGAAGCCGGGACGCGATCTGGCGCCCGAGGAGATTCCGGAGATCATGGTGGAGGCCGTGGTGGCGACCGAGGACCGCCGCTTCTTCCATCACCACGGCATCGATCCGGTGGGGATCGCGCGCGCGGTCTGGGCGAATCTTGCGGCCGGGCGGCTGGTGGAGGGCGGCAGCACCATCACCCAGCAGCTCGCCAAGAACCTGTTCCTCGACCCCGAGCGTTCGCTGGCCCGCAAGATGCGGGAGCTGCTGCTCGCCCTCTATCTCGAGCAGAAGCTGACCAAGCCCGAGATCCTCGCCCTCTACCTCAACCGCGTCTATTTCGGCGCCGGCGCCTACGGCCTCGACGCGGCCGCGCGCACCTTCTTCGGCCACGGAGCCGGGCACCTCGATCTCGGGGAGGCGGCGCTGCTCGCCGGCCTGCTCAAGGCGCCCTCGCGGCTGCAGCCGCTCGCCAATCTGGAAGGGGCCTGGGAACGGGCGCGCCGCGTCGTGCTTCCCGCGATGCGGCGGGAGGGATTCATCACCGAAGAACAGCTCGCGGCGGCGCTGGAGGCCGGGCCGCCGCGGCTTGCGGCGGACCTTGGCGCCGGCGTGCGCTATGCGAGCGACCGCGCGCTGCTCGAGGCCGAACGCCTGACCGGCGGCTGGCAGGGTTCGGTGACGATCCTGACCACCATCCGTCCGGACCTGCAGCGCCGGGCCGAGGCGGTGCTCCGCCGGGTCCTCGACGCCGAAGGCGACGCCCGCGGGGCCCGGCAGGGCGCCGTCGTGGCGATGCTGCCCGACGGGGCGATCGAGGCCTATGTCGGCGGGCGGGACTGGCGGCTGAGCCAGTTCGACCGCGCCGGACAGGCCCGCCGCCAGCCGGGCTCGGCGATGAAGCCGTTCCTGTATGCGGCGGCACTGGAAGCCGGCGTCCGCCCCGACGACGTCCTGCCCGATGCGCCGATCACCGTCGGCGACTGGTCGCCCAAGAATTTCGACGGGCGCTACCGCGGCCCCGTCGCGCTGCGCGAGGCCTTCGTGCATTCGCTCAACAGCGTCGCGGTGCGTCTCATCCTCGAGGTGGGGCCGGAGGCGGTGGTGGCGATGGCGCGCCGCCTGGGGCTCGAGGAGCCGC
The DNA here is from genome assembly GCA_026004935.1 of Rhodothalassiaceae bacterium. Lineage (NCBI taxonomy): Bacteria > Pseudomonadati > Pseudomonadota > Alphaproteobacteria > Rhodothalassiales > Rhodothalassiaceae > Rhodothalassiaceae bacterium. The sequence goes on from BPKC01000001.1 coordinate 966,300, forward strand.
TGCAGCCCTCTGCCGTCGCTTGCGCTGGGGGCGCAGGAGGTGCAGGCTCGTCGATCTCGTCGCGCGCCTATGCCCCCTTCGAGAACGGCGGCTACGCGGTGGATCCCTACATGGTGCTGGAGGTCCGGGCCGAGGACGGGCCCGTGCTCTACCGCTACCGGCCCGCAGACGGCGGCGGTGCCCGTGCTCTCGGAGGAGGTGCTGGAGACGATGCGCGGTCTCATGCGGGCGGTGGTGGCGGAGGGCACCGCCCGGCGCGCGCGGCATGCCCGGCGTTGCCTGCCGGCGGCAAGACGGGCACGACCCAGGACTTCCGCGACGCCGTCTTCGTGGGCTTCATCCCGGACCATGTCGCGGGCGTGTGGGTGGGCAATGACGACAATGCGCCGATGAAGGGAGTGACGGGCGGCAGCCTGCCGGCGGCGATCTGGCGCGGCGTCTTGGCCCCGCTTGCGCCGCCCGCCGCGACCGGGACGCGAAAGGCCGCACCATGAAGCCGCCTGCGCATGCGGGAAGGCCGGCCCCGGCGGCCGGCCCCCACGACGCTTCGGCGTGATGCCCACGCCGGCCCGTATTCCGCGTCCCTCTGCCCGCGCTCAGGCCTCGGAATCCAGCACCAGGCCTTCCGCCTCGCGGATCTGGGCGACGATGCGCAGGATCTCGTCCGGCGGATACTGGCGCAGCACCTCACCCGTGTTCACGTCGATCACGCGGTAGACGAAGCGGCCGGTCGCCTCGTCCTGCGCGATGGAAAGTCTGCGCGACGCGAAATCCGCCCCCAGCACCTCTTTCAGGATGCCTTCGAGCTTCTTCTCCAGGGCCCCGGCCACATCCTGCGGCGACCGGTCGTCGCGGAGCACGGGGCCGCCTGCGTCCGTGCCGGCCGTTCCATCCGACCTTCCGGGCCCGGACACGGGTTCCTGGCCGGAAGCCTGCGGCTGAGGCTGACGGCGGGTGACGGCGGGCGCCGGCTCGACGGGCTTCAGTTCGCGCGGCAGGCCGGGCGGGGCGATGCCGTTGATGCGCGTGATGTCAGCCATGGCTCTGTCCTCCGCACCCCGGCTCCATCGGATCCGCCGACCGTCACCCCGGCCACCATCCGGTTTCGGAATCGGGCTTCGTGTCGAGACCGGTCAGCGCATCCGGGTGCCTTCCGGCGGCGGCGGAGGGGCCGCCCTGCGGGCGTGGCCCTCAGGCGAACCCCTCCTCGCCAGAAGAAGCGCCTTACCGGAAGAGCGCCAGGATCGATCCCGGAGCCTGGTTGGCGATGGAAAGGGCCTGAAGGCCGAGCTGCTGCTTGACCTGCAAGGCCTGCAGGTTCGCGCTCTCCTTCGCGAGATCGGCGTCCACGAGATTGCCGATGCCGACTTTGAGCGTATCCTGCAGCCTGCCGATGAAATCGGACTGCAGCTCGAGCCGCTGCCGACCAGCACCCAGACGCGACAGCACGTTGTTCGCAGTGACGCGATGGCGGCATTGTCCAGCGTCGACGACTGCCGCCTGGGCGGCCGATCGCGGTCGCAAATGCGGACGCGACGCGCCAAGCCGCCCGTGCCCGCCGTCAGGTTGGCGCCCACGACCGAGAAGATCGCGTTGCCATCCGAATCGATCGCCACCACCCTATTGGCGGCCGACACGAGGTTCGTGCCGTTAAAGGACGCGCTCGAGACGATCGCGTCGATCTGCGCCCGGACCTGCTGGAACTCATCCTCGAGCGCCGAACGCGAGGCGCTGTCAAGACCCGGGTCGGAGGCCGCGACCGCCGTCTCGCGCAGCCTGGTCAGCAGATCCGCGATGGATTCGGCTGCGTTCAGCGCCACGTCGACAGCGGAGATCGCGCGGTCCAGCGAGCTCTTGACGGCGTTGATGCCCGCCACGTCCGCACGAATGTTCTGCGCGATCGCGAATGTCGCCGCGCCGTCCTTCGCGCTGGCCACCTTGAGACCGGTGTTGATCCGGTTCTGGGTGATGGCGAGCTGCTTGTTGGTCTGCGTTCAGCTGTTGCAGGGCGACGAACGCACCCTGGTTGGTGTTGACGGAAAAAGCCATTTTGGCATCTCCTTTCTGGCTTCGAACCCGCGCGTTTTGCGCGGCGAGGCGTTTTGCCTCGCAGGCCTTGTGAAGCGAGATCCGTGCCAGTTTTTGCCCGACCTCAAGGCCGCCTAATCGCCCAACTCCATTGTTAATACGCATGCATTTTCTATAGCGGAGGCAAAATCCTTGCCGGCCCGTCGCCCATGATCGGGCAGAAGACTTGCCGCCGCGGCAAATCTTGCCGTCCGCGCCGCCGTCGAGGCCGGCGGCAATATCTGCCGGACGTACCGGAATCGGGACGAGACGCTCCGCGGACCGCGCGAACAGGCCGCGAGGCAGAGTGTCCCGAAAGGCGGGCCGCCAAGCGGAGGCTTGCGGCAAGGCGAGCTTCGCCCTAAAGCCACCGGCCGGATCGCGGGCGGGCGGCAGCCAGGGGGCACCAGCGCAGGCAGTGGAACGCGAGGAGCCGATGGACAAGCATTACGCGCCGCAGGCGATCGAGGAGAAGTGGTATCGCCACTGGGAGGAGTCGGGCGCCTTCAAGCCGCAGCGCCCGGATGCCGAGCCCTATTGCATCGTCATCCCGCCGCCCAATGTCACCGGCTCGCTGCACATGGGCCATGCCTCTCAACAACACGCTGCAGGACATCCTGGTCCGCTTCGAGCGGCTGCGCGGCAAGGACGTGCTCTGGCAGCCGGGCACGGACCACGCCGGGCATCGCGACCCAGATGGTCGTCGAGCGCGAGCTCGCGAAAGAGGGGCTCACGCGCCAGCAGCTCGGCCGCGAGGCGTTCCTGAAGCGCGTGTGGGCCTGGAAGGAGACATACGGCGACCGGATCATCCACCAGCTCAAGCGCCTCGGCGCCTCCGCGGACTGGTCGCGCAACCGCTTCACGATGGACGAGGGGCTCTCGCGCGCGGTCATCCGCGTCTTCGTCACCTATTACCGCGAGGGGCTGATCTACCGCGACAAGCGGCTCGTCAACTGGGACCCGAAGCTCAAGACCGCGATCTCGGACCTCGAGGTCGTGCAGCGGGAGGTGGACGGCCATTTCTGGCACATCCGCTACCCGGTCGAAGGCTCGGACGAAGCATCTCGTCGTCGCCACCACGCGGCCCGAGACCATGCTGGGCGACACGGCGGTCGCCGTGCATCCGGAGGACGACCGCTACCGGCATCTCGTCGGCCGCATGGTGCGGCTGCCGCTTGTTGGCCGCCTGATTCCCATCATCGCGGACGAGCATGCGGATCCCGAGCAGGGCTCGGGTGCCGTCAAGATCACGCCCGCCCATGATTTCAACGACTTCGAGGTGGCCCGCCGGCACGGCCTGCCGATGATCCCGATCTTCGACGAGGAGGCGCGGATCAACGACAACGCCCCCGAGCGCTACCGCGGGCTCGACCGCTACGAGGCGCGCAAGCGGATCGTCGCCGATCTCGAGGAGCAGGGGCTTCTCGTCAAGGTCGAGCCGAAGCGGATCATGATGCCCTACGGCGACCGGTCGGGCGTCGTCGTGGAGCCGATGCTGACAGACCAGTGGTTCGTGGACGCGGCCAAGCTCGCCGGTCCCGCGATCGAAGCGGTCAGACGGCGCGACACCCGCTTCATCCCGCCGCAATGGGAGAAGACCTATTTCCAATGGCTGGAGAACATCCAGCCCTGGTGCATCTCGCGCCAGATCTGGTGGGGGCACCGCATTCCGGCATGGTACGGGCCGGAAGGTTCCATCTTCGTGGCCGAGACGGAAGAAGAGGCCCATGCCGAGGCGCGCGCGAAATTCGGCGCGGATGTGACGCTGCAGCGCGATCCCGACGTGCTCGACACCTGGTTCTCGTCTGCGCTGTGGCCCTTCTCCACCCTCGGCTGGCCCGAGGAGACGCCCGAACTCAAGCGCTTCTACCCCACCTCCACGCTGGTCACCGGCTTCGACATCATCTTCTTCTGGGTCGCGCGGATGATGATGTCGGGCCTGCACTTCATGAAGGACGTGCCCTTCCGGCAGGTCTACATCACGGGGCTCGTGCGCGACGCCAGGGGCGAGAAGATGTCGAAGTCGAAGGGCAATGTCATCGATCCCCTCGACTTCATCGAGAAATACGGCGCGGACGCCCTGCGCTTTACGCTGGCGGCGCTGGAGACCCAGGGACGCGACATCAAGCTGTCGGAATCGCGGGTCGAGGGCTATCGCAACTTCGCCACCAAGCTGTGGAACGCGGCCCGCTTCTGCCGCCTGAACGACATCCGCGGCGTCCTGCATCGCGGGGTGGCGGCCCCACCCGCCACGCTCACCGTCAACCGCTGGATCATGGGCGCGACGCGCCGCGCGGTGGAGGAGCTGACCGCCGCGCTCGAGGCCTTCCGCTTCGATGTCGCCGCCCACACCATCTACCACTTCGTCTGGCACGGCTTCTGCGACTGGTATCTCGAATTCATCAAGCCGGTGCTGGCGGGCGGGGATGCGGATGCGGCGGCCGAGACGCGGGCGGTTGCGGGATGCGTGCTCGACGTCATCCTCACCCTGCTCCATCCCTTCATGCCCTTCGTGACCGAGGAGCTGTGGCATGCGCTCGCCCCGGAAGGCGAGGGGGATGCGCGCGGTGACCTGATTCTCGGCCGCTGGCCGCAAGCGGAGGCGATCCCGGCGGATGCGGCCGCCGAAGCCGAGATCGACTGGACGATCCGGCTGATTTCCGAGATCCGCTCGGCGCGCACGGCGGTCAATGTCCCGGCCGCGGCGCAGATCCCGGCGCTCGTGCGCGGTCTCGCCCCCGAAAAGCGGGACTGGCTTGAGGCCCAGAGGCCGATGATCACGCGCCTTGCCCGGCTGTCGGACATCTCGCAGGCGGCCGAACTGCCGGCGCACGGCGCCGTCACGCTTGCCCTGGATGAGGCGACGGTGGCGCTGCCGGTGGCCGATGTGATCGACATCGCGGCGGAACGCGAGCGGCTCATGAAAGCCATTGCGAAGGCGGAAAGGGAGGCGGCGTCCCTGGAAAAGCGCCTCGCCAATCCGAATTTCCGCGATCGGGCGCCGGCCGAGGTCGTTGCGGAAACGGAAGGCCGTCTCGAGGAAACGCGCGCCCTGATCACGCGCCTGAAGGCCGCCGCAGACCGGCTTGCGGGCTGAGGAGGGCGGGCGATGCGCGAGAGCGGCCGGAAGAGGCTCGAGGCGGCGGTAGAGGAGCCTTCCGGCACATGCGGGCGCGCCCTCGCGCTGCATGCGGACCCGGTGATCGAGCGCGCGCTCGCCTATCCCTACGATGTGCCGGAGGACAGCTACCTGTTCTGGCGCGGGCGCGCCTTCCCGATCCCCGATGGCGAGACGCCCGAGGCGCTTGCCGGGGCGCTGGACGCGCTCGTTGCGGCCGGCCGCCTGCCCGCAGCCCTCGCGCGATTGCTCCGCGACGACGCGGAAGAAGGGATTGCGGGCCTTGCGCGCCGGCATCCCGTCATCGCCTGCGGGTCGAACCGTGCGCCGGTGCGGCTTCAACAGAAATACGGCCCGACGATCCCGGATGCGGTGATCCCCGTCACGCGGCTCCATCTCGCCGACGTCGCCGTCTTTTATGCGGCGACGGTGACGGCCTATGGCGCCGTGCCCGCCACCGCCGCGCCCTGTCCGGGGGCGCGCGCGGAGCTCAGGATCACCTGGCTCACGGAGCGCCAGCTCGCCGTCATGAACGAGACCGAAGGGCTGGGCGTCGTCTATGCGCTGGAGCCGCTGCCGGTTGACTCCGCCGGCGGGCGGGCGCTTCTGGGCTACCGCGCGCTCAAGGGGCTGTTCGCGCCGGCGGGCAGGCCCGCCGCGCTCGCCGCGATCCCGCAGGCGCTGCCCGGGGGCGTGCCGGTGCGCGGGGAGGAAGAGATGCTGCGGGCGCTTCACGCGCGCTGGTCCCGCACCGCAGGGCGGGAATCCGGGGCGGCCTTCTATCCCTTCATCCGCCGGCTCGTCGCGGACGAGGGCCTGCGGCAGGCGGCGATCGCCTGGATGGCGGAGGAGGCGGCGGTGCCCTGGGAATTCTGGCGGACGCGCTCGGGCCGATGAGCCGCCCCCTTGTCAGGCCGGGCCGTGCGAGGCCATTGTCGGCCGCGGTCGGAGCGGATGCGTGAGGGTGCTGATGCAGCCGAGAGGGAGAAACCGGCGATGGCCTATGATCCGAACAACGTCTTTGCGCGGATCCTGCGCGGCGAGCTGCCGGCGAAGAAGGTCTATGAGGACGACTTCGCCCTCGCCTTTCATGACATCAACCCGCAGGCCCCCATCCATGTGCTCGTGATCCCGAAGGGCCCCTATGTCTCGCTCGCGGACTTCTCCGCGAAGGCTTCGGATGCGGAGATCGCCGGCTTCTGGCGCGCGGTGGGGCGCGTGGCGCGGGAGCTGGGGCTGGAGGAGAGCGGCTACCGCATCCTCGCCAATCATGGCGCCAACGCCCATCAGGAGGTGCCGCATTTCCACGTGCACATCTTCGGCGGCCGGCCGCTCGGGCCGATGCTCGTGCGCGTGAAGGATTGACCCGCGGCCGGCCGCGCGCTCGTCAGGGCTTCAGGCGCCAGCCGCGGGCGAGCACGCGCCAGGTGACGAGCCAGAGCGCCGCATCGACGGCGAACACGACGACGGCCCCCAGCGCGACATTGCTGTCCGCCTCGCCGATGAAGCCGTAGCGGAAGCCGTCGATCACGTAGAAGAAGGGATTGGCGGCCAGCACGAGGTCGAGGATGTGGGCGCCGGCACCGCCGACGCTCTCCTTCAGACGCGCGACGGAATAGAAGGTACCCGACAGCAGGGTCAGCGGCGCCACCACGAAATTCGTGATGGTCGCCACGTGGTCGAACTTGTAGGCCCAGATGCCGGTCAGCATCCCGATGAGCGCCAGCATCGCCGCACCGGTGAGCGCGAAATAGACGATCGCCGCCCAGTCGTGGATCACCACGACCTTGAAGGGGAGCAGAAGAAAGGCGCCGAGGAGCGCGATCGCCAGCAGCACGCCGCGGGTGACCCCGCCCATGACGTAGCCGAAGGTGATCTCGCCCGCCGACAGCGGCGGCATCAGTACGTCGATGATGGTGCCCTGGACCTTGGCGATGATGAGCGAGGATGAGGTGTTGGCAAAGGCGTTCTGCAGGATCGCCATGATGACGAGCCCCGGCGCCAGAAACTGGGGGTAGGGGACCGACGCGCTCGCACGTCCCGAGCCGCCGATGACGATGGCGAAGATGATGAAGAAGAACAGCGCCTGTGCGGCCGGGGCCGCGATCGTCTGCAGCCAGACCTTCAGAAACCGCCAGACCTCCTTCTGGTAGAGGGTCCACAGCCCGAGGGTGTTGACCCGCCCGATCCGACGCACGCCGTGGGGCGGCAGGCCGCGCGGGGACGCCTCGTCTTCCGCCGCTTGCTCACGATCGCCTGCCATCGGGTCCTGCTCCCGGCTTTTCCCGGCTTTATCGGTGACCGGCCCTCTCCCTAGCCGGCGGCGGGCGTCCTTGCCAAGCGGGCGCGCCCGCCTATATAGGCTGCGGGCCGCGGGGCGGGCCGCCGGCGGAAGATGGATGCGAAAGCGGCGCGATGAGCTGGACCGAGGACAAGATCGAAAAGCTTAAGAAGCTGTGGGCGAAGGGCCTGTCGGCGAGCCAGATCGCGAAGGAGCTCGGCGAGGGCTTTTCGCGCAACGCCGTCATCGGCAAGGTGCACCGGCTGGGGCTGAAGTCGCGTCCCTCGCCGGTCAAGCCCAGGGCCCGCAAGACCGGCGGCCAGCCCCGGCGTCGCAAGAGCCGCGAGAAGACGCTGGTCCGCCTGCTCGACCTCAACGACCGCATGTGCAAGTGGCCGATCGGCCATCCGAACGAGCCGGATTTCCACTTCTGCGGCAAGCCCGTCGAGCCGGGCTTTCCCTATTGCTCGGCCCACTGCGACGTGGCCTATCAGACCTCCCACCGCCGGCAGCGCCAGGCGCAGCCGGGATGACGCCGCGCGCGCGGCCCTTGCCATATTCCGGCCCATTTGGCATGACACTTCCCGGGCGGGACGGGCAGTGGCTCCATCCCCGATTCCGGCACGGCGGACGCGGCGTTTTCATCATCATGACCGGATCGATCACGCGCAGCAGCAAGAGGTTTCCGCATGCGCATTTCCGACGCATGGCGGCGGGGCTGCGAAGGATCGCCCTCGCGCTTGCCGCGCTCGCCGCGCTGTTGCCGCCTGGCGCGCGCGCCCAGGCGCCGACCCAGGGCACGGAGAACGCCCCGGGCGGCATTCCGCAGCGCATCGTCGCCCTGGTGAACGACGAGCCGATTTCGGCCTATGACGTCGTCCAGCGGCTCAGACTGACGCTCGCCTCCATCGGCGGCGTGAAGGACGAGGAGCAGTTCGCGCGCCTGCAGCAGCAGGTCATCCGCAACATGGTGGACGACAAGCTGAAGCTGCAGGAGGCCGCAAAATTCGACATCAAGGTGACGGACAAGGACGCCGAGGAGGCGTTCCGCCGCCAGGCCGCCAACTTCCGGCTGACCCCCGAGCAGTTCGAGGCCTATCTCGCGCGCCTCGGCATCGAAAAGCAGGCCTATCTCGACCAGATGAAGCCCGAGATCGCCTGGCAGCAGCTCGTCGAGGGGCGGCTCGGCCCGTTCGCGGCCGTCTCGCGCGAGGAGGCGGAGGCCGAGCTCGAGCGGCTCAAGGCCTCGGTGGGCGAGCCGCAGTATCACCTCTCCGAGATCTACCTGATCGTCGACAACCCGGCGCGCGAGGCCCAGGTGCGTGACACCGCTCGCCGCCTCGTGGAACAGCTGCGCGAGGGTGCGGATTTCGCGGCGGTGGCCCGCCAGTTCTCGCAGTCGGCGTCGGCGGCCGCCGGCGGCGACATGGGCTGGGTGACGGCCGAGCAGCTCCCGGCTGCGCTGGCGGACGCGGTGGCCAGGCTCGATGTCGGCGAGATCTCGGAGCCGATCCGGCACGGCGGCGGCATCACGATCCTCAAGCTCAACGACCGCCGGAAGATGCTGGAGCCCGACCCGCTCGATGCCGAGATCGAGCTGGCGCAGATCGTCCTGCCCGTGGACGCGAATACCAGCGAGCAGGAGCTGGTGGCCATCGTCGACAAGGTCGAGGCGCTCGCCCCGCAAATGACGGACTGCGCGAAAATTCCCGAATACGCCGCGGCGCTGGGAGCGAAGGACCACGGCTCGCTCGGGCGGCTCACCCTGCGCGACCTGCCGGCCGACCTGCGCCGGCTGCTCGTGGATCTGCCGGTGGGCCACGCAACCGAGCCCGTGCGTTCGGAGGACGGCATGCGGCTCTTCTTCGTCTGCGATCGTCGGCAGCCCGAGGTTCACATGCCCACGCTCGACGAGATCATCGCGCGTCTCGAGGACCAGAAGCTTGCGATGATGGCCCGCCGCTACCTCAGAGACCTGCGCCGCAACGCCATCATCGACTACCGCTGAAGCCCGCCAGGCGGCGGAAGCGCAAAGGGGCAGCCGGATGCAGCGACCGCTCGCGGTAACCCTCGGCGAGCCGGCCGGAATCGGGCCGGAACTGCTGGCCCGCCTGTGGCGGGAACGGAGCGCGCACGGGCTTGCCCCCTTCGTCTGGATCGCCCCGCCCGCGCTCGCCGCGCGCCGCCTGCCGGATGCGCCCCTCATCGCCGTGGAACGGGCCGGGGAGGCCGCCGAGTCCTTCGAGGCGGGCATTCCCCTGCTGTGGCCGACGGAGGCGGCGGAATCGGCGCGGGCGGATCCCGCCCGGCTCGAGCCCGGGCGGCCCGATCCGGCGTTCGCCCCCGTCGTCTCGGCTTCGATCGCCGCCGCCGTGGCGCTCGCGCGCCGGCACGAGGTGGCGGGGCTTGTGACGCTTCCGATCCACAAGGCGGCGCTGGCCGCCGGCGGCTTCTCCTTTCCCGGTCACACCGAATATCTCGCGCATCTGGCCGGCGTGCGGCCCGGCGACGTCGCGATGATGTTCGTGCTGGACGATCTGCGCGTCGTGCCGCTCACGATACACTGTCCGCTCGCCGAGGTGCCGGGGCGGATCACGCCCGCCCTGCTTGCGCGACGGATCGGTGCGACGGTGCGCGCACTGGTTCACGACTTCGGGATCCCCGCGCCGCGGATCGCCGTTGCCGGCCTCAACCCGCATGCCGGCGAAGGGGGGCTGATGGGGCGGGAGGAGGCCGATGTCATCGCCCCCGTGCTCGCCCGGCTGCGCGAGGAGGAGGGCATGGACCTCGTCGGGCCGCTGCCAGCGGACAGCCTGTTCGCCGCGCCGAGCCGGTCGCGCTTCGACGCCATCGTGGCCATGTACCACGACCAGGCGCTGATCCCCGTCAAGACGCTGGATTTCGCCCGCGCCGTCAATGTGACGCTGGGTCTGCCCTTCGTGCGGACCTCGCCCGATCACGGCACCGCGCTCGAACTCGTCGGCACCGGCCGGGCGGACCCGGGAAGCCTGCTGGAGGCGCTGCGGCTCGCCGCAGCCCTCGCCCGCCGCCGGGCGGCCCGCGGGGCGGCGCCGGCCCGGGTGCGGGGGGAAGGCTGAACATGTCCGGCGAAGGACCCGGCGACGGCCTCCCGCCCCTGCGCGAGGTCGTGACGGCGCTCGGACTGTCCGCGCGCAAGGCGCTCGGCCAGCATTTCCTCTTCGATCTCAACCTCACCCGTCGCATCGCCCGCGCGGCCGGCCCCTTCGGTCCGGACGACGTGGTCTTCGAGGTGGGGCCGGGCCCCGGCGGGCTGACCCGCGCGCTGCTGATGGAAGGGGCGCCCTTCGTCTTCGCGGTCGAGCGCGATCGGCGGATGGTACCCGCTCTGGACGCCATCGCCGCGCGCTGGCCCGGCCGCTTCGCCTATCGCATCGCCGACGCCCGCGGGATCGATCTGAAGGCGGAATTCGGCCCGCGCCCGGTGCGGGTGGTCGCGAACCTGCCGTACAACGTCGGCACCCATCTGCTCCTCGGCTGGCTGGGCGAGGAACCCTGGCCGCCTTCCTGGGTCTCGCTCACCCTCATGTTCCAGAAGGAGGTCGCCGCGCGCCTGACGGCCGCCCCCGGTTCGGCGGACTACGGCGCGCTCAGCGTGCTCGCCCGGTGGCGCGCAAGCGTGCGGCGCGTGATGACGGTGCCGGCGCGCGCCTTCGTGCCGCCGCCGAAGGTGGATTCGGCCGTGGTGCGGATCACGCCCGCCACAGCACCGGTCCCCGATCTTCGCCTGCGCGATCTGGACCGGCTGCTGCGGCCCCTCTTCGCCGGCCGGCGCAAGATGCTGCGCCGCAGCCTGAAGGGACTGGTGGCCGATCCGTCGGCCTTTCTCGCCCGCGCCGGCGTGCCCGGGACCGCGCGACCCGAAGATCTCGATGTCGCGACACTGGTTCGGCTTGCGGCGCTGCTCAGGGTCGAAACCGGCTCGCGCGGCCCCGGGCGCGCTTGCGACAAAGATTGACAAGCGGCGCTCTCTTGCGCGAAGGCACGGCGCGACGATCAAGAGAACGCGTGATGTTCGCGTCTCCCGCAGCCGCGGCCCGCAGGCCCCGGGCGGGCGGTAGCAGACGCACCAGAGAGCAGATCCGGCCACGCCCATGTCCTTCGCCCATCTCGGCCTCAGCGACGAGCTGCTCAAGGCAATCGACGAGCTCGGCTACAAGGAGCCGACCCCGATCCAGCGCAAGGCGATCCCCGCGGTTCTGCAGGGGCGCGACGTCATCGGCATCGCCCAGACCGGTACCGGCAAGACGGCCGCCTTCGTGCTGCCGATGCTGGACATCCTTGCCACCGGCCGGGCGAAGGCGCGCATGCCGCGGTCGCTGATCCTCGAACCCACCCGCGAGCTCGCGCACCAGGTGGCGGAGAACTTCGAGCGCTACGGCAAGTATCACAAGCTGTCGATGGCGCTCCTGATCGGCGGCGTGTCCTTCTCCGAGCAGGAGGCGAAGCTCGAGCGCGGCGTCGACGTGCTGATCGCCACGCCCGGCCGGCTGCTCGACCATTTCGAGCGCGGCAAACTGCTGCTCACCGGCATCGAGATCGTCGTGGTCGACGAATGCGACCGCATGCTCGACATGGGCTTCATCCCCTCGATCGAGCGGATCATGACGCTGATGCCGCAGCGCCATCAGACCCTGTTCTTCTCGGCGACGCTGGCGCCGGAGATCAAGAAGCTGACCGACCGCTTCCTCGATGACCCCAAGGTGATCGAGGTGGCCCCTCCGGCCTCTCCGGCCGAGACGGTGGACCAGTCGATCATCGTCGTCTCGCAGCGCGAGAAGACGAAGGCGCTGCGCAGCCTGCTCGAGAGCGAGGACATCGAGAACGCGATCGTCTTCTGCAACCGCAAGACCGATGTCCGCACCGTCTACCTCAGTCTCAGGCGCGCGAAGTATTCCGTCGGCCAGCTTCATGGCGACATGAGCCAGCCGGACCGGCTGGACACCCTGCAGCGCTTCCGCGACGGCGAGATCAAGATCCTCGTCGCCTCCGACGTGGCCGCCCGCGGCCTCGACATCGCCAAGGTCAGCCACGTCTTCAACTTCGACGTGCCTCAGAACGCCGAGGACTACATCCACCGCATCGGCCGCACGGGGCGCGCGGGCCGGCACGGCGTGGCGATCACCATCGCCACCCCCGAGGACGCGCGAGCGGTCGCCGCGATCGAGCGCCTCATCGGCCGCACGATCCCCGAGCGCACGCTCGAGGGCGTGAAGGTGCGGCCGCTCCCGCGCGAGGAGGCGGCCGAGGAAAGACCGCGCAAACGCCGCCGCAGACGCCGCAAGGACCGCGAGGATCGCAAGGAAGCGGCGCCCGCCGGCCCCGGCGCGCAGGCCCCGGAGGCCGCCTCCCGCGAACATGCGCAAGCCGGCGGCGGGAGGACGACCGAAGAGAAGGCGGACGGCGAAGGCGCCGGCGCGCCGCCCGCCGGAGAGCGGCCCCGCAGGCGCCGCCGTCGGCGCCGCAGGCGGCGGGGCCGCGAGGGCGAGGCGCGGAAGGCGGAGGCGGTCACCGAAGCGCAGGCGAAACCGGCATCGTCGGCGGAGGATGCCCCCGAGGAAGAGCGCACGAAGCCGCCGCGGCTCGGCGATGCCTCTCCCGTGCCCGCCTTCCTGCGCGTTCCCGCGCGCCGGCGCCGGCGCCGGCGGCAGAAGGCCGAGTAGCGCGCGGACCGCATGCGCGGTCGGGGGCGCGGCTGGTTCATTCTCCGTTCAGTTTGAAAGCGGCAGCCTGTGTCGGCCAGGGGGAAGCGTCTGCCGGCAGGGGATGGATGCATGGAGGATCGGGGGCAATCATGACGAGGCAGCTTCAGCGGATCGCAGCGCGCTTGTTCAGGAACGCGCCGCGGCCGGCGATGGTCGCGGGAACTCTGGCGCTTGTCGCATCGCTTACTCCGTCCGCCCACGCCGCGCCCCAGGAGATCACGGAGCCCGCGGCGCCACCGGGCGAGCCGCTCGAGGTTCTTGTCTACCCGCGCAGCCTTCCGGAGAATCTTGCACGCTACGAAGAGGCGACGGCCGGACCGCTGACACCGGCCGAGGCGCCGGGGGCTGCCGCAGCGGCGCTCGCTGTGGCCGGCGACTTCTGGCACGCCGGCGATCTCGAGGGCGCCGTGATCCTTCTCTCTGAAGCCCTCGACCGCCTGCCGCCCGAGGACGGCTCCCCGCCGGTCGCGCTTGCGCGGGCCTCCCTCCATCATGCGCTCGGCGAGATCTTCCGGACGACCGCGGAATTCAAGCGGATGAACCATGCCTATCTCATGGCTGCCGAGACGCTGCGCCGGGCCTTTGGTGACGAGCATCCGGCCGTCCTCAAGGCCGACACGCGCGCGGCCCGGGGGCTGCTCGAATCCGCCACCATCCGCGGCCGGTTCCAGACGGCGCAGGCTGCGCTGTCGACCAGACGGGACGCTCTCTTGCGCCTGCTGCGGCTGGAGAAGAGGGTTCGGGAAGTCCTCGGCGCAAATTCCTCCGAATACGCGATCGTGCGCCTCACCTACGCCCTGGGGCTGGCGATGCGCGGCTGGTCGCGCAAGGCGGACCAGATCGTCGCCGACCTCATCGAAGACCACAGCGCCCACATGGACGCGACGGCGTTGGCGGCGGCCTGGATAATTCGCGCCCGCATCGCCGCCTTTTTCAACAACGAGGAAAGAGCCGCCCGGTTTGCCGCCCGCGCGATGGCCCATGTGCGGGAGACCGAGGCTCCCGTGCGGGTCACGGACATCGCCGATGGCGAGTACGAGCGTGGCAGCCTCGGCGCGGGGCTGAGGCGGATATGGTCCCATCGCGGAACCGGGGACTTCAATCTCACCGCGCCTGGCGCGGCCGCTGAATCGCTGACCGGCGAGCGTGATCCCTGGGCGGGCAGCGTGGTCGAACTCAGTCTCTGCATCGCTCCCGACGGATCGGTGTCCACAGCCGAAATTACGGGATACAAGGGCAGCCGCGACTTTGCCCGCAGCATGCTCGAAGTGGTGCGCCACTACCGCTTTGCCGTGCCGGCGGCGCGCGCCGCCGAGAGCTGCAGCCCCGCGGCGCTGCGTCTCTTGGCCGGGGCGCCGACTGTCCAGCGGGGTCGCAGAATCGTCAAGAATGGCGGTCCGCTTGCGGTCCGCCCCGTGGATATGCTCGGCGACGCGCCCTTCCGGGATGGCTATCTTGCCTGGCTGGACAGTGGTGCGGACGGACGTTAGCCTCGCGTAGTGATTGATGCCTGAGCCCGTCCGCGCGGACTTGCGGCCGGTCACGGGGCCGAGGGGAGAAGGAAATGGGGGCGGGGATTCCGCGTGCCGAAGGCCTCCGCCGTGTTCGGCTGGTGCTGGCTCTCATCGCAGTGTCGGTGAGCGGCATTCATGCCGCGAGTGCCCAGGAGGCCGACGCGCCGGGAGAAAGAGGGCCGCTCAAGGTCGAGGTCTATCCCCTGCGCCTGCAGGAGAAGGTGCTGCTCTACGACGAATATCGTGAGAAGGTGCCGGCGGATCGGCGCGATCCGCTGCGGGAGGCGGAGCTGGCAACGGGCATCGCCGCCGACCTCCTCGCGACGGGGCACCGGGAGGAGGCCGCCGCCTTCCTGCGCAAGGCGCGCGACGAGCTCACGCACAGCGCCGATCCGGTGCGCAATGCGCTCGCACGGGCCGAAATCGAGCATGCGCTGGGCCATCTGGCAGGGCAGGACGGTGCCTTCGAGGCCCGTACGCGCCACCTGCTGGCGGCCGAGGCGGCGCTCAAGGAAGCTTTTCCGGATGATCATCCGATCGTTCTGGCCGCCCGCATCCGTGCGGCGAACGCCGAGTTCGAGCAGGGCTTTGCGCGCTTTATCGAAAGCGGACGCAAGGACATGGTCTTCGACGCCCTCCGGCGGCTCAGGCGGGTGGCGGAAACGGCCGGGCGCAAGTTCGGCCCCACAAGCCCGCAAGCCGTTCAGGCCCGCCTTGCTCTCGTCGTCGGCTCGGCCGTGCTCAACCGCAATCAGAGAGCCCTGCTCGAGATCGACGAGCTGGCCGCCCGGCTCGACGAGCGCGACGAGGAGCAGCGCTTTCTCAAGGCCGCCGCGCTGTCGCAGAAGGCGAAGCTGCTGAACTGGCTCGACAGGAAGGCCGAGGCCGCCGAGGCCGCCCGGCAGGCCATGGCCCTGCTCAAACCTGACGAAGTGGGCGGGCCCGTCGCGGTCGAGGAATTTACGCCGGAGGAATACGGAAGCGGCGAGAAGCTTCCTGGACTCCGCCGGCGGGTGCGCATGCCCGGAGCGGGTGCGCCGGCCGGCGGCGTCTCGGTCCCGGGCGGGATTACGGGTGATAACGACGTGGCCGGCGGCGGCGTGTCTCCGGCGACGGGCATTACGCCACGGGACTTTGCATCTCCCACCTCGGGAAGCTGGGTGCTGATCGGACTGTGCATCGACGCGGATGGCGGCGTCGCGCAGGCGGAAATGCTGGACCATGGCGGCCCCAGCCGGACCTGGGCCGAAAACGCCTTCAAGCTTGCCTCCCAGCGCCGCTATCTGCCGATGCCGGGGTTGAAGCCGGGCGAATGCGCGCCGCAGATGATCCGGCTGGCGGAGGTTTCCGAGCGCCAGGAGTTCCTGGGTTCGCGGATCCGGCTGCGGTCGAAGGCGACCCGGATCGAGGTGGTGGACCTGGCAAAGGACAACCCGCTCTCGGGCGGCTATGTGGCCGCAGGTCTTGCGGCCGAGGAGGAGGCGCGCAAGGCGGGTGGCGAGCGGACTGAGACGTCGGGCTCCTGATCGCCCCGCGGCCTCCCGCATCCGGCCGTCATCCCCGCACGTCGGCGGCTCCTCCCCCTTTCGGCCCTCGCCAGACGCGGCTTTCGGCGGCTATGAGAGCTCTCGACCCGGCTCCACGCGGCGGCCCGGGTTCCTCGAGCCGACGAGTCCGAGAGCGGAGTTCATCCACCATGGCCGAAGCCGACGACATCCTGCTTGCCGCGCGTGACGGCGCGATCGTGACGCTCACCCTCAACCGGCCGGAGCGGCTGAACGCGCTGTCCGGGCCACTGCTCGCGCGCTTGGCGGACGGCCTCGCGCAGCTCAAGGAAGATGGCGGCGTGCGCGCGCTGATTCTCACCGGTGCAGGGCGCGGCTTTTCGTCCGGGGCCGATCTCATGGAAGGCGCGGGCGACGGTCCGCCGGATCTCGCGCGCACCCTGCGCGAGCGCTATGCGCCCGTGATCGAGGGGCTCGTCTCGCTGCCCTTTCCCACCATCGCCGCCGTCAACGGTCCGGCGGCCGGTGCCGGCATGAGTCTGGCGCTGGCCTGCGATTTCGTGATCGCGGCCGAAAGCGCCTATTTCCTGCAGGCCTTCGTGAACATCGGGCTGGTGCCGGACGCGGGCTCCACCTGGTTCCTACCGCGGCTAGTGGGGCCCGCGGCGGCGCGGCGGATGATGATGCTGGGCGAGAGGGTGCCGGCGGCCGCGGCCGCCGATCTCGGGCTCATTGCCGAGGTCGTGCCGGACGGCGAGCTCATGGCGCGCGCGCGCTCACTCGCCGAGCGGCTGGCCGCCGGACCGACGCGGGCGCTCGTCGGCATCAGACGCCTGCTGCAGGCGAGCTGGACCAATGATCTCCCCCAGCAGCTTTCCCTCGAGGCCGATATCCAGGGTGAAATGGGCCGCACCCGCGACTTCCTCGAGGGGGTCCAGGCCTTCGCCATGAAGCGTCCCGCCCGCTTCGAGGGCCGTTAACAGCGCAGGTGCCGGGGCGGACGGGCGCGCGGGATGGCCCGCCGCCGCAGAGGTCGCGCGACCCGTGGGCAAGAGGCGGCCCTTTCGTCTTCGTCACCCGCCGCACTCCTGCTTCGTCATCCGCCGGCTCGAACGGGGGGTCCGGCGGGAAGCGGAGCAATCACGGGCGTCAAGGCTGCCTTAACTGCTTGTTGGGTTCGCCGATCAAGTCGGCTAACGACGAGTGAGGAGAGCGTCACCCGCCGGCTTGACCGGCGGGTCCAACCCTTTCCTCGTCACCCGCCGGCTTGACCGGCGGGTCCGGCGGGAAGCGCAGACGGCCTCGCACGCCGGGGATGCCGTGACCGCCTCATGGGTTCGCCGTCGAGCCGGCCAACGACAATTCAGTGATCGGTCGTCCGTCATCAGTGATCAGTGATCGGTGACCGGCATGGCGGGCGTCGCCCGCCGGTGCGTGGACGCCGCGTGCCTTCCGGCGGCACGAAAAAGCCGGGGGCGCACGCCCGGAGCGCGTCACGCCTCCGCGCCAGCGCGGCGCAGCTCGGTGCCGTAGCGCACGACGGCCTCGGTGCGGTTGCGCACGCCGAGCGCCCGGAAGACGGCGTGGATGTGGGCCTTCACCGTCCCTTCCGCGATGCCGAGGCGGTGGGCGATCTCCTTGTTGGCCAGCCCCTCGGCCACCATCGCCATGATCTGCCGCTGGCGGCGCGAGAGCTGGCGGGCGGCCCCGGGCAGGAAGCGGATGCGCCGGCGCCCCTGGGGCATCGCGCGCGCGAAGGCGGCGAGGACGTCCTCGCTGGAGCAGCTGCGCGGCAGCACGGTGACGGCTTCATCGATGGTTTCGGGATGATGCCGGGCCGCATGGTCGCGGAACAGGATCACCCGCGCATCCGGCGCAAAGCGGCGCACGAGGCGCAGGCCGTCGGCTTCCGACAGGTCGAGAGAGCGCGGATGCAGCACCACCGCCGCAAGCTCGCCCGCGCGCGCGAGCTGATGCAGCATCTCGCCGCTGCTGTGCGCCTCGCGGATGGCATCGAACAGACCGGTCCGTTCCGCGAGCTCCCGCAGCGTGATCCGGAACAGCTCGAAACCGTCGACGATCAGAAGCGTGCCCATCGCTCGTGCTCCTCTCCCTGTGCGTGCCCGGCGGCGACCGGCGGCCGGGTAAGGCCGCCCCCGGCGCGCCCGCCGTCCCATCCTCAACGATAGTCGCAGGTCGGGACATGTGAGCCCGCCTTGCGACGAACGGTCGGACTCGCGCGACGGCGCGCGGGGCGGGGTGCCGGATGCCGTCTCCGCACCCCGCGGCCGGCCGGCTTGCCGCACCCGCGGCGGCCCCCTATGAAGACGGGCGGCGGCGCCGGGCTCGACCCCTGACGGTGGCGGGCGCGGCAGGAAAACGGGATCCGGACGCGGATGGATGGCGGCGGCAGCCGACGAGCGGAGTGGTGGATTTGCGGCGCTGGCCGACAGGCTTGCGCCCGCCTTCGCGCACATCGAGGAGCGGGCCGCGGAGGCCCGGCGGACTCTGCGCGCCTGGGCGCAGGTCAATTCGGGCTCCCTCAATCTCCGCGGCCTGGACGAGATGGGGCGGCTGGCCGGGGAGCTGCTCGCGGAGCGGACCGGCGCGGCGATCCGCCGGATCGGCACGCCACCTGTGGAGATGCTGTGCGACGACGGGCGGATCGAATCGGTCAAGCTTGCGGACGTCCTGCACGCGGAGCGCCGGCCGGAGCGGGGGCGCCGGCTGCTGCTCGTCGGCCACCTCGACACCGTGTTCGGCCCCGACGATCCCTTCCAGACGGTGCGCGTGCTCGATGACGAGCGCTGGAACGGGCCGGGGGTCGCGGACATGAAGGGCGGCATTCTGGTGATGGCGCTCGCGCTCGCGGCCTTCGAGGAAAGCCCGTGCGCCGGGGCCATCGGCTGGGACGTCCTGCTGAACGGCGATGAGGAGATCGGCTCGCCGGCTTCCGCGCCGCTGCTCGCCGATTTCGCCCGCCGGGCCCGGCTCGGACTCGCGTTCGAGCCGGCGCTGGATGCGCACCGCCTTGCCGGGGCGCGCAAGGGCTCGGCCAACATCCACTACCGGATCACGGGCCGCTCCGCCCACGCGGGCCGCGCATTCGAGCAGGGCCGCAACGCGCTCGTGGCGGCCGCGGATCTCGCGCTGAGACTCGACGCGCTCAACGGGCGGCGCGCTGAGGTTACGGTCAATCCCGCGGTGATGCATGCGGGCGGGGCGCTCAACCGCGTGCCGGATACGGCGGTGCTCCGGGTCAACATCCGCGTGCCGGATGCGGACGCGCGGGCCTGGGTGGAAGACGAGCTTGCGGCCATCGAACGGGCGGTCTCGGCCCGCGACGGGATCGCGCTCAAGCGGCTGGGCGGCTTCCACCGCCCGCCCAAGCCGGCGGCCCCGACCCTTCAGAGCCTGTTCGCAGCCGTCACGCAGGCCGGCCGCGCGCTGGGGCTCGATCTTGCATTCGTGCCCACCGGAGGCTGCTGCGACGGCAACAATCTGTGGGCGGCGGGACTGCCCAATGTGGATACGCTTGGCGTCGTCGGCGGCGCGATCCACAGCCGCGAGGAATGGATCCACCTGCCGTCGCTGGCCGAGCGCGCGAAGCTCACCCTGCTGATCATGGCCGGCTTTGCGACCGGGCTGATCGTACCGGCGGACGACGGAGCAGGCGAGGAGAAGCAAACGGGGGAGGACGCGGCGTGAGCGAGGCCGGCATGCTCTATCTCAGACCCGCCCGCGCGGAGGATGCGGCCGCTCTCTTCGCGCTCGCGCAGCGCACGGGCGGAGGGCTGACGACGCTGCCGGCGGATCGCGAGGTGCTCGAGCGGCGCGTGCGCTGGTCCATCGACAGCTTCGCCAAGGCCCCGGAAGAGGCGGGCGAGGACTACTATCTCTTCGTCGCGGTCGACGCCGCAAGCGGGGCGGTGGTCGGCACCACGGGCATCTTCGCGCGCGTGGGGCTCTCGCGCCCCTTCTATTCCTACCGCCTGCTGCATCTGACGCAGGTGTCGCGCGAGCCGGAAAAGGTGGTGCACACCGCGCTGCTCCAGCTCGTGAACGACTATGCCGGGGCGACCGAGCTCGGCACGCTCTTCCTCGACCCCGCCTGGCGGGGCGGGCGCTTCGGGGCGCTGCTGTCCAAGGGCCGCTTCGTCTTCATGAAGGCGGAACCCCGGCGCTTCTCGGACAAGGTGATGGCCGAGATCCGCGGCTGGCTGGACGAGGAGGGGCGTTCGCCCTTCTGGGAGGCGATCGGCCGCCATTTCTTCGACATGCCGTTTCTGGAGGCCGACCGGCTCTCGGGGATGGGCAACAGCCAGTTCATCGCCGATCTGATGCCGAAGTTTCCCATCTACACGAATCTCCTGCCCGAGCCGGCGCGGGCCGTGATCGGCAGGCCCCACCGGGATGCCCGCGGAGCGGTGCGCCTGCTCGAGGAAGAGGGATTCCGGTTCGCGG
The DNA here is from genome assembly GCA_026004935.1 of Rhodothalassiaceae bacterium. Taxonomy (NCBI): domain Bacteria; kingdom Pseudomonadati; phylum Pseudomonadota; class Alphaproteobacteria; order Rhodothalassiales; family Rhodothalassiaceae; species Rhodothalassiaceae bacterium. Next base: position 986,993 of record BPKC01000001.1, read on the forward strand.
GAGCCGTGGACATCTTCGATGCCGGCCCCTGCTACGAGGCCCCCTTCGAGACGATCCGCACCCTGCGCAAGACCCGCCGGGTCGGCGTCGAGCGGCTGGCGCCGATGGATGCCGGGACGGGATCGCGGCGTCTGCTGGGTTTCCGCTCCGATGACGGCTTCCGTCTGACGCTCGCCTGCGTCGGCGTGCGCCCCGACGGCATCGTGCTGCCGCCCGAGGTGGCCGAGATCCTGGGCTGCCGGGCGGGCGATACGGTTTTCGCGGCACCGCTCGGCCCCAGAGGAGTGAGACGATGACCGCGCAAGGAAGGCTGTGCATCGGCGGCGAATGGATCGAGGGCGCGGGCGGGGCCTTCACGAGCCACAATCCCGCGGACGGCTCGCCGCTGTGGGAGGGCCGGGCGGCGTCTCCCGCGCAGGTCGCCGATGCCGTCGCGGCGGCGCGGGCCGCCTTCCGCGACTGGCGACGGGTGCCGCTCGATGAGCGGATCGCGATCCTCGAGCGCTATGCCGCGCTTGTGGAGGAAAGGCGCGAAGAGCTCGCACGGGCGATCGCCGAGGAAACCGGAAAGCCGCTGTGGGATGCCCGCGGCGAGGCGGGCGCAATGGCGGCGAAGGTGCGCATCTCGATCGCGGCCCACGAGGAACGCACGCCCACCCGCCGGCGCGAGAAGGGGGCGATCGTCCAGCATCTCACCCACCGGCCGCATGGGGTGATGGCGGTCTTCGGGCCGTTCAACTTTCCGGGGCATCTGCCCAACGGGCACATCGTGCCGGCGCTGCTGGCGGGCAACACGATCGTCTTCAAGCCCAGCGAGCTGACCCCGCGCGTGGCCGAACTGCTCGTGCGGCTGCTGATGGAGGCCGGCGTGCCCGAGGGCGTCGTCAATCTCGTCCACGGGGGGCGCGAGGTGGGCGCGGCGCTTCTCGACCAGGCCGTGGACGGCGTGCTGTTTACCGGCAGCCGCGAGGCGGGGCTTGCGATCCATCGCCATTTCGCCGGCCGGCCGGAGGTGATCCTCGCGCTCGAGATGGGCGGAAACAACCCTCTCATCGTCTGGGACGCGGCGGATGCGCAAGCCGCGGCGCTGCTCATCGTCCAGTCCGCCTTCATCACGACGGGCCAGCGCTGCACCTGCGCTCGCCGGCTGATCCTGCCGGAAGGCGCGGCGGGAGATGGCGTGCTGGATGCCTTGGTTGCGCTCGCCGAGCGCCTGCGTGTCGACCGCTTCGATGCCGAGCCCGAACCCTTCATGGGCCCGCTCATCAGCGAGGCGGCGGCCTTGCGGCTCCTCGATGCGGTGAAGGCCCGGATCGCGGCGGGCGCGCGGGCGATCCTGCCGCTTGCGCGCCTGCTGGACAAGGGGCCCGCCTTCGTGACTCCGGCCATTCTGGATGTGACCGGCGTGCCGGTGCCGGATGGAGAGCTGTTCGGCCCGGTGCTGCAGGTGATCCGGGTCGCGGACTTCGACGCGGCGCTGGAGGCCGCCAACGACACCATGTTCGGGCTTGCGGCCGGCCTCATCAGCGACGACGAGGGCCTGTTCCGGCGTTTCGCCGAGGAGATCGCCGCGGGCGTCATCGCCTGGAACCGGCCGACGGCGGGCGCCAGCTCGGAGCTGCCGTTTGGCGGCATCAAACAGTCGGGCAACCACCGTCCCAGCGCCTGGTATGCCGCCGACTACTGCGCCTGGCCGCAGGCGGGGCTGAGCGCGGCCGCGGGCCGGCCCGTGCGCCCGGCGGAGCTGCCGCCGGGGATCGCCGCGGACTGAGGAAGGGAGCGCATCGGCCATGCACGGGCAGGCGAGCGAGGTCAATTTCGACGGGCTGGTGGGGCCCACCCACAACTACGCGGGGCTCTCCTACGGCAACATCGCCGCGACCGAGAACGCGCTCCAGGTCTCCAACCCGCGGGAGGCCGCGCTCCAAGGCCTCGCCAAGATGCGCGCGGTCCGGGATCTCGGGCTCATTCAGGGCGTGCTTCCGCCGCATGAGCGTCCGCACATTCCGACCCTGCGCCGGCTGGGATTTTCCGGCAGCGACCGGGCGGTGCTGGAAGCCGCCTGGCGCACCGATCCGATGCTCGTGCGCAACGTCTCTTCCGCCTCCGCCATGTGGACGGCGAACGCCGCCACCGTCTCGCCCTCGGCCGACAGCGCGGACGGGCGCGTCCATTTCACCCCGGCCAATCTGGTGACGATGTTCCACCGCTCGATCGAGGCACCGGTGACCGCGCGCATTCTGCAACGGATCTTTCCGGAAGGGCCGCATTTCGCCCACCACCCGCCGCTGCCCGCGGCCCAGGCCTTCGGGGATGAGGGCGCGGCCAACCACAACCGCTTCGTGGCCGCAGACTACGGCGCGCCGGGGCTGCAGCTCTTCGTCTACGGCCGGCGCGGCTTCGCGCGCCAGGGCGGACCGAGCCGTTTTCCCGCCCGTCAGAGCCGCGAGGCGAGCGAGGCGGTCGCCCGCGCCCATCAGGTGCGCCGCGTGCTCCATGTCCAGCAGAACCCGGCCGCCATCGATGCCGGCGCCTTCCACAATGACGTGGTGGCCGTCGCGAACGGGCCGGTCTTCTTCTATCACGAGCAGGCCTTTGCGGATCCGGATGCGCTGGAAGCGGAGCTCAAGGCGGCGGCCGACATCCCCTTCCATTTCATCCGCGTGCCGGCGGCGCGCGTGTCGCTCGAGGATGCGGTCAGAAGCTATCTCTTCAACTCGCAGCTTCTCTCGCCGCCGGGTCATGAGGGCATGGTGCTCGTGCTGCCGAAGGAGGCGGAAGAATGCGCGCCGGTGCGTGCGTATGTGACGGAGCTCGTGGCGCAGGACCCCCATGTGCGTCATGCGCTTTACCTCGATGTGCGCCAGTCCATGCGCAACGGCGGCGGGCCGGCCTGCCTGAGGCTCAGAGTCGTGCTGACAGCCGCCCAGCGCGCCGCGCTAGGTGCGCGCGTGCTGCTCGATGATGCGCTTTTCACCGAGCTTGAGGCCTGGATCGGCCGCCATTACCGCGACCGCCTTGCACCCGACGACCTCGGCGATCCCGCCCTGCTGGAGGAGTCGCGGACGGCCCTGGACGAGCTCACCCGCATCCTTGATCTCGGCAGCGTCTACGATTTCCAGCGCGAACCGGGGCCCATGTGAGCTCCCGGCTTGCCGGGATCGGCGGCTTGCCCGGGCAGGCCGCGGGCGGCAAGGCTCGCCCTGCCGTCATGGCCGGCTGATCGGACGAAGGGAGAACGAGATGGCGGAGCTGCGCTTCGACGGGCGGGTCGCGATCGTCACGGGCGCGGGCCGGGGCCTGGGCCGCGCGCATGCGCTGGAGCTGGCGCGGCGCGGCGCGAAGGTGGTGGTGAACGACCTGGGTGCCGCGGTCGACGGCTCGGGCGGCTCCAGCGAGGCGGCCGAATCCGTCGTCGCCGAGATCAAGGCGATGGGCGGCGAGGCGATCGCGAACGGCTCCTCGGTGACCGACCGCGCCGGCGTGCGGCGGCTCATCGAGGATGCGCTCGATGCCTTCGGGCGCATCGACATTCTCATCAACAACGCGGGCATCCTGCGCGACAAGTCCTTCGCCAAGATGACGCTGGACGACTTCGATGCCGTGCTCGCCGTGCATCTGACGGGGGCGGCCTGGTGCACCCATGCGGTCTGGCCGATCATGAAGGAGCAGAAATACGGCCGCATCGTCTTCACCTCCTCGTCCACCGGCCTTTACGGCAATTTCGGCCAGGCGAACTATGGCGCGGCCAAGCTCGGCCTCGTCGGCCTCATGAACACGCTGAAAATCGAGGGCGCGAAGGACGACATCCGCGTCAACACCATCGTACCGATCGCCGCCACCCGGATGACGGAACCGCTGTTCCCGCCGGAGCTTCTTGCGGTCTTCCGGCCGGAGCTCGTCTCGCCGGCGGTCGTCTTTCTCGTGCATGAGGACGCGCCTACCGGAGAGATCCTGTGCGCCGGCGGCGGCCATTTCGCCCGCGCCGCAATCGTCGAGAGCGCCGGCGTGACCCTGGGCGCGGACGCCACGGCCGAGGCCGTCGCCGCCCGCTGGGCCGAGATCGCCGACATGACGGCCGCCCGCGGCTTCGCCCAGGGCGCGGAGCAGACGCGGAAATTCGCCGAAGCGGCACTGAAGGCAAAAGTGTCAAACGCGTATCACTAGAGCGGACGGGATCTCAAAATAACGATCTCTGGAAGACCGTTTCCGCATAAGTAGGATCGGCTCTTTTTCACGCTGCCAGCTGTGCAAGGTCATCCCACTCCGCTCTGGGGTCACGCACATGGCTCGCGACCTGGGCGAGGAGGTTGATGTCCGCAGCAGCCCAGTCCACCAGATCTGCGACGATGGCCTCTCTCGGCCAGTCCTTGTGGGCTTCGCGAAGGTCGAAGAACTTGAGGTGCGTGCCCGAGAGCGAAACGGGAGAGGGAGCCACCGTCTCGAAGACGGCAAAACGATCGCCTGGCAGGTCGACCACGAAATCAAAACGATGGCGTTTGTTGCTCGCGCCCAGGAGCTCGCGGTCCCGGGCAATCGCCCTGGAAGGAAAGACTTTCTTCAGACGCTCTTCCGTCAATTCGAGCAGCGTTCCGCGTTCGCGCTTCCGGCTCTGGAGAATCACACTGTGCGCCCATTGCCGGGCGGCTTCCGCGACATAGGCAATCCCGGCCGGAATCCGATCTCGGGAGATGCCACGAAGAAGAAAGCCGGTTCCCGTGAACTCCAGCCCCAGCCGCTCCGCGATATCCCGGGCTTTTCTGACGTCGCTGCGTGTGAGTTCCCTGTGGCCGCAAGCCTGAATCTCGTCAAGGGCACTTTCCCCGTCCCAGATGTCGAAACGCTCTCCTTTCAGCGCACGGATCCGCACGGCCACGACGGTACCGCCGGGCAGGAGCGTGGTCGTCGGGACGGACAATTCCTCGCCCGCCGCGCCGGCATCCGCGGCGACCAGTCCATGAATATGGGGGACGAAAGACATCATGATACCAGCCTCGGCTCCCATGGCGGTGGCTCCACGCAGCCTTCTATACCGCATTCCCTGAAGAAAATCTGCATCGCATCCGCGTAGGATTCGGGCTCGGGACGCACCGGTTCGGCAACGGGCAGGTTGTCATCGGGCGGGCGAGGCCAGACCCTGTTCTCCCGCCAACGGTGGATCCGCGTAAGCCCTGCAGGAAGGGTCAGACCCCGCAAGGCCCTGGACACTTTCTTGTGGAAGGGATTGGCGTGCGGGTGGTCGGGGCGATAGCTCATCCTATGAACAGGGCGCCCGTCACAGACGAGTGCCATGCTGCCTCGTTGCGGAGTGGTGTGCAGCGTCGCCACCAGCTGCACGAAGGCATTGCCCGGAATGCGGCCGTCCTCCAGTTTGAGAGATGCCCTCAGAAGAACGCGGGCCCGGCTTTCATCCGCCTCCCATGCCGGGTGTCCGAAGATGGCCTTGCGCCCGGCGAGAAAGGCTTCGATATCCGCGACAGTAGCGAACACCATGGTCCCCTCCGCTTCCCGCATTTTTCTCCCCGCAAGGAGGATAAGGGTAGGGAGGGATTCGGGAAAGGGAAGTCTTTCTCGCCATGGTGCGGCTCAACGCAGGGAGCGGGGCGCTCCGATGCGGGATGTCACTTGCCTGCCGCTCGCTCCATGGCGCCGGCGATGCACCCGGCGAGGCTTTCCAGCGCCCTGGCGGCGGCGCTGTCGGGGCGGGAGAGGACGAGGGGCCGGCCGGCATCGGCACTTTCGCGCACGGGCATCTCGAGAGGGATCGCACCGAGGAACGGCACGCCCAGGCGCTCGGCTTCCTGCGCCGCGCCCCCCTGGCCGAAGATTGCCGACTCTCCGCCGCAGTGCGGGCAGATGAACACCGACATGTTCTCGACAATGCCAAGGATCGGCACCTCCACGCGCCGGAACATCTGCACCGCGCGGCGCGCATCCGCCAGCGCGAGATCCTGCGGCGTGGAGACGATCACCGCCCCGCTGGGGCGCGCCCGCTGGACGAGGGTGAGCTGCGCGTCGCCCGTGCCGGGCGGCATGTCGACGACGAGCACGTCCAGCGCCCCCCATTCGACGTCATGCAGCAGCTGGCTGACGGCGCCGGCCACCATCGGCCCGCGCCAGATCGCCGCCTTGTCGGGGTCGATCAGGAAGCCCATGGACATCGCCTTGATGCCATGCGCTTCCAGCGGCACCAGCCGCCGCACCGGGGAGACTTCCGGTTTGGCCCGGATCCCCAGCAGCAGCGGCGCGGAGGGCCCGTAGATGTCCGCATCCATGAGCCCCGTGGCGAGTCCCCGCCGGGCCAGCGCCACGGCGAGATTGACGGCCACCGTCGACTTGCCGACGCCGCCCTTGCCGCTTGCCACCGCGACGATGTGGCGGACCTCCTTCAGCCCCGAGTCTGCGCTCTCGCCGACACCCGTCATCGGCCGATGACCGGCCGGCGCGGTGCCGCCCGGGGTGCCGGCGGCGGTGGGATCGGCGACGAGCGCGACGGTGACGGGGCCGGAGAGCCCTTCGGCCGCCAGCGCCTCGGCGATCGCGCGTTCGAGCGTGTCCGCCGTCCTGCGGTCCAGCCCGCCGGGCAGCACCACGAGCGCCTGCCAGCCGCCGTCCTTCTTCGCGATCAGGCGGCAGGCCTCGCGCACGGGGGCAAGCGGCCTGCCGCTGCGCGGGTCGCGCACGCCCGCGAGCGCGCGCAACAGGGTTTCGTCGCCGTTCCTCGTCATCGCCGATGCGTGCCTTTTCCGCGGCCGGCCACGGGCGACCGGCATTGCGCCTTGCGCGCGGCTTCCATATAAGACCCGGGCGGGTGAGGCAAACGGCGACGAGAAGAACGCGGGACGCGAAAGGCGGTCGATCATGCCGTGGCAATCCTCCGGCGGTGGCTGGGGCGGCAGGCAGAATCCCTGGGGCGGCGGGCGCCCGCCGTCTTCGGGCGGGGGTGCCGGCCCCGATCTCGAGGAATCGCTGCGCCGGCTGCAGGCGGGCATCCGGCGCCTCGTGCCGGGAGGCGGCCGGGCCGGGCTCGCGCTGGTCGGCATCGTCTTTCTCGTGCTCTGGGCCGCGACCGGCATCTATCAGGTGCGGCCCAACGAGCAGGGCGTGGTGCTGCGCTTCGGCAAATGGGTCTACACCACGGGCCCGGGTCTGCACTGGCACCTGCCCTGGCCGATCGAGACCGCGCTCACCCCCGCGGTCACCGATGTGAACCGCATCGACGTGGGCTTCACCGACCAGGGCGACCGGCGCAACCGCTCGGCGCGCCAGGTCGAGGAAGGGCTGATGCTCACCGGCGACGAGAACATCGTCGACGTCGCCTTCACCGTCTTCTGGCAGATCAAGGACGCGGGCCAGTTTCTGTTCAACATCGAGCCGCCGCAGGAGCTTACGGTCAAGGGGGTCGCCGAGTCGGTGATGCGCGAGATCATCGGCAAGACGCCGATCGAGGTGGCGCTCACCGAGGGGCGCGGCAACATCCAGACGGAGGCGCGCCAGAAGATCCAGCAGGTGCTCGACGACTACGGCGCGGGCATCCTCGTCACCGAGGTGAAGCTCGAGAAGGTGGATCCGCCCGCCGAGGTGATCGACGCCTTCCGCGACGTCCAGGCCGCCGAGGCCGACCGCGAGCGCTTCCGCAACGAGGCCGAGCGCTACGCCAACCAGATCATCCCGGCCGCGCGCGGACAGGCCAACCAGATGATCCAGGAGGCCGAGGCCTACCGCGAGCAGGTGATCGCCCATGCAGAAGGCGAGGTGGCCCGCTTCCTTGCGGTGCTCGAACAGTATCGCCTCGCCCCCGACATCACCAAAAAGCGCATGTATCTCGAGACGATGGAGGAGATCCTCAAGGGCGTGAACAAGGTGATCGTCGATCCGAAGGCCGGCGGGCCGGGAGTCATCCCCTACATGGCGCTGCCCGAGGCCTCGAAGGGCGCGGCCGGCGGGCGCAGCCGCGGCACGGGAGGCGGACAATGAGCGTGCGCACCGTTCTTCTGCTGCTCGCCCTCGTGATCCTGGGCTCGGTAGCGGGCTGCGGCCTGTTCACGGTCTACGAGACCGAACAGGCGCTCGTGATGCAGTACGGCAATCCGAAGCGCGTGGTCAAAGAGCCCGGCCTGCACTGGAAGATCCCCTTCCTGCAGCAGGTGACCTATTTCGACGCCCGGATCCTCAATCTCGACGTGCCGGCCCAGGAGGTGATCGCCTCCGACCAGAAGCGGCTCGAGGTCGACGCCTTCGCCCGCTACCGCATCATCGATCCGCTGCGCGTGTATCAGACCGTGCGCAACGAGAACGGGGCCAGCAACCGGCTGGCCACGCTGCTCGTCTCGAACATGCGCCAGGTGCTCGCCGCCACCGATTTCCAGACCATCGTCTCCGGCGACCGCGAGAGGCTGATGCGCCAAATCCGGGATCTCGTGAACCGGGAGGCCGAAGGTCTCGGCATCGAGGTCGTCGACGTGCGGCTGCGCCGGGTGGACCTGCCGATCGCGAATTCCAAGGCGATCTTCGAGCGCATGCGCACCGAGCGCGAGCGCGAGGCGGCCGAGGCCCGCGCGGAGGGCCAGGAGCAGGCCCAGCGCATCCGCGCTCAGGCGGAGCGTGAACGCACCGTGCTCCTGGCCGAGGCCGAACGCGATGCCCAGCGCATCCGCGGCGAGGGCGACGCCCAGGCCGTGCGGATCTTCGCCGAGGCCTTCTCGAAGGATCCCGCCTTTTTCGAGTTCATGCGCACGCTGGAGGCCTATCGCAAGACCTTCGCCGACGGCCAGACCACCGTCGTGCTTTCGCCGGAAAGCGAGTTCCTGAAACTCATGGGCGCCGGCGCCCGGGATGCGGAGCGCGGCGCGCGGCGGTGACGGGCCCGGTGACCGATGGTCTCATGGCAGGATCTGTTCGCCGCATTGGGGCTTGTGCTCGTCATCGAGGGTGCGCTGGCGTTGACCGCGCCCGGGCTGGTAAAAGCGGCGGCGCGTTTCTACCAGGAGGCGAGCAGCCGCGCGCTGCGGACGGCGGGACTGGTCCTTGTCGTCGTCGGGCTCGGGGTGGTCGCGCTCGCCCGCGGCGTGCTCTAGGAGAGCTGAGGCGGGCGGGACGCAGGAAGGACATGCGTCGCGTGCAGGGGTGGAACGGATAGCGAGAGGGCCCGCCGGGCGTCCGACAGGGCCCCAGACCGACGGCGCCCGGTTTGACGACGAACAGAACGTGGTGACGGGAAAGGACGCGTGAACATGCGCGAGAGACTTCGGATCCGGATCGGGTGCGGCGTGCTCGCGGCCCTGCTGCTCATCGGCATTTCGGCCGGGATCGGCCCCGCGGGCCGCGAAGAGGCGGCGGCCGCGCCGCGCGAGATGCCCGGCAGCTTCGCCGATCTCGTGGAGAAGCTGTCGCCTGCGGTCGTCAACATCTCGACCACCCAGAAGGTCAAGCAGCCGCGCTTCCGCGGCCTGCCGCCGGGCAGTCCCTTCGAGGAATTCTTCGAGGAGTTCTTCAACCGCCAGCGGCCGAACCGCGATCGGGACCAGGATGAGGACGAGGATGACGAGCCGGCCCAGCGGCTCTACAGCCTGGGATCCGGCTTCATCATCGATCCCGACGGCTACATCGTAACCAACAACCACGTCGTCCAGGGCGCGGAGACCATCACGGTGCGCATGAAGGACGGCGAGGAATACGAGGCGAAACTCGTCGGCCGGGATGCGGAGGTGGACATCGCGCTGCTGAAGATCGATGCCGGCCGCAGGCTCCCCCATGTCGAATGGGGCGATTCGGATACCGCCCGCGTCGGCGACTGGGTGCTCGCCATCGGCAATCCCTTCGGTCTCGGCGGCACGGTGACCGCGGGCATCATCTCCGCGCGCCACCGCCAGAATCTGACGGGCAGCCCCTACGAAGACTATCTGCAGACCGACGCCTCCATCAACCGCGGCAATTCGGGCGGGCCGATGTTCAACCTGGACGGCAAGGTGATCGGCATCAACACGATGATCTTCTCGCCTTCCGGCGGCAACATCGGCATCGGCTTTGCGATCCCCTCCAATCTTGCGAAGCGGGTGGTGGAGCAGATCCGTCAGTACGGCTACGCCCGGCGCGGCTACATCGGCGTCGTGATCCAGAACGTCGACAAGGTCACGGCCGAGGCCATGGGGCTGGACGAGCCGAAGGGCGCGCTCGTGGCCGAGGTGACGCCCGGCGGGCCGGCGGACAGGGCCGGGATCAAGCCGGGGGACGTCATCGTCGCCTTCAACGGCAAGGAGGTGAAGGACAACAACGAGCTCGTGCGTCTCGTCTCGGACGCCGGCATCGGCAAGACGGTCTCGATCGAGGTCCTGCGCGACGGCAAGCGTCTCAAGCTGTCGCTCACGACCGGCGAGCGTCCGAAGAGCCTGGTGCTGGGCGAAAGCGACGAGGCCGGCCCCGGTCCCCGGCAGGAGACGCCACAGTCCGTGGGCGAGTCGCTCGGGCTGCGCCTGTCGGAGCTCACCCCCGCGATGCGCGACCGCTTCGACATTCCCGACAGCGTCGACGGCGTGATCGTGACCGACGTGAGCCAGCGCGCGGCGATGCGGGACGTGCGCCCCGGAGACATCATCACCGAGATCTCCGGGCGGCGGGTGAGCTCGGTCGCGGATGTCGCACGTGCGCTCGCCGATTTGAAGAAGGAGGGGCGCAAGGCCGTCCTTCTGCGCATCCTGCGCGGCGATCAGGCGCTGTTCCGCTCGATCCCGCTGCCGGAGGACAAGAAAGAGTAGGCCCCCGGGGGGCGCTCCGCGCGGGCGCCATCCGATGGCGCGAGAGATGCGGAAAGGGCCGTCCCGTCCCGGCCGGCGGGGCGGCCCCTTCTTGAGGGGCACGGCGCGCCGCGGCCTTTCGCCGGCCGGCCGGCCGCGCTAGGCTTGCCGCATGACGGCGAAACGGAACGGAGCGGGCGGCGGTGCGGAGGGCGGGGCGGATCTGCGCCTGACCCCCGATTCGGTGCTGGGTTCGCTCGTGGCGGCCGCACCGGCGCGTCTGCGTCCCTATCTGAAGCTGGCTCGGGTGGACCGGCCCACCGGCTACTGGCTGCTGCTGTGGCCCTGCTGGTGGTCGCTCGCCCTGGCGGCTCCGCTGGATCAGCCGCTGCGCTGGTGGCAGATGGCGCTGTTTCTGATCGGCGCCGTCGTCATGCGCGCGGCCGGCTGCGTGTGGAACGACATCCTCGACCGCGATCTCGACGCCCGGGTCGCCCGCACCCGCGACCGGCCCTTGCCCGCGGGCGAGGTGAGCGTGAGGGCCGCCATCGTCTTCCTGTGTCTGCTGCTTCTGGCCGGCCTTGCCGTGCTGCTGCAGTTCAACCGGTTTACGGTGATCCTCGGCGCCTCCTCGCTGCTGCTGGTGGCCGTCTATCCCCTCATGAAGCGGATCACGGACTGGCCGCAGGCGGTGCTGGGGCTCACCTTCACCTGGGGTGCGCTCATGGGCTGGGCGGCCGTCCACGGGCGGCTCGACCCGCCGGCCTTCCTGCTCTATGGGGCGAGCTTCTTCTGGGCGCTCGGCTATGACACGATCTACGCGCTCCAGGACGCGCGCGACGACGCGGTGGCCGGCATCCGCTCCAGTGCGCGCGCTCTCGGCCCCTGGACGAAGGCGGGAGTCCTGATCTTCTACGCGCTCACCTGGCTGATGATGGCGGCCGCCGCGATCGCGGCCGGGCTGCCGCCGGTCACGATCGGCCTGCTGCTGCCCGCGCTTGCGCATCTTCTCTGGCAGGTGCGGCGGCTGGACCCGGCCGATCCGGCGCTGGCGCTGAAACTCTTCCGTGCGAACGGAGCCTTCGGCTGGCTGCCTTTCGTCGCCTTCGCCCTTGGCCGCGGCGTGCTGGCGGCGTAAGCCGCCATGCGCCAGGCGGCGGGAAGATGATCCACCGTCCCCGCATGAATCCGCCGCCTGATTGCTTTCGTCACCGCCTCTGTGAGGCGCACGGCTCCCATGTGGGAGGCACACGGTCGCAGTCATTCCATGCGAAATCCATCCAGGCAGGCGGAGAAGCGGTAAAGGCCGGCAGGATGAGTTCTGCGTCAAACGCGGCGTCAGGATCTGCATGCAGGGGGCGATATACCGGTGCCGCGATCGCAGGATGAGGGCGCAGGGGCTCGACCGGGCGCTCGCCGCAGCGGAGCCGGCTGGTTCCGGGTGCGCGGAAGCAGGACCAGCGCTCGCCCTGCACCGCCCATACGTCGATGCTCCATGTCTGCAGGGTGCCGAGCTGCAACGGTATGGGAGGATCATCTGCGTAGGCGGGGTTGTCATAAGGTCTGGTGCGCGCATGTCCTCGACCTGTCAGAACCACGACGCGGTCGGTTTTCTCCTTTTCGATGAGCGCCTTGATTCGGGCTGCCATGAAGGCGTTGCGCCGATTCGCATCGATCCCCGCAGCCTTGCGCATGTCGGGATCATAGAAGTAATCTATCGCATGCACGAAGACCCGGTGTCCCTGCTGCCTCCATCCCCGTGCCCGTCGCAGGAGCCCGAGCATGGCACGGCTGCGTCGCCCATCCTGGTAATGGGCATCCCGCCAGAACCAGTTGTTCAAAATCCACGTGCGCTCATCCGCCGTCGCGCTGACCATGTAGTTATACAGGTCGATTTCCAGTTCCGCGGGGAGTTCCAGCCCGAGCATGAGGCTCTCGTGCTGCGATATGATGGCCTCCCCGAGGCAAGAAACGAGCGTGGGGGCTTCTTCCGTTCCGTGCAGCTCACCGACAAAAATTACTTTATATTCTACAATCTTCTCCACTATGTCCTGTATGGACTTGCAAAGGTTTGAGTGCGCCCCTTCTTCACGCGCATGAGCTTCGCTTATTGCCAGGAGACTGAATGAAACCGCAATGGCAGCCAGATGGATTGTATAAAATAGTATCTGAGTTTTTGCAAGGATTTGCTTCGCGCTGCGCATCTGCATATGCCTCCCCGCTTAGGATTTTTCATATTAAGAATAATAGATGGTTGCATTGATACGAACTTATTCTATAGAGATATTGATATTACAAAATCATCGTAATACTTAAATTACAACATTATCATTATTAATATGTCTCTATTCAAAATAGAAAAAGGTCTTTTCTTCAGACTCACCCGAAAAAGTCAGCCTGGCCTCATTAATAATTGTTTCTCTTTTCAAATAATTCGCTATTGAATGCATTTTTTCGCATGATTTAATGTTTATGTCCAGCAACTTAGCCACATATTTTGCGAAACAATCAAGTAAAGGAAATTTATTATTCACCATGTCCATCCATAGCCATTGGCCATAAGGGTTTATCTCTAAGAAATATATTCTACCATTTGAATCGCGTCTGAGATCTATTACGCAGTAATCAAGATTTAATCCTCTGGTTAACTTGATACATAAATAACTTATATCGTCGGGTATATAAATTGGCTCTATCAAGATATTTCTATTTAGGTAATATTCAATTTTCCAGTCTGGTGTCAAATAATCTATAGATCGCCTTTTAATGTAAGCCGAAAATACATTGCGGCCAATTACAACTATTCGTATATCCTTTCCATCAGAAATGTATTCTTGGAAAATAACTGGACATTGCAAAATAGAGGATCTATTTCGTTCAATATCTTCAGAATTTATAACTCTTGCAAGTGTTGGCACAACATTTCCATTTTTTGTAATCCACATTCCTGGACGCATTGATTTGGCGACAACTCCACATGGATGGTCTCGTAAAAACTGAAGCGCTTTTGATGGGTCATTTGTTATAATTGTAGATGGGATATTAAATCCGATTTGCTGGGCCAACTCAATCTGGAATGGTTTAGATGATGCAAGCCAGCCGCTTATAGGGTTGTTAATGCAGCGATATTTTTCTGCAATGATCGCATAGGCTCCTAAAATAAAAGATTCTGTTTCTGATTTTGCAAATTCCACGTCGTTAGCGCTAATGCAGAAAGAGAAATTTCGTGCAGGGAGTTTTCGAAAAATGAATAATTTGGCATGGCATATTTGGTCTGGGTGAATGGACAAGTTTAACGGTATGGATGTTTCTCCGCGGCCAGAAAAGGAAATTGATGCGCGATGGTTACTAGGAAAATTGCTCCAGCTTACAACTCGTGAGCTAATTCCGATCTGCGATAGGCGTAATTTTAGTGCGACTGCGTGGTCGTCCCATTCACGTGTGAAAATTATGCAATCGGGGTGCCGAGTTTTTGTGTTCATGGCAAACGAACTTGCATCCGACATATCTACAATGGAGAGGTGCCGCTTACCACGTCACCTCTCCATACTGGGTCACACGATGACCGCGCCCCCGTCTCTACTAGCTACGGGGAACGAATTTCCTATTCGTCGTTGCATTGGCAAATTGCTGCACCACAGTCGTCTGGTCCAAGCGAAGGCAGCCGCGGTGGCGTAATAGGTGTTGGATTTGGGCAGGGGTCCTCTTCCGGGCCGCTACCAGTGATGTGGGCGATTTCGTCAGAGGTCAGTGCACGTCCGATTTGGCGCGCAAACACACGCTCTTGATGGCGCTCCTTCATCGACTACCTCCTCTCCTTCATTGTTCGTCGGGTTCCAAAAAGGCTCCACAGGGAGCCGCGACATAAAAATACGAGAAAGAGAAAAAGACAACAACCGCACCCATCACGTTTGATCACAATTCCGTGAGCGAATTAGGATAGGAGCCGCGCACCACGGATCGACGCCCCATCCGGCTCGGCGCATGTTTTCAGGATATTTCCTGCGAACGGAGCCTTCGGCTGGCTGCCTGTCGTCGCCTTCGCCCTTGGCCGCGGCGTGCTGATGGACTAGGCAGGGCGCACAGGCAGCCCGTCAAGGGGACACAGCCATGGCCACCGTGCTCTTCTATCTCGTGCCGCTGCTCCTCATCGCCGCGCTCGCCGTCATCCTGCTCGGCGTCTTCAACCTGACGAAGCCGGGGATCGAGAGCCGCCGGCGCTCCAATCGCCTGATGCAGTGGCGCATCGCGATCCAGGCCACCGCGATCCTCGTGATCCTGCTGCTGGTCACCATCTTCGCGAAGGGGTGATCGCGATGGTCAAGCTCGACCGCATCTACACCCGCGGCGGCGACGCCGGCGAGACCTCGCTGGTGGGCGGCCGGCGGCTCGCCAAGGACGATCCGCTGGTGGCGGCCTACGGCACGGTGGACGAGGCGAACGCCGTGATCGGGCTTGCCCGCGCGGCACTCGCGGTGCCGGCGCCGGCGCAAGACGGGGAGGGCGCCGTCCTGGAGGAGGCCGACCGGATGCTCGCGCGCATCCAGAACGACCTGTTCGACCTCGGTGCGGATCTGGCGACGCCCTGGACGCCGGACGAGGAGGAGGGCAGGGCGCTCAGGATCGCCGAGGCGCAGATCGCCCGGCTCGAGCGCGAGATCGACGCGATGACGGCGCGGCTTGAGCCGCTCACGAGCTTTGTTCTGCCGGGCGGCAGCGTGCCGAGCGCGCATCTGCATCACGCGCGCACGGTGGTGCGCCGGGCCGAGCGCGCCATCGTCGCCGCCATGCGCACGCATCCCGTCAATCCCGCGGCGCTGCGCTACGCGAACCGCCTGTCGGACCATCTCTTCGTGCTCGCCCGGCTGCTGAACGACGCAGGCCGCGGCGATGTCCTCTGGAAACCGGGGGCCAACCGCTGATCGCCTTTTGTGCGGCGCAGCAACGAATTGACAGCCGGGCGCGCCATTGCCTAATGCTGGCCGCCGGCGGCTGCGGGCCGGACCATCGGGCCGGCGGCGGCGGCCGGCGGGGAAACGCGGCAGGCCTGCCGAGCAGGAGGAGCAGCTTGCGATGAAGATTCTCGTGCCCGTCAAGCGGGTCGTCGACTACAATGTGAAGGTGCGGGTGAAACCCGACGGCTCGGGGGTCGATCTCAACAACGTCAAGATGTCCATGAACCCCTTCGACGAGATCGCCGTCGAGGAGGCGATCCGCCTGAAAGAGGCGGGCAAGGCCGACGAGATCGTCGTGGTGTCCATCGGGCCCGCCCAGGCGCAGGAGACGATCCGCACGGCGCTCGCGATGGGCGCCGACCGCGGCATTCTCGTCGAATACGACGGCGTCGACACCGAGCCGCTCGCGGTGGCGAAGGTTCTGGCGAAGATCGTCGAGGACGAGCAGCCCGGGCTCGTGATCTTGGGCAAGCAGGCGATCGACAACGACGCCAACCAGACCGGTCAGATGCTGGCCGAGCTGCTGGGCTGGCCCCAGGGCACCTTCGCCTCGAAGGTGGAGATCGCCGACGACAAGGCGAGCGTCGAGGTCACCCGCGAGATCGACGGCGGGCTCGAGACGGTCGCGCTCAAGCTGCCCGCCGTGATCACCACGGACCTGCGCCTCAACGAGCCGCGCTATGCCTCGCTGCCCAACATCATGAAGGCCAAGCGCAAGCCCATCGAGATGAAGAAGCCCGAGGACTACGGCGTCGACATGACGCCGCATCTCGAGGTGCTCAAGGTCGAGGAGCCGCCGAAGCGCCAGGGCGGCATCAAGGTCGCGAGCGTCCAGGAACTCGTCGAGAAGCTCAAAGCCGAGGGAGTGATCTGATGACGGCCCTGGTTCTGGCGGAACACGACAACGTCAAGCTCAATGACGCCACCCGCGCGGCGATCACCGCCGCCCGGCACTTCGGCGACGTGCATGTGCTGGTGGCCGGGCATAATGCGCGCGCGGTGGCGGATGCGGCGGCGAAGATCGAGGGGGTTGCGAAGGTCCTCTACGCGGATGCCCCCCATTACGAGCACCCGACCGCGGAGGCGCTCGCCGCGCTGCTCAAGTCGCTCGCCGGCTCCTATGACGCGATTCTGGCGCCCGCCACCACCTTCGGCAAGAACGTGATGCCGCGGCTGGCGGCGGCCCTCGATGTCGCCCAGATCTCCGACATCATCGCGATCGAGGATGAGAACACCTTCAAGCGGCCGATCTACGCCGGCAACGCCATCGCCACCGTGCGTTCGAAGGATACGAAGAAGGTGATCACCGTGCGCACCACCGCCTTCGAGAAGGCGAAGGACGGAGATGCGGCCGCGCCCGTGGAGGAGATCCCGGCCGCCGAGGATCCCGGGATCTCGCGCTTCGTGAAGGCGGAGCTGTCCAAGTCCGAGCGGCCCGAGCTGACCTCGGCGCGCATCGTCGTCTCGGGCGGGCGCGGCGTCGGCTCCAAGGAGAACTTCAAGCTCATCGAGGAGCTGGCCGACAAGCTGGGGGCGGCCGTGGGCGCGAGCCGTGCGGCGGTGGACGCGGGCTTCGTGCCGAACGACTACCAGGTCGGCCAGACCGGCAAGGTGGTGGCCCCCGAGCTCTACATCGCCGTCGGCATCTCGGGCGCGATCCAGCATCTGGCCGGCATGAAGGATTCCAAGATCATCGTCGCCATCAACAAGGACGAGGAGGCGCCGATCTTCCAGGTCGCCGACTACGGGCTGGTGGCGGATCTGTTCAAG
Source organism: Rhodothalassiaceae bacterium (assembly GCA_026004935.1). Classification (NCBI taxonomy): domain Bacteria; kingdom Pseudomonadati; phylum Pseudomonadota; class Alphaproteobacteria; order Rhodothalassiales; family Rhodothalassiaceae; species Rhodothalassiaceae bacterium. The sequence goes on from BPKC01000001.1 coordinate 1,004,451, forward strand.
GCGGTGCCCGAGCTGATCCAGGAGATCGAAAAGGCCAGGCAGGGCTGAGAGCTTCGGCTGGATGCGACCCCCGGCGGTGACGCGCCGGGGGTTTTGCGTTCGGCAAGGCTTGCGGCAGACGGCAGACCGGCGCAAGGTTGGAATCATGGACGGGCTTGCCATCAGGAAGGTCGGAGTGATCGGGGCGGGCCAGATGGGCAACGGCATCGCCCATGTGGTCGCGCTCGCGGGCTATGACGTGGTCATGAGCGATGTCTCGCTCGAGCGCGCCGAGGCCGCGATGGAGGTGATCGCCCGCAACATGGACCGGCAGATCCACCGCGGCATCATCACGCCGGATCAGAAGACCGCGGCGCTGGCGCGGATCACCCCGGTCGGGGATCTCGCGCCCCTGAAGGACGCCGATCTCGTGATCGAGGCGGCGACCGAGAAGGAGGAGATCAAGACGGCGATCTTCCGCGCGCTCTGCGAGGGGCTCAAGCCCACCGCGCTCGTCGCCTCCAACACCTCCTCGATCTCGATCACCCGGCTTGCGTCCTCCACCGACCGGCCGGAAAAATTCATCGGCATGCATTTCATGAACCCCGTGCCGGTGATGAAGCTGGTGGAGCTGATCCGCGGGATCGCGACCTCGGATGAGACCTTCGAGACGGCGCGCGCCTTCGTCACCAGCCTCGGCAAGGAGATCGCGGTGGCCGAGGACTTCCCGGCCTTCATCGTCAACCGCATCCTGATGCCGATGATCAACGAGGCGGTCTACACGCTCTACGAGGGCGTCGGCTCGGTGGAGAACATCGACAAGGCGATGCGGCTCGGCGCCAATCACCCGATGGGCCCGCTCCAGCTCGCCGACTTCATCGGGCTCGATACCTGTCTGTCGATCATGCAGGTGCTCTATGAGGGGCTGTCTGACTCGAAGTACCGGCCCTGCCCGCTGCTCGTGAAATATGTCGAGGCGGGCTGGCTCGGCCGCAAGACCGGCCGCGGCTTCTACGACTACCGCCAGGATCCCCCCGTCCCGACGCGCTAGCCTCGTCTCGAGAACACCGGCGCGCTTGTCGGCGTTGATGACGCGGGACGACCGGCGCGGGTTCCTGCCCGCGGCCGGGAAAGGCGGTGTCTTTCGCCTGTCGCGGCTTCGGGAGAGGCGGCCATGGCGACGGCGGGAACCACGGGCTTCGACGAAAGCTGGTTCTGGGCGCTCATCGAGGGCAGGCTGTCCGAGCCCGCCCGGCGGGCGGTGCTGGCGGCCGTGCGCAGCGATCCCGACTGCCTGCGGGCGTGGCTCCGGGTCCTGGCCCACTGCACCGTGCTCATGCGCGCCGATCCCGGGGTGCTGGACGAGCCGGTACCGGCGCGCCTGGTCGCGCCGCTGCGCGCGCAGGCCGTCAGCGCGTCGTGAGCGGTTTCAGCAGATCCTGCCAGGGGCGGAAGGGAACCGGTCTTATCGCCGTCTGCGCCAGCGCCCCGGCGAGAAGGGAGGCGAGCGGCTCGCCGGTGACCGGATGGCGCCATTGCGGCGCGACGTCCGCCAGCGGCACCAGCACGAAGGCGCGCGCATGCAGCCGCGGATGGGGCAGCACAAGGCCCGGCGAAGGGAGTGAGCCGTCTGCGGCCCGCCGCCAGCCTTCCGCATCCGGAAACACGAGACCTTCGCTGTCGAGAAGATCGATGTCGAGGGGGCGCGCCGCCATCGGCGATGCGTCCGGATCGCGGCCGAAGGCGGCCTCGAGCGCCTTCGCGATCAGCAGGCATTCGCCGGGCGGGGCGGCGGTCTCGACCATCACCACGGCATTGGCGAAGTCCGGATCGCCCGGCGCGCCGCCCTCGGGGCTCGTGCGGTAGATGGCGGATGCCGCGAGCACCACGAGCCCCGCTTCGGCGAGCATCGCGGCGGCCCGTGCGAGCGTCAGCGGCGGCTCGAGCATCGCGCCGGTCTGCGGGTCGCGCGCGGGCAGATTGGCGCCCAGCGCGAGCAGCAGCCGCTGCGGGCGCTCGGCCGTCTCTCCGGTTGCAAGAGGCGATTCGCTCATGCCGCAGAGCTTGGCAGCGGGGACCGCCTTGTGGCAAGGAGCCGGCGACGCCGGCCGGGTCCCCGTTCCCGGCCGCCCGACAGGATCGGTACGGAGGGGTGCCCGCATGGACACGGAACGCAGGGATGCTACGCAGCTCCGCCCGGACGACGAGGTCCTGTTCGCGCGCGCCGGGCGCGTCGGCGTGATCACGCTGAACCGCCCGAAGGCGCTCAACGCGCTCACCACCGCGATGTGCATCGCGATCAAGCGTGAGCTCGATCACTGGGCGGCAGATCCGGACGTCGATGCGGTGCTGATCGAGGGGGCGGGCGATCGGGCTTTCTGTGCGGGTGGCGACGTGGTGCGGGTCGCGCGCTCGGGCCGGGCCGGCACCGATGAATGGTACCAGTTCTTCTTCAACGAGTACCGCATGAACAGCACCATCGGTCATTTCCCCAAGCCCTATGTGGCCATTCTCGACGGCATCACCATGGGCGGCGGTTTCGGGGTCTCGGTCCACGGCCGCTTCCGCGTCGCGACCGAGCGGCTGCTGTTCGCGATGCCGGAGACGGGGCTGGGGCTGATCCCGGATGTCGGCGGCGGGCATGTGCTGCCGCGGCTGCCGGGCGAGACGGGCCGGTATCTGGCGTTCACCGGCTACCGCGCGAAGGCGGCCGACAGCTTCGCGCTGGGGGTGGCGACCCATGTGGTGCCGTCCTCGCGGGTCGGCGAGCTGCGGGCGGCGCTCCTCGGCGCGCCGCGGCTTGACGAGGAGGCGGTGGCGGATCTTCTCGCCCGCTTTCACGAGGATCCGGGCGCGCCGCCGCTCTGGGAGAGGAGGGACCGGATCGACCGGCATTTCGCGGGCCCGCGTGTCGAGACGGTGCTGGACTCGCTCGCAGGCGATGACGATCCCTGGGCCGAGGCCACGCGGGCGGAGATGCTGAAGAAGTCGCCGACCTCCATGAAGGTGACCGCCGAGCAGCTGCGCCGCGGCGCGCAGATCGATCTCGACGAGGATCTGAAGATGGAGTTCCGGATCGTCAACCGCATCATCACCCATGGCCACGACTTCTACGAGGGCGTGCGGGCGATCCTGATCGACAAGGACCACAATCCGCGCTGGAATCCGGCGCGGCTCGAGGACGTGAGCGAGGAGGAGGTCGCCGCCCACTTCGCGCCGCTGGGCGAGCGGGAGCTCAGATTCGACTGATCCGCCCACCCGCGCCGGGGCGCGTCGACGGGATCCGGGCCGCAAGGGGAAGGAGCAAGCCATGACGAAGATCGCCTTCATCGGCCTCGGCAACATGGGTCTGCCGATGGCCCGCAACCTGCTGAAGGCCGGCTTTGACGTCACGGGATACGATGTCGCCGACGCGCGCCGGCAGCTGTTCGCGGAGGCCGGCGGGCGGGCGGCCGGAAGCATCGCCGAGGCCGTGCGCGACGCGGATGTCGTGATCACCATGCTGCCCGCCGGCGAGCATGTGCGCGGCGTCTATCTGGGAGAGAACGGGGTGCTCGCGCACGCCAGGTCCGGTGCCCTGCTCATCGATTCCTCCACCATCGACGTCGAGACCGCGCGCGCGGTCGCGGCGGAGGCGGCGGCGCGCGGCTTCCTCATGGTGGATGCGCCCGTCTCCGGCGGTGTCGCCGGCGCGGAAGCGGCCACCCTGACCTTCATGGTCGGCGGCCCGGACGAGGCCTTCGCGAAAGCGAAGCCCATTCTCGAGAAGATGGGGCGCAAGATCATCCATGCCGGCGGCCCGGGCACCGGCGAGGCCGCCAAGATCTGCAACAACATGCTGCTCGCGATCTCGATGATCGGCACCGCCGAGGCCTTCGCGCTCGCGCGCCGGCTGGGGCTGGCCGACGACAAGTTCTTCGAGATCGCCTCCCAGTCCTCGGGTCAGTGCTGGTCGCTCACCTCCTACTGCCCGGTGCCGGGCCCGGTGCCGGCCGCCCCCTCGAACCGGGATTATCAGCCTGGTTTCGCCGCCGCGATGATGCACAAGGACCTGAAGCTCGCCCGTGCCGCCTCCGAGGCGACGGGCGCCGCGACCCCGCTCGGCCACCATGCCGAGGAGCTCTACCGCGAGCTGGTCGAGGCCGGCTTCGGCAATCTCGATTTCAGCGTCATCTTCAAGCGGCTCGAAGGCAGTCTGGAGGGGGAAGGCCAACCGGATCGGTGATCGCAGGAGCGGTCGTCGGTCATCGGCGGTCGGTCTTCAGGGCGGAGCCAATCCGCCCGCAAGAACCCCCTTGGCGTCGTTCGCCGGCTCGACCGGCGAACCCAAGAGGCCTGCGTGCCGGCTCCGACGCCGGAGGTCAACTCGACCGTCCGCCGGACCCGCCGGCTGATGCTGAAGGCGGGTACCCACCGGTCAAGCCGCAGGTGAAAGGATGAGGAACGAGCCGCCCGCCCGCGACGGATCGCGATGCGGGCGTTGCTGCCGCTCCATGACGGCGGAGCGCGATGACACCGCTTGCCGACCGGTCGGCGCCTCGGCCTGGTGGAGCCTGCGTGGCGGATCTGCTTCCGCGCTTGCGACTTGTGAGTCGTTGAACAGGGGAGGCGGGTGACGATGCGCCCGCCTCCCCCACGCGTCAGTGGACCAAAGCGTATGCCAGGGTGGCGACCGCGAAGGCTCCCGCAAAGGCCGCCGAAGCCCACGCGACCGCCGCGGCCGCAAGACGGGAGGCGCTCCGCCAGTCGATCCGCACGCCCCTCTCACCGTGGTGCACCAGCTTGCGCCGCAGCGCGGGCGCGAGCCCGGTCAACGCCGAGACCGCGCACAACCCCCAAAGGAGCCCCACCGCCTGCGGGTCCTTGAAGAAGGGCGGGATCATCCTTCCTGTCCTTTCACTTTCATGGATGGCGGATCTCCAGTGGCTGGCGACCGGCCGCCCAATGCATCAAGATGCAATGAGATAGATCGCACCGGCGACGGCCGCCCCCGCGAGAGCTCCGACGACGCCGAAGGCCAAGCCGACCTCCGCACCGGCAATCAAAGCTTCTCCCAATGCCACGCCGTCAGCAAGCAGGGCCTCGGTCGTTGTCGCTGCGGCAAATCCGCCGAAACCACCGAATCCGGCGGCCGCTCCACCGGCAACGGCATCGGCGAAATCGCCACCCCATACCGCATCCATTTCATCCACGGTCAAAGGCCGCACATTGGAGTCATGTTCGGGCCGCGCATGAGCGGCACACACGCCATGATCGAACATCGCAACAGCATGTGCCATGGTTTGAACTCCCCTCATTTACCAGTCTGCACCAGGACCCGGGCCTGCCGTCAAGACAAGCCAGCCGCCGACCGCAGAAAGCGCGCAAGGAACCCCCCTCCGCAGCGGACCACGCCCTCTGCACACGGCGCACTGCCCGCTTTTCTGCACCGGCTCCACTGTCGGGAAGCACTCCCTCGCATCCCCCAAACCCCGACCCGATGCGCGGGGTGCACCGCTTCCCTCCCGGATCACCCGGTGACCTCCACCGGGCACCGACCCCACTACCCCCCCCAGGTTGCTATTTGTCAAGTGCAGAATGATATCCGCACGCACGGGACGCGTGCTGCGGCACTCCCCCCTGCGGGTCGCCTTATCCTCCAGAGTTCCTTGTCGACACATGCATGTCCACACGACAACATAACCGACCGCCTCAGGGACGCCTTTCTCCTCAGGCGTGACCATCGTCCCCTGGGCCCATGATTGTTCCGCTTCCGGCTGGACCCGCCGGTCAAGCCGGCGGGTGACGAGGGAAAAAGTGGCCCCGCCTTTCAGGCCGATAAGTGACGAGGAGAAAGTGCCGGCAGGTGACGAGGGGTACGCATGCACGCGCCGCTGCCGCTCCCCGTTCCGCTGGCTGATGACTGACAACTGACGACTGTTCACCGAATTGTCGTTCGCCGGCTCGACCGGCGAACCCATGAGGCGCGCCTGACGGCCCCGACGCCGGAGGGCATCTCGACCGCCGGCTGGACCCGCCGGTCGAGCCGCCGGGTGACGCAAAGAGGGAGAGCCGGGTGGCGCCGGCCATTCCGATCACTAATGACTGATCACTGACGACTGATACGTCGTTCGCCGGCTCGACCGGCGAACCCATGAGGCCTGCGTGCCGGCTCCGACGCCGGAAGGCATCTCGACCGCCGGCTGGACCCGCCGGTCGAGCCGATGGGTGACGAAGAGGAAGAGTGATTGAACCGGCCGGCAGAGCCTGCGGGCGGCAGCGAGCGGGATTCCCCGACCCGCCGCCGATGCCCTAGTCCGCGGCGGCCTCGCGCAGGCGGGCGCGGGCCACGGCCTCGCGCCAGCCGCGGCGCAGATGCTGGCGGACCTGGGCCGTCATGGTCGGCACGAACTCGCGATCGGGCTCAAGGCGGGCCGCGATCTCGTCGGGCGCATGATAGACGCCGAGAGAGAGCCCCGCGAGAAAGGCTCCGCCCAGCGCCGTCGTCTCGTTCACGTCCGCGCGCAGGACCCGCACGCCCGCAAGATCGGCGACGAAACCCATGAGCCAGTCGTTCGCAGCCATCCCGCCGTCGACCCGCAGCTCCTTCAGCCGCACGCCGTCCGCCCGCATCGCCTCCAGCAGGTCCGCGACCTGATGCCCGACGCCCTCGAGCGCCGCACGCACCAGATGGGCGCGGGTCGTGCCCCGGGTGAGCCCGCACAGCACCCCGCGCGCATCCGGATCCCAGTGCGGCGCGCCGAGCCCCGTGAAGGCCGGCACGCAGTAGACGCCCTCGGTGGACGGGATGCTGCGAGCGAGCTCCTCGGTCTCGGCCGCCTCCCGGATCAGACCCAGCTCGTCGCGCAGCCATTTGACGACGGTTCCGGCATTGAACACCGCGCCTTCGAGCGCATAGGCGACGCGGTCCCCGATCTCGTACGCGATCGTGCTGAGCAGGCGGTTGCGCGAGCGCGTCGGGGCCGGGCCGGTGTGGACGAGCGCGAAGGCTCCCGTCCCGAATGTGATCTTGCCGCGCCCGGCCGCAAAGCAGCCCTGGCCGATGAGCGCCGCCTGCTGGTCGCCGGCGATCCCGCGGATGGGCAGCGGGCGCGGAAGGACGTCCTCGCCGGTGAGGCCGTAGTCCGCATCGCTTGCGCACACCTCGGGCAGGATCGCCTTCGGCACGCCGAACAGGCGGCACATCTCGTCGTCCCAGCGCCGCCGCACGAGGTTGAAGAGCAGCGTGCGCGAGGCGTTGGTCACGTCGGTCGCATGCCGCGCCCCGCCCGTCAGCCGCCAGAGCAGAAAGCTGTCGATGGTGCCGAAGGCGAGCTCGCCGCGCTCGGCCCGTTCGCGCGCGCGCGGCACGTTGTCGAGCAGCCAGGCGATCTTGGTGGCGCTGAAATAGGGATCGAGCAGAAGCCCCGTGCGGCGCTGCACCTCCTCTTCGCGTCCTTCCTCCCGAAGCGCGGCGCAATGCCCCGCGGTGCGGCGGTCCTGCCAGACGATGGCGTTCGCGATCGGCTCGCCGCTCGCCCGGTCCCAGATCACCGTGGTCTCGCGCTGGTTGGTGATCGCCACCGCCAGCACGTCGAGCTTTTCTTCCGCTTCCGCCTTCTCGAAGGCCGCACGCGCCGTGGACAGCACGCTGCGCCAGATCTCCTCGGGATCGTGTTCCACCCAGCCGGGACGCGGGAAATGCTGGGGGAATTCCTCCTGCGCCACGGCGCGCGGGCGTCCGAGCCCGTCGAACACGATCGCACGGGTCGAGGTCGTGCCCTGGTCGATGACGAGAAAGCCGATTTCCTCTTCCGCCTTCGGCAGATCGTCGATGCTCATCTCCTCCGTCTCCCTCCTCTCCCCCATCAGCGGTGCACGACCGCGGCCCATCTAGCGGCGGATGCCGGCCGCTGACAAGCGCGCGGCACCTGTCCGTTCCGCGCTTGCATCGCGGACCGGGGCCTCCTAGCCTCGCAGCCGGCGCGGACGTGAACCGCGCCGAGGGAGAGGGAGAAGCGCCATGTCCGAATCCTTCCGGTTCAGGGATCTCTTCGGCTTCGAGCGGCTGGTCGCGCCGCGGATCCTGAAGATCGGTTACTGGATCGGCCTCATTCTGATCACGCTGTGGGCGATCGCCGCGCTCTTCGGCATGCCGATGATGCACCGGGCGATGATGGCCGATGCGGGCGGCGCGGCCTTCGGCCTCGGCCGGCTCGTGGGCGTGCTCATCGTCTACGTGCTGGCGGTGCTGGGGTGGCGCGTGCTGATCGAGGTCTACTACGTCTTCTTCGGGATCTACACGCGCCTCGGCGAGATCCGCGACCGGCTGGGCGGCGGGAGCGCATGAGCCGGGACGTCGACCTCGTCGTCATCGGCGGCGGCATCAACGGGGCCGGAATCGCCCGCGACGCCGCCGGCCGGGGTCTCAAGGTCCTGCTGGTGGAGGCTGGCGACATCGGCTCCGCCACATCCTCGGCCAGCTCGAAGCTGATCCACGGCGGGCTGCGCTATCTGCGCTACGGGGAGTTCGCGCTCGTGCGCGAGGCGCTCGGCGAGCGTCGGCGGCTGCTCCGCCATGCCGCACACATCGTCTGGCCCCTGCGCATCCTGCTGCCGGCGGGCCACGGCCCGCCCCCGCTTCTGCTGCGGCTGGGGCTCATGCTCTATGACCATCTTGCACCCCATGAGCCGCTGCCGGCCTCGACACGGCTCGGGCAGCCGCCGGAGGCCGCACGCGCCCTGCTGCGGCCGCCGCGGCGGCTTTTCGCCTACTGGGACGGGGCGACCCATGATGCCCGCCTCGTCCTGCTCGTGGCCCGCGACGCGGCCGAACGCGGCGCCGCGATCCGCACCCGCACCCGATTTCTCGAGGCCCGCCGGCGGGATGATCACTGGCTCGTCGCGCTGCAATCGGGCGAGCGGCGCGAGGAGGTCCGCGCCCGCGCCCTCGTCAATGCGACGGGGCCCTGGGTCGACCGCGTCAACCGCCTGATCCTGCCGCTGACGGGGCGGCGCGCGCGCAACAACCTCACGCTCGTGCAGGGCAGCCATATCGTCGTCGACCGGCTCTATCCCGGCGAGGACGGCTTTCTGCTGCCGCAGCCGGACGGGCGCGTCGTCTTCGTGCTGCCCTTCGGCCCCGCCCATCACCTGGTGGGCACGACGGAGAGCCCCTTCGTCGGCGATCCCGGCCGGGCGACGCCGACGACGGGGGAAATCCGCTACCTTCTGCAGGCGCTCGCCCGCAGCTTCACCTCCGCGCCCCGCGAGCGCGACATCCGCCTGGCCTTCGCAGGCGTGCGCCCGCTCTACGACCCCAAGGCCCGCTCCATGACGGCCGCAAGCCGCCACTATGTGCTCGATCTGGAGCGCGAGGGCGCGGGGCCGCCGCTCGTCGTCGTCTACGGCGGCAAGCTCACGAGCTTCCGGGCGCTGGCGCAGAAGGCCGTCGACCTGCTCGCGCCCGCGTTTCCGAAGATCCGCGGCCCCTGGACGGCGGATGCCCCGCTGCCGGGCGGCGAGGGGATCGACGGGCCGGACGGCTTCGCCGCCTTCCTCGAGGAACTTGCGGCCCGCTACCCCTTCCTGCCCGCCGACCAGCGCACGAGACTCGCACGCGCCTACGGGCGCCGGCTGGTCACCGAGGTTCTCGCCGATGTGAAGGATCCCGCGGACCTCGGCGCCAATCTGGGCCACGGGCTGAGTGCGCGGGAACTTGATCACATGCTGACCCGCGAATGGGCGATGAGCGCCGAAGACGTGCTCTGGCGCCGCAGCCTGCTCGGCCTCGTCTTCACCGCCGCCGAGCGCGACGCGCTGGAGGCGGCGATCGCCGCCCGTCTCGGCGGCGCTTTTCCCGCGGCGGCAGAAGAGGCATGATGGGCACCGGATCCGGCAGGCAAGGAGGGAGGATGGCGATGACACCCGCAAGGCTTTCAGGAATGGTCGCCGCCGTGCTGCTGCTCGCGGCCGCCGTGGCGCCGGCCGCACCGGCCGGGGAGGAGACCGGACTCAAGGTCATCCGCCCCGCGCACACCTATTCCATCGTCGCCCGCGATCCCGAGACGGGGCAGCTCGGGGTGGCCGTCCAGTCGCACTGGTTTTCGGTGGGCTCGGTGGTCGCCTGGGCGAAGGCGGGGGTGGGTGCGGTCGCAACGCAAAGCTTCGTCGAGCCGTCCTACGGCCCGCTCGGCCTTGCGCTGATGGAGGCGGGCAAGACGGCGCCCGAGGCGCTCAAGGCGCTCCTCGCCACGGATGCGCACACCGACGTGCGCCAGGTGGCCATGGTGGACGCCCACGGCCATGTCGCGGTTCACACGGGCGAGCACGCCATCATCGCCCATTGCCAGATCACCGGCGAGGGCTTTTCGGTCCAGGCCAATCTCATGGAACGTGACACCGTCTGCACCGCGATGGCGAAGGCCTTTCGCGAGACCCGGGGTGATCTCGCGGCGCGGCTGATGGCGGCGCTCAAGGCCGCCGAGGCCGAAGGCGGGGACATCCGTGGCCGGCAGTCCGCGGCGCTTCTCGTCGTCTCGGGCACACGCAGCGGCACGCCCTGGGCGGAGCGGATCTTCGATCTGAGGGTGGAGGACAGCGCCGATCCCCTGGGCGAGCTCGAACGCCTGCTGACGCTCGCCCGCGCCTACCACGAGATGGATGCCGGCGATGCCGCCATGACCCGCGGCGACATGGCGGCCGCGCTGGAGCATTACGCGCGCGCCGAGTCGCTGGCGCCGGACAATCATGAAATGGTCTTCTGGCACGCCGCGACTCTCGCCGCGAACGGCCGCGTGGAGGAGGCGCTGCCCCTGTTCGCGAAGGCTTACGCAATGTGGCCCAAGTGGCGCGAGCTCGTGCCGCGGCTGCCGAAGTCGGGCCTGCTCCCGGACGACCCGGCTCTCATCGCCCGGATCGTCGCGGCGGGCCGGGAGGAGGGCGCCCGCTAGGCGGCGCCCGCCGCGGTGACTCCACGATTTTGCAGGACCGAGGGGTTCCTGCCTCCGGCCTTTCGCGGGAAATTGTTCGCACCGTTTAAGGCCCTGTTGAGACTTTTACGCCAGCATGGAGGAAACCCGGCGGGGCGGGGTGGCCGCCGGGTCTCAAGGACGCCGGCCAGGGCGCATGCGACTCAAAGGGAACGGGCGACGAGAGGAAGCGGCTCAGATGCACAGTCTCGATCTGTGCGGCCTGCGGCGGCCGCAACCGATCCTCAGACTCAGGCGATTCCTGCGCGAGGTGGAGCCGGGCGGAGAGATTCGTCTGATCGGCGATGACCCGCATCTGATCGAGGACATCCCCGCCTACTGCGATCATGCGGGGCTGCGGCTCCTGAGTGCCGAGGACCGCGGCGATCACCTCGTCTTCTCGCTGGCGCGCGCGCCCGCGATGGTGGCGGCGGAATGATCCCGCGGGTCATCGCCCGCACGGGCCGGAGCGCGACACCGGGGCCGCGCGCCCCGGCTTCTTTCTGGGGGGCGCCGGTTGCGCTTTGCACCGGAATCTACTGGAAGGGGCGGCGGCGGCTCCACAGGCTCGCGAGCCAGCCTGCGAACAGCGACAGGAAGACGGCCGCCAGCCCATAGAGGAACGGGGCGCGGTGGGCCGCGCGCGCGACGAGATGCTCGATGCCCGTCTTGCGCGCGGCGAACGGGAGCGTCTGCTCGGCCACCACCTCGCCGTCACGCAGCAGCAGGATGCGGGCGGAAAACGGCCCCTCGGTTATGTTGGCCGGCAACCGCAGCTCGGCCCTGAACAGCGCGCCTTCGCGCAGCTCCACCGCCTGCGGCCCGGTCGCGACGACCACCAGTCCCCGCGCCTTGAGCGCCTCGGCGACCGCCCTCGAAAGCGGCTCTTCTTGTGCGCCGGAAGACGGCGCGGCGGCGGCCCCGGCCTCGAGATCCAGCGTCCCGGGCAGCAGATGCCGGGCGGCCAGCACCGCAGGTGGTGCGATCTCCTCCACCGGCCGGGTCGCAAGCAGCGCATGGAAGCTGGGCGCCGCGGGCAGTTGCGCGACCCTCTCGTCTACCCACAGGCCCGCAAGCCGCCGCTTCCGCCACAGCACCGCCGGCCGGCGCGGGCCGGTGATGGCGATCACGACGTCGGCCTTCGCGCCTTCGGGAACCGGCGGGGCGATCGCACCGAAGAGCACGAGCTCCGCCCCGCGGAAGTCATAGCCGAGCCTGACCAGCCGATGGCTCGCATCGGGGACGATCCGGTAGGCCGCCGGGGCTGCGGCAGACGCGGCGGGTGATGCCACGGCTCCCATGAGGGCGAATGCGGCCCAGATGAGGACGATCGCGGCCTTGGTCGCTGCGCGCCTCATCCGAGCCCCCATTCGATGCGGTAGAGCGTCTCGGGCGCGACGAAGAGCGACCAGGCCATCCTGAGCGCCACGAGCAGCACCATGAGCGCGAGCAGGACCCGGAACTCCACCCCGGCCACGCGGCTGGCGAGCCGGGCGCCGTACTGCGCGCCCGCCACCGCGCCGATGACGAGCACCGCCGAGAGCATGATGTCGACGCTCTGCGTCTGGGTCGCGTGCAGCATGGTCGCGAAGGCGGTGACGAAGACGATCTGGAACAGCGAGGTGCCGACGACGACCGATGCCGGCATGCCGATGATGTAGATCATCGCCGGGATCATCAGGAAGCCGCCGCCGACGCCCATGACCGCGGCCAGAACGCCGACGACGAATCCCACCCCGAGCGGCAGCAGCGCGGAGATGTAGAGCCGCGAGGCGCGAAAGCGCATCCTGAACGGGAGCGCATAGCGCAGCCCGACGTGGCGGCGGCGGGGCGGCGGCCGGGTGCCGTCCGGGTGCCCGTGCTGGCGGCGCAGCGCGGCCAGCGATTCCAGCAGCATCAGCGCGCCGACCGTGCCGAGGAGCAGGGCGTAGGTCGAGGCGATCACCACGTCGAGCTGTCCCAGCCGTTTGAGCACGCCGAACAGCCAGGCGCCGGCGACCGCACCCGCCCCGCCGCCGATGGTGAGAATCGCGCCCATCTTCATGTCGATGCCGCCGCGGCGCGCATGGGCCAGCGCACCGGAGACGGATGACGCGGTGATGAGATTGGCGCCGGTGGCCACCGCAACCGGCGCCGGTACGCCGAGAAACATCAGCAGCGGCGTGATGAGAAAGCCGCCGCCCACCCCGAACATGCCCGACAGCAGGCCGACAAGCGCGCCGATCGCGACGATCAGATAGATGTTGAAGGCGACTTCGGCGATCGGAAAGTAGAGGGACATCTCGACCCTGCTGCTGCGTCCGCGGGCCCGTGGACATGGCGGCCACGGCTCCCGTCACAGGCTAGCCCAGCCGCACCGGCCACGCAATCGAAGCCCGCGGGTGACGAAGAAAGAGTAGTGGCGGGTAACGCTTCCCCCTCGCGTCGTTCGCCGGCTTGACCGGCGAACCCATGAGGCCTGCGTGTCGGCCCGGGCGCCGGAGGGCATTTCGACCGTCGGCTGGACCCGCCGGTCAAGCCGGCGGGTGACGAGGAGAGAGTGCCGGCGGGTGACGAGGAGTACGCATGCACGCGCCGCTGCCGCTCCCCGTTCCGCTGGCTGACGACTGACAACTGACGACTGGTCACTGAATCGTCGCTCGCCGGCTTGACCGGCGAACCCAGCCCACGGTGGTGACAGCACCCGGCTCCGGAGGTCGGCCCCGCTGGCGGCTGGACCCGCCGGTCGAGCCGGCGGGTGACGAAGATAGGGTGCCGGTGGGTGACGAAGAAAGGGGGGGCGCGTGACGAAGCGAAAGTGCCGGCGGGTGACGAGGAGATTGGGTGCCGGAGAGCAGTGTCGGATAACGACGAAGAGAGAGTGCCGGCGGGCGGTGCTCACCAGGCCGGTCGCCGATGACCGATGACTGACGACTGATCACTGAATCGTGGTTCGCCGGCTTGACCCGCGAACCGGCGAGGCCGGGGGACCCGCGCGCATGGGCCGGGATGCGGGCGTCCCTAGAGCGCGCGCATCAGCAGCATCTGCTTGATCTCGGTGATGGCGCGGGCCGGATTGAGCCCCTTCGGGCAGACCTCCGTGCAGTTCATGATCGTGTGGCAGCGGTAGAGCCGGAAGGGGTCCTCCAGATCGTCGAGGCGCTCGCCGGTCGCCTCGTCACGGCTGTCCGCAAGCCAGCGGTAGGCCTGCAGCAGCGCCGCCGGGCCGAGATACCGCTCGCTGTTCCACCAGTAGCTCGGACAGGAGGTGGAGCAGCAGGCGCACAGGATGCACTCGTAGAGGCCGTCCAGCTTCTTGCGGTCCTCATGGGACTGCAGCCGCTCGCGCGCCGGCGGCGGCGACTTCGCCTTCAGCCACGGCTCGACTGCCGCATACTGCGCATAGAAGTTGGAGAGATCCGGCACCAGGTCCTTGATGATCTCGCAGTGGGGCAGCGGATGGATGACGATGTCGCCCTTGCAGTCCGCGATCGCATGGGTGCAGGCCAGCGTGTTGCGGCCGTTGATGTTCATGGCGCAGGACCCGCACACGCCCTCGCGGCAGGAGCGGCGGAAGGCGAGGGTCGAGTCGATCTCGTTCTTGATCTTGATGAGGGCGTCCAGCACCATCGGCCCGCATTTGGCGAGATCGACGTAATAGGTGTCGAGCCGCGGGTTTTGCCCGTCGTCCGGATTCCAGCGATAGACATGGAACCGGCGCGGGCGCTCCATGCCGTCCGGCCCGTTCCAGGTCTTCCCCTTCCTCACCCGCGAATTCTTCGGCAGCGTGAACTTCGCCATCGCGACCTGTCCTCGTCCTTGCGATCCCGGGGGCGCGCCTTCGGGACCGGCAGCTCCGCGTCCTAGTAGACCCGCTCCTTCGGCGGGATCGGATCCATCTCGCCGCTCAGCGTGAAGTCATGCACGGGCCGGTAGTCGAGACGGACCTTGCCCGACTCGTCCAGCCAGGCGACCGTGTGCTTCATCCAGTTCTTGTCGTCGCGGTCCGGATAGTCCTCGCGCTTGTGCGCGCCGCGGGACTCCTTGCGGTTCTTCGCGCCGTGGATGGTGACCAGCGCATTCGCCATCAGATTGTCGAGCTCGAGGGTCTCCACCAGATCCGTGTTCCAGATCAGCGACCGGTCGTTGACGCGGATGTCCGCCATCCGCTCGCGGGTCTTCTCGAGCTTGGCGATGCCTTCCGAGAGGATTTCCTCGGTCCGGAAGACGCCGCAGTCCGCCTGCATCGTCTTCTGCATCTCGAGCCGCACCTCCGCCGTCGGCGAGCCGCCGTCCGCGTGGCGGAAGCGGTCGAGGCGGGCGATCGCCTGCTCGCCCGCATCCTTCGGCAGGCTCCTGTGCGGCGTATTCGGCTTGACGAGCTCGGCGATCCGCTGCGCGCAGGCGCGGCCGAAGACGACGAGATCGATGAGCGAATTCGAGCCCAGCCGGTTCGCGCCGTGCACCGACACGCAGGCCGCTTCGCCGACGGCGAACAGCCCGGGCACCACGGCGTCGGGATCGCCGTCCTTCGGGCAGACGACCTCGCCGCGGAAATTCGTCGGGATTCCGCCCATGTTGTAGTGGACCGTCGGGACGACAGGGATCGGCTCCTTCGTGACGTCGACGCCGGCGAAGATCCGCGCGGATTCCGTGATGCCCGGCAGACGCTCTTCGAGAATCTTCGGGTCCAGATGCTCGAGATGCAGATGGATGTGGTCCTTCTCCGGGCCCACGCCGCGGCCTTCGCGGATCTCCTGGGCCATGGCGCGGCTCACCACGTCGCGCGATGCCAGGTCCTTGGCGTGCGGTGCATAGCGCTCCATGAAACGCTCGCCTTCGGAGTTCGTCAGATAGCCGCCCTCGCCACGCGCACCCTCCGTGATCAGCACGCCGACGCCGTAGATGCCGGTGGGGTGGAACTGCACGAACTCCATGTCCTGCAGCGCAAGCCCCGCGCGCAGGACCATGGCGTTGCCGTCGCCGGTGCAGGTGTGGGCCGAGGTGCAGGAGAAGTAGGCGCGTCCGTAGCCGCCGGTCGCCAGCACCACGGCATGCGCCTTGAAGCGGTGGATGGTGCCGTCCTCCAGGCACCAGGCCATCACGCCGCGGCAGGCGCCGTCGTCGTCCATGATGAGATCGAGGGCGAAATACTCGATGAAGAAGACGGCGTCATGCTTCAGGCTCTGCTGGTAGAGCGTGTGCAGCATGGCGTGGCCGGTGCGGTCGGCGGCGGCGCAGGTGCGCTGGGCGGGCGGGCCCTCGCCGAAGCGGGTCGTCATGCCGCCGAAGGGACGCTGGTAGATCTTGCCGTCCTCGGTGCGCGAGAACGGCATGCCCATGTGCTCGAGCTCGATCACCGCGCGCGGGGCCTCGCGGCACATGTATTCGATGGCATCCTGGTCGCCGAGCCAGTCCGAGCCCTTGACGGTGTCGTACATGTGCCAGCGCCAGTCGTCCTCGCCCATGTTGCCGAGCGCCGCCGCGATCCCGCCCTGGGCTGCGACCGTGTGGGAGCGGGTGGGAAAGACCTTCGTGATGCAGGCGGTCTTCAGCCCCGCCTGGGACAACCCCATCGTCGCGCGCAGGCCGGACCCGCCGGCGCCCACCACGACCGCGTCGAACTCGTGATCGATGATCTCGTAGGCCGCCATCGCGGATCACCCTCCCAGCGAGACCTTGAGAACGAGGACGATGCTCAGCGCTCCCAGGATCAGATTTGCGAAACCGTTGAGGAACAGGGCGACGAGCTTGAGCGCGCCGTCATGCACATAGTCCTCGATGACGACCTGAAGCCCGAGCTTCAGGTGGTAGAAGACGCTCGCCACCAGCAGGACCAGGAGCAGGGTCACCAGAGGATCCTTCATCCACCAGACGATGGTCTGGTAGTCGGCACCGGCCAGCGCCGCCATCGAGACCGCGAACCAGACGACGAGCAGCAGGTTTGTCACGGCCGTCAGGCGCTGCCACCACCAGTGGTGAAGGCCCGCGTGGGCGGCGCCCAGACCCTCCACCTTCTTCTGCGGCGTGATGAAGCGTCTCATCCCGGGTCATCCTTCCCAATCCGGCGGGAACCCCGGCGCGATGGCTCAGAGCAGGCCCGCAAACCAGTAGGCCAGCGTCCAGATCCCGACCGCAAGCGCGAGCGCGGCCACGATGATCACCACGCCGACGGCGTTCGCCGAGCCCTTGTCCAGCAGGAATCCCGCATCCATCAGCAGATGGCGGATCCCGGTCATCGCATGGAAAGCCGCGGCAAGCGTGATGGCGAAGAGCACCAGCCTGCCGATGGGAGAGAGCGCGACGGACAGGAAGAAGGCATAGGCATCGGGCCCCATCGCCACCGCGGCGATCCACCAGACGAGGAGCAGCGCGCCCAGCGCGGTCGCCATGCCCGTCGCCCGGTGCATGATGGAGAGCGCCATGTTCATGCCCCAGCGCCAGATCTGCAGGTGCGGGGACAGCGGACGGTGGACTTCGGCCATGGCGGGTCCCTCTTCGTCTTGCGCCGGAAGGCCGGCGCGCGCCGGCACGAGACGGGCGCCGGTGCGCCAAGCTCCTGGTTCGGTTCGAAAAGCCGATGTCCTGCTTTGACAAGCGCCCCGGGGCTTGTCAAGGGAGGGGAGGGAGCGCGGCGGCGGCCCGCGGCGCAAGGAGCGCAAGGGAGGACGGGCCATGGAGACGGATCTGCGCGAGCTCAGAATCGTCCTGCCGAAGCGCTGGAGCGGCGACGTCGAACGGGTGCTCGAGGCCCACGATCCCCTGCACTGGAGCCGCCGCGCCGGCGAGGACGAGGTGGAATTCACGGTCCTCGTCGGCAAGCAGGGCCGCCAGGAGCTCATCGACGCACTCCAGGCGGTGCTCGCGCCCGCGGGCGATGACTGGCGGCTCGTGATTCTGCCGGTGGAGGCGAGCCTGCCGCTCGCGCGCCGGGAAGGGGAGGAGGAGGCCGACGAGGCGGGACGCAAGGCCGACTCCGACTACGGTTCGCGCGAGGAGCTTTATGACGACGTCGTCTCCGGGCTGGGGATCGGGCGCGACTTCCTGATTTTTACGGCGCTGTCCGCGGTGGTGGCGGCGGTGGGTCTGATGGAGGACAATGTGGCGGTGGTGATCGGCGCCATGGTCATCGCGCCGCTGCTGTCCACCCAGCTCGCGCTGTCCCTCGGCGCGGTGCTGGGCGACCGGCACCTCATCGCGCGCGCGGCGCGCAACGGCGTGGCGGGGCTTCTCATCGCCCTCGGCATCGGCGCCGTCGTGGGGGCGGTCTTTCCGGACCGGGTGGAAAGCACCGAGCTGATGCTGCGCACCAGGGTCGGCTGGTCGTCGGTGATCCTCGCGCTCGCCTCGGGAGCGGCCGCGGCGCTTTCGCTGCTCAGCGGCGCGAAGGCGAGCCTTGTCGGCGTGATGGTGGCCGCCGCGCTGCTGCCGCCCGCGGTGACGGCGGGCGTCATGGCCGGCGCGGGAAGATTCGGCGAGGCGGCCGCGGCGCTGATGCTGTTCGCCGTCAACGTCGTCGCCCTCAACATCTCGGGCCAGCTCATGCTGCTCTGGCGCGGGGTCAAGCCCCGGACCTGGCTTGAGCGGCGCGCGGCCGAACAGTCGGTGCGCTGGAGTCTGGCGGTGTGGGGGGCGATGCTGGCGGTGCTCGCGGCGGCGCTCGCTTTCGGGCCGCGCATCGGCTGAGGATGCGCGCGCGCCGGCCCGGCGCCCGCCGCATCCCTCAAGGACGGGCCTTGACGACGATCTTGCGCAGCGACGCAAGGCGGTGCGTCAGCTCCTGCCAGTCCTGCTCGCTGAAGCTGCGCTCGGGACCCGAGAACTGGATGGCGTAGGAGCAGGCGTTGGGCGCCACGAAGGCGACGGTGATGCGCCGGACGGGCTGCCCGGCCTCCTCGAGCCGGGTGCGCGCCGCGATGCCGTAGGGGGCGTCCGGCAGCCGCTCCACCGCGCAGGCGACGCCCGTATCGGCACAGGCCCGGCGCGTCTCGTTGACGACCTCTTCCCAGAAGGCGGGATCGCCGGGCGCCTCGCCGCCGTCCAGCAGCGCGCCCTGGACCAGCAGCACGCCCCGGCTCCGCGGATGCACGAAGGCGAGATCGAAGGACGGCATCATCTCGGCCAGCTCGGCCGCGAGCGCATGGTCGCGGATGGCCGCGGGCCGGATGTCGCGCCAGCCGGCCTCGCCTTCGAGGGTCGCGGCCAATGCGTCGAGATTGCAGGGCAGCGCCCGGAAGACGGGGGGCTGTGCGGACGCAAGCGGATCGCGCGGCGCCGGCGCGGTCACGCCCAGCGCGAGGGCGAGCAGGATTCCGGCACCCATCATCCATGAAACCATGACGTCTTCGCCTCCCGTCTGCGGGACATCCGCCCGGTCCGGTTCACGCTCTGCAGGATCCGTGCCGGCAGTCCTTCTGGCTGCGGGAGGGCGCTTTCGGCGCCGCGGCCGGACTGTTCCGGAAAATTTTAACGGAATTGAAACCATGTGCAAGCGCCGAGGCGGCGGCCGGCCGTCCCATATCGGGACGTATCCGGCTGCGCCTTGCGCGCCGGATCCGCATGCGGCCGAAAGAAGAAGCCCCGTCCGCCGCGCGGGCGGAACGGGGCGTCGAGGGGAGGGAGGAAAGGGAAGCTCGGGTCGCGCCGTGGGCGCGGGTGTCGTGGTCGCGGCGTCAGCCGAGGTGGCTTTCGACCATCCACAGCATCTTGTCGGCCTCGCCGGCGAGGCTGGTCAGAATGTCGGCGCTCACGAGGTCGCCCGCCTGCTCGGCCTCGCCGATGCCGGCACGCAGGGCGTTGGCGAAGGCGCCGAGCCGGTCGGCGATCGCCTTCAGGTGGTCGGCCTGCGTGATCCGGCCGGCCGGATAGGCGTCAAGCCCCGTGTTCCTGACCGCAAGCTCCGCGGTGCCGAGCGCCTCCTCGCCCAGCGCAGTGACGCGCTCGGCCAGCGTGTCCGCATGGGCGCGGGCCATGTCCGCGACCCGGTCGAACAGCTCGTGAAGCGCGATGAAGTCGGGCCCGCGCAGGTTCCAGTGGGCCTGCTTGGCATGGCTTGCCAGCACCACTGCATCTGCAAGCCGCTTGTTGAGCAGCGCCGCCACGCTCTTGCGGATGTTGTCGGGCAGATCGATTCTCGTGGTCATCGGGCGTCCTCCTTGCCTGCTGCCGCGCCGGTCATTGCGCGCGGCCATCGCCGTGGTCCATGCGCAGGGCCGGTTTGCGCCCCGCGGTCACGAATCCGATGTGGGACGCCCCGCCGTCTTCTTCAAGACAGCTACTAGTCAGATTTTATTGATGAGACTTATCGACCAAACCGATCGAACGCAATTGGCCGCCACACAGCCGGCAAGGCCGTTTCAGGGACGGCCCTGCGATCCGTCATCCGGCACCACGGCCGTGGTCTCGATCTCCAGCAGGGCTTCCGGTTCCACGAGGCCGCTGACCTCGACCACCGCCATGGCGGGATAGTTGCGGCCCATGAGCGCGCGGTAGATCCGGCCGATTTCGGGCAGGGCGGCGCGGTAGGCGGCAAGATCCGTGACGTACCAGGTCATGCGCACCACATGTTCGGGTCCCGCGCCCGCCTCGGCGAGCACGGCGAGGGTGTTTTCGAGCGTCTGGCGGAACTGCCCCGCGAAATCCGGCGCGAAGCGGCCCGCGCGGTCCCAGCCCACCTGACCGGCGACGAAGACGAGCCGGCCGCTGGCGGCGATCCCGTTCGCGTAGCCCTGCGGGCGTTCCCAGCCGGGCGGCAGCAGCACCTGGTGCGGACCGCCGGGCGGGCGCCCGCCCGCACGCGCCGTCACGCCGTCCTGCCGTCGTGCTGACCGCTCCCGCTCGCTCATGCCGGACCTTCCTCCCTTCCCCGCGCGCCGGCCGCCCGGATCGTCTCGCGGGCGATGACGAGGCGCTGCACCTCGCTCGCGCCCTCATAGATGCGCAGCGCGCGGATCTCGCGATAGAGCCGCTCGGGGACCGTGCCGCGCCGCACCCCGAGCCCGCCGTGGAGCTGGACCGCGCGGTCGATCACGCGCTGGGCGGCCTCCGTCGCATAAAGCTTGGCCATGGCCGCCTCGCGGGTGACGCGCGCAGCACCCGAATCCTTGGTCCATGCCGCGCGGTAGACGAGCAGCGCCGCCGCATCGATCTCGAGCGCCATCTCGGCCAGCATCTCCTGGGCGAGCGGCAGGTCGCCCATCAGGCCGCCGAACATTCTGCGGCTGCCTGCGCGCTCGAGCGCGGCATCGAGCGCCCGGCGCGCCATGCCGAGGGCGGCCGCACCCACCGTCGAGCGGAAGACGTCAAGGGTGGCCAGCGCGACCTTGAAGCCTTCGCCCGCGCGCCCGATCATCCGCTCCGGACCGAGCCGCAGCCCCCGGAACCGCAGGCGCGCGAGCGGATGCGGCGCGATCACGGGAATGGGCTCGGCGATCTCGAAGCCGTCGTCTCCGGCCTCGACGATGAAGGCGCTCACCCCCTTGCCCGCGGGCGCATCGGGGTCGGTGCGCGCGAAGACGACGTAGAAGTCGGCGATGCCGCCGTTCGAGATCCACAGCTTCTCGCCGTCGAGCCGCCAGCCGTCGCCGTCGCGCACGGCCCGCGTCTCGAGGGCGGCCGCGTCCGAGCCCGCGTTCTCCTCCGACAGCGCGAAGGCCGCGATCCAGGCGCCGGCGGCCACCTTCGGCAGGTAGCGTGCCTTCTGCTCCGGCGTCCCGAAGAGCGAGATGGGCCCCGAGCCCAGCCCCTGCATCGCGAAGGCGAAGTCGGCGAGGGCGTCGTGGAAGGCGAGCGTCTCGCGGATCAGGCACAGGCTGCGGACGTCGAGCGGGCCTTCCGACTCCCCGCCCGCCACCGCATGGGCGAGCAGACCCGCGCGCCCCAGCGCCGCCGCCAGCTCCCGGCAGCGCGCATCGAGCGCCGCGTCATCGGCGGGCTCCGGCGCCTCCGGCTCGAGATGCGCGGCGGCGAAGGCCGCGACCTCGGCGGCCAGCGCCCGGTGGCGGTCCGCGAAGAAGGGCCAGGCGAGATGGCTGCGGTCCACGCTCAGTCCCCCTTGAAGACGGGCCTGCTTTTCGCCGCGAAGGCCTCGAAGGCGCGGCGGAAGTCCCGCGTCTGCATGCAGATGGCCTGGGCCTGGGCCTCGGCCTCGATGGCGGTTTCGACGCTCATCGCCCATTCCTGGTCGAGCTGGCGCTTCGTCATCGCATGGGCGAACATCGGCCCTTCCGCGAGGCGGCGCGCAAGCGCCCGCGCCTCCTCGAGCAGCGCCTCCGGCGCCACCAGACGATTGTAGAATCCCCAGGCCAGCCCCTCTTCGGCCGTCATCGCCCGGCCGGTGTAGAGCAGCTCGGCCGCGCGGCCCTGGCCGATGATCCGGGGCAGGATCGCGCAGGCGCCCATGTCGCAGCCGGCGAGCCCCACGCGCGTGAACAGGAACGCCGTCTTCGCGCGCGGGGTCGCGATCCGGAGATCCGCCGCCATCGCGAGGATCGCCCCCGCGCCGGCGGCAACCCCGTCGACCGCGGCCACCACGATCTGCGGCGCCGCCCGCATCGCCTTCACGAGATCGCCGGTCATGCGCGTGAAGGCGAGCAGCTCCGGCATGGTCATTTCCGTGAGGGGGCCGATGATCTCGAAGACGTCGCCGCCGGAGCAGAAATCGCCGCCCGCGCCGGTCAGCACGACGGCGCGCACCTCCGGGGTGGCGGCCAGCCGGCGGAAGGTGTCGGCGAGCTCGTCATAGGACTCGAAGGTGAGCGGGTTCTTCTTCTCCGGCCGTGCAAGCGTGATCGTGGCGACGGGTGCGTCCCAGTCCCAGCGAAAATGTTCAGGCTTGAAGGATTCGGGCGCAAGACGGCCGCGGCGTGCGATCATGGTGCTGCTAGCGCTCCTTTCCGGGGATTCCGCGACGGGCCAGCGATTCCTGGAGGCGGCGCAGATGGCCCATGAGCTCTTCCATCTCGGCGGTGGACAGCTCGGAGAACAGGCTGTCCACCCAGCCCTCGTGCTCGGCCGCCCAGCGCGCGAAGAGCGCCCGGCCCTTCGGCGACAGCCGCACCCGGATGGCGCGGCGGTCGTTCGGGGCCTGCTCGCGCTCGATCAGGCCCTCCTCCTCCAGCCGCTGGACGATTCCCGTCACATTGCCGTTCGAGACCAGAAGATAGCGCGACAGCTCGCCCATGCGCAGGCCTTCGGGGTGGCGGTCAAGCGCGGCGAGCACGTCGAAGCGCGGCAGCGTCGTGCCGAATTCGGCGCGCAGGCGGTTGCGCAGCCAGTTCTCGATCACCGTCGTGCAGCTCAGAAGCTTCAGCCACAGCCTGAGCGACTGCTTGGAATGGGGCGCGCCGCCGCCGAGCTTTTCGATCACCGCGGGCGCGGCCGCCCGCTCATCCCGTTCCCGGACCTTCGTCGTCATCCCATGATTTCCCCGCCGGCCACCACCAGCGCCTGCCCTGTTATACCCTTTGCGTCGGCGCTGGCGAGATAAAAAACGAGGGCGGCGATCTCCTCCGGCTCGATGAGCCGCCCCTGCGGGTTGTCCGCCGTGTAGGCCTTCAGCACCTCCTCGGCCGCCTTGCCCGTGCGGTCAACGATCCGCTGGACCGCCTGTTCCACGAGCGGCGTGCGGGCGAAGCCGGGGCAGACGGCGTTGGCCGTGATGCCGTGGCCGGCGGTCTCGAGCGCCAGCACGCGGGTCAGCCCGATCAGCGCGTGCTTGGACGCCGCATAGGCCGCGCAGTAGCGATAGGGTTTGAGCCCGGCGGTGCTCGCGATGTTGACGATGCGGCCGAATCCCCGCTCGCGCATGCCCGCAAGCACGGCACGGGTGAGCAGCAGCACGCCCTCGAGATTGACGGCCATCACCTCGCGCAGCAGCGCAAGGTCGGTCTTCTCGAAGGGGGCGGTGGGCGCGATCCCGGCGTTGTTGACGAGAACGGTGACCGGGCCGAAGGCCGCCACCGCCTCCGCGTGGCCAGCCGCGATGCTTTCGGGATCGCTCACGTCCATCACGACGGCCCGGCCGCCCGGACAGTCGGCCGCCACCGCCTCGAGCTTGGCGCGGGTGCGGCCGGCGAGCGTCACCCGATCGCCCGCCGCGGCGAAGCGCCGGGCGATGGCGGCGCCGATGCCGCTGCCCGCACCCGTGACCAGAACATGCCGTCGCGTCTCGGCCATCACGTGACCCCCTTGCCCGCGCGGCCCGCGCTCAGACCTTCATCACCAGCATCTGGTCCGCGCGCTCGAGGTTGCGTTCGAGCTGCTCGAAGCCGGACAGATACGGCTTCGGCACCGGCGCGTCGTGGTAGTGGAGCTGGGCCGCCGCCCGCAGCGTCCAGTAGGGATCCATGAGGTGCGGCCGGGCCAGCGCCACGAGGTCGGCGCGGCCGGCGGCGAGAATCGAGTTCACGTGGTCCGTCTCGTAGATGTTGCCGACGGCGATCGTCGGCACGCCGGCCTCGTTGCGGATCTGGTCGGCGAACGGCGTCTGAAACATCCGCCCGTAGACGGGCCGCGCCCGGCGCGAGGTCTGGCCGGCCGACACGTCGATGATGTCGGCGCCGGCCTCGGCGAAGGCCCTGGCGATCAGCACGGCCTCGTCCGGGGTGACGCCTTCCTCGCCGACCCAGTCATGGGCGGAGATGCGCACGGACATCGGCCTGTCCTGCGGCCAGACGGCGCGCATCGCGCGGAAGACCTCGAGCGGAAAGCGCAGACGGTTTTCGAGGCTGCCGCCGTACTCGTCGGTGCGCCGGTTGGTGAGCGGCGTGATGAAGGCGGACAGGAGATAGCCGTGGGCGGCGTGCAGCTCGATCATGTCGAAGCCGGCGGCGATCGCGCGCTCGGTGGCGGCCACGAACTGGGCGATGACCTGCTCCATGTCCTCGCGCGTCATCTCGCGCGGCACCGGATTGCGCGGCGACCAGGGCACGGGCGAGGGGCCGATCACCTCCCAGCCGCCTTCCTCGAGCGGCTCGTCCATGCCTTCCCAGGCCACCCTGGTGGAGCCCTTGGGGCCCGCATGCCCGAGCTGCAGGCAGATCTTCGCTTCCGTCTCGCGGTGCACGAAGTCCACCACCCGCTTCCAGGCCCGCATCTGCTCGTCGTTCCAGATTCCCGCGCAGCCCGGGGTGATGCGCGCCTCGGGAGCGACATCCGTCATCTCGGTGAAAACGAGGCCTGCTCCGCCCTGCGCGCGCGCACCGTAGTGGACGAAGTGGAAGTCGCCGATGAGCCCGTCGCGGGCCGAATACATGGACATCGGCGAGACGACGACGCGGTTGATGAGCTCCATGCCGCGAAGCCTGTAGGGCGCGAACATCGGGGGGATCGGGCGGTTGACGCGCCCGCCCGTCGCGCGATCCGCAAACCAGCGCTCCACCCGCTCGAGCCAGGTCCTGTCGCGCAGGCGCAGATTCTCGTGGCTGACGCGCTGCGAGCGGGTGAGCAACGAATAGGTGAACTGGATCGGTTCGAAACGGGTGTAGCGTTCGACATTCTCGAACCATTCGGTGGAGTTGCGCGCGGCGCTCTGCAGCCGCAGCACCTCCAGCCGCCGCTCGGCCTCGTATTCGGCGAGCGCCTCGGCCGGCGACAGGTCCGTCCGGTGCAGGACCTCCGCCAGCTTGATCGCGTCCTCGAAGGCGAGCTTGGTGCCGGAGCCGATGGAGAAATGCGCGGTGTGAGCCGCATCGCCCAGCAGGATGATGTTGCGCCAGTGCCAGTTCGCGCACAGCACCCGCTGGAAGTTGAGCCAGGCCGAGCCGCGCAGATGGCGGGCGTTCGACATCAGCTCATGGCCGTCGAGATATTTCGCGAAGATCCGCTCGAGCACCCGGCAGGTCTCGTCATGGTCGACGATGCGGTCGAGCCCGAGGCCCCGCCAGGTCTCGGGCGTGCATTCGACGATGAAGGTCGAGGTGTCCTTGTCGAAGCGGTAGGCATGCGCCCAGATCCAGCCCGCCTCCGTCTCCTCGAAGATGAAGTTGAAGGCCTCGAACACCTTGTGGGTGCCGAGCCAGATGTACTTGTTGCGCCGGACGTCGATGTCGGGCTTGAAATGTTCCGCGAAATGCGTGCGGATCTTCGAGTTGATGCCGTCGGAGGCGATGAAGAGGTCGAAGTCGTCCCGCTCCACGAAGTCGGGCTCGATCTCCACCTCGAACCTGAGGTCCACTCCGAGCTGGCGGCAGCGGTCCTGGAGGATGTTGAGCAGCCGCCTGCGGCCGATGCCGCAGAAGCCGTGGCCCGTGGAGCGCTCGAGCGCGCCCTTGAAGTGCACCTCGATATCGTCCCAGTGGATCAGGCGGTCGTTGATCTGGCGGCCGGTGACGGGATCGTTGCGCTCCAGGTTCTCGAGCGTCTGGTCGGAGAACACCACGCCCCAGCCGAAGGTGTCTCCCGGCCGGTTGCGCTCGAAGACCGTGATCTCGTGGCTCGGGTCTCTCAGCTTCATCGAGATCGCGAAATAGAGCCCCGCCGGGCCGCCACCGAGACAGGCTATGCGCATCGCAATCGCTCCCTGAAGCCATCAGGCGGGACGCGCGGGTTGCGCTCCGCAGGCCCGCCCTTCGCTTCGCCGGCGGGAGAGCCGTCGCACGGACCCGCCGTCCCGTCCGGTCCACCGGAAAATGGTATGGGCGAAAAAGGGGCTGGTCAATGAAAAAGTTTATGCTTAAAATAATGTCCGGGGAATGGCGGCGTGCCCCCCGGCCGGCGCCCTTGGCAGGACGGGTCGGCCGCGTCCATATTGATTGATGGCATGACCGCCACCGGCGGTCCGCGGGCGGGAGAGATCAGGAGGAGAGGTGCAGATGGCGGCGGATGGCAACGGATCGGTTCTGGCGGCGCTCGTCGAGGCGCTGATGAGCGGGAAGGTGCGGGTGGTCGATCTCACCCAGCCGCTGCATCCCGGCACGCCGGTGATCCAGCTTCCCCCGGAATTCGCGCCGTCTCCGGGGTTCTCGATCGAGGAGATCTCGCGCTACGACGAGCGCGGGCCGGCCTGGTACTGGAACAAGTTCGCCTGCGGCGAGCACACGGGCACCCATTTCGACGCGCCGATCCACTGGATCACCGGCAAGGACTACGAGGGCAACGCGACGGACACGATTCCGGTGGACCGCTTCATCGGCCCGGCCTTCGTCATCGACATCGTGGACGAGGTCGAAAAAGACCCCGACTTTCTGCTCACCCCGGAATACATCGAATCCTGGGAGGAGCGGCACGGGCGGATCACGCCGCATTCCTGGGTGCTGGTGCGTTCCGGCTGGTCGAAGCGCACGGATCCGGAATCCTTCCTCAACATCCATGAGGACGGCCCCCACAGCCCCGGATTCGATCCGCGCACGCCGAAATTCCTGGCGGAGGAGCGCGACATCCTGGGCGTCGGGGTCGAGACGGTGGGCACCGATGCCGGCCAGGCGGCGAAATTCGATCCGCCGTTTCCCTGCCACACGCTGATGCACGGGGCGAACAAGTTCGGACTGGCCTCGCTCGCCAATCTGGACCAGCTGCCCCCGACGGGAGCCATCGTCATCGCCCCGCCGCTCAAGATCGTGGGCGGCTCGGGCTCGCCGCTCAGGGTGCTCGCCCTCGTGCCCGCGTAAAAGGCGCGGGGCGGCGACGGCAAGGGAGTCGCGAATTGGCCGAGCGGTCGTTCAAGAAGGAGGTCGAAAAGCTCCGGCTCGGCGCGGGCCAGGAGTTCCGCGGCGAGGGGATTCTCGCCGTCACGAAGGCGCTGCTGCAGTCCGGGGTCGCCTATCTCGGCGGATACCAGGGCGCGCCGATCTCGCATCTGATGGATGTCTTTGCGGATGCGGTGCCGCTGCTGGAGGAGCTCGGCGTGCATTTCGAGCAGTCGGCCTCAGAGGCGGCGGCTGCGGCGATGCTGGCGGCCTCCGTCAACTATCCGCTGCGCGGCGCGGTGAGCTGGAAGTCGGTGGTCGGGACCAACGTCGCCTCCGATGCGCTCTCCAACGTCGCCTCCGGCGGCGTGCGGGGCGGGGCGATGATCATCATCGGCGAGGACTATGGCGAGGGCTCCTCCATCATGCAGGAGCGCACCCATGCCTTCGCCATGAAGTCGCAGATGTGGCTGCTCGACCCGCGTCCGCATCTGCCGAAGATCGTGGAGATGGTGGAGCGCGGCTTCGAGCTGTCGGAGGCCTCGAACACGCCGGTGATGATGGAGCTCAGGATCCGGGCCTGCCACGTCTACGGCCGCTTCATCGCCAAGGACAACCGCCCGCCGGCCTTCCGGCTCCAGGACGCGATGAACAACCCCGTGCGCGACACGAACCGCATCGTGCTGCCGCCGGCCAATTTCCTGCACGAGGTCGAGAAGATCGAACGAAGGCTGCCGGCCGCCATCCGCTGGCTGGAGGAGAACCGCCTCAACGAATTCTTCGGTCCGGCCGAGGGCGACGTCGGCATCATCGTCCAGGGCGGCATCTTCAACACGCTGATGCGCGCGCTCTACCGCCTGGGCCTGGCCGACATCTACGGCAACAGCCGCATCCCCATCTACGTGATGAACGTCACCTACCCCTATCTCGAGAGCGAGATTGCCGGTTTCTGCGCCGACAAGCGCGCGGTGCTGATGGTGGAGGAAGGCCAGCCCGAGTTCATCGAGCAGGCGCTCAACCACATCCTGCGCCGCAAGGGGCTCGAGACCCGCGTCTTCGGCAAGGACGTGCTGCCGATGGCGGGCGAATACACGGGCGCGGTGCTCTTCGAGGGCGTGCAGAAGTTCCTCGCCGCCGTCGGCCGGCTGGACGAGCCGCGGCCGCTGCTGCCGGCGCCCGTCGCCGAGGCCGCCGAGAAGCTCAGGCCCGTGGTGCCGCCGAGACCGGCCGGCTTCTGCACGGGCTGTCCGGAGCGGCCGATCTTCTCGGCCATGAAGATCCTCGAGCGCGAGATGGGGCCGGTGCATGTCTCCTGCGACATCGGCTGTCACCTCTTCTCGATCCTGCCGCCGTTCAACATCGGCAACACGACGATGGGCTACGGCCTCGGCTGGGCGGGGGCGTCCGCCTTCAACGTGCGCGGAGCGAAACGCACGATCGCGGTGATGGGCGACGGCGGCTTCTGGCACAACGGCCTCAACTCCGGCGTGGTGAACGCCGTCTTCAACCGCAACGACAACATCCTGCTGGTGGTGGACAACAACTACTCGGCGGCCACCGGTGGCCAGGATCTGCCGAGCTCGCGGGCCGACAATCCCGTGCGCTCGACGAAGCACCCGATCGAGGAGGCCGTCAAGGGCGTGGGTGTCAAATGGGTCCGCCGCGTGCGCTCCTATGACGTCGCGCGCATGAAGGAAACACTGCGCGAAGCGCTCACCACGCCCGAGGAAGGCCCGAAGATCGTGATCGCCGAGGGCGAGTGCATGCTGAACCGCCAGCGTCGCGAGCGGCCTCGGCGCCGCAGGGCGATCGCGGAAGGCCGGCACGTGGTGGAGGCCCGCTTCGGCGTGGATGCCGAGACCTGCACGGGCGACCATTCCTGCATCCGGCTGTCCGGCTGCCCGTCGCTCACCATCCGCGCCAATCCGGATCCCCTGCGCGAGGATCCGGTGGCCTTCGTGGACGAGACCTGCGTCGGCTGCGGCAACTGCGGCGAGGTCGCGCATGCGGCCGTGCTGTGCCCCAGCTTCCACCGCCGCGACATCCACCACAATCCCGACCGCATGGCCCGCTGGTGGCACGCGGCCCGGCGCCGTATCATCCTCGCGCTGGCCGGGCGCGCCGCGCCGCCTGCGGAGGCCGCGTGATGGACGCGCGCGCGGGCTCGGCTCCGACCGGCGACGCCCTCGTCGCGGCGCCGCATCCCATCACCATCGCGATCACCGCGATCGGTGGCCAGGGCGGGGGCGTGCTGGCGGAATGGATCGTCGCCGCGGCCGAGCGCGAGGGCTGGCTCGCCCAGTCGACCTCGGTGCCCGGTGTCGCCCAGCGCACGGGCGCCACGGTCTACTACATCGAGCTCTTTCCGCGCGAGGCGGTGGACAGGGCCGGCCGCGAACCGGTGCTGGCGCTCATGCCGGTGCCGGGCGATGTCGATGTCGCGGTCGCGGCCGAGTGGATGGAGGCCGGGCGCGCCATCGCCCGCGGCTTCGTCACCCCTGATCGCACCGTCCTCATCGCCTCCACCCATCGCGACTACGCGATCCGCGAGAAGGCGGCCCCGGGTGCGGGCATGGAGGACGACCGGGCCGTGTGGGAGGCGGCAGGCAAGGCGGCCAAACGCCTCGTCGCCTTCGACATGCGCGCGATCGCCTCACGCCACGGCACCGTGATCAGCGCCGCGGTCTTCGGTGCGATCGCGGGTGCCGGCGTGCTGCCCTTTCAGCGCGAGAGCTTCGAGGCGGCGATCCGGGAGTCGGGTCGCGGGGTGGACGCCTCGCTTGCCGCCTTCGCCGAGGCTCATGAGGCCGCCCAGCGCCCGCCCGTCGCGCCTGATGCCGCCGGCGGGACCGACCGGCCCGCCTGGCCGCGGCCGAGCGAGGAGGCGCCCCGGCTGCCGCCCGCGCTTGCCGCGCGCGTCGGCGAGGAGGTGCCGATCCCCGCGCGCGCGACGGTGATGCTGGGGGTGCTGCGGCTCATCGACTATCAGGGAGAAGCCTACGCCGCCGCGTATCTCGACCGCTTGCGGCGGTTCACCGACGGTGCCGCGACCGCCCGGGATCCCGCGTTCTACGAACTCCTCGCGAGGCGCCTTGCGGTCGCGATGTCCTATGAGGACGTCTACCGCGTCGCCGATCTGAAGACCCGGCGCGGGCGCCTCGCGCGCCTGATGCGGGCGGATGCCGGCCGGCTCGAGGAGGTCTTCGACTATTTCCATCCGCGCATCGAGGAATTCGCGGACACGCTGCCCGCCCCGCTCGGCCGGCTCGTGCTGCGGAGCCGCCTGCTGCGCCGTCTGCTTGCTCCCTTCTTCCGCCGCGGACGCACGATCCGCACCTCGGGGATCCCCGGCTTCCTGCTGCTGCGTCTCGTTGCGGCCCTGCGCATGCTGAGACCTTTCAGCCTGCGCCACGCACGCGAGATGGCCGGGATCGACGCCTGGCTCGACCAGGTGGCGCGGCTCGCCGAGCGGGATCCGGCGCTGGCGCGGGTGCTGGTGGACGCGCGCGGTCTCGTCAAGGGCTATGGCGACACCCACGCCCGCTCCGCCGCGCTGTTTGCGCTCTTCTCGGACGCGGCCGAGCGCCTTGCCGGCAGCCCGGACGCGGCCGAGCGGCTCGGCGCCTGGCTCGCCCGCGCGCGCCGGGATCCCGACTGGGACGCGCTCACCGCCGAGCTCCGAAAGGCTGGGGATCGGTAGAGCTTTTTCCGTTTTCTGTCTTCCCTTACGCGTGCTCACGAAAATTTGAACACGCTCCCTCTTGACGAGCAATATACGGGGGGGGGGGTAGAGTGGTAATGTCGGTGGTGCACCTTCTATGCACGCAACCGATCGTCGGCTGCTGCATCTACGAGCTTGTAGCGGCCGCCGAGAAGCAGACTAGAAAGAGGGAGAGTAGAAATGGCTATTCCATCGTCCGCAAACAGGGTCGTCAAGCCTTTCATCCTCAATAAGAAAGAGGATATTCGGGCGTTGCGGAATGATGCGGCGGGTTCTTTTCGTACCCTTTCCAGTCAGGAAATCAACCAAATAGGCGGCAGCAATGACCTTGGCTCGATACTGCCGCAATCTACCTGCTGCTTTATAAATACCCTTGAGGTCCTTCATTTTGGCTGTTGCCTTGGTGATGACGGGACCATTGACGCTGAGTAACTGCCGGTAGGCAAAAAGTACTCTCTGCGCTCCTGCTCCGATGTTTGCTTTCAAGCGTCGGGGTAGGAGCAGGAATAATTGCAATTGCATCGGAGTCAGAGGTAGGGGTATGGGTAAGGTTCCCAAGACACTTCTCATTTTTGGTGGGATTGATGATGCTCACGTCCGTTTTGTAGCAAGACGGTTGCGCGTTCTGGGTGTGCGCTGTCTTTTCTACGATGCCGTGAGAGCGTTACCTGTCCATTTTCCGATCACGCCAGTCATTGGTA
The DNA here is from genome assembly GCA_026004935.1 of Rhodothalassiaceae bacterium. Classification (NCBI taxonomy): domain Bacteria; kingdom Pseudomonadati; phylum Pseudomonadota; class Alphaproteobacteria; order Rhodothalassiales; family Rhodothalassiaceae; species Rhodothalassiaceae bacterium. The sequence continues at coordinate 1,036,405 of BPKC01000001.1, forward strand.
TGGCTTTTAATAGTGGCACAATAACAACAGAAGAAATCATAGATGATGAGGGATGTGAGAAAATTAACAAAGTGATTGTTGCGTTTTATGACGACATAGAATGGATTTGGATAAGACATAAGAAGTTTGTAGATTTAATAAATACAAAAGAGGATCAGTGGCTTTATGTCTCATCAAAAGAAAACGAAGCTCTTTTTAGATCACTTATAATAGCATACGATGCCAAGTCATTCAACTCGTTGGATGCCATATTTAGAATGAGAAGCAAGATTAACCAAATAGTTATAGCAATGTCTGTCGGGTTTTCTGTGCCTGAAACAATTATATCTTCTAATAAAGAAATGATAGAAGAATTCATGTCCGTTTATAGGAATATAATTGTGAAACCATTATCCATAAATTTTGTTCCACCTCCAGCAGATGGTTCGGACACCTTTATGACGATTCTGACAAATGAGGTGAAGAAGGAGGATTTCGAATTGTTCTCGGATTTGGAGTTTTCTGCTGCTCCCTCCATCTATCAGAGGAAACTTGACAAGGCCTATGAAGTTCGCCTCGTCGCATTTGGTGATGAGTGTGTTGCCTACAAGATTGATTCGCAACGCAGTCGCCGTGGTCAGCTCGATTGGCGTCGAGCGCAATATGAGGCTATTTATGAGCAGATGGAGCCAACCTCTGAAATGCATGAGAAAGCTTGTGCTTTTCTGGAGAGAAGCGGCCTCCATTACGGTGTCTTCGATCTGGTGGTCGATCGGTGCGACCGTCTGTGGTTTCTCGAATGCAACAGCGATGGCCAGTGGGCGTGGCTGGAGCCGGCCGGAAACGGGCCGATCGTTCAAATGTTCGCCCGGCAAATTGCCCGTCTTATGGGGGTATCGGAAAAGGAGCGCTGCTCGGCCTTTTAAGGGTGCGGAAGCACAGATGTAGACGGATATCGATAGGATGGGGGGAAGTGAAAGATATGCGTATACGTGCAGCGCTGGTCGTTTTGCTGCTTGCGTCTGGGTTATGGAGGGGTGAGCATCTCCATGCTGCTGCTGTCCCGGAGCCGAGGCCCGTTCTAGGCAGTGTTCGCGGCTATCTCGAGAGACAGACCGATCGTCTGATTGGGAGTGTCGCACTTCCGGAGGAGATGGGCAGTGGTGCGCAAAAGGTGGCCAAGCCTTTGGGGATAAGAAGGATCCGACGGGTCGGAGCTGCGCTCTGCTATGGTGAGACTGCTGCGAAGGTTGCACAGCAACTGGCGCAGGGATTTGGTGCAACGCTGAGGAGGAAGGGGTGGTCACGCGAAGATTGGCTGATGGCGAGCAAGGCTGGCCGGTCGCGGTTAATGCAGGATGTGTCGACACGGTTTGAAAACGCTGTCAGGGTCTTTCTCTACCGCGGTCATTCTATTCGCTTCGCTGAACCCATTACCGATGTGAAGGGAGAATTCTTCGCGCGAGCAGCTTTGGATCAGGCATTGCGCGCAGAGCTCGGCGCTCTGTTTCATGCACGTCGCAAGGGGGTCGTGGCAGACGCTCAATTCATTCTCGCTATCGGCTTGGCCTGTCTGGTGCAGGCGGACAATGCGGATCGCCTATTGGCGCTGCTCGAGAGAGGCTGGGATCCCTTCGATATCCCTGATCCGCGCGGACCTTTCGAGGGCTCCTTCACGGTTGTCTACCACCATATGACGCAGCGGACGCAAGCGGAGCGCTTGCGCAACTGGGTGGCGAACGCTTTCCGGCAGGGGAAGGTCTCCGTACTCACCTATGCCGGCAGTGAGGACTTCTACGAACAGCGCTTTGGTAGCGGCAAGCAGATTTATGGAACCTATGGCCACTGTCGTCATGGACGTTACCAGCCGTATCCTTCAATTCTCGACAAGGAGCGGGCTGCCGATTTCTGGAAGGCTCACAAAGCCAAGGCGCCATGGGAGGGAAATATGTGTCAGCACCCTGTAGACAGTCGTTAGCCGTATAACCAAAGTATTATAAATTGACGGTGTTCCGGGCCGCCAGAACGTCTGCTTTTGCGCCGCTCAGATCCATGAGCGTTTTCCCCTGACTGCTTGAGGGGTTTTTCTAGTGATAGCGTCTCTCGGGTGAACCCTCCACGCTGGACAGGGCCGGGGCGGCTTTCTATATCGCGCATGCGACCGCGCGCGGATGTCCTCGAACGGGACGGGAATGATGGCGGAGCTGCCCTTCATCAAGATGCACGGGCTCGGCAACGACTTCGTGATCCTCGATCTCAGGGGCTCGCGGGGTGCCGGCCCCGACGTCGAGGCCGTGCGGCGGATCGCCAACCGCCGCCACGGGCTGGGCTGCGATCAGCTCATCGTTCTGCGCGCAGCGGACGGGGCCGACTGCCGCATGGAGATCTTCAACGCCGACGGCTCGCCCGCCGGAGCCTGCGGGAATGCGGCGCGCTGCGTCGGGCGGCTGCTGATGGAGGAGACGGGCGCGGGGGAGGTGACGATCGCCGCCGGGAGCCGGCTGCTTGTCGCGCGCCGCGACGCGGATGGCGGGATCGCGGTCGACATGGGCGAGGCGCGCTTCGGCTGGCGGGACATTCCGCTTGCGCGCGCCGTGGACACCGACCCGCTGCCGCTGGCCTTCACGGAGCTGCCGGCGGCGGCCGCGGTCTCGATCGGCAATCCGCACGTCGTCTTCTTCGTGCCGGATGTCGAGGAACCGCCTCTGGCGCGCATTGCCGAGGAGGTGCTGGCGGATCCGCTGCTCGTCGATGGTGCCAACGTTTCGCTCGTCGCCGCCGAAGAGCGTGGCGCGGACGGGCGCGCGCGGGTGCTGGCCATGCGGGTGTTCGAACGCGGCGTGGGGCCGACGCCGAGCTGCGGCAGCGCGGCGGTGGGCGCGGCCGCCGTGGCGCATCGGCGCGGGCTCGTGGCCGAGGAGGTGGAGGTGCGCCAGCCCGGCGGCCGGCTGCGTGTGACCCGCGACGGGCGGGGTCATTTCTGGCTGGCGGGGCCGACGGCGCTGGTTGCGCGCGGAATGCTTGCGGCCGAGCTGTGCGCGGAGGCGGCGCCGGAGGTCGGGGAGGTGCCCGCCTGATGGCGCAAGTCTCGGTGATTACGCTCGGCTGCCGGCTGAACGCCTTCGAGGCCGAGGCCATGCGCCGGCTGGCCGGCGGGGCGGGGCTCGCCCGCGATGTCGTCATCGTCAATTCCTGCGCGGTGACCAATGAAGCCGTGCGCCAGACCCGCCAGGCGATCCGCCGCGCACGCCGGGAGCGGCCGCAGGCTGCCGTCGTGGTGACCGGCTGCGCCGCCCAGCTCGATCCCGAAGGCTTCGCCGCGATGCCCGAGGTCGACCATGTGCTCGGCAACGCGGAGAAGCTCGAACCCGCCAGTTTTGCGGCCCTTGCGGCCGACAGCCTGCCGCGGGTGAAGGTCTCGGACATCTTCGCGGTGCGGGAGACGGCGCCCCATCTCATCGAGAGCTTCGCCGAGCGGGTGCGCGCCTTCGTCGAGATCCAGACGGGCTGCGATCACCGCTGCACCTTCTGCATCATCCCGTTCGCGCGCGGGGCCTCGCGCTCGGTACCCATGGGCGCGGTGGTCGACCAGATCCGGCGGCTCGTCACCCGCGGCATCCGCGAGGTCGTGCTGACGGGCGTGGATCTCACCTCCTATGGCGGCGACCTGCCGGGCCGGCCGCGGCTCGCCGATCTCGTGCGCGCCATCCTCAAGCATGTGCCGGAGCTCGACCGGCTGCGCCTGTCCTCCCTCGATCCCGCCGAGATCGATGCGCCGCTCATCCGCCTGTTCGCCGAGCAAGAGCGGCTGATGCCGCATGTGCACCTCTCGCTGCAGGCGGGTGACGACCTGATCCTCAAGCGCATGAAGCGCCGGCATCTGGCGGCGGACGTGCGCCGGCTGGTCGCGGATCTGCGTGCCGCGCGCCCCGGCATCCTCTTCGGTGCGGATGTCATCACCGGCTTTCCGACCGAAACGGAGGCGCAGTTCGCCAATACCTGTCGCCTGATCGAGGAATGCGGCATCGCCTTTCTCCACGTTTTCCCCTATTCCGCCCGCCGCGGCACGCCGGCGGCCCGCATGCCGCAGTTGCCGGTTGCGGTGCGCCGGGAGCGGGCGCGGCGGCTGCGCCTCGTCGGCGCGCGGCTGCGCGAGGAGGCGCTTGGGGCGCTGGCGGGCCGCGACCTTGCCGTCCTTGTCGAGCGCGTGGACGAGGAGGGCGCCCTCGGTCACAGCGCCGAGTTCGCACCGGTGCGCATCACGACGCATGCGCGCGCACCCGAGCTCGCGGCCGGCGCGCTGCTGCGCGTGCACGCGCGCAAGATCGTGGACGGCACGCTCGTGGCCGCACCGGTCGATCATGCCGCCGCCACCCGGGATCACAGCGAGGTGCTTGCATCGTGAGCGAAGCGGAGCCCAGGCCCGGCACCGGGAGCAGCGGCGGCTGGTGGGCGCGCCTGAAGCGCGGCCTCAAGAAGACCGCCGGACGCCTGTCGGACGGGATCGCCGACATCTTCACGCGCCGCCGGCTCGACCAGCAGGCGCTTGACGAGCTGGAGGAGCTGCTCATCATGGCCGATCTCGGCGTGGAGACGGCCGGCGAGCTGGTCGCGGCGCTGAGATCCCGGCGCTTCGATACCGAGGTGAGCGCCGATGATGTGCGCGCGGCGCTCGCAGACGAGATCGCGCGCCTCCTCGAGCCCGTGGCGCGGCCGCTCACCATTCCGCCCGAGCCCCGGCCGTTCGTGATTCTCGTCGCCGGCGTCAACGGCTCCGGCAAGACGACGACGATCGCCAAGCTGGCGAAGAGCTTCCGGGATCAGGGGCTGAAGGTGATGCTGGCCGCCGGCGACACCTTCCGCGCGGCCGCCGTCGAGCAGCTCGAGACCTGGGGCGCGCGTCTCGGCGTGCCGGTCGTGGCCGGGGCGCCGAAGGCGGATGCGGCCGCCGTCGCCCACGACGCACTCGCCCGCGCCCGCCGCGAGGGCGTGGACGTGCTGCTCGTGGACACCGCCGGACGGCTCCAGAATCGCGAGGAGCTGATGGCGGAGCTCGCCAAGATCGTGCGCGTGCTGGGCCGCCGGATGCCCGGGGCGCCGCATGCGCGGATCCTCGTGCTGGATGCCACCGTCGGCCAGAACGGGCTCGAGCAGGTGCGGATCTTCGGCGAGACGGTGGAACTCACCGGGCTCGTCATGACGAAGCTGGACGGCACCGCGAAGGGCGGCGTGCTGGTGGCCGCGGCCCGCCGCTTCGGCCTGCCGATCCACGCGATCGGCGTGGGCGAGGGGGCCGAGGATCTGCGGCCGTTTACGGCACGCGACTTCGCCCGCGCCCTCGTCGGCCTGGAGCAGGAATGAACCGGGCGCCGGCGCAACAGGGCGGGACGGGCGCCGAAGGCGAGGGGGTCCTCGCCCGCTGGCGGGCGCTGGTCGCGGCGGGCGAGCTTGCCCGCGATCCCGATCAGGAGCGTGTCGCGGCCGCGCTGGATGCCCTGCGCGAGCGGCTGATGCGGCCGGCGCCGCGGCGGGGGCTTCTGTCGCGCATCGGCCTCGGTCTGCGCGGCGGCGCCGGGAAGGACCACGGTCCGCCCCCCGCCCCCGCACCGCGGCACATCTACATCTGGGGCGAGGTCGGGCGCGGCAAGTCGCTGCTCATGGATCTGTTCTTCGAGTCGCTGGCGGGTGGCCCGGTCGCCGGTCGGCGCGTGCATTTCCACGAATTCATGGCGGAGGTCCATGCGCGGCTCGCCTGGTGGCGCAAGGCGCCCGCGGCGGCATGGAAGGAGGTGGGACTTGATCCCGATGGCGGGCGCAATCCGGTGCGCGCGCATGCCCGTGAGCTCGGCCGCGGCATCCGGCTTCTGTGCTTCGACGAGTTCCAGGTCACCAACATCGCGGATGCGAGCGTGCTGGGCCAGCTTTTCGCCGCGCTGGCGGCCGGGGGCGTGAGCCTTGTCGCAACCTCCAACCGCGCGCCCGGGGAGCTCTACAAGGACGGGCTCAACCGCGACCGCTTTCTGCCGACGATCCGCTGGATCGAGGAGAATTTCGCGGTGCTCGCCATGTGCGGCCCGACGGACTACCGGCTGAAGCGGTTCGCGGGGCTCAGCACCTATCTGGTGCCCGTGAATGCCGAGACCACCGAGCAGCTGCGCCGCGCCTTCTACCAGCTCACCGACCGCGAGGTGGAGGATCCGGCGAAGGTGCCGAGCGACGAAATCATCGTCGGCGGGCGCCGGATCTTCGTGCCGAAGGCGATCCGCGGCGTGGCCGTCTTCTCCTTCAAGCGGCTGTGCGCCAACCCGCATGGGGCCGCCGACTATCTCGCCATCGCGCACCGCTACCACACGGTCTTCGTCGTCGCGATTCCGCAGATGGACGACCGCCACGCCGACATGGCCCATCGCTTCATGACCATGATCGACGTGTTCTACGACCAGGGGGTCAAGCTCGTGTGCTCGGCCGCCGTGCCGCCCGACCGGCTCTATACGGGCAGGCGCGGCGCATTCGAGTTCCAGCGCACCGTCTCGCGCCTCATCGAGATGCAGACGCGCGGATATCTCGAGCGCGGCCATGGCGCGCGCGCGAACGGCGCATGATGCGGCGCAGGAAGCCCTTGTCTGGCCTTGGCGAAGGCGGTAGAGCCATGGCGCGAGGAAACCGCCGCACGCCGGCGCGGTTCCCGGCCTTGCCTGCGGCACATCCGGTGCAAGTGAGAATCTGGAAGCGAAGGAGCCCTCCCCATGGCGCGCACCAAGATCGCCCTCATCGGATCGGGAAACATCGGCGGCACGCTCGCGCATCTCGCGGCGCTCAAGGAGCTGGGCGACGTCGTGCTCTTCGACATCGCCGAAGGCCTGCCCCAGGGCAAGGCGCTGGACATCGCCGAGGCCGGGCCCATCGAGGGCTATGACGGCAGCTTCGTCGGCACCCAGGACTACAAGGACATCGCCGGTGCCGACGTCATCATCGTCACGGCCGGCGTGCCGCGCAAGCCGGGGATGAGCCGGGACGACCTGCTCGGCATCAACCTCAAGGTCATGAAGGCCGTGGGCGAGGGCATCCGCACCCATGCGCCGGACGCCTTCGTCATCTGCATCACCAATCCGCTCGATGCCATGGTCTGGGCGCTGCAGCGCTATTCCGGCGTGCCGCACCAGCGCATCGTCGGCATGGCGGGCGTGCTGGATTCGGCGCGCTTCCGCTACTTCCTCGCGCAGGAGTTCGGGGTGTCGGTGAAGGATGTCACCGCCTTCGTGCTGGGCGGGCATGGCGACAGCATGGTGCCGCTCGTCCGCTATTCGACGGTGGCCGGCATTCCGGTGCCCGATCTCGTGAAGATGGGCTGGTCGACGGAAGAGCGCATTGCGGCCATCGTCCAGCGCACCCGCGACGGCGGCGCCGAAATCGTGAAACTGCTCAAGACCGGTTCCGCCTATTACGCCCCGGCCACCGCCGCGATCGAGATGGCCGAGGCTTACCTCAAGGACAAGAAGCGCGTGCTGCCCTGCGCGGCCCATCTGAACGGTCAATACGGCGTTAACGATCTTTATGTAGGGGTGCCGGTGGTGCTGGGTGCCGGCGGCGTCGAGCGGATCGTGGAGATCGCGTTGCTGCCGGAGGAGCAGGAGGCCTTCCAGCGCTCCGCCCAGGCCGTGAAGGGTCTGGTCGAGGCGGCCCGCAAGATCGCGCCGGATCTGGGCTGAGCGGGCCGCGGCGGGCGGACGGGATGGACGGTTGCGCGGCCCGTTGTTGTGTCCGGCCGGTGTGGAAAGTAGCATTCCGACCTCGGGTCTTCCCGAAACGATGATAAACCGGGTGGAGCGTCCATGAACATTCACGAATATCAGGCGAAATCGCTGCTGAAATCCTTCGGCGCGCCGGTCTTGAAGGGCGGTGTCGCCTACACGCCGCAGGAGGCGGTGGAAGTCGCCCAGGAGCTGGACGGCCCCGTCTGGGTGGTCAAGGCGCAGATCCACGCCGGGGGGCGCGGCAAGGCGGGCGGCGTGAAGGTCGTGAAATCCATCGAGGAGGTGGAGCAGGCGGCCAAGGCGCTGCTGGGCCACCGGCTCGTCACGCATCAGACCGGCCCCGAGGGCAAGGAGGTCCACCGCGTCTATGTGGAAGACGGCTGCCGGATCGCGAAGGAATATTACTTCTCTCTTCTGATCGATCGGGCGACCGGACGCCCGGCCGTGATCGCGTCCTCCGAAGGCGGCATGGACATCGAGGAGGTGGCCGCCAAACATCCGGACCGGATCGTGAAGCTCGTGATCGATCCGCTGCTCGGCATGGCGCCCTTCTACCAGCGGCGGATCGCCTTCGGGCTCGGCATGCAGGGCGATGTCGCCAAGAAGGCGATGAAGGTGTTCGCCGCGCTCTACGAGGCCTTCGTCGCGCTCGATGCGAGCCTCATCGAGATCAATCCGCTCGTCGAGACCGCAGACGGCGATGTCATCCTGCTGGACGCCAAGATGTCCTTCGACGACAACGCCCTCTACCGCCATCCGGAGGTGCGGGACCTGCGCGACGAGTCGGAGGAGGACCCGATGGAGGTCCGCGCCGCCAAGTTCGGCCTCAACTACATCCGGCTCGACGGCAACATCGGCTGCATGGTCAACGGCGCCGGCCTCGCCATGGCGACCATGGACATCATCAAGCTGAAGGGTGGCGAGCCCGCCAACTTCCTCGACGTCGGCGGGGGCGCGACCCGGGAGCGGGTGACGGAGGCCTTCAAGATCATCCTCTCGGATGAAAACGTGGAGGCGATCCTCGTCAACATCTTCGGCGGCATCATGCGCTGCGACGTGATCGCCGAGGGCGTGATCGCCGCCGCGCGCGAGGTGGACCTGCAGGTGCCGCTCGTGGTGCGCCTCGAGGGCACCAATGTCGAGCTCGGCAAGAAGATGCTGGCGGAATCCGGACTCGCCATCATTCCGGCGAGCGACCTGGATGATGCGGCCGAGAAGGCGGTGAAGGCCGCGAAAGGGGAGATCTGAGGCGATGGCGATTCTGGTCGACGAAAACACGAAGGTCATCTGCCAGGGCTTCACGGGCTCGCAGGGCACCTTTCACTCCGAGCAGGCCATCGCCTACGGCACGAAGATGGTCGGCGGCGTGACACCCGGCAAAGGCGGCACGACGCATCTCGGGCTTCCCGTCTTCAACACGGTGAAGGAGGCGCGCGAGGCGACCGGCGCGGATGCGAGCGTGATCTTCGTGCCGCCGGCCTTCGCGGCCGATGCGATCCTCGAGGCCATCGACGCGGAGATTCCGCTCGTCGTCGCGATCACCGAGGGCATACCGGTACTCGACATGGTGCGGGTGAAGCGCGCGCTGCAGCACGCGAATACGCGGCTCATCGGCCCGAACTGTCCGGGCGTCATCACGCCGGACGCCTGCAAGATCGGCATCATGCCCGGCCACATCCACCGGCGCGGTTCGGTGGGCATCGTCTCGCGCTCGGGAACCTTGACCTACGAGGCCGTGGCGCAGACGACGGCGGCGGGGCTCGGCCAGTCCACCTGTGTCGGCATCGGCGGCGATCCGGTGAACGGCACCAATTTCGTGGACGTGCTCGAGATGTTTCTTGCCGACGACGAGACCGAGAGCATCATCCTCATCGGCGAGATCGGCGGCACGGCGGAGGAGGAGGCGGCGGCCTTTCTGAAGTCCGAGAAGCGCAAGAAGCCCGTCGTCGCCTTCATCGCCGGGCGCACGGCGCCGCCGGGCCGGCGGATGGGCCATGCGGGCGCCATCGTCTCGGGCGGGCAGGGCACGGCCGAAAGCAAGATCGAGGCGCTGCGCTCCGCCGGGGCCGTGATCGCGGAATCGCCGGCCAGAATCGGCGCCACGCTTCTCGCGCATCTCAAGGGAGAGCTCACCGCCTGAGCGGGCGGCGCTGCGCTTTGCTCGGGCCCGAGCCACAAGGACGGGCAGCCATGGACGACATCGAGCCCTTCGATCCGGATGCGGTCGCAGCCCACGCAAGCCCGGCGTTCATCGAGGACCTCTATCGCCGGTTCCGCGAGGATCCGGACAGCGTCGATCCCAGCTGGCGCGCCTATTTCGCGCGGTTGGAAGGCGATGTCGCGCGCGTGATCGCGGGGCCTTCCTGGCGACGGCGCAACTGGCCCATCACGGAAGAAGACGACCTCACCGCCGGGCTCGACCCGACGAAGCTGATCCCCGAGGAAAAGCCGACGAAGGCCGCTCGGGCGCTGGGTGCCGACGAGGTCCGCGCCGCCACCCTCGATTCGATCCGCGCGCTCATGCTGATCCGCGCCTATCGCGTGCGCGGGCATCTGATCGCCGATCTCGATCCGCTGAAGCTGCAGGAGAAGCGCTACCACCCGGAGCTCGACCCCAGGACCTACGGCTTCGGGCCGGACGACATGGACCGGCCGATCTTCATCGACAACGTCCTGGGGCTCGAGACCGCGACGATGCGCGAGATCCTCGAGATCCTGCACCGCACCTACTGCCAGCACATCGGCGTCGAGTTCATGCACATCAACGAACCCGACGAGAAGGCCTGGGTGCAGCAGCGCATCGAGGGGCGCGACAAGGAGATCCAGTTCACGATCGAGGGCAAGCGCGCGATCCTGCGCCGGCTCATCGAGGCCCAGGAATTCGAGCGCTTCCTGGGGCGCAAGTACACCGGCACGAAGCGCTTCGGCCTTGAGGGCGCGGAGGCGATGATCCCGGCGCTGGAGGGCCTGGTAAAGCGCGCAAGCCAGCTCGACGTCGAGGAGATCACGATCGGCATGCCGCACCGCGGTCGGCTCAACGTGCTGGCCAATCTGATGCACAAGCCCTACCGGGCGATCTTCCACGAATTTCACGGCGGCGCGGCGCATCCGGAGGACGTGGAAGGCTCCGGCGACGTGAAGTACCACCTCGGCACCTCGTCCGACCGGGAGTTCGACGGCCGCACGATCCACCTTTCGCTCTCACCCAACCCCTCGCATCTGGAGGCGGTGGACCCGGTGGTGCTGGGGCGCACGCGCGCCAAGCAGACACAGCGCCGGGATGCCGAGCGCGGGAAGGTGATGAGCGTGCTGCTGCACGGCGACGCCGCCTTCTCGGGCCAGGGCGTGGTCGCGGAGTGTTTCGCGCTGTCCGGGCTCAAGGGCTACCGCACGGGCGGCACCGTGCATTTCATCGTCAACAACCAGATCGGCTTTACGACCTCGCCGATCCACGGCCGCTCCTCGCCCTATCCGTCCGACGTCGCCAAGATGGTGCAGGCGCCGATCTTCCACGTGAACGGCGACGATCCGGAAGCGGTGGTCTTCGTCTGCAAGCTTGCGGCCGAGTTCCGGCAGACCTTCAAGAAGGACGTGGTGGTGGACATGTTCTGCTACCGCCGCCACGGCCACAACGAGGCGGACGAGCCGGCCTTCACCCAGCCGCTGATGTATGCGGCGATCAAGAAGCATCCGACCGTGGTGGAAATCTACGGCCGGCGGCTGATCGAGGAGGGCGTCGTCACCGAGGAGGAGATCGACGCCTGGACCCGCGAATACGTCGAGATGCTGGAGGCCGAGTTCGAGGCCGGCCGCAACTTCCGGCCCAACAAGGCGGACTGGCTGGAGGGCCGCTGGGCCGGGCTGTCGACGCCGTCGAAGACGGATCTGGCCCGCCGTGCGGAGACGGGTGTCGGCACCGAGATCCTGCACGAGGTGGGCGAGGCGCTCACCCGCGTGCCGGACGGCTTCAACATCCACCGCACGCTGAAACGCATCATCGATCAGAAGGCGAAGGCGCTCGCCGATGGCGGCCCGATCGACTGGGCGACCGCCGAGCTGCTCGCCTTCGGCACGCTGATGAAGGAGGGCTACCATGTCCGCCTGTCCGGCCAGGACAGCGAGCGCGGCACCTTCTCGCAGCGGCATGCCGTGTGGATCGACCAGAAGACCGAGGAGCGCTACGTGCCGCTGGACTCGCTCGGGGCGCCCGGCTGGTTCGAGGTCCACAACAGCCCGCTGTCCGAATTCGGCGTGCTCGGCTTCGAATACGGCTTCTCGCTGGCCGAGCCCAACGCCCTCGTCATCTGGGAGGCGCAGTTCGGCGATTTTGCGAACGGCGCGCAGGTCATCATCGACCAGTTCGTGGCCAGCGGCGAGCTCAAATGGCTTCGGATGTCGGGCCTCGTGATGCTGCTGCCCCACGGCTACGAGGGCCAGGGACCCGAGCACAGCTCGGCGCGTCCGGAGCGCTTCCTGCAGCTGTGCGCGGAAGACAACATGCAGGTGGCCAACTGCACGACGCCGGCCAACTACTTCCACATTCTGCGCCGGCAGCTGCACCGCAACTTCCGCAAGCCCCTCGTGATCTTCACGCCGAAGTCGCTGCTGCGGCACCCGCAATGCATCTCGCGCCTCGATGAGATGGGGCCAGGCACCCAGTTCCACCGCCTGCTCGACGACGATGCCGAGCGCCACGTCCTGGAGCTCGGGGTGAAGCTCAGGCCGGACAAGCGGATCCGGCGTCTCATCTGCTGCACCGGCAAGGTCTACTACGATCTGCTCGCCGGGCGCGAGGAGAACGGGGCCGATGATGCCTACATCATGCGCGTGGAGCAGCTCTATCCGTTCCCGCGCGAGGCTTTTGCGGCCTATCTGAAGCGCTTCCCCAAGCTGGAACGCCTGGTGTGGTGCCAGGAGGAGCCGAAGAACATGGGCGCCTGGACCTTCATCCGGCCCTATCTGGAGGAGGCGGTCGCCGAGGACGGCCGGCCGGAGATCGGGCCCGTCTACGCCGGGCGCAAGCCTAGCGCCGCCACCGCGACCGGCCTCTACAGCCGCCATGAGGCCGAGCAGAAGGCGCTGGTCGCGGAGGCCTTCACGATCTGATCGCAGGTCCGCCCGGGGCGGGCCGGCAGCAAGAGATGGGATGGACAGATGAGCGTCGAAGTCGTCGTGCCGCAGCTGGGCGAGTCGATCACCGAGGGCGTGCTCGCGCGCTGGCTGAAGAAGCCGGGCGAGAGGGTCGAGCGCGACGAGCCGATCGCCGAGCTCGAGACCGACAAGGTCGCCGTCGAGGTGCCGGCGCCCGAGGCCGGCGTGCTGGAGGAGACGCTGGTCGAGGAAGGCGAGACCGTGAAGGTCGGCGCCGTCATCGCCCGCATCGGCGAGGGCGGCGGCGCGAAGACGGCTTCCGCGAAGGCTTCCGCCGAAAGGCGGGAAAAGGACCGGAAGAAGGCCGACGCGGGGGCCGAGGACGGCACGGCGGAGAAAAAGCGGGAACTCGTCGACATCGTCGTGCCCCAGGCCGGCGAGTCGGTCACCGAAGGCACCTTGGCGAGCTGGCTGAAGAAGCAGGGCGAGGAGGTCGAGGAGGGAGAGACGGTCGCCGAGCTGGAGACCGACAAGGCGGCGCTGGAGCTGCCGGCGCCCGTCGCCGGCGTGCTCGCCGAGGTGCTGGTGGAGGAGGGCGCGACGGTGCATCCGGGCGATGTCATCGGCCGGATCGCGAAGGGTGAGAAGGCGGCCGCACGCGCGGCGGCGCCGGCCGGCAGGGCGGAGTTCGGCAAGGCGGAGTCCGGCGAGGCCGAGGCGGGCGCCATGGAGGCGCCTGCCGGCGAGGGCCGGCCGCTCTCGCCCGCCGTGCGGCGGATCATCGAGCAGTATCACCTCGATCCCGACTCGATCCCCGCGACCGGCAAGGACGGCCGGCTGACCAAGGAGGACGTGCTGCGCGCCATCGATTCCGGGATCGCGCGCATCAAGCCGGACTGGGTGCCGCGCAGGCCCGCTGCGGCTGCCGCCGAGCCGGCGGGCGAGGCCGCTCCCCGCGAGGAGCGGGTGCCCATGTCGCGGCTGAGAAAACGCATCGCCGAGCGCCTGAAGCAGGCTCAGAGCACGGCGGCGATGCTGACCACCTTCAACGACGTCGACATGTCGGCCGTGATCGCCGAGCGCCAGAAATACCGCGATCTGTTCGAGAAGAAGCACGGCATCCGCCTCGGCTTCATGTCCTTCTTCGTGAAGGCGGCGGTGATGGCGCTCAAAGAGGTCCCCGCCGTCAATGCCCGCATCGACGGCGACGACATCGTCTACCAGAACTTCTACGACATCGGGGTCGCGGTCGCGGCACCCCAGGGGCTGGTGGTGCCGGTGGTGCGCGATGCCGACCGGCTGTCCTTCGCGGACACCGAGAAGACCATCGCCGAGCTCGCGAAGAAGGCCCGCGACGGCAAGCTGACGCTGGAGGACCTGCAGGGCGGCACCTTCACCATCACCAACGGCGGCATCTTCGGCTCGCTGTTCTCCACTCCGATCCTCAACCCGCCGCAATCCGCGATCCTCGGCATGCACCGGATCGAGGAGCGACCGGTGGTGAAGAATGGCGAGATCGTGATCCGGCCGATGATGTATCTGGCGCTCACCTACGACCACCGCCTGATCGACGGGCGCGAGGCGGTCACCTTCCTGAAGCGCATCAAGGAGGCGATCGAGGATCCGAGCCGCCTGTTGCTCGATCTGTGACGAGGCGCTAAGGAGCCGGCCGACGGATGAGCCGCCAGCCGTCGCGGGGCGCGCGGCCGGCGGGCGGCATGTCCAACAGGGATCAAGGAGCGGGACGGATGGCACAGGAATTCGACGTCGTCGTGATCGGCGCGGGCCCGGGCGGCTATGTCGCGGCGATCCGCGCGGCCCAGCTCGGTCTCAAGACCGCCTGCATCGAGAAGCGCGAGACGCTGGGCGGCACCTGCCTCAACGTCGGCTGCATCCCCTCCAAGGCTCTTCTGCACGCCACCGAAAAACTGGCCGAAATCAGGGAAGGTCACCTCGAGGCCTGGGGCATTTCCGTCGGCGACGTGAAGGTGGACGTCAAGGCGCTGATCAAGGCCAAGCAGGAATCGGTCGACGGGCTGACGAAGGGGGTCGCGTTCCTGTTCAAGAAGAACAAGGTCGCCTGGATCAAGGGCACGGCGCGCTTCGTCGATCAGAAGACGCTGAAGGTCGCCCTCAACGACGGCGGCGAGGAGACGGTCAAGGCGAAGAACATCGTCATCGCCACCGGCTCGAAGGTCGCGACCCTGCCGGGGGTCGAGATCGACGGCGAGCAGGTGATCTCGTCCACCGAGGCGCTGGAGCTGACCAGCGTGCCGCAGTCGCTGATCGTGATCGGCGGCGGCTACATCGGCCTCGAGATGGGCTCGGTGTGGAGCCGGCTCGGCGCGAAGGTCACGGTGATCGAGTTCCTGGACCGGATCCTGCCGGGGATGGATGGCGAGGTCTCCAGGCAGATGACGCGCATCCTCAAGAAGCAGGGCCTCGACATCCGCACGTCCACCAGGGTGACGAAGGTCGAGCGTCTGAAGTCCAAGGTGAAGGTGACGGTGGAGCCGGCCTCGGGCGGCAAGGCCGAGGTGATCGAGGCCGAAAAGGTGCTGGTCGCGGTGGGACGCAAGCCGAACACCGACGGTCTGGCGCTCGAGAAGGCGGGGCTTGAGACCGACGAGAAGGGCCGCATCCCGATCCGCGAGAACTTTGCCACCGCCGTGCCGGGCATCTGGGCGATCGGCGATGTCGTGGAAGGGCCCATGCTCGCCCACAAGGCCGAGGACGAAGGGATCGCGGTGGCGGAAAACATCGCGGGTCTTCAGGGCATGGTGAACCATGACGTGAT
Source organism: Rhodothalassiaceae bacterium (assembly GCA_026004935.1). Classification (NCBI taxonomy): domain Bacteria; kingdom Pseudomonadati; phylum Pseudomonadota; class Alphaproteobacteria; order Rhodothalassiales; family Rhodothalassiaceae; species Rhodothalassiaceae bacterium. Next base: position 1,052,026 of record BPKC01000001.1, read on the forward strand.
CCCCGCGGTGGTCTACACCCATCCCGAGGCCGCGATGGTCGGCAAGACCGAGGAGGAGCTGAAGGCCGCCGGCGTGAAATACCGGGTCGGGATGTTCCCGATGCTCGCCAATTCCCGCGCCAAGACGAACAAGGAGGCGGACGGCTTCGTGAAGATCCTCGCCGATGCCGAGACCGACCGGGTGCTCGGCGTGCACATCGTCTCGACCATGGCCGGGACGATGATCGCGGAAGCCGCGCTGGCCATGGAGTTCGGCGCGAGCGCGGAGGACATCGCGCTGACCTGCCATGCGCATCCGACGCATCCGGAGGCGGTCAAGGAGGCGGCGCTCGCCGTCCACAAACGGGCGATCCACGTCTAGGGCGCCTCGCGCGATCCGCAGGTTGCGAGCGGCGGGCCGGGGCGCGATGCTCCGGCCCTCGTTCATCGACCATTTCCCGTTCATGAGAGCAGGTGAAGGTGATGACGACGATGACGGACGGTTCTGCGGACCTTGCGGCTCTGGCGCGCCAGGCGCGCGCCTGGCCGTTCGAGGAGGCGCGCAAGATCCTCGCGCGCTTCGCCGACCGCGCGCCGGACCGGCCCGTGCTGTTCGAGACGGGCTACGGCCCCTCCGGGCTGCCGCACATCGGCACCTTCGGGGAGGTCGTGCGCACGACCATGGTCCGCCACGCGCTTGCCGTGATGACCGGCTGGCCCACACGGCTCGTCTGCTTTTCCGACGACATGGACGCGCTGCGCAAGGTGCCGGACAATGTGCCGAACCGCGAGATGCTGGCCGAGCACTTGGGCAAGCCGCTCACCAGCGTGCCCGACCCCTTCGGCACCCATGACAGCTTCGGCGCCCACAACAATGCGCGGCTGAAGGCATTCCTCGACCAGTTCGGCTTCGACTACGAATTCCATTCGGCCACCGAATGCTATCGCTCGGGCCGTTTCGATGCGGCGCTCAAGGCCATCCTCCGCCACTATGACGAGGTGATGGCCGTCGTGCTTCCCACGCTCGGCGAGGAGCGGCGGCGCACCTACTCGCCCTTCCTGCCGATCAGTCCGAAGACGGGACGCGTGCTGCAGGTGCCGCTTGTCGACCGCGACGTCGAGGCCGGGACCGTCACCTTCCGCGACGAGAACGGCGAGCTGGTGACCGTCCCCGTCACCGGGGGGCATGTGAAGTGCCAATGGAAGGTGGACTGGGCGATGCGCTGGTTCGCGCTCGGCGTGGACTACGAGATGGCGGGCAAGGATCTGATCGATTCGGTGCGCCTGTCATCCCGCATCTGCCGCATCCTCGGCGGCCGGCCGCCGGAGGGCTTCATCTACGAGCTGTTCCTCGACGAAAACGGCGAGAAGATCTCCAAGTCCAAGGGCAATGGCCTCGCGATCGAGGACTGGCTCGAATACGCAAGCCCCGAATCGCTCGCGCTGTTCATGTTTCAGGCTCCGCGCCGGGCGAAGAGGCTCTATTTCGACGTCATTCCGAAGACGGTGGACGACTACTACCGCTTCCGCGCGGCCTATTGGGACGAGGACTGGCCGCAGCGCCTCGAAAATCCGGTCTGGCACATCCATTCGGGCGAGGTGCCGCGGGCCGTGCCGCCGATCTCGTTTTCCCTGCTGCTCAATCTCGTGGCCGCCGCGCATGCGCCGGACAAGCGCATGCTGTGGGGGTTCGTGGAGAAATACGCGGGCGAGGTGGAAGCGGGCGCGCGCGCCGAGCTCGACCGGCTCATGGACTACGCGCTCGCCTACTACCGCGACTTCGTGGAACCCAACAAGCGTTACCGGGCGCCCACCGAGCTGGAGCGCGCCGCGCTCCAGGATCTGCTCGCGCGGCTGCGCGGCCTGCCGGAGGGCACGCCTGCCGAGGACATCCAGAACCTCGTCTACGAGGTCGGCAAGGCGCATCCCTTCGCCAATCTGCGGGACTGGTTCCGGGCGCTCTACGAGGTGCTGCTCGGCGAATCCTCGGGTCCGCGCTTCGGCGGCTTCGTCGCGCTGTACGGGGTGGCCAACACCTGCCGGCTCATCGAGCGCGCACTCGCGGGCGAGGATCCGTCCCGGCGCAGCGGCGACACGGCTTCCTGACGCCGACACGCCACCGGACCGCCCGCCGGGTTTCTCGGCGAACCCACGAGGCCTGCGTGACAACCCGACGCCGGAGGCCATCTCGGCCGTCGGCTGGACCCGCCGGTCGAGCCGGCGGGTGACGAGGAGAAAGTGCCGGCAGGTGGCGAGTAGCACGCATGCACGCGCCGCTGCCGCTCCCCGTTCCGCTGGCTGATGACTGACAACTGACGACTGATCACTGAACCGTCGTTCGCCGGCTTGACCGGCGAACCCATGAGGCCTGCGTGTCGGCCCGGGCGCCGGAGGGCATTTCGACCGTCGGCTGGACCCGCCGGTCAAGCCGGCGGGTGACGAGGAGAGAGTGCCGGCGGGTGACGAGGAGTACGCATGCACGCGCCGCTGCCGCTCCCCGTTCCGCTGGCTGACGACTGACAACTGACGACTGGTCACTGAATCGTCGTTCGCCGGCTCGACCGGCGAACCCATGAGGCCTGCGTGACAACCCGACGCCGGAGGCCATCTCGGCCGTCCGCTGGACCCGCCGGTCAAGCCGGCAGGTGACGCAAAGCGGGAGAGCCGGGCAGGAGCCGAGCAGCCCGGCGCCGCGCGCGGTGCGCCCGATCACTGACGAAAGACGGCTGACCACCGACGATCGATGATCGACGACTGATTGCCGATGCCCGGCTCAGGCGGCGCGGGGCAGGGGAAAGCGGGCTCCGAGTGCGGACCGCGCCGCCGCGGGGTCGTCGAGCCCCAGGCGCAGGACGGGGCGTTCGGCAAGCCATTCCTCCATCAGCTCGACGAGGCGACCCGCCGGCGGCCGGCCGGTCCGGCCGCTGAGCTCGCGCGCGAGCATCGCGATCGCGGCGGGCGCCGCGATCGGCTCGAGCGGGGCATCGCCGGGCTCGGGAATCACGAGGGCCGCAAGCTCGTCACGCGCCAGGGCGCCCGGCAGCGGCGGGCGGGCCGGGGCCAGCGCCACGGCGCCCGCGCGCGTCGCGATCCGGAGCGGCAGGGCGAGGGGGCGGACCGCACCCGGCCCTTCAAGATCGATACGCACGGCACCATGCGCGCCCCCCTCGCCGGCCAGCGCCAGCGCCGCCGCATCGAACCCCGCCTCGGCGCGGCTTGCGATGAGAATGGCGCCGCCGTCACCGATCGGCACCAGGCGGCCCGGCATCAGAATGGCGCCATCGGCACCTGCCAGCTCGAACAGCATCTGCCAAAGCACGAGCCCCAGCTCGTCCAGCCGGCGCGGACCCGTGACGAGCCGGTCGCCGAGCGCCACCTGATAGCCGCCGCCCGCCGGCAGCAGCGCAAGCTCCGGCACCGCCCCGGATCCTTCCCGCGCGTCGGCGGCGAGCGGCGCAAGGAGCGGTGCGAACCGCGCCGCAGCCGCCGGACAGGCGAGCCTGAGCCGCACCGCCCGCCCGCCGACCGCGAGCGGCAGCACGACCGCGTCCCCGCTGTGCGAGGCCGGCGCATCCGGGCGCGGGACGGCCCGGTCCGGGTCGCTGCCCGCCAGCCGGATCAGGCCTTCGCGCACCCAGTCGACGACGAGCGCCCACACGCTCTCGCGGGTGGCCCAGGGATCGCCGCTCGCGGCGGCGAGCTCGTCGGCGATGCGGGTGACCGGTTCGCCCCCGGCAAGCCGCAGCCACACGAGGCTCGCCACCTCGTTGAGGCGGATCACCCGCCCGCTCCTGCCGGCATAAAGCAGCACCCGGTCATCCTCGTAGAGCTCGCCGACGTCCCCGGGCAGGAACACGAGGTCGGGCACGGAGCCGTGGATGTGGCGGACGAGCGCGATGTCCGCCGCCCGCGGGGCCGCCAGCGACGCGAGGTGGCCCGCCGGATCCGGCCCCGGGCAGACGAGGCGGAAGCCGCCGCGCGCAGCCATCTGCCGGTCGAAGGCGCGCAGCATCCGGTCGGGAAGCGGCGCGTCGAGCGCGGCGACGTCCGGCGGCTCGTTCAACCCGACAAGCGCCACCATGTCTTCCACCAGCCGCCGCTTGGTGCGCGCCTCGAAATCGCCGCCGTCCTCGGGCGCCGCGCAGACCTCGAGCGACGGGCTCAGGTTGCATTCCATGATCCAGGGCTTGAGATTCTCGTCGATCAGGCAGTCGATGCCGAGAAGCTCGTAGCAGCCGCGGGTGTCGGCCCGCACCGCCCACAGCCGCCTGAGCATGTGCTCGCGCGCGGCGATCACCGTCATCCGCACCAGATCCTCGATGCGCCGGAAGAGAGCCGCATCGTCATGCCCCTGCTCGCGGATCCAGGCGCGGTAGCGGCCGAGGCCCACGAAGACGACCGGATGCTCCACCCGCGTGTTGGTGGCGTTGACGTCCGGATTGGTGAGATAGCTGTAGACGTTGTCGGCATCGTCGGGGTCATAGGGTTCGGAGGCGAGCTTCTGGAACCCCTCCTCGTAGAGCCAGGCGACCAGCGGCTCCACCGAGGTGATGAGCACATAGAGCCTCAGCACGTATTTGCGCCCGTCCCTGAGATGGGGGCGCAGCACGAAGTCCTGGACGATCCAGTCGTCATCGAGCGGCGCCGAGGCGGGATCCACCAGCAGCCGGATGCCCCGCCCGCGCGAGGAATTGGCGGGCTTGAGCAGAAAGCGACGGCCGGGGTCGGCGGCGGCCGCGCGCTGCAGCGCCACGTAGTCCGCGGGCATGTGGAAGGTGGTCGGCGCGAAATCCATCGCCGGCACGCCGGGCCGGCCGGCGACGAGTTCGCGGTGGGCCGCCAGCGTGCGCGCGAGATGACTCTTGATGGTAAGGGCGTTGTTGCCCGGGATGTGGTTGATGAAGCGGGTCGCATCGAGCCGCTCGAAGACCTCCGGGTCCGGCATGCCCGTGTACCAGCAGGCATCCCAGTCGCGGGGCCCGCCCGGCCGCCACAGGCGCCGGTCCAGCGCCTCGATGAAGAAGACGTCCTGTCCCGGCTCGCGGTTGCCGCCGCACCAGTAGCGCCGCCGGGCCGATCTCGCCGCCATCATTCACGCCTTTCGCCCGCGCGTGCATCCCGCACGCTCGCCGATGGGGACACGCGGCGGGCGCCGGCGTCAATGCGCCCGCAGCCCCGCTCACGAAATTGTGATCGCGATTGAGGCCCTCGTCGCTTGCTGGCCGCCCCGTGGCGGGTCTATCATCCCTGCGGGTCGAGCGGCAGGGGCGCGAATGACGGATGCGGCAGGGGAGAGCAGAACATGTCCGCGCGTGAAAAGAGGCGCCAGCAGCTTCTGGCCCGGCTTGCGACAGGCGTGATGATGGCGGCGCCCATTGCCGCGGGCGCCTTCGTGCACGAGGGCCCGGCCGATGCGGCGCCGATGCTGATCGCGGCGGCGCAGGAGGCGCGCGGCGAGGCGGAGGCGAAGCCGAAGGGCGAGGCGGAAGCCCGCGGGCAGGCCGAGGCGAAGGGCGAGGCCGAGGCCCGCAAGAAGAAGCGTCGTCACCACGAGAAGGCGAAGGGCGAGGCCGAGGCAAAGGGTGAGGCCGAGGCCGAGGCGCATCACGGCCGCCATCACGAGGCCAAGGGGGAGGCCGAGGCCAAAGGTGAAGGCGAAGCCGAAGCCAGGGGCGAAGGCGAGGCGGAGGCCCGCGCCGAAGGTGAGGCCGAGGCCGAAGGCGAGGGTGAAGCGGAAGCCCGGCGCAGTCCGGACGAGATCACGCGGCCGGGCGGTGTGGCCCCCTATCGGGGGGATCGCGCGGAGCTCGTCTCCTATGGCGAGAAGCTCTTCGCGGACACCTCGCTGTCCACCAACGGCCTCGCCTGCACCAGCTGCCATACGGACTTCATGGGCTACAACGACACCTTCAGGCAGCCCTATCCGCACTACGTGAAGATGGGCAAGGACGTCTTCGGGCTGGACAGCATCACCGCCGAGCAGATGGTGCAGATCTGCATGCTGATCCCGATGGAGAACAAGATTCTGCCTTGGGATTCGAAGGAGCTGGCGGCGCTTGCGGCCTATGTGGAGGAGCTGCAGAAGGAATACGCCAAGCGCTGAGGGGTGATGGCCGCGCGCCCGGGCGCGCCGGCCGCCCGCATCGCAGAGCGACACGCGCCGGCGAGCCGGGCACGAGCTTAGGGTCTACACGCACTTTTCTACAGACACAGAGGGGGAGAGAGCGCAAACCGGCCCTCGCGACCGCATGGTCCGAGCGGCCGGTTTCGCCTGCTTCGGTGAGCTATGCAGGATGCAGGGCGTCATCCACGCGTTTTCCGGCCGTTTGCCATGCCGGTCGTGCTGATGTACGGTAAGAAGATCTAACGGAAATATCCGTTGCCGTAGGAGGGGCGAATGCGTGCCAAAACGCACACCAAATCGAAAGCTCAACGACCAAAGAGCGCTGCTGCCTTGGCTCTCTATGAGATTGCCAAAAGGCTTTTGGGCATGGCGCAAGGGGCATCCAAGGGTGACCTTTCATTCGACACGCAGCTTCCTAAAGAAACCTTGATAGAATGGCTGGCTCGATCTGCCGCCAATAGGGCTTACTACGCAGCGTATCATGAGGTGACACGCCTGTTGGAAACCTGCTTGCGTGTGGACGCGAGTAGATTGCGTCACAGTAGCATGCCGGATAAGTTCAATTCGTACATAAAGAACCTCAAACGTATATTACGTAAACAAGGTTACATTGATGAACATGAAAGAAAACTGATAAGCAAAACATACATATGTCGGTTAGAACAACTTAGCAGAAATTACAATGAAATGCTAAATTTAAGAGAGATTTCGGACTATAGGCCAGAAGCAAATATAATCGGCATAGAATTAAATGATGACATATGCTCATTTTCGAGTAGACTTACAACAATAACGAAAAACACGATGTTTGCTGCACAGAACGTATTAGAAGATCAACGTCTGAGAAAATATTTATAACAATTTTTGGAGAATAGACATGAACTCATGGCGTGAGAGGGAAATTATAGCAAAACTTATCCAATATACAATGCAGCTTAACAATTTAGACGTAGTAGATATAGTGTTCGACGGGGCGGATGGAAAAGAAAATGAATATATTTCGCAGGAGATCAAAGTGTACATATATAGATATGAGGAGAGCGATAGAGCAATAGAAAATCTTGAAACTTTGTCATGCGCACTCTCTTCTATAATAAATGTCGCCAAGTCAAGATTAAAAATAATAAATCTTGGAAATTATATTGGTAGTTGGTTGTTAATTGCTTTGATAAAAGAGAGTGGGCCCACAACTCATGATAGAATCGTTAATTTTTTGAAAGAAATGGGTCTAGAAACGAAACTTTTAGAAGAGGCTGTTAAGAGAAAACTTTCATCTCTGAGGAAGCATGGAATTATTCAATGGGCTATGCCTGGACACGGATACGCATTGACAAGGAAGGGGCTTGCACTGGTCGGAGGGCGGCGGTCCGAGACCGGGCCGGACATCAAACGCGTCATGTGGTTGGGGAGGCGATGGGAGAAAGAGAACATTGACGGAAAAGATGTTGAAAGCGAACGGTCGGAGGGGTAAGAATCTCGGGGCGGCGGGGGTCTCAGGCGCGGGTGTGAGTCACACCCCAAGTGCCGAGGTTGGGCATAGAAGGAGCGCCCGAGCCGAGGGCGCTCGCCTTCGCTCCCGCCCTCGGCTCGGGCGCTTCTCTCGAAAGCCGCAATTAAGGCTTTGCTGACATGAGGCTCCCGCCGCATCTTTTGGAATCTGTCGGGTTTCAATTCGGCGACCCGGATCTGGAGAAGACGACTGAGCGGCTTCTACGGGCGCTGCGTGACGATACAGGTAACGATTGCGACGAACTTCGAAACGAGATCAGACGCCTCGTCATCGCGCATCTGCCGCCGGTAGTGTCACTGGATGCCCTCGCCGTCATGATCGGGTACAGCCCGTCCTTCGTGTGGTACTTGATCCATAGAAAAGATCGCCTTTATCGGATCTTCACTTTGACGATGGGAAGAAAGAGGCGCCAGATTGAAGCTCCCCGGGTTGCGCTTAAGATCATTCAGAAGTGGCTGGCCTTCCATTGGGAGAAGAAATGGCGTGCGGATGTTCCGCAGTGGGTACACGGCTTCGTGAGAGGGCGTTCTCATCTCACGGCCGCGCAGGCCCATCTCGGTGCCAAGTGGGTATTATCCGTCGATATCCAGGATGCGTTCCCCTCCACATCCGCGGAGCAAGTAAGTAATGCCCTTCGTGCGCTCGGCTACCACACTGACGAGAGCGTAGAAATTCTCACTGCGCTCACAACGTGGGACGGGCGATTGCCTCAAGGCGCGCCCACGAGCCCGGTTCTCTTCAACATTGCTTTCAGCGCCATCGACGGGAAGCTGGGAGCGCTCGCCCGGCGCCACCGAATACGGCTGACGCGCTACGCCGATGATATCGTGTTTTCCGGAATTGCCGAGCCCCCGAGTGGGTTATTGGAGGACCTGCATGGTGTGTTCGAGGGATCGAGCTGGCAGATTCACTCGGACAAGATAGAAATGAAGGAAAGGCCGACCCGGCTAAAGGTGCATGGGCTGCTCGTGGATGGAGACCGGATCCGTCTGACAAAGGGGTACCGAAACAAGATTCGGCTCTATCGTTTTCTTCTGGAGAGCAAGTCCCTCAAGCCGGATGAAGAACGCCGGCTCAAGGGACATGTGGCCTATGCTGATCATGTCGAACGCCTCGCCGCCCCGGCGCGTGGCGAGGCGTGAGTCCGCGGCTCAGCACGCGCCATGCACGCAGCGGCCGGCCTGATAGACGGCCACCACGTGACGCAGAGCCGAGATGTCGGCGGCCGGGTCGCCGTCGACGACGACGAGGTCCGCCACGTATCCGGGCGCTAGCCGGCCGATCTCGCCGCCCAGCCCCAGCATTTCGGCGTCGCCGCTCGTGGCGGCGGCGAGGGCTGCAAGCGGCGTCATGCCCCAGGCGACCATGAGCTCGAGCTCGCGGACGTTCCCGCCATGGGCGAAGACGCCGGCGTCCGATCCCATGCAGATCTTCACCCCCGCCTTGAGCGCCGCCTGGAAGGCACGGCGCTTGGCGACCAGCCGCTCCGGCTCCGGCGCCCGGCCGTCCCAGCCCGCATAGCGCGCCACCGCCTCGCTGGCGGCCAGCGTCGGGCAGTACCAGACGCCACGCGCCGCCATCAGCCGGAAGACGGCCTCGTCGCCCTCGTCGCCATGCTCGATGGAGCGCACGCCGGCCTCCGCGGCCCGCCGCATCCCCTCCGCGGTGCCCGCATGGGCGGCGACCGGCCGGCCGCTCGATGCCGCCACCGCCACGAGCTGCCGCAATTCCTCGGGCAGGAAGGTGGGGCGCGCCAGACCGCCCGGCCCCCAGCGGTAGTCGGCGTAGACCTTCACCCAGTCGATCCCGTGGCCGATCTGCCGGCGGGCGACAGTGACGAGAGCCGGTCCGTCCGCCTCTTCCGCGCCCTGCGGCACTGCGACCCGCGGCGCAAATCCCTTCGGCGCATAGGAGCCGCTGGCGACGATGGCGGGGCCGGCGGTGACGAGCCGCGGGCCCCGGATGACGCCCTTCTCAAGCGCCTGCCTCAGCCCCACGTCCGCATAGCCCAGCCCTTCGGTGCCGAGATCGCGGATGGTGGTGAAGCCGGCGGCAAGCGTCGCCTCCAGATGCCGCACGGCGCGCGCGATGCGTTCGGCCGCGGACTCTTTGAGCACCTGGTCCGTCCAGGAGGTTTCGTCATAGGGATGCAGCAGCACATGGGTGTGGGCGTCGATGAGGCCCGGCAGCAGCGTCGCGCCCTGGAGCCGGCGCAGCCGCGCGCCGGGATGCGTGCGGGCCAGATCATCGGCCGCGCCGAGCGCCGCGATGCGTCCCGTCGCGGGGTCCACGAGCACCGCAGGCCCCGCCCGCATCGCCGTGCCGTCGAAGATCCGATCTGGCGCGAGAATGACCGGGGCGTCCGTCGCGCGAGCCGCCCCCGGGAACAGCGCCAGCGTGCAAAGCCCGAGCGCCGCGAGCGCCCGCCTCGGGATCGGGGGATGGTTCATGGCTCCGTCTCCTTCCCCGCCTTCCGCCCGTCTCGAAAATAGCCGAGCGCGGCCGCCGCCGTCACGCCGTAGAGCGCAAGGATGGCGGCCAGCGCGGCCGGCTCGTTCCGGAGCATGTGGATGATGACGAGCGTGATGGTGGTCGCCATGAGCAGCAGCGAGGCCGCGACGATCCCGATGCGGGCGCCCGTTTTTGCCTTCAGGCGGCCGTTGGCCACCGCCACGGCGGCCGAGACCAGCAGAAAGGTGAGCGAGGAAAAGGAGGTGATGAGATCAAGACCGCCCGTGATGGCGAGGACGCCGCCGGCCACGGCAAGCAGCACCACCGCCCGATCCGGCACGCCGCGATGCGAACGATGCCGCAATGCGGTCGGCATCATGCCCTCTTCGGCCATCTGCGCCATCAGCCGCGCCGCCCCGAAGATGGTGGCGTTGATCGCGGACGAGGTCGCCAGCAGGGCCGCCAGCGCCACCAGCACCTCGCCCGCCCGGCCCAGCACCGGCCGCGCGGCCTCGGCGAGCGCGTATTCGCGGGCGGCGATCAGACCGTCGGCTCCGAGCGTGCCGAGGCTGGTGAGCGCCAGCAGCACATAGATCGTGGTGACGATGGCGATCGCGCCGTAGATTCCGATCGGCACATCGCGCTGCGGCCGGCGCGTCTCCTCCACCGCGCTGTTGATGAGCTGGAAGCCCTCATAGGCGACGAAGACCGTCGCCGCGGCGACGAAGACGCTCGCAAGCCCGTGGTCGAAGACCGGCAGGATGCGCGCACCGTCGAAATTGGCGAATCCGGCGATGGCGAAAATGGCGAGGATCACGACCTTGGCATAGACGATGAGATCCTCGCTCACCCCGCTCGCCCGCACGCCGCGCAGATTGACGATCACGAAGAAGACCAGGACGCCCGCCGACAGCAGATGCCGCAGCAGCAGCGGGCTGGTCGGCCCCGCAAGCAGGGCCGCGCCGTAGGCGCCGAAGGTGAAGGCATAAAGCGCAAGCGTGCCGACATAGCCGACGATCACCGTCCACCCCGTCACCACCGCGATCCCGCGCCGCCTGGGGAACGCCCTTTCCAGATAGGTGAAACTCGCCCCGTCCACCGGGAAGGCGAGCGCGAGCCGGCAATAGGAGTAGCCGGCCCCGAGCGCCACCAGTCCCCCCAGCAGGAAGGCGATCCAGGCGCCATGGCCGGAGATCTGGACGGCCAGCCCCAGCACCGAGAAGATGCCGCCGCCGATCATCCCGCCGACGCCGATCGCGACGAGCTCCAGCGCGCCCAGCCCGCGTTCGCGGGACGCGGAGCCGGCGGATCCGGGCTCGGGGCGGCCGGTCATGAGGTCCTCTCCTTCACGCGGCCGCCGGCCCGAGGGCCCACAGCGCAACCGCCGCAAGCACGCACACCAGCGCCAGCAGCACCGCGCTCGCGACCACCCAGCGGTCCGGAATGCGCGGCACGTCGGGGGCGAGCCGCACGCTCAGATGCGTGTAGCGCCAGCTGCCGACGAGAAAGGCGAGCGCGGCGAGCAGCGTCAGCGTGACGGCGATGACATGGACGCTCCATACCGGCATCGCGTCCAGCATGACCTTCTCGACCGCGAGCCCGCTCACCAGCAGAGCGAGTCCCGTGCGGATCCAGGACGCATAGGTGCGCTCGTTGGCGAGCACCACCTGGTCGCGGGCATAGCCGTCCGCAATGCCGCCCTCATCCGCCATGGCGTCCTCCTCACTCCGCCTCGAACCCGTGGGGCCCGACACCCTCTTCGGTCCCGAGGCTAGCGCGGCGCCGGGTTTGCGCCAAGATCCGCCGCAAGAGGGCCGATCATCATCGCCCCGGCGGGGGAACGCTCCGCCGTCCCCGGCGTTGGTGCGGATGAATGATCATTCTCCCGGCGATGGAAGGCAGCCGCGATGATCACGAGACTGAAGGCTCCGCGGCCCCGGCTGCTCGGCTTTGCCCTTTCGGGGCGCGTGGCCCATGAAGACTATGCCGAGGTCCTGATCCCGGCCATCGAGCAGGCCACGGCGGAAGGCGCGAAGGCCCGCGTGCTGGTGCGCTTCGAGCCGGATTTTGCGGGCTATGACGCCCATGCCGTCCTCGACGACACGAGGCTCGGCGTCCGCCACTGGCGCGACTTCGCCCGCGTCGCCCTCGTCGGCGCGCCGCGCTGGGTGGCGGTCGCGATGCGCCTGTTCGCGCCCTTCTGGCCCTGCGAGGTCCGCCTGTTCGCGCGCGAGGACGAGGCCGAAGCCTGGGCCTGGCTTGCCGGCGAGGAGGACGGCCGGCGGGTGACGGGCAAAGAAAGCGGTCCACCAGCCACACCGGCAGGCGACGCTCACGCCGCTCGTCAACTGCCGTGAAAGCGGTGACGTCAGCCGCCGATCAGGCCGGCGGGTAACGATGAAAAGCGGGCGCCGGCTGGCGGTGTTCTCCCCTTGCGTCGTTCGCCGACTTGATCGGCGAACCCACGAGGTGGTGGCCACAGCCCCGATGTCGGGTGCCCACCCGCCTTTTGGCTGGATCCGCGGGTCAGGCGGGCGCGTGACGAGGAGAACGGCTATCGCGGGCGCTTTCGCGCACAGCTGAGCGCAGCGGCCGCTAATAGGCCTGCTCGCGGAAGACCGGACGCACGTCGCGGCCCCAGCGGGTCTCCCACGCCTCGAGCAGCTGTTCCGCGAGCGTGCGCCCCTCGGCGACGATGGCATCCAGCGTGTCGAGGAAGCGCGTCTCATCCTCGCCGTCCTCGTTGCGGACCCCGCGGGCCTTGAGACCGTCGCGGGCGATGGCGAGGACGTCGGTCAGCCAGTCCCGCACGCTGCGGCCGCGGAAGGGGGTGGCGAGCGCGCCGGTCGGCACCTCCCGGCGCAGCGCAAGGATCTCGTCCGTCCTCCAGTCGCGGATCAGCGCCTCCGCGGCCGTGAGCGCCGCATCGTCGTAGAGCAGGCCCACCCAGAAGGCCGGCAGCGCGCACAGCCGGGCCCACGGCCCGCCGTCCGCGCCGCGCATCTCGAGGAAGGTCTTGAGCCGCACCTCGGGGAAGACGGTGGTCAGGTGATCCTCCCAGTCCTTCATCGTGGCGCGCACGCCGGGCAGCATCGGCAGCCGGCCGGCGATGAAGTCCCGGAAGGAGCAGCCGGCGACGTCGTGATAGACGCCGTCGCGCTCGACGAAATACATCGGCGCATCGAGCACCCAGTCGACATAGCGTTCGTAGCCGAAGCCCTCGTCGAACACGAACGGCAGGATCCCGGTGCGGTCCGGATCCGTGTCGAGCCACACGAAGGAGCGGTGGGAGAGATGGCCGCAGGGCCGGCCCTCGAGGAAGGGTGAATTCGCGAACAGCGCGGTGGCCAGCGGCTGCAGGGCCATGGCGACGCGCATCTTGCGCACCATGTCGCGCTCGTCGGCAAAATCGAGGTTCACCTGCACGGTCGCCGTGCGGAACATCATGTCGAGACCGTGCCCGCCCTTCTTCGGCATGTAGGCGCGCATGATGCGGTAGCGGGCCTTCGGCACGGCCGGGATCTCGTCGCGGCGTGCGAGCGGATGGAAACCGAGCCCGAGATAGCCGAGCTCAAGCTCGTCGCCGATGGCGCGGACCTGGTCGAGATGGCCGTTGATCTCGCGGCATGTCTCGTGAAGATTTGCAAGCGGCGCACCCGACAGCTCGAGCTGGCCGCCGGGCTCCAGCGTCACCGAGGCGCCGTCGCCGCGGTAGAGGGCGATGATGCGCCCGGCCTCGTGCTTCGGCGTCCAGCCGAAGGCGGTGAGCCTGTCCAAGAGACGCTCGATGCCGCGCGCGCCGTCGAATGGGGCGGGCTCGAGGCTGTCACGCAGAAAGACGAATTTCTCGTGCTCGGTGCCGATGCGCCAGCGGCTGCGGGGTTTTTCACCCTTCGCAAGCGCCGCGATCAGATCCGCCCGGCTCAGAGGTGGCGTCTCGTCCAGCACCCCGTGTCCTTTCCGCACGCCTTGCACCCGCCCGTCCCGCCTTGCCGGATGCAGCCTTAGCCGCCGGATTCGCGATGCGCAACCAGCAGACTCATGCCGAAGACGGCGGCCGTCTCGGCCCGCAGGATCCGCGGCCCCAGCGAAACCGGTGTCACCTGCGCGAGGCCTTCAAGCAGCCTCCCGTCCTCGTCCGCAAGCCCGCCTTCCGGCCCGACCAGAAGGCCGGCCGGGCCCGCCGGCGCATCGCGCAGGATGGCGCCGAGATGCGGGGCCTGTCTCCGCTCGATGCAGGCGTAAAGTCTGCGCCCGGCGGGCCAGGACCGCAGCAGCGCCTCGAGCGGGCGCGGCTCGGCGATCTCCGGCACCGACAGGCGCTCGCACTGTTCCGCCGCCTCGCGGGCGATCGTCCGCCAGCGCGCGGAGTTGATGCGCCGCGTCTGGCTGAAGCGCGTGATGACGGGCAGGATCCGGGTGATCCCGAGCTCGGTCGCCTTTTCGATGACCCATTCGTTTCCCGCGCGCTTGACGGGTGCGAAGACAAGCCACAGATCGCACACCGGGTCCTCCGCGGGCGCACGCAGGTGGCGCACCACCGTGCAGCTCGCCCGCCGGCGCGCGGCTTCGGTGATGCGCGCTTCCCACTCGCCCGTTTCGGCGTTGAACAGGCGCAGGGCGTCCCCCGGCTTCAGCCGCAGCACGTCGTGGACGTAATGGCCGGCCTCGCGGGGCAGCGTGACGCGGGCCGCGGGCGCAAGCGCGGCGTCCACGTGAAGGCGCGGCGTGCGATGCGAAGGATCCGCGGTCATGTTCCATCTCTCCGGCACGAGTCCCGCCCGCCGCAGCCCGACCGCAGCCGGCCGCCCGGCAGGCGGAACGGGTCTTTTCTTTTGCGCAGGCCGCAGGCAGATTGCGAGTCCGACGTGGCGCACGGCGATGGCGGGAGAAGGATGGTGCGGACGAGGGATTCGGGCGGCATCTCGAGGGGGCGCAGGGCCGTGGCGGCCGCCTTGGTGCTTGCAGGGCTGTGGCTTGCGGGCGCAGCCGCGACGGCCGGTCCGGCGCAGCAGCCGCCGCAGGACCGGCCGGCCGGTGAGGCGTCCTCGCCGCTCTTGAAGAGTCCGCTTCTGGCGGAGGCCGAGCGCCTCGGTCTTCTCGCCGGTCAGGCGGAATACTGCCGGATCGAGGCCGATCGCCTGGACGATTTCATCGCCCGCGCCCATGCGCGCCTTGCCACCATGTCGCGCAAGGATCCGCTGGCGGTCGCCGGTGCCCGTGTCGAATTCAACGCCTTCGCCGCCCTGGGCCGCGCCGAGGGTCCGGCGGAAGGCTGTGCCGCCTTCGAGCAGGCCTTCCGCGCCGCCCACCGCGCGCTGCAGTAGCGGCTCTCGCCGGACCGGCGAACCTTTCCGCTTCCGGCTGGACCCGCCGGTCAAGCCGGCGGGCGACGCGGGAGGCAAGAGGACCCGCCGGGCAAGCCGGCGGGCGACGATTGGGAGGAGAGGAACTGCGTATGAGGGCGGCGGGTGACGCGGCAGGGAAGGGGAACCGCGGGTCAGGCCGGCGGGCGTCGATGGGAAGCGGGCACCGGTTGGCGACGCTCCTCCCCCTCGCGTCGTTCGCCGACTTGATCGGCGAACCCATGAGGGGGGCGTTACAGCCCCGATGTTGGGTGGCGGTCTGCCCGTCGGCTGGACCCGCCGGTGAAGCCGGTGGATGACGATCGCGGGTGCGCAGCGGCGGGCGGCAGGCGCCTTCTTTCGTCGTTCGCCGACTTGATCGGCGAACCCAAGAGGCGGCGGAGCGCGCGCGGCTAGCCGAGCAGCAGATCCTGGAGCTGGGCGACGAGAGGGACGTCCGCCGGCGGCATGGCGAGCGCGCCGAGTCGGCCGGCCGCCACCCATCGCAGCTCCTGACCCTCGCGCGGGCGCGGCACCCCGTCCCACCGGCGCACCACGAACAGCGGCATGACGAGGTGAAAATCGTCATAGGAATGGGAGGCGAAGGCGAACGGCAGCATGCAGGAGACGCACACGTCGAGCCCGAGTTCTTCATAGAGCTCGCGCCGAAGCGCCGCCTCCGGGATCTCGCCCGGCTCCATCTTGCCGCCCGGAAACTCCCACAGACCCGCCATGCGCCTGCCCTCGGGCCGGCGTGCGACGAGCACGCGCCGGTCCGGATCGACGAGAGCCGCCGCGACGACCCAGACGACGGGCAGGCCGCCGTCCACGACCACCGGGCGGGGCGGGCAGGGCTGCTCCTGCATCGGGCTCTTCCTCCGGCCGTTTCCGATCGCGCGCATTTGGCCCGAATTGCACGCATCGCGCAAGAAAGCGGCAAGAAGCGCGGGCGCATGATGACGGACCGATCGCCATCCGCGGCGGCGTGCACGGATGGCAGGCGGGAGACGACCCATGCTGCGACGCCTCTTCAGCGAGGTCCTGCGGGTGCGGCGCGCCGAGAATGGCGTGACCGCGATCGAATACGCGATGATCGCGGCGCTGATCGCGCTTGTGATCGTGGCGAGCGTGCGGCTCGTGGGGCTTGCGACCTCGGCCAACATCCAGCGCGCGACGGACGCCGTGGCGGCCGCCGCGCCCTGAAGGCCGTCGTCGCGACTACTCGGCCGCGACCCCGGCAGGGGCTTCGCGCGCCTTCAAGCGCAGGCGTTCGGCGTCCGCGCCGGCGATGCGCCGGAACCGTGCGCACCAGCGATCGAAGTCGTCGAGGATCTCGGCCGCGCGGATCGAGCCGGTCTCGACCCGGTGGCGCGCGATCAGCCTGCGCAGGAGCTCGCGGTCCTCCTCGTCGTCCACCGGCGACACCACGATGGAGTCGGGATTGAGACGGTGCGGGAGCGTGCCGTCCTCGTCCAGCACGTAGGCGACGCCTCCCGTCATCCCCGCGCCGAAGTTGTCGCCGACGGGGCCGAGGATCACGACGGTGCCGCCGGTCATGTATTCGCAGCCGTTGTCGCCCACGCCTTCGACAACCGCGACCGCACCCGAGTTGCGCACCGCAAAACGCTCGCCCGCGCGGCCGGCGGCGAACAGATGGCCGGCGGTCGCGCCATAGAGCACGGTGTTGCCGATGATGACGTTCTCATGCGGCAGGATTCGCGCCCGCGCCGGCGGCCGCACGACGATGGTCGCGCCCGACAGCCCCTTGCCGACATAGTCGTTCGCCTCGCCATGGACGACGATCTTCAGGCCCCGGACGGCGAAGGCGCCGAGCGACTGGCCGGCCGAGCCCTTGAGCTGGACGGTGACATGACCCTCGTCCAGCCCCTGCGCCCCGAAGCGGCGCACGAGGGCCGAGGAAAACCGCGTGCCGACCGCCCGGTGAGTGTTGCGGACGATGTAGGAGAGCTGCATCTTCTCGCCGCGCTCGAAGACGGGCAGGGCGTCCTTGAGCATCTGGGCGTCCAGGGTGTCGGGGACGGGATTGCGCCCCTCCACCCGGCAGCCAGTCGCCTTCGCGCCCGACTCGACGCGCACCAGCAGCGGGTTGAGGTCGAGATCGTCCATCCGCCCGGCGGCACGGCGCACCTGGACGAGACAGTCGGCCCGGCCCACGATCTCGTCGAGCGAGGTGGCGCCCAGCCGCGCCAGATGCTCGCGCACGTCCTCGGCCAGGAAGGTCATGAGATTGATGACCTTTTCCGGCGTGCCGGTGAACTTGCGCCGCAGCGCCTCGTCCTGGGTGGCCACCCCGACGGGGCAGCGGTTGGTATGGCACTGGCGGACCATGAGGCAGCCGACGGAAAGAAGCGCCGCGGTCCCGATGCCGAACTCCTCGGCGCCGAGCAGCGCCGCGACGATGATGTCCCGGCCCGAGCGCAGCCCGCCGTCGACCCGCAGCCGCACCCGCTCGCGCAGGCCGTTGAGGGTCAGCACCTGGTGCACCTCGGCCAGCCCGATCTCCCAGGGGATGCCCGCGAACTTGATGGAGGTGAGCGGGCTCGCACCCGTGCCGCCGGAGTGGCCGGCGATGGTGATCACGTCCGCATGCGCCTTCGCAACCCCGGCCGCCACGGTGCCGATGCCGGCGCTCGCGACCAGCTTCACGCTCACGCGCGCGGTGGGGTTGATCTGCTTCAGGTCGTAGATGAGCTGGGCGAGATCCTCGATGGAGTAGATGTCGTGATGCGGCGGCGGCGAGATCAGGGTCACCCCCGGCGTCGAGTGCCTCAGCCGCGCGATCAGCTCGGTGACCTTGTAGCCCGGCAGCTGTCCGCCCTCGCCGGGCTTTGCGCCCTGGGCGATCTTGATCTCCAGCTCTTCCGCATGATTGAGGTATTCGGCCGTCACCCCGAAGCGGCCCGAGGCGACCTGCTTGATGGCCGAGTTCGCGTTGTCGCCGTTGGGGTAGGGGGAAAAGCGCCGGGGATCCTCGCCCCCCTCGCCCGAGACCGACTTCGCGCCGATCCGGTTCATGGCGATCGCCAGCGTCTCGTGCGCCTCGGGTGACAGCGCACCCAGACTCATGCCCTGGGTCACGAAGCGCTTTCTGAGAGACGTGACGGATTCGACCTCGTCGATCTCGCGCGCGGGGCCGAGGGGGCGGAAATCCATGAGATCGCGCAGCTCGATCGGCGGCCGGCGCTCCAGCAGCGCGACATACTCGCGATAGACGCTGGAGGCCCCCGTCTCGCAGGCCTCCTGGAGCTTCTCGATGACGGGGCCGGTGAGCGCATGCGGTTCGCCGCGCGCCCGCCAGCGGTAGAAGCCGCCGGCCGGCCAGATCACCCGCGGCGGCCCGAAGGCGCGGGCGTGCTGGGCCCTCAGGCGCTCCTCGATGGTGGCAAGGCCGATGCCGGAGATCTTGGACGGCATGCCCGGGAAGTATTCCGCGACCAGTGCCCGGGACAGGCCCAGCGCCTCGAAATTCATGCCGCCGCGGTAGCTGGAGACCACGGAGATGCCCATCTTCGACATGATCTTGAGCAACCCGTCCTCGAGCGCCTTCTTCCAGCGCGCAAGCCAGGCCGCGTCCTCCGGCTTGCCGTTTCTGCCGCGCACGCGCGCGGGGCCGAAGCGCTCGGCGAGCAGGTCCTGAACGAGGTAGGGGTTCACCGTGGTCGCGCCGACACCGATGAGCACGGCGAGGCCGTGCGGGTCGATGCAGTCCGCCGCCCGGACGTTGATGCTGGCGAAGGTGCGCAGTCCCTGGCGCAGGAGGTGGGTGTGGACGCCGCCCACCGCCAGGATCATGGGCACCGGCAGCCGCTCCGGGCCGGTCGCCTCGTCGGTGAGGAAGAGCTGGCCGCGGCCTGCGCGCACCGCCTCCTCCGCCTCGGCCCGGATGCGTTCCAGTGCCGCCCGGAGAGCTCCTTCACCCTCCGCGACCGGAAAGGTGCAGTCGATGACCGCGGATTCCGCATCCAGATAGGACTTGAGCGCCGCGTAGCCGCGATTGGTGAGGACGGGGGAGTCGATGGTGAGCACCTTGTCCTGCGGATTGTCGGCATCAAGCACGTTCGCGAAATTCGCAAACCGCGTCTTCAGCGACATCACCCGCGCCTCGCGCAGCGGGTCGATGGGCGGGTTGGTGACCTGGCTGAACCGCTGGCGGAAGAAATGCGCAAGCGGCCGGTAGCCGGGTGCGAGCACGGCGAGCGGGCTGTCGTCGCCCATGGCGCCGATCGCCTCCTTGCCGCCCTCGGCCTGCGGGCGGATGACGAGTTCGAGATTCTCGAAGTCGATGCCGGCGAGCACCGCCCGGCGCCGTCTTTCCTCGCCGTCGGCCACGACGACGGGCTCGTCGGCCGGGGCCTTCTCCTCCAGCACCCGCTCGTCGCGGAAATGGCGGACCCATTCGGCGAAGGGATGGCTGCGCGCGAGGCGGTCCTTGAGCGCGCCGTCGTGCAGGAAGCCGCCGTCGACGAGGTCCACCGCGATCATCTGGCCGGGGCCGACCCGCCCCTTCTCGATGATCAGCTCCTCCTCCACCGGCACCATGCCGGCCTCGGAGCCGACGATGACGAGCCCGTCCTCCGTGCGGCAGTAGCGCAGGGGCCTCAGCCCGTTGCGGTCCATGCCGGCGATCACGTAGCGCCCGTCATAGCCCACGATCGCCGCCGGCCCGTCCCAGGGCTCCATGACCGAGTTGCAGTAGGCGTACATCGCCCGGTGCTCCTCGGGCATGAAGGCGTCCTTCGACCAGCTCGCGGGGATCAGCATGGTCTTGGCCATCGGCGCGCTGCGGCCCGCGCGCACCAGCAGCTCGAAGACGGCATCGAGCGCCGCCGAGTCGCTCGCGCCCTCCGGCACCACCGGCTTGATGTCGTCGTCGCGCTCGCCGAAGGCGATCGAGGCCATGCGGATCTCGTGGCTCTTCATCCAGTTGAGATTGCCCCGCAGGGTGTTGATTTCGCCGTTGTGGGCGATGGTGCGGAAGGGCTGGGCCAGCCACCACTGGGGGAAGGTGTTCGTCGAGTAGCGCTGGTGGTAGAGCGCGAACGGCGAGACGAAGCGCTCATCGGCGAGATCCGGGTAGAAGACGGCGAGCTGCTCGGCGAGAAACAGCCCCTTGTAGATCACCGAGCGCCCCGACAGCGAGCAGATGTAGAGCTCCTTGAGCTGGAGTGATGCGGCGCGCTTTTCGATCCGCCGGCGCACGAGATAGAGCAGGCGCTCCAGCGCATCCTCCTCGCGGCCGGCGGGGTCGCCCAGCATGATCTGCTCGATCTCGGGCCGGGCGGCCTCGGCCTTGCGGCCGATCACCGAGGTGTCCACCGGCACCTGGCGCCAGCCGTAGACCTTCAGCCCCGCGCGCACGACCTCCTCTTCCACGAGCATCCGGCAGCGCTCCTGGGCGGCGAGATCCGTGCGCGGCAGAAAGACCTGACCGACCGCCACGGGACCCGGCAGCAGCTCGTGGCCGCGCGAGGCGACCTGCTCGCGGAAGAAGTCCTGCGGGATCGCGATGTGGATGCCGGCGCCGTCGCCGGTCTTGCCGTCCGCATCCACCGCGCCGCGGTGCCAGACGGCCTTGAGGGCCGCGAGCGCCGCCTCGACGACCGCGCGCGAGGGCCGGCCGTCCTCGGCCGCGACGAAGCCGACGCCGCAGGCCTCGTGCTCGTCCGCCGGATCATAGAGACCGAGCGGCCCTTCGGGCTGACGGTCCACCGGCCGGATGATCAGGGTCTCAGCCATCGTCACGCGCTTTCCCGTTCCCTCGCATTTCCGCAGACGTCGAGACGCCGCCTAGAGCCCGACGGCATGGGCGAAGGCCGCGGCCTCCTCCTCGGCCGCGGGACGGCCTGCCTTCAGCCAGCTGTCGATGGCGGCCGCCGCGCGCTGACCGTCCTTGATCGCCCACACGACCAGAGAGGCGCCCCGCATCACGTCGCCGGCGGCGAAGACGCCGGGGATGCTGGTCATGAGCGTGCGGTGGTCGACCTTCAGCCGGCCGTCCTTGTGGGTCTCGGGCTGCGGCTCGCCCTTGGGCAGGGCGAGAGGCTCGGGCGTAAACCCCAGCGCCAGCACCACGAGATCCGCCGGCATCCGCTCCTCGGCATCCGGGATCGGCTCGAAATGCGGGCGTCCGCCGCGCGGATCGGGGATGAGCTTGAGCTGCTGGAGCAGCGCCGCGCGGACCTGGCGGCTGCCCTCGAAGGCCGTCGGCAGCCGGCACCAGACGAAGGTGACACCCTCCTCCTCGGCGTGGGCCACCTCGCGCGGCGAGCCCGGCATGGCGGTGCGGTCGCGGCGGTAGATGCAGTGCACCGACTTCGCCCCCTGGCGCACCGCGGTGCGCACGCAGTCCATCGCCGTATCCCCGCCGCCGATGACGAGAACCCGCTTGTCCTTCGCATGGAGCAGGCGGTCCGCATCGGCGGGAATCGCGTCGCCGAACTCGCGGCGGTTTTCGGTCACGAGATAATCCATCGCGGCGACGACGCCGGCGAGCGAGACGCCCGGCACGTCCAGCCGCCGGGCGCGGTAGGCGCCGGTCGCGATCAGCACCGCGTCGTAGCGCCTGCGCAGCTCTCCGAGCGTGACATGCTGCCCGAGCGCGGTGTTGCAGCGGAAGGTGACGCCGGACTCCTCGAGCCAGGCGATCCGGCGCATCACCGCCGCCTTGTCGAGCTTGAAGCCGGGAATGCCGTAGGTGAGCAGGCCGCCCGGGCGGTCCGCCCGCTCGAAGACGGTCACGCGATAGCCGCGCTCGCGCAGCCGGGTCGCGGCGGCCAGCCCCGCCGGGCCGCTGCCGATGATGGCGACATGCTCCGGGCGCTCGTCCGCCGGGCGGAGCGGCCGGGCGTGCCCTTGAGCGAAGGCCTGCTCCACGATGGCGTTCTCGATCGCGCCGATGGTCACCGCCCCGAAGCCGGGCTCGATCACGCAGTGGCCTTCGCACAGCCGGTCCTGCGGACAGATGCGGCCGCACATCTCGGGCAGGGCGTTGGTGGCGAAGGCCCGCTCGTAGGCCTCCTCCCAGCGGCCTTCCGCCACCAGCATCAGCCAGTCGGGAATGTCGTTGTTGAGCGGGCAATGGCTCGAGCAGAAGGGAATGCCGCACTGCGAGCAGCGGGAGGCCTGGGCGGCGGCCCGCGCCTCGCTCAGCGCCTGGTAGATCTCGCGGAAATCCTTCACCCGCGCGACCGCCGGGCGCTTGTCCGGC
Organism: Rhodothalassiaceae bacterium; assembly: GCA_026004935.1. Lineage (NCBI taxonomy): Bacteria > Pseudomonadati > Pseudomonadota > Alphaproteobacteria > Rhodothalassiales > Rhodothalassiaceae > Rhodothalassiaceae bacterium. The sequence continues at coordinate 1,074,663 of BPKC01000001.1, forward strand.
ATCTGGCGTTCAATGCGTATGAATTCCAGCATTATTCGCTCTGCTCTCTTGCGGATCGGGCGGACGAATCTCTTCACCGCGTCCCCCCGACCCGACGAAAAAGGCCGACACCTGCCCGCTGCGCCGCCGGCATGCGGCACGCTTTCGACACGCAATGCCCGAAGCGGAAGACGGAAGGGCGGCGGAGCCCCTCGCGGGCTTCCGAGTGCAGGCAAGATAATTGCCATCGCCGCGGCTGGAAAGCAGAAAATCGCTGTTAGTGATGGAAATCAGACATATCGTCTGCCCGCCCGCAGGCGGAAGGCCGTGCGCGCAGCCGGATGTGGAGCGAGACCTCCCGCGCCGTCTGGGCGGCGATGGGGCCTGCGCCGATGCCGAAGACGGTGCGGTCGATGACGCCCTGCGCCTCGGCGGCAAGTCCGTCGTCTGCCGGCGTAAGACGGATCAGCAGGGGAACGGGGGCGGTGCGGCCCTTGAGCGTCAGCAGCCCCTCGGCACGGTAGCGGCGCGTCCCGCCCTCGGCGCCGAGGGGGGCAAGGCCTTTCGCCTCGTAGCGGGCGAGCGGGTGGCGCTGCGGATCGAACCAGGCGGAATCGCGCAGCAGACCCACGGCCTCGGGGTCCGAGGCATGAAGCGAATCGATCGCGATCTCGGCCTCGATGCGGGCGGCCTCGGGCGCGTCCTCGTCGAACATGATGGCGACCCGCGCGTTGCGAAAACCGCCGGTGATCACAGTCTCGCCCCAGCGGGCCTGCCACGTGATCTCGAGGCTGCCGGGCGCCACCTGCCAGCAGGTCTCGGCCCGTGGTTCGCCGGCCCACGCCGCCCCCGCGAGGGCCGCGGAAAGACCGAGAAGGGCCGCCCGGCTCCAGCCGCCGCGCGGCCGCCGCGTCACCGCGCGATTCCCAGCATCCGGCGCAGCACGTCGTCGCGCCGGACGAAGTGGTGGTAGAGGGCGCCCGCGACATGGAGGACCACCAGCACGAGGATCAGGGTGGCCATCACCTCGTGGGCCTCATGGAAGAAGTCCGACAGCTCCTTGTTCGGCCCCATCAGCTTCGGCACCTCGAACAGGTCGAAGAACATGATGGGAAGCTGGCGCTCGGAGGTGGAGACCCTGAGCCAGCCCGAGAGCGGCATCAGGATGATGAGCGCATAGAGCGACCAGTGGACGAGGCGCGACACGCGCACCTGCCAGAGCGGCTGGTCCGCCGGCGGGCGCGGCACCGGCTCCTTGAACCGCCACAGGATGCGCGCGATGGCGACGAAGAGAATCAGCAGGCCGACGGACTTGTGCCACTGGAAGAGTGCGAAGCGCAGGTTGCGGTCGCTCACCCATTCGTGCATCGCCTCGCCCAGCAGCCACTGGGCGATGACCAGCACGGCGATCGCCCAGTGGAAGGCGATCGCGACCCAGCCGTAGCGGTCTTCCGTGTTGTGGATGCCGATCCCCGACATGGTGATTCTCCTCCCGTGCGCGGCCTCATATCGTTGCGTGCGGCAATCAGCGCTCGTCCTGACGCAGAAGCTCGGTGGACACGAAGATCCCGACCTCGTCGGAGACCATCGGCACATAGGCGCCCATGGCGAATTCCGAACGCTTGATCACCGCCCGCGCATCGAAACCCGCGGCCTTGACCTTGCGGATGGGATGGTCGCCGATCCTGTTGAGGGCGACCTCGAGCACAACGGGCTTCGTGATCCCCTTGATGGTGAGCCGGCCGTGCACCTGTGCCGTCTGCGGGCCGGTGCGCACGACCTTCTCGCTCACGAAGGTCGCCGTCGGGTGCTGCGCGGCATCAAAGAAATCCTTGTCCATCAAATGCTTGTAGAATTCGTCGGTCGAGACGATCAGGCTCGGGACCTGGATCGTCACCGACAGCCGCGAATTTTCCGGATTTTCCTCGTCCAGCCACAGCTCGCCCGCAAAATCGTGAAAATGGCCGTAGCTCGTCGAAAAGCCGAGATGCTGCCACGCGATGCCGAGATAGCTGTGCGCCGGATCGAAGACGTAGCGCTCCGGCTCGGCACGCGCCGCGGTCCCCGCCACGCTCAGCATCAGCGCCGCGAGACACGCCCATGCGACATTCGTCTTGCGCATCGTGATCCCTCCTCCATCGGCCCTCCACGCCCGCGGCCACAGGGGCCGGGCGCGCTCCAGCCTATCGCCTCCCTTGCAAATGTCCAGCCCGTTCACCTCAACCGGCGTGCATCTCCCCGCGCCGGCGCGGCTCATTCGCGCCGTCGCCCTCTCGACAGGGACGGCCGGAGAGACTATGCAACTGCGAATGAATCGCATGGCTGCGCGGTGAGCCGGCCTCCTGAGGCGGTGGTTGCCGTGGAGGCGGCGGGCGGAGCCGGCCCGGCGCGGGAGAAGGAAGCCGGAGCGGCGCATGGAGCCGGAGAGGACGAGCGCCAGCTGGAGCCGCAGGCGGGTGCTGCAGGTGATTGCCGCCGCACCCGCCTTCGCCGCGCTGCCGGCGCGCGCCCGTGGCGCCGACGCCGCACCCGTTCTCTGGCGGGGGCGTCTGATGGGCGCGGAGGCGAGCCTTGCGATCTACGCGCCGCCGGCGGCGCGGGCCTCGGCCGAGGAAGCGCTGGCGGAGGCCGTGGCGCTGGCGCGACGGCTCGAGGCGCTGTTCTCGCTCTACCGGGCGGACTCGGCGCTCGTGCTTCTCAACGAAACGGGCCGGCTGCGCGCGCCCCCGCCCGATTTCGCGGCCCTGCTGGCGCACGCGGCGCTGATGCACCGCCTGACCGACGGCTTCTTCAACCCGCTGGTGGGGGTTTTGTTCGATCTCTACCTCGCCCATTTCGCGGACCGGCCGCTGGATGAGGCGGGGCCGCCGAGATCGGCGCTCGAGGCCGTGCGGCCGCTGCTTTGCTGGTCGGCGTTGCGGCACGACGACCGCGCAGTCACGCTCGCCGCGGGCGCGAAGCTCAGCTTCAACGGCATCGCGCAGGGCTACGCGACGGACCGGGTGGCCGAGCTGCTGGGGCGCCGCGGGTTCCGGCCCGTTCTCGTGAACTTCGGGGAATACCGGGCGCTCGGCGGGCACCCCCGCGGGACGCCGTTCACGGTCGGGCTCGCCGATCCGCGCGCGCCCGGGGCGGTGATCGGGACGCTGCCGGTAAGCCCCGCCCTCGCCGCCTCCTCGCCCTTTGCCGCCGTCTTCGACGAGGAGGGGCGGTTTCACCATCTCCTCGACCCCCGGACGGCCCGGCCGGCCGCCGACGCGCCGGCGGGCATCTGGGTGGCGGCCGGGGATGCGACCACGGCGGATGCGCTCTCGACCGGGCTCGCGGTGGCGCCGCCGACGCGCCGGCACGGCATCCTCGCACGTTTTCCGGGTGCGAAGGCCTGGATTCTCGGAGCCGACGGAAGGCTTCTGCCGCTTTCCGGCTAGGACAGCAGCGGTGCCAGCATGGCGAGCGCCCGGGCCTTCAGCCCCGGATCCTCCACGGCGCGCACCGCCGCGATCGCCGCATCCCGCCGGCCGGCCGCAACCAGCAGCCGCACGGCGACGAGGCGCCCGCGGTCGCGTTCGGCCCGCAGCTCCTGGGCCGCGGCCGCGTCCAGCACCCTGTCGGCCGCGGCGGCGAGAAGCTCGGGCGGCGCGCCCGCCTCGAGGAGTGCGCCCGCAAGATCGAGGAGAAGGCGGTAATCGTCGCCCGCAAGCGCAAGCACGGCGCGGGCCTCGGCGTCGCGGCCGGCGAGCGCAAGGGCGGTGGCGGCCTCGGCAAGCGCATGCCGGCGGTCGTCATCGATGCCGAGATGTTCCACCCGCCGCGCGATGATGGCGAGATGGTGCGCCCCGGCCTGCGTCTCACCCAGCGCCCGGTCGACGGGCAGGAGTGCCGCGGCCAGCCGCACCTCTTCGGCTGCCGGTCCAAGGCCGGTCAGCCGCGCATCCAGCGCCTGCCACATCGCGCGCGCCCGCTCGACCTCGCCCCGGCGGGCAAGCAGGAGGGCGAGATGTGCGCGGGCGAGATCGCTCAGGATGTAGCGGGGAAGGCCGTCGATGCGCCTTTCCAGCCGGGCGAGAAGATCGGCGGGCACTTCGCCATCGCGCGCCGCCGCCGCGCGGATCACGCGGTCGAGCGCATCGAGCGCAAGCCAGGGCTTGTCGATCCGCTCGGTGAGCGCAACAGCCGCCTCCACCTGGCCCGCGCGGGCGAGATTTTCGGCCAGCGCCACCATGGCGGCGGCGCGCGTCGTCGCATCACCGATGCGGGCCAAGAGCTCCTCGGCCCGCGCGGGATCTCCCGCGAGGCCGTACAGGGGGGCGATCTCGGCCAGCTTGCGCTCGGTGCCGATGGCGATCCCGATGCCCTCGGCCGCCTGCTCAGCAAGCCGCAGGACCTGACGGGCGCGCGCGTTCTCGCCAAGCGCAAGGAAGCTTCTCGCCAAGGCGATGAGATTGTCGACCCGGTCGATCGCAAGGTCCTGACGGGCGGTGACGAGCAGAGCGCTGGCGAGCGCACAGCCGCGGGTCGGGACAGCAAGGCAGGCATCGAGCGATGCCACCGCCTGCCGCCACTCCGGATGCTCCCAGGGCGGCGCGTCCGTCCCGTCCTGCCCCGGCCGGGCCGTCGTGCCCGGCCCGGCTGCGAAGGAGACCGCCGGCAACAGGAAAAGCAGAACCGCGACGAGCCGCCGGGCGGTGGCTGCTAGGCGGATGATGGCCATCTCTCCTCTTCCTTCAGCGCGAGCAGGCGGGCGAGCCGCCGCCCGCAGTCCGCATCCCACCGGCCGTCGATGCGTTCCGGGCGGAAGTGGCGCTGGAAGGCCCGCACCACCGCCGCCCGCGTCGCCTCGTCGGGATCTTCCAGCCAGCCATATCCGAAGCGGGCGAGGGCCGAAAGGGGAGCGATGGTTGACGCGGCCGCCTCGCGGTCCGGCCACAGACCGATCCCGGCGGCGGCAAGCCGCCGCCAGGGGAAGAGCTCGCCCGGGTCCCGCTTGCGCAATGGCGCGACGTCGGAATGGCCGAGAATGCGGCTGTCGGCGACCGGCCAGCGGCGGCGGATATCTCTGATCAGGGCGATGAGGGCTGCGATCTGCGCGTCCGGAAACGGCCGGTAGCCGAATTCGTGGCCCGGATTGACGAGCTCGATGCCGATGGAGCGGCCGTTGACGTCCGCCTCGCCCTCCCACTCGGCAACCCCGGCATGCCAGGCCCGACGTTCTTCGGGGACCAGGGCGAAAATGCGCCCGTCCTCTTCGACGAGATAATGCGCGGAGACTCGCGCCTCGGGACCGCACAGCCGGTGAAGGGCCGCCTCGCCCGTCGGCATGCCGGTGTAGTGCAGGACGATCATGTCCACTGTCCGCCCGGCGGGCCGGGCGTCGTGGTTGGGAGAGACGTGGCTGCGGATCGGCCCCATGACCTAGACCTCGTCGGGCAGCATGCGGGCCACCGCACTCGGGCGGCGCTTCAGGCGCCGGTTGATGAGATGGACGCCGCCGAGCGTGAGGCCGCCGCCGAGGAACTCGCGCCAGCCGATCGCCTCATGGAAGACGATCGCGGTGGCCGCCACCGCCACCACGGGGGCGATGAGCAGCCAGGGCGAGATCACGGTGACGGGGTAGCGCTGGAGCAGCCGGTTCATGCTCGCATGGCCGAAGACGGAAGCGGCGAGAGCCGAGTAGAGGCCGGCGAGCCAGGCGCTCCAGGGCGCGGCCTCGAGATGCGCGCGCGGGTCACCTTCGAAGACGACGGAGAAAAGAAGCGCGCCGGGGACCGCCATCACCGCGACCCAGGCCTGGACCGTCAGCGGCCGCAGGGTTGGCGCCCGCCGCATCAGGATGGTCACCACCGCATAGACGAAGGAGGATCCGAGCACGAGCAGGAGCGGCAGAACCTCCGCGAATCCGCGCGGATCCCAGGACAGCACGACGACGCCGAGGAAGCTGAGTGCAAGCCCCAGGATCCGCCAGGGGCCGATGCGCTCCTTCAGCCACACCACCGCCAGCAGCACCGAAAACGGCACGCCCATCTGTCCGGCAATGGCGAGCGGCGCGAGGTCCCGGGCCAGCGCCATCGCGAGGAACACGAGGCCGAAATGCACGACGCCGGTCAGGAAGGCGATGGGGGCGAGCGCGGCGATCTCGCCGGGCCGGATCCTGAGGAAGGGCCAGAGCACCACCAGCACGAAGAAGAAGCGCAGGGCGTTCGCAAGCATCGGCGGCAGGCCGTCCACCGCAAGCTTGATCGCGATGAAGTTGAGCCCCCAGGCGATGTTGACGGCGATCACCCACAGCGCATCGCGCGCGGCAAGCCGTTCCTCGTCGCCATCGGCCGGCTGCGCCGTGGCCGTCTTCATGCGCGCGGGCCCCGCTGTTGCCGCTCGATCGCCTGATAGGCGCCGGTGATCTGGCGCATGCGCTCGTTGGCGACGGCGAGGAAGGATTCGGGCAGCCCTTCCGCCTGAAGACGATCGGGATGGTTCTGCCGCACGAGTTCCAGATACCGCCGGCGCACCTCGGCGAAAGGCGCATCGGGCTCGAGCCCCAGCACCGCATAGGGATCATCGCGCATCAGGCCCAGATTGCGGGCGCGGATGGCGGCGAAACGCGCGTCCGAGAAGCCGAACGAGCGGGCGACCTTGTGGAGGAAGACGAGCTCCTTTTCGTCCACGCGGCCGTCGGCCCTGGCGATGTAGAAGAGGGCATCGAGCAGGTCCTCCAGCAGACCCGGCCGGTCGGCGAACAGGCGGCCGAGACGGGCGGCATAGGCCTCGTAACCCAGCGTCGTCGTCTGCGCGCGGCCGTAGGCCTTCGCGACCCGGGACATCTCCTCCGGCGGCGGCCGGAAGATGCGCCGGAAGGCCGCCACCTCGTCCTCGGTCACCGCGCCGTCGGCCTTCGCCATCTTGGCCGAAAGCGCGATGACCGCGATGGTGAACTCGACGCCTCTGAGCGCCCGGCTCGCCGGATCCTCGCCGCCCCTCTCGAGCGCACGGTCATAGGCCCTGCGCCCGCGCTTCAAGGCCTTGCCCACCGACCTGCCCAGCGCATACCATACGTCCATGCCGTGCGCCCGCCGCTCCTGCCGCCTTGGGAAGGGCCATAGCAGGCCGGCGCCCGGCACGAAAAGGGGAGGAGCATCATGACCGACCGCATCGAGACCGCGGCGCGCCGCGCGCTGCTCATCCAGCGTCTGGCGCTCGCCCTGTTCCTGCTGGTGTGGGCCGTGGACAAGATCGTCAACCCCGGCCATGCCGCGGGTGTTTTCGCCCGTTTTTACGGCATCGACATCGCCGAGGGCATGAGCGTGTGGATCGGCGTTGCCGAGGTGCTGCTGGTCGCCGCCTTCGCCCTGGGGCTGTTCAAGTTCTGGACCTATCTCGCCTTCTTCGTCTTCCATCTGGTCTCGACGGTGTCCAGCTGGAAGATCTATCTGGCGCTCTACGGGGAGGGCGGGAACCTGCTGTTCTGGGCGGCGATCCCGGTGCTGGCGGCGTTCTGGGTGCAGTTCGCACTGCGCGATCTCGACACGCTCACGCTGGACGACTGGCTGGCCGACCGGCGCGCGGGCCGTGCCTGAGGAAGGCCCGGGCCCTCCGCATCTTGCCAACCGCCGCCTCGATGCCGCATCTCGGCGCCTGACGGCCGGGCGAGCCGGCCGCGGGCGAAGGACACGGCATGGCGGACGGCATGGGACGCTGGCGGATCTTCGTCGATCGCGGCGGCACCTTTACCGATCTCGTGGCGGTCGACCCGCAGGGGCGGCTGCGGGTCGTGAAGCTGCTGTCCGCGGACCCCGCGCATTACCGGGACGCCACGGTGGAGGGCGTGCGCCGGCTGCTCGGTCTTGCCCCGGGCGAGGAGATCCCGGCCGATGCCATCGCCGAGATCCGCATCGGTACCACGGTGGCCACCAATGCGCTTCTCGAGCGCAAGGGGGCGGCCTCAGCGCTGGTCGTCACCGAAGGCTTTCGCGATGCGATCTGGCTTGCGCGCACGCACCGGCCGCACCTCTTTGCGCTGAAGATCGAGCGCCCGGCGCCGCTGTTTGCGGCCGTGATCGAGGCGCGCGAGCGCGTCGGCGCCGATGGTGCGGTGGTCGAGCCTCTCGACGAGGCGGCGCTCGAGACCGCGCTCGCCCGGGTGAAGGCGGAGGGGATCGAAAGCATCGCCATCGCCTTCGTCCATGCCGACCGCTTTCCCGACCACGAGCGCCGCGCCGCCGCCCTCGCGCGCCGGCTCGGTTTCCGCGAGGTGGTGGCAAGCCACGAGGCCGCACCCGTCATCGGCTTCTGGGCGCGCGGACAGACCGCGGTCGCCGACGCCTATCTCACGCCCGTGCTGCGCCACTATGTGGCGCAGCTGCAGGAGGCCTTCCGGGGCGTGCCGCTCACCTTCATGCAGTCCTCCGGCGGCCGCATCGGGGCGGGCGGCTTTCGCGGACGCAACGCGGTGCTCTCGGGCCCCGCCGGCGGGGTGGTCGGCGCGGCCCGGGTCGCGCAGGCGCATGGCCTTGCGCGCATCATCGGCTTCGACATGGGGGGCACGTCCACCGACGTCTCCCGCTACGACGGCCGCCACCGCCTGAGCGACCGCAAGGAGATCGAAGGGATCACCCTGCGGGTGCCGATGGTGGCGGTGGACACGGTCGCCGCCGGCGGCGGCTCGATCTGCCGCTTCGACGGCGAACGCCTGAGGGTGGGGCCCGATTCGGCGGGCGCCGATCCGGGACCGGCCTGCTACGGCCGCGGCGGGCCGCTCACGGTCACAGACTGCAACCTGCTGCTCGGCCGCCTGGTTCCCGCCTTCTTCCCCCGGGTCTTCGGACCCGGCGGCGACGCGCCGCTCGATGTCGCGGCCGCGCGCACGCGGCTCGAGGAGGTCGCGGCCGAGGTCGCAGCGCGCACGGGCACCGCGCCGGCACCGGAGGCGCTCGCTGAGGGCTTTCTCGACATCGCCGTCGAGCGCATGGCCCGCGCCATCAAGCGCATCACGCTGGAGGAGGGCGCGGATCCCAGGGACTATGCGCTGGTGGCCTTCGGCGGGGCGGGCGGCCAGCTCGCCTGCCGGGTGGCGGAGGCGCTGGAGATCGGGCGCGTGCTGGTGCATCCGCTCTCGGGCGTGCTGTCCGCACTCGGCATCGGTGCGGCCGGCCTCGAGACGCGGCGGCTCAAGGGGCTTCTCCTCCCCCTCGACGGCGAGGGCCTGCGCCGGCTTGCGGCGGAAGCGGAAGAGGAGGAGGCGGCGCTCGCCCGGGAGCTCGTCCACGCGGCGGCCGAGGCCGGGCTCGCCGCCACGGGCTGGCGCACCGCGTCCGGTTTCCGTCTGCGGCTGCGCTACCATGACGCCGACAGCGACATCGAGATCGCCTGGCCGGGGCCCGGGGCGGGGGCCGGCGTTCACGACCTCGAGGCGGCCTTCGCCGCGGCGCACCGGCGCCTCTTCGGTTATGTGGACGAGGGCCGGTCCATCGTCATCTCGGGCCTCATCACCGAGGTGCGGCTGGTCGACGAGACGCCCCTGCCGGAGCCCGAACGGCCTGCCGGACCGGGCCGGCCCGCCGCGACCGCGCGGCTTCGTGCCCGCGGGCGCTGGCACGATGCCCCGGTCTTCCGCCGTGCCGATCTTGCGGCGGGACTGGCGATCGCCGGTCCCGCCATCATCGCCGACGCCACCCAGACCATCGTCATCGATCCGGGCTGGCGCGGGGTGGTCGAGCGCGACGGCAGCCTGCTCATCGCCCGGACGGGTCGCCGGCGCGTCCGGCCCCGGCAGGCGGCCGCACGGCCCGACCCCGCGATGCTGGAGCGCTTCCACAACTTCTTCATGGCGATCGCGGAGAGCATGGGCGCGGTGCTGGAGGCGACGGCGGCCTCGGTCAACATGAAGGAGCGGCTGGATTTCTCCTGCGCCGTCTTCGACGCCGCGGGAGCGCTGGTGGCGAACGCCCCGCACATGCCCGTGCATCTCGGCTCCATGGGGCTGACGGTGCGCGCCATGATCGACCATTTCGCCGGACGCTGGCGGCCGGGGGATGCGGTGGTCACCAATGATCCGGCGGCCGGCGGCACGCATCTGCCCGACGTGACGGTGGTGATGCCGGTGTTCCTGTCGGAGGGGGATGCCGAGCCGGCCTACTTCGTCGCCGCCCGCGGTCATCATGCGGACATCGGCGGCATCGCGCCGGGTTCCATGCCGCCGGATTCCACCAGGCTCGAGGAAGAAGGCATCGTCATCCCACCCCGCTTCCTGCTGCGGGACGGACGGTTCCTCGAGGAAGAGATTCTCGCCCTGCTCGGCAAGGGGCCCTGGGCCGCGCGCGCACCGGCGCGCAACATCGCGGATCTGAAGGCCCAGCTCGCGGCGGTCGAGCGCGGGCGCCAGGAACTGCTGGCGCTGGTGGCGGCCCACGGACGCGGGATGGTCGATGCCTACATGCGCCACATCCATGACAATGCCGCGCGGGCCGTGCGGCGGCTGCTGCGGCGTCTGCCGGAGGGCCATGTGCGCTACGAGATGGACTGCGGCGCGCTGCTCGACGTGCGCATCGCGATCGACCGGCGCGCGCGCCGGGCGGTCTTCGACCTGACGGGATCGAGCGACCAGCATCCCGGCAATTTCAACGCCCCGCGGGCCGTGAGCCGGGCGGCCGTGCTCTACGTTCTGCGCTGTCTGGTGGGCGAGGACATCCCCTTGAACGATGGCTGCCTCATTCCGGTGGACATCCGCCTGAGGCCCGGCTCGATCCTCGATCCCGCACCGGGTGCGGCGGTGGTGGCCGGGAATGTCGAGACCAGCCAGGCGCTCACCAACGCGCTCCTGATGGCGAGCGGGGCCGAGGCCGCAAGCCAGGGCACCATGAACAATCTGAGCTTCGGCAACGCCCGCCACCAGTACTACGAGACGATCTGCGGCGGCACCGGCGCGGGCCCCGACTTCGACGGGGCGGACGCCGTCCAGAGCCACATGACGAATTCCCGGCTCACCGACGTCGAGGTGCTGGAAACCCGCCATCCCGTGCGGGTCGAAAAATTCGGCATCCGCACGGGCTCCGGCGGCGCCGGACGCCACCGCGGCGGCCACGGGGCGGTGCGCCGCTTCCTGTTCCTGGAGGAGATGGAGGCGCGCATCCTCTCCTCCCACCGCCGCGCGGGCCCGCCGGGGCTCGCCGGCGGCGGGCCCGGCGCGTCGGGGGTCAACCGCGTGATCCGCGCGGACGGCCGCAGCGAGCTTCTGGAGGCCGCGGACGGCCGGCGCATGCGTGCGGGCGACCGGCTGGAGATCCTGACCCCGGGCGGCGGTGGCTGGGGCCCGCCTTCCTGAAAGCGGGAGTTTCGCGCGCGGCTACCGGCACGCCAAGGCTTGAGCCGGGCGCTCTGATGCGCCCGTGGAGGATTCGGGCTGGAGGAGAGGATGTCGGACGAAGCGGCAGGGCCGGCGGCCGAGCGGCCCGCGCCGGCAGCGGTGGACCCGTTCACCCCCGAGCGGCTGCTCGCGCCGTCCATGCCGGCGCTGATCGCGGGCGCCTGCCGGGAGCATGCGGCAAAACCCGCCTTCTCGATCGTTCTGCCCAACGGCTGGACGCGCACGCTCACCTTTGCCGAGATCGATGCGCTCTCCGACGATTTCGCCTTCTTCCTGCGCGAGAGACTGGGACTTGAAGCCGGCGACGTGGTGGCCGTGATGGGGCCCAACTGCCTCGCCTATCCGATCGCGGCCTACGGGATCATGAAGGCGGGGTGCGTCTTCACCGGCCTCAATCCGCTCTATACGGGCGAGGAGGCGCGGTTCCAGCTGGCGGATTCGCAGGCGAAGGCGCTCGTCGTCGTGGACCTGTTCGCGGACCGGCTGGAGGCGGCGCTGGACGGCACCGGCGTCCGGCATCCGATCCGCTTTTCGATCGCGGAGTTCTTCCCGCTCTGGCAGCGGCTTCTCATCACGTGGAAACTGCGGCGCGAAGGCCGGTTGAAACCCTTTCCGCGCCCTGCGATCCCGTTTTCGCGCGCACTCGGCGAAGGCCGGCGCGTGCGTGGCGGGCGCAGGAGCGAGGTCTACTGGCGCGAGCGCCGTCTCGACGATCCGCAGATCTTCCAGTACACCGGCGGCACCACCGGCCGGCCCAAGGGGGCGGAGATCACCGCCTTCAATCTTCTCGCCAACATCACCCAGCAGGAGATCATGAGCGGCGAGACCCTGCGCGCCCGCGCAAGCGATCACGAGACCACGCTTCTCGTGCTGCCGCTCTATCACGCCTATGCGCTGGCCATCGGCGCAATGCATGCGATGCGCGCCGGGACCCACATCGTGCTGGTGCCCAACCCCCGGCCATTGAAGAACCTCAAGCCCGCCTTCGACCGCTTTCCGATCACGCTGCTGCCGGGGGTCAACGCCCTCTTCCAGGGGCTGCTCGAGGAGGACTGGTTCGTCGCGCATCCGCCCCGCCATCTGAAGCTCTGTGTCTCGGGTGCCGCACCGCTCAGCGCCGCGGTGCGTGCGCGCTGGAAGGAGGTGACGGGTTGCGAGATCCACGAAGGCTACGGGCTGACCGAGGGCACCTGCATCGTCACGGCCTCGCCGCTGGATGAGACGATGAAGCCCGGCACCGTCGGCCGGCCCCTGCCGGGCACGGAGATCCGCATCGTCGACGACGAGGGCCGCGACTGCCCGCCCGGCGTGCCGGGCGAGATCTGGATCCGCGGCCCGCAGGTGATGCGCGGCTACCGCAACCGGCCGGAGGAGACGGCGGCCGTGCTGGCGGACGGCTGGCTGAAGACGGGAGACGTCGGCTTTCTCGACGAGGACGGCTTTCTCGTCATCGCCGACCGCAAGAAGGACATGATCATCGTCTCCGGCTTCAACGTCTATCCGGCGGAAGTCGAGGCGGTGCTCGCCGAGCATCCCGGCGTGGCGGAGGCGGCCGTGGTCGGCGCGCCGGACGAGAAGGCGGGCGAGGTGCCCTGGGCCTTCGTCGTGCGCCGCGATCCGGCTTTGGATGAGGCGGCGCTGAAGGCCCATGTGGCGGCAAGGCTGACGGCCTACAAGCGCCCCAAACGCTACGTCTTCGTGGACGAGCTGCCGAAGTCCCCCGTCGGCAAGGTGCTGCGACGGACCCTGCGCGAGGAGGCGCGACGGCTGGCGGGTGAGACCATCCCGCCCCGGCGTGACCCGGAGATGCGTGCGCCGCGCCGTCACCCGCTGGCTTGACCGGCGGATCCAGCCGACTGCGGACCTGATTTCCGGCGCCGGTGCTGCCGTCACCGCCCAATGGGTTCGCCGGTCAAGCCGGCGAACGACGATTCAGTTATCAGTCGTCAGTCATCAGTGATCAGTGAACCGCATGGCGAGCATCACCCGCCGGCACCATCCCTCGTCACCCGCCGGCTTGACCGGCGGGTCCAGCGGGCGGAGAGCCAATCACCGGCGTCGGAGCTGCCGCCACCTTTGGCCGGTTTCGCCGGTCAAGCCTGCGAACGACGATTCAGTGATCAGTCGTCAGTCATCAGTGATCAGTGAACCGCATGGCGAGCATCACCCGCCGGCACCATCCCTCGTCACCCGCCGGCTTGACCGGCGGGTCCAGCAGACCGCGGGTCAACCTCGACCGTCGGGTGGCGTCACGCCTTGCGGCCGGATTCGCCGCTTTCGCGGCGAATGACGAGGAAAAAGGGTGTCACGTGCCGGCACTCTCTCCTCGTCACCCGCCGACCTGACCGGCAGGTCAAGCAGGCGGTGCGGGAAGGCGGGCGGCAGGGGCGACGCAGGTTGCGCCTGCGCCGCTCAATGGTCCTCCGGCAGGTATTCCGGATTGGCGCGGTCGGTGAACCGCGTGGTCTCCTTGTTGAAGGCGAGGGGCACCGTGCCGGTGGGGCCGTGGCGCTGCTTGCCGATGATGACCTCCGCCAGCCCCCGCGCGCGCTCCATCTTCTCCAGCCACTTCTCGAAGCGCTCGGAGCTCTCGTCAGGCTTCTGCTGCTCGAGATAGTATTCCTCGCGGTAGACGAACATGACGATGTCGGCGTCCTGCTCGATGGTGCCGGACTCGCGCAGGTCCGCCAGCTGCGGGCGCTTGTTGTCGCGCTGCTCGACGAGGCGCGAAAGCTGCGAGAGGGCCAGCACCGGCACCTCGAGCTTCTTGGCGAGGGCTTTCAGCCCGCGGGTGATCTCCGAGATCTCCTGCACGCGGCTTTCGGGATTGGCGCGGCTGCCGTGCAGCAACTGCAGATAGTCCACGACGACGAGGCCGATGTCATAGAGCCGCTTCATCCGCCGCGCGCGGGTATAGAGCGCGGTGATCGACAGTGCCGGCGTGTCGTCGATGTAGAGCGGCAGCTTCTCGAGCTCGTGGACGGCGCGGGTGAGATTCTCGAACTGCTCCGCCGTCAGCCGCCCGCGGCGCATTTCCTCGGTCTTGATCCCCGCGCGGTCGGCGACGATGCGCGCGGCCAGCTGGTCCGCCGACATCTCCAGCGAGAAATAGGCGACCGGGCAGCCCCGCGAGCGCGAGAGATCATGGCCCATCTCCATGTCGTCCAGCCAGCGCTTCGCCGCGGCATAGGCGATGTTGGTCGCAAGCGCCGTCTTGCCCATGGCGGGCCGCCCGGCGAGGATGATGAGATCGGTACGGTGCAGGCCGCCGATCTTGTCGTTGAGCGCCTTGAGCCCCGTGGTGATCCCCGAAATCTTGTCCGGGTCGCGATAGGCGGCCTCCGCCGCCTCTAGCGCCTGGAACACCGCCTTGCGGAAGGGTTTCGCCCCCGCGTCCGCGGTGCCCTTCGCGGCGAGATCGAAGAGCTTCGATTCGGCCTCCTCGAGCTGTTCTTCGGCCGGGCGGCGCAGATCCGCGTCATAGGCGGCGAGCACCATCTCCCGGCCGATGTGGATCAGCTCGCGCTTCATCGCCAGATCGCGGATCGCGCGCGCGTAGTCCCGCGCATCGGTGAACAGCGCCGCATTGGCCGCCAGCCGCGCGAGATATCCGCCGCCGCCGAGGTCTTTGAGCGCCTCGTCCGCATCGAAGACCGGCTTGAGCTTGATGGGATCCGCGCGCTGGTCGCGGTCGATCAGCGCCAGGATCGCCTCGTAGATGCGCGCGTGGACGGGCTCGAAGAAGTGGCGCGGCTCGAGGAATTCGCGCACCTGCTCGGCGACCTCGTTGTCGACGAGCATCGCCCCCAGCAGCGCCTGCTCGAGCTCCAGATTGTGGGGCAGGCTGCGATAGCGCGGATCGCCGTCCTGCGCCTCGCCTGCAGCTCCGGGGACCGCCAGATCCTCCATGGTCTCCTCTTCGCACACGGTGAATCGATGAATCGGCCGCGTTCAGGATGCCACGCCGCATCCCGCGGCCCAAGGCCGGAGCCAGGTTTTGCGCGCTGTTTTTTCCACAGGCTGTGAACAGCGGGGATGACCGGGAGCCGGATGCGCGCGTGCCGGGCCGCGGTCGCCCGCGACCGATCCGGCGTTCGGGAAGGAAAGGGACGACGTGCTCAGACGGTGAGGCTGAGGCGGCGGCCCGCCGGTTCGAGACGCCGCCCGGCGGCGTCCGCGCCGGCGCGCGAGCGGACCGATTCGGCCTGCCGCCGGTCGTCTTCGGCCCGCTCCTCGCGCACCGAATCGGCCCTGGCCTCGCGCGTCTCGCCCGCCTCCCCGCCGCGACGCGAGGGGATGAGCGCATCGGTGGGCGCGGGACCCGAGCCGCCGCGCTCCTGCGCACGGCTCAAGGCGTCATTGGCGCCGGGGGCCGGATCGGCCTGCCGGGCCGCATCGGGGCCCGCCTCGACGACGGCGCGCGCCGCGGGCGACAGATCGAGGACGACCGCATCCGTCCCGCCGCGCCCGCCGCCCGCACCGGCCCGGCCTGCCGCGCGCCCGCCGCCTTCCAGCCGCCCCGACTCGGGGCGGTTCTGCTCCTGGATGTCGGCGTCGGGCCGGTTGACGAAGGCACTACCGAGACCGCTCGTGTCGATGACCGCCATGGGTCCTCTCCATTCTCCGGGCGGTGCGGGCCACGGGGCGGCCCGCACCACGATCACCCCATTCTGGTCGCCCGGAGGTTAACAAATGGTTGCCGCGGCCGCGTGCCGTTAACCGCAGCCGGACCCTCCGCGTTTTTCGCTTCCGCCCCCCGCAGGGCCGTTCCACGGGCCTCGGGAATGCTGTATGATGCGCTTCGTGCGCCCCGGAGCGGCCAGTGTCGCTCCGGGGCGCGTGCGCAGGATGCGTGGCGATGGATCGGGAAGCTTCAACGATGGCGGCGGATGTCGCCGGACGAGCGGCGGAGACCGCCAGTCTGCCCTTCGGAGCGGTGATCGGCGTGGCGCCGGGCGGGGTCGAGGCCTATTCGAGCGACTACGAGACGGTGGATCCCGAGCGCTATCCGGACCGCCGCGCCTTCCGCAACTACGTCGACGGCATCTACACCGGCTACAAGTGGCAGTGCGTCGAGTTCGCCCGCCGCTGGCTCCTCCTCAACCGCGGCGTGATCTTCGATGATGTCGCCATGGCCTATGACATCTTCGCGCTGAGGCGGGTGCGCCGCCCGGCGACCGGCGAGATCCTGCCGCTCAACGCCTATCCCAACGGGGCGCGCACACCGCCCGGGCCCGGCGCCATGCTCGTGTGGGACAAGGGGCCGCGCTTCGAGGGCACCGGCCATGTCGCGATCGTCACCGAGCTGGGCGAGGGCTTCGTGCGCATCGCCGAGCAGAACTACAGGCATGTTCCCTGGGGGCCGGGGCGCGACTACTCCCGGGAGCTGAAGACCGCGCGTGCGGCCGACGGCGGCTTCTGGATCGAATCGCCGGTCGGCGAGGCGGAGCTCCTGGGCTGGATGCTGCTCGGCCCGCCGCGGCGCGATGCCATCGTCACGGCGCCCAGGGCCCGGAGTCTGCAGCGTCTCATCGTCGCCGAGGCCCCGGCGGCGGAACCGGGACGCTGCTGGCTCAATCCGGCCAATCCGGAGGAGGCGGCCTATCTCGAGGCGCTGGGCGGTCCGCTTCTGGCCACCGCACCCGGCTTCGAGCGGCGCTTCGGCATCATCGCCCGCAGCATCGAGATGGAGCTCCGGCACGCCAGCGAGGAGCTGCATCAGATGTTCATGCACGCGACAGACCGCGTGCTGGAGGACGACGAGCGGCTGCGGCGCTTCGCGATTCCGGAGGTGCTCTGGCCGCGGATCCGCCGCAGCTGGGCCAACCGCCGGCAGGAAATGGTGACGGGCCGCTTCGACTTCTGCCTGACGCCACGCCACGGCCTCAAGGTTTACGAGTACAACACCGATTCGGCGGCCTGCCACATGGAGGCGGGGCGCGTGCAGGGAGCCTTCCTGCGTCATCACCGCGTCGAGCTGGGGCGCGATGCGGGCGGCGAGCTGACGGCGGCGCTGGTCGCCACCTGGCGCCGGCTGGCGGAGGACGGTCCGATCCACCTGCTCGTCGACCCGTCCGCCCCCGACGAGCTCTATCACGCCCTCTACATGCGCGCGACGATGCGGGCCGCGGGCATCACCTGTCCGCTCATCACCGATCTCGGGGCGCTCAAGCGCGACCCGCTGACCGGCATCGTCCTGGATGCCGAGGGCCTCCCCGTGCGGCGGGTGTGGAAGACCTGGGCGTGGGAGACCGCCTTCGACGAGCTGAGAGCGGAGCTCGCCGGCGGCCGGGCTCCGGCGCGGCGGCGGGCGCGACCGGGCGGACTCGGGCTTTCCGACGTGCTGCTCGACCCCGAGGTGCTGGTCTATGATCCGCTGTGGACGGTGATCCCCAACAACAAGGCGATCCTGCCGGTGCTGTGCGAGCTCTATCCGGACAGCCCGTGGCTGCTGCGCAGCGGCTATGAGCTCGATCGCGATTTCCTGCGCCGGGGCCACGTCGCCAAGCCCATCGTCGGCCGCTGCGGCGAGAACGTCACCCTCGTCGACGCCGAGACGGGCATCAGCGAGGCGACGGAGGGCCGCTTCGGCGACCGCCCGCGCATCTATCAGGAGCTCTGCCCGCTGCCGCGGATCGCGGGGCGATGGATCCAGCTGTCGGGCTTCACGGTCTCCGGGCGGTATGCGGGTGCGGTGCTGCGCGCGGAGGACACGCCGATCATCACCGGCGACAGCGATGTCGTGGCGCTGGTCGTCGTTCCGGACGGCGAGTTCCGCCATCTCGCGCGCCGTCATGGGCGCCGCGCCGGCAATCCGGCCGGCGGTTGCGCGGATGGTGCCGGCTGAGGGATTCGAACCCCCGACCTTCGGTTTACAAGACCGCTGCTCTACCAGCTGAGCTAAGCCGGCACCGGCGCCTCCACCCCGGCCCGCCTTCTGCCAGATTCGCGCATGCGGGGGCAAGGGCGCCCGGCGCCGATGGCCGGCCCCCGCGTCCCGCTGGACCCGCCGGTCAAGCCGGCGGGTGACGCAGAAAGGGAGTGCCGGGTGGCGCCGGCCATTCCGATGACTGATGACTGATCACTGACGACTGATACGTCGCTCGCCGGCTTGACCGGCGAACCCAGCCGTCGGTCGTGACCGCCTCGACGCCGGAGGTTGCTCCGCATCCTTCTGGATCCGCCGATCAGGTCGGCGGATGACGAGGGAGGAAATGGACCCGCCGGTCAAGCCGGCGGGTGACGAAGAGAGGGGTGCCAGCCGGTGATGATGGCGAGTGTGCGCAATGGCGGGTGACGTTCTGTCTCCTCGTCATTCGCCGCGAGAGCGGCGAATCCAGCCGCCCTGCGCGGCGGCTTCGGCGCCGGCGGTTGGCCCTGATAGTGGCTGGACCCGCCAGTCGAGCCGGCGGGTGACGAAGAGAGATCGCCGCGGCTGTGACTGGTGACCCCGGCAGGACTCGAACCTGCAACCGGTGGATTAGAAGTCCACTGCTCTATCCAGTTGAGCTACGGGGCCGGGGCGCAAAGCCGTCGGAGGGGCGGGCGCATGGTCCGACCGGGCACCTTGAGCGGGCCGTCATCTGAAGTTGTCGGCGTAGGATTTCAGGATCAGCCGCGGCCGGTGTTCCGGCAGCACGTGGTAGGAAAGCCCGTGGCGCTCGGCGTAGGCTTTCGCCTCCTCGAGGCTTCCAAAGCGCAGCCGGATCTGGCCGCGCGTGCCGACGACGCCGGTCCAGCCCATCAGCGGCTCGCGGAACTGCGGGCCCGGGTTCTCGATCTCGAGGATCCACTCGCGCGTGGTGCGCCGGCCCGACTGGGTGGCGGGCTTGGACGGCCTGTAGATGCGTGCCTCCGTCATCGCGCGAACCCCGTGTCGTGACACCGTAGCGGTTTCAGCCGCGCTGCCTGCCCGCGCCGCTTACCATCGCCTCCTCGCCCGAGGCAAGCTTGTCGCGCATGGCGGCGAAATGCCGCGGCGCCAGCACGCGGCCCTGCGCATCGAGAAGCGAGCCCACCGCAAGGCCGATGAAGGCGGCGAGCATGGCATAGGGGGCGGGGTAGGCGACGGCGAACAGCGGCTGCTCATGGCCGAGGGCCGCGACCCACACCGCCGGCCCGCCGACGACGAGCGCGAGCGCGGTCGCAAGCCCGGCCGAAATTCCCAGCACGGCACCCGCGGTGGTGAGCCGGCGCCAGGTGAGCACGGCGAGCAGCAGAGGGAAATTGGCGCCGGCCGCGATCGCGAATGCGAGCGCGATCATGTAGGCGATGTTCTGGCCTTCGAAGAGCAGGCTCGTCGCGACCGCCACGAGGCCGACGGCGATCGCGGCCAGTCGCGGCGCGCGCATGGATTCGCCACCCCCGCTCCCGCGTCGCCAGACATGGGTGAGCAGATCATGGGCGATGGCGCCGGCCGAGGCCATGGTCAGACCCGCGACGACCGCCAGAATCGTCGCAAAGGCCACCGCCGCGATGACGCCGTAGAAGACCGGGCCGCCCAGCGCGCGCGCCAGATGCACGGCCGCCATGTTCGCGCCGCCGCGCAAACCGCCGGCCTCGTCGAGGAAGCGCGGATCGGGCAGCACGTGCACGATCGCCGCATAACCGATCACGAAGAAGATGAAGAAGAAGACGATGCCGATGAACAGCCCCGCCCAGAGCACGGAATGGCGCGCGGCACGCGCGTCGGGAACCGTGAAGAAGCGGATCATCAGATGCGGCAGCCCGGCAAGCCCGAAGACGAGACCGATGGCCAGCGACAGCCCGTCCCAGGGGCTCTCGAGCAGCGCACCGGGGGCGAGCACCGCCGCGCCCGCGGGGTGCGTCCTGCCCGCCTGCTCGAACAGGGCGGACAGCGAAAAGCCGTGCGCGCCGAGCGCCAGCAGACCGAGGACCGTGACCGCCGCGATCAGCAGCACCGCCTTGACGATCTGCACCCAGGTCGTCGCCAGCATCCCGCCGGCCGCCACATAGAAGATCATCAGCGCACCCACGGTGATGACGGCGAGCGGATAGTCGATGCCGAAGAGGACCTCGATGAGGCTTCCGGCCCCCACCATCTGCGCGAGCAGGTAGAAGAAGCTGACCGCAAGGCTGGACACGGCCAGCAGCGCGCGCACGGACCGCCCGGCCAGCCGCACGGCCACGACATCGGCCAGCGTGTAGCGTCCCAGCCGGCGCAACGGCTCGGCGAAGGCGACGAGAATCAGCGCAAGCCCCGCAAGCGGCGCGAGGATGTAGACGATGGCGTCGAAGCCGCGCGTCGCAACCAGCCCGACGATGCCGAGGAAGGTGGCGGCGGACAGGAAATCTCCCGCGATCGCAAGCCCGTTCTGCCAGCCGGAGATCCGGCGGCCCGCGGCGTAGAAATCAGCAAGACCCTTCACCCGTCGCGCCGCCCAGACGGTGATCGCGACGGTGAGCAGCACCGTGCCGAGGAAGAAGAGCTGCGCCATCACGGCCGTTTCCCGCCCCTGTCCCCGGCCGGCAGCAGCGCGAGTGCAACCAGAAACCAGGCCCAGGCCGCAAGACCGCTCGCCATCGCCCATGTCCAGGCGGTGCCCGCGATCCGTCGGGCGAACAGCCCGGGCAGGGCCAGCCAGGCGACGGTGAGCGCGAGAAACAGGCCGACCGTGAGCAGGAGGAGAACCGCCCGCCTCCAGAACGGCGCCCGCCGCATGACGGCACCGTCCCTTTCCGTGTCCGCCGGGCGCGGCTCACCCATCGCCCCGTCCCGCCGTCCGGTAGGGACCCTTCACCCATTCCGGAATGAAGGTGAGCGGCACGAGCAGGGCGGGCACCCAGACCGCCCGGATCAGGCCGTCCGGCCCCCAGTCGATGACGCGGGCGCCGACGAGCAGGATGTGGACCGCCGCCAGCAGGAACAGCGGCCCGGTGATGTAGCAGTGGCGCCGGCCGCAGCGCCGCGCGTTCATGAGGCAGGCGATTCCCATCCAGGCATAGCCGCCCGCGAGCAGCGCCACGGCAGGCCCGAGCGGCATGGACACGAGGCTCGGCAGGACGAGCATGCCGATCGGGATGCCCCAGCCGATCAGGAGACCGCGGCGGCTTCGCGCCAGATCCCTGCCGCAGGCCGCCGCGCCGCCGTTCGCCACCTCGCCCATCTCTCCCGCCTTCCGCTTACGCTTTCTTGAGCCTTGAAACATCGCGCATGTTGGAGCAGGGCGCGCGCCATGATCAAGAGGCGGGCCCCACTACGCCGCTTTCGGGCGCGGGGGGTCCTTGCGGGACGGCGCATCCGTCGGCCATGCTGGCGGCGATGACGGACGCGGCGCCGCGTGCGGCGGGAAAGCCCGCGTGAACCGCCATGACTGTCGTTAGAGTCAAGGCGCCCCGGTTCCCGGGGACGGCCGGGGGGGGCCTGAGGGGGGGCACCGACTGCAAACGCGGACTCCAAGGCACATCCAGCCGCTTGAGTTTGAAAATAACGCACTCACGAAAATGTGAACACACGCACCCTTGACGAGAAAAAAAAGGGGAGGGGGGTAGGGTCGCCACGTCCGGTGGATGAGTCCCCGGATCTTCATCTGAGGAGGAGTCGAAGGGTGGGCATGCATCTCTCTCGGTTTCCGCTCAGGTGATGGCGATCGGAAGTGAGCAACCAGTGGGGGAGAACGAAGATGAGGCCGTCTTTCAAGCCGTTTGGTCTTTCTCATCAGGACCGTTGTCATCGGGAGTTCAGGGAGCTGCAGGAGAAAGAACTAGAAAGCATTCGTGGTGGATGCACCAGCAGATCTCCCAGGACCTGTGGCACCACAGTCGTCACCCCGAACGGGGACGGCTACGACAAGGCCGGAGATGCGGATTGAAGCATTTCGCCATTTGAAAATGATTTCTTGCCGTCCCGGGAGAAAAACCTGGGCGGCAAGTAAATGTTTCGCCAAACCACATAGACATGAGATATGAAAGATCGGAGGGGGCATGGACTTTCTTGTTCTGGGAAGTGAGAAGGATCCGCATGTTCGAGGTGTTGTCGCGCGATTAGTGGATGCCGGGCGCACATGTTCCATACTTGACTATTCTAAACCTTCCGATTTAGTTATATATCATTCTAACCGTGGTAAGTTATCTATATTTGTAGGAAATGAATGTGTGGATAACGTAAGATTAATATGGGATAGGCTGAAATTGTTTCCTGGTTCTCCTTTTATTTTGACGTTGCAGATTCGTATTATGAAGACATCGAGACACAACGCGTCTTTTCGTACATGGAGAGTGAGTGGAGGTCTCTCTATGCGCTGATACGTGCAAAGTTTCCGGAGCGGATCGTCAATGATCCCCGTTCGAGTCGCAGAATGCATAAGCTCCTTCAGCAGGAGGTGGCGGCTGCTTGCGGATTTCTCATACCCCGCACGCTTGCTACCAATTCCTTCCAGCATGCACTGGATTTCGTCCGACAGCAGCGACGCAGCATCATCAAGTCGTTTTCCGGCGCTCTCGTGCGTTCACGAAAAGGTGAGCGGCCGGAAGCCCACGGCATGATGACCATGCCAGTTTCTGAGAAAGATCTCCTGGAGGCCGGTGAGAATGCTCTGGCTGCGTGTCCTCACCTGTTTCAGGAGGAAATCCGCAAGGATTTCGAGCTGCGTATCGTCGTGGTCGGTAGTCGCGTATTTCCATTCCGCATAGATTCCCAGAAGAAGAAGCTCACGCAGTTCGACTGGCGGTACGGGCACTTCCTCTTGGAATTCACCGAATGTCGCATTCCCGAAAAGGTGGAAACGAGCTTGAAAAGGTTTCTGAAAGCTTGGAATCTGCTGTCTGGATCCTTCGACTTGATCGTGGACAAGCTGGGACAATTCTGGTTTCTTGAATGCAATCAGGACGGCGCCTGGGGGTGGCTCGATGAAATCGTCGGTGGGGGGGATATCCGATGCATTCGCAACGACTTTCTTTGAGATGATCAGCAACGCCAGAAAGTCGTCTGCTCACGGGCGCAGTGAGTCGCAACCTCTAGAGAGTCGCGTGCGCTAGACTGAGATGGGGAGGGAGAAATGGGGCGGATTAAGCGCGCAAGAATGCATGTCACAGTGGGCGCTGCTCTGTTCGTTGGTTTGGTGCTCGGCGCTCCTCATGCGCGTCCGGCGGATGTGTCCGACCATGGTCGCGCATTCGATGTGCGGGAAGCGGCGCTCTATCGATGCGTGATAGAACTTGGCGAGGCCCTCCATGGAGAATCCGTCGCGGCGGATTCTGATGGCAGGATAAGTAAGAGTGAACCGGATGGGCAGGCGTATAGTGGGGTCACCAGTTGCCGGATCTTCCAGAGTGACCTTCCCGCATCCTCGGATGTCGCCTCTCTTGCACAGACAATGCGACGCGAGGTCGATCTCTATTGGCAGAAGCTCCAAGGAATGAGCCCGGCGCAGCGGCGTGCCTGCGCAGCCGTGTGGCGCCAGACTTGGAATCGCGCCCTCGAGGCCGTGAGCGCTGGGGTCCACGGAAAGGGGTTTCCCGCGCTCGGGCAAGGCCCCATCCCGCGTGGCCTTTCGGCGGTTCAGGAAGAATTGTTCGTTCGTGCCAGTTTCGATCGGGCGGCGACCAGAATTTTTGAGACGGATGATGCGCGTCGGTCGATGATGAGACAGAAGGACGGATTTGACATTTCAAGCGGTTGTTTTGGAACGCTCGATTTAGCTGTGACAAGAGCGGAAAATGTCGTATTTTTTATGGAAAAGAAATTGGACAGCATGTTCCGTCATGGCAATATTCCGGCCTCCCTGTTCACCGAATTCTGGGTTATCATTCAGCATGCCGATCTTGCCTGCGGGTTCCAAAAGCAAGGCCTTCAATTGTTGAAGACGTGGGGACCGCGCCAGAATTTTCCAGACCGGCTTATCACATCGCTTGAAACCCGCCTTTCCGCCCCGGGGCGATGGTGGTGCGAGGGCGGAAAATAGACGAGTTGTCCATCCCTTCCGGGCGTATCTTCCCCTTTCACCTCGAGAACAACGAGGGACGCAGGGATCTGGCGAGAGGTGCTTGCCGGGGAAGGCCCGCGTCGGCCATGCTGGCGGCGATTCCGGCCCCGGGGCCGGACGGGTGGAGAACCGGCTGTCGGGTGGAGGGTGCATGGGACTGGCGGACTGTCATAATGTCGCGGATTTCCGGCGCGCCGCGCGGCGGCGGCTGCCGCTGCCGATCTGGCACTACCTTGAAGGCGGCGCCGACGACGAATGGACGCTCGCCTGGAACACGCAGGCGTTCACCCGGTATCAGCTGGTGCCGAAGGTCCTCGTCGACGTGACGGACCTCGACACCAGGACCCGCGTGCTCGGTGCGGAGCTGGCGGCCCCCCTCATCCTCTCGCCGACCGGCATGTCGCGGCTCTTTCACCATGAGCGCGAGCTGGCGGTGGCCCGCGCCGCGGGGCGCCACGATCTCATGTACGGCCTGTCGACCGTCGCCACCGCCACCATCGAGGAGGTGGCGGCCGCGAGCGCCGGGCCCAAGCTTTTCCAGGTCTATGTCGCGAAGGACCGGGGGCTCGTGCGCGAGCTGGTCGAGCGCGCGCGGGCGGCAGGCTATACCGCGCTCTGCGTGACGGTGGACACGGCGGTCGGCGGCAACCGCGAGCGGGATCTCAGGACCGGCATGGCCCTGCCGCCGCGGTTCACGGCCCGCTCCCTGCTCTCCTTCGCGCTCCATCCGGGCTGGTCGCTCAGGGCAATCGGCGACCCCCACTTCCGTCTGGCCAACCTCGCCCACCGCGCCGAGCTCAAGGTCGACCAGAAGGAGGGGATCGCCGCCTATCTCGACTCCCAGCTCGACCGCAGCTTTTCCTGGAAGGATGCCGAGTGGATGGCCGATCTGTGGGGCGGGCCGTTCGCGATCAAGGGGGTCATGCATCCCGATGACGTGCGCCGCGCCATCGATCACGGCGCGAGCGCGGTGATGCTCTCAAACCACGGCGGCCGCCAGCTCGACGGTGCGCCGGCCCCGGTCGAGATGGTGGAAGCCGCACGCGAGGTGGCGGGCGGGAGGCTGGAGATCATCGTCGACGGCGGCATCCGCCGCGGCAGCCATGTGGTGAAGGCGCTGGCGCTGGGGGCGGACGCCGTCTCCATCGGCCGGCCCTATCTCTATGCGCTCGCGGCCTACGGCGAGGCGGGCGTGTACCGGCTGCTCGATCTTCTCCTCGCGGAGATCCGGCGCACGATGGCGCTGTGCGGCGCAAGACATGTCGGCGAGATCGACCGCAGCCTCATCCGCCGTCCGGCCTGACCCGCCCCGCCGGAACGGGGGTGAGCGCGCGTGCTGCGCCCGGGTGCGCTTGTGCTAGGCAGGGGCGGCCCGTGGCCGGCCGGCGGGTGGTTCGGCGAAGCGGGACGGGGAAGGGAAGACGGCATGCGTGGTGCGGACGTGATCGTGAAGACGCTGGCGGATGCGGGGGTGGAGGTCTGCTTCACCAATCCGGGGACCAGCGAGATGCATCTTGTGGCCGCGCTCGACCATGAGCCCCGCATCCGCGGCGTGCTGACGCTGTTCGAGGGTGTGGCGAGCGGCGCGGCCGACGGCTACGCCCGCATCGCGGACCGGCCGGCCGCGACCCTGCTGCATCTCGGGCCCGGCCACGGCAATGCGCTCGCCAACCTTCACAATGCGCGCCGGGCCTTCACGCCGCTCGTCAACATCATCGGCGATCACGCCCGCCACCACCGCAGCTTCGATCCGCCGCTCGCATCCGACATCGAATCGCTCGCCCGGCCCGTGTCGTGCTGGGTGGGAGAGGCGGCGGAGGAGGGGAGCGTCGAGGCGGTGACGCTCGAGGCGGTCGCGGCGAGCTACGGCCCGCCCGGCGGGGTGGCAAGCCTCATCGTGCCGGCCGATGTCGCCTGGGCCGAGGTCCCCGCGCCTGAGGGACCGGCCCGCCTCAATTTCCCGTCTCCGGCCGCCGTGCCGGACGGGCGGATTGCCGAGGCGGCGCGCCGTCTGCGCGCGGCCCGCAACCCGGTGCTGTTTCTCGGCATGCGGGCCTGTCGCGAGGAGGGGCTGAAGGCGGCCGGCCGCATCCGCGACGCCATCGGCGCGCGGGTCGTGATGGAGACCTTCCCGGCGCGCATCTCCCGCGGCGCGGGCCGGGTCGCCGCCACGCGGCTGCAGTATTTCGCGGAAGGGGCGGCGCAGGATCTGAAGGATGCGGACCTGATGCTGCTTGCGGGCAGCCGCGCGCCGGCCGGCTTCTTCGCCTATCCGGGCAAACCCTCGAGCTATGTGCCGGACGGCGCGGAGCTCATGCAGCTTGCCGGCCGCGAGGAGGATGCGGTGGCGGCGCTGCACGCGCTCGCCGATGCGCTGGGTGCGCCGGCCGAGCCCAGGGTCAATCCCCGCGCGCCCGCCCCGCCGCTCACGGACGCGGATGCGCGGGTCACCCCGCAGGCGGTCGGCGCGGCGCTGTGGCGGCACATGCCGGAAGGCACCGTCATCTGCGACGACTCCACGACCTCTGGGCTCGGCGTCTACTTCCTGCTCGAACAGGCGGCGCCACACGAGTGGCTGTGTCTGACGGGCGGCGCGATCGGCGCCGGCATGCCGATGGGAATCGGCGCGCAGATCGCGGCCGGCGACCGCAAGGTGATCACGCTCAATGGCGACGGCGCGGGCGCCTACACGCTCCAGGCGCTGTGGACGCAGGCGCGCGAGAAGCTTCCCGTCGTCAACATCGTCTTCGCCAACCACAGCTACCTCATCCTCAACGTCGAGCTCGCGCGGCTCGGGCTTGCCGGCGAGGCCGGCGAGAAGGCGCGACAGCTGCTCTCCCTGGAAGGCCCGCGGCTCGACTGGGTGAAGCTCGCCGAGGGCTTCGGCGTGGCGGCGTTCCGCGCCGAGACGGCCGGCGCCTTCGACCGGGCACTCCAGGACGCTCTGGCCGCCGACGGGCCGACGCTGATCGTCGCCGAGCTGGCGTAAGGATCCCGCCGGCGGGCGGCCTCCCCTCTTCCGGACCGGGGGATTTCCGGCCGCGGCGGGACCGCCTGCCGCGGTCGTCGCGATTCTTCCGATCCGTTAACCAATCGGCAAGACAGTGGCTGTTGGGATATTGCCTGCGAATCGGGTGATTCGGCCAGAAGATTGCGTCAGAAGACGCAAGAGGGAAAACGGGAGACGACCCATGGCAGAAGGCCACGCAGGCTGCGACGAACGTCTCGCCCGCTACGAGGCGGAGGCCGAGGCCGGCGATCCGCAGGCATTCTTCGCCCTCGGGCTGATCTATGCGACGGGCCGGATGGTGGAGGCCGATCCCGTCGCCGCGCACATGTGGTTCAATCTCGCCGCATTGCACGGCCACGCGGAGGCGGCGGAAGAGCGGCGCCTGCTCGCGGACGAGCTCACGCCCGCCGAGATCGCCCGCGCCCAGAGACTTGCGCGGGAATGGCTGGAGACGCACCGGAACGCGCCCGCGGCCATGGCGCGCGCCGCCTGAACGCTCCGCCGCGCGCGCAGAATCCCGCGACCCGTCCCGAGCCGGCGCGGCTGCGCGGCCGGGTGCAGGCCCCGGCCCGACTTTCCGTCCCGCCGCCTCTTCCTCCCCCCGGTGAGGGGGATTGTTGCAGCGCAAAAATCGGCTATGCTGGATCCGGTGCGGCCCGGCGGGCATGCGCCGGCGGCAGCCTCTGCAGGACAGGCGAAAGGAAAGCGGAGATGACGGAACAGGCCCGCAAGGGCGGATCGGCCGCGGCCGCGCGCGTCAGCTGGCCGCGGATGAACTGGCAGGATCCGCTGCTGCTCGAGGAGGAGCTCACCGAAGAGGAGCGCCTCGTGCGCGATACCGCCCGCGCCTACGCGCAGGAGAAGCTGCTGCCGCGGGTGCTGGAGGCGACGAGGAAGGAGATCTTCCATCGGGAGATCATGAACGAGATGGGCGAGCTCGGCCTGCTTGGGCCGACCATCGAGGGCTACGGCTGCGCCGGCGTCTCCTCCGTCGCCTACGGCCTGATCGCCCATGAGATCGAGAAGGTGGATTCCGGCTACCGCTCGGCGATGAGCGTGCAGTCCTCGCTCGTCATGTATCCGATCTGGGCCTACGGAACGGAAGAGCAGCGCCGGAAGTATCTGCCGAAGCTCGCCACCGGCGAGATGGTCGGCTGCTTCGGGCTCACCGAACCCGATGCCGGCTCCGATCCCGGATCGATGAAGACGCGGGCCGAGAAGGTGGACGGCGGCTGGCGCCTCAAGGGCACCAAGATGTGGATCACCAATTCGCCGATCGCGGACATTGCAATCGTCTGGGCGAAGTGCTCCACCGACGGCCGGATCCGCGGATTCATCGTCGAGCGCGGGATGGAGGGGTTCGCCACCCCGAAGATCGAGGGCAAGATGAGCCTGCGCGCGTCCATCACCGGCGAGATCGTGCTGGACGACGTCTTCGTGCCGGAGGAGAACCTGCTGCCCCAAGTCGAGGGGCTGAAAGGCCCGTTCGGCTGCCTCAACAACGCGCGCTTCGGCATCGCCTGGGGGGCGCTGGGCGCGGCGACGGCCTGCTGGCACATCGCGCGCGACTACACGATGAACCGGATCATGTTCGGCAAGCCGCTCGCCGCCACCCAGCTCATCCAGAAGAAGCTTGCCGACATGCAGACCGAGATCACCATCGGCCTCGCGGCCTGTCTGCGCGCCGGGCGTCTGAAGGACGAGGGCAGGCTTGCGCCGGAGACGATCTCGCTCTTGAAGCGCAATTCCTGCGGCAAGGCGCTCGAGATCGCCCGCATGGCCCGCGACATGCTGGGCGGCAACGGCATCATGGACGAGTATCACGTGATCCGCCACATGGTGAATCTGGAGACCGTCAACACCTACGAGGGCACCCACGACATCCACGCGCTCATCCTGGGTCGCGCCCAGACCGGCCTGCAGGCCTTCAGCTGAGCGGGCGGCCGGGGTGGAAGCGGATGCCGGGGCCCTGCGGCTGTCGCCCGCCGGCGACGGCGTCCTGGAGCTCGTGATCGACCGCCCGGCGCGGGCCAACGCCTTCACGACGGCGATGTGGGAGCGGCTCGGCGCGCTCGTCGAACAGGCGCGGCAGGCGGGCGCGCGGGCGCTCGTCCTGCGCAGCGCCGACCGGCGGATCTTCGCATCCGGTGTCGATTTCGACGAGCTTGTCGCCATGCTGGACGATCCGGCGCTGCGCCGGCGCCACTGGCGGGCGATGACGGCCGCCACCGCGACGCTGGCCGCCGCGCCCTTCGTCACCATCGCCGAGACCGCCGGGGCGGCGGCCGGCGCGGGGCTTTCGATCCTGCTCGCCTGCGATCTGAGACTGGCCGCGTCATCGGCGCGCTTCGTGCTGCCGCCCGCGCGGCTCGGGCTCGTCTATCCGCGGGCGGATCTGGGGCGTCTCGTGCGCACGGTGGGCGAGGCGGCCGCGCGCGAGCTGCTGTTTCAGGCCGCTCCGCGCGATGCGGCCTGGGCGGCGCGACGGGGACTCGTCCACGAGCTGCATCCCGATGCCGAGGCGCTGCGCGCGGCGGTCGCCGGGGCGGCCGCGAGGGCGGCGGCGCTGGCGCCCTCGGCGGTTTCCGCACTCAAGCGGGCGCTGGCCGCGGACGGGGAGTCGGCGGGGTCCCTGGCCGGGACCGAGGACGAAGAGGCGCGCTTCGTCGCCGCCTTCGACGATGCGGATGTGCGCGCCCGCATCCTCGCCGCGCGGCGGCGGTGAAGCGGGGCGAAACCGGGTGGTGCGCCCTCAGCCGAGGCGACCGGCCAGATAGTCTTCCTTGAGGCGGCGCTTGAAGATCTTGCCGGTGTCCTCGCGCGGCAGCTCGGGCAGGAAGTGGATCTCGCGCGGGATCTTGTAATCCGCGATGCGGCCCTTGAGCGCGGAACGGATGCCCTCGGCGGTGAGCGCGGCGCCCGGCTCGGGCTGGATGGCCGCCACCAGCCGCTCGCCGAACTCCGGGTCCGGCACCCCGAACACGCCGCAGTCGAGCACGCCCGGGATCTCATGGAGCGCCGACTCGATCTCGGCCGGGTAGATGTTGACGCCGCCGGAGATCACCATGTCGTGGCTGCGCCCCTCGAGGAACAGGAAGCCCTCCTCGTCGATCCAGCCCATGTCGCCGTTGGTGACGAAGCCGTCGCGCTCGATGCCGCGCCGCTTGGCCTCGTCGCCGTGATAGGTGAAGTCCGCGATCAGCGTGTTGCGGGCGTAGATCTCGCCGAGATGGCCGCGGCCCGGCGGCAGGATGTTGCCGGCCTCGTCGTAGATTCTGAGCTCGACCCCCGGCAGCGGGCGGCCGACGGACAGCGGCCGCGCGCGCCAGTCCTGCGGGTCCATGCGGGTGAGCACGCCGACCTCGGTGGAGCCGTAGTATTCGTAGATCACGTCGCCCCACCAGTCGAGCATCGCCTCCTTGACATGCGGCGGGCAGGGCGCGGCGCCGTGCACGACGAAGCGCAGCGACGAGACGTCGTAGCGCCGCCGGACCTCCTCGGGCAGCTTCAGCAGCCGCACGAACATGGTGGGCACCATGTGCAGATGGGTGATCCGCTCGCGCTGGATCAGCTCCAGAAGCTGCAGCGGATCGAAGCGGGGCATGAGATGCAGATGGCCCGCCAGCCGCACGATGGTCAGTGCGTAGGTGAAGGGGGCGGAGTGGTACATGGGGCCCGTCATCACCGCCCGGATCGGCTGCTGGTCGAGGCCCCAGGCGTGGATGATGGTCATCATCGAGCGCAGGTATGCCTGCATGTCCGGAAGCGGAAAGCGCCGCACGCCCTTCGGCCGACCCGTGGTGCCGGAGGTGTAGATGATGGAGCCGGGCGGCGGGATGTCCTGCTCGGGGATCGGCTCCGCGGCCTCCACCTCGCGCCAGAAGTCGCGTGCACCCGCGGGCACGGCGGCCGCCTCGGGTGCGATGCCGTAGGCGGCGCGCACCGCCGGCGGCGTCTCGATCACCAGCGTCTCGACGGACGCGGGCAGGGCCGCGGCCGCGGCACGGTGGAGATCCGCGTGGGCGACGAGGAGCTTCGCGCCGCAGTCCTCGACCACGTAGCGCACCTCCGGCGGCGCGAAATGCCAGTTGATCGGCACGGCATAGGCGCCCAGCCGGCCGGCCGCCGCGGCGGCGACGATGAAGGCGAAATCGTTGCGCAGAAGCAGCGCGACGCGGTCCTCGCGGCCGATGCCGGCGGCGGCGAAGAGACCGGCGGCGCGGGCGATCCGCTGCTCGAGATCGTCCGCACCCCACCGCTCGTCGCCGAGACCGAGCACCGGCCCCTGATCGCTGCGCGCCTCGAATTCCATGCCTGCGCTCTCCTCCTCCATGCGCCGTCCCTCACCCCGCCAGGCTGGTGCGCACCCTGACCTCGCCGGTAAGCGTGCGGTGGACCGGGCAGCGGTTCGCGATCTCCAGAAGCCGCGCGCGCTGCCCGTCGTCCAGCGCGCCCTCGATCGCGATCTCGCGGGTGATCTCGTCGATCATGCCGTCCTTCGTCTCGCAGTCGGCGCAGTCGGCGGCGTGGACCTTGCGGTGGCCGAGGCGCACCGCGACATGTTCGAGCGGCCAGTCCTTGCGCTCGGCATACATCCTCAGCGTCATCGCCGTGCAGGCGCCCAGCGCCGACAGCAGCAGCCCGTACGGATCCGGCCCGTGGTTGAGGCCGCCGACCTCCTCCGGCTCGTCGGCCAGCATGCGATGGCCCTTCGCCGAAATCACCTCCTGATACCGGCCGGTGTGGGCCTCGGCGACGAGGACATGGGTGCCGTCCTCGACGAAGGGGGCCCTGAGCCCCGGCTCCTCGAGACCGTCGACGTAGCGCCGCGCCCAGGCCGCGATCACCTCGGCGGCATATTCGGCATCCCTGCGCCGACGCAGCAGGTGGTCGGCATCATCCAGCGAGACGAAGCTCTTGGGGTGGAGCGCCGTGCGGTATATCGCCTCCGCGTTCTCGATGCCGACGATCTCGTCGCGCGGGGCGTGCATGACAAGCAGCGCCCGCTTCAGCTCGCGGATGCGCCGCTCCTGCTCGATGCCCAGCGTCTGGTCGAGGAACCGCCGGGTGATCCGGAACGGCCTGCCGCCGATGGCGACCTCGGCCTCGCCTTCCTCCTCGATCTCGCGAAGCGCCCCCTTGAAATGCTTCAGCACATGGTCGGGAGAGAACGGCGCGCCGATGGTCGCCACCGCCCTGACGCTGCCGATATCACCGGCCGCGTGGAGCACCGCCGCACCACCGAGCGAATGGCCGACGAGAAGCGCCGGCGCGATGCCTTCGTCCGCCATGGCGCGGGCCGCCGCCTTCAGGTCCTCGACATTGGCGCGGAAGCCGGAATTCGCGAAATCGCCCTCCGATTCGCCGAGGCCGGAGAAGTCGAAGCGCAGCACCGCGAACCCGTGCCGCGTGAGCCGGGCGCTGATGTGGCGTGCGGCGTGAATGTCCTTCGTGCAGGTGAAGCAGTGGGCGAACAGGGCATATGCCTTCGGCCGGCCGACCGGCAGGTCGAGCCGGCCGGCGAGTTCGCCCTGACCGCCCTGGAACGTGAACCGTCTGAAACGCATCGCATCCTCCTCGTCGCCCCTGCCGCGCACGCCCCCTCGGCGGGCAGTGTCCTTCGGCTTGCGGCAGGAAGGCAAGCGCGCCGTGCGCCGCACGCGGCAGGCGGGTCTTGATCCGCGGACGGGCCCGGGCTAGGCAGCGGCCGCGATCCACCTCAGCCAGGGAGACCGTCACCGTGCGCGAGTTCGAGGACAAGTTCGCGACCTACCGGGCCTTCGTGAAGGCCAGCTTCTGGCTCACCGGCATTTCCGTGGTCGTGCTGGCGGCGATGGCCGTGTTCCTGCTCTAGGCCGCGCCGCGCCCCCCCTCTTCACCGACGCGTCCGGCTCCATCGAAGGTTCAGGCGCCCCCCGCCGGCTCTTGATCCCGTGCGCGCTGCGGTGCCATGCTGCGCGCCGGGTGGCGAGCCGGGAGTGGAGCCCGGGCCGGTAGCGGTCTGCGCCCGCCCCGCTGGCGCACCCGTCACGACAGCAGGAAGAAGCGGGGAGGCATTTCATGAAACGCTTGTCCTTCTGGGGCGCGCTCGCGCTCCTTCTCGGGATCGTCGCGCCGGCGCTGGCGGCAAAATTGCCCGAGGTCGACATCCCCTACACCAAATTCAAGCTCGCCAACGGGCTGACGGTCGTCGTCCACGAGGACCACAAGGCGCCCATCGTGGCGGTGAGCGTCTGGTATCACGTGGGCTCGAAGGATGAGCCGCCCGGAAAATCCGGCTTTGCGCATCTGTTCGAGCATCTGATGTTCAACGGCTCGGAGCACCACGACGACGAATACTTCAAGCCGCTCGAGAAGGTCGGCGTCACCGACATCAACGGGACCACCTGGCTCGACCGCACGAACTATTTCGAGACGGTGCCGAAGCCCGCCCTCGAGCTGGCGCTGTTCCTCGAATCCGACCGCATGGGCCACCTGCTCGGCGCGGTGACCCAGGAGAAGCTCGACAACCAGCGCGGCGTCGTCCAGAACGAGAAGCGCCAGGGAGAGAACCAGCCCTACGGGCGCGTCTTCGAGGCGCTGCAGTCGGCGCTCTATCCGGAAGGCCACCCCTACCACCACACCACCATCGGCTCGATGGAGGACCTCAACGCCGCAAGCCTCGAAGACGTCCACAACTGGTTCAAGCAGTACTACGGCCCGAACAACGCCGTGCTGGTGCTGGCCGGCGACATCACCGTGGACGAGGCGAAGGCGCTGGCCGAGAAGTATTTCGGCGACATCCCCCCGGGCCCGCCGATAACCCAGGCCAAGGCGGAGGTGCCCCATCACGCCTCCGACATCCGCCTCGTGATGCAGGACCGCGTACCTCAGGCCCGCATCTACCGCGTCTGGGCGGTCGCGCCGCGCACGGACCGGGATGCGACGGTCCTCGATGTCGCGGCGATGGTGCTGGGGCAGGGCAAGACGAGCCGGCTCTACCGGGACCTCGTGCACGACAAGCAGTGGGCGACCAATGTTTCGGCCAGCGTGCTGCCGTTCGAGCTGTCGTCCATGTTCATGGTGATGGTCGAGGTGAAACCCGGCATCGATGTCGCCGAGGTCGAGCACCGCCTCGACGAGCTCGTGGCGGAGTTCCTCGCAAAGCCCGTCTCCAAGGACGAGCTGGAGCGCGCCCAGGTGCGCAACATCGCAAGCCAGATCCGCGGGCTCGAGAAGGTCGGCGGATTTTCCGGCAAGGCGGTGACGCTGGCCCAGGGCGAGTTCTATGCGGGCGATCCCGGCTTCTTCAAAAAGGAGCTCGCCTGGGTCGCAGACGCGACACCCGAACAGGTCCATGAGACGGCGAACAGGTGGCTGACGGGCGGCTCGGTGCAGCTCGTCGTCGAGCCCTTCCCGAAGCTCGCGGCGGCCGGGCCAGGCATAGACCGCACGAAGGGCCTGCCGAAGGTGGGTGACACGCCCGACCTCGACTTCCCGGCGATCGTCGAGGACCGGCTGTCGAACGGCATGCGCGTCGTCTTGGCCGAGCGCCATGCCGTGCCGGTCGTGCAGGTCGCGATCCAGTTCGACGCGGGCTATGCGGCCGATTCGCTGGGCAAGCTTGGGCTCGCGAACCTCACTCTCGACATGCTGGACGAGGGCACGCGCTCGCGCAGCGGTGCCGAGATCGCGGCCGAGGCCGAGCGGCTGGGCGCCGTGATCTCCACCGGCTCGGATCTCGATACCTCCGAGGCGCGGCTCAACGCGATCACCACGAATCTGAAGGAGTCGCTGGAGCTGTTCGCGGACGTCGTGCGCAACCCCGCCTTCCGCGAGGAGGATCTGGCCCGCCAGAAGGCGCGCACGATCGCCCGCATCCGCCAGGAGCAGAACCAGCCGGTGGCGATCGCGCTGCGCAAGCTGCCGCCCATCCTCTACGGCAAGGACCATGCCTACGGGATCCCCTTCACCGGATCCGGGACCATCGAGTCGGTGTCCGGGATCGCGCGCGCGGATCTTGAAGCCTTCCAGCGGCAGTGGCTCAGACCCGACAACGCGACGATCTTCGTGGTCGGCGACGTGACGATGGCGGCGATCAAGCCGCTGCTCGAGAAGACCTTCGGCGACTGGAAGGCCCCTGCCGAGCCTCTGCCGAGGAAGAACATCGCCACCGTCGAGGGGCCGGCCGGCAACCGCATCATCGTGATCGACCGGCCCGGTTCGCCGCAGTCGCTGATCCTGGCGGGGCACCTGGCGCCGCCGACCGGCGATCCCGACAACATCGCGCTCGAGGCGGCGAACGAGATCCTGGGCGGCGCGTTCACCGCGCGGATCAACATGGACCTGCGCGAGGACAAGGGCTGGTCCTACGGCGCCTACACCTTCATGCCGGATGCCCGCGGCCAGCGGCCCTTCCTGGTCTATGCGCCGGTGCAGACGGACAGGACGGCCGATTCGATCAGGCAGATCGTCCAGGATCTCAACGACTTCGTGGGGCCGAAGCCGCCGACCGCCGAGGAGCTCGACCGGGTGGTGAAGAACAACACCCGCTCTCTGCCCGGCCGCTACGAGACGGCGGGGGCGGTGCTTGGCGCGATTCTCGAGAATGCGCGCTTCGGCCGGCCGCTGGACTATCAGGAGCGGCTGAAGGAGCTCTACACCGCGCTCGATCTGTCCAAGGTCACGCAGGCCGGCCGGCGGCTCGTGCATCCCGACCGGCTGGTGTGGATCGTCGTCGGCGACAAGGCGAAGATCATGGACGGCCTCAAGAGCCTCGGGTTCTCCGAGATCGCCGAGGATACGGCCGGCGAGTAGGGGGCCGGCCGCCGCGATGCCGCCCGACGGGATCGCGGGCCCTGATCACGGAAATCCGGGCGGGAGAGGGCTCCTCTCCCGCCCTCTTCTTGTGCCGCCGACTGCCTCGCCGCGCGCTGAGACGCCGCCCAGACCGGTTCATTCGCGCGCGGCCGGCTGCGCGCGGCCGCCCGGCGCAGGGTGTGTTGCTGTGCTAAGACACCCCTTGACAAGGTTGGCATAGTGTATTAGATAGCTAACACAGCAGCACGGAGCGATTCGCCGATCCGGCTGCACCCAGGACCGGAAGGGCCATCGGACAACCGGCCCCGGTCACGACAGCGACGACGAGAACGACGCGCGACAGCAAGGAGAACGAAGATGTTGAAGCCCTCTTTCCCCTCCCCGACCGTTGCGGGCGAGCCTCCGGTCCGCCCGCGTGGAAGCGATCCCGCCAGCGGCTACGTCCTGCGGCGTCAGCGCCGCCGGCGCCGCTGGTCTTCGGGGGTGCACGCCCGTCTGCTCCACGGGGCGTGAGCACGCCGGCGGGCCCGGTGGCGCGTGCCGCCACCGGCCGGACCGACCCATGCGAGGGACCGCGCGTGACGGAGAAGCGTGATGCTGACAGCCGAATGGAGCGACGATGTGCCGATCTATCGGCAGCTCCAGGACAAGATCAAGGCGGCGATCATCGACGGCCGGCTGGCCGAGGGCGAAGCGCTGCCTTCGGTCCGCACGGTCGCGGTGGAGCTGAAGATCAATCCGCTCACCGCCTCCAAGGCCTATCAGGAGCTCGCGGCCGAGGGCCTCGTGGAGCGCCAGCGCGGCCTCGGGATGTTCGTGAAGGAAGGGGCCCGCGCCCGCCTGCTTGCCGAGGAGCGCGACCGGTTTCTCAAGGAGGAGTGGCCGCGGGTGCTTGAGCGGATCCGCCTGCTCGGTCTCGACCCCGAAGAGCTGCTGAGGGCGCATGCCGGCTCATCCGGTGGCGCGGGTTCGGATGAGGAGAAGACGTGATGAACGCGACCGTCGAGACATCGATCCCCGACGATGCCGCGGCCGATCCGGCCGCCGCGGACCATGCGGGCGGCGAGGTCCTGGTGCGTGCGCGCGGGCTCGCCAAGCGCTACCGGGACGTCCAGGCCCTGCACCCGACGGACCTCGACATCGCCGCGGGGCGCATCATCGGCATCGTCGGCCCCAACGGCGCCGGCAAGACGACGCTTCTCGACGCGCTGCTCGGGCTCATCTCCTATGAGGGCTCGGTGCGGGTGCTGGGCCGCGAGCCGCTGTCGGAACGTGCGGCGCTGATGCACGACGTCTGCTTCATCGCCGATGTCGCGACCCTGCCGCGCTGGATGCGGGTGCGCGAGCTCATCGACTATGTGGAGGGCGTCCATCCCCGGTTCTCGCGCGCCCGCGCGCTCGAGCTGCTCGCGCGCACCGAGATCCCCCTCGCCAAGCGCATCGGGCAGCTGTCGAAGGGGATGATCACCCAGCTGCATCTCGCCATCGTCATGGCGATCGACGCGCGGCTGCTGGTGCTGGACGAGCCGACCCTCGGCCTCGACATCCTGTTCCGCAAGAACTTCTACACGGCGCTGCTCGAGGAATACTTCGACAACCGCCGCACGATCCTGGTGGCGACCCATCAGATCGAGGAGGTCGAGCACATCCTCACCGACGTCATCTTCCTGCGCAAGGGGCGCATCATCCTGCACGAGTCCCTCGAGATCCTGGAAGAACGTTTTGTTCAGCTCGTGACCGACGAGGAGCGGGCCGCCGCGGCCGCCGCGCTGGGGCCCATCGCCACCCGGCGCGCCTTCGGCAAGGTCGCGATGATCTTCGATGCCCCCGACCGCGCGCGCCTCGAGAAGATGGGAAGCCTGCGCCGGGTGCCGCTGGCCGATCTCTTCGTCGCGCTGATGCAAGGAGACGCGTCATGACCCCCACCGCCATTCCCGCGTTGCTGCGCCGCGAGGTGCTGGACAACCGCATCGCCTTTCTGTGGACGCCCGCCGTCCTGCTGGCCCTGATGCTCCTCGTCGTCTTCGGCGCGGTGGGCATCGCCTCCAGGCTGGATCCCTCCATGCACATCGCATTCGAAATGGAGGACGGCACCACCTTTGAAGGCGGCGGGCTGGCCCACGGGCTCAACAAGCTCGCCGCGGCGGATCCGGCCGAGCAGCGCACGGCCGTCACGGTCATCCTCCACGCCGTGACGGTCCCCGTCTTCATCGCGCTGCCCTTCGTGATCTTCTTCACGCTGCTGTCCGCGCTCTACGAGGAGCGGCGTGACCGCTCGATCCTGTTCTGGAAGTCGATGCCGGTGCCCGACTGGGCGGAGGTGGCCGCCAAGTTCGCAGCCGCCACCCTCATCGCGCCGGCTGCGGCGCTTGCGATGGCCGTCGTCGCCCAGCTCGTGGCCTGGCTCGTCTTCGTCGCGATCACGGCCGGCGTCGGCGCGCCGCTCGCGCCCTGGTTTGCGGCGCTGCCGACGGTGGCCTACCAGTGGCTGGCGCTGGCGGCCGGGCTTCTTGCCTGGGCGCTGTGGGCGGCGCCGGTGTGGGGCTGGGTGCTCTTCTGCTCGGCCTTCGCGCCGCGCAGCCCCTTCGGGTTTGCGGTGGTGCCGCCGCTGGTGCTGGTGATCATCGAGTCGATCTGGTTCCGCACCCATCACTTCTCGGCCTGGCTCGGCAAGCATCTGCTCGCCTTCCCCGCGCTCGAGGGGATGCCCCGCGGCGAGGTGGGCGCGGAACGCCTCATCACCATCAAGCTGTTCGACATGGTGGGATCCTTCTCGGACCCGGACCTGTGGCTGGGTCTCGCGATCGCCGCGTTCTTCCTGGCCGCCGCCACCTGGACCCGCCGCCATGCGCTCTGAACGAGAGGAAACGGCAAGGGATCACCCCGCCATGTTCCCCGACCACACCGACAGCGAGGAGCACGACGCCATGTTCGATGCGATCCCGTCATCGCCCCTGCGCGAACCGCACGCCCGCGACGGACGGCCCGCCGCGGCCGCCCGGCCGCAAGGGGGCAATGCCGACGCCGCCGACGCCACGATCGCGTTCGCGGCCCTGCTTGTCCGTCACGCCCGCCGGTCCCGTGGCATCGGCGCGCGCTCGCGGCGCGTGGCCTGACCCGCGCGGTGCCAACCGGTCCCTCCACCGTGCGGGCCGGCCGCCTTCGGCGGCGCTGACGGCGGGTGAGACCCGTCCCGGCCCAGGGATGCCGGGACGGGTCCGCCCGTCCGCCTCACGCCGCCTCATCCGCCGCAGCGCGCAACGCCCACAGCGCGATGCCGGCCGCCACGGAGACGTTGAGACTGTCTATCAGCGGCCCCGCACCGGGCATCGGGATCGCCACCCGCCAGTCGAGCTTGCGGCGGGTGAGAGGCCTGAGGCCGCTTCCTTCCGCCCCGAGCACGAGCGCGAGCGGCACGTCGCGCGGGACGGCATCGAGAGGCGAGGCCCCGGGCCCGGGGGCGAGGCCGACCCGCCAGTAGCCCATTCCGGCCAGCTCATCGAGCGCGCGCGCCAGATTGGGGACCCTCACCCAGGTGATGACATCGAGCGCGCCTGCGGCCGCCTTCGCCAGCGCACCCGTCTCGGCCGGCGCGTGGCGCGCGGTGGTCACGATTCCCTTCGCCCCGAGGAGCGCGGCCGAGCGCATGATCGCACCGACATTGCGGGGGTCCTCGACGCGGTCGAGCACGACGACGCGCGCCCGCCCGCCGGCGTCGGGAGCAAGGTCCGCAAGCGCGCCCGGCGGCAGAGGCAGGGCCTCCAGCACCAGCCCCTGGTGCGGCGCGTCGTCGCCGACGAGCGCGACAAGCCGCGCCGGATCGGCCGGCGTCACCGCAAGCCCCGCGGGAAGGGCGACGCCGGTGGCCGCAAGCCGCTCCATCGCGGCGGGCGTCGCAAGCAACCGGATCTTGCGGCGGCGGGGATTGGCGAGCGCGGCGAGCACGGCATGCCGGCCGTAGAGAAGAACCGCCGGTGTCCTCCCGCGCCGGCCGGGGCGGTCTGCTGCTGGTCGTGACGGCGCACGCATCGGCTGTCTCCCGGCCGGACGAAACGGGCGCCACACGACACCTGCCCCTGGCTTGACCCGCGGGCGTCAGCGCCCCACATCCGGGCTGCAAGGCCCCGCCGGAGGCCGGCGTCCGCCTGTTGACAGGGCGGGGCTTTTTCGCAATATGCGCCGCACCGAGGCTGCTCGACAAGAGCGGCGGCACGCGGTTTCGCAGCGGGCTTCGGAGACATCCCGGAGGGGTGGCCGAGCGGTCAAAGGCAGCAGACTGTAAATCTGCCGGGTTTATCCCTACGCAGGTTCGAATCCTGCCCCCTCCACCATCCTCCGCGGCGCGTGTGCGCCTGTACCCGTCTTGTCCGACGGCTTCGGGGCGACGAGACGTTCGGGCGCGATGGCCGCTTCATGCGGGCGTAGCTCAATGGTAGAGCCCCAGCCTTCCAAGCTGGTGGTGCGGGTTCGATTCCCGTCGCCCGCTCCAGGTTCCAGACAGGCCCGGCGGTCGCAGACAGGCCGGTCGGCGGCGTGACCGGCGGCAGGTGGAAGAGCGCAGCGGACAGGCAGAACGAGACGAGCGGGAAGGCACGAGACATGTCCAAGGCGAAGTTTGAGCGGACGAAGCCGCATGTGAACGTGGGGACGATTGGTCACGTGGACCATGGGAAGACGACGCTGACGGCGGCGATTACGAAGGTGTTGGCGGAGCAGGGCAAGGCGCAGTTCGTGGACTATGCGAACATTGACAAGGCGCCGGAGGAGCGCGAGCGGGGGATTACGATATCGACGTCGCATGTGGAGTATGAGACGGACAAGCGGCATTATGCGCATGTCGACTGCCCGGGTCATGCGGACTATGTGAAGAACATGATCACGGGTGCGGCGCAGATGGACGGAGCGATTCTGGTGGTGTCTGCGGCGGATGGTCCGATGCCGCAGACGCGCGAGCACATCTTGCTGGCGCGTCAGGTGGGTGTGCCGGCGATCGTGGTGTTTTTGAACAAGGTGGACCAGGTGGACGATCCGGAGCTTCTGGAGCTGGTGGAGCTGGAGGTCCGGGAGCTTTTGAGTCAGTACGGTTTTCCGGGCGACGAGATTCCGATCATTGCGGGTTCGGCGCTGGCGGCGCTGGAGGGGCGTGATCCGGAGATCGGGGCGCAGAAGGTGCTGGAGCTGATGAATGCGGTGGACGAGTACATTCCGACGCCGGAGCGTCCGAAGGACAAGCCGTTCCTGATGCCGATCGAGGACGTGTTCTCGATTTCGGGACGCGGGACGGTGGTGACGGGCCGCGTGGAGCAGGGCGTGGTCAAGGTCGGCGACGAGGTGGAGATCGTGGGCATCCGTCCGACCCGCAAGACGGTGGTGACGGGTGTGGAGATGTTCCGCAAGATCCTGGACCAGGGCGAGGCGGGCGACAACATCGGCGCGCTGCTGCGCGGTGTGGGCCGCG
Source organism: Rhodothalassiaceae bacterium (assembly GCA_026004935.1). Taxonomy (NCBI): domain Bacteria; kingdom Pseudomonadati; phylum Pseudomonadota; class Alphaproteobacteria; order Rhodothalassiales; family Rhodothalassiaceae; species Rhodothalassiaceae bacterium. The sequence goes on from BPKC01000001.1 coordinate 1,116,209, forward strand.
ACGAGGTGGAGCGCGGTCAGGTTCTGGCGCAGCCCGGATCGATCACGCCGCACACGAAGTTCAAGGCGGAGACCTATGTGCTGACGAAGGAGGAGGGCGGCCGGCACACGCCGTTCTTCAACAACTACCGTCCGCAGTTCTACTTCCGGACGACGGACGTGACGGGCACGGTGAAGCTGCCGGAGGGCGTGGAGATGGTGATGCCGGGCGACAATGTGGAGCTCGAGGTCGAGCTCATCAGCCCGATCGCCATGGACGAGGGCCTCAGGTTCGCCATCCGCGAAGGCGGCCGCACCGTCGGCGCAGGCGTCGTCTCCAAAATCATCGAGTAGACCCCGCCGTCCCGGGCGATGCGGAAAGGGCCTTGACAGCGCGCGGCTTTCGGCGCAGTTAGGCGCCCGCAGACGGCGGCCGCGCTTGCGGACGCAGGGATGCGTGCACCCGACGGACGCGAAGGCAAGTGTCTCTGGCGACACGCAAAAGGCGGGAGTCGGCGAGGCCCTGTCATGCGTCCACGGCCTGATGCGGGTGCGAATCGGCATGCGGCGGGGTTCCCGTCGGGCGGACGCACGGGCGCCGGTCTCACCCTCGTCGCCTCCCTTGCGTGAGGCGATCGGGCGGCGAAGGAGTGTAGCTCAATTGGTAGAGCACCGGTCTCCAAAACCGGGGGTTGTGGGTTCGAGTCCCGCCGCTCCTGCCAGCCCGCTCCCGGGCTGTCCGGGGCCGGCATGACGACGGGACAGGGCGGGCGCGCATTCGTCCGGATGGGGCGTCCGGCGGCAGCGGTGGAAGCGGTCTGAACGGCACATGGCGAAGCAATCCCCGGCCGATTTCGTACGCGAGGTGCGCCAGGAGCTGCGCAAGGTGACGTGGCCGTCTCTGGCGGAGACGGGATATTCGACCCTCATGGTGCTGGTGATGGTGGCGCTGATGGCGGGCTTCTTCCTGGCGGTGGACGCCGTGCTCGGCTACGCCGTGAAAAGCGTGCTGGGGCTTGGAGGCTGACTGAGGTGGCGGAGACGATGACGGAGACCGCGAAGGCGGAAGGCGCGAATGGAGCCGCCGCTGCCGGCGAGGAGCCCCGGCGCAAGGTCGCGGGCGCGCGCTGGTACGTGATCCATACGCACTCGAATTTCGAAAAGCACGTCGCGAACGCGATCCGGGATCAGGCGAAGGCCCAGGGGCTGGACGCGCTGATCGAGGACATCGTCGTGCCCACCGAGGAGGTGATCGAGGTCAGGAAGGGCGAGAAGCGCAAGGTCGAGCGGCGGTTCTTTCCCGGCTACGTGCTGATCCGGATGCGGCTGACCGACGACCTGTTCCACCTCATCAAGGGCAATCCGAAGGTGACGGGCTTTCTGGGGCCGAGGGGCAGGCCGTCGCCGATCCGCGACGAGGAGGCGATGCGCATCCTCAACCAGGTGAAAGAGGGCGTCGAGCGGCCGAAGCCCAAGGTCAGCTTCGAGATCGGCGAGGAGGTGCGCGTCAAGGACGGACCGTTCACCTCCTTCAACGGCATCGTCGAGGATGTGGACGAGGCGCGCGGGCGTCTCAAGGTGTCGGTGTCCATCTTCGGGCGGGCGACCCCGGTGGAGCTGGAGTTCCACCAGGTCGAGAAGGTGTAGCAGGGATCGTTGCGAAATCCGGCCATGGACGTGACCTGCGGGAGGTGACGTCTCAAAGGCCGTGTTGTCGGCGGCGCCAGGGTGGATCCGCGGGATCCGGCGCGCCGGACGGAAAAAGCGCGGGAGGCTCGCCACGGCCACGTACCGCGCCCCATTCCCGCGAGAGCCTCGGCCTGCATGACGCCGGTCTGCGCCGGGGCGCGACAGACAAGGAACGGGTGAGAGATGGCAAAGAAGATCGTCGGATACATCAAGCTGCAGGTGCCGGCCGGCGCCGCCAATCCGTCGCCGCCGATCGGTCCGGCGCTGGGCCAGCGCGGCGTCAACATCATGGAGTTCTGCAAGGCGTTCAACGCCGCGACCGAGAAGATGGAGCGCGGCGTGCCGCTGCCGACCATCATCACGGTCTATGCGGACCGCTCCTTCAGCTTCGTGGTGAAGACGCCGCCCGTCAGCTATCTGCTGAAGAAGGCCGCGGGCATCGAGAAGGGTTCGCAGGAGCCCGGCAAGAACATCGTCGCCCGCGTGACGAAGGACCAGATCCGCGAGATCGCCGAGATCAAGCTCAAGGACCTCAACACCCGGGATATCGAGGCCGCCATGCGTTCGATCGCGGGCTCGGCGCGTTCCATGGGCATCGAAGTGGAGGGCATGTGAGATGGCGCGGCTGAGCAAGCGCATGAAGGCGGTCCGCGAGAAGGTCGACCGCACGCGGGTCTACGACCTCATGGAGGCGATCCGGATCCTCAGGGAGGTCAAGGGCACGAAGTTCGACGAAACCGTCGAGGTGGCGATCAATCTGGGCGTGGATCCCCGCCATGCCGACCAGATGGTGCGCGGCACCGTGACCCTGCCGCACGGGCTGGGCAAGGAGATGAGGGTGGCCGTCTTCGCCCGCGGGCCCAAGGCCGAGGAGGCGAAGAAGGCGGGGGCCGACCGGGTCGGCGACGAGGATCTCGCCCAGGAGCTGCAGTCGGGCGAGATTCCCTACGACCGGATCATCGCCACCCCCGACATGATGGCGATCGTCGGCAAGCTGGGCCGCATCCTGGGCCCGCGCGGCCTGATGCCGAACCCGAAGCTGGGCACGGTCACCATGGACGTCGCCAAGGCCGTCCAGGAGGCCAAGGCCGGGCAGGTGCAGTTCCGCGTCGACAAGACGGGAATCGTGCATGCCGGCGTCGGCAAGCTGAGCTTCGAGGACGAGAAGATCGCGGACAACGTCCGCGCCTTCGTGGATGCGGTGATCCGCGCCAAGCCGCCGGGGGCGAAGGGCCAGTACGTGAAGAAGATCACGCTGAGCTCGACGATGGGCCCCGGGCTGCAGGTCGATCTCGGCAGCATCCAGCAGAAGCTCGCGGCCTGAGCCCGGCCGGCTGGACGCGGCGTGGGATGACGGAGGCGTGAGAGAGGAAGGAACGGGCTTTCGCGGCAGTGCGGGCGGGGCGGACCGGATGCGTCCGCCGCGCATCGCGCCGGCCGCGGAGGAGGGCGGCAAGTGAAGGCGGGATATCCCTTCTTCACGTGTCCGCAAGAGAGCACTGTCCGAGACTGCAGGCGGCCGCGTCCCCTTCGGGACAAGGCCTCAAATGGGGCGACCCGGCCTGCATGAGACGGGGTTGCGGTCACGATCGGATCTTGCGGGACATGGTTCCGCCGGATCCGCCGCCGGGGATCGGATCATCGATGCGACAGGGGCGCGAGGCGGTCCTGGAGCGGGATGGCCGGTACCGGTCGGAAAGCACGGCCCCCGGACAGGGATGGCATCGCCGGTCCGCCTTCGTGCGGTCCGGTCGATGCGCGGCGGACGGGCCGGTCCGGCACCGATGGTGGTCCGGCCGGGGCGTCCGCAAGGCAGCAAGGAGGCGAAAAGCGTGGAGAGAGCCAAAAAGAGGGAATGGGTCGCATCCCTCAGGGATGCCCTCTCGGCGGTGCCCGTCGTGGTGGTGACCCACTACAAGGGCCTGACCGTCGCCGAGATGTCCGACCTGCGCGCGCGCATGCGCGAGGCCGGAGGCCATTTCAAGGTCACCAAGAACCGGCTCACCAGGCTTGCGCTTCAGGGCACCCCCTTCGAGACCATCGCCGACCTCTTCCAGGGGCCGACGGCGATCGGTTTCTCGAAGGATCCGGTGGCCGCACCGAAGGTGCTGGCCAAGTTCGCCAAGGAGAACGAGAAGCTCATCATCCTTGGCGGCGCGCTGGAAGGCCGGGCTCTGGACGAGGCCGGCATCAAGGCGTTGGCGGAACTGCCGTCGCTCGACGAACTGCGGGCGAAGCTGGTGGGTCTGCTGCAGACGCCGGCCCGGCGCGTGGCGGGTGTGCTCCAGGCGCCGGCCGGGCAGCTCGCGCGGGTGCTGAAGGCCCGCGCCGAGGCGGCCTGAGGAGCCGATCGATCGAAGGGCGCAGGGCGCCGGCGGAAAAGCGGTCCTGGGCCGGAAACGGAAAACGGGCGGGGCGCGTCCCTGCCGCATGACGAAACGGAGAAGACCAATGGCGGATCTTGAGAAGATTGTCGAAGAGCTGTCGAACCTGACCGTGCTCGAGGCGGCGGAGCTGTCGAAGATGCTCGAGGAGAAATGGGGCGTCTCGGCGGCGGCGCCGGTGGCGGTCGCGGCGGTGCCGGGTGCGGCCGCAGGCGAGGCCGCTGCGGCCGAGGAGAAGACCGAGTTCGACGTGATCCTGGCGTCGGCCGGCGACAAGAAGATCAACGTCATCAAGGAGGTGCGTGCGATCACGGGGCTCGGCCTGAAGGAGGCGAAGGATCTCGTCGAGAGCGCGCCGAAGCCGGTCAAGGAGGGCGTCTCCAAGGAGGAAGCCGAGGAGATCAAGAAGAAGCTCGAAGAGGCCGGCGCCACGGTGGAGATCAAGTAGGCATGACTTTCCGCGCGCCCACCAGGATGCGGGCGCTGAACACGGAAGGTGGACATCCGGGCTGGAGGCGTTCGCGCCTCCGGCCCCTCCCTGTCTCGGGGAGGGTGGCCGGCACGCGCGGGCCCGGGCGGGGCAAAGGCCAGATGGGTGACAGGGCGTGCCGCCCATCCCGGCGGCAGGCATGACGGGCGGTTCACGACGGCGGGCCGTGCCCGCCCGGGGCGGGTCCTGCGGCGGCGGAACGGCAGATATCAAGGCGAGGACAGAGCATGGCGACGTCTTACACGGCTCGTAAGCGCATTCGGAAGAACTTCGGCCGGATCCAGGAGGTGATCCCGCTGCCCGATCTGATCGAGGTGCAGCGCACGTCCTATGAACGCTTCGTGAAGCCGGGTGCGAGCGAGGAGGAGCGGCTGCGCTCGGGCCTCGAGCGGGCCTTCCAGTCGGTCTTCCCGATCGAGGACTTCGCGGGCACCGCCTCGCTCGAATACGTCCGCTATACGCTGGAGGAGCCCAAGTTCGACGTCGAGGAATGCCGCCAGCGCGACCTCACCTACGCCGCGCCGCTCAGGATCACGCTGCGCCTGATCGTCTTCGAGGTCGACGCGGAGACGGGGGCCAAGTCCGTCCTCGATATCAAGGAGCAGGACGTCTACATGGGCGACATCCCGCTCATGACGGACCACGGCACCTTCATCATCAACGGCACCGAGCGCGTCGTCGTCTCGCAGATGCACCGCTCGCCGGGCGTGTTCTTCGACCACGACAAGGGCAAGACGCACGCTTCCGGCAAGCTGCTGTTCGCGGCGCGGATCATCCCCTATCGCGGCGCCTGGCTCGACTTCGAATTCGACGCCAAGGACATCGTGAACGTGCGCATCGACAGGAAGCGCAAGCTTCCGGCCACCGTGCTGCTCCATGCGCTCGGGCTGTCGGACGAAGACATCCTGAACCACTTCTACGACAGCCACACCGTCACCCGCATCGACGACGAGCACTGGCGGCTGCCCTTCGTGCCGGAGCGCTGGCGCGGCCAGCGGCTCGACTTCGATCTCGTCGACGCGGACAGCGGCGAGGTCGTGGCGGAGGCGGGCACGAAGCTGACCCCGCGTCTCGTGCGCAAGATGGAGAAGGACGGGCTGAAGGCCGTGCGCGTGCCCGAATCCTTCCTGCTCGGCCGCTTCGTCGCCGAGGACATGATCGACGAGAAGACCGGCCGCATCTACATCGAGGCCGGCGACGAGATCTCGGAGGACCACCTCGAGCTGTTCCGCGAGGTGGGCATCACGGCGCTCAGACTGCTCGACATCGATCACATCAACGTGGGCCCGTGGATCCTCAACACCCTGAAGGCCGATCGCAGCGAGGATCACGAGACGGCGCTGGCGGAGATCTACCGCGTCATGCGTCCGGGCGAGCCGCCGACGAAGGAATCGGCGGAGGGCCTGTTCCATGACCTGTTCTTCAATCCGGAGCGCTACGACCTGTCGGACGTCGGCCGGGTCAAGATCAACATGCGCCTCGGTCTCGACATCCCGGACACCGTCGGCACGCTCACCAAGGAGGACATCCTCGCCGTCCTCAAGTATCTGGTGGGCCTGAAGGACGGCAAGGGCGAGATCGACGACATCGACCATCTCGGCAACCGCCGGGTGCGCTCGGTCGGCGAGCTGGTCGAGAACCAGTACCGCGTCGGCCTGCTGAGGATGGAGCGCGCCGTCAAGGAGCGGATGTCGAGCGTGGACATCGACGGCGCGATGCCGAACGACCTCATCAACGCCAAGCCCGTGATCGCGGCGGTGCGCGAGTTCTTCGGCTCCTCGCAGCTGTCGCAGTTCATGGACCAGACCAACCCCTTGAGCGAGATCACCCACAAGCGCCGCGTCTCGGCGCTGGGACCGGGGGGGCTGACCCGTGAACGCGCCGGCTTCGAGGTCCGAGACGTCCATCCCACGCACTACGGGCGGATCTGCCCCATCGAGACGCCGGAAGGTCCGAACATCGGCCTCATCAACTCGCTGGCGACCTATGCGCGGGTGAACAAGTACGGCTTCATCGAAACGCCCTACCGCAAGGTCGTGGACGGCCGCGTGACGGACGAGGTCGTCTATCTGTCGGCGATGGAGGAGGCGCGCCACACCATCGCCCAGGCCAATGCGGAGCTGGACGAGAACGGGCGCTTTACCGCCGACCTCGTCTCCTGCCGGCGCAACGGCGAATTCGTGCTCGCTGCGCCCGAGCAGGTCACGCTCATGGACGTGAGCCCGAAGCAGGTGGTCTCGATCGCGGCGGCGCTCATTCCCTTCCTCGAGAACGACGACGCCAACCGCGCGCTCATGGGATCGAACATGCAGCGCCAGGCGGTGCCGCTGATCCGCACCGAGGCGCCCTTCGTGGGTACCGGGCTCGAGGCCGTGACGGCGCGCGATTCGGGCGCCGCGATCGCGGCGCGCCGGGCCGGCATCGTCGACCAGGTGGACGCGACCCGCATCGTCATCCGGGCGACCGAGGACATCGGCCCCGGCGATCCGGGTGTGGACATCTACCGGCTCGCGAAGTTCCAGCGTTCCAACCAGTCGACCGCCATCAATCAGCGGCCGCTGGTGCGCAAGGGCGACCATGTGGCCAAGGGCGACATCATCGCCGACGGCCCGTCCACCGAGCTCGGCGAGCTGGCGCTGGGCCGCAACGTCCTCGTCGCCTTCATGCCGTGGAACGGCTACAACTTCGAGGACTCGATCCTGATCTCCGAGCGGATCGTGAAGGACGACGTCTTCACCTCCATCCACATCGAGGAGTTCGAGGTCTCCGCGCGCGACACGAAGCTGGGTCCCGAGGAGATCACCCGCGACATCCCCAATGTCGGCGAGGAGGCCCTGCGCAATCTCGACGAGGCGGGCATCGTCTACATCGGCGCGGAGGTGAAGGCGGGCGACATTCTCGTCGGCAAGGTGACGCCGAAGGGCGAAACCCCGATGACGCCGGAGGAGAAGCTGCTGCGCGCGATCTTCGGCGAGAAGGCCTCCGACGTCCGCGACACCTCGCTCCGGGTGCCGCCCGGCGTGCAGGGCACGGTCGTGGAGGTGCGGGTCTTCAACCGCCACGGCGTGGACAAGGACGAGCGCGCGCTCGCCATCGAGCGCCAGGAGATCGCCCGGCTCAAGAAGGACCGGGACGACGAGATGGAGATCCTCGAGCGCAACACCTATGCGCGCTTGAAGGACCTGCTCGTCGGCCGCACGGTGACCGCCGGCACCCGCTCGCTCAAGAAGGGGACGGTGATCACCGAGGAGAACCTCGGCGCCCTCGAGCCGAAGGACTGGTGGAATCTCGCCGTCGACGACGATGCCGTGATGGCGGAGATCGAGGCGCTGAAGAAGCAGTTCGAGGCCTCGCGCAAGACGCTGGAGCGCCGCTTCGACGAGAAGGTCGAGAAGCTCCAGCGCGGTGACGAGCTGCCGCCCGGCGTGCTCAAGACCGTCAAGGTCTTCATCGCCGTCAAGCGCAAGCTTCAGCCCGGCGACAAGATGGCGGGCCGCCACGGCAACAAGGGCGTGATCTCGCGGATCCTGCCCGAGGAGGACATGCCCTTCCTCGAGGACGGCACCCCCGTCGACATCGTGCTGAATCCGCTGGGCGTGCCGAGCCGCATGAACGTCGGCCAGATCCTCGAGACGCATCTCGGCTGGGCGGCGCGCGGTCTGGGACGCCAGATCGGCGAGATCCTGGAGCGCTACCGGCACGCCGCCGACCAGAAGGCGAAGAAGGCGGCCGTCTCGGAGCTGAAGCAGCGCCTGAAGGCGATCTACGGCGACAGGCAGTTCAAGGCCGATTTCGCCGCCATGCAGGACGACGACCTCCTGGAGCTCGCCGATCACATGACCTTCGGCGTGCCGATGTCGACCCCGGTCTTCGACGGCGCGCGCGAGGAGGACATCGTGCGCATGCTCGAGGAGGCGGGGCTCGATTCCTCCGGCCAGGTCACGCTCTACGACGGCCGCACCGGCGAGCCCTTCGACCGCAAGGTGACCGTGGGCTACATCTACATGCTCAAGCTCCATCACCTGGTGGACGACAAGATCCACGCCCGCTCGATCGGCCCCTACAGCCTGGTCACCCAGCAGCCGCTGGGCGGCAAGGCGCAGTTCGGCGGCCAGCGCTTCGGCGAGATGGAGGTCTGGGCGCTCGAGGCCTATGGCGCGGCCTACACGCTGCAGGAGATGCTGACGGTCAAGTCCGACGACGTCGCCGGCCGCACCAAGGTCTACGAGGCGATCGTCAAGGGCGACGACAGCTTCGAGCCCGGCATCCCCGAGTCCTTCAACGTGCTGGTCAAGGAGATGAAGGGTCTGGGGCTCAACGTCGAGCTGGTCAGTCTGGACGAGGATGAGGAGCAGGAGCCGGCGGAGCAGGGCTGAGACGCCCCCGCCGGCCCCGCCCGCTCTGCCATGCGGGCCGCATGTGAACGACAGGATGGGAACCACCCATGAACCAGGAAATCATGAACCTCTTCAACCCGGCGCCGCAGACCGAGGAGTTCGACGCGATCCGCATCTCGATCGCCTCGCCCGAGCAGATCCTCTCCTGGTCCTACGGCGAGATCAAGAAGCCGGAGACCATCAACTACCGCACCTTCAAGCCGGAGCGCGACGGCCTGTTCTGCGCCCGCATCTTCGGCCCGATCAAGGACTACGAGTGCCTGTGCGGCAAGTACAAGCGGATGAAGTTCCGCGGCATCATCTGCGAGAAATGCGGGGTGGAGGTCACGCTTTCGAAGGTCCGGCGCGAGCGCATGGGCCACATCGAGCTGGCTGCGCCGGTCGCCCACATCTGGTTCCTGAAGTCGGTGCCGAGCCGCATCGGCCTGCTGCTCGACATGACCCTGAAGGATCTCGAGCGCGTCCTCTACTTCGAGAACTGGATCGTGATCGAGCCGGGGCTGACCCCCTTGAAGAAGGGCCAGCTGCTCAACGAGGACGACTACTACCGCGCGCTCGACGAGTTCGGCGAGGACAGCTTCACCGCCGGCATCGGCGCCGAGGCGATCCGCCAGATGCTGGAGGCGCTCGATCTGGAGGAGGAGCGCCGCCGGCTGCTGCGCGAGCTGGAGGAGACGACCTCCGCCCTCAAGCCCAAGAAGATCATCAAGCGCCTGAAGCTGATCGAGGCCTTCATCGAATCCGGCAACCGGCCGGAGTGGATGATCCTGACGGTGATCCCCGTGATCCCGCCGGAGCTGCGCCCGCTGGTGCCGCTGGACGGCGGCCGGTTCGCGACCTCGGATCTCAATGATCTGTACCGGCGCGTCATCAACCGCAACAACCGCCTGAAGCGGCTCATCGAGCTCAAGGCGCCCGACATCATCATCCGCAACGAAAAGCGGATGCTGCAGGAGGCCGTGGACGCGCTCTTCGACAACGGCCGGCGCGGCCGGGCGATCACGGGCACCAACCGGCGGCCCTTGAAGTCGCTGTCCGACATGCTCAAGGGCAAGCAGGGCCGGTTCCGCCAGAACCTGCTGGGCAAGCGCGTGGACTACTCGGGCCGCTCGGTGATCGTGGTGGGCCCCGAGCTCAAGCTGCACCAGTGCGGCCTGCCGAAGAAGATGGCGCTCGAGCTGTTCAAGCCCTTCATCTACTCGCGTCTGATCAAGCTGGGGCTGGCGGCCACCATCAAGCAGGCCAAGAAGATGGTGGAAACCGAGCGGCGCGAGGTCTGGGATGCGCTGGATCACGTGATCCGCGAGCATCCCGTTCTCTTGAACCGTGCGCCGACGCTGCACCGTCTCGGCATCCAGGCCTTCGAACCGGTGCTGATCGAGGGCAAGGCGATCCAGCTGCATCCGCTGGTCTGCGCCGCCTTCAACGCCGACTTCGACGGCGACCAGATGGCGGTTCACGTGCCGCTGTCGCTCGAGGCCCAGCTCGAGGCGCGCGTGCTCATGATGAGCACGAACAACATCCTCTCGCCCGCCAACGGCAAGCCCATCATCGTGCCGAGCCAGGACATCGTCCTCGGCCTCTACTACCTCACGATGGAATCCGAGGGCGAGCCGGGCGAGGGCTCGGTGTTCGCGGATGTCGCCGAGATCGAGCATGCGCTCGCGGCCGGCATCGTCACGCTTCATGCCAGGGTCGAGGCCCGCGTGGAGGTGATGGACGAGGACGGCAGGCTCGTGAAGCAGCGGGTGAAGACGACGCCGGGCCGCGTGCTGCTGTGGCGGCACTTCCCGCGCCACCCGAAGATTTCCTTCGATCTCGTCAACCGTCTGCTGACGAAGAAGGAGATCTCGGAGATCATCGACGTCGTCTACCGCCACACCGGCCAGAAGCAGACCGTGCTGTTCGCCGACGCGATCATGACCGCCGGCTTCCAGCAGGCCTGCCAGGCGGGCATCTCCTTCGGCAAGGACGACATGGTGATCCCCAAGGCCAAGGAGCGGCTGGTGGAGGAGACCAAGGCCCTCGTCAAGGAATACGAGGAGCAGTACCAGGAGGGCCTCATCACCCAGGGCGAGAAGTACAACAAGGTCGTGGACGCCTGGGCGCAGTGCACCGACAAGGTCGCCGACGAGATGATGAAGGAGATGTCGGCGCGCGCCAAGGATCCGGAGACCGGCCGGCTTGCGCCCGTCAACTCCATCTACATGATGGCCCATTCCGGCGCGCGCGGCTCGGCGGCGCAGATGAAGCAGCTCGCCGGCATGCGCGGCCTCATGGCCAAGCCGTCCGGCGAGATCATCGAGACGCCGATCATCTCCAACTTCAAGGAGGGCCTGTCGGTTCTCGAGTACTTCAACTCCACCCACGGCGCCCGCAAGGGTCTGGCGGACACGGCGCTGAAGACGGCGAACTCCGGCTATCTCACGCGCCGGCTGGTCGACGTCAGCCAGGACTGCGTGATCGTCGAGGAGGACTGCGGCACCGAGGACGGGCTCGAGGTCTCCGAGGTCGTCGAGGGCGGCGAGGTCGTCGTCTCGCTGGGTGAGCGGATCCTGGGGCGCACGGCCGCCGTCGACATCCGCGATCCGCTTACCGACGAGGTGATCGTGCCCGCCGGCGGCGCCATCAACGAGCCGGAGGTCGACCGGATCGCCGAGGCCGGCATCTCCAAGGTCAAGATCCGTTCGGTGCTGACCTGCCGGTCGCGCCGCGGCGTGTGCGCGAAGTGTTACGGGCGCGATCTCGCCCGCGGCACGCCCGTCAACATCGGCGAGGCCATCGGCATCATCGCCGCCCAGTCGATCGGCGAGCCCGGCACGCAGCTTACCATGCGCACCTTCCACATCGGCGGTGCGGCGACGGTGTCCGAGCAGTCCTCGATCGAGGCCAACCACGACGGCCGCATCGAGCTCCGCCATGCCGACGTGGTGAAGGATTCCAAGGGCCGGCTCGTCGTCATGGGCCGCAATGTCGAGCTCGTGCTCCTCGACGAGGAGGGCCGCGAGCGCGCCCACTACCGCCTGCCCTACGGTGCGCGGCTGCTGGTCGAGAACGGCGATGCCGTCAAGAAGGGCCAGAAGCTCGCCGAGTGGGATCCCTACACGTTGCCCATCATCACCGAGAAGGCGGGCATCGTGCAGTACCGCGACCTGATCGAGGGCGTCTCGATGAAGGAGGTCGTGGACGAGGTGACCGGCATCACCAACAAGGTGGTGACCGACTGGCGCGCCTCTGCCAAGGGCGCGGATCTCAAGCCGCGGATCACGCTTCGCGACGAGAACGACGAGGTGGTCAAGCTCGCGAACGGCACCGAGGCCCGCTACTATCTCTCGGTCGACGCCATTCTCTCGGTCGAGGACGGCCAGCGGGTGAACGCGGGCGACGTGCTGGCGCGCATCCCGCGCGAGGCGGCCAAGACCCGCGACATCACCGGCGGTCTGCCGCGGGTGGCGGAGCTCTTCGAGGCGCGCCGCCCGAAGGACCATGCGGTGATCGCAGAGGCCGACGGCGTCATCGAGTTCGGGCGCGACTACAAGAACAAGCGCCGGATCATCCTGCGGCCGCTCGAGGAGGGGCGCGACCCGATCGAGTACCTCGTGCCCAAGGGCAAGCACATCGCCGTGCGCGAGGGCGATGTCGTGCGCAAGGGCGACTACATCATCGACGGCCACCCGGCGCCCCACGACATTCTCGAGGTTCTCGGCGTCGAGGCGCTGGCCCAGTACCTGATCTCGGAGATCCAGGACGTCTACCGGCTGCAGGGCGTGAAGATCAACGACAAGCACATCGAGGTGATCGTCCGCCAGATGCTGCAGAAGGTGGAGGTCACCGACGGCGGCGATTCCACCCTGCTGCCGGGCGAGCAGATCGAGCGCGAGGAGCTGGAGGAGATCAACGCCAGGCTCAAGGCCGAGGGCAAGCGCGAGGTGAAGGCCAAGCCCGTGCTGCTCGGCATCACCAAGGCGAGCCTGCAGACGCGTTCCTTCATCTCGGCGGCCTCCTTCCAGGAGACGACGCGCGTGCTCACCGAGGCGGCCGTCCAGGGCAAGGTGGACCGGCTCGAGGGACTCAAGGAGAACGTGATCGTCGGGCGCCTCATCCCGGCGGGCACGGGTGCCGCCATGCGGCGCATGAAGCTCGAGGCGCGCCGGCGCGACCGCGCCATCCTCAAGGAGCGCAAGGCCCGCGAGCTCGCCCTTGCGGTGGCCGAGGCCGAGGCGGAAGGCCCGGCTCCGGGGGCGGCGGACGCGGTCGCCGGCGACGGTTCCGCGCCGGAAGCGGAAGGCTGATCGCGCGCGTTCCGGCGCAGGCTGGAAAGATCCGCACGGCCGTCCCCGCCTCGCGGGGGCGGCCGTGCCGCCTGTTGCCGCCGATCATTGCGAGTCGCGGCCGGCCGGCCCCGCCGGCGCAAGGATCCTCTCCTCGCGGGGCTCCAGACGAAAGATGAAAGGCGCGACCGCGGCCCCGTTTTGCCGGAAATGTCGGCCCCCGCAGCGCTGTTGACGCGATCCGGCACCAGGACTATATAGCGGGCCTCGCCCGGGCCCGGGTGGTAGCGCCCGCGCGGCCGCGGCCGCAGGCGGCGTGCTAGACGCCGGTGCCGGAACGGGCTTCTGGTGGTGACAGAACCGGTGAGCGGGCGGACCTTCGGCCCTTGGACGAAGGTTCGCACAGGCTGCACGAGGGTCGGGCCCCGGCGCGCGCCGCGCGAGGAAATCTGGCGCATGACGGGGCTTGCGTTGCCGCCGGGTTTGGCGTAAGGGCGGGCGGCCGCGTGCGACCCCCCTCGGGCGACGGCTCCTCTTGGAGGAGTGCGAAGAGGCGGGTGTTGGACGGCGACGTTTCGCGAGCGGTGGCAGGGGATCGAAGCGCCCCCTTCGGAAGGGCCGCGGTGACGGCGGCGAAGGAAGGGGCGAGGTGCTTCGCTCATGCTGCACGGGTGCAGCGGCCCCGGCGCGTGAAACAAGCCCGTCAGGCGCAGACGAGATCATGGCGGCCCGCGGCCGCGACCGGATGCGTCGTGGCGGCGGGCGCGGTCGGGTGACGAGGAAGAAAGAAGGCAGAGGGCGATCGATGCCGACGATCAATCAGCTCGTGCGCAAGCCGCGCAAGCGGCCGGTCAAGCGCAACAAGGTGCCGGCGCTTCAGGCCTGCCCCCAGAAGCGGGGCGTGTGCACCCGCGTGTACACGACGACGCCGAAGAAGCCGAACTCGGCGCTCAGAAAGGTTGCGCGCGTGCGGCTGACGAACGGGATCGAGGTCACCGCCTACATTCCGGGCGAGGGACACAATCTGCAGGAGCATTCGGTCGTGCTCATCCGCGGCGGCCGCGTGAAGGACCTGCCGGGCGTGCGCTACCACATCATCCGCGGCGTGCTCGATACCCAGGGCGTCTCCGACCGCCGTCAGGGCCGCTCGAAGTACGGCGCCAAGCGGCCGAAATGATGAAGAGGGACTGAAGCGATGTCGCGTCGCCGTCGAGCCGAGAAGCGCGAGGTTCTGCCCGATCCCGTCTACGGGGACGTGGTGCTGAGCAAGTTCATCAATTCCGTCATGCGCGACGGCAAGAAGTCGGTCGCCGAGCGCATCGTCTACGGCGCGCTGGAGCTGGTCCAGCAGCGGGCGAAGACCGACCCGCTGAAGCTCTTCCACGAGGCGCTGGACAATGTGAAGCCCGCGCTCGAGGTGCGCTCGCGGCGCGTCGGCGGCGCGACCTATCAGGTGCCGATGGAGGTGCGCCCCGACCGCGCCCAGACGCTGGCCATCCGCTGGATGATCGCGGCCGCCCGTGCGCGCAGCGAGCGCACGATGGTGGAGCGGCTCGCCGGCGAGCTGCTCGATGCGGCCAACAACCGCGGCGCCGCCGTCAAGAAGCGCGAGGACACCCACAAGATGGCGGAGGCGAACCGCGCCTTCGCCCATTACCGCTGGTAGCCGCGACGGCGCGGCCCGCGCAGCAGAAACGAGACGCGAGAACGAGAGCGACGACGATGCCCCGCAGCCACCCGATCGAGCGATACCGCAACATCGGCATCATGGCCCACATCGATGCCGGCAAGACGACGACGACGGAGCGGATCCTCTTTTACACCGGCCGCTCGCACAAGATCGGCGAGGTCCATGAGGGCGCGGCCACCATGGACTGGATGGAGCAGGAGCGCGAGCGCGGCATCACCATCACCTCGGCCGCGACCACCTGCTTCTGGCGCGATCACCGCATCAACATCATCGACACGCCCGGCCACGTGGACTTCACCATCGAGGTGGAGCGGTCCCTGCGCGTCCTCGATGGTGCGATCGCGGTCTTCGACGGTGTGGCGGGTGTCGAGCCGCAGTCCGAGACCGTCTGGCGCCAGGCGGACAAATACCGCGTGCCGCGGCTGTGCTTCGTCAACAAGATGGACCGCACCGGCGCGGACTTCGAGCGCTGTGTCGAGATGATCAAGGATCGTCTCGGCGCCACGCCGCTCGTGATCCAGCTTCCCGTCGGCAAGGAGGCCGAGTTCGAGGGCGTCATCGATCTGCTGCGGATGAAGGCGCTCATCTGGCTTGAAGAGACCCTCGGCGCCAAATGGGAGGAGCGCGAGATCCCCGACGAGCTGCGCGGGGCGGCCGAGGCCGCGCGCGAGCAGATGGTCGAGACCGCCGTCGAGGTCGACGAGGCCCTCATGGAGAAATATCTCGAGGGCGAGGAGATCTCCGAGGACGAGCTCAAGCGCGCGATCCGCAAGGGCACGCTCTCCTTCCAGTTCGTGCCCGTGCTGTGCGGCTCCGCGTTCAAGAACAAGGGGGTGCAGCCGCTGCTCGATGCGGTGGTGGACTATCTGCCCTCGCCGATCGACATCCCGGCGGTCAGGGGCACGGCGCCCGATGATCCCGAGAAGATGCTCACCCGCAAGGCCGACGACAAGGAGCCCTTCTCCGCGCTGGCCTTCAAGATCATGAACGACCCCTTCGTCGGCTCGCTGACCTTCTGCCGCATCTATTCCGGCACGCTGGAAAAGGGCGAGCAGGTCCTGAACTCGGTCAAGGGCAAGCGCGAGCGCATCGGCCGCATGCTGCTGATGCACGCCAATCACCGCGAGGACATCGAGGAGGCCTATGCGGGCGACATCGTGGCGCTGGCTGGCCTCAAGGACACGACCACCGGCGACACGCTGTGTGCGCCGAACGCCCCGATCGTGCTGGAGCGCATGGAATTCCCCGAGCCGGTGATCTCGGTCGCCGTCGAGCCGAAGTCGAAGGCCGACCAGGAGAAGATGAGCATCGCCCTCAATCGTCTGGCGATGGAGGATCCGAGCTTCCGCGTGCGCGTGGACGAGGAGTCGGGCCAGACGATCATCTCGGGCATGGGCGAGCTGCATCTCGACATCATCGTCGACCGCATGAAGCGCGAGTTCAAGGTGGAGGCGAACGTGGGCGCGCCGCAGGTCGCCTACCGCGAGACCTTCGCCCGCGAGGTCACGATCGACTACACCCACAAGAAGCAGACCGGCGGCGCCGGCCAGTTCGCCCGCGTGAAGATGATCGTGGGCCCGGGCGAGCGCGGCTCCGGCGTCCAGTTCATCGACGAGATCAAGGGCGGCGTGATTCCGCGCGAGTACATTCCGGGCGTCCAGAAGGGCGTTCAGGACGTCGCGGAGACCGGCATCCTGCTGGGCTTCCCGCTGACCGACTTCTATGTCCGGCTCGTGGACGGCGCCTATCACGAGGTGGACTCCAGCGTGCTGGCCTTCGAGATCGCCTCGCGCGCGGCGATGCGCGAGGCCGGAGAGAAGGCCGGGATCAAGCTGCTCGAGCCGATGATGAAGGTCGAGGTGGTCACCCCCGAGGAATACATGGGCGACGTCATCGGCGACCTCAATTCGCGCCGCGGCCAGATCGTGGGCACCGGCCAGCGCGGCAACGCCCAGGTGATCGAGGCGATCGTGCCGCTGGCCAACATGTTCGGCTACGTGAACCAGCTGCGTTCGTTCACGCAGGGCCGCGCGCAGTACACGATGCAGTTCAGCCACTATGACGAGGTCCCGGCGAATGTCGCCGAGGAGGTCAAAGCCAAGCTCGCGGGCTGACGTGCATCCGGCAGGCATGAGCGGACAGGGAAACGACAGGGAAAGGACCTGAAAGATGTCCAAGGCGAAGTTTGAGCGGACGAAGCCGCATGTGAACGTGGGGACGATTGGTCACGTGGACCATGGGAAGACGACGCTGACGGCGGCGATCACGAAGGTGTTGGCGGAGCAGGGCAAGGCGCAGTTCGTGGACTATGCGAAGATTGACAAGGCGCCGGAGGAGCGCGAGCGGGGGATCACGATATCGACGGCGCATGTGGAGTACGAGACGGACAAGCGGCATTACGCGCATGTCGACTGCCCGGGTCATGCGGACTATGTGAAGAACATGATCACGGGTGCGGCGCAGATGGACGGAGCGATTCTGGTGGTGTCTGCGGCGGATGGTCCGATGCCGCAGACGCGCGAGCACATCTTGCTGGCGCGTCAGGTGGGTGTGCCGGCGATCGTGGTGTTCTTGAACAAGGTGGACCAGGTGGACGATCCGGAGCTTCTGGAGCTGGTGGAGCTGGAGGTCCGGGAGCTTTTGAGCCAGTACGGTTTTCCGGGCGACGAGATTCCGATCATTGCGGGTTCGGCGCTGGCGGCGCTGGAGGGGCGTGATCCGGAGATCGGGGCGCAGAAGGTGCTGGAGCTGATGAATGCGGTGGACGAGTACATTCCGACGCCGGAGCGTCCGAAGGACAAGCCGTTCCTGATGCCGATCGAGGACGTGTTCTCGATTTCGGGACGCGGGACGGTGGTGACGGGCCGCGTGGAGCAGGGCGTGGTCAAGGTCGGCGACGAGGTGGAGATCGTGGGCATCCGTCCGACCCGCAAGACGGTGGTGACGGGTGTGGAGATGTTCCGCAAGATCCTGGACCAGGGCGAGGCGGGCGACAACATCGGCGCGCTGCTGCGCGGTGTGGGCCGCGACGAGGTGGAGCGCGGTCAGGTTCTGGCGCAGCCCGGATCGATCACGCCGCACACGAAGTTCAAGGCGGAGACCTATGTGCTGACGAAGGAGGAGGGCGGCCGGCACACGCCGTTCTTCAACAACTACCGTCCGCAGTTCTACTTCCGGACGACGGACGTGACGGGCACGGTGAAGCTGCCGGAGGGCGTGGAGATGGTGATGCCGGGCGACAATGTGGAGCTCGAGGTCGAGCTCATCAGCCCGATCGCCATGGACGAGGGCCTCAGGTTCGCCATCCGCGAAGGCGGCCGCACCGTCGGCGCAGGCGTCGTCTCCAAAATCATCGAGTAGGCTGCGAGGCGGCGGGCAGTCCCGGCAACAAGAGGACCGTGAGCGATGGATACGCAGAGCATTCGTATCCGCCTGAAGGCGTTCGATCACCGCATTCTCGATCAGGCGGCCAACGAGATCGCGGGAACGGCCCGCCGGACCGGCGCGCTGGTGAGGGGGCCGATTCCCCTTCCCACCCGCATCCAGCGGTTCACGGTCAACCGCTCGCCGCACATCGACAAGGAGTCGATGGAGCAGTTCGAGATGCGCACCCACAAGCGCGTCCTCGACATCATCGATCCGACGCCGCAGACGGTCGACGCGCTGATGAAGCTCGACCTGTCGCCCGGCGTGGACGTGGAAATCAAGCTGCAGGGATGAGGCGGTAGGCGATGCGCACGGGTGTGATTGCAAAGAAACTGGGCATGACCCGCGTCTTCGACGCCGATGGTCGTCACGTGCCCGTGACGGTCCTGAAGCTGGAGGAGTGCCAGGTCGTGGCCCAGCGCACCGAGGAGCGGGACGGCTATGTCGCCCTGCAGCTGGGTGCGGGGCGCGCGAAGGCCAAGCGCACGACGGCGCCGATGCGCGGCCATTACGCCAGGGCGGGCGTGCCGCCCAAGCGCGTGCTCGCCGAGTTCCGGGTGGATCCGGATCATCTCGTCGAGGTGGGCGCCGAGATCACGGCGGACCACTTCGTGCCGGGCCAGTTCGTGGACGCCATCGGCACCTCCAAGGGCAAGGGGTTCGCGGGCGCGATGAAGCGCTGGAACTTCGGCGGTCTGCGCGCCAGCCACGGCGTGTCGATCTCGCACAGAAGCCACGGCTCGACCGGCAACCGGCAGGATCCGGGCCGCGTCTTCAAGGGCAAGAAGATGGCCGGCCATCTCGGCGACGAGCGGGTGACGGTCCTCAATCTGCAGGTGGTGGACGTGCGCCCGGATGACGGGCTGATCCTCGTGCGCGGGGCAATTCCGGGGGCGAAGGGCTCCTGGATCCTGCTGCGCGATGCGGTCAAGAGGCCGCTGCCCGAGACGGCGCCGCATCCGGCCGCCTTCCGCAGGCTCGAGAACGCGCCCGGGGCCCCGGCGCAGGACGCCGGCGAGGCGCCGGCGGAAGGCGAGGGGGCGCCGGCGGCGGATGCCGGTGAGACGGCTGAAGACAGGAATGGATGAAGCCATGAAGGCCGATGTCCTGACATGGGATGCGAAGAAGGCCGGCAGCATCGAGCTCGATGACGCGATCTTCGGGCTGGAGCCGCGCGCCGACATTCTGCATCGCGTCGTGGTCTGGCAGCTCGCCAAGCGCCGCGCCGGCACGCACGCCGTGAAATTCCGCTCCGACGTGCGGGCGACGAACAGGAAGATGTACCGGCAGAAGGGCACGGGGCGCGCGCGGCATGGCAGCCGGCGGGTCAACATCTTCCGCGGGGGCGGGCGCGCATTCGGGCCGATTCCGCGCGACCACGCGATCAAGCTGCCGAAGAAGGTGCGGGCGCTCGGCCTCAGGCATGCGCTCTCCGACAAGGCGCGCGAGGGGCGGCTCATCGTGGTCGAGACGGCGAAGCTGGAGAAGGGCAAGACCCGCGAGCTCAAGGACAAGCTGGCGAAGCTGGGGCTCACCAGCGCGCTGATCATCGACGGCGAGGCGGTGGACGAGGCGTTCAAGCGCGCGGCGGCCAACCTGCCGCAGGTCAAGGTGCTGCCGACGATCGGCGCCAATGTCTACGACATCCTGCGTCACGAGACGCTGGTGCTGACGAAGGCGGCGGTGGACAAGCTCAAGGAGCGGCTCTCATGAGCAAGGCGGAGCCGAAGCTGAAGGCCTACGACATCATCCTGCGCCCGGTGATCACCGAGAAGGCGACGCTGGGTTCGGAACACAACCAGGTCACCTTCGTGGTGGCGAAGCATGCCACGAAGCCGGAGATCAAGGAGGCGGTGGAAAGCCTGTTCAAGGTCAAGGTGAAGAAGGTCAACACCTTGAACCAGAAGGGCAAGGTCAAGCGCTTCCGCGGGATCACGGGCCGGCGGGCGGACATCAAGAAGGCGATCGTGACCCTCGAGGAGGGCCACCACATCGATGTGACGGCAGGGGTCTGATCCATGGCGCTCAAGAGCTACAAACCGGTCACTCCCTCCCAGCGCGGGCTCGTGCTGGTGGACCGCTCGCATCTGTGGAAGGGCGATCCCGTCAAGAAGCTGACGGAGGGCCTGACGAAGTCCGGCGGCCGGAACAATTTCGGACACATCACGGCGCGCCGGCGCGGCGGCGGCCACAAGCGGCTGTATCGCAAGGTGGATTTCCGCCGGCGCAAGTGGGGCGTGGAGGCGACCGTCGAGCGCATCGAGTACGATCCCAACCGCACGGCCTTCATCGCGCTCATCCGCTATGACGACGGCGAGCTGAGCTACATCATCGCCCCGCAGCGGCTGGCGCCGGGCGCGAAGGTGATCGCGGCCGAGCATGTGGACATCAAGCCGGGCAATGCCTCGCCCATCGGCAACATGCCGGTCGGCACCATCGTCCACAACATCGAGCTCAAGCCGGGCGGCGGCGGCAAGGTCGCGCGCGCGGCCGGGACCTTCGCCCAGATCGTCGGCCGCGACCAGGGCTACGTGATCATCCGCCTCGCCTCCGGCGAGCAGCGCAAGGTGCCGAACGCCTGCATGGCCACGGTGGGTGCGGTCTCGAACCCGGACAAGAAGAACGAGGTGCTGGCGAAGGCGGGCCGCAACCGGTGGAAGGGCCGCCGGCCGGCGGTGCGCGGCGTGGCGATGAACCCGGTGGACCATCCGCACGGCGGCGGCGAGGGGCGCACCTCCGGCGGCCGTCATCCGGTGACGCCGTGGGGCAAGCCGACCAAGGGCAAGAAGACCCGGCACAACCGCGCGAGCGACAAGTACATCGTGCGTTCGCGGCACGATGCGAAGAAGCGCTAGGAGGCTTGAGGCATGGCGCGTTCAGTCTGGAAGGGTCCGTTCGTCGAGCTGTCTCTGCTGAAGAAGGCGGAGGCGATGCAGGCGTCCGGCAACAAGCAGGTCATCAAGACCTGGTCGAGGCGTTCGACGATCGTTCCGCAGTTCGTGGGGCTGACCTTCAATGTCTACAACGGGCGCAAGTTCGTGCCGGTCTACGTGACCGAGGAGATGGTCGGCCACAAGCTGGGCGAGTTCGCGCCCACCCGCACCTTCTACGGCCATGGTGCGGACAAGAAGGCGAAGAGGAGTTAAGCGGCCATGGGCAAGCCCAAGAATCCGCGCCGCGTGGCGGAGAACGAGGCCTATGCCGTGGGCAACATGCTGCGCGGCTCGCCGCGCCGGTTCAACCTGGTCGCCCAGATGATCCGCGGGCTGCCGGTGGACAAGGCGCTCGTGCAGCTCGAGTTCTGCCGGCGCAAGGCGGCACGGGACGTGAAAAAGGTGCTGCAGTCGGCGATCGCGAACGCCGAGAACAACCACGGGCTGGACATCGATCAGCTCGTTGTCGCGGAGGCGAGCGTCGGCAAGGCGCTGGTGATGAAGCGCTGGCGGCCGCGGGCGCGCGGGCGTGTGGGCCGGATCCTGAAGCCCTTCAGCCGGGTGCGGATCGTGGTGCGTGAAGTGCGGGAGCAGTAGGAAATGGGTCAGAAGGTTAATCCCATCGGTCTGAGGCTCGGCATCAACCGCACCTGGGATTCGCGCTGGTATGCGGACAGCCCGGACTACGGCAGGCTCCTGCAGGAGGATCTGAAGATCCGCCGCTTTCTCGAGGAGCGGCTGAAGCAGGCGGCGGTGAGCAAGGTCGTCGTGGAGCGCCTTGCCAAGAAGCCGCGGGTGACGGTGTATTCCGCGCGCCCGGGCGTGGTGATCGGCAAGCGCGGCGCGGACATCGAGCAGCTCCGTCAGGAGCTGAAGAAGATGACCGGCGAGGAGACCGCCCTCAACATCGTCGAGATCAGGAAGCCCGAGGTGGATGCGCGCCTCGTCGCCGAGGGCATCGCGCAGCAGCTGGAGCGGCGCGTGTCCTTCCGCCGCGCGATGAAGCGGGCGGTGCAGGCCGCCATGCGGCTCGGCGCGCAGGGCATCCGGGTCAATGTCTCGGGCCGGCTGGGCGGCGCGGAAATCGCGCGCATGGAGTGGTATCGCGAGGGCCGCGTGCCGCTGCACACCCTGCGCGCGGACATCGACTACGGCTTTGCGCTGGCCCGCACGGCCTATGGCGCGATCGGGGTGAAGGTCTGGGTGTTCCGCGGCGAGATCATGGAGCACGACCCGATGGCGCATGAGAAGCGGATGCTGGAGTTCCAGACCGCGGCCGCGGGGTCGTGGCGGTAACGGCAACGGCCTGACGGCCGGCAGACGAGGACAGGCGAGATGCTGCAACCGAAGCGCACGAAGTTCAGGAAGGCGCACAAGGGCCGCATCCACGGCATGGCCAAGGGCGGCACCGAGGTGAATTTCGGGGCCTTCGGCCTGAAGGCGCTGGAGCCCGCGCGGATCACCGCCCGCCAGATCGAGGCGGCGCGGCGCGCCATCACGCGCCACATGAAGCGCGCCGGCAAGGTGTGGATCCGGATCTTCCCGGACGTGCCGGTTTCGAAGAAGCCGGCCGAGGTGCGCATGGGCAAGGGCAAGGGCTCGCCGGAGTTCTGGGTCGCCCGGGTGAAGCCGGGGCGGATCATGTTCGAGGTCGACGGCGTGCCCGAGCCGGTGGCCCGGCGCGCCTTCGAGCTGGCGTCGGCGAAGCTGCCGATCGCGACCAAGATCGTCGCGCGGCGGTCGTGAGGACATCCGGGTCAGGATCAGGGAGCGCGTGACGATGAAGGCGGCGGATCTGAGGCTGAAGACGCGCGACGAGCTGATCGCGCTGTTGCGGGATCTCAAGCGCGAGCGGCTGAATCTGCGGTTCCAGCAGGCGGCCGGCCAGCTGGAGAAGCCTTCACGGATCAAGGAGGTGCGGCGCGACATCGCGCGCATCCTCACGATCCTGAACGAGCGCGCGCGCAAGGGCGATGCCGGCAAGGCGGCCTGAGCGCGGACAGATGTGACAGGACAGGAACGAGGCGATGCCGAAACGCGTACTGCAGGGACGGGTGGTCAGCGACCGCAACGACAAGACCGTCGTGGTTCTGGTCGAGCGGCGCTTTCCGCATCCGCTGCTGGGCAAGATCGTCCGGCGCAGCAAGAAGTACCATGCGCATGACCCGAACAACGAATGGAAGGTCGGCGACAAGGTCTGGATCGAGGAATGCCGGCCGATCAGCAGGAAGAAGCGCTGGCGGGTCGTCCAGGGCGAGCATGTGACGACGGTCTAGGCGGCGGCGCCGCGGCGGAACGCAGGCTGCGGGGCGACGTAATCAGGGTGGACGAGCCATGATCCAGATGCAGACGAATCTCGATGTCGCCGACAACTCGGGCGCCAAGCGGGTGATGTGCATCAAGGTGCTGGGCGGCACCAACCGGCGCTATGCGCAGGTGGGAGACATCATCGTGGTGTCGGTGAAGGAGGCGACGCCGAAGGGGCGCGTGAAGAAGGGCGAGGTGTACCGCGCGGTCGTCGTGCGCACCGCCAAGGACATCCGCCGGCCGGATGGCTCGGTCATCCGTTTCGACCGCAACGCGGCGGTGCTGATCAACAAGCAGGGCGAGCCGATCGGCACGCGCATCTTCGGCCCCGTGGCGCGCGAGCTCAGGGCGGCGAACCAGATGAAGATCATCTCGCTCGCTCCGGAGGTGCTGTGATGGCTGCGAAGCTGAAGAAGGGCGACAAGGTCGTCGTGATCGCCGGTCGCGACAAGGGCAAGACCGGCGAGATCCTGAAGGTACTGCCGAAGGAGAACCGGGCGATCGTCTCCGGAGTGAATCTCGTCAAGAAGCACCAGCGGCCGACGCCGCAGGAGCCGGGCGGGATCATCACGAAGGAGGCGCCCATCCACCTGTCGAACCTGATGCTGGCCGACCCGAAGGACGGCCGGCCGACGCGGGTGGGATTCAAGTTCGTCGAGGGCCGCAAGGTGCGGTTCGCCAAGAAGTCGGGCGAGGTGATCGATGGCTGAGAACGGGACCGCCAAGGCGAAGCAGCCGACGGGCGAGCGCTACGTGCCGCGCCTGAAGCGCCTCTACAACGAGGAGGTGCGGCCGAAGCTCATGGAGAAGTTCGGCTACACGAACGTCATGCAGGTGCCGCGGCTGGAGAAGATCGTGATCAACGTCGGCGTCGGCGACGCCGTCCAGGATCCGAAGCGGCTGAACAAGGTGGTCGAGGAGATCGCGCTGATCGCCGGCCAGAAGCCGGTCATCACCCGGGCGAAGAAGTCGATCGCCGGCTTCAAGCTGCGCCAGGGCATGCCGATCGGCGTCAAGGTGACGCTCAGGCGCGACCGGATGTACGAGTTTCTGGACCGTCTCATCACCATCGCCCTGCCGCGGGTGAAGGACTTTCGCGGGGTGAACCCGAAGAGCTTCGACGGCCACGGCAACTACGCCATGGGTCTCAAGGAACAGATCGTGTTCCCGGAGATCAACTACGACAAGATCGAGCAGATCCGGGGCATGGACATCATCATCTGCACGAGCGCCAAGACGGATGAAGAGGCGCGCGAGCTGCTCGCGGCCTTCAACATGCCGTTCCGGAAGAACTGACCGGTCTCAGGAAGAGGGATATCAGAGGCATGGCGAAGAAGAGTGCCATCGAGAAGAACGAGCGGCGCAAGCGGCTGGTGCAGCGCTACGCGGCCAAGCGCGCGAAGCTCAAGGCGATCGCCCGCGACCGCTCGCTGCCCGAGGAGGAGCGGATTCTCGCCTGGCTGAAGCTGGCGGAACTGCCGCGCAACTCCTCGCCGACGCGGGTGCGCAACCGCTGCGAGCTGACGGGACGGCCGCGCGCCTATTACCGCAAGTTCCGCATCTCGCGCATCGCGCTGCGCGAACTGGCGTCATCCGGCCAGCTGCCCGGTGTCACCAAGGCGAGCTGGTAAGGGCGGGCTCACAGGAGAGCAGAAGACCATGATGACCGATCCCCTGGGCGACATGCTCACCCGGATCCGCAACGGACTGGCGGCGCGCAAGGAGTCGATCACGGCCCCGGCATCGCGTCAGCGCGAGCGCGTGCTCGACGTGCTCAAGCGCGAGGGCTACATCCTCGGCTACGAGCGGGTGGATCTCGGCAACAACAAGGCGGTGCTGAAGATCCAGCTCAAGTATCACGAGGGCGAGCCGGTGATCCGTCACATCGAGCGCGTCTCGCGCCCGGGGCGGCGGATCTACGCGGGCGTCAAGGAGCTGCCGCGGGTCGCCAACGGCCTCGGAATCTCGATCGTCTCCACGCCCAAGGGCGTGCTCTCGGACGCCGAGGCGCGCGCCCAGAACGTCGGCGGCGAGGTGATCTGCAAGGTGTTCTAGCGCCGCCTCGCGGCGGTGACGCAGGGCCGGGCGGGGCGCCTGGCGGGCGCGCAAGGCAAAGAGGACGAAAAACATGTCGCGCATTGGCAAGAAACCCATCGCGATCCCGAGCGGGGTGGAGGTGCGCCTCGACGGCCGCGAGATTTCCGTGAAGGGTCCGAAGGGCGCGCTGTCGCTGACGCTCGAGGAGGATGTGGAGGTCACCCGCGAGGGTGACGAGATCCTCGTCAGACCCCGCAACGACAGCCGCCGGGCGCGCGCCATGTGGGGCATGCAGCGCAGCCTGGTCGCCAATCTGGTCGAGGGTGTGACGAAGGGTTTCGAGAAGAAGCTCGTGATCCAGGGCGTCGGCTACCGCGCCCAGGCCCAGGGCCGGAAGGTGCGTCTGCAGCTCGGCTTCAGCCACGACATCGAGTACGACGTGCCGGAGGGCATCAAGGTGGAGACGCCGGACCAGACGACCATCGTGGTCTCGGGGATCGACAAGCAGAAGGTCGGCCAGGTGGCCGCCGAGCTGCGCGCCTATCGTCCGCCGGAGCCCTACAAGGGCAAGGGTGTGCGCTACGAGAACGAGTACGTCTTCCGCAAGGAAGGCAAGAAGAAGTAACGCGAGGGCGAACCAGCCATGAGCAAGCATGACGAACTTTTCGAGCGGCGTCGTCGGCGCACGCGCTACAAGCTCCGGCTGAAGGCGGCCGGACGCCCGCGGCTTTCGGTCCACCGCTCGAACAAGCACATCTACGCCCAGGTGATCGACGATGCGGCCGGGCGCACGCTCGCCTTCGCCTCGACGCTGGATGAATCGCTGCGCGGGAAGTTCGGCTGCACGATCGAGGGCGCGAAGGCCGTCGGCAAGCTGATCGCCGAGCGCGCGAAGGCGGCGGGGGTGGAAGCCGTGGTCTTCGATCGCGGCGGCTACATCTATCACGGCCGCGTGAAGGCGCTGGCCGAGGCCGCGCGCGAGGGCGGTCTCAAATTCTGACGGGTGAGGTCGGCGCCGGCCCGGCCGGCGCGATGGCAGGACAAGAGGAAGACGAGGAATGGCACGGCCGAGAGCGGCGGAGCGCGAGGACAGCCAGTTCATCGAGAAGCTCGTCCACATCAACCGCGTGGCGAAGGTGGTCAAGGGCGGGCGGCGCTTCGGATTTGCGGCGCTGGTGGTGGTCGGCGACGGGCGCGGGCGCGTGGGCTTCGGCCACGGCAAGGCGCGCGAGGTGCCCGAGGCCATCCGCAAGGCGACCGAGGCGGCCAAGCGTGCGATGATCCGGGTGCCGCTGCGCGAGGGCCGCACACTCCATCACGACAGCACCGGCCATCATGACGCCGGCCGCGTGATCGTGCGCTCGGCCGAGCCCGGCACCGGAATCATCGCGGGCGGCCCCATGCGCGCGGTTTTCGAGGCGCTCGGGATTCAGGACGTGGTGGCGAAATCGCTCGGCACCTCCAATCCCTACAACATGGTCCGCGCCACCTTCGATGCGCTGAAGCGCCAGGCGAGCCCGCGCCAGATCGCGGCACGGCGGGGGCTCAAGGTCGGCGAGCTGGTGGCGCGCCGCGCGGCGGTCGAAGGTCGTCAGAGCGAGCAGGAGAACGGCTGATGGCGGCAAACAAGGACAGGCGGATCCGCGTCACGCAGATCGGCAGCCCCATCCGGCGCCGCAAGGACCAGCGGGCGACCCTGATCGGGCTCGGCCTCAACAGGATGAACCGCACGCGCCTGCTGCCCGACACCCCGGCGGTGCGCGGCATGATCGCCAAGGTCCGGCACCTCGTGCGGGTGGAGGAAGTCTGAAGGGGCCCCGGCCCGGCAGACACGGGATGTGAGGAAGACAGTCATGCGGCTGAACGAGCTCAAGGATCGCCCCGGTGCGCGCCGCAACCGGATCCGGGTCGGGCGCGGCATCGGCTCGGGCAAGGGCAAGACCGCCGGGCGCGGCCACAAGGGTGCGAAGGCGCGCGCGGGCACCAGCATCAACGGCTTCGAAGGCGGCCAGATGCCGATTCACCGCCGGATGCCGAAGCGCGGCTTCAACCCGCTGCGGCGCAAGCAGGTGGCGCTCGTGAATCTGGGGCGTCTGCAGGACGCCATCACGCGCGGCCGGATCGATGCGGGCAAGCCCATCGACGAAGAGGTGCTGCGCGCGGCCGGCCTGATCGACAAGGCGCGCGACGGCATCCGCCTGCTCGCGAAGGGCGAGCTCAAGACGAAGATCGAGATCACCGTCGATCATGCCTCCGCAGCCGCGCTGAAGGCGGTCGAGGCGCTGGGCGGAAAGGTGCATCTGCGTGCCGGCGCCGCGGCGGAGGAGACCGCGGGGGCGCAGCAGGACTGAGGATGACGCGCGTGGCGCCGGCCGCCGCGCGCAGGGATGATCGGCGGCGGGAGGGCTCGTTCCTTCCGCAAGAAGGATGAAGCAGGCAGCATGGTCTCGGCGGCGGAACAGCTGGCGCGCAACTTCAGCTGGGGCACCTTCGCGAAAGCGGAGGAGCTCAAGAAGCGCCTGTGGTTCACGCTGGGGGCGCTCGTCGTCTACCGGCTGCTCACCTACGTGCCGCTTCCCGGCATCGATCCGACCGCGCTGGCCCAGTTCTTCCAGCGCACGGCGGGCGGCGTCGTCGATCTCTTCAACATGTTCGCCGGCGGGGCGCTGGAGCGCATGTCGATCGTGGCGCTCGGCATCATGCCCTATATTTCGGCCTCGATCATCATGCAGCTGCTGACCTCCATGTCGCCGCAGCTGGCGGAGCTGAAGAAGGAGGGCGAGGTCGGCCGCAAGAAGATCAACCAGTACACCCGTTACGGCACGGTGCTGCTCACCGCCATCCAGGGCTACGGCCTTGCGCGGGCGCTCGAATCCCAGGGGCTCGTGCTCGATCCCGGGCTGTTCTTCGAGGCCTCGGCCGTGATCACGCTGGTGGGCGGGACGATGTTCCTCATGTGGCTCGGCGAGCAGATCACCCAGCGCGGCGTCGGCAACGGCATCTCGCTCATCATCTATGCCGGCATCGTCGCCGCGCTGCCGCGGGCGATCGCCCAGGCGCTGGAACTCGGCCGGCAGGGCATTCTCTCGCCGATCGGGATCGTTCTGCTCCTGATCGGCGTCGTCGCGCTGATCGCCTTCATCGTGTTCGTCGAGCGTGCCCAGCGCCGCATCACGATCCAGTATCCCAAGCGCCAGGTCGGCAATCGTCTGTTCCAGGGAGACACATCCCACCTGCCCCTGAAACTCAACACCTCGGGCGTGATCCCGCCGATCTTCGCAAGCTCGCTTCTGCTGATGCCGGCCACCATCGGCCAGTTCGCGGGCTCGGGCGGGCCGGAGTGGCTGACCTATGTGACGGCCATCCTGGGCCACGGCCAGCCGCTCTACATCCTGCTCTATGCCCTCGGCATCATCTTCTTCGCCTTCTTCTACACCGCCGTCATCTTCAATCCGGAGGAGACCGCCGACAATCTGAAGCAGCACGGCGGCTTCATCCCCGGCATCCGTCCGGGCAAGCGCACCGCGGAGTATCTCGACCACGTGCTGACACGGCTGACGGCGGCCGGCTCCATCTATCTTGCGATCGTCTGCATCATTCCCGAGATTCTGATCGCGCGCTACCAGATCCCCTTCTATCTGGGTGGCACCAGCCTGCTGATCGTGGTCTCGGTGACGATGGACACGATCACCCAGATCCATTCCCATCTGCTCGCCCACCAATACGAGGGCCTGCTCAAGAAGGCCCGGCTGAAGGGAGGCCGCATGCGATGATCATCATTCTTCTGGGACCGCCGGGCGCCGGCAAGGGCACCCAGGCCCAGCGGCTGGAGCGCGAACACGGCCTCAAGCAGCTCTCGACCGGCGACATGCTGCGAGCGGCCGCGAAGTCGGGCACCGAGATCGGCCTCAAGGCCAAGGCGGTGATGGACCGGGGCGAGCTGGTCAGCGACGAGATCGTCGTCCAGATCATCGCCGAGGCGTTGACGCGCGACGAATGCGCGAACGGCTACATCCTGGATGGTTTCCCGCGCACGCTCGCCCAGGCGGGCGCGCTGGACGCGATGCTCGAGGAGCGCGGCAAGCGGCTCGATGCCGTGGTCGAGATCGTCGTGCCCGAGGAGCTCGTCGTCGAGCGGATTTCGGGGCGCTTCATCTGCGCGAAATGCGGGGCGACCTATCACGACAAGTACCGCCTGCCGAAGAACGACATGGTCTGCGACGTCTGCGGCTCGGAGGAGTTCGTGCGCCGTGACGACGACCGGCCCGAGGCGGTGCGCGAGCGGCTCAAGGCCTACCGCGCCCAGACCGAACCACTGCTGCCGTACTACCGCGAGCGCGGCGTGCTGATCCAGGTCGACGGCAGCGGCAGCGTCGAGGAGGTGGCCCGCGCGATCGACGAGGCGCTGGGCATCACGGACCTCAGGCCCCCCGCCTGCGCAGGCGGCGAGGGGTGAGGAAGTGTTGACCTTCGTCGGGAATTGCGGTAAGCGCGCCGGCGCTCGGTGGCGGCCGACGCATCCCGCGAAGGTGACGATCACGAAGGCGACAGGCGGCAGATCGGGATCTGCCGCCGTCATGTCAGTCGGCGAGACGGGAGAACGGTAACGTGGCGCGCATTGCTGGTGTCAACATTCCGACCGACAAGAGGGTCGAGATCGCGCTGACCTACATCTACGGGATCGGGCGCACGCGGGCGAAGGAGATCTGCCGGGCGCTCGGGATTCCGGAAGAGCGGCGCGTGCGGGATCTTTCGGAACCCGAGGTCATCCGGATCCGCGAGTACATTGACGACCACTTCGTGGTGGAAGGCGATCTCCGGCGCGAGGTCGCCATGAACATCAAGCGGCTGATGGACCTCGGCTGCTATCGCGGGCTGCGCCACCGCAAGGGTCTGCCGGTGCGCGGCCAGCGCACCCACACCAACGCCCGCACGCGCAAGGGCAAGGCGAAGCCGATCGCCGGCAAGAAGAAGTAAGCGGCCGCCGTTCCGCTCCCGGCAGCCGGGGAAGGAACGGCGGATCCAGCAATGCACGCCCGTCCGCCATCCCGAGCGGCCGGGCGGTGCCCGGAGAAACGAGAGTCGAGGACGCCATGGCCAAGGAATCGACGCGACTGAAGCGGCGCGAGCGCAAGAACATCACGCGCGCGGTTGCGCATATCAGCGCCACCTTCAACAACACGATGATCACCATCACCGACCAGCAGGGCAACACGATCGCCTGGTCGTCGGCGGGCGCGAGCGGGTTCAAGGGTTCGCGCAAATCCACCCCCTATGCGGCGCAGGTCGCGGCCGAGGCGGCGGGGCGCAAGGCCCAGGAGCACGGCGTCAAGGAGATGGCGATCGAGGTCAAGGGCCCGGGCTCCGGGCGCGAGTCGGCGATCCGCGCGCTTGCGGGCCTCGGCTTCGTGATCACCTCGATCCGCGACGTGACACCCATTCCGCACAACGGCTGCCGCCCGCGCAAGCGGCGCCGCGTGTGACGGGGCGAGGTTGCCGAGCACCGGTCCGCGCCATGGCGGCCGCGGGCCAGCAGACGAAGAATGCGAGGTCAAGACCGTGATTCACAAGAACTGGCAGGCACTGATCAAGCCGAGCAAGATCGACATCATCCCGGGCGCGGATCCCGCGCGCCGCGCCAAGCTCGTCGTCGAGCCGCTCGAGCGCGGGTTTGGCACGACGCTGGGCAACGCGCTGCGCCGGGTGCTGCTGTCCTCGCTGCAGGGCGGTGCGGTGACCGCGATCCAGATAGAGGGGGTGCTGCACGAGTTCTCCTCGATCCCCGGCGTGCGCGAGGACGTCACCGACATCGTTCTCAACGTCAAGCAGATCCCGATCCGGGTGAACGTGGAGGGCACGAAGCGCCTGCATCTCACGGCCACGGGGCCGGGCGAGGTGACGGCCGGGCAGATCCAGGAGGTCGCGGGCGTCGAGATCCTCGACAAGGATCTCGTGATCTGCACGCTCGATGAGAACACGACGATCAACATGGAGCTCTACGTCGCCTCGGGGAAGGGCTACGTCCCGGCCGAGCGCAACCGGCCCGACGATGCGCCCATCGGGCTGATTCCGGTCGATTCCATCTTCTCGCCGGTGAAAAGGGTCGCCTACCGCGTCGAGAACACGCGCGAGGGCCAGATCCTCGACTACGACAAGCTGACCCTCGAGGTGGAGACCGACGGCACGGTCAGTCCCGAGGATGCCGTGGCCTATGCCGCGCGGATTCTTCAGGACCAGCTCCAGATCTTCATCAATTTCGAGGAGCCGCGCCGTCTCGAGGAGCGCCGCGAAGAGGAGGCGCTTCCCTTCAATCCGAACCTGCTTCGGCGGGTGGACGAGCTCGAACTGTCGGTGCGTTCGGCGAACTGCCTCAAGAACGAGAACATCGTCTACATCGGCGATCTCGTGCAGAAGACCGAGGCGGAGATGCTGCGCACCCCGAACTTCGGGCGCAAATCCTTGAACGAGATCAAGGAGGTCCTCGCGCAGATGGGGCTCAAGCTCGGCATGGAGGTGCCCGGCTGGCCGCCGGAGAACATCGAGGAACTCGCAAAGAAGCTGGAAACCGAATACTGACCGGGCCGCCCGGCGGCGGTGACGCCGGCGAGCCGGGCGAAGGGGAGACGAGCCATGCGGCACAGGAACGCGGGACGCAAGCTCAACCGCACGAGCGAGCATCGGCGCGCGCTGCTGATGAACCTCGCCAAGTCGCTGATCCGCCACGAGCAGATCACGACGACGCTGGCCAAGGGCAAGGAGCTCAGGCCCCATGTCGAGAAGCTGATCACCAGGGCCAAGAAGGGCGGGCTTGCCAACCGCCGTCTGGTGCTGGCGAAGCTTCAGGACGAGGAGATGACGCGCAAGCTCTTCGGCGAGCTCGCCGAGCGCTACAGGGATCGCCCGGGCGGCTATGTGCGGGTGCTGAAGGCGGGCTTCCGCCAGGGCGACAATGCGCCGATGGCCATCGTCGAGCTGGTCGACCGCAATCCCGAAGCCAAGGGGGCGGGCGAGCGCGCGGTCGAGGAGGCCGAGGCCGCCTGAGAGCTGCGGACGACGACGGCATGCGTTCTGGCGCCCGCTCTGCCGCATCCGCAGGGCGGGCGTCGTGTCATTATCGCCCCTTGCCGCTTTCTCGCCGCGATATCCCGGCACGGCATGAGGGGCGGACCCGGCGCGCCTTGCGCGGCGGCCGGCAGCTGATATAGGCCGGAAAGCCGGCTCGGCAGGTACAGGAAGGGAACTCGGGTCATGCGGGCGGGACGCGCAGGGGCGGTCGTGCGCCATCTCGGGGTGGCTCTGCTGCTCGGCCTTGCGGCCGCGGGCGGAGCGCCGGCGGCAGCTCAGCAGACAGCCGTGGTGCCGACCGGCATGGCCGAGGTCCGGCTGAGCTTCGCGCCGGTCGTCAAGAAGGTCGCGCCGGCGGTCGTAAACATCTATGCGGCGCGCAAGGTCGTCGTGCGTTCCCCGCTCTTCGCCGATCCCTTCTTCCAGCGCTTTCTGGGGCGCGACTTCGCATTCGGGATGCCCCGCGAACGGATCGAGCGCTCGCTGGGCTCCGGCGTGCTCGTGCGCGAGGACGGCCTCGTCGTCACCAACACCCATGTCATCGGCGAAGCCGACGTCATCCGCGTCGTGCTGGCGGACCGGCGCGAATTCGACGCGCAGGTGCTGCTCGCCGACAAGCGCACCGATCTCGCCGTTCTGAGACTGAAGGTGGAAGGTGACGTGCGGTTTCCCGTCGTTCCGCTTGGCGACTCGGATGCCGTCGAGGTCGGCGACATCGTGCTCGCCATCGGCAACCCCTTCGGCATCGGCCAGACGGTGACTTCCGGCATCATCTCGGCGACCGCCCGCACCAACATCGGCACCTCCGATTTCGGCTTCTATCTGCAGACGGATGCCGCCATCAATCCGGGCAATTCGGGCGGCGCGCTGGTCGGACTGGACGGTCGGCTGGTCGGCATCAACGCCGCGATCTTCTCGCGCACCGGAGAATCGGCCGGCATCGGCTTCGCCATTCCCGTCAACATGGTGAAGGCGGTGCTGATGGCCGCGACCCATGGCGGCGAGCTCGTGCGCAACTGGCTCGGCGCCGCCTATCAACCGGTGACCCCCGATCTCGCCGAGGCGCTCGGGCTCGACCGGCCCGGCGGCGTGCTCGTGCGCATGCTGGCCGCAGACGGGCCCGGCGCGCGCGCGGGTTTGAGCGAAGGCGACGTGATCATCGCGGTGAACGGCCACGAGGTCCTCGACGAGGCGGCGCTCAAGTTCCGGCTTGCCACCTATCCCGCCGGCAGCCGCGTGACGCTCACGATCCTGCGCGAAGGACGCAAACTCGAGCTTCCCGTCGTGCTCGAGCCGCTGCCGGATGCGCCGCCGCCCGAGCCCACTACGCTGAAGGGCCGCAATCCCTTCCAGGGGGTGACCTTCGGCAATCTCTCCCCGCGGCTCGCGGACCGGCTGGGCATCGATCCCCTCACCCGCGGTGTCGTGGTGCTCAAGGTCGACCCGCGGGCGCCGGCGGCCCAGCTCGGCTGGCTGCGGCCGGGCGATATCGTCGAGCAGGCGGCCGGGCGCGACATCCGCTCTGTCGCGGATCTCGCCGCGCTCGACGAGCAGGAGGGCTGGGACCGCTGGCCCTTCCGGGTGCGCCGCGGGCGCGAGCGGCTCGCCTGCGTCGTCTACCGCTCGGGCGCGGTGGACTGCCGCTCGGGCCCGATCTGATCCGGCATGGGTGATCTGTTCGAGAAGGACGCCGGTGCGGGTGGCCGCGGCATGCCGCCGCCGGGCGCGCCGCTCGCCGAACGCCTGCGGCCGCGCCGGCTCGACGAGATCATCGGCCAGGAGCATCTGACGGCACCCGGCGCCCCGCTCGCCCGGATCATCGAAGCCGGCAATCCGCCCTCGCTGCTGCTCTGGGGGCCGCCGGGCACCGGCAAGACGACGATCGCGCGTCTGCTCGCGGATCTGCCGGGCTACCGCTTTCACGCGCTGAGCGCCATCGAAAGCGGCGTGAAGGAACTCAAGGCCGTCTTCGCCGAGGCCGAGCGGCTGATCGCCGCCGGCAGCCGCCTCATGCTCTTCGTCGACGAGATTCACCGCTTCAACCGCGCCCAGCAGGACGCCTTCCTGCGCGTGGTCGAGGAGGGCGTCGTCACCCTCGTCGGCGCGACGACCGAAAACCCCGGCTTCGTGCTGAACGCGGCGCTCCTCTCGCGGCTGACCGTGCTCGTGCTGCGTCCGCTTGACGAGAAGGCGCTGGGCAAGCTGCTTCGGCGCGCCGAGGAGGCGCTCAGGGAGCCGCTGGCGCTCGGGCAGGAGGCGCGGACCGCGCTGCTGGCCATGGCCGGCGGGGATGCGCGGGCGCTGTTCAACATGGTGGAGCTCGTGGCGCGCGCCGGCGCTCATGGGGAAGGCTTCGAGACGGCGGAGGATCTCGCCCGTCTCTTCAGCCGGCGGCCGCTCGCCCACGACCGCGACCGGGATCAGCACTACAATCTGATCTCCGCCTTCCACAAGGCGGTGCGGGGCTCTGATGTCGACGCCGCGCTCTACTGGCTCGCCCGCATGCTCGAGGCCGGCGAGGACCCGCGCTACATCGCCCGGCGCATGATCCGGATCGCGAGCGAGGACATCGGACTCGCCGCGCCCCAGGCGCTGGAGCAGGCGCTCGCGGCGGACGCGGCCTATGAGCGGCTCGGCTCGCCGGAAGGGGAGCTCGCGCTCTTCCAGGCCGCCGTGTTTCTGGCCGGCGCACCGAAGTCGAACGCCGTCTATCGCGCGGAATCGGCCGCGCGCACGCTCGCGCGCCGCACCGCCGCTCTGCCGCCGCCGATGCACAGTCTCAACGCCCCGACGAAGCTGATGCGCGAGCTCGGCTACGGCGCCGGCTACGCCTACGACCATGATGCGCCGGACGCCTTCGCCGGTCGCAACTACTTCCCGGACGGGTTGCCCCGCACACGGCTCTATCAGCCGACGGACCGGGGCTTCGAGGCCCGGATCGCGGAGCGGCTCACCGAATGGGAACGCCGGCGGCGGGCGGCCGCCGAGAGCGGGGGCGCGGACAGCCGGGACGGGAAGGAAGAGGGTGACGAAAGCACGCCGGGCTGACCGGCGGTTCTACTTCACGTATTCGAGGCCGAGCATCTGATAGTGGCTGCGGTCGTCCTGCCAGTGGGGCGAGACCTTGACGAACAGGAACAGGTGCACCGGCCGGCCGAAGATCTCGCACATCTCCTGGCGTGCCGCCTGACCGATGGCCTTGAGCATCCGCCCGCCGCGGCCGATCACGATCTTCTTCTGCGATTCGCGGGCCACGTGGATCACCTGATGGATGACGATGTGGCCGTTCGGCTGCTCCTCGAAACTCTCGGTCTCCACCGCGATCTCGTAGGGCAGCTCCTGATGCAGTCTCAGATAGATCTTCTCGCGCGTGATCTCCGCCGCCATGACGCGGTTCGTCACGTCCGTGATCTGGTCCGGCGGATAGAGGAAGGGGCCGGGTGGCAGGCTCTCGGCCAGGTAATCCTTGAGATCGATGAGGCCGTCGCCGGTGACGGCCGAGATCATGAAGATGCGCTTGAACAGCCCCGTCTCGTCGAGGCGCTTCGCCTGTTCCAGCAGCACGGGCTTTTTCACGAGGTCGATCTTGTTGAGGGCCGCGATCACCGGCCGGTCGAGCTGCTTGAGGCCGTCGAGAATCAGCGTCACCTCCTCGTCATCGAGCCCGCGGGCGGCATCGATCACGAGCACGATCTCGTCCGCCTCCCGGGCGCCGGCCCAGGCGGCCTCGACCATCGCGCGGTCGAGGCGCTTGCGCGGGGTGAAGATGCCCGGCGTGTCGACGAAGATGAGCTGGGCGTTGCCGTGCATCGCGATCCCGCGCAGACGCATTCGGGTCGTCTGCACCTTCGGGGTGACGATCGCCACCTTCTCGCCGACCAGCGCATTGAGCAGGGTCGACTTGCCGGCGTTCGGGGCGCCGATGAGCGCGACGAACCCCGCCCGCGTGTCCGGGCCCGGTGCGGGACCCGCCGCCTTCTCTCCGTTCCCGCCCGCCGCTCTCATGTCTTCCTCTTCCGCTTCCGGGACGCCCGCCCGCGGGTGCCGGAGCGGCCGGCTCCGGCCTCTTCCTCCTGCACCCGCGCGAGAAGCCGCCGGGCGGCCTCCTGCTCGGCCGCGCGCTTGGAGCCGGCCTCGCCGCGCGCCACGCCCCGGCCGGCAAGCCGGGCCTCGACCACGAAGCGGGGCGCGTGATCCGGACCCGACTGCTCGATGAGCACATATTCCGGCGGCGCGATGCGCCGGGCGTGGGCCCATTCCTGAAGGGCGGATTTGGGATCGCGCAGCAGGGCCGCGTTCTGGTCGATCCGGCCCTTCCAGTGGCGGCGCACGAAGCGGCTTGCCGTCTTCAGCCCGCCGTCCAGGTAGAGCGCCGCAACCAGCGCCTCCATCACGTCGGCCAGCACGTTCGGCAGATGCTGCACCCCGGCCTCGCGTGCGCTCTGCGCGACGCGGATGAGCGCGCCGAGCCCCAGCTCCTCGCCGATCTCGGCCAGCGTTTCCTTGCGCACCAGCGCAGTGAGCCGGCGATTGAGCGCGCCCTCGCTCTCTTCCGGAAACCGCTCATAGAGCCAGCGCGCGATGACGAGGCCGAGCACGCGGTCGCCCAGGAACTCCAGGCGTTCGTAGTGGTCCGCGCCCTCGCAGCTCGGATGCGTGAGGGCCGCGCGCGCGAGCGCCGGGTCGCGAAAGCGATGGCCCGTCAGCTTCGCCACCGCGGTAATAAACGGCTCGTCCGCACCGGCCTTTGCGTGCGGCGCGCCGCGCCTTTCCGTCGCCGGGGTCCGGGCGGGCATCTAGGACGCCGCCGCCGGCCGGGTCCTGCCGGGCATTTCGTCGGCGGCGCGTGCGGGGCGCAGGCTGGTCAGCAGCCGGTTCCAGCGGATCGCGGTGAACCAGCTCACCGGGTTCCACCAGCGCGCGCTGCCGTCGGTGGAAAAGATGATGAACTCGGCCCGGCCCACGAGATTCTCCGCCGGCACGAAACCGACGCCGATGGAGCGCGGCCGCCGGCTGTCCGCCGAATTGTCGCGGTTGTCGCCCATCATGAAGTAGTGGCCGGGCGGCACGGTGAAGACGCGGGTGTTGTCGCCTGGGCCCTGGGGCTCGAGGTCGAGCGTCATGTAGCTGACGCCATTGGGCAGCGTCTCACGGTACTGCGGATAGCGGCACCAGCGGCGGCCCTGGCTGTCCTCCTCCTGCATGAACTGCGGACAGCGGTTGTAGGGGCTGACGCGCACCCTGAAATCCGCGACATGCTCGCGTCTGACCGGCTCGCCGTTGATGAAGAGCTGGCCGCCGATCATCTGGATGCGGTCGCCCGGCAGGCCGATCACCCGCTTGATGTAGTCGGTGCGGCCGTCGCGCGGCAGCTTGAAGACGACGACATCTCCGCGCTCCGGGGCCCTCCCGAAGATGCGGCCCTCGAACAGCGGCGGGCTGAAGGGAAAGGAATGGCGCGAGTAGCCGTAGGAATACTTGCTGACCGCCAGATAGTCGCCGATCATCAGCGTCGGCAGCATGGACTCGGAGGGGATGTTGAAGAGCTCGACGAGGAAGCTGCGGATCCCGACCGACGCGATCACGGCGATGACGAGAACGGTCACGAGCTCGCGCAGCCAGTGGCCGAGCCCGGTGCCCTCGGCCGCCGCCTCGCCTTCGCCGGTCCGCGCTTGGCTTCGTTCCCGCATCGTCTCGCCCCTGAAGGCCGCACACTGACGCCCGCCTGCGGGGTCTTTCCCGCACCGGCCCTCAGGCTTTAGGCAGGATCGGCCGGCAACTTCAAGACCCGCCGCTTCCGGCATCGCGGCCGCCTGCCGCGGGAGGGCCGCATGAGAGCCCTTGATTTTTGCCCGCCGCCCCCATAGGGTCCCGCCGCGATTCGCGCCGGCCGGCGGCATGCCGGCAGGGCGCTGGAATTCATAGCAGAACGAGACAGGACGCGTTCCGATGGCGGTACCGAAAAAGAAAGTGTCGCGCATGCGGCGCAACAACCGGCGCAGCCACCATGCGCTCAAGCCCATCAATGTCGCCGAGGATCCCCATACCGGCGAATTCGTCCGCCGGCACCACGTCGATCTGAAGACGGGGATGTATCGCGGCCGCCAGGTGATCGAGCCCAAGGGCAGCTGATCGCCGCGCGCGCATCGCTCCCGAGGCAGCATGGTTCGCGCATGTCGCCGCCCGTTCCGATGAGCGGGCGGTTTGCGCGTGAATGCTTCGGCCTCGGAGAGACGGCAGGTGGTGCCCCCGGTCCGACTCGAACGGACACGGCCTTGCGGCCACCAGATTTTGAGTCTGGCGCGTCTACCAGTTCCGCCACGGGGGCAGGGGCGACGGCCTCGCCATAGGCGATGCGCCGGGAATCCGTCAAGCGGGCGGGCCGTCGGTGCCGCCTCTTGCCTGGCGCGCCATCCTCGGCCACAAGCGCGGGGCGATCGGGTTCCGCGCAGGGCGGAAGGAAGGGCTCGCGTGCTGCGCCGGCTTTACGACTGGACGATGACGAAGGCGGCGAGTCCGCATGCGCCCATGTGGCTCGCCTTCGTTTCCTTTCTCGAATCCAGCGTCTTTCCCATACCGCCCGACGTCATGCTGCTGCCGATGGGGCTCGCCCGGCGCGAGCGCGCGATCGCCTACGCCGTGCTCGCCACCGTGGCGAGCGTCGCCGGCGCGCTCGTCGGCTATGCGATCGGCCATTTCCTCTGGGAGGCGGTCGGACAGCCGGTCATCGCGTTCTATGGCTACGAGCCGGCCTTCGCCCGCTTTCAGGCCGAGTTCAAGCGATACGGCGAGCTGCTGGTGCTCGTCTTCGGCGTCACCTTTTTTCCCTTCAAGGTGATCACGATCGCAAGCGGCGTCGTGGAGATGAATCCGGCCGCCTTTCTCGCGAGCGCCGCGGTTGCGCGGGCTCTGCGCTTTCTGCCGGAAGGCTGGCTGCTGTGGCGCTTCGGCCCGCCGATCCAGGCCTTCATCGAACGCCGGCTGGTGTGGCTCGCAAGTGCGTTTGTCGTGCTTCTGGTTCTCGGATTCCTTCTTGTCGGCTGGGGAGCGCGCACCTAGAAACGGAGCGCAGGCGCGACAGGCGGGGCAGGATGCGGAAACCGGCATGGCCGAGCGGGTGAAAAGCATGGTCGGTGCGGCAGCCGCATGGTGGCGCGAGCCGCTCGCCTATGCCGCGCTCGCCGCCCTCCTGATCGCCGGCGCGCTCGTGCTGGAGCACGGCTTCGGCTATCTGCCCTGCGAGCTGTGCCACTGGCAGCGCTACCCCTATTACGCGCTGCTGGTCGTCGGCCTGCCCTATGCGGGCCTGCGGCTTGCCGGGCGGAGGACGTGGATCGCGGAACGCGCGATGCTGGCGCTTGCGGGTCTGGCCTTCCTCGCAAGCGGCGCGATCGGCGCCTATCACGCCGGTGTCGAATGGCACTGGTGGGCCGGGCCCGGGCGATGCACGGGCCTCGGGACCCTTCCGGATGATCCGGAGGCGCTGATGGCCATGCTGGGCAAGGTGAA
This sequence comes from Rhodothalassiaceae bacterium, assembly GCA_026004935.1. Taxonomy (NCBI): domain Bacteria; kingdom Pseudomonadati; phylum Pseudomonadota; class Alphaproteobacteria; order Rhodothalassiales; family Rhodothalassiaceae; species Rhodothalassiaceae bacterium. Next base: position 1,156,385 of record BPKC01000001.1, read on the forward strand.
GGTCATTCCCTGCGACGAGCCGGCGCTGACCATCCTGGGGCTGTCGCTTGCCGCCTGGAACGCCATGATCGGGATCGCCGTCGGCATCGCCGCGGTTGCTGCTGCGCTGCCGGAACGGAAAGGAGGGGCGCGCGATGGCTGATCAGGATGACCGCCGCTTCGTGCCGCCGCGGCCGCTGCCGGGCGAGCCGGGGATCGCCGAAGAGTTGGGGCGCATCCTGCGGGTCGACCATGCCGGCGAGCTGGCGGCGGTTGCCATCTACCGCGGGCAGCGCGCCGTGATCGGCGAGGGCCATCGGCTGAGTCCGGTTCTGCGCGAGATGGAGGCGCAGGAGGAGGAACATCTGGAGCGGTTCAACCGCCTGCTGCGGGAGCACCATGTGCGGCCCAGCCTGCTGTCCCCCCTGTGGGAGGCCGCCGGACGCACGCTGGGGGCCGTGACGGCGCTGTTGGGGCCCCATGCGGCGATGGCGGCCACCGCGGCGGTGGAGGAGGTGATCGACGAGCATTACGCCCGCCAGCGCGACAGGCTGCGCCAGTGGCCGGAAACGGCGGAGCTTGCGGAGACGGTGGAGAAGTTTCGGCAGGAAGAGGTGGCGCACCGCGACGAGGCGCTGGCCCGCGGGGCCGAACGCACCCCGGGCTATCCGCTGCTTTCCGGTCTCATCAAGGCGGGATGCCGCCTCGCCATCCGCATCGCCGAGCGGGTGTAGGTCGTGGTAGGAGAAGAGACGAAGGGGGTGCTCGCGGATCTGCCGGTGCTGGTCACCGGCGGGGCGGGCTACATCGGCACGCATATCGTCTGGGCGCTGCGGGATGCGGGTGCGCGGCCCGTGGTTCTCGACGCCGACCGGGGCGGGCGTGCCCGCTTTTTCTGGCTGCCTGCGGACGTGCCCGTGGTGCGGGCGGATGTCGGCGACCGCGCCGCCCTCGATGCGCTGGCCGAACGGCACCGGCCGCGGGCGGTGATTCATCTCGCCGCGCTCATCGACGCCGCCGAGTCCGTGGGCCACCCGCTCGCCTTTTACCGCGAAAACGTTCTCGGCACGCTGGTGCTCGCCGAATGGATGCGTGCGCACGCGGTGCCGCTTCTCGTCTATTCCTCCTCGGCGGCCGTCTACGGCAACGGCCACCGGCCGCCCGTGGCCGAGGATGTGCCTCTGCACCCCGCCAATCCCTATGGCGAGACCAAGCGCGCGGGCGAGGATCTGCTGGCGGCGGCGGCGCGGGCGGCGGAAGGGGCGCTCAAGGTCGTGGCCCTGCGCTACTTCAACGTCGCCGGCGCGGACCCGGAAGGTCGCACCGGTCCGCAGAGCGGGCGCCAGGACGTGATCTCGGCGGCCTGCCGGGCGGCGCTTGCCGGGGAGCCCTTGCGCATCTTCGGCACCGACTGGCCGACCGCGGACGGCACGCCGGTGCGCGATTTCATCCATGTCGCGGATCTGGCCGCCATGCATCTGGCGGCGCTCGCCTGGCAGCTGACGGGCGGGCAGGAGGCGCCCTTTGCCGTCTTCAACTGCGGCTACGGCCGGGGCGTGTCCGTGCGGGAGGTCGCAGAGGCGGTTGAGCGGGCCTGCGGGCGATCTCTTGCGGTCGAGCCGGCCCCGAGGCGTCCGGGCGACATCGGCGAGATGGTGGCCGATCCCTCGCGCTTTGCCGCCACCATCGGTCATAAGCCGCGCCACGCATCTCTTGATGCGATCGTCTCCAGCCACTGGCGCTGGCTGGCCGGCGCGCACGACCGGGCCGCTCCTCGTCACCCGCCGGCTTGACCGGCGGCTCCGGCGGACAGGGAAACCGGCGAACGGCACCGGGGATGTCCCACCGCGTGACCGGCGACCGATCACCGGTCGGCGCGGCCACAGGTGTCAGAACAGCCGCGGCAGCAGCAGGAGCGAGACGGCCGTGATCACGACGATGCCGACCAGATTGAGCCAGAAGCCGGCGCGGGCCATCTGCGCCACCGTGAGATCCCCGCTCGCATAGACGATGGCATTGGGGCCGGTGGCCACCGGGAGCATGAAGGCGCAGGAGCCCGCCATCGCGAGCGGCGCGGCAAGCAGCACCGGCGGGATCTCCACGCCGGGCGCGGTGCTGAGCGCGGTCACGACGGGCACGAGTGCGGCAACGGTTGCCGTGTTGCTGGTAAGCTCGGTGAGGAAGATCACGAGGGTGACGATGCCGAGCACCACGAAGAGCGGATCGGCGGCGGCGAGCGGCTCAAGCTGGCGGCCCAGCCAGACGGCGAGGCCCGTCTGCTCGATCGCACGCGCAAGCGACAGGCCGCCGCCGAAGAGCAGCAGCACGCCCCAGGGAATGCGCGCGGCGTGCGCCCAGTCGAGCAGGCGGCCGTCGGCGTGGGCGCGCGATCGCCGCATCCCGCTCGGGATCACGAACATCAGCACGGCGCCGAAGATCGCGATCCAGGCATCGCCGAGCGGCGCAAGCGGCGGAATCCGGCGCCAGAGCGTGGCCGTCGCCCACAGCAGGGCGACGAGGGCGAAGACGGTCGCGACCCGCCGCTCCGCCGGCGTCATGCGCCCGAGCTGGAGCCGCATCCCGCGCACGACGCCGTGCGCGGCCGCAAGCTCGGCCGCGTCGTAGCGATAGAGGGCGTGGTTGAGCAGCCACCAGGCCGCGGGCACCAGGAGCGTGACGACGGGCAGCGCGTAGAGCATCCAGCCGAGAAAGGAGATCTCGATGCCCGCCGTCTCCTCCAGAAAGCCCACGACGAAGGCGTTGGGCGGGGTGCCGATCTTCGTGCCGAGCCCGCCGATGCTGGCCGCATAGGCCACGCCGAGCAGCAGCGCGATCGCGAAGGGATGCCCGCGGGCGCGATCGCCCAGCACCGTATGGGCGACGGACAGCGCGATGGGGGCCATCATCAGCGTGGTCGCCGTGTTCGAGATCCACATCGAGAGCGCCGCCGTCGCCGTCATGAAGCCGAGGGCGAGCAGGCGCGGGTTGCGGCCCATGCGGTCGACCACGGCGAGCGCGAAGCGGCGGTGCAGCTCCCAGCGGGTCAGCCCCTGGGCCATGAGGAAGCCGCCCATGAGCAGGAAGATCACCGGCTCCGCAAAGGGCCGGGCGGCCGCCCGAAAGTCGGCGATGCCGGCCGCCGGCAGATAGACGAGCGGCAGCAGTGCCGTTACCGCGACAGGCACCGCCTCGCTCGCCCACCACACCGCCATCCATAGGGCCAGCGGCACCAGCCGCCAGGCCTCCACCGCCATGCCGTCGGGCGGGGGAAGAAAGGAAAGGGTCAGGGCGAGCGGGCCCAACGCGCACAGCATGAACCGGGAGAGGTGATTCTTCACACGATCGCTCATCCTTTCGGAAGCGCCGGAGCGTCTTAAACACGCTGGTTATGGCCGGTTCGCAGTGGGGTTCTCAACCCGGTGCTCGCGTGGCGTGGGCTAATGGCCCTAGAGCTTTCCCAGGCGAGGGCCAAAATATTCGATCTTCCAAGAACTTAATGGATCCGCAAGAAGACATACACGATAGATATAAACGAACGTTCTGTGACTCGAAAGCCACATAAAACTGCGTACATGACGTCTCTACGCGATTTCCATTGCGTATTCATGGCCAATCTGTAAGATAGCCTTAATCAACAAATCGTGCGGGGCACGATCATCCGCTCGCGACAGCGGGGTACGGACGGGCGGGGGAAGGGGCGTCTCACCGAATTGCTGGCATCCCTTTTCCCGCCTGGAACACTGGGATTCCTTGGCGAAGGGAGAGGGAAGATGGTTCGCATGGAAAAGAAGCTGTTGACCCTTCTGTTGGGTTCGGTGGCTGTAGGCTCGGTGATTCTTGCCCGGTCGGATGTGGCTTATGGCGCGCCGCAGACGACCGCTAATCCAGCTACACCGCAGTCGACCCCGCAGCAGCAGAGCGAAGAGGAGGATGCGCTGGTTGAAGAGATCGTGATCACGGGCTCGCGCATCAAGCGCGCCGGGTTCGACACGCTGCAGCCGGCGGTCCAGATCAACGCCGACTTCATCGACGAGCGCGGCTTCGACAATGTGGCTGGCGCGATCAACGAGATCCCGGCGTTTGGCATTCCATTGGATCCTCTCGGTGGACAAGCCGCACAGTCCATCGGTCAGAACTTTGCCAACGCCTTCAATCTCGGGACGCAGAGAACCCTGACCTTGTTGAATGGTCGTCGCGTGGTCGGGCAGAACACACCGGGTATCGGCTCCGGCGCCGAGCCGGGTCTGCAGGTGGATCTTAACATTGTTCCGACGGCCCTAATCGACCGTGTGGAAACCATCTTCACGGGCGGTGCACCGATCTACGGTACGGACGCGATCGCCGGCACGATCAACATCATCCTGAAGAAGGACTTCGAGGGCTTTTCGGCGGAGGCGCAATACGGCATCGACCAGCGCGGCACGGGATCGGACTTCCGCGTGCGCGGCCTGTGGGGTGCCAATACCGGCGACGGGCGAGGCAATGTGACGCTGGCGGCCGAATACTCGACGCAGACCGCCATTGACGCCGTCGAAAACAAAGTGGCCCGCCAGCAGTGGGGCTTCTGCGAGAATCCAGAAGCTGGAATTGCGCCGGACAGCGCGGGAGCGCTCCAGCGCGGACTCCCAATTGTGAACTCGAGCGACGGCATTCCCAATCTTGTGCTGTGCCGTTTCAGCGGCAATGTTTGGCAGGTGCCGAATTCCGGCATGCCGTTGATAGGGCCGTTCGCCTCGGCGAACGGCGATGGAGCCCTGCGAGACAGAGACGGTAATCCTCTGGTCTTCGACGCGAACGGCAATCTCGTGACATGGCAGCAGGCAGGGCTCGGTACTCCGCGTTCAATCTTCTTCTCGCGGGATACCGACGGTTTTGCCAATCCTCTCATTATCGGGCTCGACGAGACGAACTCGATTCGCAGCCCTCTTGATCGTTGGATCATCAATGGGACGGCGAGATACGAGGTGGCAGACGGCGTGGATCTTTTCATCGAGGCGCTCTACGCCCGGGCGGAAGCGGTCGATCGGAACAACCAGCCTCCTTGGAGCACCAACTTCTTTGCGCCCGGTGCGGCAGGAGCCATCCAGATCAATATCAACGATAACCCCTTCATCACTGATCAGCTTCGACAGGCTTTGATCGACAATGGCGCGTACGACCCGAATCTTGACGCGGATGGGGACGGGGTGACCGATCCGCAATTCTTCTTCCTGACGCGATCCAATGTAGACATCGTGGAAGGATCGCCCAATTTCCGGGATCAGGACGTTTTTCGCTATGTGACGGGGTTTGAAGGCAGCGTCGATTTCCTTGGACGGTCTTGGGACTGGGATACTGCCTTCATATTTGGCGAGTCCAATGCGACGACTCGCCAGTCCGAGATCAATGGCCCGCGCTATGCGCTGGCTCTGGATGCTGTGGTCGATACGCGCGTTGATGATGAGGGCAACCCGGTCAATCCTGAGACATTCGGCAAGATCGTTTGCCGCGCTCAGATCGACCCGCCGGAGACCTTTTTTGGCGATGTGTTCGCACAGCCGCCGATCTCCGACATCGATGAGTGTATCCCGTTCAATCCGTTCGGGCTTCAAAACCTGACACCGGAGCAGCGTGCCTACCTAGTGCAGCAGAACTTCCAAGCCACCAAGATCCGGCAACTTGTGTACGAGGCCAACATCTCCGGTGATCTCGTTGATCTCCCGGCGGGTCCGGTCGGTGTCGCGGGCGGCTTCACGCACCGCCGCGAGCAAGCACGATTTAATGTCGACCGGGCAAGCTTCATTGGGATCGACCCCAATACGCCGGTCCAGAATGTTCGCGGGAAATTCAATACGACGGAGGTCTACGGCGAGACGCTGATCCCGATTATCCAGGACGGCAGCGATCTGGAAGTCCCGGGCATCACCAAGTTCCAAGCCGAAGGCGCGCTGCGCTTCGTGGACAACTCGCGGTCGGGCAACGACGTCACGTGGACGGCAGGCGGTCGTCTGCAGCTCGATCTGCCCGTTGTCGGCAAGGCTTTTGAATTCCGCGGAAACTTCACGCAGGCGATCCGCGCGCCGGCGGTCCAGGAGCTGTTCCTGCCGCGCTCACAGATCTTTACCTTCGCAACAGATCCTTGTGATCGTCGCTTCATCAATGCCGGCCCAAATCCGGCAATCCGGCGGCGCAACTGCGAAGCCCAAGTTGCTATGCTCAAGGCCCAGGGCGTGTTGCCCAAAGACTTCAATCTGGATGACTTCGTTTCGCTGATCGTAAACCGCTCTGACCGGGGGTTCACGGGCGGCAATCCTGATCTGCGGAACGAGAGAAGCAAGAGCTGGACGGTCGGCGTCGTATTCACGCCGGAGTTTCTGCCGGGGTTCACAATGTCTGTCGACTGGACCGATATCCGGCTCAGGGATGAGATTGTGAGCCTTTCCGCGACGCAGATCCTCAACGCCTGCTTCGACAGCCCGGACTTTCCGAACGAAGCGTGCACGCGATTCCGCCGGGATGAGGAGTTCCAGATCCGCGATCCGGAAACTGGCTTCCTCAACGCGGCCGTCCGGAATTTTGCCGGCTTGGTTGCGAACGTCGAGTACAAGTTTGAGGCCAGTGACATCGTCTCCTCACTGCCGGGTACAATCAACATCTTTGGTAGCTTCTTCCACGTCGCACGACATGACCGCCAAGTCACGGGACAAGACCTAGATTTGATCGCGGGCGAGTTAGGAAGTGAACGTTTGCGATTCCAGCTCAATCTCCGGTACAGTCTGGATCGCTTCACCTTCCTCTGGCAGACGCAACACTTCGGTTCGTTCTTCATTTTCGGACGCCAGGCGCCCGACGAAATCGCGCCGGAGGACCAGAAGAGAACGCCGGCAGCGCGGATTCACAATCTGACGCTCAGGTATCAGCTGACCGAAAACATCTATGTCCGCACGGTCGTGAACAACGTCTTCGACAAGGTGGACGATCCGCTGCGCGCCGCGGCCCGCGGTGGCAACAACCTCAATTTCCGCGATGTGATCGGCCGGCGGTTTCTGTTCGCGGTGGGTGTGGACTTTTAAGCGCTCCCATCCATCATGTGACGTTCGGGCCCGGGGTCGTTGGCCGACCCCGGGCCCATTCATTTGGTGTGGAGTGGGCAGAAGCTTGACAGCCGCCCGTCAGGGGCGCTACGCGGCGGCCGGAAAGCGGCCCGCCTGCCCGCGGGGCGGCGGGTGCCTGACCGCACATAGCCCGACAAGTGGTTGTCGTCGGGTCCCGCGCGTTCCACATGCGGGATCTCCACCCGTCAGCGAGGCTTCGCCCGCGGGTGCGATCGGGCTTTGCGGCGGGTCGGGCCGTGACGCGGCCGCGCCGGCGTGCAACGGGATGGACGCATGTTCGAGCAGCTGAGCGATCGTCTGGACGAGGTCTTCGGCCGCCTGCGCGGCCGCGGGCTGCTGAGCGCGTCCGAGGTCGACGCCGCCCTGCGCGAGGTCCGCATCGCGCTGCTCGAGGCCGATGTCGCGCTTCCCGTCGTCAAGGATTTCATCGCCGCCGTGCGCGAGAAGGCGGTCGGCGAGGCGGTGCTGAAATCCGTCAAGCCCGGCCAGCAGGTCGTCAAGATCGTCCACGACGAGCTCGTACGGCTGCTGGGCGGGCAGGAGGGCGCGCGCAGTCTCGACCTCGGCGGCACGCCTCCGGCCATCGTGATGATGGTGGGGCTGCAGGGCTCCGGCAAGACGACGACGACCGCCAAGATCGCCCGCCTGCTCGCCGCGAAGGAGGGCCGCCGGGTGCTGATGGCCTCTCTCGACACGCGCCGGCCGGCCGCCCAGGAGCAGCTCGCCGTGCTGGGCGAAGAGGCCGGCATCGAGACGCTCGCCATCGTGCCGGGGCAGGACCCGCAGGCGATCACCCGCCGCGCGCTCGAGACCGCGCGCTTCAAGGGCTTCGACGTGCTGCTGCTGGACACGGCGGGGCGTCTGCATGTGGACGAGGCGCTGATGGGCGAGCTCAAGGCGGTCGCGGCCGCCGCGCAGCCGCGCGAGACGCTGCTCGTCGTGGACGCCATGACGGGCCAGGATGCGGTGGAGATCGCGCGCCATTTCGACACGGCGCTGGCACTCACCGGCGTCGTGCTCACCCGCATGGACGGCGATGCGCGCGGGGGCGCGGCGTTGTCGATGCGTGCCGTCACCGGCAAGCCCATCGTCTTCATGGGCACCGGCGAGAAGCTGGATCAGATCGAGCGCTTCGATCCGGCCCGGGTCGCCGGGCGCATTCTCGGCATGGGGGACATCGTCGCCCTCGTCGAGAAGGCGGCCGAGGCGGTCAAGGCCGACGAGGCCGAGCGCATGGCGCGCAAGCTCCAGAAGGGCCAGTTCGACCTGGAGGACCTGCGCACCCAGCTCAGGCAGATGCAGAAGATGGGCGGGCTGAAGGGTCTGCTGCAGCTGCTGCCCGGCATGAAGGGCATGATGAAGGGAATGAAGGCCGGCGTGGACGACCGCATGATCCGCCGCCAGGAGGCGATCATCAATTCCATGACGCCGGCCGAGCGGCGCAATCCGAAGCTGCTCAACGCCTCCCGCAAGCGCCGGATCGCGGCGGGCTCGGGTACCAGCGTCCAGGAGGTCAACCGCCTGCTGAAGCAGTACCAGCAGATGGCCGGCATGTTCAAACGCATGCGCAAGATGGGCGCGCTGCCCTCGCCCGGGGAGATGGGCGCCATGGGCGATCCGACCGGGCTTGCGGGCGGCGTGCCGCCGATGGGCTCCGGTGGTCTGCCGGGTCTGCCGGGGACGGGTGGCACGCCGGCAGGCGGCGGGCTTCCGCCGGACCTCGCCCGGCTTCTGAAGAAGGGACGATAGCACGGACGCCCCTGCCGGATGCGCGCGCCTCGCCGGCAGGCGGAAGGGACCGGGCCGCGGGCTCGACATGCGAGGCGCAAGGAACGACCCGAGGGAAAGGAAGGGACAAGATGGCCGTCGCCATTCGCCTTGCACGTCACGGCGCCAAGAAGCGCCCGTACTACTGGATCGTCGCCGCCGACAGGCGGGCGCCGCGGGACGGGCGGTTTCTCGAGAAGCTCGGCACCTACAACCCCCTGCTGCCGAAGGACCACGAGAACCGCGTGACCCTGAACGAGGAGCGGATCCGCTACTGGCTGTCCGTCGGCGCCCAGCCGACCGACCGCGTCAGCCGCTTCCTCGAGGCGCGCGGCATTCTGGAGCCGAAGACGCGCAACAACCCGAAGAAGGGTCAGCCGGGCGCCAAGGCGCTCGAGCGCATGAAGGAGAAGGCGGAAGCCGCCGCATCCGAGACCGCGTCCGAGAGCGAGGGCGAGGCGGCCGAGGCCTGACCGCCGCGCCGCCGGGGTGATCCAAGATGGTCCGCCGCTCGAAGGAGGAAGCCGACACGCGCGCCGAGAGGCTGCCGGCGGACCGGGTCTGCGTCGCGCAGATCGGCGGCCCGCGCGGGGTCAAGGGCGCCTTCTTCGTCAAGCCCTTCGTGGAGGACCGCGCGACCTTCCGTGGCTTCCGCGTCTTCGAACTGGAGCCGGACGGGCGCGAAATCCGGCTCGTGATCGAGCGGGAGAACGCCAAGGGCTTCATCGTGACCACCCCGGGCATCACCACGCCCGAGGACGCCCGGGCGCTTACCGGGCGCAAGCTCTACGTGCCACGCAGCGCCCTGCCCGAGCTCACGGACGAGGACAGCTTCTATCACGTCGATCTCGTCGGGCTCGAGGCGCGCGATCCCGCGGGCCGGACGGTCGGCCGCGTACTTGCGGTGCAGAACTTCGGGGCGGGCGATCTCATCGAGCTGGCGCTGGACCGGCCCCTTGCCGGCTTCGGCGACATCGTGCTGCTGCCCTTCGAACGGGAGCTGTTTCCCGAGGTGCAGCTGGCTGAAGGCTGGCTTGTCGTCGATCTCGATGCATGGGTCGCCCGCCACGGCGAGGAGACGGCGGGCCGGGGCCGCATGAGGAAGCGCGGCCCGCGGCGTCGCCCGGGGCCGGGACGGATGCGGCGATGACCTTCACGGCGCAGGTCATCACCCTGTTCCCGGAGGTCTTCCCGGGCCCGCTCGGAATCTCGGTTCCGGGGCGGGCGCTCGAGGCGGGGCTGTGGCGGCTCAAGACCTATCAGCTGCGCGATTTCGCGCTGGACCGGCACCGCACCGTCGACGACACGCCGGCGGGCGGCGGCCCGGGCATGGTGATTCGGCCGGATGTCGCGGCGCGCGCCATCGATCATGCCCTGGCGGAGGCGCCGGATGGTGTGCCCCGCGCGTTTCTCACGCCCGCCGGCCGCCCGTTCACGCAGGAGCTGGCCGGAAAATGGGCCGAGGGGCCGGGTTTGCTCTTGATTTGCGCGCGCTTTGAGGGCATGGACCAGCGCGTGATCGAGGCCCGCGGGCTGGACGAGGTTTCGATCGGCGACTATGTGCTCTCCGGCGGCGAGCTGCCGGCCATGGTCGTGCTGGATGCCGTCGTGCGGCTGCTTCCCGGTGTCGTCGGCAAGGCGGAGAGCACCGAAGAGGAGAGCTTCACCGACGGCCTGCTCGAATATCCGCAGTACACGCGCCCGCGGGTTTTCGAGGGACGTGCGATTCCGGAGGTGCTGCTGTCGGGCCATCACGGCGAGATCGCCCGCTGGCGCCGGCGGCAGAGAGAAGAACGCACACGCTTACGTCGGCCGGATCTGTGGTCGACCTATGAGCGGTCGAGACGAGAAGACGAAAGCTCCTGAAGACGAGGACCGCGTCCATGAACATCATCGAGAAACTCGAGCGCGACGAGATCGCGAAGCTGACCGAAGGCAAGGAGATCCCGGACTTTAGGCCCGGCGACACCATCCGGGTGATGGTGCGCGTGAAGGAGGGCGAGCGCGAGCGTCTGCAGCCCTTCGAGGGCGTGTGCATCGCGCGCAACGGCGGCGGCATCAACGCCTCGTTCACCTTGCGCAAGATCTCTTTCGGTGAAGGGGTCGAGCGCGTGTTCCCGCTCTATTCGCCGGCACTGGCTTCGATCGAGGTGGTGCGGCGCGGGCGCGTGCGGCGTGCGAAGCTCTACTATCTGCGCGGCCGCACCGGCAAGGCCGCCCGCATTGCCGAGCGCCGGGCCAAAACGCGCGACGCGCAAGGCGGGGACGAACAGGCCGGGTGACGAACCGGCCGAGCCGGATCAGCAGAATCGATCGGCGCCCCGCCCGGCAGATCCGCCCGCGGGGCGCTGTTCTTTGGGGCGGATGCCGGGTGCCGGCGCCGGGATGGCAGAGGAGAGCGGAAGATGGCGTTTCACGTCGCGGTCGTGGGTGCGACGGGCATGGTCGGCCAGGAGATGCTGAACATCCTGGCCGAGCGGGAGTTTCCGGTGGCGCGGGTGCGCGCCTTCGCCTCGCGCAAGTCCATGGGCCAGGACGTCTACTTCGGCGACAGGCGGGTGAAGATCGAGGATCTGGAGCAGGCCGACTTCTCCGACATCGATCTGGCGCTGTTCGCGGCCGGCGGCGATGTGGCGAAGGCCTGGGCGCCGCGGGCGGCCGCGCAGGGCGCGATCGTGATCGACAACTCGAGCGCCTTCCGCATGGATCCCGACGTGCCGCTGGTGGTGCCGGAGGTGAATGCGGATGCGCTGGAAGGCGTGCGAAAGACGGGGATCATCGCCAACCCCAACTGCTCGACGGCCCAGCTCGTGGTGGCCCTGAAGCCGCTCCATGATGCGGCGCGGATCAGGAGGGTGGCGGTGGCGACCTACCAGTCCGTCTCCGGCGCCGGCAAGGACGCGGCCGAGGAGCTGTTCAGCCAGACGCGGGCGATCTTCGTGAACGATCCGGTCGAGCCCGTGCATTTCCCCAAGCAGATCGCCTTCAATCTCATCCCGCACATCGACGTCTTCCTCGACGACGGATCGACCCGCGAGGAATGGAAGATGCGCGAGGAGACGAAGAAGATCCTCGATCCTGCGATCGAGCTCGTCGCCTTCTGCGTGCGCGTGCCGGTCTTCGTCGGTCATGCGGAGGCCGTCTTCGTGGAGTTCCACGATCCCATCACGCCGGGCTCGGCGCGCAAGATCCTGCGCGAGGCGCCGGGGGTGATGGTGGTCGACAAGCGCGAGCCGGGCGGATACGTCACGCCCGTCGAATGCGTCGGAGATTTCGCCACCTATGTTTCGCGCATCCGCCGGGATCCGACGGTCGACAACGGCCTCGTGTTCTGGGTGGTCTCCGACAATCTGCGCAAGGGCGCAGCCTTGAATGCCGTGCAGATCGCCGAATCCCTCGTGAACCGCGGCCTCCTGAAGCCGAAGCGGGAACGCGCGCCGGCGGAGGAATAGACCTCCGCCGGGTCTTGACCGCGCCGGCCGGAAGGGCCACATCCAGCCCGGCCAGAGGGCCGGGCGGCCGCTCCGGCCGGGCCGACGGGTCCGGCCGGGGAGGAAAGTCCGGGCTCCACGCAGACACGGTGCCGGGTAACGCCCGGCGGAGGTGACTCCAGGGAAAGTGCCACAGAAAGCAAACCGCCCGCCGGGGCCTGCGCGCCGCGGTGCGGCAAGGGTGAAAGGGTGCGGTAAGAGCGCACCGCCGTCCTGGCGACAGGACGGGCATGGCAAACCCCACCGGGAGCAAGATCGCATAGGGACGGCAGATGATCGGTCTGCGGATCGCCGTCCGGGTGGATTGCTCGAGGCGGCCGGCAACGGCCGTCCCAGATGAATGGTCGCCCCCCGCGGGTCTCCCGCGGCGGACAGAACCCGGCTTACAGGCCCTCTGGCCCCTTTCCCCCGTCTGTCCCCTTTCCGCCGTCTGCCGGTGACCGGCGGCCGTGCACGCCGCGCCGGCGCCGCCGGCGATTCCAGCTTCGTCCCTCTTTCTGGTCACGTTTAGCTATACGACTTCTGGGAGACGATCGCCCATTTTTCAAAAGTGCCGGCATGCGCCCGGCAAGACATTGTTAACCTTTTCGCTTCGCCCGGCGCCGATTTCCAACCCTCTCGCCTCGTTTCCATTGCAATCCATCAAATCCCATGATATCCCATATTGTCCCATGACCGCCCGGAAGCGGCGGAAGCCGACCCCGTCGGCCGGCCGCCATGGGCGGCGGGGCAGGGCCCGGGGCAGGAAACGCCGATGCGCTTCATCGCGAACTACACCAACAAGGTGGACCGCAAGGGACGCGTGTCGGTTCCCGCGCGTTTCCGGGCCGAGCTGCAGGCGTCGCGCTATCCGGGCATCGTCGTCTACGAATCCTTCAAGCTGCCCTGTCTCGAGGGCAGCGCGCGCGAATACATCGATGCGCTGGCCGATCGCCTGATGGGCGACTTCGGCGCCTTCGACGACGAGAAGGAGGCGCTGGCCGCCGCCATTCTGGGTGCCGCCTTCGATCTGCCCTTCGATTCCGAGGGGCGGATCCTGCTGCCCCAGCCGCTGCTGGATTTCGCCGGGATCACCGACCAGGCGGTGTTCGTGGGCGTGGGGGAGAAGTTTCTCATCTGGTCGCCCGAGGCCTGGGAGCGCTACCGCGACGAGCAGCGCAAGCTGGCCCGCGCCGCCGCCCAGCGGCTCGGCGCCGTCGGTCGCATTGCGTCGGCAGGCGCGGCCGAGCAGCCGGCCGCGGGCGACGGGAGCGCCCGGCCGTGAGGAGGGAATCCGCGCCATGGTCGCCGATGAGGAAGCCGCGGTCGGCCCGCGCGGACGGGGCCATGAGCCCGTCCTGCTCGCGCAGGTCTGCCGCCTTGCCGCTCCGGCGCCCGGCCGCGTCGTCGTGGACGCGACCTTCGGCGGCGGCGGCTATGCCCGCGCCTTTCTGGAGGCGGGTGCGCATGTCGTCGCCTTCGACCGGGATCCCGAGGCCATCGCGCGCGGCGCGGCGTTGCAGCGCGCCTACGGGACGGATCGCCTCCAGCTCCATCATGCGCCCTTCTCGCGCATGGAAGCCGTGCTGGCGGCGGCCGGCATCGACCGGGTCGATGCGGTCGTCTTCGATCTCGGCGTCTCCTCCTTCCAGCTGGATAAGCCGGGGCGCGGCTTCTCCTTCCAGCACGCCGGGCCGCTCGACATGCGCATGGATCCGGAGGGCGGGATGAGCGCGGCGGACATCGTCAACCGCTACGACGAAAAGCGCCTCGCCCGGCTGCTGAAGACGCTGGGCGAAGAGCCGGCCGCGCGGCGCATCGCCCGCGCGATCGTCACGGCGCGCCGCAAGGCGCCGATCACCACCACCGCCGAGCTGGCCGACATCATCGCCCGCGCAATCGGACGCCGGCCGGGGCAGCGCATCCATCCGGCGACCCGCAGCTTCCAGGCGCTCAGGATCGCCGTCAACCGCGAGCTCAGCGAGCTCGTCGCGGGGCTCGGCGCCGCCGAGCGGCTGCTCGCCCCCGGCGGCCGGCTCGTCGCCGTCGCCTTCCATTCGCTGGAAGACCGCATCGTCAAGCAGTTCCTGCGCGCGCGCAGCCGCGAGGTCGGCCGAAGGCTGCCGCATGAGGAGCTGGCCGGCCCGCTGCGCGCTCCCAGCTTCCGCCTCCTGCTGCGCGGGGTGGTGAAGCCCGATCAGGAGGAGGTGGCGCGCAATCCCCGCGCCCGGTCCGCGCGGCTGCGGGCGGCGGAGCGGTTGGAAGCCCCGGCCTGGCCCGAGCGTGAAGGTCTGGAACCGGGAGCCCTGCCCGAGCACGGCTGAGCGAGGAGAAGGACGACGATCATGCTGAGGCGTCTGATGTCGCTGTTGCTGACCGGGCTCGTCATCGCGGCGGGCATCAGCCTGTATCTTCTCGCGCACCGGCTGGATGAACGGCGCGAGGAGATCGCGCGCCTTGAAGCCCGGATCGCGCGCGAGGAGACGGCCATCCGCATCCTCGAGGCCGACTGGGCGTATCTGACGAGCCCGGAGCGCATCCGCGCCGATGCCGAGCGCTTTCTGGCGCTGCGCCCGCCGCGCGCCGGCCAGCATCTCGCCCGCGTCGATGCGCTGCCGCGCGCGGTTGCGGCGCCGGCGCTCGCCGCGCGCGACGTCGGCGAGACTGCTGCGGGGATGCCTGGAGGGACGCCGTAGATGGGGTAGCGCCGCGCCAGCACGGGACGGATGTCGCGCCATGGCGGGAGCCGTGGCGCGCACGCCTGTATTTCGTCGCGCTGCTGTTCCTCGTCGGCTACGGAGCGCTGGCGGTGCGCGCCTTTTCGCTCGCCGTCGCCGATCCGCAGCTTGCGCGCGAGGCGCGGGCCGCCGGCACCGAGGCCGGCTCCGAATCCGGCCGCCCCGGGCGCGCCGCCCTGCGCGATCGTCATGGCCGGCTGCTCGCCGTCAATCTGCCGGTCAAGTCGCTTTACGCCGACCCCGCGCGCCTGCTCGACCCGCCCGATGAAGTGGCGGCCCGTCTTGCCGCGGCCCTTCCCGGGCTGGACCGGAAGATGCTCGCCGAGCGCCTTGCGGGCGACCGGCGCTTCGTCTGGATCCGGCGCCATCTGACGCCGGAGGAGGTGCGCGCGGTGCTGGAGCTCGGAATCCCCGGGCTCGCGCTCGCCGACGAGGAGCGGCGCGTCTACCCGCTGGGTCCGCTGTTCGCCCATGCGGTGGGCTTCACCGATGCCGACGGCCGCGGGCTCATGGGGGCCGAGCGCGCGCTGGAGCCGATGCTGACGGCCGAGGGGACGGGCGCCGGGGCCGTCGGCCTCAGCTTCGACGTCGCGGTCCAGGCCGCGCTCCATGACAGTCTTGCCGCCGCACGGGAACGTTTCCGGGCCAAGGCGGCCGCCGGGATCGTCATGGACCTCGAGACCCGCGGTCTGCTCGCCCTCGTCTCGCTGCCCGACTTCGACCCGAACCGGCCGGGCGATGCGCCGCCGGAGGCGCTCTTCAACCGCGCGACCCAGGGCGTCTTCGAGCTCGGCTCCGTGTTGAAGATCTTCACGCTTGCGGCCGCCCTCGAGGCGGGGGTGAAACCCGCCAGGATCTTCGACGTGCGCGAGCCCGTCGCCGTGCCGGGCGGCTACCGCATCCACGACGACCACCCCATCGCGCATCCGGTCACGCTGATCGAGGCCTTCGCGCGCTCCTCCAACATTGCCTTCGCGAAGCTTGCCGAAGAGCTGGGAGACGAGACCATCCAGAGCGCCTTCACGCGCTTCGGCCTCCTGCGTCCCCTGCCGTCCCCCTACCGCGAGACCGCGGCACCGCTCGTGCCCGCGACCTGGCGCCACGCCAACACCTTGACCGCCGCCTTCGGCCATGGCATCGCCGTCGCGCCGCTGCAGCTTGCGGTCGCGGCCGCGGCGGTCGTCTCGGACGGCATCCTTCGTCCTGCCACAGTTCTGCGCGATGACGGGCCGGCGGGTGAGCGCGTCCTGCCGGCCGAGGTGGCGCAGGCGGTCCGCGCGGCCATGCGGGTCGTCGTGCTGAAGGGCACCGGCCGTCAGGCGGATGTCGCCGGCCTAGCGCTTGCCGGCAAGACGGGTACCGCCGAGAAGGTCGTCGACGGCGCCTATCGTCCCGACAGGCTGCTCTCCAGCTTCCTTGCGGTGGCGCCCGCGGACCGGCCGCGGGTGCTCATCTTCGTGATGCTGGACGAGCCGGAAGGCACCGCCGAGACGGCGGGGTTTGCGACCGCCGGCTGGACCGCGGCGCCCGTTGCGGCGGAGGTGGCGGAGCGGATCGCCCCGATCCTGGGCATCTCGCCGGGCGGGGCCGATGAGGAGTCCGGACTCGTGCGCCGTTTCTCCCGCATGGTCGGGGCGGAGGCGGCAGGATGACGCTGGCGATGGTGAAGAATGGCGCAGACCCGATGAACGCCGGCGCCGCCGCACCCCGGCGGCTCTCGCAGCTTCTGGGGCTGAAGGAGGCGCCGGACGTGTGGGTGCGCGGCATCGCCATTGACAGCCGGCGGGTGCGTCCCGGCGACCTCTTCGCCGCCCTGCCCGGCAGCCGACACGACGGCGCCGCCTTCATCCCGGATGCGGTGGCGCGCGGCGCGGTGGCGGTGCTGGCCGCGGAAGGCGCGGTGGATCCGGCGGCGCTTTCCGTGCCCGTCGTCACCGTTCCCGATCCCCATCGCGCGCTGGCCGAGATCGCGGCACGGTTCTACGGCGCACAGCCGGAGCGGGTGGTCGCGGTCACCGGCACGAACGGAAAGAGCTCGGTGGTCGAATTCCTGCGCCAGCTCTGGGCCGCGCGCGGGCTGCCCGCCGCCAGCATCGGTACGCTCGGCGTGCGCGGGATCGGCGAGGAGCTTGTGTCTTCCGGGCTGACCTCTCCCGACGCCTTGACGCTCCACCGGCTGCTCGCCGCGCTGGCCGAGAAAGGGGCGAGCCGGGTCGCGATCGAGGCCTCGAGCCACGGCCTCGCCCAGAAACGGCTCGATGCGGTGCGGCTGTCGGCCGCCGCCTTCACCAATCTCACCCGCGATCATCTCGACTATCACCGCACGATGGAGGCCTATTTCTACGCCAAGGCCCGGCTCTTCGGCGAGCTGCTCAGGCCCGGCGCGCCGGCCGTCGTCGTCGTCGAGGACGAGTGGGGCCGCGAGATGGAGATGCTGGCCTGGGGCCGCGGCATGCGCGTGCTTTCCATCGGCGCCAAGGGAGCGGACTGGCGGATCGCGGACTGGCGGCCGCTTGCGGGCGGACAGCGGGCGCGGATCGGGACGGCCGAGGGCGAAGGCCACGAGGTGACGCTGCCGCTGATCGGCCGCTTCCAGCTCGTCAATGCGCTGGTGGCGGCGGCGCTCATGCATCTGAGCGAGGACGTGCCGGTCGCGGAAGCGCTGGCGCTGCTTTCCGGGCTTCGGCCCGTGCCGGGCCGGATCGAGCATCTGGGGCGCACGCCGGCGGGCGGCGAGGTCTACCTCGACTACGCCCATACCCCCGCCGGACTCGAGGCGGTGCTGGAGGCGGTGCGGCCCCATGCGAAGGGACGCATCGTCATCGTCTTCGGCTGCGGCGGCGACCGCGACCCGGGCAAGCGCGAGATGATGGGCGCGATCGCCGCGCGGCTCGCCGATCGCGTGATCGTCACCGACGACAACCCGCGCAGCGAGGACCCGGCGGCCATCCGCCGGATGGTGCTGGCCGGCGCGCCGGGGGCCCGCGAGATCGGCGACCGCGCCGAGGCCATTCGCGCGGGGCTCGCCATGCTCGGGCCGGGAGACGTGCTGCTGGTTACGGGCAAGGGCCATGAGACCGGCCAGATCGTGGGAGAGGACGTGCTGCCCTTCAGCGATGCGGCGGTGGTGCGCGCCTGGCTGGCGGAGCAGGGGAGCGGGTGATGCTGTATCATCTTCTGCGACCGCTGGCCGACGAGTTCATCGTCTTCAATCTCGTGCGGTATCTGACCTTCCGCACCGGCGCGGCGCTGCTGACCGCGCTGCTGATCTCCTTTCTCATCGGCCCGCCGCTCATCCGCTGGCTGAAGCGCCGCCAGACGAACGGCCAGCCGATCCGGGCCGACGGTCCGCCGCAGCACCTGCTCACGAAGGCGGGGACGCCGACGATGGGCGGGCTGATGATCCTGATCGCGCTCTGCCTGTCCACGCTGCTCTGGATCGACCTCGGGAATCCCTTCGTGTGGATCGTGCTGGGCGTGACGCTCGGCTTCGGCGCCATCGGCTTCGTCGACGACTATCTCAAGGTCACGAAGCGCAACCCGCGCGGTGTGCCGGGGATCGTCAAGCTGGCGGGAGAGACGGTGGTGGCGGTGGCCGCCGCGGTGGTGCTCGCGGCGCTCAACGGGCCGACGCTCACCGTACCCTTCTTCAAGGAGGTGATGCTGGATCTGGGCGTCTTCTACCCCGCCTTTGCGGTGCTGGTGATCGCAGGCACCGCCAATGCCGTCAATCTGACGGACGGGCTGGACGGGCTCGCCACCATGCCGGCGATCATCGCCGCCGGTGCGCTGGGCTTCATCGCCTATGTCGTCGGCAACGCCATCTATGCCGAATATCTCCAGATTCCCTTCGTGCGCGGCGCGGGCGAGCTTGCCGTCTTCTGCGGCGCGCTGATCGGCGCGGGGCTGGGTTTCCTCTGGTACAATGCCCCGCCGGCCGCCGTCTTCATGGGGGATACCGGCTCGCTCGCCATCGGCGGTGCGCTGGGCGCGGTGGCGATGGTCGCCAAGCAGGAGCTCGTGCTCGTCATCATCGGCGGGCTGTTCGTGCTGGAGACGGTCTCGGTGATCGTCCAGGTCGTCTCCTTCAAGCTCACCGGGCGGCGGGTCTTCCGCATGGCGCCGCTGCATCACCATTTCGAGCACAAGGGCTGGTCCGAGCCCACCATCGTGATCCGCTTCTGGATCATCTCGCTGGTGCTGGCGCTGGTCGGCCTTGCGACGCTGAAGCTGAGGTAGCGGCATGATGGCGGCAGTGGCCGAAGGACCGGAGGAGATGGCGGCCGGCGGGCTGCCGCTGCCGCATTTCGCGCGTCCCGTCGGGATCCTCGGACTCGCGCGCACGGGCCGCGCCGCGCGCGCGGCGCTGCTGGCGGTCGGCAACCGCGTGCTGGTCCATGACGATCGCGCCGAGGCGCTGGCGGACATTCCGGGAGACGAGCGGCTCGCCGAGGAGGCGGTCGCCGGCCTTGCACGCCTGCTGGTTTCGCCTGGCGTCCCGATCACGGGCCCGAACGCGCATCCCCTCGCGGTCCGCGCACGGGAGGCGGGTGTGCCGATCATCGGCGACCTCGATCTCTTCACGCTCGCCGAACCCGGCCTTGCCGCCCACCGCACGGTCGGGATCACCGGCACCAACGGCAAGTCCACGACGACCGCGCTCGTCGCCCATGTCGTCGAGGCCGCGGGCCGGCCCGCCGCGGCCGCCGGCAACATCGGCCGGCCGATCCTCTCGCTCGCACCGCTCGAGGCGGGCGGGGTGTACGTCTTCGAGCTGTCGTCCTTCCAGCTCGATCTCGCCGGTCCCGATGCCGCGCTGGATGTCGGGGTGCTGCTCAACATCACCCCCGATCACCTCGACCGCCACGGCGGCATGGCCGCCTATGTCGCCGCCAAGCGCCGGATCGCGGACCTCGCGCGCCGGCGCGGCGGGCGGATCGTGCTGTCGCTGGAAAGCGCCGTCACCCGCACGCTTGCGGAAGAGCTTGCCGGCTCGGACCTTATCACCATCGCGGTCGCGCCGGACCGGCCGGTCGCGGTGGAGGTGACGGTCGAAGGCCGGCTCGTCGATCATGCCTTCGAGGCCGGGCGGATCGTCGGCGATCTTTCGCGGCTGGTCCGCCTGCGCGGGCGGCACAACTGGGAGAATGCGGCGGCCGCCTATGCCGCCGCGCGCCTCGTGGGGCTCTCAGTGGAGGAGGCCTTCGCCGGGATCGAAAGCTTCCCCGGTCTCGCCCACCGCCAGGAGCTGGTGGCCGAGATCGCGGGCGTGACCTTCGTCAACGATTCCAAGGCGACCAATCTGGACGCCGCCGCCCGCGCGCTGGCGGCCTTCCAGCGCATCCACTGGCTGGCGGGCGGACGCGCCAAGTCCACCGATCTCACTGCGCTCGAACCGCTGCTCGGGCAGGTGCGTGCCGCCTGGCTGTTCGGCGAATGCGCGGGCGATTTCGCCGCCGCCCTCGCCGGCCGGGTGCCCTGCCGGCGTTTTGCGAAGCTGAAAGAGGCGGTGGAGGCGGCGGCCGCCGCCGCCGAGGCCGGCGAGGTGGTGCTGCTGTCGCCCGGGGCCGCCTCCTTCGACCAGTACCGCGACTTCGAGGAGCGCGGAGAGGATTTCCGCCGCATCGTCATGGCGCTTGCCGGCACGTCTCCGCGGCAGGGGAAGGAGGGCGGGCAGCGATGAAGACCGGCCGGCCCTTTCTTTCGCGTGCGGACGACAGCCTGCTTGCGCGCTGGTGGTGGACCACCGACCGCAGCCTCCTGCTTGTCGTGCTGATGCTGCTCGTGATCGGCGTCGTGCTGTCGTTTTCCGCGAGCCCGGCGGTGGCCGAACGCCTCGGCCTTCCGCCCTTCCATTTCGCCTTCCGCCAGCTCGTCTTCGCGGCCACCGCCTTCGCCGTAATTCTGCTGCTGTCGATGCTCGATGCGGTGACCGCGCGGCGGCTTGCGATCGCGGGGGCGCTCGCGGGTCTTTGCGCCGTCGGCGCGACGCTGCTCGAAGGCGATGTGATCAAGGGCGCGCGCCGCTGGCTCGATCTCGGGATCATCGCGGTCCAGCCCACGGAGTTCCTGAAGCCCTGCCTGATGGTCACGACCGCCTGGCTGCTCGCCGGCGCCATCCGTCAGCCGGGGTTTCCGGGTGCGCAGGTCGCGACCGTTCTCGTCGGAATCGCGGCGATGCTGATGCTCGCCCAGCCCGATGTCGGGCAGACGCTGCTGCTGCTCGCCGCCTTTTCGGTGCAGCTGCTGCTCTTCGGCGTGCCGCTGCAGCGGCTTGCCATTCCGGTGGTGGCGGGGATGGCGGCGCTCATCGTCGCCTACCTCAATTTTCCGCATGTGAGCGCGCGCATCGACGCCTTTCTGGCGCGCGGGCCCGATGGCCACGGTTATCAGGTGGAGACGGCGCTGAAGGCGATCAGGAGCGGCGGCGTGCTCGGCGTCGGGCCGGCGGCCGGCACGGTCAAGAAGGTGCTGCCCGACGCCCACACCGACTTCATCTTCGCGGCCGCGGGCGAGGAGTTCGGCCTCATCGCCGGTCTGGCGCTGATCGCGCTTTATGCGACCATCGTGCTGCGGCTGCTCGCGCGCGCTTCCGACGGCGGGGGCGACGCCTTCGCGGTGCTGGCCGCGGGCGGGCTCGCGGCGCTTCTCGGCCTTCAGGCGGCCATCAACATCGGCGTCAACCTGGCGATGCTGCCGCCGAAGGGCATGACGCTGCCCTTCGTGTCCTACGGCGGCTCATCGGCGCTGTCCTCGGCGCTCACGCTCGGCCTTGCGCTCGCCTTCATCCGGCGCGAGCCGGACGCGGCGGCGGCAGGCTGGGGGCGCGCGATCGCGGGAGCACGGCCATGAACGAGCCGATGACGAACGCAGATGATCGCGGCCCGGTGGTGCTCGCCGCCGGGGGTACGGGCGGCCACGTGATGCCCGCGCGCGCACTGGCCGAGGCGCTCGCCCGGCGCGGGATCGCGAGCGCGATGATCACCGACCGCCGCGGCGCCCGCTTCTTCGGCCCAGAGCTCGAGGACGCGCCGGCGCTGGTGCTCGAGGCCGGACGGCTCACGGCCGACCTGAAGGCCCGGGCCTTCGCCCTTGCGCGGATCGTGCCCAATTTCGCCGCAAGCTGGCGATTCCTGAGGGGGCAGCGGGCGCGGATGCTCATCGGCTTCGGCGGCTATCCGACGCTTCCCGCGGCGCTTGCCGCGCAGCTTGCGGGGCTGCCCGTCGTCGTCCACGAGCAGAACGCGGTGCTCGGGCGCGTGAACCGCCTGCTCGCGCCGCGCGCGCGCCTCGTGGCGCTGAGCTTCCCGGATACGCGCCGGCTGCCCCGGCGGCTGCGGCGGGTGGCCGTAACCGGCCTGCCGCTGCGCCGCCAGTTGCGGGATGCGACACCGCGTCCCGTCGCGCGCGGCAACGAGCGGCGCATTCTCGTCCTGGGCGGCAGTCAGGGGGCACGGATCCTGGCCGACATCGTGCCGGCGGCGATCGCCGCTCTCGCCCCCGTGTGGCGGGGGCGGCTTTCGGTCGTCCAGCAGGCGCGACCGGAGGACGTCGCTCGCACCCGGGCCGCCTATGCCGCAGCCGGGATCCGCGCCGAGGTGGCCGCCTTCTTTCCGGATGCGCCGCAGCGCATGGCCGGGGCGGATCTCGTGATCGCGCGTGCGGGCGCCGGAACGCTGTTCGAGCTTGCGGCCCTCGGTCGGCCGGCTCTCGTGATCCCGCTGGCGGTCGCGACCGACGACCATCAGTCCGTCAACGCCCGGCACTTCGCCCTGCGCGGCGGCCTGCGCGTGCTGCCGGAAGCGGAAGCCGATCCCCGTCATCTGGCCGCGTGCCTCGCAACCCTGCTCGCCGACGGCGAGGAGCTGCGGCGCATGGGTGCGGCCATGGCCGCCGCCGCCACCGGCGACGGGGCCGACCGGCTGGCCGACCTCGTCTGTGATCTCCTCGCCGAATCCCGGGCCGGGAGAGCCCCCGCGCATGGCGGTCTTCAGCTTTTGGGAGGTGCGTCATGAGGCGGCCGCCATTCGGCGTCGAGCGCATCCATTTCGTCGGCATCGGCGGCATCGGCATGTCCGGGATCGCCGAACTCATGCACAACCTCGGCTACCGGGTGGAGGGCTGCGATCGGCAGGAAGGGCCCAACGTCGCGCGCCTGCGCCGGCTCGGGATACCGGTCGCCGTCGGCCACGCGGCCGAGCATGTGGAAGGCGTCGACGCGCTCGTCATCTCCTCGGCCGTGCGCGACGACAATCCGGACGTGCGCGCGGCGCGGGCCCGCCATGTGCCGGTGGTGCGGCGTGCCGAGATGCTCGCCGAACTGATGCGGCTCAAATACACGGTCGCCGTCGCCGGCAGCCACGGCAAGACCACCACCACCTCGCTGTGCGCCGCGGTGATGGAGGCGGGCGGGCTGGATCCCACCGCCGTCATCGGCGGCATCGTCAACGCCTACGGCTCCAATGCCCGCCTCGGCGCGGGCGAGTGGATGGTGGTCGAGACCGACGAATCCGACGGCAGCTTCGT
Source organism: Rhodothalassiaceae bacterium (assembly GCA_026004935.1). Taxonomy (NCBI): domain Bacteria; kingdom Pseudomonadati; phylum Pseudomonadota; class Alphaproteobacteria; order Rhodothalassiales; family Rhodothalassiaceae; species Rhodothalassiaceae bacterium. The sequence goes on from BPKC01000001.1 coordinate 1,179,959, forward strand.
CAAGCTGCCCGCGACCATCGCCGTCGTCACCAACATCGACCCGGAGCACCTCGACCACTACGGCGATTTCGAGGCCGAGCGCGCGGCCTTCCGCGCCTTCGTCGGCCATGTGCCCTTCTATGGCGCGGCGGTCCTGTGCATGGACCATCCCGAGGTCCAGGCGCTGATCCCGCATCTGGCCGACCGGCGCGTGGTCACCTACGGCTTCTCGCCCCAGGCCGACGTGCGTGCGCAGGATCTTCGCGGCGGCGACGGCGCGATGCTGTTCGACGTCGTCATCCGCGGCCGCGACGGAACGGAACGCCGCGTCGGCGACGTGCGGCTCGCCATGCCCGGCCGGCACAACGTCCAGAATGCGCTGGCGGCGATCGCGGTCGCCGACCTGCTCGGCATCGCCGACGACGTCTGGCGCCGGGCCCTTGCGGAATTCGCCGGCATCCACCGGCGCTTCTCGCGGGTCGGCGAGGCGGCGGGCGTGACCGTCATCGACGACTATGCGCATCACCCCGTGGAGATCGCGGCCGTGCTGAAGGCCGCGCGGGAATTCTGGCCGGCGCGCCGGATTCATGCGGTCGTCCAGCCCCACCGCTTCACGCGGCTTCAGGCGCTTTTCGAGGAATTCTGCACCGCCTTCAACGACGCGGACCGGGTCGTCGTGCTGCCGGTCTATGCCGCCGGCGAGGCGCCGATCGCCGGCGTCGGCCACGAGCGGCTCGCAGAAGGCATCCGCGGTCACGGCCATCGCGCCGTCGTACTTGCGACGGGCCCGGCCGATCTGGCCGACGTGCTCGCAGCCGACCTCGGCGCCGGCGACGTCGTGATCTGTCTGGGCGCGGGCTCGATCAGCCAGTGGGCGCACGCTTTGCCGGCTGAACTGGCGGACCGCATGGGCGAGCGGGAGGGGACGGCATGATGGCGGCGCGGCAGATGCCCTCCGGTGGCGACTGGCGCGAGGCGGTCGCGGCCGTGCGGCCCCGCGGCCGGCTGACGGCGGATCGCCCGCTCGCGCCGTTCACCTGGTTCAAGGTGGGCGGTCCCGCGGAGCTCTTCTTCGAGCCGGCCGACGAGGCGGATCTCGTTGCGGTTCTCGAGGCGGTGCCGCCGGAGATCCCCGTCACGGTGATCGGCTACGGCTCCAATCTTCTCGTGCGCGACGGCGGCGTGCGCGGGCTCGTGATCCGGCCCGGAAAGGCGCTCGGCGGGCTCGATGTCTCGGGCACCCGGATCACGGCGGGTGCCGGTGCTGGAGACGTCCTGATCGCCGAGACCGCGGCCGAAGCCGGGATCGCCGGCTTCGCCTTCCTGCGCGGCATCCCCGGCACGATCGGCGGCGGGCTGAAGACGAATGCCGGGGCCTTCGGCGGCGAGATCGCGGAGATTCTGGTCGAGGCGCGCATCTTCGACCGGCGGCTCGGCCGCATCGTGTGGTGGACGCGCGAGGACTTCGCCTTCGCCTACCGCGCGAGCGCGCTCGGCCGCGACCAGATCGCGCTTTCGGTGACCCTCGAGGGCACCGCCGGCGATCCCGCCGGGATCCGTCAGCGCATGCGCGAGATCATCCGTGCCCGCGAGGAGTCCCAACCGTTGCGCACCCGCACGGGGGGCTCCACCTTCAAGAACCCGCCCGGCCACAAGGCGTGGGAGCTGATCGCGCGCGCGGGCTGCCGCGGACTGCGCATCGGCGGCGCCCGGATCTCGGACAAGCACTGCAACTTCATCATCGCCGAGGAATCGGCGACCGCCGCGGACATCGAGGACCTCGGGCGCGAGGTGCGCCGGCGCGTCTATGCGCTGACCGGCGTGCTGCTGGAATGGGAGATCGAGCGCATCGGCGAGCCCCTTCCGGGGCGGGAGCCGACCCGCAACGGCTGGCTGGGGGTGCAGCGATGACGGCGGCCGCGGGCATCCGCAGGACGGGCGCTCTTCTGGCCCTTGGCGCGCTGGCCGCGCTCGGCGCCCTCATGATGGAAGTGCCGGCGGCCGGCCTCGGCGATGCCGCACGCGGGCTGCGTGCCGCGGCGGATGCGCTGGCGGCCGATCTCGCCCGCCGCCACGGCCTCGTGGTGAAGGACATCACGCTGACCGGTGCCGCGGGCCCCGCGCGTGCGGCGATCATGGCCGATCTCCAAGGCTGGCGCGGCCGGCCGCTCATCGCTGTGGATCCGGATGTGGTGCTGGCCGGACTTCTGGCCGATCCCTGGGTGCGGCGCGCCAGTGTCGAGCGCCGGTGGCCGGACCGGCTGGTCGTGACGGTCGCCACGCGCACACCGGCGGCGGTGCTGCTCGCGGATGACGGCGCCTGGCTCGTCGCGGATGACGGCACGCGGCTCGCCCGCGCGCACGATGCCGGGCGGGATGCGGGTCTTCTTCGCGTCGCGGGGGCCGGCGCGGCCCGGGCGCTCGCCGGGCTCATGGAGCTGGCGGCGGGCCATCCGGCGGTTTTTTCCCGTCTGGACCATGCCGTGCGCGTCGGCGATCGGCGCTGGGATCTCGTCCTGCGCGACGGCCCGCGCATCATGCTGCCCGAGGACGGGCCGGGCTACGGCCCCGCCGCGGCGCTCGCGCGGCTTGCGGCCCTCGAGCGCGAGGGGGGCATTCTGGAGCGCGCGCTCGCGCGCATCGACCTCAGACTGGCGGACCGCGTCTTCGTCGCGCCGCTTGCGACGGCCGGAGCGAGGGAGTCCGGGCGATGACCGCACGCCGCCGCCAGCGCCCGGCATCCGAGGGGCCGCTTGCCGTGATCGACATCGGCAGCGCGAAGATGACGACGCTGATCGCCCATGTCGGCGAGGACGGCCGCTTCGAGGTGACCGGCATCGGTCACCGCCAGTCCGAGGGCATCAAGGCGGGCTTCGTCGTCGACATGGCGGCGGCCGCGCACGCGCTGCGCGCCAGCGTCGACCAGGCCGAGCGGCTGGCCGGCGTGCCGGTGGAGCGGGCGATCGTGTCCGTCAACATCGCCCCCATGGTGAACGCCTCGACGGTCGTGGCGCTCGCCCTCAACGGCGCCGAGGTGACGCCGAAGGTCATCGAGCGCCTGCATCAGGCGGCGCGGCTGCGCTTCCAGCGCTGGCTGCAGGGGGCGCAGGCGGAGGACGGCGCGGAGATCGCGGTCGCGGGCTCGACGGGCCAGCCGGGCACGCTCGCACCGCTTCACCTGCGCCCGGTGCTCTGGCGGCTCGACGAGGTGGACAGCCCGCACGCCCCCATCGGACTGAAGGGCGAGCGCATCGAGCTTGCGGTGCAGATGCTCGCCGTGCCGCGCGCACCGCTCGCCAATCTTGCGGGCCTCGTGGCGCGCGCGCACCTGAAGCCGCAGGCCCATGTCGCCGCCCCCTTCGCGGCGGGGCTCGCGGCTCTCACGCCGGAGGAGCGCGAGCTGGGTGCGGCGGTGCTCGACATCGGCGCGGGCCGCACGGCCCTCGGAATCTTCGCCGGCGGCCGCTTCCTGTACGGCGACAGCCTGCCGCTGGCAGGCGCCGCGATCACCCGCGACATCGCCGAGGGCCTGCTCGTCCCGCCCGCTCAGGCCGAACGCCTCAAATGCCTGCATGGCCATGCCGCGGCCGCGGGGGCCGGCCGGCAGGAGACCATCGAGCTGCGGCGGATCGGGGACGGCCTGCGCGACGAGCTCGTGAGCGTTCCGGTCGCGCGTCTCGATGCGATCATCGCCGCGCGCGTCGCCGAGATTCTCGAGATGGCGGTGGAACGGCTCGCCGCCGGCGGTTTCGCCGGGCCGGCCGCGCGGCGCGTCGTGGTCGTCGGCGGCGCTGCGCAACTGGCGGGTCTGGACGAGGCCCTGCTGCGTCTGCGGCCCGGCTGGAGCATCCGGATCGGGCGGCCGCTCGGCGTGCTCGGGCTCGCCGAGGCCACGCAGGGCCCGGCGTTCGCGGTGGCGGCCGGCCTGCTCAAGGCCGCGGCCGGACTCGACGAGGAGATCGCGGTCGATGGGGCCGGGCCGCGCGCGGTTCCGGCGGGAGCGCCCGTCGGCGGGCTGGCCGGGATCGGCCGCTGGATCAAGGAGAACTTCTGATGCGCGTGCGCCGCCGGACCGGTCTTGCGGGCGCCGGCCGGCGGCCGAAGGAGGACAAGCCCCGACGCGGAGCGACTGAAGGCCTTTGAAGCAGGAGGAGAAGTGCCATGGCCATCGAACTCACATCGGTGGAGCTGAAGGAGCTCAAGCCCCGGATCACGGTGATGGGGGTGGGAGGTGCCGGCGGCAACGCCGTCAACAACATGATCGCGGCCGGCATCGAGGGCGTGTCCTTCGTCGTCGCGAACACGGACGCCCAGGCGCTGGCGGCGGCCGCCACCGACGCGCGCATCCAGCTCGGCGTCGGCTGCACCCAGGGACTCGGCGCGGGCTCGAAGCCGGAAGTCGGCCGCGCGGCCGCCGAAGAGGCGCTCGATGTCATCGCCGAGCATCTGGAAGGATGCCACATGCTCTTTCTGGCGGCCGGCATGGGCGGCGGCACGGGCACCGGGGCGAGCCCGGTGATCGCGCGGCTCGCGCGCGAGAAGGGGATTCTCACCGTCGGCGTCGTCACCAAGCCCTTCCACTTCGAGGGACGCCGGCGCATGGAAATCGCGGAAGAGGGCATCCGCGCGCTGGAGGAGGTCGTCGACACCCTCATCGTGATCCCGAACCAGAACCTGTTCCGGATCGCGACAGAGAAGACCACCTTCCAGGACGCCTTCCGCATCGCCGACGACGTGCTGTGCTCGGGCGTGCGCGGCATCACCGATCTTATGGTGATGCCCGGCCTCATCAACCTCGACTTCGCCGACATCAAGACGGTGATGAGCGAAATGGGCAAGGCCATGATGGGCACCGGCGAGGCCACCGGCGAGCGGCGCGCCATCGAGGCGGCGGAGGCGGCGATCGCCAATCCGCTCCTCGACGAGGTCTCGCTCAAGGGCGCGAAGGGCGTCATCATCAACATCACGGGCGGGATGGACCTCACGCTTTTCGAGGTCGACGAGGCGGCAAACCACATCCGCGAGCAGGTGGACCCCGATGCCAACATCATCGTCGGCTCCGCCTTCAACGAGGCGCTGAACGGGGTGATGCGGGTGTCGGTGGTGGCCACCGGCATCGACGCCGCGGCGCGCCGCGAGCGCGAGGAGGAGCGGGCGGAGCAGCGGGTGCGCGAGGAGGCGGCCGCCTCGCCGCGCCTTGCGGCCGCCGGCGGCGGCGCCGTCGTCTCCTTCCAGCGCCGGGAGACGCCCCAGGCGCCGGAGCGCGCGGGAACGGAATCCGCGGCGGCGCCCCGTCCGGCCGAGACGCCCGAGCCGCCCGCGGCCGCCGCGCCGCCTGCGGATGAAGGCGAACCCGCCTTCGTTGCCCCGGAGCCGGTGATGCCGGAAGACTACGTCGAGCCGACGGGCAGCGGCGACCCCTTCGCCGAGGCGGCCTATGACAACGCCCCGGGCGGCGAGGAATCGCCCGCGCGCACGCGCCCGGAGCGCGGGCCCAGTCTGTTCGAGAGGATGACCGGGCTCGGGCGCCGGCGCACCGCGGGCGAAGGGGAGGCCGGGGTCATCGCTCCGGACGATCGGCCCCTGCCGGCGCGCCGCGGGGGCGATGCCCAGCTCGAGATCCCGGCCTTCCTGCGCCGGCAGGCGAACTGAAGGCACGGTCCGCGGCCACCGGTCTGTGATCGGCGGTCGTCAAAGATCGGCGCTCGGAGATGCCGGCCGGTGGGCGGGCAACGCTGGAAGGGAGGCCGGGACGCGGGGCGGGCATGTCAACGGCTTGACCGGCGAATGCGGCTCCTTCCGTCGTCATCCGCCGGCTTGACCGGCGGATCCAGCGGGAGGCGGGACCAATGCCCGGCGCCGGCGCCGCCACGCACGGCGGCTGGATTCGCCGCTTTCGCGGCGAATGACGAGGAAAAAGCTGCGCCGCCCGCTGCCGCATTTGCTCCGTCACCAGCCCGCTCGACCAATGGGCGCATCCCTTGCTTCGTCATCCGCCGGCTTGACCGGCGGATCCAGCGCCCGCAGACGCCGGCCCCGGCTGCCCGGAAAATCGTCACGGCCGGCAGGCTTCACTGGTCGAGGTGGATGCGGAAGGTTGAACGGGTCGCGCATCGGCGCCTTCCGGCGCCGGTGCCTGTCTTGCGTCTCTCGCAGTCGACAAAAGGAAGGGCCTCCTGATCGAGCAGCGAAGGGGCTTGTCAGGCCCGGGGCGCCGCGCTAAGGAACCCCGCGCGCGATGCGGGCGGCGGGCGATCATGCCGCGGTCCGGGACGCGTGCCGGGCGCGTAGCTCAGCGGGAGAGCACTACGTTGACATCGTAGGGGTCGCTGGTTCGATCCCAGCCGCGCCCACCATTTCCTCGCCCGCCTACTCCATCATCCGGTACCGGTTCTGGGATACGAGTCTGATGATCCTGCCCTCCTCGTCGGCCAGCGGCACCACGAGGCTCGAAAAGAGCATGTATTCCTTGCCCGCCCACAGCAGCGGCAGGTCGACCACCATGTAGGGCGCACGGTTCTCCACCGCCCAGCGGAAGCGCGCGAAGATGGGGCCGGCATTCGGCACGTCGCGATGGGTGATCCCCTTGAGCGGACGCCCCGCCGCGCGGCGGTACTCCTCGCCGGCCAGCCGCACGCGGAAGAAGGGCTCTTCGGGAAGGACGTCGTAGAGCGCGGTCGTCGGCAGGTGGCGGCCGACCACTCTGGGGTGGAAGGCGCTCGCGGGCGGCACGTCGCGGTCCCCGCGGGCCGCAAACCACCATTCCTTGAGCTTGCGACCGCCCTCCCAGGGGATCTCGCTGTTCTCTCCGACGGGGATGAGAGCCTCAAGCCCAGGATCGTCGCGGCCCCGCCGGAAGATGGAAGGCACCCTCACCATGCCCGTTCTCCACATGCCGGCTGGCGGGAAGCGGGCGGCCCCGGCGCCTTATCTCGCCTGATGCGTGCATCCTGTTCTTTCAGACATTGTAGCGGATCAGGGGCCCCGCGAAAAGGTTGTGCCCTCCTCAGCGGCGCGGCCCGTTTCGTGCGATGAAGTAATGGGCATGGCCCACGAGGTGATCCACCCGGCCGCACTCGTCGCCGAGCGGCACGACGAGGCTGCGGAACCGCACGAAATCCTTTCCCGCCCAGTGCGACGGCAGGTCGAGCGCCATGTAGGGCAGGCGGTGCGCGAGCGCCCAGAGAAACCGCGCGCGGATCGGCTCGGCATCGGGGAAAACCGCAAGCGCCTGACCCTTGAGGCCGGTGCCGGCGGTCCGGCGGTAGTCCTCTCCCGCAAGACGGACGATGAAGTCCGGTTCGTCCGATCCCCCGACCACCCTGAACACGATGACGCCGCTCAGCCAGCGCCCCATCGCGCGCGGGCTGAAGTCGCGCCACGCCGGCATGAGGCGGTCTGCCCGCGCGGCATACCACCAGTCCCTGAGCCGCCGGCCGCCCTCCCAGGGAACGGAAGTCTCCGGTCTCACCGGTAGGAGCGCCGCAAGACCCGGATCGCGATCCCACAGCTTGCGGGGTCTTTCGGGATGGTTCTGCGTTCTCGAACGGCTTTCGGTCATGACAAGCGCTGGATCCGTCCTGCCGCCGTCACCGGAGCATTCCACCTTGGCGCAATGTGGTTTCCGAAATCTTGCCCGCCTCCACCTTTCCCCGGCGCGCGCCTTCGCCTAGATAGACCGTGGCGGAACGGCTTTCGAGGCATGGGAGGATCCCGCTTGGCGATGACGGGTGCAGCCCCCTATCTTGCGGCGCTCAATCCGGAGCAGCGCGAGGCGGTCACCACGCTGGACGGCCCTCTGCTCGTGCTCGCGGGCGCGGGCACCGGCAAGACGCGGGTGCTCACCTGCCGCATCGCGCATCTGCTGGCGACCGGGCGCGCGGGCCCCCACGAGATCCTGGCCGTCACCTTCACCAACAAGGCGGCCGCCGAGATGGGCCAGCGCGTCGAGCGGCTGATCGGCCGCCCGGTGGCCGGCATGGCGCTCGGGACGTTCCATGCCATCTCGGCGCGCTGGCTCAGGCGCCACGCCGAGCATGTGGGCCTCAAGCCCGATTTCACGATACTGGACACCGACGATCAGGAACGGCTGATCAAGCAGCTTCTCGCCGAAGCCGACATCGACGCCAAGCGCTGGCCGGCGCGCCTGCTGGCCCAGCTCATCGACCGCTGGAAGAACCGCGGGCTTCCTGCCGACAGCCTGCCTGCGGACGAGGCCGCCGCCTTCGCGGACGGGCGCGGCACGGAGCTCTATGCGGCCTACGAAGAGCGGCTGAGAAGCCTGAATGCCGTGGATTTCGGCGGCCTGATCCTCAACATGATCACGGTCATGCGCGAGCAGGCCGATGTGCGCGCGGCGCTCAAGGGCCGCTTCCGCTACATCCTCGTCGACGAGTATCAGGATACCAACGCGGCACAATACCTGTGGCTGCGGCTGCTGGCCGATGCGGACGGCAATCTGTGCTGCGTCGGCGACGACGACCAGTCGATCTACGGCTGGCGCGGGGCGGAGATCGGCAACATTCTGCGCTTCGAGCAGGACTTCCCGACGGCCCGCATCATCCGGCTGGAGCGCAACTACCGCTCGACGGGCCACATCCTGGGCGCGGCCTCGTCGCTGATTGCGGCGAACCGCGGCCGGCTCGGCAAGACGCTGAAAACCGAGGGCGGGCCGGGCGAGAAGGTGCGGATCATCGCGGTCTGGGACGGCGAGGAGGAGGCGCAGACCGTCACCGATCTCATCGAGGCGGAAAACCGCGCCGGCGTGCCGCTGGGCGAGATCGCGATCCTCGTGCGCGCGGGCTTCCAGACCCGGCCCTTCGAGGAGCGTCTCATCCAGATCGGGCTGCCCTATCGGGTCGTCGGCGGACCGCGCTTCTACGAGCGCCAGGAGATCCGGGACGCGCTGGCTTATCTCAGAGTGATCGCCAATCCCGACGACGACCTCGCCTTCGCCCGCATCATCAATGTGCCCAAACGCGGGATCGGCGAGGCGACGGTCCGGACGCTGCAGCGGCTGGCGAGGGCCGAGGGGCTGTCTCTGTTCTCGGCGGCCATGCGAATCACGACGACCGACGAGCTGCGGCCGGCCGCGCGCGGGGCCTTGTCGCGTCTCGTCGAGCAGTTCCTGCGCTGGCGCGAGGAGGCGGCCGGGCTGCCGCACACCGAGCTCGCCGAGCGGGTGCTCGAGGAATCGGGCTACATCGCCATGTGGCAGCAGGCGCGCACCGCGGACGCGCCGGGCCGGCTCGAGAATCTCGCCGAGCTGGTGCGCGCCATGGCCGAGTTCGAAAACCTTCAGGGGTTCCTCGAGCACATCGCGGTGGTGATGGAAAACGAGGCCGCGGCCGAGGGCGACAAGATCTCGCTGATGACGCTGCATGCGGCCAAGGGCCTCGAGTTCCACACCGTGTATCTGCCCGGCTGGGAGGAGGGCGTGTTCCCCAACCAGCGTGCGCTGGACGAGGGCGGCGAGAAGGCGCTGGAGGAGGAACGCCGGCTCGCCTATGTCGGGCTCACGCGCGCGCGCCGGCGGGCCGTCATCCTGCATGCGGCGAGCCGCCTCGTCTTCGGCCAGTGGCAGTCGCTGATCCCCTCGCGCTTCATCGAGGAGATCGCACCGGAGCATGTCGAGCGCCATCACCTGCCGGGCATCGGCGCGCCCTCCCACGGCGGCCGCGACCCGGCTCTCGCCGCCGCCTATCAGGGCTATGACGTGGAGCTGAAGCGCGGACCGGGCTGGGAGCGCGCCCGACGCCGGCGGATGGCCCGCCAGCTGGCCGCCGAAACCCGGCGTCTGCCCCCGGCTGCCGAGCCGCCGCGCTTTGCGGTGGGCGAGCGGGTCTTCCACCAGAAGTTCGGCTACGGCGAGGTTCTGGAGGTCGACGGCGACAAGCTGGTCGTCGCCTTCGAGACATCGGGCGCCAAGCACGTCATCGCCCATTTCCTGGAGCCCGCCGGGTGAGCACCGCCGCGGGATTCGTCTGGCGGCTGGCGCTGGCGCCGGATCTGGCCGAGACCGCCTTCCTGCTCCTCGACGAGGCGGTGGAGGCGCTCGCGGCCGAACCCGGCGCACCGGCCCTCGCAGTGGATCTCGCGCTGCCGCAGGCCGCCTGCGCCCAAGATGCACCGCCCGCCCGGCTTGCCGTCACCATGACCGGCGCGGATCTGACCGCCGAGACGGCGCATGCGCTTGCGGCCGCGCTTTTCGCGCATCTTGAGGCCGGTCTGCCGGCCGGCGCGCTGGGTGGGGAGATGCCCGTCCCCGAGCCCCTCGCGGAGCAGGACTGGGTGCGGCTGTCCCAGGCGGGGCTGCCCGCGCAGCTCGTGGGACGCTGGCGCATTCTGACCGCTCCCGATCACGCCGGTTTCTGGCCGGGCCGGACCGCGCTCGCGGTGACGGCCTCGACCGCCTTCGGCACCGGCCATCACCCCACGACCCGGGGCGTTCTGATGATGCTGGACGCCCTGGCGCGCCGGCGGCGCAGGCCGGCTCTTGCGCCCATGCTCGATCTCGGCTGCGGTTCGGGTCTGCTGGGGCTTGCGATGGCCGCGGTCTGGAAGCGCGCGCTGTGGGCGAGCGACATCGACCCCGCGGTCCGCGCCGTCGTGGCCGACCACGCGCGCCGCAACCGGGTGGCCCTGCGCACCCGTGCCGCACGGGGAAAGGGGCCGGCGCTCGCGCTCGTCATCGCCCCCGGGCTACATCACCCGCTCCTCCGGCGCGCGGCCCCCTTCGGGCTCATCGTCGCGAACATCCTGGCCGGGCCGCTCAAGGCGCTCGCGCCGGCGATCGCCGGCAGCCTCGCCCCGGACGGCTGGCTGGTGATGTCGGGCATTCTCGAGGCCGAGGCGCGGGGCGTGATCCGCCGCTACCGCCGCTTCGGGCTGATCGCGCGCGCCGTGTGGATCGAGGACGGCTGGGCGACGATGGCGCTCGCGCGCGCAGGCCGCGGCCGGCCGCTGCCCGCCCGGCCGCTGGTCAGGCGGCGCGGGGCAGATCCTGACGCGCCGGCACCGGCTGACGGGCAGTGACCCTCAGCGCGACGATGCGCGCGGCCTCCGCATCGCTCGGAAGCCGGCCGTAGAGCTTCATGACCTCGAAAAAGTCGGTCTGATGGCCGAAGAGGCCGGCGGCGGCCAGACGGACGGCATTCTTGATGCGCTGCAACATGACTGTTCTCCTCGCTGATCGACTCGGGTCCGCTGCGCGAACCGCTTCACACATAATGCCTTTTTTCTCTCTGAGGAGATCACGTGCACGCACAGCAGCCATGCGTTTTATGCATGCCTGCCGCGTTGCACATATGCGAATGTGAAAGAGTTGGCGCGCACCGCCGTCAGCCCGCGGTCCCTTCGGCCTCCGCCAGCAGGGAAAGCCAGGCCTGCTCGTCGATGATCCTGACGCCCAGTTCCTGCGCCTTCTTCAGCTTGGATCCGGCGCCCGGTCCGGCGACGACGAAATCGGTTCGCGCGGAGACCGAGCTGGCCACCTTCGCGCCGAGTCTTTCGGCGCGGGCTTTGGCCTCCTCGCGGGTCATCGATTCGAGCGTGCCGGTGAAAACGATGGTCTTGCCCGCGATCGGACTTGCGGTCGCGATCCGCTCTTCTTCGGGCAGCACCGTCACATGCCGCAAGAGATCGTGAACGATCTCCCGGTTGTGAGGCTCGCGGAAGAAGGCGACGATGGATTCCGCGACCGTCGGGCCGATGCCCTCGATGGCCTCCAGCACCTCCCGCGCATGGCCGGGATCTCCTTCGACGAGGGTGAGGAAGCTGTCGATGTCGTGGAAATGGCGCGCAAGGAGCTTCGCCGTCACCTGGCCGACATAGCGGATCCCGAGGGCGAAGAGGAAGCGGTGGAAGGGGATCTTCCGGCGCGCGTCGATGGCGGCGAAGAGATTGGCGACGGATTTCTTTCCCCAGCCCTTCCATTCCTCGATCTTCAGCTCGCCGTTGCGCGCCTCAAGCGTGAACAGATCCGCCGGGCTCCGAATGGCCCCGCGTTCGAACAGGATGGCGATCTGTTTGTCGCCGAGGCCCTCGATGTCGAAGGCGTCGCGCGAGACGAAGTGGCGCAGCCGCTCGACGCGCTGGGCCGGGCAGAACAGGCCGCCCGTGCAGCGGATGATGACCCCGTCCGGCACCGCCAGCGAGCCGCAGACCGGGCAGTGGTCGGGGAAGACGAAAGGGCGCGCGTCCTTCGGCCGCCGCTCGGTGATGACGCGCACGATGTGGGGGATCACGTCGCCCGCGCGCTCCACCTCCACCCAGTCGCCGATCATCACGCCGAGGCGCTCGATTTCATCCTTGTTGTGGAGGCTGGCGCGCTGCACCACGACGCCGCCGATGGTCACCGGCTCCAGCACCGCCACCGGGGTGAGCGCGCCGGTGCGGCCGACCTGTATGATGATGTCCTTCAGGATCGTCTCGCCGCGGTGGGCCGGGAATTTGCGGGCCACCGCCCAGCGGGGCACGCGCTCCACCTCGCCCAGCCGGCGCTGCAGGTCGAGCCGGTCGATCTTGTAGACGACGCCGTCGATGTCGAAGTCGAGGGTCGCCCGCGCGGCTTCCATCTCGCGGTAATAGGCGAGCGCGGCGTCGAGATCCGGGCAGAATCTGTTGTGGTCGCTGAACGGCAGTCCCCAGCTTTTCAGGGCCGCGTAGGATTCCCACTGCGTCTCAAAAGGCCAGTCGCTCACGAAACCCCAGCCCCAGCAGGCGAACCTGAGCGGCCGGGCCGCGGTCACCGCCGGATCCAGCTGGCGCAGGGAGCCGGCAGCCGCGTTGCGGGGATTGGCGAAGGTCTGCTCGCCGCGGGCCTCCTGCTCGGCGTTGAGCTTGAGGAAGTCGCTCTTGAGCATGTAGACCTCGCCGCGCGCCTCGAGCGTGCGCGGCCAGCCTGAACCCGCCAGCGTCTTCGGGATGTCGCCGATGGTCATGGCGTTCGCGGTGACGTCCTCGCCCTCGTAGCCGTCACCGCGGGTCGCCGCGCGCACGAGCCGGCCGTCCTCGTAGATGAGCGCGAGCGAAAGCCCGTCGAACTTGGGTTCGGCGGTCAGCGCCAATGCCGTGGCCGCATCGAGGCCGAGGAAGCGTCGGGCGCGCTCCACGAACGCCACTACTTCCTCGTCGGAGAAGGCGTTGTCGAGCGAGAGCATCGGCACCCGGTGGCGCCATTTCGGGAATTTCTCGGACGGCGGCGCCCCGACGCGCTTCGATGGGCTGTCGGGGCGCACGAGATGCGGAAAGCGCCTCTCGATGGCGGTGTTGCGGGCGCGCAGCGCGTCGTACTCGGCATCCGAGATCTCGGGGGCGGCTTCGCGGTAATAGAGCCAGTCGTGCCAGGCGATCTCCTTTGCGAGCCGCTCCAGCTCTATGCGCGCCTCCTCTTCGCTCAGCGCCAGCACGGGCTTGCGCCGCAGCGGATCATCGGGCGGCACCCTGAAGCGCTCCACGGGGGGACGGTCCTGCGCCTTCTGCGTCATGTGGCTTGCACGCCTTTCCGCGTTCTTTTGCCCCGGCCGCCTCAGCCGGATGCGGCCGCGGCCGGCTTGCGCCGCGCCCGGTGCTGGGCGAGGAGCCGCTCGGCTGCGCGGCGCGCCTCGTCGGTGACCTCGCTGCCCGAGAGCATGCGCGCGATCTCCTCGACCCGCGCCTTCTCGTCGAGAAGCCGGACGTCGGTGCGCGGCGCGCCCGGTCCGCCTGCCTTGTCGATCCGGAAATGGCGGTCGGCGAAGGCTGCGACCTGCGGGCTGTGGGTGACCAGCAGCACCTGCGCGTCCGCCGCAAGCCGCGCCAGCCGCTCGCCCACCGCCGCGGCGGTCGCGCCGCCGATGCCGCGGTCGATCTCGTCGAAGACCATGACGGCGGCGCCCGCCGCCTCGCGCAGCACCACCTTGAGCGCCAGCATGATGCGCGCAAGTTCGCCGCCGGAGGCGATCTTCGCCAGCGGACCGAAGGGAGCCTTCGGCTGGGTCGCGATCTCGAAGGCGACCTCGTCGCCGCCCGCGGCCGTCCAGCGCGCGCGCGGCAGGGCGTCGACGCGCACCCGGAAGCGTGCGCCGGCGAGCTTGAGGGCCGGCAGCTCGGCGGCGACCTCCTTTTCGAGCCGGTGCGCGGCTTCCCGGCGCGCCTGCCCGAGACGCGCGACAGCATCCGCCAGCGCCGCCTCGGCCGCGGCGAGCGCGGCGCGGATCTCCTCGTGCGACTCCTCGACCTCGCCGAGGCGCTTGAGCTCGTCCTCGAGCCGGGCTGCGAGATCGGCCAGCTCGTCCGGGGGCACCTGGTGCTTGCGCGCCAGCGCGCGGATGGCGAACAGGCGTTCCTCCACGGCCTCCACCCGGCCCGGCTCCTCTTCGAAGGAGGTGAGCAGCCGCTGCAGCGCATGGCCAGCTTCCGCCGCCTCGGTCTGCGCGCGCGCCAGCGCCTCGATGATCTCGGAAAGGGCCCCGCCGAGGGCGGGCGCATGCAGCCGCTCGAGCCGGCGCAGCGCCGCCGCCAGCCGCTCGTCCGCGCCGCCTTCGCCGGCGACGAACGCCGCGATCTCGTCGAGATCCGCCCGGATGCGGGCCATCTCGATGAGCTGCTGGCGTTCCTCGGCCAGCGCCGTCTCCTCGCCCGGCTGCGGCGCGAGCTCCTTGAGCTCGCGCACGGCGTGGTCCAGGTAGCTCCGCTGCTCGGCCAGCTTCTCGCGATCCCGCTCCAGGGCGGAAAGCCGCGCGGCAAGCTCCGTCACCTCCCGATGGCGCGCGGCCACGGCGGCCAGCAGGGCGTCGTGGCCGCCGAAGGCGTCGAGAATCCTCCGGTGGCTGGCCGGCTGCAGCAGGCCGCGCTCGTCATGCTGGCCATGGATTTCGACGAGAAGCTCGCCCAGCCCGCGCAGAAAGCCCACCGTCACCGGCTGGTCGTTGACGAAGGCCCGGCTCGCGCCCGTCGAATCGAGACTGCGCCGCAGATAGAGCAGGCCGTCATCGGCGCCCGCAAGGCCCTGCTCGTCCAGAAGCCCGCGGATGGCGCGTTCGCTCCCGCCGTCCAGCGCGAAGATGGCGGTGACCTGCGCGCGCGCGGCGCCTGCGCGCAGCAGCCGCGCCTCCGCCCGGGCACCGAGCGCAAGCCCCAGGGCGTCAAGCAGGATGGACTTGCCCGCACCCGTCTCGCCGGTGAGGATGTTGAGTCCGGGCGCGAAGGTCAGCCGCGCCTCTTCCACCAGCACGATATCGCGGATCGTCAGCTCCTCGAGTCGGGCGGGCACGGCATCCACACTCCCTCGGGCCGCGGCCGCGCGGCTAGAAGAGCCAAGCGAAGAAGCCGCGCTTCCGGTCCTCCTTCAGGGTCTTCTTTTCCAAAAGCGCGTAGGAGTAGCGGTACCAGCGGCTGCCCGGAAAATTGGCGCCGAGCACCGCCGCGTAGCGCCGGGCCTCGTCCTCGATCCCGAGCGCCGAATAGGCCTCGACAAGCCGGTGCAGCGCCTCGGGCGTCTGGGTGGAGGTCTGGTACTCCTGCAGCACGTGCCGGAAGCGCAGGATGGCCGCGAGATAGTGTCCCTGCTTCAGATAGAAGCGGCCCACCATCATGTCGTGGGCGGCGAGCTGATCCTCGACCAGCGCAAGCTTCAGCTTGGCATCCGTCGCATAGTCGGTCTCGGGATAGCGCTTGATGACCTCGCGCAGGGCGTCGCGCGCCTTCAGCGTCACCGTCTGGTCGCGGTAGACGTCCGTCATCTGCTCGAAATAGCTCACCGCGATCAGGTAATGCGCATAGGACGCAAGTTTGCTGCCGGGGTGCAGGCTCAGGAATCGCTCGGCCGCGAGAATCGCGTCGTCATATTTCCGGTTCATGTAGTGCGCATAGGCCGACATCAGCTGCGCCCGGCGCGCCCAGCTCGAGTACGGATGCTGGCGCTCGACCTCGTCGAAGGCCGCAGCCGCCACCTGCCAGCGCTTGCGCAGCAGGTTCTCGTAGCCGAGATTGTATAAGACATTGACATCTCGCGCGATATATGTGTCTTTCTTGGATGAGGAGCATCCGGGAAGCACAAGGAACGCGAGCGGGACAAGGATGGAAACGGCAAGCCGCAACATTCCGAAGGAGGAGATCCGTGGCAGCGACAGGGCTCGCATCATGGGCTTCACTTCGTTTCCCGTTGGCATGGCGCCGCGCCATCCCGGCCCCGCCGGTCCGGCGGCCGCCCGTCAATGTCGGCCCCGTGCGGGGGCGGCTGCAGGAGCTTCCGTCGCGGGCGGGCGGCGCGGATTCGTTCCTACTATCCGATCTTTTTGCGGTGGTGGCAAGCCGGACCCTGGCTGCTCCCGTGTTCCGCAGGCAGACCCGACGAGGCGAGAGAAGATGGCGAAAACGGGGCAGGAGGCATGAACGAGGCTGATCGAGACGCACGGCGGCAGGCCCGCATGAGCGGCCGCGCCGGCGAGGCCCGCCGGCTGGCCAAGGAGATCGATGCGTTCGTGGGCAGGCGCATCCGCGAGCGCAGGCTTGCCGCGGGGATCACGCAGCAGGAGCTCGCCGCGGCGCTCGGGCTGTCCTATCAGCAGGTGCAGAAATACGAGAACGGCAGCAATCGCATCAGCGCGGGACGGCTGTATGTGCTGGCGCGCCTGCTCGGCGCCGATGTCACGGACTTCTTCCCGCGCGACCCCTTCGGCCGCCTCGGCGAGGCGGACATCGATCCCATCCTCTCCTTCAGCGAGGATGCGATCGCCGCGGCAAAGGACCTCATGGCGGTCGACAGCCCGCGCGTGCGGCAGGCGCTGCGGGCGCTGCTGAGGGCCCTGCGCCACGAGGCGGAGCAGGGGGAAGACTAGAGACCCGCCACGGTCCGGCGCGCCGCTTGCCATCACCGGAAGGCATCCGCTAAGCGCAAGGCGCACACGGGCGGTGGCCCTGCTGTGCGGGGGCCCGCCGCGCATGGCGCCGACCGCGCCCCGATGCGCATCGGGCCGCGGCTTTCGCCCGTCTCTGTTGAGCGACCGCTTTGACAAGGGCAACCGTCATGGCCGATCGGACGCGCCGGGAGCTGTCGCTGGTCTCGCTCAGCCTCGTCGCCGTCGCGCTGGGTGTGGCGACGGGGATCGGGGCCGCCGTGTTCCGCGTACTCATCGCCTTCTTCCACAACCTCTTTTTTGCGGGCGAAATCTCGGTCGCCTTCGACGCCAACCGCCTGACGCCCCCTTCACCGTTCGGTCCGTGGATCCTGCTGGCGCCGGTGCTGGGCGGGCTCGTGGTGGTATTCATCGTCCGCCGCTTCGCGCCCGAGGCGAAGGGCCATGGCGTGCCCGAGGTGATGGACGCCATCTACTACAAGGGCGGCGTGATCCGCCCCGTCGTCGTGTTCGCGAAGGCGCTGGCGAGCGCGATCTCCATCGGCAGCGGCCATTCGGTGGGGCGCGAGGGGCCGATCATCCAGATCGGCAGCGCCATCGGCTCGGTCTTCGGCCAATGGGGGCGGCTGGCGACCTGGCAGGTGATCACGCTGGTGGCCGCGGGTGCCGGGGCCGGCATCGCGGCGACCTTCAACACCCCGCTCGGCGGCGTGATGTTCGCGATCGAACTGATGCTGCCCGAGGTCAGCGCCCGCACCTTCCTGCCCGTGGTGCTGGCGACCGGCACGGCCACCTATGTCGGGCGAATGGCCTTCGGCCTTGCGCCGGCCTTCACGCTCTCGCTCGCCGAGGTCTCCAATGTCGCGCTGCCCACGAACCCCGCGCTGCTGCCCCTTTATGTCGCGCTCGGCGTGATCTGCGGGCTCGCCGCCTTCGCCTTCGTCCGGGGGCTGCACGGCCTCGAGGACGTGATGGAGGCGCGTCTGCCGAACCCCTACCTGCGGGCCGTGGCCGGGTTTGCCGTCCTGGGCGGCCTGTTCCTTCTGCTTCAGCCCACGACCGGGGCCTATCATGTCGACGGCGTCGGCTATGGCACGATCGAGGAGGTGCTCCATGGCCGCCTCGATGTGGCGGAGACACTCTTCCTGCTGTTCGTCGCCAAGCTGTTCGCCACCACCCTGTCGCTGGCGAGCGGGGCTTCGGGCGGCGTCTTCGCGCCCTCGCTCTTTCTGGGCGCGACGCTCGGGGGCGCCTTCGGCAGCCTCGCCGGCATGCTCTTCCCCGAGCTCGATCTCACGGCGGCCCAGTTCGCGCTGATCGGCATGGCCGCGATGGTGGGAGGCGGCACGGGGGCCGCGATGACCGCCATTCTGATGATGTTCGAGATGACGACCGCGTATTCGGTCATCGTGCCGGCCATCATCGCGGTCGCCTGCGCGATCGGCACGCGCCGCGCCCTCTCGTCGGAAAACATCTACACCTTCAAGCTCTTGCGGCGGGGCCACCGCATTCCGAAGGACCGTCACACCAACATGTTCCTCGTGCGCCCCGCGCGCGAGGTGATGGCGCCGGTAAAGGGCCGCATCGCGGTCTCGGGCCGGCTCGACCGCGCGGACGTCACGCTGCGGCCGCTCGTGATGGAGGGCGAGACGGGATATGCCCTGCTCGTGAGAGGCCGCCATGTCAGCGGCGTCATGCGCATCGAGGACTGGCGCCGGTTCGCCGGGGCGCGCGCGGGCGATGCGCAGGGATCGGGAGAGCCGCCGCAGGTGATGCGCCGCTTCATCCTTGCGCGGCCGGGGGATCTGATGGTCGACGTGATCCGGCGGATGAACCGCCATCATGCCGAGCTCGTGCTCGTGGCCGAGGAAGGGCACAGCAGCGTGCACGCGGACGAAATCCTCGGCGTCATCGGCGATCACGAGCTCGCGGCCGAGGTCCGCGCCAGCTTCGATGACCGCTAGAGAATTACTTCACCGATCTCGGCAGAACACACCCGGTTTTTCGAGTTTGAAATCGGGACAGGGCAGGGCGGATCGCGAAGTCAATCTGCTGGCGAACCGCCGGAAAACATGTCAATCTTGGCGAACTAGCCACATTTTAAGAATTTGTTGACCTGCACGACGGCATGATTCAGCCTGCCGTAGAGTGGCCGGGCCGCTTGGCGCCCGGCGGGCGGAGCAGGGAGTCGCGGCCGATGCCCGGGCATGCGTCAGGGTGTTGCCGCCTGCTGCCGGCCCAAGAGGATGCGGGGTGAGCGCAGGGATGGCGAGGCAGTGGGCGATCGAAGACCTGATGCGTCTGGCGCGCGAGCGCTCGGCCCACGCCCGTGCGACGCTGCTCGAGAACGTCACCGACCTGTTTCTCAGCGAAGAGGGGCGGCTCACCGAACAGGAACGGGCTCTCATCTCCGACATCCTGATCAAGCTGCTCGAGGAGGTCGAAACGGTGGTGCGCGAGCAGCTCGCCCATGCGCTCGCCCGCAGCGGCATCGAACTGCCGGAAGTCGAGCGCCTGCTCGCCCATGACGAGATCGCCGTCGCGCGCCCGATCCTGCTCAAAAGCCGCGCCCTGCGCGATCCCGATCTCATCGAGATCATCCGCTGGCGCAGCCATGAGCACCGGCTTGCGATCGCCATGCGCGACGAGCTGAGCGAGGCCGTGAGCGACGCCCTCGTCGAATACGGCGAGGACGACGTGATCGAAGCGCTGCTCCGCAATCCCGACGCCCGGCTGTCCGAGAAGGCGATGGAATACCTCGTCGCCGAATCCCAGCGGGTTGACCGGTTCCAGGAGCCGCTCGTGCGCCGCCATGATCTGCCGGATCATCTGGCGCTGAAGATGTTCTGGTGGGTGGGGGCGGCGCTGCGCCATGAGATTCTGAAGCGCGTGAAGGTGGATCCGCTCGTCCTCGACCGCGCGGTCCATTCCGCGGTGGAGGCGTTGAAGGCCACCCACGCGCCCGAGCAGAGCGCCCATGCGAAGGCCTTCGCGCTGGCGCGGCGCCTGAAGGAACGCGGCGAATTGACGCCGGAATTTCTTCTGGCTTGCCTCAGGAGTCGGCATCTGGCAATGTTCGTCGCCGGTCTGGCGGAGCTGGGAGGCATAGACCTCCGGACGGCTTGGCGGATCTTCGTCGACCGCGGTGGGGAGGGACTTGCCGTACTTGCGCGCGCCGCAGGGCTGACGCGCGATCAGTTCGCGAAGCTGTTCCTGCTGCTCGTC